>JARAXD010000012.1:66046-225942 GCA_033793685.1 Streptomyces sp. ME19-03-3 | reverse complement strand
CGAGGACGACTCTCCGCCTTGCGATGCACCGCACCTGGGGGCACCCCCGGCGGAGCCGGGGGAGCCGCGGGGCCCGCCCTCCGGGCGGCCGCCGCTCATGTGACGACACGGCCTAGGCCGGAACGATCACTCCTCGCCGGCCAGCGTCAGCGACCGCATCCGCTGCCCTGCGTAGACCGTCGCGACGAGGGTGACGCCGACCAGCAGGACCACCGCGAGCGGCAGCCCCACGTCCGAGGTGACCGTGTCCTCACCGGCGATCTTCTGGGCCAGCGCCAGGGCCCACTGCTGCACGCTCAGTGTGCGCGCCCCCGGCACCAGGCTGCCGATCAACGACTCCCAGATCAGCGCGTAGACCAGGCCGAACACCACGGCCTGCCGGGTCACCACGCCCAGCAGCAGGAAGATCGCCGCGTAGGTGACGGAGGCGACCGCCGCCGCGGCGGTGAACGCGACCGCGATGCCCCGGCTGTTGCCGTTGAGGATGAAACCGGCGATCAGGGTCGGCACGGCCGAGAAGACCACCGACACCCCGATGGCGACCAGCAGCTTCGTGACGATGATCGTCGGACGGCGCACCGGCTTGGCCAGCAGGTAGACGATCGAGCCGTCGTCGATCTCCGGCCCGATGGCGCCGGTGCCGGCGATCACGCCGACCAGCGGCACCATCGTCGCGAGCGCGAAACCGCCCAGCACCGAACTCGCGGTGGAGTCGTCGGCGCCGATCAGCGCCCGCACCGCCACGGAGATCAGGATCAGCAGCGCGGGCAGGGCGAACAGGACCAGGGCCCGGCGGCGGCCCAGCAGCCCCCGGTAGGTCAGCCTGGCCACGGTGGAATTGAACATCGGAGCTCCTTACAGCCGTGTGCCTACGCCGTGACCAGGTAGGAGAAGACGCTCTCCAGGGACTCGTCGGACGGCGAGACCGTGTAGAGCCGGATGCCCCGCTCCCGCGCGACGCGCGGCAGCAGTTCGGTGAAACCGGCGAAGTCGATCGCCTGGATACGCAGCGCCCGCTCCTTCCAGTCCAACTCGATGGCGGCCGTGGACCCGTCCGCGATCAGCGCGGCGGCGAGCGCCCGATCGTCGCTGGAGCGGACCAGGTAGCGGTGCGGCCGGTCCGTCATCAGCCGGCGGATCTTGCGGAAGTCGCCCGACGCGGCGTGCCGGCCCGCGACGACGACCTCGATGTGGCTCGCCAGCTGCTCGACCTCCTCCAGGATGTGCGAGGAGAACAGCACCGTCCGGCCTTCGGCGCCCATCCGCCGCAGCAGGTCCATCAGGTGCAGCCGCTGCCGCGGGTCCATACCGTTGAAGGGCTCGTCCAGCAGCAGCACCGACGGGTCGTGCACCAGCGCTGACGCCATCTTGGCGCGCTGCCGCATGCCCTTGCTGTACGTGGCGACCGGGCGGTCCTGGGCGAACTCCAACTCGACCGTGGCCAGGGCGCGCTGCGCCGCCGCCCCCGGATCCGCCAGCCCGTGCAGTTCGGCGTTGGCGACGACGAACTCGCGGGCCGTCAGGAAGTCGTACATCGCCTCACGCTCGGGGACGATGCCGATGTGCCGGTACACCTGCTCGTTGCGCCAGACGGTGGCGCCGTCGAGGGTCACGGTGCCGGCCGAGGGCGCCAGGAAGCCGCCCATCATGTTGATCAGGGTGGACTTGCCCGCCCCGTTGGGGCCGAGCAACCCGGTGACGCCGGGGCCGATCGTCATCGTCACGTCGTTGACGGCGACGACGTTGCCGAACCAGCGGGACACATGGTCGATGGACAGGGTGGTCACGACAGGACGGCCTTTCGGTAGCGGCGCATCAGCAGGCCGAAGGAGCCGGCGATCACGGCGAGGAGGACGAGGAGGTAGACGATGCCGACGACCGCGTCCTTCGGCCCCGCACCCGTGGGGAAGCTGGATGTCGCGCCCAGCCACCAGGTCTGCGCGCCGTCGATGAGGGTGATCGGCGAGAACAGGCCCAGCCAGCCGATCACGTCGTCGTTGCCGTTGATCGAGGCGACGCCCTGCACGCTGGTCACCGCACCGTACGAGAGCGTGAAGACCGCGATGACCGCGGCCACGCCGAAGCCCCGGCGCGGCGTCAGCGCCGCGATGACCAGGCCGATGCCCGAGAAGAGCAGCGACAGCAGCAACGCGGCCAGCATCGCCTTGGCGAAGCCCGCGCTCTGGTCGCCGACGTCGAACTTGGCCAGCAGCGCCCCGATGTACATGACCAGCAGCGGTGCCCCGGTGAGGATGAACAGCGCCGTGGTGAGCGCCGCGAACTTCGCCGCGACGTAGTCGACCGCCTCGATCGGACGGGAGAAGTACAGCGGGGTCGTCTTGAACCGCAGGTCGAGCGAGACGGCCTGCGGGGCCTGCGCCGCCAGGTAGAGGCCGATGACCGCCTGCATGATGACCGCGTACTGGGTGTACTCGATCGGCAGCTTGGTCGCCTTGGTGCCGATCGCCACCGCGACCATGATCCCGGCCGGCACGCACATCACGGCCAGCAGGATCATCGGCAGCACCTTGGACTTCGCCGAACGGCCGAGCCCGTACGCGCCGCGCAGGCTCTGGACGTACAGCGACTTGCGCGCGTAGCCCCGGCCCAGGCGCGGACCGTCGTAGTGCCGGTAACCGATGTCGTGGATCACGTCTGCGGCGGGCGGCCTGCCCTCAAGCTGCGTCATGCTCGTTCCCTCCCCGGAAGATCTCGGCGATGCGGTGCCGGTGCTGCTCCATGCGCACCAGGCCGGCGCCGAGCTCCGCGACCGCGTCGCGGACCGCGTCGTACGTCTCGTCGCCCTCTATGTCGACCATGATCATCCGGCCGTCCGCGTGCGCGTTGAGCCCGGTGGCGGTCAGCTTCGCCACCAGTTCGTCCTCGTGCTCGGTGACCTCGACGGCGAGCGAGGCGGTCGTCTGCGTGAAGTCGCTCGTGGAGGAGGAGCGCAGGAGGGAGCCACCGTCGATGACCACGATGTGGTCACTGGTGCGTTCCAGTTCACCGAGCAGGTGCGAAGTGACCAGCACGGAGATGCCGAACTCGGTGTGGACACGCCGGATCAGCCCGAGCATGTCGTCACGGCCGACGGGGTCCAGGCCGTTCGTCGGCTCGTCGAGCAGCACCAGCCGGGGGTCGTGGACCAGTGCCTGGGCCAGCTTCACCCGCTGCTTCATGCCCGTGGAGTAGCCGCCCATGGGGCGGTACCGCTCCTCGTACAGGCCGACGTGGCGGAGCGTGTCCGCGGTGCGCTCACGCGCGGCCGCGGGGGGCAGCCCCGAGATGCGGGCCATGTGGACGACGAACTCCGTCGCCGACACGTCCGGGGGCAGGCAGTCGTGCTCCGGCATGTAGCCCACGTGGGCGCGGATCGCCGCGCCCTGCGTCGCCACATCCATGCCCAGGACGGCGGCCCGGCCTTCCGTGGCCGGCGCCAACCCGAGGAGGATTTTGATCAGGGTCGACTTGCCGGCTCCGTTGGCACCGACCAACCCGGTCACGCCGGGCGCGATGTCGACGGTGAGCCGGTCCAGAGCGGTCACCCTCGGGTACCGCTTCGTCAGGCTTTCGGTAGCGATCACAGTCACGCCACGAACCTAGTGGCGCGGACCGCGTCCCGTCGTCACTCTGGGGGGCGGTTGTGCGTAGTCCTTGCGGTTGACTCCCCCGTAGGGGAGGCGGTGCGGGGCGTCCTTCTTACCGGTTTTGTCCTGCGCGTCGCACGGATCAGCCGAGGCAGAGGGCCATCCGGGAGCGCGATCGACTCCACCGGTCACCGACCCGGACGGGACGGATCCAGCGGTCGTACCGCGTGGTGCAGCGCCGGGGCGTGGGGGGGCGGGCACGCGGACGTGCGTGTGCCGCGCTCGCGTTGGTGCGGAGTACGGGGGTGAGGGGTGCGGGGGCGCGGAATGCGCGATGCGCAGGTGTGCGGATGTGCCGGGTGCGCTGCTCGCGGGTGTGCGGTACTCGGGTACGCGGGTGCGCCTGTCCGGCCGTTGGCGCCGGTGGGGCGGTGCGGGCCGGCGTCGCGCGCGGGCGGGCCGGCGACCGGACGGTTCGTGGCCCGGGAAGGGGACGGGTTCGAGCCGGCGGTGACCGTCACAGCCTCGGTGGCGCGGGTCGTCTTGACCGTCACAGCCACGGTGGCGCGGGTCGTCTCCGGCATCCTCGTCCTCGTTCTCGTGCTCGTGCTCGTGCTCGTGCTGTTGCTGTTGCTGTTGCTCTTGCCTGAGCTTGTGCCCGCTGTCGCGGTCCTGCGCCGGGCGGTGCCGGGTCCGCTGCTTTCCGCGCCACGGGCCGCAGCCTTGTGTGAGTCCGTCGTCCGGGGGGTTCGCACGGTGGGGCGGGCGCCGAGTCCGGCGGTGCGGTGATGCTGCCGCGCCTCGCCTCGGACGGTCCGCTCGGCGCGGTCCTTTGGGCACTGCCGGGTGAAGACATCCTGACGGACCGTCAATGCGGCCCGTGCCGCGCGTCGTCCCGGCTGGTCACGCACGTCGGCGGCGGTCATGCGCAGAGCGCCCACTCGCGGCGGCGGGGGGCACGGGCCGGGGCCTCGGTCACGTCACTCAGCGCGGGTTCGAGGCCGGCGTCGCCGATCGGCCGGGTGCGTACGCGGGCCACCGGTGAGGCGCCGTGGGCCTCGGCGCGGATGCGCTGCTTCATCGTCGGCGGCAGGGACAGTTCGCGGGCGCCCGTCGCGGCGCCGAGGCACAGCGCCGGTTCCAAGCCGAGGGACGGCTCGGGCACGACGGACTCGTCAGCGTTCGAGGGGAACGCGGACGGAAGGGACGCGGGGAGAGACGTGGGGAGGGTCGAGCGACGCGACGAACCGCGGGCGGAACCGTGCGACGACGTGCGGGACGGCGGGACCTCGGGTGTGCGTGCGCCCGGTTCGACGGGGAGTCCCGGCCCGGACGCGGCGGCGCCCACCGCCACCGGTCGGGGTGCCGGTTCCGTGCGCGGAGCCGGTGCCCAGTGGCGCACCGCCTCGGCCGTCGGCAGGAACCGGGTACCGGGGACGGTCTCGGGTCGCGGCGCGGCCGGAGCCGTGCCACGCGACGCGGGGACGGCCAGGCCGAAGTACGCGGCCATCTTGAGCAGGAGCGTCACGAAGACGTCCCAGAACGTCCTGACAGGGGTGTTGGCAGCCATGACCTTTCACTTCCTTCGGTGAGTCGGGAGCGACTAATCCGATGATGCGGAAGTGAGCACGAAATCCTCGGTGCCGCACCCCGAGGCTGCCGATATTCCGATCAACACCACCCGGGTGGCCCAGCCGTCCCCCGCCCGGCCGCCACGGCCCCGCCCTTTCGCCGCGGTCCGTCCCGACTTGCGGATCCGCACGGCTGCGGTTAGCGGGCGAGGGTCCGGCCGTGGGCGCCCTCCGGGCGCCCCGGAGTCCAGAACCGTTCGCGGGCACCTGCCGAGCGGCCTCGGGTCTGCCTCCGGTTTTCCACCGGACGGCGGCCGCCGCGCGGATCGCTGCGATCAACGCCGTCACGGCCGCGCGCGGCCGGCAGCCCCGGACCCGGACCCGGAGCCGGCGGATGAGGCGATGAGGCGAACAGGGCGATGAGGCGGGAGTCGCCGAGGACGCCCCCGCCGCGATGTCCGCGTCGGGGGCGCGCGGCGATCAGCTCAGTCGCCCGAGGGCCTCGGCGGCGATGGCTTCGAAGACAGCGGGGTCGACGTCGAAGTCGGAGTCGGCGATGGGCCAGTGGACCACGATCTCGGTGAAGCCCAACTCCCGGTGCCGGCCGGCGAAATCGGCGAACGCCTCGACCGACCGCAGCGGGGTGTTGCGGTCCGGGGTGAAGCCGTGGAGCAGGATCTTGTCCAGGTCGGCGACGTCCCGTCCGATCTCCGCGCACGCCGCCCCCAGCCGATCGATCTGCCCGGCCAGCGCCGCCCGGGACTGCGCCGGTGTGCCCTCCGCAAACAGCTTCGGGTCACCGGTCGTCACCCAGGCCTGCCCGTACCGGGCGGCCAGCCTCATCCCGCGCGGCCCGGTGGCCGCCACCGCGAACGGCAGCCGGGGCCGCTGGACGCATCCGGGGATGTTCCGCGCCTCCTGCGCGGAGTAGAACGACCCGCGCTGCGAGACCGCGCCTTCGGTCAGCAGCCGGTCCAGCAGCGGCACGAACTCACCGAAACGGTCCGCCCGCGCCTGCGGGGTCCACGCCTCCTGTCCGAGCACGGTGGCGTCGAAGCCGTTGCCGCCCGCGCCGATACCGAGGGTGATCCGGCCGCCGGATATGTCGTCCAGCGAGATCAGCTCCTTGGCCAGGGTCACGGGGTGCCTGAAGTTGGGCGACGTGACGAGGGTGCCCAGGCGCAGGCGGTGCGTGGCGGTGGCGGCGGCGGTGAGGGTGGGCAGGGCGCCGAACCACGGGCCGTCCCGGAAGCTGCGCCAGGAGAGGTGGTCATAGGTGTAGGCGGCATGGAAGCCGAGTTCCTCGGCGCGCTGCCACGTGGCGCGGCCGCCCTCCTGCCAGCGATCGACGGGAAGGATCACGGTGCTCAGGCGCAGGCTCATGCCAGGGAGCCTACGCGGGGCTCGACGGTGGCTCCCCCGCCGCGGGGGCCTGCCCGACCGGGGCGCGGGGCCGGCTTCAGTTGAGCAGCCGGCGGGCGTTGCGCCGCCACTGGGCGAGCAGCACGGGTGACGCCACGGGCGGCGGGCCCGCGGGACAGACGTCGACATGGCTGATCCGGCAGGTGTCGGAGGGCACGGCGGCACGCAGATTGACCGCGGTGCCGTCTCCCGCGACGCGCCAGCGGCGGCCGGCCGGTACGGCGGCCGGCGGCCAGTCGCCCGGCTCGACCAGGAGCCAGTGACCACCGGCGGTCCGATGGCGGTACGCGGCGCACCCGCACCGGCCACAGGTCGTGGCGATGCCGAGGGCCGGGTCGGCGACGGGTATCGCCGCGCGCGCGGCCAGACGGATGCCGTCCACGACGCTGGGCAGGGCCTCGGCCAGGAGCACCGGTTCCCGGTCGTACTGCTCTTCACAACGCACAAGGGCCATGGCCAGATGGTGGCACCCGGCACTGACAACGGCGACGCAGAGTGTGGCGATGCTCGCACTCCGCACCCACCCGCTGTCATATGCCCGCGCATGGGGGACCATGGGTCGGTGACCTCAGCCACCCAGCATCCCCGCATTCCGGACGCCACTTTCGCGGCCGCCGCACCGCGGCTGATCGCCACCGACCTGGACGGCACGCTCCTGCGCGACGACAAGACCGTTTCGGCCCGGACGATCGCCGCGCTCGCGGACGCCGAGGCCGCGGGCATCGAGGTCTTCTTCGTCACCGGCCGCCCCGCACGGTGGATGGACGTGGTGGCCGGGCACACCGCCGGCCACGGCATGGCGATATGCGCCAACGGCGCCGCCGTCTACGACCTGCACCGCGGCAGACGACTGCTGGCGGCCTACCCCCTGGACCCGCGGGACGCCCTCGCGGTCGTCGCGGCCCTGCGCACCGCCGTCGCCGGCACGACCTTCGCCGTCGAGCTGACCGGAGGTTTCGCCTACGAGCCGGAGTACCCGCCGTACGCCCCCGCACCCGACGCGGTCATCGCCCCGGTGGAACATCTGCTGAACGGCGCGGGGCGGGGCCAGCCGGTGCTGAAGCTGCTGGCCAAGCACCCCTCCATCGACCCGGACGTCTTCCTGCGCACCGCACGCGCGGTGGCCGGGGAGCACGCCGAGATCACCCGCTCCAGTCCGTCGGCCCTGCTGGAGATCAGCGGCACCGGGGTCAGCAAGGCGACGACGCTCGCGCGCTGCTGCGCGGACCTCGGGATCTCCGCCGAGGAGGTGGTGGCCTTCGGGGACATGCCCAACGACCTCGCCATGCTGTCGTGGGCGGGCACCTCCTACGCCGTCGCCAACGCCCACCCCGACGTACTGGCCGCCACGACGCACCACACCACCGCCAACGAGGAGGACGGCGTGGCCCGCGTCATCGAGCGGATCCTCGCCGCCGCCCGCTGACCCCGGCCGGCCGGCCGGCTCACAGGGGCGCTTCCCAGGCGAGCGTGGTGCCCCTGCCGTCCGGCCCCGGCCCGAAGGTGGACTCGCCGCCCAGCGACTCCGCGCGGCGGGCGAGGTTGCGCAGGCCGCTGCGCCGACCGGTCTCGGGGATGCCGACGCCGTCGTCGGAGACGATGAGGCGCACCCCCTCGCGGCCGTCGGCGAGCACGGCGGTGGCGTCGAGCACCACCTCCACCCAAGTGGCGCCCGCGTGCCGCTGCACGTTGGACAGCGCCTCGCGCAGCGCCGCCACGACGTTGCGGGCGCTCAGTGCCCCGACCCGGTGGTCGACGGGTCCGACGAAGCGGACGGAGGGCGGGAAGCCGAGGCCGCGCGCGGCGGAGCCGGTCTCGCGCAGCACCTGGGCGCGCAGACCCGACGGTGGCTCGTCCCGCGGCTCCTGCTGCAGCGCGAAGATCGCCGTCCGCACTTCCTGGATGGTGGCGTCCAGCTCCTCGACCGCGTGCGCGATGCCCTCCTCGGCGTCGGGCGGCAGCGCCTTGCGCCGGGCGCCCTGGAGCATCAGGCCCGTCGCGAAGAGCCGCTGGATGACCAGGTCGTGCAGGTCGCGGGCGATCCGGTCGCGCTCCTCGTAGACGGCGAGCCGGTTGCGGTCGCGCTGGGCGGCGGCGAGCAGCAGGGCCAGCGCCGCCTGCGCCGCGAACTGGGTGGCGACAAAGCGCTCGTCCTCGCTGAAGCCCGGCGCCCCGTGGGCCCTGGGCAGCGCGAGCGCGCCCATCACATGGCCACTGCTCTGCAGCGGCAGCATCATGAAGGCACCGAAGCGCGGGGCGATGGCCGTGGTCATCCGGTCGTCGGTCGAGGCGTCCTCCACGAACACCGGCTCGCCGGCCAGCAACGGCGCCACGGTTGGGCTGTCCGCCTCGAGCACCGTGCCCACCAGGCCCGCGGGCTGTTCGGCCGAGACGGCGACCACCTCAAGGCCCCCCTCGACGGTCGGCAGCATCACCAGCCCCGCATCGGCCGCCACGAGGGCGCGGGCCTGCTCGGCCACGACGTCGAGCGCGTCGTCGCCCGGTTGTTCGTCCGCCAGCAGCGCGGAGGTGACCGAGCCGACGGCCTCCAGCAGCTTGGCCAGTGGTTCTGCCATACGGCGAGCCTATGGCGGTGCCGCGTCCTACGCCGTGATCGACTCCGGCTCCGGCGCGCCCGGTGCTTCGGCCGCGCGCTCGCGTTCCAGGCCCCGGCGGTACGGTCCGTCGGCCGCGGCCAGTTCGTGGTGCGTACCGCGCTGGACCACCCGGCCGAGGTCCAGGACCAGGATCTCGTCGACCTCCTCCAGACCGGTGAGGCGGTGGGTGATCAGCACGGTCGTCCGGCCCGTGGTCGCGGCCAGCAGATCGGCGGTCAGGGCGTCCGCAGTGGCGAGGTCGAGGTGTTCGGCCGGCTCGTCGAGCACCAGGACGGGGAAGTCGGCGAGCAGCGCTCGGGCCAGCGCCAGCCGCTGGCGCTGGCCGCCGGACAGGCGGGTGCCGTGCTCGCCGACCGGGAGGTCGAGGTCCAGGTCGAGCCGGGCCGCGGCGAGCGCCTTCCGCAGTTCCGCGTCGTCCGCGCCGGGTCGGGCCAGTCGCAGGTTCTCCCGGACCGTGCTGTCGAAGGCGTGCGCGTCCTGGGCGCACAGGCCGACCATGCGGCGCACCGCGTCGCCGTCCAGGGCGGTGGCGTCGGTGCCGGCCAGGCTGTAGGTGCCCGCCTCGACGTCCAGGAACCGCAGCAGGACGTGGGCGAGGGTCGTCTTGCCCGATCCGGAGGGGCCGACGACGGCGATCCGGCGGCCCGGGGTCAGTTCCAGGCCGACGCCGTCCAGCGCGGGCCGTGCCTGCCCCGGATGGCGGGCGGTGAGCCCGCGCAGTACCAGGGGATGGGGCCCGGTGGGGGCGGGCGCGGGGCGTTCCGGCTCCCGTACGGGCTCCGGTGCGTCGAGCACGTCGTACACGCGCCGCGCCGCCTGCACGCTGCGCTGCCGGTACTGGGCCGCGAGCGGCATGGCCGCCACCGCCTCGAAGGCGGCGAGCGGAGTGAGTACGACGACGGCGAGCTCGATGCCGGACAGTCCCCCGGCGGCCACCGCCCGCAGGCCCGCCCACGCGCAGACGGTGACGGTGAGTCCGCTGATCAGGGCGCCGAGCCCGGCCCCGAGGCCCGCGCCGGCCGCCGAGCGGGCCGCGAGCCGGGTGAGGACGCGGTCCGTCCCGGTCGCTGTGGCGCGGCGCGCCGGCAGTGCCCCGGCGACGGTGAGTTCCGCGGTGCCGGTGAGCACCTCGACCACCTGGGCGGCCAGTTCGCCGCGGGCGGGGGCGAGGGCGCGTTCGGCGCGCCGGGCGAGGGCGGCCGAGGCGGCCGGCACGGCCGCGCCGGCGGCGAGCAGTCCCATCGCCAGGGCCGCCCCGGCGACGGGCAGCAGCCACGCGGTGAAGAGGGCCGCCGCGGTGCCGGTGAGCACGGCGGCGCCGGCCGGGAGCAGCCAGCGCAGGAAGTAGTCCTGCAGGCCGTCCACGTCGGCGACCAGGCGGGAGAGCAGGTCGCCGCGCCGGGTGTCCCGCAGTGCGGCGGGCGCGAGCCGCTCCAGCCGGCCGTACACGGTGACCCTGAGGTCGGCGAGGGCGCGGAAGACGGCGTCGTGGGAGACCAGGCGCTCGGCGTAGCGGAAGACCGCGCGGCCGATGCCGAAGGCCCGGGTCGCGGTGACCGCGACCATCAAGTACAGGACGGGCGGCTGCTGGGAGGCCCGGGATATCAGCCAGGCCGAGGTCGCCATCAGGCCGACGGCGCTCAGCAGGGCAAGGGCACCGAGCAGGAGTGCGAGGGCGAACCGCGGGCGCAGGGGTGCGGCGATCCGGCGCACCCGGGTCAGCGGCGCGCAGGCCCTGGACGACGCGGGCGGAGCGACGACGTGGGCCGCGCCGAGGGGTTCGGGGGCGGTCGCCGCGGCCTCGGCCCGGGCGGGGCGTGCCGCCGCGGCCGGCACGCCACGCCGCGGGCGGCCGTCGAGCCGTACCGTGCGGTCCGCCACGGCGAGCAGCGCCGGGCGGTGCACCACGAGCAGCACCGTGCGGCCGACCGCGAGCCTGCGGACGGCGTCGACCACCGCCGCCTCGGTCTCCCCGTCCAGGGCCGCCGTGGGCTCGTCGAGCAGCAGCAGCGGCCGGTCGGCGAGGAACGCCCGGGCCAGCGCGACCCGTTGCCGCTGTCCGGCGGAGAGCCCGGCCCCGCCCTCGCCGACCGCCCGTGCGGGGTCCAGGTCAGGGGCGCCGGCGTCCCGGAGCGCGGCGCGGACTTCGGCCGGGCTCGCGTGCGGCCGAGTCAGGCGTACGTTCTCGGCGATGGTCCCGGCGAACAGATGGGGCCGCTGGGGCACCCACGCGATCTGCCGGTGCCAGCCGGCCGGGTCGTGGGCGGCGAGCTCGGTGCCGCCGGCCAGGACCCGTCCCGACGTCGGCTCGGTGAAGCCCAGCAGCACGGAGAGCAGGGTGCTCTTGCCGATCCCGCTGGGGCCCGTGACCGCGATCGTCTCGCCGGGGGAGACGCGCAGGGAGACCGGACCGAGGCGGCCGTCGACGGCGACCCCGTCCAGTTCGACGACCGCGGTCCGCAGGTCGGGGGCCGGGGCCGTGCCGCGCCGCGGCGGCGCGGTCTCCAGTACGGCGAAGACCTCGTCGGCCGCGGAGAGCCCCTCGGCGGCCGCGTGGTAGTGGGCTCCCACCTGACGCAGCGGCAGGTAGGCCTCGGGCGCCAGGACGAGGATGACCAGACCGGTGTAGAGGTCGAGTTCGCCGTGCACCAGCCGCATGCCGACGCCGACGGCGACCAGGGCGACGGAGATGGTGGAGAGCAGTTCCAGGGCGAAGGAGGACAGGAAGGTGATGCGCAGCGTGCGCATCGTCGCACGCCGGTGCTCGGCGGTGATGGCGCGGATCGACTCGGCCTGCGCCTTGGCCCGGCCGAAGACCTTGAGGGTGGGAAGGCCCGCCACGACGTCGAGGAAGTGGCCGGACAGCCGGGCGAGGAGCTGCCACTGACGGTCCATGCGGGTCTGGGTGGCCCAGCCGATGAGGATCATGAAGACCGGGATGAGGGGGAGGGTCAGCGCGATGGTGAGCGCGGAGATCCAGTCCTCGGTGACGATGCGGGCGAGGACGGCGGCCGGCACCACGACGGCCAGGCCCAGCTGGGGCAGATAGCGGGCGAAGTAGCCGTCCAGGGCGTCGATCCCCCGCGTCGCGAGCGTGGTGAGCTCCCCGGTCCGGCGCTCGGTGAGCCCCGCCGGGCCCAGGGCGGTGACGTGCTCCAGCAACCGCGTGCGCAGTTGCGACTTCACGGCGGCGGAGGCGCGGTGCGCGCACAGCTCCGTGAGCCAGGAGACGGCCGCCCGGCCGGCCGCGACACCGGCGAGCAGCAGCAGGGGGGTGCGCAGCGCTCCGGCGTCGAGGCCGTGCTGGAAACCCCCGACGACGATCTCCGCGAGGAGCATCGCCTGGGCGATGACCAGACCCGCACCGGCGAGACCGAGAAGGACGGAGACGGCGAGGAACACACGGGTCGCGCGGGCGTACCTCAGGAGCCGGGGGTCGACGGGTTTCACGTGAAACAGCTCCTCTGTACGGGTCAGTGCGCTTCGGCTATGTGCTGGGTGCCGATCCGCTTGCGGAACACCCAGTACGTCCAGCCCTGGTAGAGCACGACCAGCGGAGCCCCGATCCCGGCGCACCAGGTCATGATCTTCAGCGTGTACGGGGTCGAGGAGGCGTTCTCCACCGTCAGGCTCCATGCCGGGTTCAGCGTGGAGGGCATGACGTCCGGGAAGAGCACCAGGAAGAACATCACCATCGTGGCGATGACGGTGATCCCGGAGAACGCGAACGCCCAGCCCTCGCGGCCCCGCTGATTGGCGCCCAGCGCGGCCAGCAGCGCCGCCACGGCGACCGCCGCCGCCACCAGGCTGCGGGCGTCCCCGCCGTTGCCCTGCGTCCAGGCCAGGAAGGCGACGGCGAGCACCGCGGTGACCGCTCCGGCCCGGGTGGCGAAGCGGCGGGCGCGGGCGCGGATGTCGCCGAGGGTCTTCAGCGCCGCGAAGACCGCGCCGTGGAAGGTGAAGAGGCTGAGCGTGACGAGACCGCCGAGCAGGGCGTAGGGGCCGAGCAGATCGCGGACCCCGCCGATGTACTCACCGGAGGCGTCGATCTCCACCCCGTGCACGAGGTTGGCGAACGCCACGCCCCACAGGAACGCGGGGATCAGGGAGGTCCAGAAGATGGCCTGCTCCCACGCGGTCTGCCAGCGTTCACTGGCGCGCTTGGCGCGGTACTCGAAGGAGACCACCCGGACGATCAGGCAGAGCAGGATCACCAGCAGCGGCAGGTAGAAGCCGGAGAAGAGGGTCGCGTACCACTCGGGGAAGGCGGCGAAGGTGGCGCCGCCGGCGGTGATCAGCCAGACCTCGTTGCCGTCCCAGACCGGCCCGATGGTGTTGATCAGCACCCGCCGCTCGGGGCGGTCGCGGGCGAGCAGCCGGGTGAGGACGCCGATGCCGAAGTCGAAGCCCTCGAGGAAGAAGTAGCCGGTCCACAGGACGGCGATGAGGACGAACCAGACGTCGTGGAGTTGCATGCCGTCTCTCCCTAGTACGAGAAGGCCATCGGGCGGTCGGCGTCGCCGCCGATCTTCGTGGGGGGTTCGAGGTCTGCCTCGGTGAGCTCGGGCGGCCCGGCCTTGGCGTACTTGACCAGGAGCTTGACCTCGACGACCGCGAGGACCGCGTAGAGCGTGGTGAGCACGATCAGCGAGGTGAGCATCTCGGCGGTGGAGACGCCGGGTGAGACGGCGTCCTCGGTGCGCAGCAGCCCGTACACGACCCATGGCTGGCGGCCGTTCTCGGTGAAGATCCAGCCCCAGGAGTTGGCGATCAGCGGGAAGCCCATGGTGAGCAGGCCGATCCGCCAGTACCAGCGGGACAGGCCGGGGGAGAGGGCTCGGTTCCTGGTGAGCATCAGGTGCGGCGGCTCGTCGTCGGCGGTGCGCCGGTGCTCGGCGAGCCAGAACCTGCGGCGGGTGAGCCAGAGTCCCGCCAGGCCGACCGTGAAGGAGGTCATGCCGAAGCCGATCATCCAGCGGAAGCCCCAGTAGGCGACCGGGATGTTGGGGCGGTAGTCGCCGGGACCGTACTTCTCCTGCTCGGCCTTGTTCACGTCGTTGATGCCGGGGACGTACGAGTCGAAGTCGTCGTGGGCGAGGAAGGAGAGCAGGCCGGGCACTTCGACGGCCACGCTGTTGTGGCCCTTGTCGACGTCGCCGTAGGCGAAGATCGAGAACGGAGCCGGGGCCTCGCCGTCCCACAGGGCCTCGGCAGCGGCCATCTTCATCGGCTGCTGCTCGTACATGACCTTGCCCAGCCGGTCACCGCTGATCGCTGTCAGCAGGCCGGCGACGACGGCGGTGACCAGGGCGAGGCGCAGGGAGGTCTTCATGACGGCGACGTGCTTGCGCCGGGCCAGGTGGTAGGCCGATATGCCGATCATGAAGGCGGCACCGGTCAGGAAGGCCGCGGTCAGTGTGTGGAAGACCACGACGAGGGTGGTCTTCTGGCTGATCACAGCCAGGAAGTCGGTGAGCTCGGCGCGGCCGGTGGCCTTGTTGTACCGGTAGCCGACCGGGTGCTGCATCCAGGAGTTCGCGGCGAGGATGAAGTACGCGGACAGGATCGTGCCCAGCGAGACCAGCCAGATGCAGGCCAAGTGGATCTTCTGCGGCAGCTTGTCCCAGCCGAAGATCCACAGGCCGATGAAGGTGGACTCGAAGAAGAAGGCGATGAGCGACTCGAAGGCGAGCGGGGCGCCGAACACGTCGCCGACGAAGCGCGAGTAGTCCGACCAGTTCATGCCGAACTGGAACTCCTGGACCAGGCCGGTGGCCACACCCATGGCGATGTTGATCAGGAAGAGCTTGCCCCAGAACTTGGTCGCCCTGAGGTACTTCTCCTTGCCCGTACGCACCCAGGCCGTCTGGAGGCCCGCGGTCAGGGCGGCGAGGGAGATCGTGAGGGGTACGAAAAGGTAGTGGTAGACGGTCGTGATGCCGAATTGCCAGCGCGCGACGGCGACGGAGTCCAATGCCAGGTCCACGCCACGCCTCCTATCCTGGTGCGCTTGTGAAAGTGAACGCATTCACAAGCTCAGTATGCCGCACACGTTTTCGCCCCCTCACACCGGGGGGTGGGAAGGGGCGAAAACGGGCGGGCCAGGACGGCCTACGGCACTCGGGACACTGCGGACGCCCCGTGCCTCACGACGGCTACAGCTCCTTGCGGAAGGCCTCCGCCGTCCGCAGGAGGACGTCGTTGGCGGCCTCCTCGCCAACGGTGATCCGCACGCCCTCCCCCGCGAACGGGCGGACGGTGACGCCGGCCCGCTCGCACGCCGCGGCGAAGTCGGCGGTGCGCTCCCCCAGCCGCAGCCACACGAAGTTGGCCTGCGTCTCCGGCACCGTCCAGCCCTGTGCGGTCAGCCCGTCGAACACCCGGGTGCGCTCGCCGACCAGCGCGTCGACCCGCTGCAGCAGCGCGGCCTCCGCACGCAGCGAGGCCACCGCCGCGTCCTGGGCGAGCTGGCTCACGCCGAAGGGGACGGCCGTCTTGCGCAGCGCCGCGGCGACCGGCTCGTGCGCGATGGCGAACCCCACCCGAAGGCCGGCGAGCCCGTACGCCTTGGAGAAGGTGCGCAGCACCGCCACATTGGGGCGGTCGCGGTACACCTCCACGCCGTCGGGCACCTCGGGGTCACGGATGAACTCCCTGTACGCCTCGTCCAGCACGACCAGCACGTCCTGCGGGACGCGGTCGAGGAAGCGCTCCAGCGCGGCGCGGCGGACCACCGTACCGGTGGGGTTGTTGGGGTTGCAGACGAAGACCAGCCGCGTCCGCTCGGTGATCGCCGCGGCCATGGCGTCCAGGTCGTGGGCCTCGTCCGCGTCCAGCGGCACCGGCACCGAGGCCGCGCCGCTGACCTGGGTGATGATCGGATAAGCCTCGAAGGACCGCCAGGCGTAGATCACCTCGTCGCCCGGTCCCGCGGTCGACTGCACCAACTGCTGCGCGACACCGACCGATCCGGTGCCTGTCGCGATGTGCTCCACCGGCACGCCGAAGCGGTGCGCCAGTTCGGTGTGGAGGGCCGTGCAGGCCATGTCCGGGTAGCGGTTGCAGTTGCCCGCGGCGGCGGTGGCCGCCTCCAGGACACCAGGCAGCGGCGCGTACGGGTTCTCGTTGGAGGACAGCTTGTAAGCCGTCACTCCCTCTTCCACGGCCGGGGGTCTGCCCGGCTTGTACGTGGGGATGCCGTCCAGTTCGCGGCGCAGTTTGGGGCTCATGCCCCACACCATACGAGCGCCCGCCCGGCCGGGGGAGGCCTTCCGGCACACGGGTTCGCCGCAGGGGCTCGCGCGGCGCGGAACGGGCGCTGCCACGCGCTGTGCGCAGGTGGCGTGCGCGGTGGCGCGCATCCCTCTTAGGAGTGAGTTGACGGGCGCGCAGTCCCGGGCCCGCGGGGTGGCCGGCACCCCGCGGCCGAGCTGCGAACTGCCGTAGCCACCGGCCTTCACCTGCGCTTTTTCCGCCCACGCACGGCACCGTTGGCGGTGAGAGGTATCTGTCAACGCCCTCACGGGCTTCCCGCGAGCGGATCAACCGCCCCCCTACTATCACCACGCCATGACAGCAGCAGGGAAGCACCAGGCGAGCCGGCCCGTCGGACGCCGGCTGGAGCGGGCCGGCATCAGGGACGTGGCCGCCGCGGCCGGGGTCTCGATCACCACCGTTTCCGACGCGCTCAACGGCAAGGGCCGGCTGCCCGACGCCACCCGCCGTCACGTCCGCGAGGTCGCCGACCGGCTGGGGTACCGCCCCTCCGCCGCCGCCCGCACGCTGCGCACCGGCAGGTCCGGGCTGATCGGCCTGACCGTGACGACATACGGGGAAGAGCCCTTCACCTTCACGGAGTTCGCCTACTTCGCCGAGATGGCCAGGGCCGCCACCTCGGCCGCGCTGGCGCGCGGCTACGCGCTGGTCATCCTGCCGGCCTCCTCCCGGCACGACGTCTGGAGCAACGTCGCACTGGACGGCACGGTCGTGATCGACCCGTCCGAGCACGACACCGTGGTCACCGAACTGGTGCGGCAGGGCATCCCCGTGGTCAGCGACGGCCGCCCGACCGGCAGCCTGCCCGTCCACGCCTGGGTCGACAACGACCACGAGGCTGCCGTGCTCGGCATCCTGGAACACCTCGCGGAGGCCGGGGCGCGCAGGATCGGCCTGCTCACCGGTACCAGCACGGACACCTACACCCGGCTGTCCACCGCCGCCTACCTCACCTGGTGCGAGGGCATCGGTCAGGAACCCGTCGTCGAGGCCTACCCCGCCCACGACCCGTGCGCCGGCGCCGTCGCCGCGGACCGCCTGCTCGCCCGGCCCGACCGCCCCGACGCGGTCTACGGCCTCTTCGACCCCAACGGCACCGACCTGCTGGCCGCCGCCCGCCGCTACGGGCTGCGCGTACCCGACGACCTCCTGCTCGTCTGCTGCAGCGAGAGCCTGGTGTACGCCACGACCGAGCCACCGATCACCACCCTCTCCCTCAAACCGGGGCGGATCGGCACCGCGGTCGTCCAACTCCTCATCGACGCCATCGAAGGGGTGGACACGGGCCGACCGGTGCAGCAGGTCATGCCGACCGACCTGATCGTCCGCACCTCCTCCCAACGGCGCCCGCAACGCACCACCGTGAGCCCGCCCCGCGGACCCGCGGGGGGATAGGAACAGACGCCCCGGGGTGGGAAGAGCCCGTCCCGGGGGGATTTGTCCGCACTGGATGACATCGCTATGAGCAGGTGTGTCACGCCGCGACATCCTCATTCCTATGATGGGCGGATGGTGGCGCGACGGTGGAGGGGTCGATGACTCAGGGGGCAGGTCAAGGACCCATGCCCGGTACCTCGTACGGCTGGTCTCAGGACCCCGCGGAGGCAGTGGCGCACGCTGGGCCCGTGATGCCGTCGGCGCACCCGGCCGATACCGCGGGGGCCCCGGCCGGGCATCCGGCCGGGCACGAAGCGATCATGATCGGCGAGCAGGCCACGCCGCCGGAGTACACGCCCACGCAGCGGGACCTGCCCGTGATCGCCGCGGCCGACACCCGGGCGCTGGGCCCGCTCTACGTCGTCGGCGACGTCCACGGCTACCTGGACCGGCTGCGCGAGGCCCTGCACGCGACCGGCCTGATCGACGCCGAGGGCCACTGGGCGGCCGGCAACGCCCGCCTGTGGTTCCTGGGCGACTTCACAGACCGCGGCCCCGACGGCATCGGCGTGATCGAGCTCGTCATGCAGCTGTCCGCGGAGGCCGCCGCGGCCGGCGGCTACGCCAGAGCCCTCATGGGCAACCACGAACTGCTGCTGCTCGGCGCCCACCGCTTCGGCGACACCCCGGTCAACTCCGCGGCCGGCACCGCATCCTTCCTCGCCGTCTGGCGTCTCAACGGCGGCCAGACCAGCGACATGGAGCGGCTGCAGGACCACCACATCGCCTGGATGTCCCGGCTGGACGCGGCCGCCCTCACCGACGGCCACCTGCTGCTGCACTCCGACACCACCGCCTACCTCGAGTACGGCACCACCATCGACGCGATGAACGACGCCGTCACCGGCATCCTGCAGCGCGGCGACGCCGAAGAGTGCTGGGAGCTGTTCCGCAAGTTCACCCGGCGCTTCGCCTTCCGCGGCGAGTCCGGGCCACAGGCCGCCCGCGAACTGCTGGACACCTACGGCGGACACCGCGTCGTGCACGGCCACAGCCCCATCCCCTACCTGCTCGGCGAGCCCGGCGGCGAACCCGGCGCCGAGCAGCCGGACCGCACCGCGGTCGTCGAGGGGCCGCACGTGTACGCGCGGGACCTGGCCGTGGCCATGGACGGCGGGGTGACCATGGACGGCAGACTCCTCGTCGCCCAGCTGCCCTTGTAGGCCCCGAAGCCCCCCTTTTCCGGAAACACTCTGTCACCGCGTCACCTCCGGGCCGTACCATCGGGATATCCGTAGGCAGCTTCTCCTCCGCTTCCGCCCAGCCGGACCGGACCTTCGTCCTTCGTGAACCCCGGGAGGAGCCGGAGACGGAGCATCGGGGGATGCACATGAACAGCGCTCCACACCTGCTGACCGAGGACCGCCCGGAGTTCGAGCGCGCCCTCGACACGGCTCTGCGCTCGGAGGGCACGCGGGCCGCCCTCGCCGGCGCACGCAACCGCCTCAACGCCGAGCAGTTGCGCACCATGGCGCTCAACGCGGCCGAGTCCATCTCGGCGCGTGCCGCGCCCGAGTACGAGCAGTTCGTCAAGATCCGCGAGGCCCGCACGGAGCAGCGCCGCGCGACCCGCACCGCCGCCGTGCCCCGACTCGGCTACGCGGCCGCGGCGGCCCCGGTCGCCGCGGACGGCCCGGGGGCCGGGCTGTTCGCCGTCGTCGCCGTGCTCACGCCGATCCTGGCGGGCACGGCGGCCGTCATCTTCCTCGTGCTCGGGTACGCCCTGCGCTTCGGACACCCCGAGCCGGCGATCGCCCCGCCGCTGCGGCAGGCCGGCTGGCTCTTCGCGGGCGTCGCCGCCTGCGGCGCCGTCATCGGCATGGCCGGACTGCTGTTCACCGCGCTGCGCAACGGCTCGACCGCCCTTCACGACCCTGCCGGCGAGGAACCGCCCGACGTCGCGCTCGCCCGCGAACAGTGGCGCCGGGCGCTGGTGGAGCGGGGGCTGCAGCCCTTTCTCGACGACGCCCTCGCCAAGGCCGCCGGCGCGGCCCCCGCCGCACCGTCGGCGAGCACCGGAGGCAATGCGCGGATGCCGCGCCTCGGCTACTCCCGCCCCGACTTCTCCAGCCCCGGCCCCGAGTCCTCCCCCGAACCGGGCGACCGCTTCACCAGCCCGGACTTCACGAGCCCGGACTTCTCCAGCCCCGACTTCTCCAGCCCCGACTTCGGCGGCCCGGAGCACAGACCGGACTGACGGGCCCGCGACTCACCGTGCGGTCGCGGACCCGTCCTGTCGTGCGGGTCAGTCGGCGACAGGCAGGTAGACGCGGTTGCCCGAGGCGGCGAACTCCTTGGACTTCTCCAGCATTCCGGCCTCGATCTCCTCCGGGGTGGCGTCCGTGTCACCGCCGAACCGCTCCGTGATGCTTCTACTGATCTTCATGGAGCAGAACTTCGGCCCGCACATGGAGCAGAAGTGCGCGGTCTTGGCCGGCTCCGCCGGGAGCGTCTCGTCGTGGAAGGCCCGTGCCGTGTCCGGATCGAGGGCCAGGTTGAACTGGTCCTCCCAGCGGAACTCGAAGCGGGCGTCGGACAGGGCGTCGTCCCATTCCTGGGCGCCGGGGTGGCCCTTGGCGAGGTCGGCGGCGTGGGCGGCGATCTTGTAGGTGATCACGCCGGTCTTGACGTCGTCGCGGTCGGGCAGGCCCAGGTGCTCCTTGGGGGTGACGTAGCAGAGCATGGCCGTGCCCCACCAGGCGATCATCGCGGCGCCGATACCGGAGGTGATGTGGTCGTAGGCGGGCGCGATGTCGGTGGTCAGCGGGCCGAGGGTGTAGAACGGCGCCTCCTCGCAGATCTCCTGCTGCAGGTCGATGTTCTCCTTGATCTTGTGCATGGGGACGTGCCCCGGCCCCTCGATCATGGTCTGCACGCCGTGCCGCTTGGCGACGGTGTTGAGCTCCCCGAGCGTGCGCAACTCCGCGAACTGCGCCTCGTCGTTGGCGTCGGCGATGGAGCCCGGTCGCAGACCGTCGCCAAGGGAGTACGTGACGTCGTAGGCGGCGAGGATCTCGCAGAGCTCCTCGAAGTTCTCGTAGAGGAAGCTCTCCTTGTGGTGCGCGAGGCACCAGGCCGCCATGATCGAGCCGCCGCGGGAGACGATGCCGGTCTTGCGGCGGGCGGTCAGCGGGACGTACCGCAGCAGCACGCCGGCATGCACCGTCATGTAGTCGACGCCCTGCTCGGCCTGTTCGACGACCGTGTCCTTGTAGATCTCCCAGGTCAGTTCCTCGGCCCTGCCGTCGACCTTCTCCAGGGCCTGGTAGAGCGGGACGGTCCCGATCGGGACGGGGGAGTTGCGCAGCACCCATTCGCGCGTGGTGTGGATGTTGCGGCCGGTGGACAGGTCCATGACCGTGTCGGCGCCCCAGCGGGTGGCCCAGGTCATCTTGTCGACCTCCTCCTCGATGGAGGAGGTGACCGCCGAGTTGCCGATGTTGGCGTTGACCTTCACCAGGAACCGCTTACCGATGATCATCGGCTCGATCTCCGGGTGGTTGACGTTCGCCGGCAGCACGGCGCGTCCCGCCGCGATCTCCTCCCGGACGACCTCGGGAGAGACGCCCTCGCGGATCGCGACGTACCCCATCTCCGGGGTGATCTCGCCCCGCCGCGCGTACGCCAGTTGGGTCACCGGCTGCCCCGGGCGGCCTCGCCGCGGCAGGCGCGGGCGGCCGGGGAAGACGGCGTCCAGGTTGCGCAGGCCGCCGCGCGGCGCGGTGTGTTTGATCCCGTCGTCCTCGGGGCGGACGGGGCGCCCGGGGTACTCCTCGGTGTCGCCGCGGGCGGCGATCCAGTTCTCACGCAGCGGCGGGAGGCCGCGGCGGACGTCGGTGGTGATGTTCGGATCGGTGTACGGGCCGGACGTGTCGTACAGCGTCACGTCCCGGCCGTTGGTCAGGTGCACCCGGCGGACGGGCACGCGGATGTCCGGGCGGGACCCGGTCACATAGCCCTTGTGCCAGCCGATTTCGCGCGCGCGTGCGTCCTGATCGGTCATGAGACCCACTCCCTACGCCGGCATTACCCGGTAACAGGTTCAGCGGTCGGCGCAGCGGGTGGCCCTCGGCCGGTCAGCGCCCTCTCAGCCCGGTGCTCCGAGCTCCCGCGTTTGCAAAGGTGCCTCAACGCTAGCGGGTCCACGACGACCAGCACCAGGGGGTGTCACGACGACCGGTCCTCTGGTCGTCTCGAGGAGCGCGTCCGGCCGAAGGACTGGGCGGCGCGGCCGCCGTGGGACCCGGTGACCGGGCCCCACCGGGTCACCACTTGTCGCGGGAGTCGGACGAGGAGGAGGTGAACTTCTTGACCAGGTACACCAGGCCGCCGACCAGCGCCACGAAGACCAGCACCTTGAACAGCAGCCAGAACAGGAACCCGATGGCGCTGGCAATCATGCCGCCGAAGACCACGATCGCGATCACCGGCACCGCGATCCACTTGACCCACCAGGGCAGGCCCTCGAAAAGCTTCACCGTTTCCTCCTTCTTGTCGTCCTTCTGCTCCCAGGCTAGGGCTCGCGGCGGCCCCTGCGGAGGGCTCACGGTCCCCATCCGTCCCTGACCCTTCCCCTACGGGGAAGTCGGGGCGGCGGTCGTCAGGCCTCCGGGGGCGAGAAGACCACCAGGACCTTCAGGTCCTCGGTGACGTGGTGGAAGCGGTGCGGCGTGCCGGCCGGGACGTAGACCACACTGCCGCGTGCGACGTGTGTCGTCTCCTCCCCCACGGTGATCAGCGCACGGCCGCTCACGACCAGGTAGACCTCGTCCTGTGCGTGCGGCTTCTGCGGGTCGAGTTCCCCGGCCCGCAGGGCGTAGAGCCCGGCGGACATGTGCCGCTCGCGCAGGAAGCTGAGGTACGCGCCGTCGTTGGCGGCTCGCTCGGCCTCCAGATCGTCCAGCCGGAACACCTTCACGTGGCCGCTCCCTCTCATCCCTGTGCCTGCGCCGTCGCTTCTGCGACGATCTCAGCCATGTTGAACTTCGTCGTCAAGACGCTCGCGAACGCCGGGGCCCTGCTGGTGGCCATCTGGCTCGTGGGCAACATCACGCTCACCGGTGACGACACCGGCCACAAAGCCCTCACCCTCATCCTCGTAGCGATCGTCTTCGGGGTGGTGAACTGGCTGGTCAAGCCGCTGGTGAAGCTGCTGTCGCTGCCCCTGCTCGTGCTCACGCTCGGGTTGTTCACGCTCGTCGTGAACGCTCTGATGCTGCTGCTGACCTCCTGGATCTCCGGGAAGCTCGATCTCGACTTCCACGTCGAGGGCTTCTGGGCGGCGTTCCTCGGCGGCCTGATCATCAGCGTCGTCTCGTGGGCCCTGAACATGGTCCTGCCGGACGAGGACTGAACCGGGGCCGCGGCACGGGGGAGGTCCGGCCGCCGCACGGCAGCCGGGAACGGGTGCCCCCGCGCCCGCCACACCCCTGCCGGCGCCCGCCGTGCCGTTCAGGGCGGGACGCGCGCTCCGCAGGTCGCGCCGCCCGTGCCGCCCTCGCGTCCGCCAGGCGGACGACCGTGTTCGTTGTCCCGTACACCGGTATCTTCCGCCTGTACGTTCCCGAAGACGGGGAGAGCGAGGAGAGCGCGATGACGGAGTACGAGAGCAGGCCGGGGGACAGCACCCGCAGCGTGCACGCAGGCCGCCCGCCCGCCCGGCCCCACGAGCCGGCGCTGCCCGGCCCGGTGTTCGCCGCGCACTTCCACCTGCCGGGCGACGTCACCGGCCCGTACACCTACGGCCGCGACGAGAACCCGACCTGGACCCGGCTGGAGGAGGCGATCTCCACCCTGGAGTCGCCCGGCGTTCCCGCCGAGACGCTGGCCTTCTCCTCCGGCATGGGTGCCATCTCGTCCGTGCTGTTCTCACAGGTGCGCTCCGGCGACACCGTGGTGCTGCCCTCCGACTGCTACCAGGCGACCCGCTCCCTGCAGGGCCGCCTGGAGGACTACGGCATCTCGGTGCGGCTGGCGCCCACCGCCGCCGACGCCCAGCTGAAGGTGCTGGAGGGCGCCCGCCTGCTGTGGATCGAGACGCCGTCCAACCCCGGCCTGGACGTCTGCGACATCCGCCGGCTCGCCGACGCCGCGCACGCCGCGGGGGCGCTGGTGGCGGTCGACAACACCCTCGCCACCCCGCTCGGCCAGCGCCCGCTGGAACTGGGCGCGGACTTCTCGGTGGCGAGCGGCACCAAGGCGCTGTCCGGCCACGGCGACCTGCTGCTGGGCTATGTGACCACCCGTCGCCCCGAGCTGGCCGCCGGGGTGCGGCTGTGGCGCAAGACCGTCGGGGCGATCCCCGGCCCCATGGAGGCCTGGCTGGCCCACCGTTCGTTGTCGACGCTGGCGCTGCGCGTGGACCGGCAGGCCGCCAACGCCCTGGAGCTGGCCGCCGCGCTGCTCCGGCGCCCCGAGGTGGCCGACGTGCGTCACCCCGGCCTGGCGGAGGACCCGGCGCACCCCGTCGCGGCCGCGCAGATGTCCCGGTTCGGCAGCGTCGTGTCCTTCACGCTGCCCGACAAGGAGCACGCCGAGCGGTTCCTGTCCGAGCTGCGGCTGACCACCGAGGCCACCAGCTTCGGCAGCGTGACGAGCACCGCGGAGCGCAGGGCCCGCTGGGGCGGCGACGCGGTCCCCGAGGGTTTCGTCCGCTTCTCGGTCGGGGTCGAGGACGCGGCCGACATCGTGCGGGACGTGACGCGGGCCCTGGACGCCGCGGCGCGCTGACCCCGTGCGTTCACACCCGGCGAACGCGTCTGCGTAGACGGTCCTACGCGGAACGGGTGGTCCGAGCCTCCCCCCTCGTGGCTCGGACCACCCTGGCTTTACGCGCGGAGATCCGCCCTACCAAGGCTAGTTGACTCTGCGTCAGTGTCCAATCACAGTTGCGATACAGACCTATCGATATATTTATATGTTGCGGTCAACCGGCCACCGGGAGGGAGCGGTTCCGTGGATCTGGCTCTGCTGCGGACGTTCGTCACCGTGCACCGAGCCGGTTCCTTCACCAGGGCCGCCCAGCTTCTGGGGCTGTCCCAACCCGCCGTCACCAGCCAGATCCGCAGCCTGGAGCGGCAGGTCGGACGCCCGCTGTTCCTGCGCCTGCCGCGCGGCGTCGCCCCGACCCCGGTCGGCGACGATCTGGCCCACCGGGTGGCGCCACACCTCGACGCCCTGCTGGGGATAACCGAGGCGGACCTCGACGAGCGGTCCGCCAACCGCACCCTGCACCTCGCCGGGCCGCCCACCTTCACCTCCCTGCGCGTCCTCCCCGCGCTCGCCCCGCTGGTCGCCGAGGGCCTGGCGCTGCGGATCGCGCTGGCCGGCGAGGACGAGGCACTGGCCGGCCTCGCCGCGGGCCACCACGACCTGTCGATCGGCACCGTCCGGCCACGCGACCGGCTGCTGACCGCCGCCGCCCTGTGGGACGAGGAGCAGGTGCTGGTGGCCGCCCCCGCCTGGCAGGAGCGGATCGGCGGCCCACTCGCGGTGCGCACGCACGGGGCAGGGGTCCTCGACCGCGTCCCGGTGATCTCCTATGACGAGGGCATGCCGCTGATCGACCACTACTGGTCGGAGGTCTTCGACGTCACCCCCGCCATCGTCCCCGCCGTGGTGGTACCGGACCTGCGGGCCGTCCTGGAGTGCGTGGTCGCCGGCGTCGGCATGGCCGTCCTGCCGCGCTACCTGTGCTCCCGGGCGATCACGGCGGGCGCCGCCGGCGCGCTGCTGGAGCCACCGGTGCCGCCCCTGCGCACCTACTTCGTCTCGGTGCGCACCGGTACCCTCGCGCTGCCGCACCTGGCACGGGTGCACGAACAGCTGATGCGCTCCGCCGCGGCCTGGTGAGCGCACGCCCGCGTACGACGGGTGGCCCGGGCGAGAACGGGGGGTTCCGATTCGCCGTACCGGAGGCGTTTGCCGCCTCCCGCGCCGCGGCAGATCTCAGGCATGCCCCCCGACGACATCGAAGCACCTGCCCCACCCGATGCGCCGACCGCCCCGGCCACCCGGCCGGTGGTCAAACGCACCGCCCGAGCCATCCTGCTCGACGGCGACTTCCTCGTGCTCATCAAGCGCACCAAGCCCGGTCTCAACCCGTACTGGGTCACCCCCGGCGGCGGCGTGGAGACCGAGGACGCCACCATCGTCGAGGCGCTCCACAGAGAGCTGGACGAGGAGCTCGGCGCGAAGGTCGCCGATGTGGTCCCGGCCTTCGTCGACACCGTGGAGCACATCGGCGAGGACGGCTCGCACGGCGTGAAGGTGCAGCACTTCTTCGTGTGCCGGCTGGTCTCGATGGACCCCTCACGGCGGCACGGCCCCGAGGTGGACGAGCCCACGGGCGCCTATGACGTGGTGCGCGTCCCGTTCAGCCGGGTCGGGCTCGCCTCCGTGGAGATCGTGCCGCTGACCCTGCGGCACTACCTGGACGGCAACATCGAGGGGGTGCTGGGGCTGCTCTCGGCCGACCTCGGCTGACGGCCGGCCCCGCGCCGGCCCCGGCGGACCCAACGCCGGCCCGCGGCCCCGGCAGACCCAGCGCCTCGGACAGCCCCGGCGTCCTCGGTCGGCCCGCGGCGGCCCGCGAGCCGCGGCGCGGTCAGGCGCCGGACCGGGCCGCGGCGGTGCGCGCGGTGTCCGCCGCCGCTCCGAACCAGTCCCCGCCCCCGCGCCGGACATCACCGGCGCTCCCGGCCCGGCCGCCCCGCGCGGGCACCTTGACCATGGCCGGGATGTGCTTGGAGCAGTGGACGTATGCCTCGACGACGCTCACCCGCACCCACAGCTGCGGCCTGCGGCCGGGCACCGCGTCAACCGGGAGCGAGGGGCAGAGGGAGCGCATGGTGCCGTCCGGCACCACCCGCGCGCGGCCGTTGACGTGCAGCCCGATCCGGTCCCGCGTGAAGTCGACCATCAGGATGCCGACGTGCGGGTTCTCCCGCAGGTTGCCGACGGAGGCCAGCACGCCGTTCCCCCGGTACTCGGGGTAGACCAGGGTCCGCTCGTCCAGGACCGTCAGGAAGCCGGGCGGGCCCGCCCTGAAGGTGCTGTCGCACTCCCCCCGGGCGTCGGCCGTGGAAAGGAAGAACATCTCCTGCCGCTCGGTGAACTCGCGCATCCGGGGGTTGAGGTGGTCCAGCACCTGCTCGGTGTAGAAGCGGTCCGCACGGTCGGCCGTGCCCATCTCCTCCTGGACCCGGTGCTCTCCCGCACTGCCGGGACGTTCTCGCTGCAACGTTCCTCCTCGTGTGGCGGTGGTGAAGGGGCGAGCGCGGACTCAGGGGCGCGCCGCGACCGGTTCCTCGATCAGGTCGTGCCGGATGCGCCGGGAGGGCATGCCGCCGCGCACCAGGGTGTCGACGCCGCTGCGGACCATTCCGGGCGGCCCGCTCAGGTACGCGTCGTACTCGGGCCAGGGGCCGTACTGCCGCACGACCTCGGGCAGCGGGCCGTGCAGCCCCACGTCGCCGCGGCCGTGGGAGACCACGGGTCGCACATTGAGCCAGGTGTGGCGCTCCGCCAGCCGCAGCAGGGTGTCCAGGTCGTACAGGTCGTGGTCGCTGCGGGCGCCGTAGAAGACGTCCACGGCCCGGCGGTGGCCGTGCTCGGCGACGTCCTCGACCAGGGCCTTGATGGGCGCGATGCCGGTGCCGCCGCCCACGCAGAGCAGCCCGCTGTCGGTGCTGTGGTCCACGACCATCGAGCCGCCCGGCGGACCGAGCCGCAGCACGTCGCCGGGCCGGGCGCGGTGGACCAGCGCCCCGCTGACCCAGCCGGCCGGGACGGCCTTGACGTGGAAGACCAGCAGGCCGTCCGGGCGCGGCGCGCAGGCGAAGGAGTAGTGCCGCCAGACCCGGGGCCACCAGGGCGTCTCCAACGTCGTGTACTGGCCGGCGAGGAAGGGGTAGGGCTGCTC
Organism: Streptomyces sp. ME19-03-3; assembly: GCA_033793685.1. Lineage (GTDB taxonomy): Bacteria > Actinomycetota > Actinomycetes > Streptomycetales > Streptomycetaceae > Actinacidiphila. The sequence continues at coordinate 198,110 of JARAXD010000012.1, read as the reverse complement.
GGGGCGGACGCTGATCACCGCGATGTCGGAGGTGCGCGGTTCGTGGCTGACGACCTCGGCCCGCCACCAGGGCGGCGCGTGCTCCTCGTCCGCCGCCGCCGCGTCGATCATGATCTGCGAGATCACCGTGTAGGCGCGTACCCAGGCGGCCTCGACCTCGTCGTTCCAGACGGCCGAGGCGTACCGGGTCAGGGCTCCGATCAGGCATTCCCCCACGGCCGGATAGTGCTCCGGGAGCGTTCCGTATTTGCGGTGGCCGCGGCCCAGGTGGGACAGGTATTCGCCGAGTGTCTCCGGGTCGTCCAGGCGTTCCGCGGCCGTGAAGAGTGCTTTCAGCAAACGGTCGCGCTGGACGTCCATCGCGACCGGAAAGAGTTCACGCAACTCTGGATGCCGTATGAACAAAAGTGCATAGAAATATGACGCGGTCTTGTCGGCGACGGGCGCGACCTCCTCCATCGTGCGCCGGATGAGGTGTGCGTCCGCGCTCGGCCGGCGGGTCTCGGGCCGGGCCTGCGCCCGCGTCCCGGACTGCCGGGCCGGCGGCTCCGGATGGTGCCGCGGCCCCGTCGCCTCGGGCGGGGAGCCGGGCCACGGGAGCGCGGGGTCGGTGTCGGCGGTGCGCCCGGCTCCCGCACCGACCGGCCTTATCGGCCGTATCCGGCGGCTCGGCTCCGCCGCGCCGTCGCCCTCGTGGTGGGGTCTCGGCCCGTCAGGGGGCGTGTGCGGCGTGAACCATCCGGAGGACCCAGCCCCGGCTTCCTTTCCCGGTTGGGCCGCGTTCTTGGTCAGAGCGTCCATGGTCAGCTTCGCCTCGAGCCTCTCCCGGTCGGTATCCGTACGTCGGCCTCACTTCCTGCGCGGAAAGCCTGCCAGCGTTTCACGCCCCCCGGACAAATAGCCGGAAGTACGGGAAACGGCGATACCGATCGGGTTAAGCTCAGCCGAATGTGAAGCCCGCTGTCGCGCGGTTCTGTCGCGACTCGACGGTTGGCCCGCGTCACTGCTTTCACATCCGCCACTCGACTCCCAGGGCGATCACCCCTCGAAGCCCTCGTGCTCCCCGCGTCCTCAGCCCGAGACCAGCGCGTACGCCTCCCGCAGATCGCGCCCGGTGTACGCGTGGCTCGCCAGCCCGCTCACGTGGTGGTCCCCGTTGACCGCGACCGACACCGGCACCGCAGCGAACAGCGCCGTGTCCGAGAGCGAGTCCCCGTACGCCACGCAGTCACGGCGGCTGACCCCGTACCGGGCGCACAACTCGTCCGCCGCCGTCACCTTCGTCTCCGGCAGCAGGATGCCCGCCGCGTCCAGCGCCACCGCCGGGCCGAACGGGACTTCCGGGAAGGCCGACGCCCGCACGGCGTGCGCCCCCCACTCCAGCAGCCTGAGCACGAAGAAGTCCGGGGAGAGCGACACCACGGCGCAGTGCTCGCCCCGGGCGGCGATGTCGGCCCACACCTCCCGTATCCCCGCCAGCCACGGGGCACCCTCGAACGCCGCCGCCACCTGCGTCGGCGTGAGCGCCCGCCACAGCTCGTACGCCCGCGCCGCGTAGCCCGGCGGGTCCAGCAGGCCGCTCCCGAGCGCCCGCTCCAGCTCGCGGAACTCCGCCACCAGCCCCAGTTCCCGGGCGAGTTCCATGCTCGCCGAGGATCCGTGCATCAGCGTCCCGTCCATGTCGAAGATGTGCAGCCGTCCCATCCGATCCCTCCCTGATCACCCGCCGCCCGGACGGTCGCCCGCGGCGTCGCCCCGAACAACCGGGCGGCGTCCTCCGCCGCCCCCCGGACCGCGGGTCTGCGGTCCGCGGTCCGCCAGGCCAGCGCGACCGTGCAGCGCACGTCCCCGGCCAGCGGCACGATCACCACGTTCGACCGCGCGTAGTGCTCGTCGGTCGCCGTGCTCGCCAGTGCGCAACCCCGCCCCGCCGCCACGAGCTCGAGCGTCTCCTCCAGCGATCCCGACGGCACGGTCCCGGCCACGTGGCCGACGCCCACCGCGGATGGATGACGGAAGCCGGCGTAGGCGCTGTCCCGGGTCCGCGGCACCACCCAGAACCTGCCGCCCAGTTCACCGGGCGCGACCTCGGTCCGGCGGGCCAGCGGGTCCGTCGCGGGCAGCGCCACGCAGCGCCGGTCGCTGGAGACGGTCACCATCTGCAGTCCCGGGGCGTCCAACGGGGGCCACACGATGGCCAGGTTCGGAGTGCCCGTCCAGCAACCCGCAGGAGGGGTCGTCGAAGTCGTGGCGGCGCAGCCGAACATCGCCCGGCGCGCGGGCCTGGATCAGGTCCAGCAGTTCCCGGGTGCGGCCGGCCGCCGCCTCCCCCAGGAAGCCCACGGTGAACGGCCGGCGCGCCCCGTCCAGCAGCCCCTCCAGTTCGTCGGCGGCGTCGACCACCGCCACCGCGTGGGCCAGGATGCGCCGGCCCAGGTCGGTCAGTTCGGCCCGCTCAAGGTTGCGCACCAGCAACGGCCGCCCCGCGGCGGCCTCCAGTCGGCGCACCGACTCGCTCACCGTCGGCTGCCGTACGTCGAGTTGTCGCGCCGCCACCGAGAACGAGCCCGTACGCGCCACGGCCACGAACGCCCGCAAGCCGGGCAGGGTCAGCGTCACTCACCGAGGATAGCCAGGCACGGGCGATGGCCATAGGGGAAAACTATGGGCCCATCCTGCCGCCGCCACGGCACGCTGCCCGCATGACATCCCCCACGTCCCCCGTGCGCCGCCTCACTCCTGCCGACCTCCCCGCCTGCAGCGCGCTGGCCGTCAGCCGCGACTGGGGCGCCGAGGAGCACAAGTGGCGCTTCCTGCTCACCCACGGCACCGGTTACGGCATCGACGCCCCCGACGGCGAAGGTCTGGCCGCCACCACCGTCCTCACCCGTTACGCGGGCGGCCTGGCGGCGGTCAGCATGGTCCTGGTCGCGGCCCGGTACGAGGGGCGCGGGCTCGGGCGGCGCATCATGACCCACGTCCTGGCCGAGGCGGGCGACGACACCGTCACCCTGCACGCCACCGACCGCGGCCGCCCGCTCTACGAGAAGCTCGGCTTTCGGACGGTCGGCACCGTCGTCACGCACTACGGCCGCTTCGCCCCGCCGGCGCCCGCCGACTCCGCCGGTCCCGGCGCCGCGCGGCCGCGGCCCTGCACCGAGGCCGACCTGCCGGCCCTGCTCGCCCTCGACGCCGAGGTGTTCGGCGCGGACCGCTCCCCGCTCCTGCGCGACCTGCCGCGGTTCGCCGAGCGCGTCGTGGTCGCCGGGCAGGACGGTGTGCTGACCGGCTACGCCTCCGCCTGGCGCAACGCGGACACCCTGGTCGTGGGCCCCGTCGTCGCCGGGGACGCCGCCGGGGCCCGCGAACTGATCACGGCGCTCGCTTCGGACGCGGACACACCCGTCCGTCTCGACCTGCGCACCGGCACTCCCGGCAGCCTCGACGGCTGGGCCGCGGAGCACGGCGTGGCCCCCGCCTTCCCCAACACCCTCATGGTGCTCGGTGACCGCGAGTTGCCCGGCGACGCGCACCGCCGCCACACACCGCTGATGGTCGCCCTGGGCTGAGTGGCCGTCCGACCCGCTGCGGGCGGTTCTGTGGGATCTCGCGCCTCGTCCGGCTCGGTCGTGGCGGCCGCCGTGGATCCCCTCATCGACGTAACACGCGGAATGTCACGCTTGCCCCGGCCGCTTCGTGCCACCGCTGTGCCCTCGCGGCTGAGACGGCCCCACGAAGCCCGATACCCCACAACGGCGGCTCAGGTCTGGGCCATGTCCACGAAGCGGGAGTAGTGGCCCTGGAAGGCCACGGTGATGGTGGCCGTGGGGCCGTTGCGGTGCTTGGCGACGATCAGGTCGGCCTCGCCCGCACGCGGGGACTCCTTCTCGTAGGCGTCCTCGCGGTGCAGCAGGATCACCATGTCCGCGTCCTGCTCGATGGAGCCCGACTCGCGCAGGTCGCTGACCATGGGCTTCTTGTCGGTTCGCTGTTCCGGACCACGGTTGAGCTGGGAGAGCGCGATGACCGGAACCTCGAGCTCCTTCGCCAGGAGCTTGAGGTTCCGGGACATGTCGGAGACCTCCTGCTGCCGGCTCTCGGGTCGGCGGGAGCCGCCCGCCTGCATCAGCTGGAGGTAGTCGATGACGACCAGGCGGAGGTCGTTGCGCTGCTTGAGCCGGCGGCACTTGGCGCGGATCTCCATCATCGACAGGTTCGGCGAGTCGTCGATGTAGAGGGGGGCCGCCGAGACGTCGGGCATGCGGCGGGCCAGTCGCGTCCAGTCGTCGTCGGTCATGTTGCCGGAGCGCATGTGGTGCAGGGCGACCCGGGCCTCGGCGGACAGCAGGCGCATCGCGATCTCGTTGCGGCCCATCTCGAGGGAGAAGAAGACGCTGGGCATGCCGTTGGCGACCGAGCAGGCACGGGCGAAGTCCAGCGCGAGCGTGGACTTGCCCATCGCGGGACGGGCAGCGATGACGATCATCTGGCCGGGGTGCAGGCCGTTGGTGAGGGAGTCCAGGTCGGCGAAGCCGGTGGGAACCCCGGACATCTGGCCGCTGCGCGAGCCGATGGCCTCGATCTCGTCGAGGGCGCCCTCCATGATTTCGGAGAGCGGGAGGTAGTCCTCGCTGGTGCGCTGCTCGGTGACGGCGTAGATCTCGGCCTGCGCCGAGTTGACGATCTCGTCGACGTCACCGTCGGCCGCGTATCCCATCTGCGTGATGCGGGTGCCCGCCTCGACGAGCCTGCGCAGGACCGCGCGCTCGTGCACGATCTCCGCGTAGTACTCGGCGTTGGCGGCGGTGGGGACCGCGTTGACGAGGCTGTGCAGATAGGGGGCGCCGCCGACGCGGGCGAGCTCGCCGCGTTTGGTCAGCTCGGCGGCGACGGTGATGGGGTCGGCGGGCTCGCCGCGGGCGTAGAGGTCGAGGATCGCGGCGTAGACGGTCTCGTGGGCGGGCCGGTAGAAGTCGGCGCCCTTGAGCACCTCGACGACGTCGGCGATGGCGTCCTTGGACAGCAGCATGCCGCCGAGCACCGACATCTCCGCGTCCAGGTCCTGCGGCGGTACGCGCTCGAAGCCGGCCGCCCCGCGGTCGTCGTCACGGTCGCGGTCCCGCTCGTCCCTGCGCCGGAAGCGGGAGACCGGCAGGCGGTCGCCTGGACCGTCCGGCGGGAACGGCGCTTCGCTCCCCCAGTGGTCGTCCGCGGGTTCGGGCTGGCTCACCCCCCTGCCACCTCCTACCGTCCGGCGCGGACCGCTGCGTCGTGTCCCTTTTCCTACGCCACGGCTCTGACAATCGAGTCGCCCGCACACACCAGTGGCACGCCGGGCGACGCCCCACGGTAGGGGTCCATGGGGCTCACAGCCAAGACGGTTATCCACAGGGGCTGGGGATGACCTGTTGATGAACCGCCCCTACCTGTGGAGAAGCCTGCTCCAGCTGTGTACAGGGCGGGGGACAGCGCGGTGGACAAGCACACAATCACCCAATGATCACGCCGCTGACCTGCACTTTCTTCATCCACCCGCTGTGGACAAGAAAAACTTGCCCGCTCGGGCCAAGATCACGACAAACGGCACGGAGGAGATCACCCTACGCAGCCACAAGTAAGAGCCGGAGAGGGATTGCATCCCTTACATGTGGATGATTACCCTGGCCGGGTGCCCCAGGTTGCCGAAGTCTCCCCCCAGCAAGCCGTACGCCGCCACGACCGCGAGATCATCGGTCTGGCGCTGCCCGCCTTCGGCGCGCTGGTCGCCGAACCACTTTTCCTCATGGCCGACAGCGCGATCGTGGGCCACCTCGGCACGTCGCAGCTCGCGGGTCTCGGCGTCGCCGGCGCCCTGCTCACCACCTTCGTCGGCGTCTTCGTCTTCCTGGCGTACGCCACCACCGCCGCCGTCGCCCGCCGGGTCGGCGCGGAGGACCTGCCGGCGGCGATCCGCCAGGGCATGGACGGCATCTGGCTCGCCCTCCTCATCAGCGCCGCCGCGGTCGCGGTCGCGATCCCCGCGGCGCCCGCCCTCACCGAGGTGTTCGGCGCCTCGGGCACCGCCGCGCCGTACGCCGTCACCTACCTGCGGATCAGCGCCCTCGGCATCCCCGCGATGCTCGTCGTCATGGCGGCCACCGGTGTGTTGCGCGGGCTGCAGGACACCCGCACCCCGCTCGCCGTCGCCGTCGGCGGCTTCGCGGTGAACGGCGTGCTCAACGTGGCGCTGGTGTACGGCGCCGGGCTCGGCATCGCCGGCTCCGCCTGGGGCACCGTGATCGCCCAGAACGCGATGGCGGCCGTCTACCTGGTGGTCGTGGTCCGCGGGGCCCGCCGGCACGGCGCCTCCCTGCGGCCCGACCTCGCCGGTATCCGCGCCTGCGCCCAGGCAGGGACGCCCCTGCTGATCCGCACGCTCAGCCTGCGGGCCGTCCTGATGCTCGCCACCGCGGTCGCGGCCCGGCTCGGGGACGCCTCCATCGCCGCCCACCAGATCACCACCACCCTCTGGTCGCTGGCCGCCTTCGCCCTGGACGCCATCGCCATCGCGGGCCAGGCCATCATCGGCCGCTACCTCGGCGCCGACGACGTGGCCGGGGCCCGGGCCGCGTGCCGTCGCATGGTGCAGTGGGGCATCGCCTCGGGCCTGGCCATCGGCCTCGTCCTGGCCGTCTCCCGGCCGCTGATCGCCCCGCTGTTCACCTCGGACCCGGCCGTGCGCTCCGAGCTGATGACCGTCCTGCTGGTGGCGGCGCTCGCGCAGCCGGTCTGCGGGGTGGTCTTCGTGCTGGACGGGGTCCTCATCGGCGCCGGGGACGGCACCTACCTGGCCTGGTCGATGGTCGTCACCCTCGCCGTCTTCGCCCCGGTCGCCCTGGCCGTACCCGCCCTGGGCGGGGGACTGACCGCCCTGTGGTGGGCGATGGGCCTGATGATGCTCACCCGGCTGGTCGGCCTGCACTGGCGCGCCCGCTCGGGGAAGTGGGCCGTCGCCGGGGCCGTGCGCGCCTGAGCGCGGTCCCCGCCTCGGCACTGCCCGTGCACGGCAAGACGCCGGGCCCGGAACCTCGCGGTTCCGGGCCCGGCGTTCACGCGGTGCGTGAGGGTCAGGCGGCGACGACCTCGACGTCGAGAGCGGCCTCGACCTCGGGGTGCAGACGCACCGACACCTTGTGCGAGCCCAGCGTCTTGATCGGGGAACCGATCTCGATCCGGCGCTTGTCCACGTCCGGACCGCCCGCGGCCTTGACGGCGGCGGCGATGTCGGCCGGGGTCACCGAGCCGAACAGCCGGCCGGCGTCGCCCGCGCGGGTCGACAGCTTGACCTTGACGCCCTCGAGCCGGGCCTTGAAGGAGTTGGCCTGCTCGACGGTCGCGATCTCGCGGATCCGGCGCGCGCGGCGGATCTGCTCGACGTCCTTCTCGCCACCCTTGGTCCACGCGATCGCGAAACCGCGCGGGATCAGGTAGTTGCGGGCGTAGCCGCTCTTGACCTCGACGACGTCGCCGGCGGCACCGAGGCCGCTGACCTCGTTGGTGAGGATGATCTTCGCCATTGCTGAGTCACCCTTCCTTAGCGAGCGGTCGAGGTGTAGGGCAGCAGCGCCATCTCACGGCTGTTCTTCACGGCCGTGGCGACGTCGCGCTGGTGCTGGGTGCAGTTGCCGGTGACCCGGCGGGCACGGATCTTGCCGCGGTCGGAGATGAACTTCCGCAGCAGGTTCGTGTCCTTGTAGTCGACGTACGTGATCTTGTCCTTGCAGAACACGCAAACCTTCTTCTTAGGCTTGCGAGCAGGCGGCTTCGCCATTGTCTCTCTCCAGTGTGATCAAGAAGTTTGGTGCGCTGCCGCCCTTAGAAGGGCGGCTCGTCCGAGAAACCGCCGCCGCCGCCGGAGCCACCGCCCCAGTTGCCGCCACCGCCGCCCTGGCCGCCACCGGCCGGAGCACCGGTCGCCCACGGGTCGCCGTCGGGCGCGCCGCCCTGGCCGCCACCGGGGCCACCGCCCCAGCCGCCGCCCTGGCCGCCACCGCCGCCGTAACCACCCTGGCCGCCGCGCGAGGCACCGCCGCCACCGCTGGCGCGGGTGACCTTGGCGGTCGCGCTGCGCAGGCTGGCGCCGACCTCGTCGACGTCCAGCTCGTAGACCGTCCGCTTGACGCCCTCGCGGTCGTCGTACGAGCGCTGCTTCAGGCGGCCCTGCACGATCACGCGCATGCCCTTCTGGAGCGACTCGGCCACGTTCTCCGCCGCCTGCCGCCAGACCGAGCACGTGAGGAAGAGGCTCTCGCCGTCCTTCCACTCGTTGGTCTGCCGGTCGAAGGTGCGGGGAGTGGACGCGACACGGAACTTCGCGACCGCCGCACCCGAGGGGGTGAAGCGCAGCTCGGGGTCGTCGACGAGATTGCCGACGACCGTGATGACGGTCTCGCCTGCCATGGTGAGTGACCTCTCGGCTTTGCTTGGCTTCTCGGTTTCCCGACTGCCTGAGCCGTCAGGCTCAGTGGGTCTCGGGACGAAGGACCTTGGTCCGGAGGACCGACTCGTTCAGGTTCATCTGACGGTCGAGCTCCTTGACGACCTCAGGAGTGGCGTTGAGGTCGATGACCGAGTAGATGCCCTCGGGCTTCTTCTTGATCTCGTACGAAAGACGACGACGGCCCCAGGTGTCGACCTTCTCGACCTTGCCGCCCGCGGTGCGGACGACGCCGAGGAAGTTCTCGATCAGCGGGGAGACAGCACGCTCCTCGAGATCGGGGTCGAGGATCACCATCACCTCGTAGTGACGCATGTGGAACCCACCTCCTTTGGACTCAACGGCCACGGCGTTTCCGTGGCAGGAGGGTTTGCATCGCGTCGCAACGGTATCGCGGCCCACCGACAGCCCCCGCGGCGTTTGCGGGGATCGCTCCCCGAAGAGCCTTCGGAACGTCGTGTGGGCCTGCGCAGACACCGGTGCAGAGGGTACACACTACCCGCCACGGGGCTTCCGGTTGAAATCCGCCCTCGGAAGCCCGCAATCTGTACACATCGGGTGTGTCCGGCGCTACGATGCGCCACTTCTCCATCACGGAGGTGCCCCATGGCACAGGCAGTACGACCCACCACCGGTGGCCGGCCCCGTCGATCCCGGTTCACCCTCAACACCGACGGCAGGCCCCACCCTGTGGAGAACGCCCTGGCCGTCGTGACCGTCGTGCTCGGCCTGATCTCCGCCATCGCGGCGTTCTGGAGCGGCCTGCACCTGCTCAGTTCCTGGGCGGGTCTGGCCGGCATCCTCGTGGGCGCCTTCGGGCAGTACCGCTCCGCGACCACGGCCGAGCGCTTCCTCTTCATCATCGGCATGGGAGTGGCCGCGGTCGGCTTCTACCTCGGCATGGCCCACGGCGGCCTCTTCGGCGGCGTGGTGTCGTAGGTCCCCTCGGCCCCCTCCCGCCCCCGCCGGGCGAAGCCGCGGAGCGTTTTGTCCACAGCCCTCGCAGGGGCGTTCGCCGTTCGCAGTAGGCTTCGGCGCAGTAACGAAGTCAGCAATGCCGTAGCCGCAGCGATGGGGAGCGCCCCGCATGAGCTTGACCCTGAGGACCATCAGTCGGGAACAGCACCTGGCGTACATCCAGAGCCTGCCCTCGGCAAGCCACTGCCAGGTGCCCGCCTGGGCCGACGTCAAGACCGAGTGGCGCTCGGAGAACCTCGGCTGGTTCGACGACAGGACCGGTGAGCTGGTCGGCGCCGGCCTGGTGCTCTACCGGCAACTGCCCAAGGTGAAGCGCTACCTCGCCTACCTCCCCGAGGGCCCGGTGATCAACTGGTATGCCCCCAACCTGGATGAGTGGCTGCGCCCGATGCTGGCGCACCTGAAGCAGCAGGGCGCCTTCTCCGTGAAGATGGGCCCGCCGGTCGTCATCCGCCGCTGGGACGCGGCCGCCATCAAGTCGGGCATCGCCGACCCGGACGTCAAGCGCCTGCGCGACGTCGAGGCGACGTTCATCGAGCCCCGCGCCTTCGAGGTGGCCGACCGGCTGCGCCGCATGGGCTGGCAGCAGGGCGAGGACGGCGGCGCCGGCTTCGGTGACGTGCAACCCCGCTACGTCTTCCAGGTCCCGCTGGAGAACCGCAGCCTGGACGACATCCAGAAGGGCTTCAACCAGCTGTGGCGGCGGAACATCAAGAAGGCCGAGAAGGCCGGCGTCGAGGTCGTCCAGGGCGGCTACGACGACCTCCCCGTGTGGCAGCAGCTCTACGAGGTCACCGCCGAGCGCGACCACTTCCGCCCGCGGCGCCTGCCCTACTTCCAGCGCATGTGGCAGGTCCTCAACGCCGAGGACCCCAACCGGATGCGGCTGTACCTCGCCCGGCACGAGGGCGAGGCGGTCGCCGCCGCGACGATGCTCGTCGTCGGCCGGCACGTCTGGTACTCGTACGGGGCCTCGGCCAACCACAAGCGCGAGGTACGGCCGAGCAACGCCATGCAGTGGCGGATGCTGCGTGACGCCTACGCGCTCGGCGCGAGCGTGTACGACCTGCGCGGCATCAGCGACTCGCTGGACGAGACCGACCACCTCTTCGGCCTCATCCAGTTCAAGGTGGGCACCGGCGGGCAGGCTGCCGAGTACCTGGGCGAGTGGGACTTCCCCCTCAACAAGCTGCTGCACAAGGCGCTCGACATCTACATGTCCCGTCGCTGACCCACCTGCCCGACCGACCGCAGACACCGCAGAAAGGTCCCCGTTCCCGCCATGGCGCTCACCCTGTACGTCGACACCGCGCGCTGGCGTGCGCACCAGCAGTCCGTGGCGGAGCAGTTCCCCGGGCTGATCCCCGTCTGCAAGGGCAACGGGTACGGCTTCGGGCACGAGCGCCTGGCCGAGGAGGCGATCCGGCTCGGATCGGACACCCTCGCGGTGGGCACGACGTACGAGGCGGCCCGGATCAAGGACTGGTTCGGCGGGGACCTGCTGGTGCTGACCCCGTACCGGCTGGGTGAGGAGCCGGTGCCGCTGCCGGACCGCGCCATCCGCTCCGTGTCCTCCGTCGAGGGCGTGCGCGGCCTGGTCGGCGCCCGGGTCGTCATCGAGGTCATGAGCAGCATGAAGCGCCACGGCGTCAGCGAGGACGACCTGGTCAAGCTGCACTCAGCCATAGACGACGTACGCCTGGAGGGCTTCGCCATCCACCTGCCGCTGGACCGCACCGACGGCTCCGACGCGGTGGAGGAGGTGCACAGCTGGATGGAGCGGCTGCGCGCGGCCCGGCTGCCGCTGCAGACCATGTTCGTCAGCCACCTGAAGGCCGCCGAGCTGGCCCGGCTGCGCGACCAGTTCCCGCAGACCCGCTTCCGGGCCCGCATCGGCACCCGGCTGTGGCTCGGTGACCACGAGTCCACCGAGTACCGCGGCGCCGTACTGGACGTCACCCGCATCGCCAAGGGCGAGCGCTTCGGCTACCGCCAGAACAAGGCGTCCGAGGACGGCCACCTGGTCGTCGTGGCAGGCGGCACGTCGCACGGGGTGGGCCTGGAGGCTCCCAAGGCCATGCACGGCGTGATGCCGCGCGCCAAGGGGGTGGCGAGGGCAGGCCTGGCCACGATCAACCGCAACCTGTCGCCCTTCGTGTGGGCGGGCAAGCAGCGCTGGTTCGCCGAGCCCCCGCACATGCAGGTCTCGATCCTCTTCCTGCCGGGCGACGTGGCGCCCCCGGCGGTCGGCGACGAGCTGGTGGCACACCTGCGGCACACGACGACCCAGTTCGACCGCGTCGTCGACCGCTGAGCGCCCCGGCCCACCCGGGGCGCCCCTCGCTCAGTGGGGCTGCGCCGGCGGAGCCGGGTCCACGCCCCACCGCACCACGCGCGCCTCGCCGTGGCCGTCGTCGTAGCCGTCGTCGTAGCCGTCCTCGGGGCCGCCCTGCAGCGGCGCCGCGTGCCGCGGCCGGTGCGCGGCCCGTCCCAGTACGAACACGTCCTCCGCGCCGTCCAGCACGCCCCCTGAGGGGTCGTCCGAGCCGTCCTGGCGCACCGCGTCGCGCTCGGGGAGGAGGATGTCCCGGACGACCACCGCGCACAGGTACAGCGTGCCGATCAGGTGTGCCGCGATGGCCAGGTGGTAGCCGTCCTGCGGCAGGCCCTTGCTGTTGCCGCCCGTGGTGTAGGCCAGGTAGGACCAGATCCCGAGGAAGTACAGCACCTCGGCGGCCTGCCAGACCAGGAAGTCCCGCCAGCGCGGCCGGGCGAGCGCCGCGAGGGGCACCAGCCACAGGACGTACTGCGGCGAGTAGACCTTGTTGGTCAGGATGAAGGCGGCCACGACGAGGAAGGCCAGCTGGGCGAAGCGCGGGCGCCGCGGGGCGTACAGGGCCAGCGCGGCCATGCCGGCGCAGAACAGCAGCATGAGCGCGATGGCGTAGGAGTTCGCGCCGTCGATGGACCTGCCGGTCTGCTGGGAGATGATCAGCCAGACGGAGCCGTAGTCGACGCCCCGTTCCTGGCTGAACGTGTAGAACTTCGCCCAGCCGTCCGATGCGAGCAGCATCACCGGGAGGTTCACCACCAACCAGGCCCCCGCGGCACCCCCCACGGCCGCGCCCCAGGCCCTCAGCCTCCCCGCCCGCAGGCACAGCAGGAACAGCGGTCCCAGCAGCAGCACCGGGTAGAGCTTGGCGGCCGTGGCCAACCCGATCAGGATGCCCGCGGCGAGCGGCCGGCTGCGCGACCACAGCATCATCCCGGCCGCCGCGAGGGCGACCGCGAGCAGGTCCCAGTTGATGGTCGCGGTGAGCGCGAACGCCGGCGCCAGCGCGACCAGCAGCGCGTCCCACGGGCGGCGCCGGTTGGTGCGGGCCACGCAGACCGCGATGACGGCCGTGCAGACCAGCAGCATCCCGGCGTTCACCAGCCAGTAGACCTGCTCCCGGTGCTGGATCGTTCCCCCATGGGGGGTGAGCCAGGAGGCGACCTCCATGAAGAGCCCGGTCAGGACCGGATACTCCAGGTAGCCCATGCCTCCGGAGACCGTGTCCGGGATGTGGTCGAAGTACGGGACCAGGTCGTCGGCGAAGCCCCGGCCGTAGTACAGGTGCGGGATGTCGGAGTAGCAGGCGTGGCTGTACTGGGCGTTCGCCCCGAAGAACCAGCCGCTGTCGTAGCACGGCACCTTCTGCACCATGCCCAGCGCGAACATCCCGATCGCGACGAGCACGACCACGCGCAGGGGGTTCCACCAGCCCCGCCGCCCCACGGCCGCGAAGCGTCCGAGCGGGCCGCCGATGACCTCGCTGCCGGCCGTCGCGACCGGGTCCTCGCGGGTCGGGGGCACGACCGTCTCGGCCTCCGGGACCTCGTGGTGGGGGTCTTCGCGCACGATCGTCATGGGCCACATCCTGCCCTACGTCGCAGCGCGCGGGGCGCTGGATCCCCGCGCCCCACGCCCCGGACCGCGCACGGCCGCGGCCGCGGAGGGCGCGATGCCCTCCGCGGCCGCGGACCTACTGCTGCGTGAGACACGGGGCGGTCAACCGCCCGGTCATCCGAAGAGACCGCCGCCTCCGCCGCTCTTGCCCCCGGGCCCACGCGGTGTGCTGGTGTCCGTAGGCGCCGTGGGCGTCGTCCCACCGTCCGTGGCACCGCCATTGGTGCCGCCGCCATCGGTGCCGCCGCCATCGGTGGTGCCGCCGTCGTTGGTGCCACCGTTGTCCTGGCACTGCCACCAGGGCTTGCACTCGTCCGACTGCGTCGGCTTGGGCGGGGCCGGCTTCGAGATGGTCGGGGTCGGCGACATGGTCGCAGACTCCGTCGGGCTCACCGAGACCGACGGGCTCGGCGACGGGGCGCCCAACCCGTTGTGGATGTCGCCGATCTTCGGGGCGTCCGGGAAGCCGGTGTCGGGGCCCGACAACGCGTGCTTCATGTAGTCGGTCCAGATCTCCGTCGGGATGTCACCACCGTGGATGGAATCGACGCCCGCCGTGCCGTTCATGGACAACAGGGCGTGGCTCTTGGGGTTTTCCCGGAACATCGCCACGGACGTGGCCAGTTGTTGGGTGTATCCGACGAACCACGCCGACTTGTTGCTGTCGGTCGTACCGGTCTTGCCGGCCGCCTTGCGGCCGAGTTCCTTGGCGCGGAAACCCGTACCGTTCTGGATCACGTTCTCCAGGACGTCGGTCACGTTGTCGGCCACCTCGGCAGGCATCACCTGGGCGGGCTTGGGCTTGTCGAAGCCTTCGACCTCGGCCCCGTCCTTCTTCACCGAGGTGACCGAGTACGGGTCCACGTGCTTGCCGGAGGCGGCGAAGGTCGCGTAGGCGTCGGCCATGCGGATCGCGCTCGGGGTGGAGGTACCGAGGGCGAACGACGCGTTCTGACTGGCCATGGAGGCCTTGAGGATGCCGGACTTCTCGGCGACGTCGGCCACCTTGTCCATGCCCACGTCCATACCGAGCTGCACGAACGGCGTGTTGATGGACTGCTCCATCGCCTTGCGCAACGTGATGAAGCCGTTCTTCGCGTTGCTCTCGTTCTCCTGGTAGAAGGGCGTGTCGTCCTTGTTCAGCACGAAGGAGCCGTCCGGCCGCCTGATCTTGATGTGGTCGTCGCCGTTGTACCTGCTCATCGGCGAGACGCCCTCACCGTCCGAGCGGTAGGTGCCGTACTCCATGGCGGCGGCCAGGACGAACGGCTTCCAGGTCGAACCGACCGGGACACCCAGGGTGTCGGCGTTGTTGGTGAAGTGGTTGTTCTCGAAGCCCGCGCCACCGTAGAGGGCGACGATCGCCCCGTCGTTGGGCTTCACCGACGCGGCGCCGAACTGGACGTACTTGTCCTTCTCCTTCTTCGGGTTGATGTTGTCCGTCTCGACCTTCTTCACGGCCGCGGACAGCGCGTCGACCTTCTTCTTGTCGAAGGTCGTGCGGATCGTGTAGCCGCCCTTGTCCAACTGCGTCCGGCTGATGTCGGAGTGGGCCAGCACGTAGCGCTTGGCCGTGTCGACCAGGTAGCTGACCTGGCCGGTCATCCCCTTGGTCGCCTTCAGTCCCTGCGGCTCCGGGTACTTGGCGATCGCCTTGTCGTACTCGGCCTTGCTCAGGTGCTGGTCCTTGTACATCTCGGACAGGATGGTCTTCCAGCGGAACTCCGAGTTGGCCCGGTTCTTCTCCGGCGTCGCCCTCTTGTCGAGGTTGACGTTGCCGGCCGGGTCGTAGTACGTCGGGCCCTTGAGCAGCGCCGCCAGGAACGCGCACTGGCTGGGGTTGAGGTTCTTGGAGTCGACGCCGTAGTACGTCTGCGCCGCCGCCTGGATGCCGTAGGCGCCCCGGCCGTAGTACGAGGTGTTCAGATAGCCCTGCAGGATCTGCGGCTTGCCGAGCTTCGCTCCCACCTTTATCGAGATGAACAACTCCTTGAACTTGCGGCTGACCGTCTGGTCCTGGCTCAGGTAGGTGTTCTTCACAAACTGCTGGGTGATCGTCGACCCACCCTGGGTGTCACCGCCCTTGGCCATGTTCCAGAAGGCACGGCCGACACCCATGGGGTCGACGCCGGAGTCCTCGTAGAAGGACTTGTTCTCCACCGAGATGACCGCGTACTGCATCGCCTTGGGGATCTCGGCGAGTGGCACGTTCTGCCGGTTGACTCCGGCGCCCGTGGCGACCATCCGGGTACCGTCGGCCCAGAGGTAGACGTTGTTCTCCGACTTCGAGGCCGCGTTCTCGTTCGGGATGCGCACCAGGGCGTAGCCCACGCCGCCGACGGCCACGATGCTGCCGAAGAAGAAGAGGCACAGCCCGGAGACGAGCTTCCAGGACGGCATCCAGCGGCGCCATCCGTCCTTCCCCCACCGGGGGTAGTCGATGATGCGCTTCTTGGGCGGTTGACCTCCGCCGCGCCCGCCTTGCGCGCCCGTGGCGGCACGACGACGGCCGCCCTTCTGCGAGGCCTGGGCGGCGCGGCGCGCGGCGGCACGTCCCTCGTAAGGCGGTTCGGCCGCGCGTCGGCCGCCGGCGCGGCCCCCCGCGCCCGCCCCCGTGCCCTGGCGAGGGGGTTGCCCCATCCCCTGGCGCGGGCCGTGGCCCTGCCCCGAACCCATTCCGTTCGTGCCGTACGGCTGCGACGTCGGCGGTCCAGCGGCCCGCCGGCCGCCGGGCGGCGGGGGCTGCTGCGCGCCGCGCCGGGCGGCTGCCCGGCCGTCGCCGGGCGACTGCGGCGGCTTGCGACGGTGCTCGCTCATGAACAGCTACTCCTAGGACAGGCGGAATCGCCTGAAAGCGGCAGTTGGTTTTCCGGTCCCCCCGGCGTGCGATGGCCGCACTGCACCAGGGACTGGGACGCCCACTGACGTCACAGGGTTCCCAGTGCTCTGCATGGCGAACAGAGTACGCAGGGTCAAAAGAGGAGTTAGCCAGATGTTCGTCACATACGGGGCGGTTGACGGAGGGCGGATTTCGTGATGTGACGCCGGTCACCGTGTGCTGCCTTGCCGTACCCGGGAACTCGTTCTATCGTCTCGATGTATCGAGTCGATACATCGCGGCGAGATAAGAGGCGACGACGGCACAGGCGGGAGGGGAACGAGGGCATGAGCAAGCGCTCCGGCATCCTCGAGTTCGCCGTCCTGGGCCTGCTGCGCGAATCCCCGATGCACGGTTACGAGCTGCGCAAACGGCTCAACACCTCGCTCGGTGTGTTCCGCGCGTTCAGCTACGGCAGCCTCTACCCCTGCCTCAAGACACTGGTCAGCCAGGGTTATCTGGTCGAGGAGACCGGCCCTGAGCCAGATCCGCTCGCCGCGCCGCTGGCCGGCCGACGGGCCAAGATCGTGTACCGGTTGACGGCGGCCGGCAAGGAGCACTTCGAGGAGCTCCTCGCCCACTCCGGCCCTGACGCGTGGGAGGACGAGCACTTCGCGGCTCGTTTCGCCTTCTTCGGCCAGACGTCCAGGGACGTACGGATGCGTGTCCTCGAGGGGCGGCGCAGCCGCCTCGAGGAGCGCCTGGAGAAGATGCGCGCGTCCCTCGCGCGTACCCGTGAGCGGCTCGACGACTACACGCTCGAGCTGCAGCGGCACGGCATGGAGTCGGTGGAGCGCGAGGTCCGCTGGCTGAACGAGCTGATCGAGACCGAGCGGGCGGGGCGCGGCAAGCAGCCCCCGGCCGCTCCGTCCGCCGATGCCGAGCAGGACAACCAACAGGAAAACGGCGGACCCGGCACGCGCCGGGGACCCGCGTGACGATTACACAGGGAGCATCCGGAATGGGTTCGGTTCGCGTAGCCATTGTCGGCGTGGGCAACTGCGCCGCTTCGCTGGTGCAGGGCGTCGAGTACTACAAGGACGCCGACCCGGCCAGCCGCGTGCCTGGCCTCATGCATGTGCAGTTCGGCGACTACCACGTGCGTGACGTCGAGTTCGTCGCTGCCTTCGACGTGGACGCGAAGAAGGTCGGCCTCGACCTCGCGGACGCCATCGGGGCCAGCGAGAACAACACCATCAAGATCTGCGACGTGCCGCAGAAGGGCTTGACCGTCCAGCGCGGCCACACCCTGGACGGTCTCGGCAAGTACTACCGCGAGACCATCGAGGAGTCCGCCGAGGAGCCGGTCGACGTGGTGCAGGTCCTCAAGGACCGCCAGGTCGACGTGCTCGTCTGCTACCTGCCCGTGGGGTCCGAGGCCGCGGCCAAGTTCTACGCGCAGTGCGCCATCGACGCCAAGGTCGCGTTCGTCAACGCCCTCCCGGTCTTCATCGCCGGCACCAAGGAGTGGGCGGACAAGTTCACCGAGGCCGGTGTGCCGATCGTCGGTGACGACATCAAGTCGCAGGTCGGCGCCACCATCACGCACCGCGTGCTGACCAAACTCTTCGAGGACCGCGGTGTCATCGTCGAGCGGACCATGCAGCTGAACGTCGGCGGCAACATGGACTTCAAGAACATGCTCGAGCGCGAGCGCCTGGAGTCCAAGAAGATCTCCAAGACGCAGGCCGTCACCTCCCAGATCCCAGACCGCGACCTGGGTGAGAAGAACGTCCACATCGGCCCCTCGGACTACGTGGCCTGGCTGGACGACCGCAAGTGGGCGTACGTCCGCCTCGAGGGTCGTGCGTTCGGCGACGTCCCGCTGAACCTGGAGTACAAGCTCGAGGTCTGGGACTCCCCGAACTCCGCGGGTGTCATCATCGACGCGCTGCGCGCGGCGAAGATCGCCAAGGACCGCGGTATCGGCGGCCCGATCCTGTCGGCGTCCTCCTACTTCATGAAGTCCCCGCCGGTGCAGTACTTCGACGACGAGGCCCGCGAGAACGTCGAGAAGTTCATCCGCGGCGAGGTCGCGCGCTGAGCAGCGCCTGACCCCGTCAGCACTCGTCGTACGAGGTGACCGCGCAGGCCCCCGGGTTCCGTACCCGGGGGCCTGCGCGTGATGTGAGGCTGTGCGCATGCCCGTAGTCCGTGATCTCCGTGTGCTGCTGCGCTTCCGGGACTTCCGCCGGTTGCTGGCGGTGCGGTTGCTGTCCCAGCTCTCCGACGGGGTCTTCCAGGTGGCGCTGGCGGCCTACGTGGTCTTCTCACCGGAGAAGCAGGCTTCGCCGGCCGCCATCGCCTCCGCGATGGCGGTCCTGCTGCTCCCGTACTCGCTCCTGGCCCCGTTCACGGGTGTCCTTCTCGACCGCTGGCGGCGTCGGCAGGTCCTGCTCCACTGCAACCTGCTGCGGGCGGTGCTCTGCGTCGGCACGGCCGTGCTGATGCTTCTGCGCGCCCCGGACTGGCTCTTCTACCTGTCCGCCCTCTCGGTCACCGCCGTCAACCGCTTCGTGCTCGCCGGCCTGTCGGCCGCCCTGCCCCGCGTCGTCGACGGGGAGCGTCTGGTCATGGCGAACGCGCTGTCCCCGACCGCCGGCACACTGGCTGCCACGCTGGGCGGCGGTGCGGCGTTCCTGGTGCACCTGGTGGTGGTCGAGAGCACGCGCTCCGACGTCCTGGTCGTGGTGCTGGCCGCCGTTCTCTATCTCTGCGCCGGGCTCACCGCGCTCTCCCTGGCCCGGGACCTGCTGGGGCCGGACCCGTCCCGTGTGCGGACACGGGTGGGAGAGGCGCTGCGCAGTACCGTCCGCGGCCTGCTGCACGGCCTCGAGCACCTGTTCCGGCGGCCGCGTGCGGCCCGCGCCCTGGCCGCGATGACCGCGATGCGCTTCTGTTACGGCGGACTCACGGTGACGGTGCTGATGCTGTGCCGCTACGCCTGGCCGGGGCCCGGCGGCGCGGACCACGCGACAGCCGACGGACTGGCGCTCCTCGGCCTGGCGTTCGCCGTCTCGGGTGCGGGCTTCTTCACGGCGGCCGTCGTCACCCCCTGGGCCACAGGGCGCTTCGGGACCTTCGGGTGGATCACCGTCTGTGCGGGTTCGGCAGCCGTCCTGCTCCCCGGACTGGGCCTCCCCTTTGAACCGGCCCCGGTGCTGGCTGCGGCGTTCGCGCTGGGGCTGGCCACCCAGGGGGCGAAGATCGCGACCGACACCGTGGTCCAGTCCACGATCGACGACGCCTATCGGGGGCGGATCTTCTCCCTCTACGACGTGCTGTTCAATGTCGCGTTCGTCGGCGCAGCGGCCATCTGCGCACTGGTCCTCCCACCCGACGGCCGCTCCCCGGGGCTCCTCCTCGCACTCTCGGCGGTCTACGCGGCGGTGGCGCTCGGCACCGCCGGGAAGGCGCGCCGTTTCACGTGACCCCGCCTCGCGGAGGAGCACTCGACGTCCACGCCGAGGGGGTGGTGTTTCACGTGAAACACCACCCCCTCGGTTCGTCCGGCGCCCTCGGACCGGGTGGCGCTCAGCCTTGCGCGGCCCACCACTCCTTCAGCGCGGCCACGGCGGCCTCCTCGCCCAGCGGGCCGTTCTCCAGGCGCAGCTCCAGCAGGTGGTTGTACGCCTTGCCGACCTGGGGCCCCGGGGGGATGCCGAGGATTTCCATGATCTGGTTGCCGTCCAGGTCGGGACGGATGGCGTCCAGCTCCTCCTGCTCCTTCAGCTGCGCGATGCGCTCCTCGAGCCCGTCGTAGGTGCGGGCGAGGGACGCCGCCTTGCGCCTGTTGCGGGTCGTGCAGTCGGAGCGGGTCAGGTTGTGCAGCCGGCCGAGCAGCGGTCCCGCGTCGCGCACGTAGCGCCGGACGGCGGAGTCGGTCCACTCCCCGGTCCCGTAGCCGTGGAAGCGCAGATGCAGTTCGACCAAGCGCGCGACATCCTTGACGATGTCGTTCGGGTACTTGAGCTTGGTGAGCCGCCCCTTGGTCATCTTGGCCCCCACCACCTCGTGGTGGTGGAAGGAGACCCGCCCGTCGGACTCGAAGCGCCGGGTGCGCGGCTTACCGATGTCGTGCAGCAGCGCGGCGAGACGCAGGACCAGGTCCGGCCCTTCGGTCTCCAGCGCCATCGCCTGGTCCAGGACGGTCAGCGTGTGGTCGTAGACGTCCTTGTGGCGGTGGTGCTCGTCCCGCTCCAGGCGCAGCGCCGGCAGCTCCGGCAGGACCCGTGCGGCCAGACCGGTCTGCACCAGCAGCTGCAGGCCCTTGCGGGGGTGGTCGGAGAGGATCAGCTTGTTGAGCTCGTCCCGGACGCGCTCCGCGGAGACGATCTCGATACGCTCGGCCATCTCCGTCATCGCCGTCACGACCTCGGGGGCCACCTCGAAGTCCAGCTGGGCGGCGAAGCGCGCGGCCCGCATCATCCGCAGCGGATCGTCGGAGAAGGACTCCTCCGGGGTGCCGGGGGTGCGCAGAATCCGCTGGGCGAGGTCACCGAGCCCGCCGTACGGGTCGACGAACTCGGCCTCCGGCAGCGAGACAGCCATCGCGTTGACGGTGAAGTCCCGGCGGACCAGGTCCTCCTCGATCGTCTCCCCGTAGGAGACCTCCGGCTTGCGGGAGGTCCGGTCGTAGGCCTCGGAGCGGTAGGTCGTCACCTCGACCTGGTAGCCGTCCTTGCGGCACCCGACCGTACCGAAGGCGATGCCCACCTCCCAGACGGCCTCCGCCCACCCGCGAATGATCTTCAGCACCTGGTCAGGGCGGGCGTCGGTGGTGAAGTCAAGGTCGTTGCCGAGCCTGCCGAGCAGGGTGTCGCGGACCGAGCCGCCGACGAGGGCAAGCCGGAATCCGGCGTCCTTGAAGCGGCGACCGAGGTCCTCGGCGACCGGCGCGATCACGGGCGCGGTCTTCACGGTCTGGGGGGCGTTGTTGGCGTTCGGCACAACAGAAAAGGGTACGTGCCCGTGCGCCCCGCGGCCGACTGGTCGACCTGCCCCCTCGATGCTGCCGACGCCTCCCGGCCCCGGACTGTAGCGATCTTGTGGCCCGCTCTCAGCACTTCGGGCCGTCGGGCATCGTTACCATGCCAGGACGCACATCCGATGACGACGAGGGACGGCCAGCGCGTGGGCGAGGCGGCACAGCACTCCGGAGGGACTCCGGCCCGTTCGAGGCTGCGCCGGGCAACGGCGCTGCTCGTGGGCGCCACCCTGTGCGCCGGCCTGGTCCAGGCCCGTACGGCCCCCGCGGCGTACGCGGACACCTCCGACGGGCGGGCCGTGGACGTGTCTGTGCACTCGCTGTCCCCGGCCGCCCCCGCCAAGGGCGGCACCCTCACGGTGACCGGCACGGTCACCAACAAGAGCAAGCACACCGTCAGCGGCGCCCACGTCGGCGTCTCGATCGCCCCCCAGGGCCCGCTGGACAGCCGCAGCGCCATCAACGGCGTGTCCAGGAACGCTCCCCGCACCCTGGCCGACGGCGGGGAGCTCTCGGGGCACACCGTTCCGGTCGCCAACCTGCCCGCCGGCATCAGCCGCGGCTTCACCCTGAAGGTGCCGGTCAAGGACCTCCACCTGGGGCCGGACGGCGTCTACCAGCTCGCGGTATCCCTGACCGGGCGGACCAGGAACCGCGGCTACGACGAGTACCTCGGTATCGAGCGGACCTTCCTGCCCTGGTACCCGGACGGGCACGCCAAGCCGACCCAGTACACCTTCCTGTGGCCGCTGATCGACCGCCCGCACCTGGCCGTGCGCAGCGAGAGCGACGACCAGCAGAGCCCGATCTTCCTCGACGACGCCCTCGCCGGGGACCTGGCGCCCGGTGGCCGGCTGCAGCAGATGGTGTCCCTGGGGCGGGACCTGCCCGTCACCTGGGTCATCGACCCCGACCTGCTCGCCACCGTCGACGCGATGACGCGCCGGTACCAGGTGGCCGGTCCCGGGCATGATCTTGATCACACCACGTCGGGTACCGGCACACAGAACGCGAAGCGCTGGCTGAACAGCCTCAAGGAGGCCGTCGGCGGCAAAGAGGTCGTCGCCTTGCCCTTCGCCGACCCGGACCTCGCGTCCATCGCACACCACGGCAAGAGCGTTCCGGGCACCCTGAACCATCTCAAGACCGCCACGGAGCTGGCGACCACGACGGTCGAGACCGTCCTCAACGGCGTGGCCACTCCCGACACGGACGTCTCCTGGCCCGTGGAGGGCGCCGTCGACCACTCCGTCATCGACGTCGCCACCTCGGCGGGTGCCGACAAGGTGATCGCCCGCAGCGACAGCCTCGGCGAGGCCAAAAGCCTGCGCTACACCCCCACCTCGGCGCGGCCCATCGGCGGGGGCACCACGGCGGTCGTCGCCGACGCCGGACTCTCCAAGGCTTTCGAGGGCGACATGACGAGGGCCGACTCCTCGGCGCTCGCGGTCCAGAAGTATCTGGCACAGACCCTGATGATCACGATGGAGAGGCCCGACCAGCAGCGCAGCGTCGTCGTCGCCCCGCAACGCATGGCCAAGACATCACAAGCCCAGGCCATGGCCCAGGCGATCACAGAGGTCGCCGGCAGCGGCTGGGCCGAGACCGCGGTGTTCTCCGCGGCGGCGAAGGCCACACCGGACCCCAGGGCCAACCGCACGGTGCCCCGCGCCGGCTCCTACCCCAAGCGCCTGCGCAAGCAGGAGATGAGCACCGCGGCCTTCCGCCAGATCCAGACGACCCAGGACAAGCTCGACGACTTCATGGCCCTGCTGAGCAAGCCCGACCATGTGCGAACCCCCTTCGGCAACGCGCTGATGCGCTCGATGTCCACCGAATGGCGCAGCACCTCCCGGGGCTCGGTCGGCTTCCGCACAGCCATCGCCGACTACCTTTCCGACCTGATGAGCCTGGTCTACCTGCTGCCCAAGACCGGGACGCTCACGTTGTCCGGCCGCAGCGGCACCATCCCGGTCACCGTGAAGAACGAGCTCGGTCAGACCGTGCGGGGCCTGGAGCTGCGTCTCACCTCCAGCCAGGGCAACAGCCTGAACCCGGGCCTTCCGCAGCCCGTGACCTTGGAGGGCGGCCGCACCCGCTCCCTGAAGTTCGAGGGCACCGCGGCCCGCAACGGCCTGAACACGATCACGGCGCAGCTCTACACGCCGGACGGCGCCAGGTTCGGCGAGTCCATCACGTTCCAGGTGGATGTCACTTCCATCACGTCCACCGTCATGCTGGTGATCGCCGCCGGGCTCCTGCTCCTCGTGCTGGCGGGCGTACGGATGTACCACCAGCGCAAGCGACGCGCGGCCACCGACGCGGAGGACGCCGACGCCGAGGACGCCGACGCGGAGGACGCCGACGCGGAGGCGTCCGGCGACCCGGAAACGGGTGAGAACGGGGACGACGCCGCAGAGGGCACCATGGGTGACCGGGACGACGTCCGTGAGGAGCAGCCGGGTGACCCGGCGCCGGACACCTCCCCCGAAAGTACGGACCCGTCCGGGACGGGTGAGAAGGTGGACCGATAGCCAGCGAGCCAGTGGCCGATGAGGTGGGGCAGAGATGAACGCACCGTACGACGGTGAGCGCGAACGGGAAGCCGGGGAGCGTCTTCCCGGGCAGCCCGGGCAGCACCCTGCCGCGCCCGACCCGTACCTGCAGGACACCTACGCCCGCGACCCGTACCGGCGGCAGGATCCGACCGCGCAGGACCCGGTGGGCGAGGCGCTCTACGACCGCACCGCGCACCCGCCGGCCCAGCCGCATGCCTACGGGCCGCCGTACGCGCACCAGGAGCCGTACCGCATGCCGTACGCCGACGATGCCGCCACCCGGTACGTCGGCGTCGACGAGTTGGTCTCCAACGCACCGAACGAGGACGGGACGCCCGCCCGGCCGGACGAGTACGCGCACCTCTTCCGCGAGGAGCCGGCACAGACGGTCACCGTCGAGCCCGAGCCCGAGCCCGCGGCGGCGCCGGTAACCGCGAAGTCCGGCGGGCGGGGCGGCGGCATCCTGAAGTCCAGCGCCCTCATGGCGGCCGGCACACTCGTGTCCCGGGTCACCGGATTCCTTCGCACCCTGGTGATGGCTGCCGCGATCGGCGTCGGCACGCTGAACGACGGCTACCAGGTCGCCAACACCCTGCCCACGATGATCTACATCCTGGTCGGCGGTGGCGCCCTCAACGCGGTCTTCATCCCGCAGCTCGTACGTGCCATGAAGAACGACGAGGACGGGGGCGAGGCGTACGCGAACCGCCTGCTCACCCTGGTCGTCGTCGGCCTGGCGGCCGTCACCGCCGTCTGTGTGGTCGCCGCACCGGTCTTCATCCGGGTGATGTCACCGAGCATGGCCTCCGACCCGGTCAGATTCGAGGTCGCGGTCGCCTTCGCCCGCTACTGCATCCCCACCATGTTCTTCATGGGTGTGCACGTCGTGCTCGGGCAGATCCTCAACGCCCGCGGCCGCTTCGGCGCGATGATGTGGACCCCGGTGCTCAACAACATCGTCATCATCGCCACCTTCGGCGCCTTCATCTGGGCCTTCGGCTCCTTCACCGACACCCGTGTCACCTCCGGGACCATCACGCCCGACGGAGTCCGCCTGCTGGGCCTTGGCACCCTGCTGGGTCTGACGGTGCAGGCCCTCGCCATGCTCCCCTACCTGCGCGACGCCGGCTTCCGGATCCGCCCCCGCTTCGACTGGCGCGGCCACGGGCTCGGCCACGCCGCGAAACTGGCCAAGTGGACCTTCTTCTTCGTCCTCGCCAACCAGGTCGGCATGATCGTCCTCACCCAGTTCGCCACGGCGGCGGGCGCGGCGGCCGAGAAGACGGGCCACGAGGGCGCCGGCATCACCGGCTTCAACTACGCGCTGCTCCTGTGGCAGATGCCGCAGGCCATCATCACCGTCTCCGTGATGACCGCCGTGCTGCCGCGGATCTCCCGCGCCGCGGCTGACGGTGACGCCGCCGCGGTCCGCGACGACCTCTCCTACGGCCTGCGGACCTCGGGCGTGGCCGTCGTCCCCGCCGCGTTCGCCTTCCTCGCTCTCGGCCTCCCGATGGCCACCCTGCTCTACAGCAGCTCGGGCGAGGGCGCCCTGAACATCGGCTACATCCTGATGGCCTTCGGCCTCGGGCTGATCCCCTTCTCGGTGCAGTACATCGTCCTGCGCGGCTTCTACGCGTACGAGGACACCCGCACCCCCTTCTACAACACGGTCATCGTCGCCGCCTGCAACGCCGTCGCCGCTGCCGTCTGCTACTTCGTCCTTCCCGCCCGCTGGGCTGTGGTGGGCATGGCCGCCGGCTACGGCCTGGCCTACGCGGTCGGTGTCGGAGTGGCGGTCCAGCGGCTGCGCAAGCGCCTGGGCGGCGACATCGACGGCAAGCGCGTGGTCCGCACCTATGCCAGGCTCATCGGCGCGTGCATCCCCGCCGGGGTGGGCGCCGGCGCCGTCGTCTACGGTGTCTCGCACTCGCTGGGTCATGGCGCTGCCGCATCGTTGCTGTCGCTGGTGCTCGGCGCCGCAGTGCTGGGCGGAATCTTCTTCATCGCCGCCAAGCGGATGCGCGTCGAGGAGATGACGGCGATGGTCGGCATGGTCAGGGGCCGGCTGGGGCGCTGACGGTACCCACCGCACAACCTTCGTGGGCCGTCGTGTGTCGTGCATGGCGATGGACTGTTGGCACAATTGTCCTCGGCTGTGTTGTCAGATCTTGCAACGGATGGGGAGGCAGGAACGACGGTGGCGGAACGGAGCACGGCTGCCGTCGGAGTGGCCAACGACAGCGGCGACGAGCAGCTCGCCGTCGATGCGGACAGTGCCACGGCCGACGAGGCGACGGACCGGAGCGAAGAGCAGGACACGCCACAGCAGACCATCCACGAGGAGACAGCACCGACCAAGTCCGAGCCGCCCGAGCTGCACAGCGGCCACAAGCTCGCCGGGCGCTACCGCCTGGAGGAGTGCCTCACCCGTGCCGACGGCTTCAGTAGCTGGAGGGCCGTCGACGAGAAGCTGCGCCGGGCCGTGGGCATCCACATCCTGCCCGCCGACAACGGCCGGGCCCGTTCCGTGCTGGCGGCGGCCCGGTCAGCGGCCCTCCTCGGGGACCCCCGCTTCGTGCAGGTCCTCGACGCGGTCGAGGAGGACGACCTCGTCTACGTGATCCACGAGTGGCTCCCGGACGCGCGGGAACTCACCACGCTGATCACGGCAGACCCGCTGGAGCCGCACGAGGCCTACCAGATGGTCACCCAGATCTCCCAGGCCATGACCGCCGCCCACCGTGAGGGCCTCGCCCATCTGTGCCTCGGCCCCGACGCCGTCCTGCGCACCGAGGCGGGCCAGTACCGCATCCGCGGTCTGGCGGTCGCCGCCGCGCTCCGCGGCATCTCCTCCGAACGGCCGCAGCGCGAGGACACCGAGGCCATCGGGGCCCTCCTGTACGCCGCGCTCACCCAGCGCTGGCCGTACCCGAAGGACGAGCACGGGCTCACCGGCCTGCCCAAGGACGTCGGCCTCGTCGCGCCCGACCAGGTACGGGCGGGCGTCCACCGCGGGCTGTCGGAGCTCGCCATGCGCGCCCTGGTCAACGACGGGGCGACGGCCTCCCGCGAGCCGGAGCCCTGTACCACCCCCGAGGAACTGTCCAAGGCCGTCACCGCGATCCCCAGGATCCGTCCGCCCGAGCCCACGATGGCGCCCTACTCGCGTACCACGTACCAGCAGGGCTCCTACCGTCAGACCCAGGCGGGCGCGGCATCGCCGGGCGCCGCGGCGGGCCTGCCCGCGGCACCGCCGCCGGCCCTGCCCGGCCGCACCGGCAAGGCCCTCAAATGGTCCGTCTCGGCCCTCCTCATCGTCGCCCTCGGCCTCGGCAGTTGGCAGCTCGCGGAGACGTTGATGGACCGCGAGCACCAGGCGAAGTCCGGTGGCACCGCGACCTCCCACACCACGGGCGGCGACGGGAGCAGCGACAACGGCGGCGCGACCCAGGTGGCCCTCAAACCGCTGCCCGTCCAGGCGGCGGCCGAGTACGCGCCGTACGGCGGGGCGCAGCACCCGAACGACGTCGACGCCACGTACGACAGCGAGACGTCCACGTACTGGCGCACGAACAGCTTCACCGACGGTCCCGAGTTCGCCCCCTCCGTCAAGAAGGGCGTCGGCATCGTCTATGACCTGGGAGCGGTGAAGAAGCTCGGCCAGGCGTCGATAGACCTCTATTACGGCGGCGACCACACCACGGTCGAGCTGTACGCGGCGAACTCGCTGGACTCCACGGTCAAGCCCACCGGGCTGAGGAAACTGGCCACCGTCACGACCCATGGCAAGGCGGCGAAACTCGCGCTGAAGGCGCCGGTGGAGACCCGGTACGTCGTGGTCTGGCTGACCGCCCTTCCCCATTCACAGGCCGACGGATACTCCCGGGCCGGCTACAAGCAAGCCATCACCAATGTGAGGTTCGAGGGGCAGTAGCCCCACGGGGAGGGGCATGGTGGTCACCACAGGCGCGGGCGGGGAGGTCAGCGACAGCGACCTGCTCGCCCGCCATGTCGCGGGGGACCCGAACGCTTTCGGGGAGCTCGTCCGCAGGCACCGGGACCGGCTCTGGGCGCTGGCACTGCGAACCCTGGGGGACCGCGAGGAGGCCGCGGATGCCGTGCAGGATGCACTCGTCTCGGCATTCCGCTCCGCCCATACCTTCCGCGGACAGTCGGCCGTCACGACCTGGTTGCACCGGATCACCGTGAACGCCTGCCTGGACCGGGCGCGCAAGGCGGCCTCACGTCGCACCGCCACGGTCACGGACGAGAGGCAGTTCGAGGTGTTGCTCGAGCCCCAGGAATCCGCCGCCGCCCCGGCCGAGCGTGACGAGCTCCACCGGGAGCTGCTGCGGGCACTCGCGACGCTCTCCGTGGAACAGCGGACCGCGCTGATTCTGGTGGACATGCAGGGCTATCCCGTTGCCGAGGCGGCCGCCGTGCTCGGCGTACCGACGGGGACGGTCAAGAGCAGATGCGCCCGGGGCAGGGCGCGGCTGCTGCCACTCCTCTCGCATCTGCGCAACCGACCGGGGAGTAGCGGAGATCGAGCAGGGGGAAGGAACCGGGCGGAGAACGCATCCGTCCCAGAGACGGAGGCCCGGCCGGGCCACGACCTCACCAAGGGCGGAGGTGGACACCCATGACGTCGACGACGGGTACGGACGAGCACCCAGTGGTCTCCGAGATCTCGGCGCTCACCGAGGGCATCCTCCCTCCTGAGCGCTCGGCCGACGTCCTCGGGCACATCGATGGCTGCGGGCTCTGTGCGGACGTCCGCGCCTCGCTGGACGAGATCCGCGGGCTGCTGGGCACGCTCCCCGGGCCGCCCCGGATGCCCGCCGACCTCGCCGGCCGGATCGACGCCGCGCTGGCCGCCGAGGCGCTGCTCGCGTCCGGCGGTGCCGCTGTTTCACGTGAAACACACCCGGTCGCGTCGCCTGGTGTTTCACGTGAAACACCACCATCCGCCGGGGCAGCGTCGCACGCCCGCGACACCCGTCCCAGCGGGCCCGGCCGTCGAACCACCCGGTCCCGTCGACGCTGGGGACGGGGAATCCTGGCCGCCGCGTCCGCCGCTGTCGTGCTCGGCTGCGGCAGTTTCCTCGCCGACTCCTACTGGAGCTCGAGCGGGGACGCCGACACGCGGTCGTCCGCGGCCTCCGACGCGAGCGTCAAGGCAGGCACCGACACGCTT
The DNA here is from genome assembly GCA_033793685.1 of Streptomyces sp. ME19-03-3. Classification (GTDB taxonomy): domain Bacteria; phylum Actinomycetota; class Actinomycetes; order Streptomycetales; family Streptomycetaceae; genus Actinacidiphila. The sequence continues at coordinate 169,084 of JARAXD010000012.1, read as the reverse complement.
GCCGCTCAGGTACACGATCTGCTGAAAGGTGATACGCGCGGGCAACCGGAAAGCGGGCCCTCGAGGCAGTCCTCGATGGCCGGGATGAGCAGCGCCGTACCGTCCTGCGTCCTGAGCGCCGTCGACCGCCGGGAGGTCCCCATCGCGGTCCGACGAGGCACGTATGAAGGAACGGACGCCTATCTGGTCGTGCTGCCACACAAGGGCGGGCTCTCGCTGGTCGACGCCTACGTCGTGAACGCCTCCTGCGCCACCGCGCAGCCGCCCGCCACGGGGACCCTGCTCCGCGAGGAGACATACCCTCGCTAGGCCACGCCGACGGGAATGCCCGGACCGTAGGATCCGTTAGGCGGGATGACAATGGTCCCGCCGCCGTGGCACCCGGCGAGTCGGCACAGCAGAGACGAGGAAGAACCCGTGAGCGACGTCCGAAACGTGATCATCATCGGTTCCGGGCCGGCGGGATACACAGCCGCGCTCTACACCGCCCGTGCCTCTCTCAAGCCGCTGGTCTTCGAAGGGGCGGTCACGGCCGGCGGTGCCCTCATGACCACGACCGATGTCGAGAACTTCCCCGGCTTCCGGGACGGCATCATGGGCCCCGACCTCATGGACAACATGCGGGCCCAGGCCGAGCGTTTCGGTGCCGAACTGATCCCGGACGACATCGTCGCAGTCGACCTGGAAGGTGACATCAAGACCGTCACCGATTCCGCAGGCACCGTCCACCGCGCGAAGGCCGTCATCATCGCCACCGGTTCCCAGCACCGCAAGCTCGGTCTTCCCAACGAGGACCAGCTCTCCGGTCGCGGTGTGTCATGGTGCGCCACCTGTGACGGCTTCTTCTTCAAGGACCACGAGATCGCTGTCATCGGCGGTGGCGACACCGCCCTGGAGGAGGCGACCTTCCTCTCGCGCTTCGCCAAGAGCGTGAAGGTGGTCCACCGCCGGGACACTCTCCGCGCCTCCAAGGCCATGCAGGAGCGGGCCTTCGCCGACCCGAAGATCTCCTTCCTCTGGGACAGCGAGGTCGCCGAGATCAACGGCGAAGGCAAGCTTTCCGGCCTGGTCCTGCGGAACACCCAGTCCGGCGAGACCTCCGAGCTGCCGGTCACCGGACTGTTCATCGCGATCGGCCACGACCCCCGGACCGAGCTGTTCAAGGGTGTCCTCGACCTGGACGAAGAGGGATACCTCAAGGTCGAGGCGCCGAGTACCCGTACCAAGATCCCCGGGGTCTTCGCCGCAGGTGACGTCGTGGACCACACGTACCGCCAGGCCATCACGGCAGCGGGCACCGGTTGCTCCGCCGCCCTGGACGCCGAGCGCTACCTCGCCGCGCTGAGCGACGCGGACACCGAGCACACCCGCGAGCCCGAGCAGACCGCCAACGCGGTCCTCTGATCACACAGCACAACCCCATCCCGTCCCACACACCGAGGAGACAGCCGTGGCCGGCAACACCAAGATCGTGACCGATGCGACCTTCGACGAGGAGGTGCTGTCCAGCGACAAGCCCGTGCTCGTCGACTTCTGGGCCGAATGGTGCGGGCCGTGCCGCCAGATCGCCCCGTCCCTCGAGGCGATCGCCGCCGAGCACGCCGAGCAGATCACCATCGTCAAGCTGAACATCGACGAGAACCCGGTCACCGCCGCCAAGTACGGCGTCATGTCGATTCCGACCCTCAACGTCTACAAGGGCGGCGAGGTCGTGAAGACCATCGTCGGCGCGAAGCCGAAGGCCGCCATCGAGCGTGACCTGGCCGACTACATCGGCTGAGCACCGCAGACCGCGAACAGGGCCCGCCCCGGGCAGGGGCGGGCCCTTCGTCGTCCGTTCACAGGGGCCGCAGCGCCGGTTCCTTCTGCACCGCACCGAGCAGTCGGTCGATCGCCATCTCGACGTCCTCCTTCCAGGAGATCGTCGTACGCAACTCCAGCCGGAGCCGGGGGAACCGCGGGTGCGGCCGTACGGTCTTGAAGCCGACGGCCAGCAGGTGTTCGGCGGGAAGGACGCACGCGGGCTCCTCCCAGCGAGCGTCACCGAAAGCCTCGATCGCCCGGAAGCCGCGGCGCACCAGGTCCTTGGCCATTGTCTGTACCAGCACCCGGCCCAGCCCCTGTCCTTGGAACCCGGGGAGGATCCGGGCGGTCATCAGCTGCACCGCGTCGGGGGAGACCGGGCTTGTGGGAAAGGCCGTCGAGCGCGGCACGTAGGCAGGCGGGGCGTAGAGCATGAAGCCGGCGGGGACCTCGTCCACATAGACGACACGTCCGCAGGATCCCCACTCAAGCAGCGCCGCGGAGATCCAGGCCTCCTTCTCCAGCTCCGGCTTGCCGGCCTGGACGGCGGCCTCCCCGCTTACCGGGTCCAGCTCCCAGAAGACGCACGCGCGGCAGCGGTTGGGCAGATCCGGGAGGTTGTCCAGCGTGAGCGGAACGAGCCGACGCCCCATGAGGTCTGACCCTCGTTTCTGTCGTGGACCCAACTGCCGACGAAGCCACCCACGGCGCCCAGCCCGAGCCCCGCCGCGAGGAGGGCGGTTCTCTGCCAATCGTGCTCCACTCCGACGCGCGGCACCGATCGCATGAGCCCTCCCCGGAGGTAGTGCTCCATCCCCTACGCATCGTAGCCGTGAGCGGACAAGTCCGACACTGGAGCGACATGAACGGCCCGGCAAAAAACGGGTCACACCCTCTCGGGTGTGACCCGCTCTGCCCTCACGCTCCTCATGGGACGGCGAAGAGCCGTAGGGGGTCACTCCTCCTCGTCGGACTCCTCGGTGAGCGACCGCTGCAGGACCTTCCCCTCACCCGGTGCCATCGATCCGAGGATGCGCTCCAGATCTTCTATCGAGGCGAATTCCACGACGATCTTCCCGCGCTTCTGCCCCAAGTCCACCTTTACCCGGGTCTCGAAGCGGTCCGAGAGCCGCAGCGCGAGATCGGTCAGGGCAGGGGATGCGCGCTTCCCGGTCCGGGGCACCGCGGCCTTCCGCGCCGGCTGGTTCTCGGAGTTCATCACATGCACGATCTCCTCGACCGCGCGCACCGAGAGCCCCTCGGCCACGATCCGGCTGGCGAGCCGGTCCTGATCCTCCACGTCCTCCAGAGCGAGCAGGGACCGGGCGTGCCCGGCGGAGAGCACACCGGCCGCCACGCGCCGCTGCACGGGCGCGGAGAGCTTCAGCAGGCGAAGGGTGTTGGAGACCTGGGAGCGGGAGCGACCGATACGGTCGGCGAGCTGCTCATGGGTGCAGGCGAAGTCCTTGAGCAGCTGGTCGTAGGCTGCCGCCTCTTCCAGCGGGTTCAGCTGGGCGCGATGCAGGTTCTCCAGGAGCGCGTCCAGGAGGAGCTTCTCGTCGTCGGTGGCCCGCACGATCGCCGGGATGGCCTCGAGGCCCGCCTCCCGACTCGCCCGCCAGCGCCGCTCACCCATGATGAGCTCGTAGCGCTCCGGCCCCACCTGGCGAACGACGACCGGCTGCAGAAGGCCGACCTCCTTGATGGAGGTGACCAGCTCGGCCAGTGCGTCCTCGTCGAAGACCTCACGCGGCTGACGGGGGTTGGGGATGATGGCGTCCAGCGGCAGCTCCGCGAAGTACGCCCCCGCCACCATGGGCGGCTCCTGGGGCGCGATGACTTCCGGTGTTTCACGTGAAACCGGGATGGCGGCGATTCCCTCGCGGCCCTGCTGTTCCGCCAGGGCCGTCACCTTGGCGGCAGCGACCCCTCGTTCCGGCGCCAGGACAGGCGCGGCCGTCGTTGCCGTCACCACCGCGGTCGCGGCTGCCGCGTCCACACCGTTCGGTGCGCCGGGAATCAGCGCGCCGAGACCACGGCCGAGTCCTCTGCGTCGCTCACTCACTGAATGCCCTCCGACGTGTTCTGCTCTGACTCTTGGGTGCGCCCGAGGCCGCGCAAGGCCATCTCGCGTGCTGCCTCCAGGTACGACAGCGCGCCACTCGAACCCGGATCGTAGGTCAGCACCGTCTGGCCGTAGCTCGGGGCCTCCGAGATGCGGACCGAGCGCGGGATGCTCGTCCTCAGCACCTCCTTGCCGAAGTGGGTGCGCACCTCCTCGGCGACCTGAGAGGCGAGACGGGTCCGGCCGTCGTACATGGTCAGCAGGATCGTGGAGACATGGAGCTTGGGGTTGAGATGGCCCCGCACCAGCTCCACGTTGCGCAGCAGCTGCCCGAGTCCTTCCAGGGCGTAGTACTCGCACTGGATGGGGATGAGGACCTCGGCGCCGGCCACCAGGGCGTTGACGGTCAGCAGACCGAGCGAGGGCGGGCAGTCGATGAGGATGTAGTCCAGTGGCTGCTCATATGCCTCGATGGCCCGCTGCAGTCGGCTTTCCCTGGCCACCAGCGACACCAGTTCGATCTCGGCACCCGCCAGATCGATGGTGGCGGGAGCGCAGAAGAGGCCTTCCACGTCCGGCACCGGCTGGACGACGTCGGAGAGCGGCTTACTCTCCACCAGAACGTCGTAGATGGACGGCACTTCGGCATGGTGGTCGATGCCGAGGGCGGTCGAGGCGTTGCCCTGGGGATCGAGGTCGACCACCAGTACCCGGGCCCCGTGGAGGGCCAGCGAGGCCGCCATGTTGACCGTGGTGGTGGTCTTGCCGACCCCGCCCTTCTGGTTGGCGACGACGATCACTCGGGTCTGGGGTGGGCGGGGGAGTCCTTCACCGGCCCGGCCCAGTGCCTGAACGGCCAGTTGGGCGGCACGGCCGATGGGGGTGTCGTCCATCGGGGGCGGTGTTTCACGTGAAACATCATCCCCGAACGGCTCGGTGCGGGGACCGGGGACCGGATCGGCCATCGGTCCCGCGATGTTGGCGTCGGACCGCAAGGATTCACTCTCCTCGACTACAAGCTCGCAATGAACAGAGCCTGCCATGCTTTCGGGGTCACGAACCAGTGAGGGCCGTTCTCCTGTGGATGAATCCACCGGTTGAGTCACCGAATGGGTCATCTCGGCAGACCGATGGGAGAGCGATTCAGCCGCCGCACGGGCGCGGCCGAGGATTCCTGGAAGCAGAGAGCGCCGTTTCACGTGAAACACGATGCGCAGCGCCGCGACCGTTTCCTACCCGACACTCCGCTTGGTGCACGGATGCCCATTGGTATGGAGCACACGGCCGCGGCCCGCGCTCAGTGCCGGCGCCGACGGCTCTCCCGGGCCGCCTTGGCCCTCCGGGTCGCCGCGCGCACACCGCCGGGACTCTCTCCCGCGAGTACCCGCACCACGGTCGAGAGTGGATCCACGACTCCCTCACCGACCTGGACCACGGAGGTCTCCACAGCGCCGAGGCGACTCAGCGCGGCACGCGCCGCCTTCACCTCCTCCTCGGCGGTGTCACCCTTGAGGACGGTCATCTCCCCGTGCGGACGGAGCAGGGGAAGTCCCCAGCCGGCAAGACGGTCCAGCGGGGCGACGGCGCGCGCGGTCACCACATCCACCGGCGGCACCTTGCCGACCATCTCCTCGGCCCGGCCACGCACCACCACGACATTGGACAGCCCCAGCAGCCGCACGGCCTCCTCGAGGAACGTGGTCCTGCGCAGCAGCGGTTCCAGCAAGGTGATGCTGAGATCCGGCCGGGTCAGCGCCAGCGGGATGCCAGGCAACCCCGCGCCCGAACCCACGTCGCACACCGAGACGCCCTGAGGGATCACCTCGGCGAGCACAGCACAGTTCAGCAGGTGGCGCTCCCACAGCCGGGGCACCTCCCGGGGACCGATCAGCCCGCGGCGCACGCCCACGTCGGCCAGCAGTTCCGCGTACCGCACCGCGTCCGCGAAGCGCTCTCCGAACACCTCACGTGCCGCTTCCGGTGCCGGGGGAAGCTCCGCCGCTGCCTCCGTCACGAGAGACCGTCCTTCCTTTGTTACGGGCCTTCACCAGGCTGACAAGGTTCGGCCCCGCCTGCGAACAGACGGGGCCGAGTGAGTACCGCTGAGACCGGGGAAGGTCAGGAGGCCGGAAGGACGACCACCCGGCGCTCGGGCTCCTCGCCCTCGGACTCGCTACGCAGCCCCGCTGCGGCCACGGCGTCGTGCACGACCTTGCGCTCGAAGGGCGTCATCGGCTTGAGCTTGACCGGCTGGCCGGAGCCCTTGACCTCCTCGGCTGCCTTCTCGCCCAGTTCGGTCAGCTCGGCCCGCTTCTGTGCCCGGAAGCCGGCGATGTCCAGCATCAGCCGACTGCGCTCGCCCGTCTCCCGGTGGACCGCGAGCCGGGTCAGCTCCTGGAGCGCCTCCAGCACCTCGCCGTCCCGGCCGACCAGCTTGCTGAGATCACGGCTCGACGAGTCGCCGACGATGGAGACCGCAGCACGGTCCCCCTCGACGTCCATGTCGATGTCACCGTCGAGGTCGGCGATGTCCAGCAGCCCCTCGAGGTAGTCGGCCGCGATCTCGCCCTCCTGCTCGAGGCGGGTGAGGGCGTCGGTGGTGTTGCCGTCCGTCACGGCAGGACTCCTCTACTACTTCTTCTTCGACAGGTTCGGCTTGTCCGCGCCGCTGGTCGGCTTGGGCTTGGTGCCCGTGGCCGCCCCACCGCCCGGTTTGGGCTTGGTGCCGCCGGCACCGGCCGGCTGCGTGGAGCCGCCCGTCTGGCGCTGCGACTTGGACTGGCGCTTGGGCTGGGTGCGCTTGACCGGCGCCGTGTCCTGCGGCTCCTTGTCGGCGGCGGGCTCGTCCTTCAGCTTGCCCTTCTCCTTCAGGCGCTCCTGGCGCTGCTTGAAGGCGAGGCTGCCGGGGGTCGGGTTCCGGCGGATGACGTACATCTGCTGCCCCATGGTCCACACGTTGGTGGTCAGCCAGTAGATCAGGACACCGACGGGGAAGTTGATACCGAAGACGGCGAACATGATCGGGAAGACGTACATCAGCATCTTCTGCTGCTGCATGAACGGCGTCTTCACCGTCATGTCGACGTTCTTCGTCATCAGCTGGCGCTGCGTGTAGAACTGCGAGGCCGACATCAGGACGATCATGATGACGGTGACCACGCGGACGTCGACGACGGAGGCGCCGAGCGAGGCCAGCTTGTCGGCGCTGTCGGTGAACTTCGCGGCGAGCGGGGCACCGAAGATGTGGGCCTTCTGCGCGCTGTTGACCAGGTCCTGGCCCATCACGCCGACCTGCTTGCCCTGCGCGATGTAGCTCAGTACGTGGTACAGCGAGAAGAAGAAGGGCGACTGCGCCAGGATCGGAAGGCACGAGGAGAGCGGGTTGGTGCCCGTCTCCTTGTACAGCTTCATCATCTCTTCGGACTGGCGCTGCCGGTCGTTCTTGTAACGCTCCTGGATCGCCTTCATCTTCGGCTGGAGCGCCTGCATGTTCCGGGTCGACTTGATCTGCTTCACGAAGAGCGGGATCAGGCAGATCCGGATCAGGACCACCAGGGAGACGATCGACAGACCCCAGGCCAGGCCGCCGTCCTTGTCAAAGACAAGGCTGTAGAGCGAGTGGAACTGGACAATGATCCACGAAACGGCATCGTAGAGGGGGTTCAAGATCCCCACGGTCAGGCTCCTTGGGCATGAGGCGTCTCGACGGGCTCGGGAGTAACGGACCCGCCCGGTGCGTCACCCCGGAGGGCGTCGCGCAGGCGAGCGTGCCACAGTGGGCGCTTGCGCGGCGGGACATGGTCCACACCGCCCAGCGACCACGGGTTGCAACGCAGGATCCGCCACGCGGTCAGGGCAGTGCCCTTGATCGCGCCGTGCCGATCGATCGCCGTGTACCCGTAGTGCGAACACGAGGGGTAGTACTTGCAGACCGGACCGAGCAACGGGCTGATGGTCCACTGGTAGATCTTGATCAAGGCCAGCAACGGGTACTTCATAGCGCCACCCCCAGGAGCCGCCCGAGGGCGGCGTCCAGGTCTCGGGCCAGCTGTGAATGGTCTGCGTCACCCGCACCGGGCAGCGCTCGTACGACTACCAGGCTACCGGGGGGCAGCACGGACAGACGTTCGCGGACAAGGTGACGAAGCCGACGCTTGACCAGGTTCCGGGTGACCGCGCCACCGACGGCCTTGCTCACGACGAAACCCGCACGCGCGGGGGAGGCACTCCTCTCCCTTGCGTGCGGGTCCCTTGTGTCGTTGTCGGTGCGCAGGTGAACGACCAGAAGCGGCCGTCCGGCCCGGCGTCCTCGACGTACCGCGGTCGCGAAGTCCTGCCGCCGCCTCAGCCGGTTATCGGTGGGCAGCACGACTCACACCTCGCGCTTCGGTGCGATCAGGCGGACAGGCGGGCGCGGCCCTTGCTGCGGCGGGTCGCGAGGATCGCGCGGCCGGCACGCGTACGCATACGCAGCCGGAAGCCGTGGGTCTTGGCGCGACGACGGTTGTTCGGCTGGAAGGTGCGCTTGCTCACTCGGGGGCTCCAGGATGAATCGTGTGTTGGCGGGGCGTCGCCTGGCCGTCACCGTGCGCCCACGAGGAACTCGCGGAACACTCAGGTGTGCACCGCTTGACGATCACATGGGTGATCCTCGCCCATCGGTAGGCAGGCGGCAGCAGCCATCGACAACTCGACCTGGTTACGGTACGCGGGGCCGCGGCGTCAGGTCAAACCAGCCTCCGCGGCGGCCATGCGCGCCGCCGACCGCACGTGGTTTTGCACACCCTGTGGACAACGACTTGAACCAGGCAGGCCGCGCTGACTAACGTGGCTGAACTCCGAAACCTTCCCGTCCGTCCCGAGAACCACACCTTGGCGGGACCCATCGGCACCAACCAGCGACCGAGAGAGCGTGCACTGTGGCTGACGTAACTGCCGATCTTGCCTCAGTGTGGCCCGGGGTCCTGCAGAAGCTGCTCGCCGAGAGCGACGACCTCAAGCCGAAGGACGCGGACTGGCTGCAGCGGACGCAGCCGCTGGCGCTCGTCGCGGGCACGGCCGTGCTGTCCGCCCCCAACGAATTCGCCAAGAGCGTGCTGGAGGGACGGCTCCTCCCCCTGATCACGGATGTCCTCAGCCGTGAGTTCGGCCACCCCGTGGGCATCGCCATCGCCGTCGCCTCGGGCGGCGAGCCGGAGGCGGCGCCTGCGCAGCCGGCCCCGCTCGTCCCGGACCCGCAGCCCCAGCCCCAAGCGGAGCACCCCGCGTACGACGCGGAGCCCGGCCGGTACGGTGAGCGGCCACCCGGTTACGGCGAGCTCCCGCGCATGCGCCCCGCCTACCCCGACCAGGCGGTGGGACCCACCGCCGATCCCGGCTGGCCGCCGCGTGAGCCCGAGGACCGCTGGCGGCAGCAGCGCTTCAACGACTACCAGGAGCGAGAGCAGTACGGGCCACCGCCCGCCTCCCGCTACGAGATCTCCTCGCCCCACCAGCCGCAGCGCCCGGAGCCGGTGCCGCCGCTGCCGACCATGCCCCCGCCGCGCACCGGCGGGGGAAGCGGCGGCGGTGCCGGGTCGTCCCCGGGCACCGGTTCCGGCGGGTCGGGGGGGCCCGCGGAACCCACCGCGCGGCTGAACCCCAAGTACCTCTTCGACACCTTCGTCATCGGCGCCTCCAACCGCTTCGCGCATGCCGCGGCGGTCGCCGTGGCGGAGGCGCCGGCCAAGGCGTACAACCCCCTGTTCATCTACGGGGAGTCCGGCCTCGGCAAGACGCACCTGCTGCACGCGATCGGTCATTACGCGCGCAGCCTCTACCCGGGCACGCGGGTGCGCTACGTGAGCTCCGAGGAGTTCACCAACGAGTTCATCAACTCCATCCGCGACGGCAAGGCGGACGCGTTCCGCAAGCGCTACCGCGACATGGACATCCTGCTGGTCGACGACATCCAGTTCCTGGCGAGCAAGGAGTCGACGCAGGAGGAGTTCTTCCACACCTTCAACACCCTGCACAACGCCAACAAGCAGATCGTGCTCTCCTCGGACCGGCCGCCCAAGCAGCTGGTGACCCTGGAGGACCGGCTGCGCAACCGCTTCGAGTGGGGCCTGATCACCGACGTCCAGCCGCCCGAGCTGGAAACCCGGATCGCGATCCTGCGCAAGAAGGCGGTGCAGGAGCAGCTCAACGCCCCGCCGGAGGTGCTGGAGTTCATCGCCTCCCGGATCTCGCGGAACATCCGGGAGCTGGAGGGCGCGCTGATCCGGGTGACGGCCTTCGCCAGCCTCAACCGGCAGCCGGTGGACCTGCAGCTCACCGAGATCGTGCTGAAGGACCTGATCCCCGGCGGGGAGGACTCCGTCCCCGAGATCAGCGGACAGGCGATCATGGCGGAGACGGCCTCGTACTTCGGGCTGGACGTGGAGGACCTCTCCGGCTCCTCCCGCAGCCGGGTGCTCGTCACGGCCCGGCAGATCGCCATGTACCTGTGCCGGGAGCTCACGGACCTGTCACTGCCCAAGATCGGCGCCCTGTTCGGCGGCCGCGACCACACCACCGTCATGCACGCGGACCGCAAGATCCGCTCTCTGATGGCCGAACGGCGGTCCATCTACAACCAGGTCACCGAGCTCACCAACCGCATCAAGAGCTGATGGGGAGTCCTTCAGGAGTCCTTCAGGAGTCCTTCAGGAGTCCTTCAGGAGTCCTTCAGGAGTCCCTCCGGAGGGACTCCGGCACCTTTTCGTCCCTTCGCAGCGCCCCGGGCCAACTCCCGGGGCGCCTTTCCTTGTTCGATCGCGTCGACCGCGGCCTGGGGACAGAAACGTTTCTCCACAGAACGGGGCGGTTGTCCACCGTCCACAGGCTGGGGATGCCCGGGTTGTCCCGAACTTGTCCACAGGTGCAACTGGGGGATACTCGTTCCGGCTGCTGGGAGCCCTGTGGATTTGTGGGCAACCCGGATCCACAGACTGTGGATGTTCCGCCCGTCCACCGGACCGGCGTCGCGGTTGTCCACCGCCCGCCCACAGGTTGGACCCCGTTGTCCCCAGCAATGGGCCGTTTCTCCACAGTCCTGTCCACTGTTCGGCAACGGAACACCTCCGCTCACCGGTCGGAGTGAACCGCGTCACACCAACGTGGTGGGTTGGGCTGGGGAGAACCCGGGTATTCCTGGGGACATCGCTGGGGACAACCGGGGGTTGCCTGTGCATCGCGTGTGCACAACTTTCGGCCGTCCACAGAGGAGCCTGGTTGTCCACCGGCTCCACCCACAGGCGCGGTGGATAAAAAACCCGGCCTGACCTGCACTGGAACCACTTATCCACTGTTTCCACACCCCCTATTACTACGACCAGGGATAGTTACCGGGGGATCTGCTTCGAAGTGGGGCCTGTGCACAACCGAGCCGCGGGCCGTCCCCCTCGCCGGCCTCCGGCTTGACCCCAACCCGCACCGCGTGTCCGTGGCGGCTGTCAGACTGTTCCCGGCAAGAGGGCCAGCAGGGCCAAGAGAGTCGGCCACAGACAGCCAGCAACAGCAGGAGGCGGTTCCGGTGAAGATCCGGGTGGAGCGCGATGTACTCGCGGAGGCAGTGGCCTGGGCGGCCCGCAGTCTCCCGGCCCGTCCCCCGGTGCCGGTCCTGGCGGGCCTGCTGCTGAAGGCGGAGCAGGGCCAGCTGAGCCTGTCCGGGTTCGACTACGAGGTCTCGGCCCGGGTGTCCGTCGAGGCGGACGTGGAGGAGGACGGCACCGTCCTGGTCTCCGGCCGGCTGCTCGCCGACATCTCGCGGGCACTTCCCAACCGGCCGGTGGAGATCTCCACCGACGGCGTGCGGGTGAGCGTCGTCTGCGGCAGCTCGCGGTTCACACTCCACACCCTGCCTGTGGAGGAGTACCCGGCGCTGCCCGCGATGCCCACCGCCTCCGGCACTGTTCCCGGTGAGGTCTTCGCCGCGGCCGCCGCCCAGGTCGCCATCGCCGCCGGCCGTGACGACACCCTGCCGGTGCTGACCGGTGTGCGGATCGAGATCGAGGGCGACACCGTCACCCTGGCCGCCACGGACCGCTACCGCTTCGCGGTCCGCGAGTTCCTGTGGAAGCCGGAGACCCCGGACATCTCCGCCGTCGCCCTGGTGCCCGCCAAGACGCTGCTGGACACTGCCAAGTCGCTCACCAACGGCGACTCGGTCGCCATCGCCCTGGCCGGCTCCGGCGCGGGCGAGGGCCTGATCGGCTTCGAGGGCGCGGGTCGCCGCACCACCACCCGCCTGCTCGAGGGTGACCTGCCCAAGTACCGGACGCTCTTCCCGACCGAGTTCAACTCCGTCGCGGTGATCGAGACCGCCCCGTTCGTCGAGGCCGTCAAGCGCGTCGCCCTGGTGGCCGAGCGCAACACGCCGGTCCGGCTGAGCTTCGAGCAGGGTGTGCTGACCCTGGAGGCGGGTTCCAGCGACGACGCACAGGCTGTGGAGCGTGTGGACGCCAGGCTGGAGGGCGACGACATCTCGATCGCCTTCAACCCGACGTTCCTGCTGGACGGACTGAGCGCGATCGACTCGCCGGTGGCGCAGCTGTCGTTCACCACGTCGACGAAGCCCGCGCTGCTCAGCGGCCGTCCGGCGGTCGACGCCGAGGCCGACGACGCCTACAAGTACCTGATCATGCCCGTCCGGCTGTCCGGCTGACGCGAGGCCTGTCCGGTCGCGTCGCCCCGAGGGGGCCGACGTAGGCTCGACGTAGGTCAGGCAGGCTCGAACGAAGGATCAACGATGGAGCTCGGTCTCATCGGTCTCGGCAAGATGGGCGGGAACATGCGCACGCGCATCCGCCAGGCCGGTCACACTGTCGTCGGCTACGACCGCAACCCGGATCTCGCCGATGTCCACGGCCTGCAGGAACTTGTGGACAGGCTCGAGGCCCCGCGGGTGGTGTGGGTGATGGTGCCGGCCGGTGCCGCGACACAGTCGACGATCGACGAGCTCGGTGAGCTGCTCTCCCCCGGTGACGTCGTCGTGGACGGCGGCAACTCCCGCTGGACGGACGACGAGAAGCACGCGGAGGAGCTGGCCGCCAAGGGCATCGGTTTCGTCGACTGCGGGGTCTCGGGCGGTGTCTGGGGCCTGGAGAACGGTTACGCGCTGATGTACGGCGGCGAGCCTGAGCACGTCGAGAAGGTGCAGCCGATCTTCAACGCCCTCAAGCCGGTGGGGAACTTCGGTTCCGTCCACGCGGGCAAGGTCGGCGCCGGCCACTTCGCGAAGATGGTCCACAACGGCATCGAGTACGCCATGATGCAGGCCTACGCCGAGGGCTGGGAGCTGCTGGAGAAGGTCCACTCGGTCACCGACGTGCGCGAGGTGTTCCGCTCCTGGCAGGAAGGCACCGTCATCCGCTCCTGGCTGCTGGACCTGGCCGTGAACGCCCTCGACGAGGACGAGCACCTCGACAAGCTCAAGGGCTACGCGGAGGACTCCGGCGAGGGCCGCTGGACCGTCGAGGCGGCCATCGACAACGCCGTGCCGCTCCCGGCGATCACCGCCTCGCTGTTCGCCCGCTTCGCGTCCCGCCAAGACGACTCCCCGCAGATGAAGATGATCGCCGCGCTGCGCAACCAGTTCGGCGGCCACGCCGTCGAGAAGCACTAGTCACACCCGGGAAGGAGGCGGCGCGCAGCCATGCACGTCGCGCACCTGTCGCTCGCCGACTTCCGCTCCTACGCCCGGGTCGAGGTCCCGCTCGACCCGGGCGTCACCGCCTTCGTCGGGCCCAACGGCCAGGGCAAGACCAATCTGGTCGAGGCGGTCGGCTACCTGGCGACCCTCGGCAGCCACCGTGTCGCGAGCGACGGGCCGCTGGTGCGGATGGGCGCCGACCGGGCGATCGTGCGGGCGTCCGTGGTGCAGGGCGAGCGGCAGCAGCTGATCGAGCTGGAGATCAACCCGGGCCGCTCCAACCGGGCCCGGCTCAACCGCTCCTCCCAGGTCCGCCCCCGCGACCTGCTGGGGATAGTCAGGACGGTGCTCTTCGCGCCCGAGGACCTGGCCCTGGTCAAGGGCGACCCCGGGGAGCGCCGGCGCTTCCTCGACGAGCTGCTCACCGCCCGGGCGCCCCGGCTGGCGGGTGTGCGCAGCGACTACGAACGGGTCCTCAAGCAGCGCAACACCCTGCTGAAGTCGGCGGCGATGGCTCGCCGCCACGGCGGCCGCGGTGGCGACCTGTCCACGCTCGACATCTGGGACCAGCACCTGGCCAGGGCCGGCGCCGAGCTGCTGGCGCAGCGACTGGACCTCACCCACGCCCTGCAGCCGCTGGCCGACAAGGCGTACGAGCAGCTGGCCCCGGGCGGCGGCCCGGTCGTCCTGGAATACCGCGGCTCGATCGGCGAACGGATCGCCGGGGCGTCGGGCCGCGAGGAGCTGTACGGACTGCTGCTGGAGGCGCTGGGAGAGGCGCGCAAGCAGGAGATCGAGCGCGGGGTGACCCTGGTCGGCCCCCACCGGGACGACCTCTCCCTCAAGCTGGGGCAGCTGCCCGCCAAGGGGTACGCGAGCCACGGCGAGTCCTGGTCGTACGCGCTGGCGCTGCGTCTGGCCTCGTACGACCTGCTGCGCGCCGACGGCGGGGAGCCGGTGCTCGTGCTGGACGACGTCTTCGCCGAGCTCGACGCCCGGCGCCGGTCGCGGCTCGCGGAGCTGGTGGCCCCCGGCGAGCAGGTACTGGTGACGGCAGCGGTGGACGACGATGTGCCGGACGTGCTGGTCGGCGCCCGGTACGCGGTGGAGGACGGCGGCGTGGAGCGGGCATGACGGATCAGCTGCAGCCGGGGCAGCGCACCGGTGTCGAGGGCGGCGCCGAGGACAAGCCGGTGTCCGGCGTCGACCTGGCCAGGGTCGCGCTGCGCGCCGCCAAGGAGCAGGCGCGCGCCAGGGGCGCGGCCGCGCAGCAGAAGAAGCAGGCCCGGCGCGGAGGGTTGCGCAGCGGCGCGCGGGCGGACGGGCGGGACCCGCTGCCGCTGGGCGCCGCGATCAGCCGGCTGATCACCGAGCGCGGCTGGGAGGCCCCGGCGGCGGTGGGCGGCGTGATGGGCCGCTGGCCCGAGCTGGTGGGCGACGACGTGGCCCTGCACTGCCAGCCCACGCGGTACGACGAGGAGGAGCGGGTCCTCACGGTGCAGTGCGACTCCACGGCCTGGGCGACGCAGCTGCGGCTGCTCGCCCCGACGCTGGTGGCCAGGCTGAACGCCGATCTCGGGCACGGCACCGTGAAGCTGATCAAGGTACTGGGACCGGCGGGACCGGTGCGGTCGTACGGGCGGTTGCGTGCTCCTGGGAGCCGTGGGCCGGGCGATACGTACGGATAGGCCGCGAACCTGCGGTGCGTAATCAGGTCGAAGCCCTGTGCGCCCGTGTGAGCCGTTTTGAGACCCGGTCCGCGTGTGGGGAGTCGGCAGGAGGTACTTCAGTCGGGTACACGGGAACTCAGGTACCGCCAAAGCCCCATCTATGTCGGCGCTACCGGTAGACTGATGGAAGTACCGCCTCGCCCCTGGCCTCCGGCACCGGGGACCCCAGCGGGACCAGTCGAAGATGTCGAGTGATGAAGCCGGTTCCGCCCTGCGGGACCCGGCTCATGCTGTGCCAGAAAGGGCGCTTCGTGGCCGATTCCGGCAACCCCAACGAGATCCATCCGTCCGCAGCTGACGGCCCCGCCGCGCCCGCCCCCGGCGCGGCGTACGACGGCAGCGCGATCACCGTCCTGGAAGGCCTGGACGCGGTTCGCAAGCGCCCGGGCATGTACATCGGCTCGACGGGCGAGCGTGGCCTGCACCACCTGGTGTACGAGGTCGTCGACAACTCGGTCGACGAGGCGCTGGCCGGTCACGCGGACACCATCAATGTCACGATCCTCCCCGACGGCGGTGTACGCGTCGTCGACAACGGTCGCGGTATCCCGGTGGACATCGTGCCCTCGGAGGGCAAGCCCGCCGTCGAGGTCGTGCTGACCGTCCTCCACGCGGGCGGCAAGTTCGGCGGCGGCGGCTACGCCGTCTCCGGCGGTCTGCACGGCGTCGGCGTCTCCGTGGTGAACGCCCTGTCGACGAAGGTCGCGGTCGAGGTCAAGCGTGAGGGTTCCCGCTGGACCCAGGACTACAAGATGGGCGTCCCGACCGCCCCGCTGCAGAGGAACGAGGAGGTGTCGGAGACCGGCACCTCGGTGACCTTCTGGGCCGACGGGGACATCTTCGAGACCCTCGAGTACTCCTTCGAGACGCTCTCGCGGCGCTTCCAGGAGATGGCCTTCCTCAACAAGGGCCTGACCATCTCGCTGACCGACGAGCGCCCCGAGCACGCGGACGTGGAGAACGAGAGCCGGCCGCGCTCGGTCACGTACCACTACGAGGGCGGCATCGTCGACTTCGTGAAGTACCTGAACTCGCGCAAGGGCGAGCCGGTCCACCCGTCGGTGATCGACATCGACGCGGAGGACAAGGAGCGGCTGCTCTCCGTCGAGGTCGCCATGCAGTGGAACACCCAGTACAGCGAGGGTGTCTACAGCTTCGCCAACACCATCCACACCCATGAGGGCGGCACCCACGAGGAGGGCTTCCGCGCCGCGCTGACCACCCTGGTCAACAAGTACGCGCGCGAGAAGAAGCTGCTCCGCGAGAAGGACGACAACCTCACCGGCGAGGACATCCGCGAGGGTCTGACCGCGATCATCTCGGTCAAGCTGGGCGAGCCGCAGTTCGAGGGCCAGACCAAGACCAAGCTCGGCAACACCGAGGCGAAGACCTTCGTCCAGAAGGTCGTGCACGAGCACCTGACGGACTGGCTGGACCGCAACCCCAACGAGGCCGCGGACATCATCCGCAAGTCGATCCAGGCGGCCACCGCGCGGGTCGCCGCCCGCAAGGCCCGTGACCTGACGCGCCGCAAGGGCCTGCTGGAGACGGCGTCGCTGCCGGGCAAGTTGAGCGACTGCCAGTCCAACGACCCCAGCAAGTGCGAGATCTTCATCGTCGAGGGCGACTCCGCCGGCGGCTCGGCCAAGTCCGGCCGCAACCCGCAGTACCAGGCGATCCTCCCGATCCGCGGCAAGATCCTCAACGTGGAGAAGGCGCGGATCGACAAGATCCTGCAGAACCAGGAGATCCAGGCGCTGATCTCGGCCTTCGGCACCGGTGTGCACGAGGACTTCGACATCTCGAAGCTGCGCTACCACAAGATCATCCTGATGGCGGACGCCGACGTCGACGGCCAGCACATCAACACCCTGCTGCTGACCTTCCTGTTCCGCTTCATGAGGCCGCTCGTCGAGGCGGGCCACGTGTACCTCTCCCGTCCCCCGCTCTACAAGATCAAGTGGGGTCGGGACGACTTCGAGTACGCGTACTCCGACTCCGAGCGCGACGCCCTGATCGAGTTGGGCCGGCAGAACGGCAAGCGCGTCCGCGAGGACTCGATCCAGCGCTTCAAGGGCCTCGGCGAGATGAACGCCGAGGAACTGCGGGTCACCACGATGGACGTGGACCACCGCGTGCTGGGCCAGGTCACCCTGGACGACGCGGCCCTCGCCGACGACCTGTTCTCGGTGCTGATGGGCGAGGACGTCGAGGCCCGGCGCTCCTTCATCCAGCGCAACGCCAAGGATGTCCGCTTCCTCGACATCTGAGTCGGCCCCACCAGCCGCCGCTCGAAAGGAATTTGACCAGCAATGGCCGACGAGACACCCCCTGCCTCCGACGGGCAGACCCCCACCCCCGCCACGCCCGGCACCCCGGAGGGCGCGGCGGTCGCCGCCGCCGAGGGTGAGGTGACGCGCATCGAGCCCGTGGGCCTCGAGACGGAGATGCAGCGCAGTTACCTGGACTACGCGATGTCCGTCATCGTGTCCCGCGCGCTGCCCGACGTACGGGACGGCCTCAAGCCCGTCCACCGCCGGGTGCTGTACGCGATGTACGACGGCGGCTACCGCCCGGAGCGCGGCTTCTACAAGTGCGCCCGTGTCGTCGGTGACGTCATGGGTACGTACCACCCGCACGGCGACTCCTCGATCTACGACGCGCTGGTGCGCCTGGCCCAGCCGTGGTCGATGCGCATGCCGCTGGTGGACAGCAACGGGAACTTCGGTTCCCCGGGCAACGACCCGGCCGCCGCCATGCGGTACACCGAGTGCAAGATGGCGCCGCTGTCGATGGAGATGGTCCGGGACATCGACGAGGAGACCGTCGACTTCCAGGACAACTACGACGGGCGCAACCAGGAGCCGACGGTCCTGCCGGCGCGCTTCCCCAACCTGCTGATCAACGGCTCCGCCGGTATCGCGGTCGGTATGGCGACCAACATCCCGCCGCACAACCTGCGCGAGGTCGCCGAGGGCGCCCAGTGGTACCTGGCCAACCCCGAGGCCTCCAACGAGGAGCTGCTGGACGCGCTGATCGAGCGCATCAAGGGTCCCGACTTCCCGACCGGCGCCCTGGTGGTGGGCCGCAAGGGCATCGAGGAGGCGTACCGCACCGGCCGCGGATCGATCACGATGCGCGCGGTGGTCGAGGTCGAGGAGATCCAGGGCCGGCAGTGCCTGGTCGTGACCGAGCTGCCGTACCAGGTGAACCCCGACAACCTGGCACAGAAGATCGCCGACCTGGTGAAGGACGGCCGGATCGGCGGCATCGCCGACGTCCGTGACGAGACCTCCTCCCGGACCGGTCAGCGTCTGGTGATCGTGCTCAAGCGCGACGCCGTGGCCAAGGTCGTGCTGAACAACCTCTACAAGCACACCGACCTGCAGACGAACTTCGGCGCCAACATGCTGGCGCTGGTCGACGGCGTGCCCCGCACGCTCTCGCTCGACCAGTTCATCAAGCAGTGGGTGACCCACCAGATCGAGGTCATCGTCCGCCGGACCCGCTTCCGGCTGCGCAAGGCCGAGGAGCGTGCGCACATCCTGCGCGGTCTGCTGAAGGCCCTGGACGCGATCGACGAGGTCATCGCCCTGATCCGGCGAAGCGCCACGGTCGACGTGGCGCGCGAGGGCCTGATGGGCCTGCTGGAGATCGACGAGATCCAGGCCAACGCGATCCTGGAGATGCAGCTGCGCCGCCTGGCGGCCCTGGAGCGGCAGAAGATCGTCCAGGAGCACGACGAACTCCAGACGAAGATCAACGAGTACAACCGCATCCTGGCCTCGCCCGAGCTGCAGCGCGGCATCATCAGCCAGGAGCTCACGGCGATCGTCGACAAGTTCGGCGACGACCGGCGCTCGGCGCTGGTGCCCTTCGACGGCGACATGTCCATCGAGGACCTGATCGCCGAAGAGGACATCGTCGTCACGATCACCCGCGGCGGCTACGTCAAGCGCACCAAGACGGACGACTACCGGTCCCAGAAGCGCGGCGGCAAGGGCGTGCGCGGCACGAAGCTGCGGGAAGACGACATCGTCGACCACTTCTTCGTCACCACCACCCACCACTGGCTGCTGTTCTTCACGAACAAGGGCCGGGTCTACCGCGCCAAGGCGTACGAGCTTCCGGACGCCGGCCGCGACGCCCGCGGGCAGCACGTGGCGAACCTGCTGGCCTTCCAGCCGGACGAGCAGATCGCGCAGGTGCTGGCCATCCGCGACTACAACGCGGCGCCGTACCTGGTACTCGCCACCCGTTCGGGTCTGGTGAAGAAGACCCCGCTGAAGGACTACGACTCGCCCCGCTCCGGCGGTGTGATCGCGATCAACCTGCGGGAGACCGAGGACGGTGGAGAGGACCTGCTCATCGGCGCCGAGCTGGTCGGCCCGGCCGACGACCTGCTGCTGGTCAGCCGCAAGGCGCAGTCCATCCGGTTCACCGCGACGGACGATTCGCTGCGCCCGATGGGCCGTGCGACCTCGGGCGTGAAGGGCATGAGCTTCCGCGAAGGGGACGAACTGCTCTCGATGAATGTCGTGCGACCGGGTACGTTCGTCTTCACCGCCACTGACGGCGGGTACGCCAAGCGCACCAGTGTGGACGAGTACCGGGTCCAGGGGCGCGGCGGACTCGGCATCAAGGCGGCCAAGATCGTCGAGGATCGGGGTTCCCTGGTCGGGGCGCTGGTGGTGGAGGAGACCGACGAGATCCTCGCCATCACCCTTGGCGGCGGTGTGATTCGCACCCGTGTCAACGAGATCAGGGAAACCGGGCGTGACACCATGGGCGTCCAACTGATCAACCTCGGTAAAAAGGATGCAGTCGTGGGCGTCGCCCGCAATGCCGAGGCGGGGGCGGAGGCCGAAGAGGTCGTCGCCGTCGAAGAGGCCGAGGGCGAGCAGCCCGTGGCCGACGAGTCGGAGGAGTAGACAGCCGTGAGTGGAGCCGAGGGCGCCGCGGGTGGGACGGGCGCGGACGGAGGGCAGCCGATGCCGGCCGCGCTTCCGGACGCGGTCGGCGGTGCCCCTGGCCCACGAACCGACAACGGCCCGCACCAGGGGGGAATCACCGTGACTGACACCCGTCCAGCCCAGCAGCACCAGCACGCCGTGCAGCAGCAGACCTACGGGGGCGCTCCCGGGGCACCGGTCGCCGAGCAGCCGCAGGCCCAGCAGCTTCCGCAAGGGCCGCACCAGCCGCCTCAGGCGTACGCGCCCCCGGCCGGGCCTCCCGCGGTCGCCGGCGTCCGCCAGCCGCGTCCGGCGGCCCGTACCGTGCCGCGGACGCGCAAGGCGCGGCTGCGCGTGGCGAAGGCCGACCCGTGGTCGGTGATGAAGGTCAGCTTCCTGCTCTCCATCGCGCTGGGCATCTGCACGGTCATCGCGGTGGCGGTGCTGTGGATGGTGATGGACGCCATCGGTGTCTTCACCACGGTCGGCGGCACGCTCAGCGAGGCCACCTCGTCCGGTTCGGACGGCGGTTTCGACCTGGTGTCGTTCCTTTCGCTGTCGCGCGTGCTGACCTTCACGGCGATCATCGCGGTCATCGACGTCGTGCTGGCCACGGCGCTGGCCACGCTCGGCGCCTTCATCTACAACATGTCGGCCGGCATGGTGGGCGGAATCGAGCTGACGCTCGCGGAGGACGAGTAACCGATTTTGGGCCACGGCCCCGGGTGCGCTAATCTTTCAACGCAACGCAGCGCGGGGCTATAGCTCAGACGGTTAGAGCGCTTCCCTGATAAGGAAGAGGCCACAGGTTCAAGTCCTGTTAGCCCCACCGCGTGAACGGCCCGTACGGATCATCCGTGCGGGCCGTTTCCTTGTCCGCGCCGACGGGGTTGAAACCGGTGGCAGGTCACCGTTCGATATCGGCCGGTGTGTATAGTCGGGCCCGTCGGAGGACCCCAAACGCAAGAAGGACGAGGTCGCGCGGTGAAGAAGCTTCTCCTGGTCGCACTGGCCGCCATCGGCGGTCTCCTCGTGTACCGCCAGATTCAGGCGGACCGCGCCGAGCAGGACCTGTGGACGGAGGCCACGGATTCCGTTCCGGCGGGTTCCGGCGCAAGCGTCTGAGACGGCACAGCCCGGACGAAGGAATCCCGGGGCCCCGACCACGGTGTGGTCGGGGCCTCGCCATGTGCACGTCCTTGTCGCCCTCGAACCGGTGCCCGTCGGTGACGCGATCCGGTCGTGGCGGCGTGTGGGTGTCGGCGCGTCTCCGCGCACGGTCGGTGTCGACGTGACGGACGGATCCCGGCCTCGCATGGCGCGCGCACCGCTTTCCGAGGACCGCGCCTGTCGCGCCCCGAGCGGTCTGAAGGCCGGCGGCTGAAAGCACCATTGCGGTGGACCCCGGTGGACCCCGGTGGCTCAACGGCACGCCGACGGCGGCCGGCGGCGTCCGGTCGCGCGCCCCGGTCGCCCCTTGGGGCGTCGTCCGGCTGTTCGGCGTCCCTCGCAGGCTCCCGCGGCCTGCACGGCCGCGAACTTGCCCGTCTTCCGCCGGACCCGCGATACTCGGTCGGTGATCGTCTGCGCAGCCGGTACGCTGGTCTGCGGCACGGGGCCTTAGCTCAGTTGGTAGAGCGCCGTCTTTGCATGGCGGATGTCAGGGGTTCGACTCCCCTAGGCTCCACACCGTCCCACAGGTCGGGCACCTCGTAGAGGTCCCGGCCTGTGGTGTTTCCCGAGCCGTGGCCCGGGCTCAGGGCTCAGCCGCCGGGCCGTCCTCCGCGCCGCCGACCGCCCGCCGGTTCTCCTCATCGGCGCAGACCCGTTCGTGCGGCACAATCGGCTCGTGCGGTTCGGCATTCTGGGGGAGACGAGAGCGCTGCGGGACGACGGCGCCGCCGCCGCTGTCGGAGGCCCGGGGCGGCGGGCGCTGCTGGCGATGCTGCTGCTGGAGGCGGGTCGCATCGTCAGTACCGAGCGGCTGGTCGACGGGTTGTACGGGGACGAGCCACCGGCCGGGGTCGGCAACGCGCTGCAGTCCCAGGTCTCGCGGCTGCGCGCGACTGTCGGTGTGCCCATCGAGCGTCCTCCCGGGGGCTATCGCCTGGTGGTCGCCCGGGACGAGGTCGATGTGCACCGCTTTGAGCGCCTCGCTGCCGAGGGCACGCGGAGGCTGGCCGTGGGCGATCCGCCGCGGGCCGCGGATCTGCTGCGCGGTGCGCTGGACCTGTGGCGGGGCTCCGCCCTGGCGGATGTGGGTGGCGCGCCCTTCGCGCGGGCGCAGGTGGCGCGGCTGGAGGAGCTGCGGATCGCGACGGTGGAGAACCGTATCGCGGCCGAGCTGGCGCTCGACGGCCGCCACCATCCAGAAATCGTGGCCGAGCTGCGCGGACTGGTCGCCCGCCATCCCTTGAGGGAACGGCTGCGGGCCCAGTTGATGCGGGCGCTGTACAGCTGCGGGCGCCAGTCCGAGGCGCTGCGGGTGTACGAGGACGCGCGGCGCGACCTCGCCGAGTCTCTCGGCGCGGATCCCGGTCCGGAGCTGGCGAAGGCGCATCTGGCGGTACTGCGCGGTGAGCCGGACCCCACCCGCCCGGTGCCGGATGCTCGGTCTTCGGTTGTTTCACGTGAAACACCGTCCGCGGGGGAGGCGCCGGCGCCCGTCCTCCGGCATGGCCTGCCGGCCCAGCTGACCAGCTTCGTCGGCCGTGAGGAGGACGTGGCACGGATCGGTGCGCGACTCGCGGATGCCAGGCTGGTGACCCTGATCGGCCCTGGCGGTGCGGGCAAGACCCGGATCGCCGTGGAGGCCGCCGGGCGGCACACGGGGGAGGTCTGCTTCGTGGACCTGTCGGGACTGACCCACGGCTCCGAGGTGCCGCAGGCGATCGGGGGTGCCCTGGGGCTGAGGGAGGCGGGGCTGGTCCCCGTGTCCGCCGGGCGGGAGGCGGGAGGCCCGGACGGCCGGCCGCTCGCCCGGCTCACGGCCGCGCTGACCGACCGGAAGCTGCTGCTCGTGCTGGACAACTGCGAGCATCTGGTCGCCGACGTCGCCCACGTGACCGCGCGGTTGCTGGCGGCCTGTCCGCGGGTGCGGGTCCTGGCGACGACCCGGGAGGCGCTCGGCGTGGGCGGCGAGACGCTCTGCCCGCTGGAACCGCTGCCCCTGCCGGAGCTCGGCGCGCCGCAGGAGGACGTGCTCGGCTCCCCCGCCGTCCGGCTGTTCCTGGAGCGTGCCGCCGCCGTGAGTCCGTCCGGCCGGATGCCCGACGCCGAGGCCGCCGCACGGATCTGCCGGGCTCTGGACGGTATCCCGCTCGCCATCGAGCTGGCCGCCGCCCGGCTGCGGTCGCTGTCCGCCGCCGACATCGCCGACCGGCTCGGGGACGTGCTCGCCGGCCCCGACGACCGCTTCCGGCTGCTCTCCCGGGGCAGCCGCACCGCCCAGCCCCGCCAGCGGACCCTGCGCGGCGTCGTGGACTGGAGCTGGGAGCTGCTGACCGAGGACGAACGCACCGTGCTGCGCCGTGTCTCCGTCTTCGCCGGGAGCTGGACGCTGCAGGCTGCCGAAGCGATCTGCGCAGGGCCCTCGGCCAGCCCGGCGGGAAGTGCCGCCATCGACGCCGAGGACGTGCTCGACCTGCTCGCCTCCCTCGCCGACAAGTCGCTGGTGACGGTGGACCGTCCGGACGGCGACGGCGGCGTCCGCTACCGGCTGCTCCAGACCATCAGGGCGTACGCCGCCGAACGCCTTGCGGAATCGGGGGAGTCGCAGGCCCTGCGCGGGGCGCACGCCGCGTACTTCCTCGACCTGGCGCTGACCGCCGACCCATGGCTGCGCCGGGCCGAGCAACTGGAGTGGCTGCGCCTGCTCGCCGCCGACCACGACAACCTGCACGCCGCGCTGCGGGGTTCGGTGGGCGCGGGCGACACAGACCGGGCGCTGCGGCTG
This sequence comes from Streptomyces sp. ME19-03-3, assembly GCA_033793685.1. Classification (GTDB taxonomy): domain Bacteria; phylum Actinomycetota; class Actinomycetes; order Streptomycetales; family Streptomycetaceae; genus Actinacidiphila. The sequence goes on along the minus strand of JARAXD010000012.1, from coordinate 144,906 downwards.
CTCGCCGCCCTGTGCACGTACTGGATGCTGCGCGGCATGCGCTACGAGGGCGCCCGGCCGGCCCGCGAGTTGCTGGCGACGACCGGGCCCGAAGCGCCGCCGGGGCTGGCGGAGGAGTACGCGCTGTGCGTGATCACCGCGGCCTCGGCCACCTCCGAGCAGGCCGAACTCGCTGCCCACTTGGCGGCAGCGACGGACGTCGTCGCCGGGCTCGGCGGAATGGCCCGGCGCTACCCCGTGCTCAACCTGCTCTGGGCGCCCTTCGCCGGGGTGCCGGACGACGAGACGTACGCGCGTTACGCGGACGGCGCGGCGAGCCTCGTTCAGCCCTGGCAGCAGGCGCTGGTCCACATCGGCTCGGGGTTCCACGCGTGGATGGTCGGCGGTGACATAGCCGCGGCCGACACGGAGTTCGGCCAGGCCCTCGCGGGGTTCCGCGCCCTGGGTGACCGCTGGGGGATCACGATGGCCCTCACCCAGCAGGCCTGGCTGTCCGGCGCTTGCGGTGACGTGACGCGGGCGGTGGCGCTGATCGACGAGGCCCTCGCGCACGCGTCCGAACTGGGCGCGACGGAGAGTGTCGCCGAACTGCTCGGCGAGCGCGGCAGATGCGGTCTGCGGGCCGGGCGGTACGACGAGGCCCGGGCGGACCTCACCCGGAGCCTGGAGCTCGCCCGCGGCTGCGGCGCCCGGGAGATGTTCGCCGGGGCGCATCTGGGCCTCGGCGAATGCGCCCGGCTGACCGGCGACCTCGCCGAGGCGCGGAGGCTGTCGGGGCTGGCCCTGTCCGAGTCCCTGGACGGCTGGTACACCGGTGAGAACGCCCGTGCCGAGGCGCACATCGCCCTTGGCAGGATCGCCCTGGAAGAAGGCGACACCGCTGCGGCCCGCGGCCACTTCCGCGAGGCCGCCGACGTGGAGCACGGAGCTCGCGACCTGCCGCTCTCGGCTCACGTCGCCGACGCCTTCGCCGGGCTCGCGTTCGCGGAGGGGGACCCCGCCGGGGCCGCCGTGCTCCTGGGCCTGGGCGCCGCGCTGCGCGGCCCGCAGGTGCCGGCCGGGTCTGACGCCGCCCGCACCGAGGAGGCCGTGCGCGCGGCCTTGGGGGACCCGGCCCACGGCGCGGCGCACGCACGGGGTGCGGGGCTTCCAGCCGACGGGGCACTGGCCGCGCTGGCCGTACTGACCGCCTGGCCGTACTGACCACGCTGACCGAGGCCTCGTAGCCTCCGGTCAGCGCGCGGTGCGCGGCCGGTCAGCGCCCGCGCGCACCGTGCCGGCATGACGAATCCCGCAAGCACCCACGCCGCCGCGGCGGCGTCACCCGTACCCCCGGCCCGCCACCGGTGGGCCGCGCTCGCCGTCTGCTGCCTTGCCGCCATGCTCCTCGGTATCGACAACAGCGTGCTCAACTACGCCATCCCCTCGCTGTTGAAGGACATGGGCCCGTCCGGCACCGAGATCCTGTGGATCTGCGACATCTACGGCTTCGCCATGGGCGGCCTGCTGGTCGTCATGGGCAATCTCGGCGACCGGCTCGGGCGCAAGCGGATGATGCTGCTGGGCGCCGCCGCCTTCGGCGTGGTGTCGCTGCTCACCGCCTACGCCCCGAACCCGGAGGCGCTGGTCGTCGGCCGCGCGCTGCTCGGGGCGGCCGGGGCGGCGATGGTCCCCTCGACGCTCTCCGTCGTCCGTCACGCCTTCACCGACCCCAGGGAGCGCACCACGGCGATCGGCATCAGCAGCGGCATCGGCGCCGCCAGCTTCGCGCTCGGCCCTGTGGTCGGCGGCCTGCTGCTGGACCACTTCTGGTGGGGCTCGGTCTTCCTGATCAACGTCCCGCTCATGGCCGTCGTCCTGGTGGCCGGTGCCCTGGTGCTGCCGGAATCCCGCAACCCCCGGCCGGGCCGGCTGGACTGGATCGGTGTGCCACTGTCGGTCGTCGGTGTGCTGGGCGCCGTCTACGCCATCAAGGCCGGCTTCCGGGACGGCGCGGACCACGCGCCGGTGTGGATCGCCGCGGCGATCGGCGCGCTGGCGCTCGTGCTGTTCGCCCGCCGCCAGGTGCGGGTCGAGGAGCCGCTGATCGACCTGCGGCTGTTCCGCGACCCCGCCTTCAGCGGCGCGGTCGGCTCCAACCTGGTCATGATCTTCGCGTCGTCCACGCTGTCGCTCGCGTTCTCCCTGTACTTCCAGGTCGTCCGCGGCTGGTCGCCTTTCACCGCGGGTCTGGCCCTGCTCCCCGGTCCGCTGGCCGCGGCCTTGGTCGCTCCGCTCGCCACCGCGCTGATCCCGCGGCTGGGCCGGGCGCGGGTGGTGGCGCTCGGGCTGGTGCTGCTGGCCGCGAGCACCGCGGCACTCGGCCGGCTCTCCGATCCGGGGACGCCGTACTGGCAACTGCTGGCACCGCTGGTCATCAACGGCATGGGCGTCATCCTGGTCGTCTCCGTCACCAACGACACGATCTTGGCGAGTGCCCCCAAGGAGCGCACCGGTGCGGCCGCCGGTGTCTCGGAGACCGCCATGGAGATGGGCGGTTCGCTGGGTATCGCGGTCCTCGGCTCTCTGCTTGGTGCGGTCTACCACGCCGCGCTCGTCCTGCCCGCCGGGCTGCCGGCGGGCGCCGCGGACGCCGCCCGCGAGTCGGTGGGCGGGGCCGTGGAGGCGGCCGCCCGGGTGCCGGGGGCGGAGGGGGCGGCCCTTCTGGCGGCCGCGAAGACCGCCTTCTGCCACAGCGTCCAGGTCACCACCGTGGTGGGGGCGGCGCTGCTCGCCGTCGGCGCCGTCGCGGCGCTGTACACCCTGCGCGGGGTGCCCGCGGCGATCCACGACCCAGAGGCCGAGGAGCCACTGCCGCTGCCCGCACGCGTCTCCTCCGCAGGGTGACCGCAAGCGTGCGACGGAGGGCGGCGGGACCCGCGGGTCCCGCCGCCCTCCGGGCTGCCGCGTCACACCGCCGTCGGTGCCCGGGCCGTCATGTCACGGGTGGCTGTCACCGCGGCCGCGACGGTCGTCGTCCGCTTCCGCCTGTTTGGCCTGGACCTCGGGGTCGAGGGCGTCCACCGGCGAACCGTCGACCGTGCCGAACGTCGCGTCGGCCTCGACGCCGCCGTTGAGGGAGGCGCGGTCGGCGACCTCGGTGGCGGGCGCGGGTTCGACCAGCCAGTCGGGGTTGGTCTGCTTGCTCCACCACTTCCAGGCGGCGAAGCCGGCGCCCGCGACGAGGCCCGCCAGCAGCAGGCCCTTCGCGCACCGCCCGGTGCGGATCCGGCGCTCGCGGCGGCGTTCCAGCCTGCGGATGTCGTCCGCCGTGACATGGCTGCGCAGGACGGCGACGGCGGCAGCGCTGCGGGCGGCGGCCTCCCCCGCGGCCGGGACCGCGACGGTGCGTACGGTGGTCACCGCCTGGCCCACCCTCGGGCTGGTGAAGTCCGCGGCCTGACGGGCGGTGGCGCGGGTGCGCCGGGCGGCGCCCCCCACCTTCTTCTGGACCCCCGGCGGCACCGCCGCAAGGGCCTGGTCGAGGCGCGCGGCCAGATGCGCGTCGTACTGCGTCCGGGCCGCCGCGCGGGCCTGCCGTCCGGCGGCCGACACCCGCGGTGCCAGGTAGAGCCTGGCCTCGTCCGCGTAGTGCGCTGCGTTGTATTTCGCTGTGTCGGCATACGGCGCCACCACGTCCGCGGCGTGCCGCACGCTGTCCCTCGTCCTCCCGGCTGCGTCGCGCACGCTGTCGATGCGGGTCACGAGAACCTCCTCCTCGGTGGCGTTCGGTTTTCGCCTTTCCACCCGGTTTGAAATCATGCCCGCCGCCACGAGCTACGGCATGTGCGTAGGGGCATCCGGGTCAAGGGGAGCCGTGAGCGACGATGCCACCGGATGGCCCGCGGCGCGACAGTTGCGTGCGGACAGCCGGGGCGTGCGAGGATTTGTCCCCTGTCATCGAGGACTATGGAAGGTAAGACCGTGGCCGAGCAGCTCTACGCCACCCTGAAGACCAGCCACGGGGACATCACCGTCCGGCTGCTGCCGAACCACGCGCCCAAGACGGTCAAGAACTTCGTGGAACTCGCCGAGGGCACCCGTGAGTGGACGGATCCCCACACCGGTGCGACCTCGCACGAGCGCCTCTACGACGGCACGGTCATCCACCGGGTGATCTCCGGCTTCATGATCCAGGGCGGCGACCCGCTGGGCAACGGCACCGGCGGCCCCGGCTACCAGTTCTCCGACGAGTTCCACCCGGACCTCGCGTTCACCAAGCCCTACCTCCTGGCCATGGCGAACGCCGGCCCGGGCACCAACGGCTCGCAGTTCTTCATCACGGTCGCCCCGACCGCGTGGCTCAACCGCAAGCACACCATCTTCGGCGAAGTCACCGACCCCGCGAGCCAGAAGGTCGTGGACTCCATCGCGACCGCCCGGACCAACCCGCGCACCGAGCGGCCGCTGGAGGACATCGTGGTCCGCAGCGTCGTCGTGGAACGTCGTTAGGGGTTCCCGGGAACCCGAACGCCCTGCCCGCGCGTATGACGGGCGGGGCGATTCCGCTGCGAAGGGCTGAGACATGACCGACCAGGCCGTCCGCTGCTATCGGCACGAGGACCGGGAGACCGGTATCCGCTGTTCCCGCTGCGATCGGCCGATATGTCCCGAGTGCATGATCAACGCTTCGGTCGGCTTCCACTGCCCGGAGTGCGTGCGGGAGGGCCGTCGTGCGGCCCAGGCAGCCGAGCCCCGCACGGTGGCGGGCGGCTCGGTCGCCGGCGACCCGCGGCTGGTCACCAAGATCCTCATCGGACTGAACCTGCTGGTCTTCCTGCTCGCCCAGGTTGAGGGCAAACCGTTCGTCACGGCGCTGGGGATCTTCACCCCGTGCTACGTCCCGGACAGCGTGCAGTGCGGCGTGGCGGGCGGACCCGGCGAGTGGTACCGGTTGCTGAGCTCGATGTTCCTGCATGAGGAGATCGCGCACTTCGCCTTCAACATGCTCTCGCTGTGGTGGATCGGCGGTCCGCTGGAGACCCTGCTCGGCCGGGTCCGCTACACCGCGCTCTACCTGATCGCGGGGCTGGGGGGCGGCGCGGCGGTGGTGCTGCTGGCCCCCGATACCTTGACCCTGGGCGCCTCGGGGGCGATCTACGGGCTCTTCGGCGCCACGGCCGTGTTCATGAAGCGGCTGCGGCTGGACATGCGGCCCGTCCTGATCCTGCTCGGACTGAATCTGCTGTTCACCTTCACCTGGGCGAACATCAGCTGGCAGGCGCACATCGGCGGCCTCGTCACCGGGGTGGTCATCGCCGTCGCCATGGCGTACGCGCCGCGCTCGCGCCGGGCGCTCGTCCAGTGGGGTACGTGCGCGGCGATGCTGGTCGGTGTGGCGATCACGGTGTGGGCCGGGGTCGCGAATATCTCCGGCTAGGCCGTAACGCCCATCGTTGATCGGACGTTATCCACAGAGAGGCCGAGGCCTCCTGTGCACGCTGTGGGCCGGCCGCGCGGGTGCTGCCCCACACCATGCCTGACCTGCAAGATCAATGAAAGACCGGTGGTCCGTACTTCGGACCACCGGTCACACCGGTGTCAGCCCGGCTGGTGGTTATCCACAGTTCATGCAACCTTTTCAACACTGTGGATGACGCCTGTGGATAACCTGTTGAGCGGCTACTTCCACTGCGTGGACACGACGAATCCGCCGGCGATGAAGCCGAAGCCGACGGCGATGTTCCAGTTCCCCAGCTGCTCGATCGGGAAGTTGCCCTGCGTCACGTAGAAGACGACGATCCACGCCAGGCCGACGAGGAACAGTGCCAGCATGAGCGGAGCCACCCACCCCCGGCCGGTCTTCAGCTTTATGGGGGCGGTCTTCTCCGGGGGCGGAGTGAAGTCGGCCTTCTTGCGGATCCGTGACTTCGGCACGAGGAACTCTCCTGTCGATGCGCTGCGTAACCGCGCGTGTGACGTACTTGTATGAGCGGCCGGACGGCTGGGGGCCCCAGGCATCCGGGCGTCCGTTAGCGTAGTGCTTCCGCGGGTTGGAAGGAGATAAGGCTACGGTGAGCAATCCGGTCGACGTCTCCCCAGCCCGCCCATCCGCCCGTTCTGTGGCGCTTCGCGTGCTCAGCGCCGGGGTGTTCGCCATGGCCGGCCTGCTGTTCTGGATGAGCTTCGACACGGCCAAGGGCCTGGACATCCGCACCGACGACCCGCTGCTGCGCCTGTCGGACCGTGTCCAGGAGAAGAGCCGGCAGAACGAGCAGCTGGACAAGGAGCTCGCCGGGGTGCGCAGCGACGTCGACGGGCTCGCCCACACGGACAGCGGCGTCAGTGACGCCGCCCGCAGGCAACTGGCGCGGCTAGCAGCCGGGGCCGGTACCACCCGGCTCACCGGTCCCGCCGTCTCCGTCACCCTGAACGACGCGCCGCCGGACGCGACCCCGCTCGTCCCGGGCGTGCCGGACCCGCAGCCGAACGACCTCGTCATCCACCAGCAGGACCTGCAGGCCGTGGTCAACGCCCTGTGGGCGGGCGGCGCGTCCGGCATCAAGGTGATGGACCAGAGGCTGATCTCCACCAGCGCGGTGCGCTGCGTGGGCAACACCCTGATCCTGCAGGGCCGCGTCTACTCGCCGCCCTACACCATCACGGCCGTCGGCGACCGGGAGCAGCTCCACAAGGCGCTCGAGGCCAGCCCCGCGATCCAGAACTACCTGCAGTATGTGCAGGCCTACGGGCTGGGTTGGAAGGTCGAGGACGAGCGACAGGCGACCCTTCCCGGCTACTCCGGCACAGTGGATCTGCGGTACGCCCGGCCCGTGGGGTGAACAAGCGCCCGGCGGTGCCGGCGCCGTGTGAGTCGTGCTCGGAACGGGTCGGGCGCCACTCGTGGCCGCCTGGCCGCGTCGACCGCGGCTCTTCGCAGGCTCGTACCGTTCCGGACGGACGGACGGACGGGCGTACCGGCGGCGTGACGGACGAGAGGACCGGCCGGGCACCCTACCGCGGCGCCCCCGCCCACGCCGTGATCCATCCCGTCGCGGAGGGGCCCGGGTCCACCGTCCGGGGCCGCGCCCGCGACCTGACCACCTCAGATCCCGCGCGCGTCCTGGCCACCGGCCCGTCACCCGGGGCACCCGGAATCCACACAGCTGTGGAGGACGGTATACGGGCGGGGTTGTCGGGCTAATCTTGGGCCAGGCACGGGCACGGAAGCAGGAAGGCGGCGCATGTACGGCTGGATCTGGCGGCATCTGCCGGGCAACGTGTGGGTGAAGGCGCTGATCTCGCTGGTGCTGGTCCTCGCCGCCGTCTACGTGCTGTTCCAGTACGTGTTCCCGTGGGCGGAGCCTCTGCTGCCGTTCGGGGACGTGACCGTCGACGAGGGGATGGCGGCCGTCCGATGAGCGCGCGCATCCTGGTCGTGGACAACTACGACAGCTTTGTGTTCAACCTGGTCCAGTACCTCTACCAACTGGGCGCCGAGTGCGAGGTGCTCCGCAACGACCAGGTGGAGACGGCGCACGCCCAGGACGGCTTCGACGGCGTCCTGCTCTCCCCTGGGCCCGGCACCCCCGAGGAGGCCGGGGTCTGCGTCGACATGGTCCGGCATTGCGCCGCGACCGACGTCCCGGTCTTCGGTGTCTGCCTCGGACTTCAGTCCATGGCGGTCGCGTACGGAGCGGTGGTGGACCGGGCGCCGGAGTTGCTGCACGGCAAGACCTCCCTGGTGACCCACGAGGGCCGTGGGGTCTTCGCCGGACTGCCGACGCCGTTCACCGCGACCCGCTACCACTCGCTGGCGGTCGAACGGGATACGGTGCCGGAGGAGTTGGAGGTCACCTCCTGGACGGAGAACGGCATCGTCATGGGACTGCGGCACCGCAGCGCCCGGGTGGAGGGTGTGCAGTTCCACCCGGAGTCGGTGCTCACCGAATGGGGGCACCGGATGCTCGCCAACTGGCTGGTGGAATGCGGCGACAAGGGCGCCGTCGAGCGTTCCGCGGGCCTCGCGCCCGTGGTCGGACCCAGGGCGTGACTGCGTGACCGCGCATCGGCACTTCGGCGACACCGCCGAATTCGCCGCCGCGGTGGAGCGGTTGGCCGACCCGCTCAACGATCCGCTGCCCGCCTCCTCGCGGCGCGCGGCGCGGCCGGCGCAGGAGCGCGGCACGGAGCAACCGGCTGAGCAGCCGGCTGAGCGGGCGGAGCCCTCCACGACGCCGCCGCTGCCCGCGCAGCCGGTCGCGTCCCCGGCGGCGGTCCCCGGCCGGCAGCCGTACGAGCGGGATCTCCACAGGCCGGCAGGGCCCGCCTGGGAGCCGCAGCCGGCCGGCCCGTGGCCGGCACCGCCGACAGCCGCGGCGACTCGGACGCCGATGCCCGCGCCCGTGCCGGCACCCGAGGGGCCGGCCGAGCCGGGCACCGGGTACGGAGGGCCGCCCGAGCCGCCCGAGCCGGCCCACGCCGAGGGGGTCGGGGCGGCCCGACGGCCTCTCACTGAGGAGGAGCGCGCCGCCGCGCGCCGCCGCATCGCCGGAGCGCCGGGGGACACCATGGCGATGCCGGTGGTGGCCGATCCGGAGCCCGAGCGGGATCCGGACCACAACCGGCAGCTGGACCGGGATCGGGAGCGGGATCGGGATCTCGCGGAGGATCCGAGCCGGGATCCCGACGGCGAGACCCCGCGGACGTCCCCCGGCACGTCGGCGCCCGAGGGCGGCGGCCGGGCGGCCCGCCGGAAAGCGGCCCAGGAGGCCGCACGGCGCGGCGGCAGGGGACGGAGGCGTTCCGGTGCCCCGGCGGACCCCCGGGCCGCCACAGACGCCGCCACGGCCCCCCTGGCGTCAACCCCGGCCGCACCCAGGTCCCGTGTGGAGGCCAGGCGCGCCGCGCGGGCGGCCAAGGAGAGTCCCGCGGTGCTCGCCAGCCGGGTGGCGGGCGAGGTGTTCATCACCCTGGGCGTCCTGATGCTGCTGTTCGTCAGCTACCAGCTGTGGTGGACCAACGTCCTCGCCCACCAGCAGGCCGGCGGCGCCGCGAACAACCTGCGCAAGCAGTGGGACGGGGAGAGGGACCCGAAACGCGACCCCGGGGCCTTCACGCCCGGGCAGGGCTTCGCGATCATGTACATCCCCAAGCTGGACGTGAAGGCGCCCATCGCCGAGGGCGTCGACAAGCACAAGGTGCTCGACAAGGGCATGATCGGCCATTACTCCGGCGCGCTGGAGACGGCCATGCCCTGGGACAAGCAGGGCAACTTCGCCCTCGCCGCCCACCGCAACACCCACGGCGAACCGTTCCGCTACGTCAACAAGCTGGTGGCGGGGGACAAAGTCGTGGTCGAGACGGAGAGCACGTACTACACGTACGAGGTCACGAGCATGCTGCCCTCCACCCCGCCGTCCAACATCTCGGTGATCAAGCCGGTCCCCCGCGGATCGGGCTTCACCAAGCCGGGCCGCTACCTCACACTGACCACGTGCACACCGGAGTTCACCAGCGAATACCGCTTGATCGTCTGGGGCAAGATGGTCGAGGAACGGCCGCGCAGCAAGGGCAAGCCGGACGCCCTGGTCGGGTAGGCCGGGTAGGGAAGTACGAGAATCGGGGCACGTGGTGACGACCACCCAGCATGACCGCGCGCGGGAGGCCGTGCCGGCCCGGCGCCGCCTCTCGTGGCTCGCCGCCACCGTCAGCCTGATCGGTGAACTCCTCATCACCGCCGGCGTGATCCTCGGACTCTTCGTCGCCTACTCGCTGTGGTGGACCAACGTCCTGGCCGACCGTGCGGCCCAGCACGACAGCGACGTGGTGCGGCACCAGTGGGCCGACAGCGGCCCGGGCGCGCTCGACACCAAGGGCGGCATCGGCTTCCTCCACGTACCCGCCATGGGCAGGAACTTCGAGGTCCTGGTGAAGAAGGGCACCTCCCCCAAGGTGCTCAACGAGGGTGTCGCGGGCTACTACACCGAGCCCGTCGAATCGGCCATGCCCTGGGACAAGAAGGGCAACTTCACGCTCGCCGCGCACCGCGACGGCCACGGCGCCAAGTTCCACAACATCCACAAGCTCAAGAACGGCGACCCGGTCGTCTTCGAGGACCGCGACACCTGGTACGTCTACAAGGTCTACAAGGTCCTCCCCGAGACCTCGAAGTACAACGTCGACGTCATCGACCAGATCCCGAAGGAGAGCGGCAGGAAGAAGGCCGGCCGCTACCTGACGCTCACCACTTGTACCCCGGTCTACACCTCACGCGACCGCTACATCGTGTGGGCGGAACTCGTCCGCACCCAGAAGGTGGACGCCCGGCGGACCCCTCCGGCTGAGCTGCGCTGACGCGCGGGCCCGCAGCGGGCGGGACCGCGGTCAGAAAACGCGGGCGCCGAGGTGGGCCGGAGCAGGCGCGCGCCGTACCGCGCACCCGCCCTCGTCGCGCCGCCGAGCGCGACCGCGGCGACGACGGGCGCCTGCTCGTGTGCCCGCGGACACCGGGTCCGCGGCCCCTCCGTCACCGGCCGCCCGCGGGCCTGGATCCACCTCGCCACCGGAAGGCCGACCAGCCGACGTCCCACCGCACCCCACCGAGTGGCACCTGGCGGAGCGGGGGGCCGCTGCGGACGGACGAACGGTCTCACGTTCCCGACCGGGAGCGGGGCCGGCAGGGGAAAACGAAACGGGGAGGAGGTCACCGTGGTGACCTTCTCCCCGCTTCGTCAGGCGTGGTGAGCGGCTGCGTCAGCCGCCGCCTCCTCCGTTGAGGAAGCCTCCGGGGCCGTTGCCGCCGTCCGGAGCGAAGACCGTCAGGATGTCACCCGGCTTCATCTGGGTGCCCGGCTGCGGGTCCTGCTGCCGCACGATGGCGTTCGGGTCCTGTGAGGAGCCTTGCGCGAGCCGCAGCGTCACGCCGAACTCCTGGGCGATGCCGTTGACCTCCGCGACCGTCATGCCCTTCAGGTCCGGGATCGCGTTGGTGGACGGCGGCTTAGCGAGGACCAGGGTGACCGTCTGACCCGCCTTGACCGTGCTTCCGGCCGTCGGGTCGGTCCTGATGACCGTGCCCTGGGCATGGTCGGCGGACTCCTCTTCGGTGGTGGTCACCTTCAGACCGTCCGCCAGGAGGATCTGCCGGGCCTCCGCCTCGCTCTTGTTGCTGACGTCCCTGATCGTGACCTCTTCGGGCGCCACGGCCACCGTGAGGGTGATCGTCGTGCCCTTGGCCCGCTGCGCGCCGCCCTCGGGGTCCTGCTTGAGGACCGTGCCCTCCTTCTCGCTGGAGGTCTTGGACTGCTTGTCGACCTCGAAGCCCGCTTCCTTCAGCTTGCTCTCGGCCTCGTCGAAGGAGTCTCCGGTGACGTCCGGGACGTCGACCTTCTCGGTTCCCTTGGAGAGCTGGAGGGTGACGGTCTGGTCCTTGGGGATCTTGCTGTTGACCTCGGCCGACTGCTTGCAGACCCTGTCCTTGGGCTGGTCGGCACAGAAGACCGACTCGCCGAACGAGATGGTGAGCCCGCCGTTCGTCGCCCGCTCCTCGGCCTCGGACTTGGTGTCGCCGACGAACTGCGGGACGGTCAGCGAGCCGTCACCGACGTTGCCGTTGAAGAGCGCCTTGCCCATGAAGATCGCGCCGATCAGCACCAGGACGGCCGCGGCGACCAGCAGGATCGTGGACGTGTTGCTCTTCTTCGGCTTGCGCCGGCCGCCACCGCCGGGGGGCTGCTGGTCGTAGCCGTAGCCGCCGTCGTCCTCGCGCATGGGCGGCAGCATCGAGGTGCCGACGTCCTGCTGGGGCGGGAGCGCCGTGGTGGGGGCGTCGTTGCCGTAGCCGCCGTAGCCGCCGTTGTAGCCGACGGCACCCAGGGCCGCCGTCGCGGCGACGGGTTGGCCGTCGAGGCAGGCCTCGATGTCGGCGCGCATCTCGTCGGCGGACTGGTAGCGGTAGTCCGGGTCCTTGGTCAGCGCCTTGAGCACGATGGCGTCCATCGCGGGCGAGACCTCGGGGTCGTAGACGCTCGGCGGCTGGGGTTCCTCGCGCACGTGTTGGTACGCGACCGCGACCGGGGAGTCGCCGACGAACGGCGGCCGCACGGTGAGCAGCTCGTAGAGCAGGCAGCCGGCGGAGTACAGGTCGGAGCGCGCGTCGACGGTCTCGCCCTTGGCCTGCTCCGGGGAGAGGTACTGGGCGGTGCCGATCACGGCCGCGGTCTGCGTCATGGTCATGCCGGAGTCGCCCATGGCGCGGGCGATGCCGAAGTCCATGACCTTGACCTGGCCGTTCCGGGTCAGCATCACGTTCGCGGGCTTGATGTCGCGGTGCACGATGCCGGCGCGGTGGCTGTACTCCAGGGCCTGGAGGATGCCGGTGGTCATCTCCAGGGCCCGCTCCGGCAGCAGCTTGCGGCCGGAGTGGAGCAGCTCGCGCAGCGTGGACCCGTCCACGTACTCCATGACGATGTACGGGATGGAGACCCCGTCGACGTAGTCCTCGCCGGTGTCGTACACCGCGACGATCGACGGGTGGTTCAGCGAGGCGGCCGACTGGGCCTCACGGCGGAACCGGGCCTGGAAGGACGGGTCGCGGGCGAGATCCACCCGGAGCGTCTTCACGGCGACGGTGCGGCCGAGCCGGGTGTCATGGGCGATGTACACCTCGGCCATGCCACCGCGGCCGAGCACCGAGCCCAGCTCGTACCGGCCGCCGAGGCGACGCGGCTCTTCCATAGCGCTTGCCCTTCCTAAACCGTCCGTGTGGCTGCTCGGGCATACCGTACCCGCCGCCGCGTGCCGATCCCGGCCCTGGCCGGTAGCCGATACACGACCGGTATCGCGATGTGCGAGATGGCGCACATCCATGGATACGGCGTGACCGGCGTCACTTGTTCAGCACCGCCTCCATGACGCTCTTGGCGATCGGGGCCGCGAAGCCGCCACCGGAGATGTCGCCGCGGTTGGCACTGGCGTCCTCGACCACGACGGCGACCGCCACCGGAGAGCCCTGGTCGGTCTTCGCGTATGAGATGAACCACGCGTAGGGCTTCTCACTGTTGTCCACGCCGTGCTGCGCGGTACCGGTCTTGCCGCCGACGGTGACCCCCGGGATCCGGGCGTTCATGCCGGTGCCGGAGCTGACGACGGTCTCCATCATCTCCTGCAGCTTCCGGGCGTTCTCCGCGCTGAGCGGCTGCGAGAACTTCTTGGCCTTGGTCTGCTCGACCACCGAGTTGTTGGGGGCGCGCAGCTGGTCGACCATGTACGGCTGCATCAGCTTGCCGTCGTTGGCGATCGCCGAGGCCACCATCGCCATCTGCAGCGGGGTGGCGGCCGTCTCGAACTGGCCGATCGACGAAAGCGCCGTCTGCGGCTTGTCCATGGTCTTGGAGAAGTTGCTCGCCGCGGCGCGGACCGGGGTGAAGATCTCCTGGTTGAAGCCGAACTTCTCGGCCTCCTCGACCATCTTGTCGCGGCCGAGGGTGGCGCCGATCTTGCCGAAGACGCTGTTGCACGAGACGCGCAGCGCCTCGCGCAGCGAGACGTTCTCGCAGGCGATGCCACCCTCGTTCTTCAGCACCTGGTGGTTGGTGTCCGGGAGGATGTACGGCACCTCGGAGTCGGTTCTCTCGTCGATGCTGCTGTACAGCCCGTTCTCCAGCGCAGCGGCGGCCGTGACCACCTTGAAGGTCGAGCCCGGCGGGTAGGTCTGGCGCAGCGCCCGGTTGAGCATCGGCTCGTCCGGGTCGCTCTCCTTCAGCAGAGAGTTCCAGGCCTTGCTGTCCTTCGCGGAGTTGCCGGCGAAGGACGAAGGGTCGTAGGACGGCGTGCTGGCCAGGGCCAGGATGGCGCCGGTCCGCGGGTCGATCGCGGCGACCGCGCCCTTCTTCTTGCCGAGGCCCTTGAAGGCGGCACGCTGCGCCGCCCCGTTGAGCGTCGTGACGACGTCGCCGCCCTGCTTCTGCTTGCCGGACAGGACGTCGACGGTGCGCTTGAAGAAGAGCCGGTCGTCGTCGCCGGTGAGGATCGAGTCGTAGATCGACTCGAGCTGGGTCGAGCCGAAGGCCTGGGACGCGTAGCCGGTGACCGGCGCCCACAGCGGGCCGTCCTTGAAGGTGGCCTTGTACTTGAAGTCGCTGCCGTTGGTCTCGGTGTGGCCGGTGATCGCCTTGCCGTCGACGATTATGTCGCCGCGCGGCGTGGCGTACTGGTTGATCGCGACGCGGCGGTTGTTCGTGTCGTTCTTGAGCTCGTCCGCCTGGACGAACTGGATGTAGTTCACCCGGACCAGCAGGGCGAGCACCAGTAGGCCGCAGAAGATGGCGACTCGACGGAGGGGCTTGTTCACTGGACGCGCACCACCTGGGTCGGTTCGGCATCGGGGGACGGGGCGGGCGCCGGGGCCGGGCGCCGGGCGGTGTCGCTGATGCGCAGCAGGACGGCGATCAGTGCCCAGTTCGCGATGACGGAGGAACCGCCCAGTGCGAGGAAGGGCATCGTCATGCCGGTCAATGGGATGAGACCTGTGACCCCGCCGGCCACGACGAAGATCTGGAGGGCGAAGGCGGACGAGAGGCCGATGGCGAGCAGTTTGCCGAATGGATCACGTGCGGCCAGGGCTGTGCGTACGCCCCGCTCCACGAGCAGTCCGTACAGCAGCAGGACCGCCATGGTGCCGGCGAGGCCGAACTCCTCGCCCACCGTGCCGAGGACGAAGTCGCTCTTGGCAGCGAAGAGGATCAGGTCGGAATGACCCTGCCCGAGACCGCTGCCGAAGATGCCGCCCGAACCGAAGGAGAAGAGGGACTGCGCGATCTGGTCCGTCTGGGCCCAGGCGGGGCGGGGGTTGTCGTACACGGCGAACGGGTGCAGCCAGGCCATCACACGGACGTGCACGTGGGACTCGAACTGGCTGACCACCACGGCACCGCCGACCGACAGCAGCAGGCCGAACACGATCCAGCTGGTGCGCTCGGTGGCGACGTACAGCATGACCACGAAGAGGCCGAAGAAGAGGAGAGAGGTGCCGAGGTCGGTCTCGAAGACCAGGATCATCAAGCTGAGGGCCCAGACCACGAGGATGGGTCCGAGGTCGCGCCCACGCGGCAGGTACAGACCCATGAAGCGTCGGCTGGCCAGCGCGAGCGCGTCCCGCTTCACCATCAGGTAGCCGGCGAAGAAGACCGCAATGATGATCTTGACGAACTCCGCCGGCTGGATGGAGAAGCCGGCGACGCTGATCCAGATCTTGGCGCCGTTGATGGCCGGGAAGAACACCGGGGCGATGAGCAGGACCAGCGCCACGACCATGGAGATGTACGTGTACCGCTGCAGGATGCGGTGGTCCTTGAGCAGGACGAGCACGCCGAGGAAGAGTGCGATGCCCATGGCCGAGTACATCAGCTGAGTCGGCGTCGAGGTGTTGGAGATGCCCTGGAGCTTGGCGAGCCGGTCGAGGCGTGGTGACTGGTCCAGACGCCAGATGATCACCAGGCCGAGGCCGTTCAGCAAGGTGGCGATCGGCAGCATCAGCGGGTCCGCGTAGGGAGCGAACTTGCGCACGACGAGGTGCGCCACGGCCGCGAGCGCGCCGAGTCCCAGGCCGTAGGCGAGCATGCCGGAAGGCATGCGGCCGTTCATCGCCAGCCCGACGTTCGCGTACGCGAAGACCGGGATCAGGACCGCGAAGACGAGCAGCGCGAGCTCGGTGTTGCGGCGGCTCGGCGCGCCGACCGACGTGATGGTCGTGGTGTTGGTGACAACGCTCATGCTGGGCTGACGCCCCTCCTGCTCACTGCTTAGCTGCCGGTCGGGCACTGATGGGCCAGCGACTGGTCCTCGTCGGAGAGGGTGGGGCTGGTCGACGGGCTGGTGGAGGGGGGCTTGGGCGAGCCGGACGCGTCGGAGGACGGGCTGCCGGTGGTCTTCCCGGCGGCGGTGTCGGCGCCCTTGCGCTCGTCCTTCTTGACCTGTTCCGCGGCGGCGGCCTGGGACTTGTCGATGGCTTCCTTGGTCTGGCAGACCTTCGCCTGGTGCTCGAGTTCGTCCGCGGTCTCGCGGGCGTCGGCGAGGTCGCTGGCGGCGATCGTGGCCGTGACGTACTTGCGCTGGTTCTGCGGCAGGTACTTGAGTTCGATACCGGGGCGGTCCTCGTGGACCTTCGACAGGTCGAACCCGGCGAGCTTCTGCTCGATGCCCTGGTAGATCGCCGCGTGGTCGCCCTTGACGCCCACGTAGTACTGCGTCTGGGTCCAGCGGTACGCGCCGTACAAACCGCCGCCGACGACACCGAGGACGACCAGCAGGATCAGTGAGCGCTTGAGTCCGCGGCCGCGCTTGCGGGGCTTGTCCGGCTCCTCGCCCTCGAACGCCCCGAAGCCGCCCGCGGACGGGTCGTCCTGCGGGTCGCCGCTGCCGGGCGGGCCGAAGGAACCCTCGGGGGCCGGGGGCCTGCCGAGCTCGGAGGCACGGCCGGCCGGGGTCTGCAGGTGGCGCGGGTCGGACAGCGGCAGGTGGTGCCGGCTGTCGGCGACGGCGCCGACGACGAGGGGCGTGTCGTGCAGCTGTGCGGCCAGGGTGTCGCCGTCGTCGATGTCCAGCACGTCGGCGACGATGCACGTGATGTTGTCGGGGCCGCCGCCGCGCAGGGCGAGCTGGATCAGCTCCTGCACCGTCTCGGCGGGAGCGTGGTAACCGGCGAGGGTGTCCTCGAGGGTCTGGTGGCTGACGACGCCGGACAGGCCGTCGGAGCAGATCAGGTAGCGGTCGCCGGCCCTGACCTCGCGGACCGACAGATCGGGCTCGACCTGGCCGCGGCCGTCCAGGGCGCGCATCAGCAGCGAGCGCTGCGGGTGCGTGCCGGCCTCCTCCTCGGTGATCCGGCCCTCGTCGACGAGCCGCTGCACCCAGGTGTGGTCCTGGGTGATCTGGGTGAGCACACCGTCGCGCAGCAGGTACGCGCGGGAGTCGCCGACGTGCACCAGACCGAGCCGCTGGCCGGTCCAGAGCAGGGCGGTGAGCGTGGTGCCCATGCCCTCCAGCTGCGGGTCGTCCTCGACCATGACGCGCAGCTGGTCGTTGGCGCGCTGCACTGCGGTGGCGAGGGAGGTGATGATGTCCGAGCCGGGGACGTCGTCGTCGAGGGGCACGAGTGTGGAGATCACCTCGGAGGAGGCGACCTCACCGGCGGCCTGGCCGCCCATGCCGTCGGCGATGGCGAGCAGCCGCGGTCCGGCGTAGCCGGAGTCCTCGTTGCCCTCCCGGATCATGCCCTTGTGCGAGCCGGCGGCGAAGCGCAGCGACAGAGTCATGCGCACCTCGCCCGTCGGCTCCGGGTACATCCGCACGCTGCCCACCCTCTCGCTCGCGCTCGCTGGCTGTGCTGGCCCATTACTACTTCCGCAGCTCGATGACGGTCTTGCCGATACGGATCGGCGCACCGAGCGGGATCGGGGTCGGCGTGGTGAGCCGGTTCCGGTCCATGAAGGTGCCGTTGGTGGATCCCAGGTCCTCGACGATCCAGTTGCCGTCGCGGTCCGGGTAGATCCTGGCATGGCGGCTGGACGCGTAGTCGTCATCGAGCACGATCGTGGAATCGTGCGCCCGGCCCAGGGTGATCGTCTGGCCCTGGAGCGCCACCGTGGTGCCCGCCAGCGAGCCCTCGGAGACCACCAGCTTGGTGGGGGCGCCGCGCCGGGCCCGGCTGTTGTTCTGCTGCTGACGGCCCTGCGCGGGCTGCGCCTGCTGGCGCTGCTGCGGGGGACGCGTCTGGGCGTCGCGGCGCCCGGCCGTGCGCTGGGTCACCCGGGTCCCGAACAGGTCGCTGCGGATGACCTGCACGGCCACGATGACGAACAGCCACAGTACGGCGAGAAAACCCAACCGCATGACCGTCAGGGTCAGCTCTGACATTGCCCCCGCTTCACCCTTCGGCTTGCCGGTACACGATGGTGGTACTGCCCACGACGATCCGTGAACCGTCGCGGAGCGTAGCGCGTTGGGTGTGCTGTCCGTCCACCACGATGCCGTTCGTCGACCCGAGGTCGACGATCGTCGAGGGCGATCCCGCCCTGATCTCGCAGTGCCGGCGGGACACACCCGGGTCGTCGACCCGGACGTCGGCCTCGGTACTGCGGCCGAGCACCAGGGTCGGGCGGGTGATCTGGTGGCGCGTGCCGTTGATCTCGATCCAGCGGCGCACATTCGTGCCGGCGGCCCCACCGGCGGCCGTGGGGCCGCCTCCGGGCAGGCGGGTGACCGGCGCCGCCCCGGGCGGCGGCCCGGCCGGCATCGGCGGCGGGGCGGCGGGGCGCTGCGGCGCATGCGGGGCCTGCGACGGGTAGCCGTAGCCACCGCGGCCGGCGGCCGGCTGCTGCTGGTACTGCTGTTGCTGCTGCGACTCGCTTGAGGCAAGGGTGCGGCTGCGCACCCGGTACAGGCCGGTGTCGAGGTCGTCGGCCTTCTCCAGGTGCACCTTGATGTTGCCCATGAAGGTGTACCGCTGCTGCTTGGCGTAGTCGCGCACCATGCCGGCGAGCTCCTCGCCGAGCTGGACGGCGTACGGGCTCAGCCGCTCGTAGTCGGAGGTGCTGAGCTCGACGATGAAGTCGTTGGGGACCACGGTGCGGTCCCGGTTCCAGATCGTGGCGTTGTTGTCGCACTCACGCTGCAGGGCGCCCGCGATCTCGACGGGCTGCACCTCGGACTTGAACACCTTGGCGAAGGTGCCGTTCACGAAGCCCTCGAGACGCTGCTCGAACTTCTTGAGTACTCCCACGGTGCACCTCCCTCCTCGAGGTCCTGCGGTCGTGCACGGCGGTCCGCCGTGGTCTTCCGGTCCGATCCTTCCGGTACTGCTTACTGATCGTATCCACGCGCTGGGAAAACCGCTGGTTCCCTGGGCGGTCCCACGGGACCGGTGTCAACAGTGCCACGGTCGGCGGCCACTCCTTCACAGGGATGGTAGAGGCGGCCCCTGCCAGTGTCCCGCAACAGAGGACGGTTCCCCTCGCTCGGGGGTGCCCGGAAACGGATGTGATTCCACCCTGAGCAGCGTGCTAATGTTCTGGGTGTCGGAAGGCGCTGACACACCGAACGGGGAACACCCCAAGGTGTGAAGGACTCCGGAAGACAACACCCATGCGCGGGTGGCGGAATAGGCAGACGCGCTGGATTCAGGTTCCAGTGCCCGAAAGGGCGTGGGGGTTCAACTCCCCCCTCGCGCACAGCGGAGTACCGACGAAACGGGCTCCGGACAGTGACGAAAGTCGCGGTCTGGGGTCCGTTTCTCGTGTTGATCAAGAGGTCGGCCCGCCCGCTGGATGCGACGGTCGCCGCTTCCCCTCTGTCCCGGAGCCTTTCGCGGTCCGTCCGCGGCCGACGCGAGGGCTCTTCCGCAGGGGCGTCCCCCTGTGAGGCGCATCACTCAAGTGGCGGGTGCCGGGCGGCCGGTTGGTCTTCAGGCGCCACGCCAAGGCGCCAAGGCGCCCGGGCGTGCGCCTGCGGTGGGGGTGCGCTGCCGGCCGAGGGCCAGGCCGTCGCCACGTCGTGGTCCTCCGGGGGTCTGGCATGGGCGAGCCCCGGCGTGTGCGGCTCGAGCGGGCACCGCACGCCGCCCGACTCGGCCGGGCACGGCGTGCGCCGCTGTCCTTCGGCGTCCTGTCTCTCCGCGGCCATGGGTCGGTACGGCTGGTGGGCGGCGACGCGCGCGGCCAAGGTCTCGCCGTCGCCGCGGTCGGCGTGCGGGTCGCCGGTGGCTTCGCCGAAGGGCTCGGGCACGCCGGCCACCGGATGCGGATCCGCGCCTCGTACGTGGACGGCTCCTCCGGCGACACCGTCAACTCCACCACGTACGGCGCCCGGAAGTCCTTCTACTTCACCAAGCAGCACGAACCGGCAGGTAGGGAAGGGCCCCGCGATGCGGGGCCCTTCCGCTTGCCGGAGCCCTCGCGCCGGCCGCTCGAGGTTCAGCGCGCGGGCCCTGACCGCCGCACGCCGGCGCCCGGCGTCACCAGCCGACGTGATACGCCTCGTACGCGCCGACGGGGGGTTCGCCGCCGGCCACCGCGAAGGCCTGCAGGGCCTGGACGAGGTGGCGGCGCTGCCCCGGCGGCATGGCGTCGACGATGCGGGCGATCTCCGACCGGCGGCGCTCCGTGACGTCCTTCACGGTGCGCCGCCCGGTCCCGGTCAGCGAGATGACCGTCGTGCGCCGGTCGGTGGGGGATGCGTCGCGCGCGACCATGTCGATCGCCACGAGGCGGTCCAGCATGCGCAGCGCGGTGGAGGGCTGGACGCCCAGTTCCGCGGCGAGCTGCGAGAGGTTGAGCGCACCGTGGGTTTCGAGGGCGACCAGCATCCGCAGTTGGGGCAGGGTCAGTGCCTCCTCCACCGCTGCGAGCGAGCGGGCGGAGACCGCGACGAGGAGCCGGGACGCGGTGAGCAGGGCGCTGACCATCTCCTCGGCGGTGCTCCCGGGGTCGTCGGTGCAGGAGGAGGAGTCGGACGAAGTGCGGGAGCCGGTGGCCATGCACCCTTTCTACCGCTCCGCCGCCGTCGTACGGGCCTGTACGGCACTCAGGTGAACGCGATGCGGCGCCGGGAACCCGCGACGTCGCGGAGCCGTTGAGCGATTGGGCAAAGGAATCGTCAAGGGGCGCGGCCCGCGCCGGAATGAGCAGGGAGATCCCATGGGTGTCAGCCTTTCCAAGGGCGGCAATGTCTCGCTGACGAAGGAGGCCCCGGGACTGACCGCGGTCACCGTCGGTCTGGGCTGGGACGTCCGCACGACCACCGGCACCGACTTCGACCTCGACGCGAGCGCGCTCCTGGTCAACGCCGACAGCAAGGTCGTCTCGGACAAGCACTTCGTGTTCTTCAACAATCTGAAGAGCCCGGAGGGCTCGGTGGAGCACACCGGCGACAACCTCACCGGCGAGGGCGAGGGCGACGACGAGCAGGTCAAGGTGAACCTGGCCACCGTGCCGGCCGAGGTCGAGAAGATCGTCTTCCCGGTGTCGATCTATGAGGCCGAGAGCCGCCAGCAGTCGTTCGGCCAGGTGCGCAACGCCTTCATCCGCGTGGTGAACCAGGCCGACAACAACGAGCTCGCCCGTTACGACCTGTCCGAGGACGCCTCGACGGAGACGGCGATGGTCTTCGGCGAGCTGTACCGCAACGGCGCCGAGTGGAAGTTCCGGGCCGTGGGCCAGGGGTACGCCTCGGGCCTGCGCGGTATCGCGCAGGACTTCGGCGTCAACCTGTGAGGTGACCGTACGCCCGGCGTACGGGCAGGTACGAGGAGAGGCCGCGTGGCGCACGCCACGCGGCCTCTCTGTGCGTCCGGGCGGCCCGTACGCTGCCAGGCTCGGACGCGGGCGGACGCGGGCCGCCGCGGCGCCGGTGCGGGGCGGGAGGGCCGGAACGGCAGGGTGCCGCCGGCTCGCCCCCAGGTCAGCCGGGCAGCGGAAGCTCGAACCAGACGACCTTGCCGACCGCCTTGCGGCTCGTTCCCCAGTGCCGGGACAGGTTGCTGACCAGAGCCAGGCCCCGGCCCTCCTCGTCGTCGGCGTCCGCGCGGCGCAGCTGCGGCAGGTTGTGGTCGTCGTCGCTGACCTCGACCAGCAGCTTGCCGACCCGCATCAGCCGCAGCGACACCTCGTACGAGGCGACCCGCAGCGCGTTGGTCACCAGCTCGCTGACCAGCAGCTCGGTCAGGTCACTGAGCCCCTGCAGCCCCCAACGCGCCAGCTGCTCGCGGGTGAGCGCGCGGGCCCGCCGGACGTCGGCGAGGTCCATCGACAGCCGCCACTGCGCGACGTCCTCGGGCGGGATGCCCTGGAAGTTGGCCACCAGCAGCGCCACGTCGTCGCGGCGGTCGTCGGAGTGCACGCGACTGAGGATCTGCTCGCAGACGTCCTCGGGGGTCTGCTGCGGCTCGATGACGTTGGAGCACAGCGCCGCCAGGCCGGCGTCTATCCCCTGGCCGCGCACCTCCACCAGGCCGTCGGTGCAGAGCACCAGCCAACTGCCGTCCGGCACCGGGATCTCGACGGTCTCGAAGGGGACGCCGCCGACGCCGATCGGGGCTCCTTTGGGGATCTGCAGCAGTTCGCTGCGGCCGTCGTGCCGGGCCAGGACGGGAGGGATGTGGCCGGCGTTGGCGAGGGTCAGGTTGCGGTGGATCGGGTCGTAGACCGCGTACACACATGTCGCCAGGTGCTCGGCGCCCAGGCGGTGGGCGAGGTTGTCCAGGTGCCGGAGCAGTTGCGCGGGCGGCAGGTCGAGCGCGGCCATCGTGATCACGGCGGTGCGGAACTGGCCCATCACGGCCGCCGAGAGCAGGCCGTGGCCCATGACGTCGCCGACGATCAGCGCCACGCGTCCGCCGGGCAGCTGGATGGCGTCGAACCAGTCGCCGCCGACCTGGGCCTGACGGTCACCGGGCATGTAGTGGTGGGCGATCCGCACCCCCGGGATACGGGGTGGACGGGTCGGCATCATGCTGCGCTGCAGGGTCGCGGCGGCGCGCGACTCCAGCCGGTGCAGCCGGGCGTTGTCCACGTGCACGGCGCCCCGGGCGGCGACCTCGGCGGCGGTCGCGGCGTCCTTGGCGTCGAAGGGACGGCGGCCGGGATGGCGCAGGAAGCCCATCCGGCCCAGCACCGTGCCCCGCGCGATGAGCGGCACGACGACCAGCGACCGTTCCGGAAGGAACGGACCCAGCCCGGGTACACCCAGGTCGAGCGCGATGTCCCGGGCGAGCGCGGGGTCCACGACGGGTACGATCAGCGGCTCGCCCAGCCGCGGGGTGGAGTCGGTGGGCAGCGGGATCAGCTCGCCCTCCGGAAGGGCGGCCACCCATGGGCCGGGGGTGGTGTCGGTGTGGGCCACGGCGACCCGGCGGGCGATGACGGTGTCGCCGTGCAGGTCGTCCTTCGGCGGCTCCGCGTCGGAGAACAGCTGGTCGATGACGAGGACGGCCGCGAGGTCGGCGAAGCGCGGCACCGTGACCGCGCACAACTCGCGGGCCGTCGTCTCCAGATCCAGGGTCGTGCCCACCTTCGCCCCGGTCTCCCGCAGCAGGGCCAGTTGCTCGTCCAGCACGTGGCCCGGGGCGAGTGGGACACCGGGGGCCGGAACGGAGCCGGGCACCGGCGCCGTGCCGTCGGCACGTGGGCCCGGCAGCAGTTCCGGGTGGGGAGAGGGCCGGGTGGGCCCGGTGGGCCGGGTCCTACGGCCGGTGGCGGGCTGCTGGGATGGCGGGGCCACGGTCGGGCCGTACTCCTCGGGGAGCACGGGGAGCAGCACGGTGCCGTCGACCTCCACGGCCGGGTAGCCGAGGGGAACTATCTGGCGGACGATCCGGTCCAGCCGCCCGGCGCTGACCCGGGGGAGCACCGAGGCCAGCCGGCCGGCCAGATGCTCCGCGTGCGCGGGGTCGGCGACCGGGGCGAGGCGCGGGGTGACGCGGACGGCGCCGCGGGCGGCGGTGCCGTCGGCGGTGTAGGGCAGCAGGTGGTCGCCGAGCGCGAGCCGGGGCCCGTTGTCGCGCAGCGGACGGGCGTTGGCGGCGATCACCAGCAGGCTCCGGCCGGCCGGCTCCATGACGCGGTAGGACCACCACACGGCGTCCTTGACGCCGCCGTCGCGGTCGGTGGTGGGGAGGGTGCCGGCCCAGGCGGACCGGGTGAGGTCGTCCAGTACCTCCAGGACGTCCTGGTCACCGGGGTGCCGGCCCGCGGTGTGCGGCAGCAGTCCGGACGCGGGGCGCCCGAACACGCCCTCCCAGCGGTGACCGAAGAGCTCCTCGGCACCGCGGTTCCAGTACGAGATGTCGCCGTCGGGGCCGACGCAGAGCACGGCGAGGCGCACGAGCGCGGAGACACCGGCGGCTGCGAGCGGGAACGTGGTTGCGGGAAGCCTGGTCATCTCGTCCAACGTCGGGCACCTGAGGTTCGACTGAAGGTTCCGTCTGCGGTTCGTCTGCGGTTCGTCTGCGGTTCGACTGCGGTTCGGCGCGGAAGGCTGAAAGAGCATCAGGGTCGGGGCATCAGGGGCGTCTTCACCGTCCAGGCAAGCATGAAACATCGGACGCGGTCCGGTAAATGGCCTAATTGGCCCCCAGGAGTGACCAACCGGGCATGGCCCAAGGGGAGGGGACGCACATGGAGCACAGGCTCCCGCACATAGCGGGGTTCCGGAGGTGGCCGCACGACGGTGCGCCCAAGCAGGAGGGCAGGGCGCTGCGGGAGACGGTGCCGCGCGAGGCGCACGCGGCGTTCACCCCCGGCCCCGACCGGCCGGGCGCGGTGGAGGCGGTGCGGGAGTCCGGCCGCGGGCGCATCCCGGAACTCGTACCGCTGCGGGTGGGGAGGATGGCCGCGAGCCCCTTCGCCTTCCTGCGCGGTTCGGCCGGGCTGATGGCCGCCGACCTCGCGGCCTGCCCGGTCACCGGGATCGGCGCCCAGCTCTGCGGTGACGCCCACGCCGCCAACTTCGGCCTGTACGGGGACCATTCCGGCCGGCTCGTGATGGACATCAACGACTTCGACGAGACCGTGCACGGCCCCTGGGAGTGGGACGTCAAGCGGCTCGCCGCCTCCCTGGTGCTGGCCGGGCGTGAGGGCGGGGCGGACGAGGACGCCTGCCGGGGCGCCGCCTTCGACGCGGTGGGCGCGTACCGGCGCACCATGCGGCTGCTGGCGAAGATGCCGGTGCTGGACGCCTGGCACGCGGTCGCCGACGAGGAGCTGGTCGCGCATGCCGACGCCCGGGACCTGGCCGGCACTCTGCGCCTGGTGGCCGCGAAGGCGCGCCGCAACACCGGCGCCAGGTTCGCGGCGCGGGCGACGGAGGAGGTCGAGGGCGGCGGCCGCCGCTTCGTCGACGCGCCCCCGGTGCTGCGCCGGGTGCCGGACGGGGAGGCGGCGGCGGTCGCCGGGGCCCTTTCGTCGGCCGGCTACCTGGCGACGATCGGCGAGGACCGGCGGCCGCTGCTGGCCCGGTACGCGGTGCACGACGTGGCGTTCCGGGTGGTCGGGACGGGAAGTGTGGGCATGCGCTCGTACGTGGCGCTGCTCCTCGACCACCTCGGGCACCCGCTGGTGCTCCAGGTGAAGGAGGCCCGGCCCTCCGTGTTGATGCCCCATCTGGGCAAGGCCGGTTTCGACGCTCCCGCGGCGGTGCACGAGGGGCGGCGCGTGGTGCTGGGCCAAAAGCGCATGCAGGTCGTCAGCGACAGTCTGCTGGGCTGGGCCGAGGTGGACGGCCGGCCGTACCAGGTGCGGCAGTTCCGCAACCGCAAGGGCAGCGTCGACCCCGCACGGCTGGATACCGGCCTGATAGACGACTATGCGCGGATGACGGGGGCGCTGCTGGCCAGGGCGCACGCCCACTCCGCGGACCCGCGGCTGATCGCGGGCTACTGCGGCAAGGGGGAGCGACTGGACGAGGCGGTGGCGGCCTTCGCGGTCGCCTACGCCGACCGGACCGAGGCGGACCACGCCGAGCTCGTCGCGCAGGTGCGGGCCGGGCGGATCGCCGCGGAACCGGGCGTGTGAGAGCACGGGCGCGGGTGTGCCGGGGCAGCGGCGGGTCCTGCCCTGTGACGTCTGGCGGCGACCACCACCGGCGGCCGTGCCCCTGTTCGTCATGGTTCGTGGCCCGCCGGACGCCGCGGTCCCGCGGTAAGGCCCCGCCGCGGCAAGGCCTCCGCGGCCGGGTCGGCGGACGGTATTCGTCAGGGGCCCGCACGGCCTGCCGGGCCGGAGCGCAGGTGGCGTGCTTGCACGCGAACAGACCCGGAGGAACCCTCGTCACTGCGCTTGCGCCCCTGACACCGGATTAGGCTGGACCGGTGACGAATTCCCCCGGCACCGAGTCGGCCCCCGGCACCGCGTCGGCCGCCGCATCCTCCGAACCCCAGGACCGGCTGGCCCAGGCGGTGCGTGCCGCAGAGCGGGCCCTGATCGAGTTCGAGATCGCGGTGGAGACCTTCAGGGTGGAGGTCGAGAACTTCTCCCGGCTGCACCACCAGAAGCTCGGCCCGATGTACGCCCGGCTCGACGAGCTCGACGCGCTGATCGCGGAGGCGGTCGCGGCGAAGAGCGGCTCCCGCGAGGACATCGAGCGTGCCTGGCAGGCGCGGGCCCTCGTGATGCCGATGCCGGGTGTGGAGGAGCTCTTCGAGGGGCTGCTGGGGTCGGACGGCGTGCGGCCCCAGGAGGACCCGAACCCGCCGCGCCGCGTGCGGCCGGGCAAGGAGGCCCAGCGGCTCTACCGCGAGCTGGTCCGCAAGGCGCATCCGGATCTGGCGCAGGACGAGGCCGAGGTCGAGCGCCGCAGCGCCTTCATAGCCCGGGTGAACGAGGCGTACACCTACGCCGACGAGCAGCGGCTGCGCGAGCTGGCGGAGGAGTGGGAGGCCGGGCCGGTCCCGCAGGAGGCGCAGCCCAGCGAGGCCGAGGTGCTGTCCGCGCGGCTGGAGTGGCTGGCGCAGCGCAAGGAGCAGTTGGCCGCGCTCGCCGCCGAGCTGGAGAACAGCGCGATCGCGCAGATGATGAAACTGGCCCCGGACGACCCGGACGGGCTGCTCAACGAGATCGCGGAGAACCTGCTCAACCAGGTCGCCAACCGCGAGGCCCGGCTGGCGGAGCTGGTCCGCAGCTCGAAGGGGTCCGAGTAGCGGGTCGGGTACGTTCGACCCGCACGCCCTGACCGAAGGAGTCCGTTCCATGTTCTACGCCCAGCTGCCCGCGGTGGACGCCGCGCAGGTCCCCGCCGACGGCTACCTGCTCGATGTGCGGGAGCACGACGAGTGGGACGCCGGGCACGCGCAGGGGGCGGTGCACATCCCGATGGGCGAGGTCGTCGCCCGTCTCGAGGAGCTCCCCGCCGACCGCCGGGTACACGTCGTGTGCCGGGTCGGCGGCCGCTCGGCGCAGGTCGCCCAGTATCTGATCGCGCAGGGCGTCGACGCGGTGAACGTCGACGGCGGGATGCTCGGCTGGGAGGCGGCGGGCCGCCCGCTGGCCACGGACGGGACGGGCCCGGCGCGCGTGCTCTGAGGGCCCTGCCGGGCCTCCCGCGGAGCGGCAGGGGCGCACGGCCCGGGGCGGCCGCCGACCCCCCCTGCCGGAGGTGGCGTTCATGGCCGGCGCCCGCAGTGGCCGGCCTCCTCACGTCCCGCCGTACGAGGGCGGGCGGGCCGACCCGCATTCCGTCGCCGTCTGGTCCGGCCATCTCGTCGCCGTCCCGTCCGGCCGTGCCCGATCCGTGCTGACCGGCGGGTCGGGTGCCGTGCTGACCGGGACGGCTGTACCGCACGCGTGGGGCATGAGTACCGTTCCGTGCTGACCGGAACACGGGGAACAGGAGCGGAGACCAGGATGGAGCCACCCGAGGAGTCCGGGGGACCGGCCGGGATAGCCACGCTGTCACAGCCCGCGCGGATCGTGGTCGCCCTGGCCCTTGCCGCGGCGGCGGTCGGCGTCGCGGTGCACCTGCTCATGGTCTTCCTGCACGTGGCGCCGGCGAACACCGCCACCAAGAAGCACGGCGACCTGGTCGGCAGCTACATCTACCCCGAGTTCGAGCAGAACTGGAAGCTCTTCGCGCCCAATCCGCTCCAGCAGAACATCCACGTGTGGGCGCGCGCCGAGGTGGACAAGGGCGACGGCGGCAGGGAGGTGACCGGCTGGGTCGACCTCACGGCCATGGACATGGCCGCCATCAGGCACAATGTCGCGCCCAGCCACACCGAGCAGAACGAGCTGCGCAGGGCCTGGAGCTTCTACGCGGCCTCCCACGGTGAGAACGACAAGCCCATCGGCATGCGGGGCGAGCTGAGCAGGCAGTACCTGCAGCGCATCGTGGAGGACCGCTTCGGGCCCCGGCTCAACGGCGGCGACGTCGTCCGTCTGCAGGTGCGGACCGGCACCACAGCGGTCGCGGCCCCCACTTGGAGTGCCGAGAAGATCGACACGCGCACCGCCTTCCAGGTGCTGCCCTGGTGGAGCTCGGACGTGGCGGCCGAGGCAGCGCAGGCGGCCGGGGACGAGGGCGGGGAGGACGCGTCGTGAGCGAAGCAGCGCATGAAGGGGCGCACGAGGGGGCGCACAAGGCTGCCCACGTGCCCGAGGCCGCGTACGAGGGCGTCGAGCGGCCCGCGGACCGAGTCGTGCGCCAGTCGGTGCCCGCCGTCGGCCGACCGCCCGAGGCGGTTGCGCCCGCCGCGGTTGCGGCCGCCCCGGTTCCGCCCGCCCCCGCCCCCGTCCCCTCCCCCTTCGCAGGACTGCTCGGCTCCGCCGCCGGCGGTGTGTCGCGCGGCCTGGCCCGGATCACCGGCGGCACCCTCGGCCGATACCAGGCCGCCGTCGTACGCATCGGCGTCTCGCTGACCTGGCTGCTGTTCCTGCTGCGCGAGTGGCCGCACCGCCATGAGCTCTACGGGCCGGACGGGGTCTGGAGCTGGGACCTGGCGAACCGCCTCGTGGCCGACAACCACGCCTTCACCCTGCTGCTGTGGGGCCGGGCGGACGCCTGGTTCGAGGTCGTGTACGCGGGCGCGATCGTGGCGAGCGCGATGCTGCTGCTCGGCTGGCGCACCCGCACCGCCTCGCTGCTGTTCATGATCGGCGTGCTCTCCCTGCAGAACCGCAGTGTGTTCGTCGGCGACGGCGGCGACAACGTGATCCACCTGATGGCCATCTACCTCGTCCTCACCCGGTGCGGGCAGGTCTGGTCGCTCGACTCCCGCCGCCGGGCCAGGGGGCGGGACGGCCACGGCGCCGGGATCGCGCTGTGGATCGTCCTCGCGCTCGTGCTCGCCGTGGCGCAACTGCTCGGGCGGACCGGGCTCACCTGGACCGACGGCCTGCTGCCCTGGCTGGGGTGGACCCCGTTCCTGTGGGGCTTCCTGCTGCTCCAGGCCGTGTGGTGGGCGGTGCGGCGGTACGCGCCGGGCGAACCGCGCGCGGTGCTGGACATCCTCGCCGACATCGTGCACGCCGCGGGCATGCTGGTGATCGTCGTCGAGGTGTGTCTGATCTACTCCACGGCGGGCTGGTACAAGGTCCAGGGATCGCGCTGGCAGGACGGCACCGCGCTGTACTACCCGCTGCACCTGGACGATTTCAGCCCCTGGCCCGAACTGTCCCACGCGATGGCCGCCAGCGGTCTGATGGTCATGGTGATCACCTACGGCACGGTGATGGTCCAGGTCGCCTTCCCCTTCACGCTCTTCAATCGCCGGGTGAAGAACGTGCTGCTCGTGCTGATGATGGTGGAGCACGCCTCGATCGCGGTCGTCCTCGGTCTGCCGTTCTTCTCGCTGGCGATGATCGCTGCCGACGCGGTCTTCCTGCCCACCGGCTTCCTGCGTTGGGCTGGCGACCGGGTGGGGCGCCTGGTGCGGCGCGGCGGAGGTGTGGACGGCCCCGCAGGCCCGCGGGGCGCCCCGCCGCGCGACGCGGAGGAGGCACAGGACGCGCGGGCATGGGGAGTCGCGGGGCCGCGAGGGCCGAATCCGGCCGGCGAGCCCGCCCCCTCTAACCTCGTGGTGTGAGCACCAGCCAGGACGACGCGGCCGAGCCGCTGCAGTACGACGACGGTTTCGGCCCCGAGGTCGGGGTCGGGCCGCATCCGCGACCCTGGCCTCAGGGCCCGCGCTACGACCCCGAGTTGCTCGCGCACGGCGACCGCCGCAACGTGGTGGACGAGTACCGCTACTGGACGCGCGAGGCGATCGTCGCCGACCTCGACACCCGGCGCCACGACTTCCACGTCGCCGTGGAGAACTGGCAGCACGACTTCAACATCGGTTCCGTGGTGCGCACCGCCAACGCCTTCCTGGCCAAGGAGGTGCACATCGTGGGGCGGCGCCGGTGGAACCGGCGGGGCGCCATGGTGACCGACCGCTACCAGCACGTGCGCCATCATGTGGACGTCGCGGCGCTGGCCACGTGGGCGGCCGCGGAGGACCTGCCGATCATCGGGATCGACAACCTTCCCGGCGCCGTGCCGCTGGAGACCACCGAACTCCCCCGGCGCTGCGTGCTGCTCTTCGGGCAGGAGGGGCCGGGACTGACCGACGAGGCCTGGAAGCACGCCGCGGCGGTCTGCTCGATCGCCCAGTTCGGCTCCACGCGGTCGATCAACGCGGGCGCGGCGGCGGCCATCGCGATGCACGCCTGGATCCAGCGGTACGCGCGGGTGGGTACGGAGCAGCCCCGTCCGGAGTGACGAGGTCGTTGCGGACGGGGCTGCGGGCGGTGCGGGCCGGCGGGTCAGGACGGGCGGCGGACCTCGATGACCCGGAAGCGGCTCGCGACGAAGGCGCCGTCGCACAGGGCCGCGTTGGCCGCCGGGTTGCCGCCGGAGCCGTGGAAGTCGGAGAAGGCGGCCGTCTGGTTGACGTACACCCCGCCGGTGAGGTTCAGGGAGAGCTGGGCGGCCTCCTCCAGGCAGACCTCCTCGAGTCGCCGCTCCACCTCGCCGGAGGTCGTGTAGGCGCCGACCGTCATCGCGCCCCTGTCGCGCACGGTGCGGCGCAGCAGGTCGACCGAGTCGTCGGTGGAGTCCATGGCGACGGCGAAGGCGACCGGGCCGAAGCACTCCGACATGTAGGCGGCCTCGTCGTCCGGCTTGGCGCCGTCCAGCTTCACGATCACCGGGGTGCGGACCACGGCGTCGGGGAAGTCGGGGTGCCGGACCTCGCGGGAGGCGAGCGCGACCTCGCCGAGGGAGGCGGCCGCCTCCAGGCGGGCCTTCACATCGGGGTTGACCAGGGCGCCCAGCAGGGCGTTGGCCCGGGCGTCGTCACCCAGCAGCCCGCCGACGGCGGCCGACAGGTCGCCCACCACCTCGTCGAAGCCCTTGTGCCCGTCGTCGGTGGCGATGCCGTCGCGGGGGATCAGCAGGTTCTGCGGGGTGGTGCACATCTGGCCGCTGTACAGGGACAGGGAGAAGGCCAGGTTGGACAGCATGCCCTTGTAGTCGTCCGTGGAGTCGACGACGACGGTGTTGACGCCGGCCTTCTCGGTGAAGACCTGGGCCTGGCGGGCGTTCTCCTCCAGCCAGTCGCCGAAGGCGGTGGAGCCCGTGTAGTCGATGACGCGGACCTCGGGGCGCAGCGCCAGGGTCTTGGCCAGGCCCTCGCCGGGCCGCTCGGCGGCCAGGCAGACCAGGTTCGGGTCGAAGCCGGTCTCGGCGAGCACCTCGCGGGCGATCAGGACCGTCAGCGCGAGCGGCAGCACCGCGCGCGGGTGCGGCTTGACCACGACCGCGTTGCCGGTGGCCAGGGAGGCGAAGAGGCCGGGGTAGCCGTTCCAGGTGGGGAAGGTGTTGCAGCCGATGACGAGCGCGATGCCGCGCGGCACCGCCGTGAAGTCCTTGCGCAGCGTCAGCGGGTCCCGCTTGCCCTGCGGCTTGACCCACTCGGCCGTACCGGGGGTGCGCGTCTGTTCGGCGTAGGCGTAGGTGACGGCCTCGAGGCCGCGGTCCTGCGCGTGCGGGCCGCCGGCCTGGAAGGCCATCATGAAGGCCTGGCCGGAGGTGTGCATGACCGCGTGGGCCATCTCCGTGGTGCGCGCGTTGATCCGGGCCAGGATCTCCAGGCAGACCAGGGCCCGGTTCTCCGGGCCGGCCTCGCGCCAGGCGGGCATCGCGGCCTTCATCGCGGGGAGGAGCACGTCGACGTCCGGGTGCGGGTACTCCACGCCGAGCTCGATGCCGTACGGGGACACCTCGCCGCCGGCCCAGCCGTCGGTACCGGGCTGGTCCAGGTCGAAGCGGGTGCCGCGCAGGGCTTCGAACGCGGCCTGCGCGGTCTCGCCGTCCGCGTATGCCTTGGGGTGCTCGGGGTACGGGGACCAGTACTCGCGGGTACGGATCGCCTCGAGCGCCTTGTCGAGCGTCTCGCGGTGTGTTTCGACCGACGGGACAGCGGTGGGTTCGGCAGCCATGGGGCCAACTCCTCGTCGAGCTGGGTTGGGGTGGGCAGGGTGCTGGCTTCACCGCTAGATTAACCGAATGTTCGGTCGGGACAAGGGGGCCGACCCGAGCTGTGGACAACTGGCGAGGAGCAGTGGCGGCGATGAGCGCTTTTGACCGATCCAGCACGGTCGCGGTGGTGGGCACGGGGACGATGGGCCAGGGGATCGCCCAGGTCGCACTGGTGGCCGGGCATCCCGTGCGTCTCTACGACGCGGGGCCCGGCCGGGCCGAGGAGGCCGAGCGGGCCATAGGGGAACGGCTGGACCGCCTGGTGGAGAAGGGCCGGCTGCCCGCCGGGGAACGCGACGCGGCCCGCGGGCGGCTCTCGGCCGTCCGGGAGATCGCTGAGCTGGCGGGCGTGTCGCTGGTCGTCGAGGCGGTCCTGGAGGACCTGGGCGCCAAGCAGCAGCTCTTCACGGCGCTGGAGTCGGTCGTCCCCGAGGACTGCCTGCTGGCCACGAACACCTCCTCCCTGTCGGTGACCGCCGTCGGCGGCGCGTTGCGCCTTCCCGGACGTCTCGTCGGTCTGCACTTCTTCAACCCGGCCCCGCTGCTCCCCTTGGTCGAGGTGGTCTCCGGCGCCGCCACCGACGAGGCCGCCGCGCGGACCGCGTACGACACCGCCGCCGCGTGGGGCAAGACGCCGGTGCGCTGCACCGACACCCCGGGTTTCATCGTCAACCGGGTCGCGCGCCCCTACTACGCCGAGGCTTTCCGGCTGTACGAGGAAGGGGTCGCCGACCCCGCCACCATCGACGCGGTGCTGCGGGAGAGCGGCGGCTTCCGGATGGGCCCCTTCGAGCTCACCGACCTCATCGGCCAGGACGTCAACGAGGCGGTCACCCGCTCGGTGTGGGACTCCTTCTTCCAGGACCCCAGGTTCACCCCCTCTCTCGCCCAGCGGCGGCTGGTGGAGGCCGGACGGCTCGGCCGCAAGAGCGGGCGCGGCTGGTACGACCACGCCGAGGGCGCCGCCGCTCCGGCCCCCCGCACCGCGGGTCCGGAGAAGCCGCCCGCCGAGGTCACCGTGTGCATGGGCGGCCGCGGTCCGGCCGCCGAGCTGCCCAGGATGATCGCCGAGGCGGGCATCGAGGTGCTGGACGGCGAGGTCGCCGACCCGGACGACGGGTACCTCGAGCTGCCCGGGGGCGGCCGCCTCTACCTGGCGGACGGCGGTCCGGCCACCACCGGTCCGGCCGTCGACTACGTGCAGTTCGACCTCGCGCTGGACTACCGGGCGGCCACCCGGATCGCCCTCGCCCCGTCCGACTCGGCGCGTCCCGAGACGGTGGAGGCGGCGATCGGTCTGTTCCAGGCGCTGGGCAAGAAGGTCAGCGTCATCGAGGACGTCCCGGGCATGATCGTCGCGCGTACGGTGGCGATGCTGGTGGACTTCGCCGTCGACGCCGTCGCCCGCAAGGTGGCCTCGCCGCAGGACGTGGACGCCGCGATGCGGCTGGGAGTGAACTACCCGCGCGGCCCCTTGACCTGGGGTGACGAGCTGGGCGCCGCATGGGTGCACATGGTGCTGCGCAACCTGCACCAGGCCTACCCGGGCGGCCGCTACGCGCCGTCCCGTCCACTGAACCGGCACGCGGCGGTCGAGGGGAGCCTGCTTTCATCGTGACCATGGCACACCGCGACAGCGACACCCCCGCCCCCAAGAGGGACACCTACACTCCGGACTCGCTGCTGGCCGTGGCCGTGGCGGTCTTCATCGAGCGCGGTTACGACGGCACGTCCATGGAGCACCTGTCGCGGGCCGCCGGCATCTCCAAGTCCTCGATCTACCACCATGTGCGGGGCAAGGAGGAGCTCCTGGAGCGCGCCGTCGGCCGCGCCCTGGACGGCCTCTTCGGCATCCTGGAGGAGCCCGCGGCGAGCGGAGGACGCGCCGTGGAGCGGCTGGAGTACGTCACGCGGCGTACCACCGAGGTGCTGATGGCCGAGCTGCCCTACGTCACGCTGCTGCTGCGGGTGCGCGGGAACACCACGACCGAGCGTGCGGCGTTGGAGCGCCGCAGGGAGTTCGACCACCGGGTGGCCGACCTGCTGAAGGCGGCCGTCGCGCAGGGGGACCTGCGGGGCGACGTGGAGCCCAGGCTCGCGACCAGGCTGCTCTTCGGAATGATCAACTCCATAGTCGAGTGGTACCAGCCGCACGCGGCCGGTACCGGGGAGCACGACGACGCGGCGGTCGTGGACGCCGTCGTGCGGCTGGCCTTCGACGGGCTGCGCGTGTCTTGACGCCGCCTCAGGCCGGGCGTCACGATCAGGCTCATGCCATTCACCCTGCGTGCCCGCCTGTGCGCGGCCTCGGCCGCCGCCCTGCTGCTCGCCGGCTGCGGAGGGGGCAAGGGCGGCGGGCAGGCCGCCGATTCCTCGCCGCCGGAGGACTTCGGCTGCCTGACGGCCGCGCAGGCGAAGTCCGGATCCGTCAGCTACGACGACACCGACGGCAATCCCGTGGACGCCTGGTTCGCCGGCAAGGGCGGGACCGCCGTCCTGCTGATGCACCAGGCCGACGGAGACATGTGCCAGTGGGTGCCGCAGGCCGGTGAGCTGGTCAAGGACGGCTACCGCGTCCTGGTCGTCGACTCCAACGGCAGCGAGGTGCCCGAGGTCGTGGCCGGGGTGGCGTTCCTGCGCGCCAAAGGCGCGCGGCGGGTCCTGCTGATGGGCGCGTCCAAGGGCGGCACAGCCGTCCTGGAGGGGGCCGCGTCGGTGGAACCGCCGGTCGACGCCGTGGTCTCGCTCTCGGCGCCCGAGGCCTACGGGACCATGGACGCGATCTCCGCCGTGCCGAGGCTGACCGTCCCGGTGCTCTACATGGCGGCGGCGGGCGACACCCAGTTCGCCGACGCGGCCAAGGCGCTGAACAAGGCCACGAAGAAGGCGCCCGAGAACCGTCTCGACATCGTCGACGGGCCCCAGCACGGGGTGGGCATGCTCACCTCCGAGTCCAACCGGGCCACCGTGACGGACTTCCTCGCGAAGTACGCCGGCTAGCCGCGCCCGCACCGCCGCGCCCGCACCGCCGCGCCCCGGCAGCACGCGGGCGGGCCGGCGGATCAGTCGGTGAGCACCCGGTCGGTCTCCTCGAAGACCAGGAGTGTGCGGCTGCTGAGCACCTCCGGCACCGCCTGGATGCGGGTCAGCACCAGTTCCCGCAGGCTGCGGTTGTCTGGGGTGTGGACGAGCAGGAGCACGTCGAAGTCCCCGCTCACCAGGGCGATGTGCGCCACTCCCGGCAGCTCCATCAGCTTCTCCCGCACCGTGCGCCAGGAGTTCTGCACGATCTTCAAGGTGATGTAGGCGGATGCGCCGTGACCTGCGCGTTCGTGGTCGACCCGGGCTGAGAAGCCGCGGATGACCCCGTCCTCGATGAGCCGGTTGATCCGGGCGTAGGCGTTGGCGCGGGAGACGTGGACGTGCTCGGCCACCGAGCGTATGGACGCCCGCCCGTCCTCCTGCAGGTGACGCAGGATCGCGCGGTCGATGGCGTCCAGCGGACGCACCGCAGCGGGACCGGCCTCCGGCGCGGCCGCCTGTGGGCCGGGGAGCCCACCCCGAGAAATTTGGGAATCCGTCACGCCCCCGAGCCTCCCTACCATGGACGTACTGGCTCCATCTCAGGCTGTGGAGAACCGTTTGTCCACAGGCCGGAGACACCTGTAGCCAAAATGCCTCCGGCGACCGAACAATCGGTAGGGGAGCGATACCCGCTCCGCCGATCGAACACGCCCACGAGGAGGTGCTCGCGATGACCGTCCTGGACCAGCACGTCTGGCAACCCCGCACCGACCCGGCGCCGCTGCTGCCCGACCCTGAGCCGTACCGACTGCTCGGCACCCCCGAGGCAGGCGCGCTCGACGCCGGTCTGCTGACCATGATGTACCGGCAGCTGGTGCGCGGCCGCCGGTACAACCGGCAGGCCACCGCGCTCACCAAGCAGGGCAGGCTCGCCGTCTACCCCTCCAGCACCGGTCAGGAGGCGTGCGAGGTCGCCGCGGCGCTCGCCCTGGAGCCCCAGGACTGGCTGTTCCCCAGCTACCGCGACACCCTGGCCGCCGTGGCCCGCGGCGTCGACCCCGCGGAGGCGCTGACGCTGCTGCGCGGCGACTGGCACACCGGCTACGACCCGCGCGAGCACCGGGTCGCACCGCTCAGCACACCCCTGGCCACCCAGCTGCCGCACGCCGTGGGCCTGGCCCACGCCGCCAGGCTCAAGGGCGACGACGTCGTCGCGCTCGCCATGGTCGGCGACGGCGGCACCAGCGAGGGCGACTTCCACGAGGCGCTGAACTTCGCCGCCGTGTGGAACTCCCCCGTGGTCTTCCTGGTGCAGAACAACGGCTTCGCCATCTCGGTGCCGCTCGCCAAGCAGACCGCCGCCCCGTCGCTGGCCCACAAGGCCGTCGGCTACGGGATGCCCGGGCGGCTCGTGGACGGAAACGACATCGCGGCCGTGCACGCCGTGCTCACCGAGGCCGTGGCCCGCGCCCGTGAGGGCGGCGGGCCGACGCTGGTGGAGGCGATCACCTACCGTCTGGACGCCCACACCAACGCCGACGACGCCACCCGCTACCGGGAGGACGCCGAGGTCGAGGCCTGGCGCGAGCACGACCCGATCGCCGTGCTCGAACGCGCTCTGCGCGAGCGCGACCTGCTCGACGACGCGGTGATCCGCGACACCGAGGAGGACGCGGAGCACATGGCCGCCGCGCTGCGCGAGCGGATGAACGAGGACCCGGTCCTCGACCCGATGGACCTGTTCGCACACGTCTACGCCGAGCCCACCCCGCAACTGCGCGAGCAGGCAGCGATGCTGAGGGCCGAGCTGGAGGCCGAGGCACAGTCATGAGCACCGCCACCACCGCGACCCCCGTGGCCGCCGGGCGCAAGCCGGCCACCATGGCCCAGGCGCTCAACCGCGCGCTGCGCGACTCCCTTGCCGAGGACCCGTCGGTCCACCTCTTCGGCGAGGACATCGGCACCCTCGGCGGCGTTTTCCGGATCACCGACGGCCTCGCCAAGGAGTTCGGCGACAGCCGCTGCACGGACACCCCGCTCGCCGAGGCCGGCATCCTCGGCACGGCCGTGGGCATGGCGATGTACGGCATGCGCCCCGTGGTCGAGATGCAGTTCGACGCCTTCGCCTACCCGGCGTTCGAGCAGCTCGTCAGCCACGTCGCCAAGATGCGCAACCGCACGCGCGGCACCATGCCCCTGCCGCTCACCATCCGCGTGCCCTACGGCGGCGGCATCGGCGGCGTCGAGCACCACAGCGACGCCTCCGAGGCGTACTACACGCACACCCCCGGCCTGCACGTCGTCACCCCCGCCACGGTGGCGGACGCCTACGGGCTGCTGCGGGCCTCCATCGCCTCCGACGACCCGGTGATCTTCCTCGAGCCGAAGCGGCTCTACTGGTCCAAGGCCGACTGGTCGGCCGACGCGCCGGAGGAGGTGGCGCCGATCGGACGGGCCGTCGTCCGCCGCAGCGGCCGTTCCGCCACCCTCATCACCTACGGTCCGTCGCTGCCGGTCTGCCTGGAGGCGGCCGAGGCCGCGGTGCAGGAGGGCTGGGACCTGGAGGTCGTCGACCTGCGCAGTCTGGTGCCCTTCGACGACGAGACGGTCACCGCGTCGGTGCGCCGCACCGGCCGCGCGGTCGTCGTCCACGAGTCCACCGGCTTCGGCGGCGTGGGCGCCGAGATCGCCGCCAGGGTCAGCGAGCGCTGCTTCCACCACCTGGAGGCCCCGGTCCTGCGGGTCGCCGGCTTCGACATCCCCTACCCGCCGCCGATGCTGGAGCGGCACCATCTGCCCGGTGTCGACCGCATCCTCGACGCGGTGGGGCGCCTGCAGTGGGAGGAGGCGTGATGGCCGCCGTCCGCGAGTTCGCCCTGCCCGACCTGGGGGAGGGGCTGACCGAGGCCGAGATCGTGCGCTGGATGGTGCAGGTCGGGGACGTCGTCGCCATCGACCAGCCGGTCGTTGAGGTCGAGACGGCCAAGGCCGTCGTCGAGGTGCCCTGTCCTTACGGCGGCGTGGTCACCGCGCGTTTCGGCGAGGAGGGGCAGACCCTCGACGTCGGGCGTCCGCTGCTGACCGTCGCGGTGGGCTCCCCCGACGGCCACACCGCCGACGCCCCCGCGGCAACGGCCCCCGCCGCATCGGCCGACGGCGAATCCGGGTCCGGCAACGTGCTGGTCGGCTACGGGACCAGCGGCCCCGCGGCCCGGCGCCGCCGGGTGCGCCCCGCCCCGGCCGCCGCTCCGGTCCCGGTGGCCGTCCCGGCTCCGGTGCCCGTCCCGGCTCCGGTGGCCACGGCCGCAGCGCCGGTCGGGCACGAGGGGCCCGTCGCCGTCATCTCCCCGCTGGTGCGGCGCAGGGCCCGCGAGCACGGCCTGGACCTGCGCGCGCTGACGGGTTCCGGGCCCGACGGGCTGATCCTTCGCTCCGACGTGGAACGGGCGATCACGGCCGCCTCTACGGCGCCGGACACCGCGGCCCCGCCCGCCGAAGGCACCCGCATCCCGTTGCGCGGTATCCGCGGCGCCGTGGCCGAGAAGCTCGGTCGCAGCCGGCGGGAGATCCCCGACGCCACCTGCTGGGTGGACGCCGACGCGACGGAACTACTCGCCGCGCGGGCGGCGATGAACGCCGCGGGCGGACCCAAGATCTCCGTCCTCGCGCTCTTCGCGCGGATTTGCGCGGCGGCCCTGCACCGCTACCCGGAACTCAACTCCACGGTGGACACCGAGCGCGACGAGATCGTGGTGCTGCCGCAGGTGCACATCGGCTTCGCGGCGCAGACAGATCGCGGCCTCGTCGTGCCGGTCGTCCGGGACGCACACCGGCGCAGCACCGAGGAGCTGTCGGCGGAGATCGGCCGGCTCACCGAGGCGGCCCGCTCCGGCGGACTGACCCCGGCCCAGCTGACCGGCGGCACCTTCACGCTCAACAACTACGGAGTGTTCGGCGTCGACGGCTCCACGCCGATCATCAACCACCCTGAGGCGGCGATGCTCGGCGTCGGCCGGATTACCCCCAAACCTTGGGTGCACCAAGGAGAACTGGCGGTACGTCAGGTGGTCCAGCTGTCGTTCACCTTCGACCACCGGGTGTGCGACGGCGGCACGGCGGGCGGCTTCCTCCGCTTCGTCGCGGACTGCGTGGAACAGCCGGCCGTGCTGCTCCGGGCGGTGTGAACCCGTCACGATGGGCGATACTCCGGGCATGACTCCGGAGCCGCGCGAGCCGCGTGACCACCCATCGCCGCGTGCGGTGACCGAGCTGCCTCATGACGCGGTCGTCCTCGCCGGCGGCGCCGCCAGGCGCCTCGGCGGGGCCGACAAGCCGGGACTGCCGGTCGCCGGACGGGCGCTGATCGACCGCGTCCTGGGCGCGTGCGCGGGCGCGGCCACCACGGTGGTGGTCGGCCCGCGCCGCCACACCTTCCGCCCGGTGGCCTGGGTCCTGGAGGAACCGCCGGGCGGAGGCCCGCTGCCCGCGCTCGCCGCCGGGCTGCGCCTGGTCACGGCGGACACCGTGCTGGTGCTCGCCGCCGACCTGCCGTTCCTCACCCGTACGACGGTGGACGCCCTGCTCGCCGCCCTGCGCGGCGCGGCGGACGAGGACGGGGTCGTGCTCACCGACCCCGGCGGCCGCGACCAGACGCTGGCGGCCGCCTACCGCGTGGAGGCACTGCGCCGGCAGCTGGCGCTGACAGCCGCCGAGCACGGCACCCTCGTCGGACTGCCGTTGCGTCTGCTCACCGACGAACTGGCACTGCGTCGCCTGCCCGACCCCACCGGGCAGGCCTCCTTCGACTGCGACACCTGGGACGACCTCTCCACAGCCCGGGCCCGGATCAGGGAGCATGGGGGCGTGTTGGATGAATGGATCACCGCAGCCAAGGCCGAACTCGGCATCGAACTCGACGTCGACATGCGCATGCTCCTCGATCTCGCCCGGGACGCCGCGCACGGCGTCGACCGCCCCGCCGCGCCGCTGACCACCTTCCTGGTGGGTTACGCGGCGGCCACGGCGGGTGGCGGCGAGCAGGCCGTCGCGGAGGCGGTCGGGCGTGCCCGCGCGCTGGCCGAGCGGTGGGCGAAGGAAGCGGAGAGCGGGGACCCGGGCGCATGAACCTACCGGGTGCGGCGGGCGGTGCCCGCGACACCGGCGCCCGCGACACCGATGGTCGCGACACCGGTGCTCGCGACACCGGTGCCGGGGACGCCACCGACGACGAGCTGGACGCGGCGCTGGCCCTGGCCAACGGGCGGGCCGCCGGCCGGTACGACCCCACGCAGCCCCCTTCCGGCGGCGGCTCCGACGGCGCCCGGTCGCCTCTCCCCGACCCGCACGACGGAACCCACGGAGCGGTACGAGGTGCCGCCCACGGCGGCTCCCACGGCGGCTCCCACGGTGTCCCGCCCGCCGGGCCGCACGGCCTGCCGTGGCCACGAGCACGGCGCGTCGCCGGCTCCGCGGCGCGCCCGCTGCGACGCCTGACCCTGCCGCTCGACGCGGCGCTCGGACACGCCCTGGCCGAGCCGCTGACGGCGCTCACGGACCTGCCCTCCTTCGACACCTCCGCGATGGACGGCTGGGCCGTCGCGGGCCCCGGCCCGTGGCGCACCCAGGGCAGCGTGCTGGCCGGGCAGCGGCCTGCGCACCCGCTGCCCGACGGCCACGCGACCGCCATCGCCACCGGGGCCGCGCTGCCCCCCGGCACGACGGCGGTGCTGCGCCGGGAGCACGGGCGGACCACCGCCGACGGACTGCTGCACGCCACGCGGGGCGGCCCCGGACCCGGTCAGGACGTACGGCCCCGCGGCCAGGAGTGCCGCGGCGGAGACGAGTTGCTGGCGTCCGGCGTGCTGGTCACGCCCGCGGTGCTCGGCCTGGCCGCGGCGGCGGGCTACGACGAGCTGACCGTCACCGCCCGGCCTTCGGTGGAGATCCTCGTCCTGGGCGACGAGTTGCTCGACGCCGGCGCGCCCGGCGGCGGCCGGGTGCGGGACGCGCTGGGCCCGCTGCTGCCCGGCTGGCTCACCACGCTCGGGGCCGGCACGGTCCGCGCGCGGCGGCTGAAGGACGACGCCACTCTGCTGCAGGAGGCCGTCGCCGCCTCCACCGCCGACGTCGTCGTCACCACCGGCGGCACGGCGGCCGGCCCGGTGGATTTCGTCCATCCGGTACTGGAGCGCATCGGCGCGCGGTTGCTCGTCGACGGTGTCGCGGTCCGGCCCGGTCACCCCATGCTGCTGGCCGAACTTCCCGACGGCGGACGGTTGGTGGGCCTGCCGGGCAACCCCTTGGCGGCGGTCTCCGGGGTGCTGACGCTGGCCGTTCCCCTGCTGCGCGCGCTGGCGGGACGCCCGGCCCTGGTGGCGTTCGATGCGCGGCTCACCGGTGACGTGCAGGGCCACCCCACCGACACCCGCCTGGTGCCGGTGGTCCTCGACGAGCAGTCGCAGGCGGTCCCGCTGCACTTCAGCGGTCCGGCCATGCTGCGCGGCATCGCGACGGCCCACGGCATGGCCGTCGTCCCGCCCGGCGGGGCCGCGAAGGGCGACCGCACGGCCGTCCTGGAGACGGGCTGGGGCAGACCGTGAGAGAGCGGAGCCGCGGCCAGGGCGCCGCACGGACGGGTGCCGGCACCGTCCACCTGCCCTACAAGAAGGTCGTCGGGCCCCTCGTGCAGGTGGTCCGGCGGCTCCTGATGGCCCTGCTGGTCATGGTGCTGACCGTGGTGATCGTCTACATCGACCGCGGCGGCTACCACGACAACGCCGGCAGCTCGATGTCGCTGCTGGACTGCGTCTACTACGCGACGGTCACCCTCTCCACCACGGGCTACGGTGACATCGTCCCCTACAGCCCGAGCGCCCGGCTGACCAACGTGCTCCTGGTGACGCCGCTGCGGGTGCTCTTCCTGATCATCCTTGTCGGCACCACTCTCGAGGTGCTCACCGAGCGCACTCGCGAGCAGTACCGGCTGCAGCGCTGGAGGTCCACCGTGCGCGACCACACCGTCATCGTCGGATACGGCACCAAGGGCCGTTCCGCGGCCAAGACGCTGACGGGCCACGGCGTGCCCGCCCAGCGGATCGTGGTGGTCGACCCCGACCCCAAGGCGGTGGAGTCCGCGGTCGCCGCGGGCTTCGCCGGTGTCATCGGTGACGCGACGCGCAACGACGTACTGCTGCGCGCGGAGATCCAGCGGGCCAAGGAGTTGATCATCGCCGCGCAGCGGGACGACACCGCCGTCCTGGTCGCGCTCACGGCGCGGCAGCTGAGCAAGCGGATCAACATCGTCGCCTCCGTGCGGGAGGAGGAGAACGCCCCGCTGCTGCGCCAGTCCGGCGCGGACGCGGTCGTGACCAGTTCCGGGGCGGCGGGCCGCCTGCTCGGGATGTCGATGCTCAGCCCGAGCGCGGGCGTGGTGATGGAGGAGCTGATCTCCTACGGCAGCGGGCTGGACCTGATCGAGCGCCCCGTCACCAAGGCGGAGGCCGGGCTGAACCCGCGCGAGGTCGGAGACCTGGTGGTGGTCGTCAAGCGTGGTCACCGGCTGCTCGACCACGACAACCCCGAGGCGAGCCCGCTGCAGTTGACCGATCGGCTCATCGTCGTCCACCGGACGAGCCAGGGGGACGCGTCGCACGTTCCGCAGGGTTGACTCCCGGCAGAGCCGGTAGCGTCGGCACCATGCATGCGATCACCATCCCCGAACCCGGCGGCCCTGACGCGCTCGTCTGGGCC
Organism: Streptomyces sp. ME19-03-3; assembly: GCA_033793685.1. Lineage (GTDB taxonomy): Bacteria > Actinomycetota > Actinomycetes > Streptomycetales > Streptomycetaceae > Actinacidiphila. The sequence continues at coordinate 102,147 of JARAXD010000012.1, read as the reverse complement.
GAGGTCCCCGATCCCGTACCCGCCGAGGGCGAGGTGCTGGTCGAGGTCGCGGCGACCGCCGTCAACCGTGCCGACCTGCTGCAGCGGCAGGGCTTCTACGACCCGCCGCCCGGCGCCTCCCCCTACCCGGGCCTGGAGTGCTCGGGCCGTGTCCTCGCCCTCGGTCCGGGGGTGAGCGGCTGGTCCGTGGGCGACGAGGTGTGCGCGCTGCTCGCGGGCGGTGGCTATGCGGGCAAGGTCGCCGTCCCCGCCGGGCAGCTGCTGCCGGTGCCCAAGGGCGTGGCCCTCGTCGAGGCGGCGGCGCTGCCCGAGGTGGTTTGCACCGTCTGGTCCAACGTGTTCATGATCGCTCATCTGCGCCCGGGCGAGACGCTGCTGATCCACGGGGGGTCCAGCGGCATCGGCACGATGGCGATCCAGCTGGCCAAGGCGGTCGGCGCGAAGGTCGCGGTCACCGCGGGCACGGAGGACAAGCTCGCGAAGTGCCGGGAACTGGGCGCGGACCTCGCGATCAACTACCGCGAGCAGAACTTCACGACCGAGGTCAAGGAGGCGTTCGGGGGCGCCGACGTCATCCTCGACATCATGGGCGCGAAGTACCTGGGCCGGAACGTCGAGGCCCTCGCCGTCAACGGCAGGCTGGCCGTCATCGGGCTCCAGGGCGGCGCCAAGGGTGAACTGGACCTCGGCAGGATGCTGGCCAAGCGGGCCGCGATCACCGCGACCTCGCTGCGCGGGCGGCCGCTGGAGGAGAAGGCCGCCATCGTGGCGGCGGTGCGCGAGCACGTCTGGCCGCTCATGGAGTCAGGGGTGGTGCGTCCGGTGGTGGACCGCGCCTTCCCCATGCGGGAGGCAGCCGAGGCACACCGGCTGGTCGAGGCGAGCACGCACGTCGGCAAGGTGCTGCTCACGCTCTGACCGCCGCGGGGGGCGGCCGGTACGGCTCGGGCGGGCGCGGTGGTCGTGGCGACCACGTCGCGCACCGGGCGAAGGGCGCGGTGGCCGTGGCCGCCCACGCCGCCCCCGTCGCGCACCGGGCGAGGGGCGCGGCCGTGGCCGCCCACGTCGCGCACCGGGCGAAGAAGGCGTACGGCTCGCGCGGGCGCCGGGGGCTGTCCCGCCCGTGCACGACTGGCCGCCCATGACGCTCCGTGTGAGGCTGGACGCATGGAGTCGTGCAAGGCGGTCGTCGTGGTGACGGCGGCCGGAGTCGCCCTCCTGGTCACCGGTGCCGCCACGCCGCCCCCGCCGCACCCGTCGGCGTCCTCCGGGCTGGCCGGCACCGGGCCCGGTGAGGGACGCAGGCATCCGGGGCGGGCGGAGCCGCCACCGACCGGGGGCGAGGGCGGCGACCGGCCCTCGGCGCCCGTGCCCGTCTACGTCGAGGAGCCGCGGGACCAGGGCCCGGCCGCCGTCCGGACGCCCGAGGGGCGGGTGCTCGAGGTGCTGCCGCTCGGCGCGGGGCTGGTGCTGATCGGGCTCGGCCTGGGCTTCCTCGGTCTGCGGCTGCGCCGTGGCCGCTGACCCGGCCGCCCGGTGCTCCGGGTCGGTTCTGTCGCTGAGGGCGGCCGGGAGGGGTGGGGCGGGACGGTGGGGGGGCACAACTCCTGGGAAGGCGCCGGTGCGCGACAATAGCGGCATGGAGATGCCGATGAACGAACGGTCGCAGGAGAGCCCGCAGGTCCTGGTCGTCGGCCCGGACGGGATGGCCCTCGGCGGCGGACACGCCGGCCGCGCCGGAGAAGGCGACGAGCAGCGCGAGGTCCCCGTGACGGAGATGGTCGAACAGCCCGCGAAGGTCATGCGGATCGGCAGCATGATCAAGCAACTCCTGGAAGAGGTCAAGGCGGCGCCCCTGGACGAGGCGAGCCGGGTGCGCCTGAAGGAGATCCACCACAGCTCGGTGAAGGAGCTCGAGGCGGGGCTCGCTCCCGAGCTCGTCGAGGAGCTCGAGCGGCTCTCGCTGCCCTTCACCGAGGAGAGTGTGCCGAGCGACGCCGAGTTGCGGATCGCCCAGGCGCAGCTGGTGGGTTGGCTGGAGGGGCTGTTCCACGGCATCCAGACCGCCCTGTTCGCCCAGCAGATGGCCGCCCGGGCCCAGCTGGAGCAGATGCGCCGTGCCCTGCCGCCTGGTGTGGGGCACGACGGCGACGAGGAGGGACAGGCCCCGGGCGGGGTGCGCAACGGCCCCTATCTGTGAGCCGGTGCCGAAGGGCTGTACATACGCGTAGGTACGGACGGCGGGGACCCGCGGGGTCGCCCGCCGTCCGCCGTGTGCCGCGTGGGTCTTCGCGGACGCCGGGGTGTCAGCCGCCCTTGCCGGTGGAGACCCAGATGGTGATCTTGTCCTTCTTCGGCTTAAAGGCGCCGTAGGTTCTGGGCTTCTGGTCGACGACCGCGCCCTTGCCGTAGATCTGCTCGTCGCGGTACTTGATCTCGTACTTCCAACCGGCTTCCTCCATGCACGATGTGACCGAGTCGACGTACTTGGTGTAGAAGTCCGGCATGACCACGGAGTCCGGGTCGTCGTCCAGGTAGCTCTTGGTGGCCTCGGTGCAGCGCGAGGCGTCGATGGTGCGGGTCTGGTCGGCCTGGCTGACGCCCGGCGCGGTGCGGGGCCCGTCGTCCGCCGAGTGCGAAGGGCTGTCCTGACGGTTACCGGCGGTGGCGGAGCCGACGGGCCGGTTGTCCGGGCTGGGGCCGGCGTCGGCGTCGCCCGCGTCGCCCATCCTGCCCGCCGAGATCGCGATGATGATCACGACCAGGGCGATCACCGCGACCGTGGCGCTGAGCGCGACGACCGTCGTCGAGGCGCCGCCTGACCGGCCTTCTCCCGCGGGGGTGCGGGGGCCCGTCGTGTAGGGCGGTGTGGCGTGCTGATGTGCGGCCTGCGCGTGCGCCGGGTGGTGGGGCGTGTGCGGGGCGCTCGGCGGGTAGCCGTAGGCGGGGCCCGCGGGCGGGGTGTGCGCGCCGCCGCCTCGACCGCCCGCCCCCCAGCCCTGCTGCGGGTACGGAGCCGGAGCAGGTGCCGGCGCGTAGTACGGCGTCGGCGCGTGCGGTGGCAGGGCGCCCATATCCCCCCGCACCTGCGGGAAGACAGCGGAGGAGACGTCCTCGCCGCGGCCGCGCGGTCGGGGCCCGCCACCGATGATCAGGGGTGCGGTGCCGTCCCCGCCGCCCGGCGCGGCGACCCGCTTCACCTCGTCGCGCATGGCGTCGGCGGTGGGGAAGCGCTCGGCCGGGTTCTTCCTCAGGGCCCGGGCGACGAGCGCGTCGACGCCCGGCTGCACCGCCCGGTTGAGCGCGGACGGGACCGGCGGCGGCTCCTGGACGTGCTGGTAGGCGATGGCCAGCGGGGAGTCGCCGTCGAACGGCAACCGCCCGGTGAGCAGTTCGAAGAGCAGGCAGCCCACCGAGTACAGGTCGGAGCGCTCGTCCACGCCCCGTGCCAGGGCCTGTTCTGGCGAGAGGTACTGGGGGGTGCCGACCACCATGCCGGTCTGGGTCATCGACGAGACGCCGGACTGCATCGCGCGGGCGATGCCGAAGTCCATCACCTTGACCACGCCGCGCTTGGTGAGCATCACGTTGCCGGGTTTGATGTCCCGGTGGACCAGGCCCATGCTGTGGCTCTCGGAAAGGGCCGCGAGCACGTCCGCGGTGATCTTCAGGGCCTTCTCGGTGGGCATCGCGCCGAACCGGGCGATGTCCTCGTCGAGCACCTCGCGCAGCGGCCTGCCCTCGACGTACTCCATGACGATGTACGGCACGAGCGCGCCGTCGACGGTGTCCTCGCCGGAGTCGAAGACCGAGACGATGTTGGTGTGGTTGAGTCTGGCGACGGCCTGCGCCTCGCGCCGGAACCGCTCGCGGAACGACTGCTCGCGGCCGAGGTCGGTGTGCAGCGTCTTGACGGCCACCGGCCGGTCCAGCACCGTGTCGTGTGCCAGGTGCACGGCGGCCATGCCGCCCTGGCCCAGCAGGCCGCGGAGTGCGTAACGGCCGTTGCCGGCCGAGCGCCCGGTATGAGTGCCCCGCGTGCCGTCCCCGCTCATCCGTACCCGTCCCCCTGACGTTCCCCCTGTGCGTACCGCGTGTACGCACAGGGCCGTTGCCCCGGTCCCGCCCGCCCAAGTCTGCCCCACGGCCCGGGCAGGTCAAGTTCGTTGACCCGTTCGTCACCGGATGCGCGGGACCCCCGCACGGGTGGCATGGAAGCGAGTCCGTTGTGGAACGCGGTAGCGTGGTGCGCTGGAGGACTCTGTACGGCGACGATCGACGGCGAGGACTGATGGCACAGACGACAGCCGCCGGGGGCCCTGAGGAGCCCTCTGCCGACGGCCGGGGCGTGCCCGACTCGCCCGAGCAGTGGGGTGCCGGAGGGCTGGTCGGCGACGGCCGGTACCGGTTGACCGGGCGTCTGGGACGCGGGGGCATGGCCGAGGTCTTCGCGGCCGAGGACGTGCGCCTGGGGCGGACGGTGGCCGTGAAGCTGCTCCGCTCCGACCTCGCCGAGGACCCCGTCTCCAAGGCCCGTTTCACGCGCGAGGCGCAGTCGGTCGCCGGGCTCAACCACCATGCGGTGGTGGCGGTGTACGACTCGGGCGAGGACGTCACGCCGGTCGGCACTGTGCCGTACATCGTGATGGAGCTCGTCGAGGGCCGCACGATCCGCGACCTGCTGCTGGGTTCGGACGAGCCGCCACCGGTCGACCAGGCCCTCATCATCGTCTCGGGCGTGCTGGAGGCACTGGCCTACAGCCACGCGCACGGCATCGTCCACCGGGACATCAAGCCGGCGAACGTGATCATCACCAGCACCGGCGCGGTCAAGGTGATGGACTTCGGCATCGCGCGGGCGCTGCACGGCGCCTCGACTACCATGACGCAGACCGGCATGGTCATGGGCACCCCGCAGTACCTGTCACCGGAGCAGGCGCTCGGCAAGACCGTCGACACCCGCTCCGACCTGTACGCGACGGGCTGCCTGCTCTACGAACTGCTCGCGCTGCGACCGCCGTTCACCGGCGAGACCCCGCTGTCGGTGGTCTACCAGCACGTGCAGGACGAGCCTCGCCCGCCGTCCGAGCTCAGCGACCGGGTGCCCCCGGAGCTGGACGGGCTGGTGCTGCACGCGCTCGCCAAGCACCCGGACGACCGCTTCCAGACCGCCGAGGAGATGCGCGGCGTCCTCCAGTACGCGCTGACCATGCTGAACGAGCGCGGCGGCCACACCGGCACGTGGAACACCGGCTACGTCCCCGCGCCGAACGCCGCCCCGACCGCGCCGATGAGCGTCTCCCCGCAGTTCGGGCAGCACAGCCCGCACGACACCGCGCAGTTGCAGGCCCCCCTGCTGCTCGGCCCGCCGGGCGGTGACGGTGGCACACAGCCCCCGCACGGCGGCGGGCGCTGGTTCAAGCCGGCGTTGTTCGTGGTCGCGGCGGTGCTGGCGGTCGCGCTCGGCGTCTACTTCGCCCTCCCCGACCCCGGTGGGAACAAGGCCCCGGCGAAGCACGCGACGCCGACGCAGTCGCAGTCGGAGAAGCCGACGACGCAGCCGACCGAGGACGTCTACACGGACAGTTCGCAGGGCGGCACCGGCGACGTCCCGGAGAAGCCGTCGTACCAGTCGACCCCCTCGTACACGCGGCCGACCTCGCAGGCCCCCCCGACCTCGCAGCCACCGACCAAGGAGCCGAGCGACCCGGCCAGCTCCGCACCGCCCTCCCCGACGCCGTCCGTGACCGAGACCGGCGGCGGCACCGAGGGCTCCTCGGGTGAGGCGTCCGGCGGAACGGCCGGCACCGAGGGCGCGGACGGCGGCGTCACAAGCGGCTGACCCGGACCGGACCGGTCGGCAATGGCCGCCGGGCCGCGGGTCAGCCCGTGAAGGCCTCCAGTACGGCCTCGTACGCCGCGGTCCACCAGACGGCCAGGGCGGACGAGGCCGGGAAGAGGTGGTCGGTCCTGCGGTCGTCGAGGACGTAGCGCCAGCGCAGCATCCAGAAGTCGTTCAGCCGCTCCCACCACACCCGGTGCACGGCCGCGGCCAGTTCGTCCTCCGCGACGTCCGCTGCCGTGCGGTAGGCCCCGGCGTACGAGCGGATCTTGCCGAGGTCCAGGGTGCCGCCGGGCCGTACGAAGAAGATCACGGCGGCTCGTACCGCCTCCTCGGCGCGCGGCTGCACGCCGAGCCGGTCCCAGTCGACGATGGCGACGGGTTCGTCCTCGCGGTAGAGCAGGTTGAGCGGGTGGAAGTCGCCGTGCACCCAGCCGGAGACCGGGTCGGCGGCGTCGGGCGGGCGGCGGTGGGCGTGGCGTTCCAGCAGGGCACGGCGCTCCAGCAACCGATGCTCGGCCAGTTCGTCGAAGGTCTCCCGCGGTGTGCGGGCGCGCACCCGCCGCAGCAGCGCGGCGATCAGCGCATAGGTCACCTCGGGGTCCGCGCTCGCGTGCCGGCCCGGCTCGGGGGCGGGCTGCACCCGGGCCAGGGCGGTGTGGACGAGGCCGAGCAGCGCGCCCAGGCGGCGGGAGTCCGAGGTGGTGAGTTCGCCGCCCTCGCGGTGCCGTCCCTCCACCCACGGGTAGAGCGCGAAGCAGCGGCCGCCGAGCACGGCGACGGTGCGCCCGTCGGCGTCGGGCACCGGTGGCGCGACCGGCAGGCCCACCTCGTCCAGCCGCTGGGTCGCCCGGTGCTGGCGGGCGATGACGGCGGAGTCGGAGGTGGCGCTGTCGACGTACAGCTTGAGGAAGTAGCGGCCGCGGGTGGTGGCCAGCCGGAACCCCCGGTTCAGTAAGCCCTGGGCAACGGGTTCGCAGGACAGCGGGGCGCCGGCGCCGGTGTACCGGCGCAGCAGGGTGTCCAGTGTCCCGTCGGAGGGCGGCGCCGACGCCGTACTCCCGATCACCAGGCAGATGCTAGATCATTCCGGTGGTGGACTCTCGGGTCGAGCCGTACGTACACGGGCCCCGGGTCCCGGCTTGTATCGTTTTGATGATCTGTGCCGAAGAGCGCCCGTTCCCGCGTCGACGGGTGGAAGGCGCGGGCCGTCCCGAGGAACTGCACCGCCCAGCCCGCTTCGAGGTCGTCCGCCTGGTAGGCCACCACCGTGCCGTCCACGCCCCAGGAGCGGTCGGTGCGAATCAGCACGGAGCCGTCGGCGACGACGTGCCGTGCCACGGCGATGTAGGGCAGGGCCCCCCGCGTCAGCGCCAGCCGCCCGTACCGGACCCTTCCCAGCAGCGCCAGCGCAGCGCGCCCCTCGAATTCCATGGCACCACCCTGCCGGGCGGACACCCCGCGGGCGCAGAGCACTCCGCCCCCACCTGCGGGGCCGATGGTCCCTGATGGGGCCATACCGCCTCAACCAGTCGAATCCGGCGCAGGCAGGCCCAGCACGCGGTCGCGCAGCACCGGGAAGTCGGCACGGGTCTTCGCCACCAGGCCGGGGTCGAGATCGGCGGTCAGCACCTCTTCCCCGGGTCCGGCCTCGGCGACGACGGCCCCCCAGGGGTCGACGACGATGCTGTGCCCGGCCAGTTCCACCCCGGCATGGGTCCCCGCGGTGCCGCAGGCGACCACGTAGGCCTGCGACTCGATCGCGCGGGCCCGGGCCAGCAGCGTCCAGTGCTCACGGCGCCGCGCGGGCCAGCCGGCCGGGATGACCAGGACGGTGGCGCCCGCGTCGACGAGCAGCCGGAACTGCTCGGGGAAGCGCAGGTCGTAGCAGGTGGCCAGGCCCATGGTGACGCCCTGGACGTCGCTGGTGACGATGCGGTCGCCGCCGCTCATGAGCACGGCCTCGCCGCGGTCGAACCCGAAGCGGTGGACCTTGCGGTAGGTCGCGCGCAGCTCACCGTCGGGCGAGAAGAGCAGCGAGGTGTTGTAGAGAGCGCCGTCGGCGGCGCGCTCGACGACCGACCCCGCGTGCAGCCAGACGCCCGCGGCCCGTGCGGCGGCGCTCATGGCCTCGGCGGTGGGACCGTGCTGCGGCTCGGCCTCCGGCTGGAAGAGGTCGGCGGCGAAGGCTCCTACGGGCCACAGTTCGGGCAGCACGACCAGGTCCGACCCGGCCTGCCCGCGGACGAGCGACGCGACCCGTTCGCGCCGGGCGTCCACCGCTTCGCCGGGGTCGACGTCGATCTGCAGCAGGGAAACGCGCACAGTACACCGCCCATGAGTTCGGCACGTTGTTGCGGGCCTACGATCGTCACACGAAAGCACTCCCGTGGTGTCACTGCGCAGCGTAATTTATGGCGCACACCACGACCGCGCTCCGACCGTCGAGGGGTCCCGTGACCGGCACCGTCCACAGCCAGCTCCAGCCGTACATCGACGCCTGGACCCACTCCATAGAATCCATAGCCGAGTTGGTCCGCCCCGTTCCGGCGGGCGCCTGGAACCGGCCGACCGAGTGCCCGTACTGGTCGGTGCGCGACGTCGTGTCGCATGTCATCGGGTACGAGTGCGAGCTGCTGGGCGATCCCCGGCCGATCCACACGCTTCCCAGCGACCTGCGGCACATGACCACGGAGCACGCGCGCTACGTGGAGGTGCCGGTCGACAAGCGGCGCCACCACACCGCGCCCGAGGTGGTCGGCGAGCTGGACTACACCATCATCCGACGGTCCCGGCAGCTGCGGAACGAGACCCGTGGCGCGCAGGACACCGTCCGCGGCCCCATGGGCCGGGCGATGACGCTGGAGGAGCTGCTGAAGTGGCGGGTCTTCGACGTGTGGGTGCACGAGCAGGACCTGCGCCGGGCCCTCGGCGAGCCCGGCAACCTCGACTCGCCGGGCGCGCGCGTCGCCCGTGACCACATCCTCTCCGAGCTGCCGAAGGTGGTCGCCGAGCGGGCGGGCGCCCCGGCCGGCTCCGCCGTGGTCTTCGACGTCCACGGCGAGCTGGAGTTCATGCGGACGGTGCGGGTCGACGCCGACGGCCACGCCTCGATCGACGGCAGCGTCTCGCTCGGTCCGGCGGTCACGCTGAGCCTGGACTGGGAGACCTTCGTCCGCCTGACCTGCGGCCGCACCCGGGCGCACGCGGTGGAGGACCGGCTGAAGACCGAGGGCGACCGCTCGCTGGCCGACGCGATCCTGGGGAACATCGCCGTCACGCAGTGACGCCGGGGGGCGCGCTCATGTCCCGGCGGGGACGTGGACGCTCTCGACGCGGCTGACGGCGATGCGCTGCCGCTCCAGCCGCGCGGCCCGGCCGCGCAGCCGCAGGATCTGGGCCAGGCCCACGGCCTGGAGGACGAAGACGCTGCTCCAGGCCACCCGGTAGTCGCCGCCGCTGGCGTCCAGCAGGACGCCGATGGCCAGCAGGGCGGCCATCGAGGCGGTGAAGCCGCCGATGTTGACGATGCCGGAGGCGGTGCCGAAGCGCTCGGGCGGGTTCGCCGGGCGGGCGAAGTCGAAGCCGATCATCGATGCCGGGCCGCAGGTGCCCAGCACGACGCAGAGCAGTACGAGCAGCCACAGCGGGGCGTGGTCCGCGGGCCAGGCCAGGACCACCGCCCACATCGCCGCGGTCACCCCGACGACGCCCAGGGTGAGCGGCATCCGGGCGCCGTGGTTGCGGCCGATGACCTGGCCGAAGACCATCCCGAAGACCATGTTGGCGATCACGACCACCGTCAGCAGGGTGCCCGCGGTCTCGCGGGACAGCCCCTGGTCCTCGACCAGGTACGGCAGCCCCCACAGCAGCAGGAAGACCATCCCGGAGAACTGGGTGGTGAAGTGGGTCCACATCCCGAGCCGGGTGCCGGGCTCCCGCCACGCGGCGGCGATCTGCCGCTTCACGTAACCGCGCCCGGGGCGCTCGGCGGGCGCCGGCTCAAAACCCTCGGGGTGGTCCTTCATGAAGGCCAGCACCAGGACGAGGACGAGCGCGCCCCCCAGCGCCGTGCCGACGAAGGTGTGGGTCCAGCCCGCGGAGTGCAGCAGCCGCGCCAGCAGCACGGTGCTCAGCAGGTTGCCCGCCACGCCGAACAGCGCGGCACCCTGCGCGACCATCGGCCCGCGGCGGGCGGGGAACCAGCGCGAGCCCAGCCGCAGCACGCTCACAAAGGTCATGGCGTCGCCGCAGCCCAGCACCGCGCGGGCGGCGAGGGCCGGACCGTAGGCGTGCGACAGGGCGAAGCCGAGCTGGCCCGCGGTGAACAGGACGATGCCGACGCTCAGCACCTTCTTGGTGCCGAGGCGGTCGACCATCACCCCCACGGGTATCTGCATGCCCGCGTAGACCAGCACCTGCAGGATCGAGAAGGTGGACAGCGCCGACGCGCCGATGTGGAAGCGCTCGGCGGCGTCGATGCCGGCGACCCCGAGGCTGGTGCGGTGCACGACCGCGACCGTGTAGACGAGGGTGCCGATGCTCCAGACGGCGACCGCCCTGCCGCCGCCGGGCGGCTCACCGGTGCCGGCGGTGCCGCTCGTCGGCATCACGCCCCCCGGGCCAGGTGGCTCACCCAGCTGACGTGCCGCTCGACCAGCATGGCCGCGGCGCCGGTGTCCCCCGCCCGCAACGCCTCGAGGATCTCGGTGTGTTCGGCGACGTTCTTGGCGATGCGGCCGGGTTCGGCGTGCATCGTCGCCACGCCCATGCGCAGTTGCCGGTCTCTGAGCTGGTCGTACAGATGGGACAGGATGCGGTTGCCGGCGGCGCGCACGATCTCTGCGTGGAAGCTGCGATCGGCCGCCGCGAAGGCGGCGAGGTCGCCCGTGGCGGCGTGGCCGCGCTGCTCGTCCAGCAGCTCCTCCAGGCGGGTCAGCAGCCGTTCCGGGACGGGGACCACCTTCAGTACGGCGTGGCGCTCCACGAGCAGCCGGGTCTCCACCACGTCCGCGATCTCCTGGGCGGAGACCGGCAGCACCAGGGCGCCCTTCTTCGGGTAGAGCTTGAGCAGCCCCTCAGCCTCCAGGCGCAGCAGTGCCTCGCGGACGGGGGTGCGCGAGACGCCCACCGCCTCGGCCAGCTCGCCCTCGCTCAGGAGGGTGCCGCCCTCGTAACGGCGGTCGAGCACCGCCTGCTTGACGTGTGTGTAGACCCGCTCGGCGGCGGGCGGTTGCTTGGCGGCCGGCTCGCCGGTGGAGCCGGGGGTCGCGACAGGGCTTCGGGACATGATGCGCACATCATAGATACAAGACGTATGCGCGGGCGGCGCGGTCCGGCATACGGACTGGTACGTGGGTCGGGCGGGGAGGATCGGGGACGGCGGGGGCCGCGGGGGTCGGGGACGGCGGGGGCCGCGGGGGCCGCGGGGGCCGCCGACGGTGCGCGTTCGGGCGGCCGGATCGGGACGCTCAGCGACCGGGGGGTGCGGGACCTCCCGGGTCAGTGCCCGCGGAGCCGCCGCGCAGTCGTGCGACGTAGGCGGCGGCCTGGGTGCGCCGCTGCATCCCGAGCTTGGCGAGCAGCGAGGAGACGTAGTTCTTGACCGTCTTCTCCGCCAGGTGCAGCCGGTCGCCGATCTGCCGGTTGGTGAGGCCCTCGCCGATGAGGTCGAGGATCCGCTTCTCCTGGTCGGTCAGGTCGGCGAGGCGGCCCTCCTGGCGCCCCCCGCCGCCGCGCAGCCGCTCCAGGACGCGCGCGGTGGCGACCGGGTCCAGCAGCGAGCGGCCCCCCGCGACGTCCCGCACGGCGCCGACCAGGTCGGTGGCCCGGATGTCCTTCAGCACGTAGCCCGACGCGCCCGCCATGATCGCGTCGAAGAGGGCCTCGTCGTCCGAGTAGGAGGTGAGCATCAGGCAGGCGATCCCGGGCTGGGACGAGCGGAGTTCCCGGCACACCTCGACCCCGCTGCCGTCGGGCAGTCGCACGTCCAGCACCGCCACGTCGGGACGCACGGCCGGGATCCGGGCCAGCGCCTCGGCCGCCGTGCCGGCCTCGCCGACGACCTCGATCCCGTCCTCGGCGGCCAGGAGCTCGTGCACCCCCCGCCGGACGACCTCGTGGTCGTCCAGTAGAAAAACCGTGATAGCCGACTTTTCGGTCACAACTTCAGCGTTGCACACACGACCCGCGCCGACCTCTTACCAAGAATGGATCCTCGGGATACCGTGCCGTTGTCCCGGTGGCCTGCGAGAACGTTCATTTACTAGGAAATCAAAACAAAACCGCAGGTAGACCACCCTTCGCCCAAAGCGGAAGGTGTGGGTAACGTTCACCTCGCAGGGCTTCGCGCCGGGTCGACCAACACTCCCGGCTCGGCCGTGCCGCACACACCCCGTGCGCCGCGTCGAGTCGGGCAGGAGCCGCACTGGCCGCCGGCGGATCCCGGGGGCCGGACAGACGGAGGAGCAAGCGTGAGCGTGAAAAGCACTGCCGCGAAGCCCCGTACGCCCCGTACGGGCACGCGCGGTGGAGCGAAGCGCCGTGAGGCCGAGCCGGAGCTGGTGCAGCTCCTGACTCCCGAGGGCGAGCGCGTCCAGCACAGTGAGTACTCCATTGACCTCAGCCCCGACGAGCTGCGCGGTCTGTACCGGGACATGGTCCTGACCCGCCGGTTCGACGCGGAGGCCACGTCCCTGCAGCGGCAGGGCGAGCTGGGTCTGTGGGCGTCGCTGCTGGGCCAGGAGGCCGCACAGATCGGCTCGGGGCGGGCCACCAGGCCGGACGACTACGTCTTCCCCACCTACCGCGAGCACGGCGTCGCCTGGTGCCGCGGAGTGGACCCGGTCAACCTGCTCGGGATGTTCCGTGGGGTCAACCACGGCGGCTGGGACCCGAACGAGAACAACTTCCACCTGTACACGATCGTGATCGGCTCCCAGACGCTGCACGCGACCGGCTACGCCATGGGCGTCGCCAAGGACGGCGCGGACTCCGCCGTCATCGCCTACTTCGGCGACGGCGCCTCCAGCCAGGGCGACGTCGCGGAGGCGTTCACCTTCGCCGCCGTCTACAACGCCCCCGTGGTCTTCTTCTGCCAGAACAACCAGTGGGCGATCTCCGAGCCCACCGAGAAGCAGAGCCGCGTCCCGATCTACCAGCGCGCCGCCGGCTACGGCTTCCCCGGCGTGCGGGTCGACGGCAACGACGTCCTCGCGGTCCTCGCGGTCACCCGCGCCGCCATGGAGCACGCCCGCTCCGGCCAGGGCCCGATGCTCGTCGAGGCCTTCACCTACCGCATGGGCGCCCACACCACGTCCGACGACCCCACCCGCTACCGCCTCGACGAGGAGCGCGAGCAGTGGGAGCACAAGGACCCGATCCTGCGGCTGCGCAGCTACCTGGAGAAGGACGGCATCGCGGACGAGGCCTTCTTCGCCGGCGTCGAGGCGGAGAGCGAGACGCTCGGCAAGCGGGTCCGCGAGGCCGTGCGCGCCATGCCGGACCCCGACCCCATGTCGATCTTCGAGAACATCTACGCCGACGGGCACGCCCTCGTCGACGAGGAGCGCGCCCAGTTCGCCGCGTACCAGGCGTCGTTCGCGGACAGCACGGAGGGTCACTGACCATGGCAACGATGACCATCGCCAAGGCCCTCAACGAGGCGCTGCGCAAGTCCCTGGAGACCGACCCCAAGGTCGTCCTCATGGGTGAGGACATCGGCAAGCTCGGCGGTGTCTTCCGGATCACCGACGGCCTGCAGAAGGACTTCGGTGAGCAGCGGGTGATCGACACCCCGCTCGCGGAGTCCGGCATCGTGGGCACCGCGATCGGCCTGGCCCTGCGCGGCTACCGCCCCGTCGTGGAGATCCAGTTCGACGGCTTCGTCTTCCCCGCGTACGACCAGATCGTCACCCAGCTCGCGAAGATGCACGCGCGCGCCCTGGGCAAGATCAAGCTTCCCGTCGTGATCCGCATCCCCTACGGCGGCGGTATCGGCGCCGTCGAGCACCACAGCGAGTCGCCCGAGGCGTACTTCGCGCACACCGCCGGACTCAAGGTCGTCTCCCCGTCGACCCCGCAGGACGCCTACTGGATGCTGCAGCAGGCGATCGACTCCGACGACCCGGTGATCTTCCTTGAGCCCAAGCGCCGCTACTGGGACAAGGGCGAGGTCGACACCGAGGGCATCCCCGCCCCGCTGCACAGGGCCCGCACGGCCCTGGAGGGCACCGACCTCACCCTGGCCGCGTACGGCCCCATGGTGAAGGTCTGCCTGGAAGCGGCCGCCGCGGCCGCCGAGGAGGGCCGCAGCCTGGAGGTCGTGGACCTGCGGTCGCTGTCCCCGCTGGACTTCGACGCCGTCCAGGCGTCGGTGGAGAAGACCCGCCGCCTGGTCGTCGTTCACGAGGCGCCGGTGCAGCTCGGCATGGGCGCGGAGATCGCGGCCCGCATCACCGAGCGGTGCTTCTACCACCTCGAGGCCCCGGTGCTCCGGGTCGGCGGCTTCCACGCGCCGTACCCGCCGGCGCGGGTCGAGGAGGAGTACCTGCCCGGCCTGGACCGGGTGCTGGACGCCGTCGACCGCTCGCTGGCGTTCTGAGGGAGAGGGTTGTGACGACAGTGGCAGCACCGCAGCGCTTCCGTGAGTTCAAGATGCCGGACGTCGGCGAGGGACTCACCGAGGCCGAGATCCTCAAGTGGTACGTCAAGCCCGGCGACACCGTCACCGACGGCCAGGTCGTCTGCGAGGTGGAGACCGCCAAGGCCGCGGTCGAACTCCCGATCCCGTTCGACGGGGTGGTGCACGAACTGCGCTTCCCGGAGGGCGAGACGGTCGACGTCGGCACCGTGATCATCTCCGTCGACACCGGCGAGGGCGGTGGCGACGCGGCCGCCGAGGCGGCCCCGGAGCCGGCCGCCGCCCCGGTCCCCGCCCCGGAGCCGGAGCAGAAGCGGCAGCCCGTGCTGGTCGGCTACGGCGTCGCCGTCTCGTCGACCAAGCGCCGGGCCCGCAAGCAGCCCGCCGTGCCGGCCCAGACCGGTCTCCTCCAGGCCATCCAGGGCGAACTGAGCGGCCATGCCCCGGCACCGGCCGCGCCGGCACCGGCCGCACCGGCCGCGCCGGCACCGGCCGCACCGGCCGCGCCGGCACCGGCCGCACCGGCCGCGCCGGCCGCGTTCGCGACCGCCGAGGCGCGTCCGCTGGCCAAGCCGCCGGTGCGCAAGCTCGCCAAGGACCTGGGCGTGGACCTGGCCACGGTCACCCCGACCGGGCCGCAGGGCACGATCACCCGCGAGGACGTTCAGAAGGCGACGGCGCCGGCCGCCGCGCCGGCCGCCCCCGCGCAGGTCACCGCCGCCCCGGAGGCGGTACCGGTGTCCCCCGCCCTGGCCCCCGCCACGGGCCTGCCGGAGACCCGCGTCCCGATCAAGGGCGTCCGCAAGGCCACGGCCGCGGCCATGGTCGCCAGCGCCTTCACCGCGCCGCACGTGACCGAGTTCGTCACCTTCGACATCACCCGGACCATGCGGCTCGTCCAGGAGCTGAAGACCGACCCGGCCTTCACCGGGCTCAAGGTCAGCCCGCTGCTGCTGGTCGCCAAGGCCCTGCTGGTCGCGATCCGCCGCAACCCGGAGATCAACGCCGCGTGGGACGAGGCCAACCAGGAGATCGTCCACAAGGGCTACGTCAACCTGGGCATCGCGGCCGCCACCCCGCGCGGCCTGATCGTCCCCAACATCAAGGACGCCCAGGCCAAGACCCTGCCCGAACTGGCTGCCGCGCTCGGTGAGCTGGTCGCCACGGCCCGTGAGGGCAGGACCTCGCCGGCCGACATGCAGGGCGGCACGATCACCATCACCAACGTCGGCGTCTTCGGCGTCGACACCGGCACGCCCATCCTCAACCCCGGGGAGTCAGCGATCCTCGCCTTCGGCGCGGTCAAGGAACTGCCCTGGGTCCACAAGGGCAAGGTCAAGCCCCGCCAGGTCACCACGCTCGCGCTCTCCTTCGACCACCGCCTGGTGGACGGCGAGCTCGGCTCCAAGTTCCTCGCCGACGTCGCGGCGGTCCTGGAGTACCCCAAGCGCCTGATCACCTGGGCCTGACCCCGGACACGGCGACGCGAAGGGCCCGGACGTTTGTGCGTCCGGGCCCTTCCCGCGCGTGTCTCCCCCATCCGGGCGGCTGTCTGTGACGTCATACGGCCTATGGCGGTATCCATCTCCGTGGTCCTGCTCCTGATCGTGATCACGCTCATCCTGCTCCGGGCGAAGTCGCTGAAGCTCTCCCACGCGATCCTGTGCGTCCTCCTCGGCTTCTGCCTCGCCAGTTCCAGCCTGGCCCCCACGATCCAGTCCGGCCTGGTCGCCACCACGGACGCCGTGAGCGACCTGAGCCCCTGAGCCCGCCCGGCGGCCCGAGGGCAGCCGGGCCGTGTCCCGACCGAGGCGCGAACCGCATGGCGGTGGCGGCTGCTCCCGCCTCGTCGTCATGGACCCGCGTCCCGCGGGGCAGTGTCCCGCTCGTGCCGCATCGCCGAGGGATCGCCTCACGACGGTCCACGTCGCCCAAGTCGCGCCTGGCCGAGGCACTGAGGCCTCGTCACGCCACGCCAGGCCAGGCGGGCGGCGGCAGCCGCCGGGGGCCTCGGGCGCTCCAGGGATCCGGGGCACCACCCCGTCACGTCTCTTTCCGCGCCTACGGGTGCGGCTTCTCGCCCCGCGCCAGCATCGCCACGTACTTCTCGATCCGGCGCGCCCGGGTCTCGGCCTTCTTGGCGTCCTGGATCCGGTACAGGATCGCGTAGCGGTTCTGCCGGTCCAGTGTCTCGAAGAACGCGGCCGCCGCCGGGTCGGCGGTCAGGGCCGCCGCGAGGTCGTCCGGCACCGTGGCGGTCCTCGCACCGTCGTAGGCAGCCTCCCAACGGCCGTCCGCCTTCGCGCGGTCCACCTCGGCCTGCCCCGCCGGATGCATCAGGCCCTGCTCGATCAGGGCGGCCGCCTTGTCCCGGTTGATCTTGGACCACTTGCTGCGGGGCCCGCGCGGAGTGAACCGCTGGAGCCACCACTGGTCGTCGAACGCGGCCTTCCGGCCGTCGATCCAGCCGTAGCAGAGCGCCACGTCGAGCGCCTGGGCGTAGTCCAGCGCGACGACCCCGGGGCCCTTCTTGCGCAGCTTGAGCCAGATCCCGGACGAGAGGGCGTGGTTCACGTCGAGCCATGCCCGCAATGCCTCGGCGGATGCGAACGCGATGGTCTCCTCCTGGTGAGTCACCCCAGCAGCGAACCACACCGGACCGACAGCCATGAGGTGTTCGGGCGAGGCCCACATGCGGGATGCCCGTGGACCGCCGGCCCGCTCAGCGCGCGACGGCGGCGAGCTCCCGTTCGTTCTCGAGCCGTCCGCCGGGCGGGATTTCGCCCGGCGTCCGTGAACTGTGCCGAATACGGCTTGATCGGCGCCGCCGACAAGTGGATGGCTCTCTGCGTCACCCACGACGAGCACTACTTCCACCCGACCCACCGCGATGCGTGACCGCTCACCGTCGCCCGCAGGACTGGTGCGGTGGCTGTGCCGCGATCGTGGCGGACGACGACGCATGACGGCAGCACTTGAACGCGAACGCCCCTGCCCTCGACGGTTAGGGCGTCCTGCTGTTTACGCGCCCAGTGGACCGTCCTCGCAACGTGCGAACCTGGACGAATGACGAAGCGTGTACGCGTCCGCGCCCCCGAGCTGGTCGGCAAGGGCGGATGGATCAACACCGGAGGCAAGGACCTCACCCTGGCCGACCTGCGAGGCAAGTGCGTAATTGTTGATTTTTGGACTTTCTGTTGCATCAACTGCCTGCACGTCCTCGACGAGCTGCGCGAGCTGGAGGAGAAGCACCGCGACACCGTGGTGATCGTCGGGGTGCACTCGCCTAAGTTCGTGCACGAGGCGGAGCACAAGTCGGTGGTGGACGCCGTGGAGCGGTACGGGGTGCACCACCCGGTGCTCGACGACCCGGAGCTCGCGACCTGGAAGCAGTACGCCGTGCGCGCCTGGCCCACGCTGTCCGTGATCGACCCGGAAGGGTACGTCGTCGCCCAGCACTCCGGGGAGGGGCACGCGCACGCGCTGGAGGCGCTGGTCAGCGAGCTGGAGGCGGAGCACGCGGCGAAGGGGACGCTGCGCCGCGGGGACGGGCCGTACGTGCCGGCGGAGCCGGTCGCCACCGACCTGCGGTTCCCGGGGAAGGCCCTGATGCTCCCCTCGGGGAACCTGCTGGTGTCGGACTCGACCCGGCACCAGCTGGTGGAGATGGAGCCGGACGGGGAGACCGTCGTGCGGCGGATCGGCGGCCCGGGGGAGTTCAACGAGCCGCAGGGGCTGGCGCTGCTGCCGGACGGCACGGTGGTCGTCGCGGACACCGTGAACCACCGGCTGCGGGTGTTCGACCCTGCGAGCGGGGCCCTGGAGACGGTGGCCGGCACAGGGAGGCAGTGGTGGCAGGGGTCGGCGGCGGCGGGGCCGGCGCTGGGGACCGACCTGTCGTCGCCGTGGGACGTGGCGTGGTGGGACGGCAAGGTGTGGATCGCCATGGCGGGCGTCCACCAGCTGTGGACGTACGACCCGGCGGACGGGACGGTCGCCGTGGCGGCCGGCACGACCAACGAGGGGCTGGTCGACGGCCCGGCGGAGCAGGCGTGGTTCGCGCAGCCGTCGGGGCTGGCGGCGGCCGGTGAGAGGCTGTGGGTGGCGGACTCCGAGACCAGCGCGCTGCGCTGGGTGGAGCGGGCCGTGGACGGCGCGGGGTATGTGGTGCGCACCGCCGTCGGCACGGGGCTGTTCGACTTCGGTCACCGCGACGGTGCAGCGGAGCAGGCGCTGTTGCAGCATCCGCTGGGGGTGACCGCTCTGCCGGACGGGTCGGTCGCGGTCAGCGACACCTACAACCACGCGCTGCGCCGCTTCGACCCGGCGACCGGTGAGGTCAGCACGCTCGCCACGGACCTGCGGGAGCCGTCGGGCGCGGTGCTGGACGGCGCGGAGATCGTGGTGGTGGAGTCCGCCCGCCACCGGCTGACGCGGCTGCGTCTGCCGGAGGAGGCGGTGCGGGTGGAGGGTGCGGCGCACCGTACGCGGCGGCCGGCGACGGATGTGGCAGCCGGGCCGCTCCGCCTCGACGTGGTGTTCTCCGCCCCGGCCGGCCAGAAGCTCGACGAGCGCTACGGCCCCTCGACGCGGCTGCTGGTCAGCGCGACGCCGCCGGAACTGCTGCTGGAGGGTGCCGGCAAGGGCACCGACCTCTTCCGCGACGTGGTGCTGAACGGAGAGGTCGGCGAGGGGGTGCTGCACGTGTCGGCGATGGCCGCGTCGTGCGACGACGACCCGGACAACGAGTTCCCCGCCTGCCATGTGCACCAGCAGGACTGGGGCGTCCCCGTCCGCCTGACGGCCGAGGGGGACACCCGGCTGGCCCTGGTGCTCGCCGGGATGGACGACTGACGCGCCGGGACGGACGACTGACGCGCCGGGACGGACGCCGACGCGCCCGCATCTGCCTCACACGTGGGGGTAGTTGCGGGCGCGTTCGTCCATCACCGGCATCGGTTCCACGACGCGGCGCTTCTTGAAGATGCTGATGTACGCGGCCAGGCCGATGACGCCGACCGCCATCATGATCAGGCCGACCAGGTCCAGGTTGACCCCGGCCATGTGCCAGTCGGTCGCGAAGGTGAGGATGGCCCCCACCGCGATCAGGCCGATGCAACCACCGATGCCCATGATGTCCGCCTCCGAACGGGTTGACTCTACGGACTCGTAGGACTCGGGTACCCGGGGGCGGCCGTCTCATGACCGCGTGATGGCGGTGAAGTCCGCTCTCTTGGGGCGGACTTCACCGGCGGGGCACGCGGATCAGCCCTCCAGGAACGCCTTCAGGGCGCTGGCCAGCAGGAACGGGTCGTCGGCGCCGCACAGTTCGCGCGCGGAGTGCATCGAGAGGATGGGCACGCCGACGTCCACGGTCGTGATGCCGTGCCGGGCTGCGGTGATGGGGCCGATGGTGGTGCCGCAGGGCATGGCGTTGTTGGAGACGAAGGACTGCCAGGGCACACCGGCCCGCTCGCAGGCGGCGGCGAAGACGCCGCGGCCGGTGCCGTCGGTGGAGTAGCGCTGGTTGACGTTGACCTTGAGGATCGGGCCGCCGTTGGGCATCGGGTGGTGCGTCGGGTCGTGCTTCTCCGCGTAGTTGGGGTGGACGGCGTGGCCGGTGTCGGCGGAGGCGCAGACGGTGCCCGCGAACGCGCGGGCGCGGTCCTCGTGGCTGCCGCCCCGGGCGAAGACGCTGCGCTCCAGGACGTTGCCGAGCAGCGGCCCGGCGGCGCCGGTGTCGGACTCGCTGCCGGTCTCCTCGTGGTCGAAGGCGGCCAGTACGGGGATGTACGGCAGGTCGGAGCCGGCGACGGCGGCGAGGGCGGCGGTGCCGGCGTGCACGGAGAGCAGGTTGTCGAGCCGGCCGGCGGCGAGGAACTCGCGGTCGCGGCCGAGGTAGGCCGGCGGCTGGACGTCGTGGGTCATCAGGTCCCAGCCGACGACGTCGGCGGCGGCCACGCCGCTCTCCTGCGCGAGGAACGCGATCAGCGCGCCCTCCTCGACGTCGCCGAGGCCCCAGACGGGCTGCATGTGGCGCTGCTTGTCGAGCTTGAGACCGTTGTCGTTGACCCCGCGGTCGAGGTGGACGGCGAGCTGCGGCACCCGCAGCAGCGGCCGGTCCACGTGGACCAGCGTCGTCGTGCCGTCGCGCAGCACCAGGCGGCCGGACAGCCCCAGGTCGCGGTCGAGCCAGGTGTTGAGGAGGGCGCCGCCGTAGACCTCGACGGCGAGCTGGCGCCAGCCGAGGGATCCGGAGTCGGGACGCGGCTTGAGGCGCAGGTTGGTGGAGTCGCTGTGCGCGCCGACGACCCGGAAGGGAGTGGCGGGTCCGGCGCCCTCGGGCACGTACCAGGCGACGATCGCGCCACCGCGCAGCACGTACCTGCCGCCCGCCTCGGCGCCCCACGCCTCGGTCTCGGCCACCTGCCGGAATCCGGCCTTCTCCAGCCGCTCCGCGGCGCTCGCCACCGCGTGGTACTGCGACGGACTGGCGGTGAGGAAGGCTGCGAGGTCGTCGGTGTGGCCGCGGTCGAAGTGGGGCTGAGGGTTCATGGTTCAAGCATAAGGAAGCGCGGCGGCCCGCCCCTCGTCGGAGGAGCGGGGCCGCCGTCGCCTCGACCGGTCCTGGCCGGGGCCGGTCAAGGCCGGGTCGTGACGTGGTCGGGGCGCGGTCAGAACGCCTCTTCGGGCAGGTCCATGACGTCGAGGCTGACGCCGTCGGCGACGGACCGCGCGACGGAGACCATGGGCAGGACCTCGGCGGCGAAGTGCTTCGCGGCGGCGATCTTGCCGGTGTAGAAGGCGGTGTCCTTGGCGGATGCGCCGGCGGCCAGCTTCGCGGCGGCGACGGCGGCTCCCCTGAGCAGCAGGTAGCCGACGACGACGTCGCCGGAGGCGAGCAGCAGTCGGGTGGTGTTGAGGCCCACCTTGTAGATGTTCTTGACGTCCTGCTCGGTGGCGGCGAGGTCGTTCAGCATCGTGCCGACGATGGCCTCGAGGTCCACGGCGGCCTTGGCGAGCTGCTCACGGGCTCCGGAGAGGTCCTCGCCGCCGGTGCCCTCGGCGAGGAAGTTCTTGATCTCCTCGGAGAGGGCGGTGAGTGCGGCGCCCTGGTTGCGCACGATCTTCCGGAAGAAGTAGTCCTGGCCCTGGATCGTGGTGGTGCCCTCGTAGAGGGTGTCGATCTTGGCGTCGCGGATGTACTGCTCGATCGGGTACTCCTGCAGGAAGCCGGAGCCGCCGAGGACCTGCAGGGACTGGGCGAGCTGCTCGTAGCCCTTCTCGGAGCCGTAGCCCTTGACGATCGGCAGGAGCAGGTCGTTGAGCGCCTCGAGGCCCTCGGCCGCCTCGCCCGCCGCCTCGGCGACGGCGATCGCGTCCTGGACGGAGGCGGTGTGGAGGACGAGGGCGCGCATGCCCTCGGCGTAGGCCTTCTGCGTCAGCAGGGAGCGGCGCACGTCGGGGTGGTGGGTGATGGTGACCTTGGGGGCGGTCTTGTCCGTGAACTGCGCGAGGTCCGGACCCTGCACGCGCTCCTTGGCGTACTCCAGGGCGTTGAGGTAGCCGGTGGAGAGGGTCGAGATCGCCTTGGTGCCGACCATCATGCGGGCGAACTCGATGATGCGGAACATCTGGCGGATGCCGTCGTGCTTGTCGCCGATGAGCCAGCCCTTGGCGGGATGCTTGTCGCCGAAGGTCAGCTCGCACGTGTTGGAGGCCTTCAGGCCCATCTTGTGCTCGATGTTGGTGGCGTACACGCCGTTGCGCTCGCCGAGCTCGCCGGTCCCGGCGTCGAAGAGGTACTTCGGGACGAGGAAGAGGGACAGGCCCTTGGTGCCGGGGCCCGCTCCCTCGGGGCGGGCGAGGACGTAGTGGAGGATGTTCTCCTCCATGTCGTGCTCGCCGGAGGTGATGAAGCGCTTCACGCCCTCGATGTGCCAGGAGCCGTCCTCCTGCTCGACGGCCTTGGTGCGGCCCGCCCCCACGTCCGAGCCGGCGTCCGGCTCGGTGAGGACCATGGTGGCGCCCCAGGTCTTCTCGACGGCGATCTCGGCGATCCTCTTCTGCTGCTCGGTGCCCTCCTCGAAGAGGATCCGGGCGAAGGCAGGGCCGGAGGAGTACATCCAGATCGCCGGGTTGGAGCCGAGGACGAGCTCAGCGTAGGACCAGATCAGGGACGGCGGGGCGGTGGTGCCGCCGATGCCCTCGGGCAGGCCGAGGCGCCAGTACTCGGAGGCCATGAAGGCCTGGTAGCTCTTCTTGAAGGAGTCCGGCACGGGGGCGGTTCCGGTCGCCGGGTCGAAGACCGGCGGGTTGCGGTCGGCGTCCGCGAAGGAGTCGGCGAGCTCGTTCTCCGCGAGGCGCGCGACCTCGCCCAGGATGTCCTTGGCGGTCTCGACGTCCATCTCGGCGAACGGGCCGGTCCCGTACAGCTTGTCGCGTCCGAGGACCTCGAAGAGGTTGAACTCGATGTCGCGAAGGTTTGACTTGTAGTGGCCCATGGCGACGGCTCCGTCGGGATCGGTCGGACGGCGGGAGGGTTCGCGGTCCTCGCAGCTTCAGCACTTACCAGTCGGTCATGATGCTACCCACGGGTAATAAAAACAACCCCCCACCCGGCCGGAGGTGACGCGGGGCGGGGTGTTCGGCGTCGGCGGGGGTGGTGTGTCCGGGTGTTCCCGGACACCGCGGCACGAGGACGGGCACGGCGCGGCAGGGCCTGGAGGCCGTGCTCCGGAAGCGGCTCCCCCAGTCGCTGGTGCCTCCAGCCCCCGTGCTCCATCCGCTGGCGCCTCAGCCCTCGCGCTCCATCCGCCGGTGCCTCAGCCCCCATGCTCCATCCGCTGGCGCCTCAGCCCCCATGCTCCATCCGCCGGTACCTCCATCCGCCGGTGCCTCCAGCCCCCGTGCCCCGGCCACGGTGTCGAGGACGGTGCCGTCGTCGGCGATCGTGGCGGGGCCCGGCGGGTACCTCCAGCGACCGGTGCCCCAGGGGCCGGTGCCCCAGCCACCCGTACCCCCAGCCACAGTCGTCAGGTCCCCCCGCCGTCCGGCGGTCGGGCGCCGCGGCTCGGCTGGGCGAGGCTGGGGAGGGACTTTCGGGACGCGCCCTTCAGGTGCCTTCGGCTTCCGGAGGGACGTCCGGCTCCTGGTGGCGCAGTTCGTCCAGGGCGCCGAGGGCGGCGGCCGTGATCGGCA
The DNA here is from genome assembly GCA_033793685.1 of Streptomyces sp. ME19-03-3. Lineage (GTDB taxonomy): Bacteria > Actinomycetota > Actinomycetes > Streptomycetales > Streptomycetaceae > Actinacidiphila. The sequence continues at coordinate 78,463 of JARAXD010000012.1, read as the reverse complement.
CCGCGAGCAGCATCCCGAGGATGCCCGCCAGGCTCGCCCCGGCCGTGATCGCCAGCAGTACGACGGCCGGGTGCATGTGCACCGTGCGGCTCTGCACCATGGGCTGCAGGATGTGCCCCTCCACCACCTGTACGGCCAGCACCACTCCCAGGGCCCACAGGGCGATCACCCACCCCCGGTCGGCCAGGGCGACGAGCACGGACACCGCCCCCGAGAGGAACGCGCCCAGGTACGGGATGTAGGCGCCGATGAAGACGAGCGCGGCCAAGCCCACGGCCCCCGGCACCCGCAGGATCAGCAGGCCGATGCCGATGAGCGTGGCGTCGATCAGCGCGATCACCGTCGTGCCCCGCATGAAGCCCTGGACGGCGGCGAAGGCACGGAGCGCGATCCGCTCCAGCAGGGGCCCGCGGCCGCGCGGCGCCGCGTCGCGCAGCAGAGTGGGGAAGCGGGCGCCGTCGCGCAGGAAGAAGAAGGTCAGCAGCAGCGCCAGCACGGCGGTCGCGATGACCTGGCCGACGAGGCTGAGCCCGGACCACACGCCGGAGGCCGCACGGGCGCCGTACTTGGCGGCGAAGGACCTGAGGCTGTCGATGGTGTCGTTCAGCGAGGTCCCCGACGCGCCCAGGCGGGGCAGCAGCTTGCGGGCCGCCTCCTTGAGCGACGCCACGATCTCGTCGCCGGTCTCCAGCAGGCTGTGCACGAGGATGAACCCCGCCGCCGCCACGAAGACCACCAGGGCCACGCAGGTCAGCGCGGCGGCCAGCGACCGCTGCACCTTGACGGCCCGCAGCCACCGGTGGAGCGGGCCCAGCAGGGCGCTGCCCAGCAGGGCCAGCAGGACGGGCGTGACCACCGCGGCGAAGGTGACGATCAGCCAGACCGCGAGCGCGCCCACCCCGGCCACCAGGAGCACCACGGCGCACCACGCGGCCGTCCGTCGCGCGGAGGCCGGCAGAAGGGGCGCGTCCACGTGTCCAGAGGACCACGGGGGCTTTGCCGTCCGCATGCCGGAAAAGGCGAACGGGTGGCCCCGCGCGGTCGGATACGATATTGACGGTCCGTAGAGGCCATCCTCACCCACAGTAGCGACTTGGGAGCAGCCGGCAATGGCTCGACACCTCATCACCAGCGCCCTTCCGTACATCAACGGGATCAAGCACCTGGGCAACATGGTGGGGTCCATGCTCCCGGCCGACGTCTACTCCCGGTACCTGCGCCAGCGCGGCCAGGAAGTGCTCTACATCTGCGCCACCGACGAGCACGGCACGCCCGCGGAGCTCGCCGCGAAGGAGGCCGGGCTGCCGGTCGACGAGTTCTGCGCCCAGCAGCACGACGCGCAGAAGGCGGTCTACGACGGGTTCGCGCTCTCGTTCGACTACTTCGGCCGCAGCTCCTCGCCGCAGAACGTGGAGATCACCCAGGCCGTCGCGCGCGAGCTGAGGCAGAACGGCTTCATCGAGGAGCGGGCCATCCGCCAGGTCTACTCCCTGGACGACGAGCGCTTCCTGCCCGACCGCTACATCGTCGGCACCTGCCCGCACTGCGGGTACGACAAGGCGCGCGGCGACCAGTGCGAGAACTGCACCCGTGTCCTGGACCCGACCGATCTGATCGACCCGCGGTCCGCGATCAGCGGCAGCAGCCGGCTCGAGGTCCGCGAGACCAAGCACCTCTTCCTGCTCCAGTCCAAGCTCTCCCACGAGGTGGAGGCCTGGGTCGACGAGCACGGCAAGGACTGGCCGACCCTCGCGTCCTCCATCGCGCGCAAGTGGCTGACCGAAGGACTGCAGGACCGCGCCATCACCCGCGACCTGGACTGGGGCGTGCCGGTGCCGGCCGACACCTGGCCGGACCTGGCGGCCGAGGGCAAGGTCTTCTACGTCTGGTTCGACGCGCCGATCGAGTACATCGGCGCCACCAAGGAGTGGTCGGACGCCGCGCCCGAGGGTGAGAGCCGCGACTGGCGCTCCTGGTGGTACGACGTCGACACCGAGGTCCGCTACACCGAGTTCATGGCCAAGGACAACGTCCCCTTCCACACGGTGATGTTCCCGGCCACCCTGCTGGGCACCCGGGACAAGTGGAAGAAGGTCGACTACGTCAAGGCCTTCAACTGGCTGACCTACTACGGCGGCAAGTTCTCCACCTCGCAGCGCCGGGGCATCTTCACCGACGCCGCCCTGGAGATCCTGCCCGCCGACTACTGGCGCTACTTCCTGATCGCGAACGCGCCCGAGTCCGACGACACGTCCTTCACCTGGGAGCACTTCGCGGCCTCGGTCAACAAGGACCTCGCCGACACCCTGGGCAACTTCGTCAACCGGGTCCTGTCGTTCTCCCGCAAGCGCTTCGGCGACGAGGTCCCCGCGGGCAAGGAGCCCGGAGAGGCCGAGCGGCGCCTGGGCGAGCAGATCGCCGAGCTCCTCGCCGAGTACGAGCGGCACATGGACGACCTGCAGTTCCGCAAGGCCGCGCAGGCCCTGCGCGCCCTGTGGAGCGCCGGAAACTCCTACCTGGAGGAGAAGGCCCCCTGGCTGGAGATCAAGACGGACGCCGACGGCGCCGCCCTGACGCTGCGCACGGCCATGAACCTGATCCACCTCTACGCGGTCGTCTCCGAGCCCTTCATCCCGGCCACGGCCGCCGCCATGCGCGGTGCCTTCGCCCTGGCGGACGACACCGCGGTATGGGCCGGCCCCGAGGAGGCCCGCGCCCTGAACGCCGTCCCGGCCGGGACGGCCTTCACCGTCCCGCCGGTGCTCTTCGCGAAGATCACCGAGGAGGACCTGGAGTCCTACCGCGAGCGCTTCGGCGGGGAGCCGGAGGCGGCCTGATGGCCGCGACCGCCAGGGACAGGTCCCCGCTGGTGCTGATCCTCGCGGTGGGCCTGACGCTGGTGCTGGTGGTGGCCGGGGTGATCCTCGCCGTCTCGCTGACCGGCTCGGGCGACCGCCGCTCCGGCGCCGCCCCGGGCTCGGACGGAGCGTGCCGCGGCAGCGACGTCGCGCTGGGGACGGCTGCCGGGCACTTCGGCCTGCGGCTGCCCGACGAGCCGCGGGACGTGCACTACCTCGCGCGGGGCGGCGGGCTGTCCGGCGAGCACGAGCTCGACCTGCGCTTCCGCACCACGGCCGCCGGCCTGCGGCAGTTCCTGGCCGCCTCGGGCTTCGGCGCGCTCGGTTCCGACGTCCGGGTCCTGCGGGTGGGGGAGCCTCCCGCAGACCCGTGCCGCCGCGCCGCCGGAGGCCTGGCGCACGCCGGCTACACGGGAGACCACGTACCCGCCGCCGGTGACCATGACGCCTACAGCCGCGGGGTCGCCGTCGACGACAGCGACCCCGCCCACCCGGTGGTCGCCCTCGTCGCCCTGGACGGCTGACCGGCCCCGCCGCCTCACGTCGCGTGCATGCATGCGTGCGCGTCCTGCTGCCCCGCGTCTGGGAACTCCGGGGCGATCTCACCGCTTACGACGCGGCGTACGTGGCCGCCGCGGAGGCGTACGGCTGCCCGCTCCTCACCACCGACGGACGCATCGCCCGTGCCTCCGGCATCCGCTGCGCGGTCGAGGTCCTGGGCTGACGGGGGACCGGACGGCGCCGGCACACGCCTCGGGCAGACGCCGCAGGGCCCGGAACCATGTGGTTCCGGGCCCTGCGGCGTCGTGCCCCGCGGGGGTCAGGCCTTCTTCTCCGGGGGCAGCCGCAGCGCGAGGTGCAGTTCCTTCAGCCGGGTCTCGTCGACCGTGCTCGGGGCGCCCATGAGCAGGTCCTGGGCGTTCTGGTTGAGCGGGAAGGCGATCGTCTCGCGGATGTTGGGCTCGTCCGCGAGCAGCATGACCATGCGGTCGACGCCCGGGGCGATGCCGCCGTGCGGCGGGGCGCCGAAGTGGAAGGCGCGGAGCATGCCGCCGAACTCCTGCTCGACGGTGCCGTGGTCGTAGCCGGCGATCTCGAAGGCCTTGTACATGATCGCGGGCTCGTGGTTCCGGATGGCGCCGGAGGACAGCTCCACGCCGTTGCAGACGATGTCGTACTGCCAGGCCAGGATGTCCAGCGGGTCCTTGGTCTCCAGCGCCTCCAGGCCGCCCTGCGGCATGGAGAACGGGTTGTGGGAGAACTCGATCTGCCCGGTGTCCTCGTTCTTCTCGAACATCGGGAAGTCGACGATCCAGCAGAAGCGGAAGACGTCCTCGTCGAACTGGCCGGCCCGCTTCGCGGCCTCGACCCGGACGGCGCCCATGATCTTGGAGACCTCGTCGAACTCGCCCGCTCCGAAGAAGACGGCATGGCCGGGCTTGGCGTCGACGGCGGCGAGCAGCGCCTTGACGTCGTCCTCGGTGAGGAACTTGGCGATCGGGCCGGTGAGGGTGAGGTCGTCGCCGACCCGTACCCAGGCCAGGCCCTTGGCGCCCTGCTCGACGGCGTAGTCGCCGAGGTTGTCGAAGAACTTGCGCGGCTGCTCGGCGGTGTCCGGCACCGGCAGGGCGCGGACGTGCTTGCCGGCGAAGGCCTTGAAGCCGGAGTCGGCGAAGATCGACGAGACGTCCACCAGTTCCAGGCGGGCGCGCAGGTCGGGCTTGTCGCTGCCGTACTTGACCATCGACTCGCGGAACGGGATCCGCGGGAACGGCGAGGTCACGTGGCGGCCGCCGCCGAACTCCTCGAAGAGGTCGGTCATGACCTTCTCGATGACCCCGAAGACGTCCTCCTGCTCGACGAAGCTCATCTCGACGTCGAGTTGGTAGAACTCGCCGGGCGAGCGGTCGGCGCGGCTGTCCTCGTCACGGAAGCAGGGCGCGATCTGGAAGTAGCGGTCGAAGCCCGCGATCATCAGCAGCTGCTTGAACTGCTGCGGGGCCTGCGGGAGCGCGTAGAACGTACCGGGGTGCACGCGGGAGGGCACCAGGAAGTCGCGGGCGCCCTCGGGCGAGGTCGCGGACAGGATCGGGGTGGCCAGCTCGTTGAAGCCGAGCGCCGTCATCTCGCGGCGCAGGAAGCTGATGACCTGGGTGCGCAGCATGATGTTGCGGTGCATGCGGGCGCGGCGCAGGTCGAGGAAGCGGTTGGTGAGCCGCATCTCCTCGTTCGCGTTGTCCTCCGGGAAGACCGGGAACGGCAGCTGGTCGGCGGCGCCGAGCACCTCGAGTTCGGTGACCTCGACCTCGATCGAGCCGGTGGGCAGGTCGGGGTTGACGTTCTCCTCCGACCGCGCGACGACGCGGCCGTCGACACGGAGCACCGACTCCTTGGACTGGTGGCTCAGCGCCTCGTACGCGGGCGAACCCGGGCGGGCGACGAGCTGGACCACCCCGTAGTGGTCGCGGAGATCGACGAACAGGATGCCGCCCAGATCCCGGCGATTGTGCAGCCAACCACTCAGGCGCACTTCCGCGTCTACGTCGGTGGCGCGCAGCTCACCGCAGGTGTGGGACCGGTACCGATGCATCGTTCATCCAAGTCGTCTGATTGCGGGGATGAGGCCTCCCCAGTCTACGGGGGTGGGCGCGTGCGACCCCATTCGGATGAAAGCCGCGAACGTCTCGAACGCCGCGAACCAGACACCGGTGGGGCGCGGCAAGAGCGCGGTCGCTGCCCGCGTTGCCCCTCGTGCGCCGGGTCGGCGACGAGGGCGTACCGATGCGCCAGGTCGCCGAGGTCTTCCGCCGCGAACCTCGAGGTTCCCGCCGTCTCCGTCACCCCGAAGCAGGCCGGTGGATACGCATCGCTCCGGGTCCGCCGCCCCGCCCGGCGCCGCCTCCCGCGGGACGGCTCACGTACCCACGGCGGAAGGTCCGTTCGGCGGCGCCCGGGCCTGTGACCGCTGTGCCGCGTGCGGGCGTTCGGGCGGGCGGCCACCCCCGGCGGCATTGGACCGCCGGGTCCGGGCGAGGTGATCCGCGTGAATCCCGCGAGACGTCCGTGGCGCGCCGCCGGACCGATACGCTGTGTGCCGTGTACGGCTACGACCAGAACGGGATGGCAGGGGCCGCGCCGCCGATGGGCGGGGCAGCCATGGGCGGGGCGCCGATGGGTGCGAGCTACCCCGAGCCGTCACCGCCCTCGCTGGCGGACGCGGTCCGCGCCTTCACGACGGGCTCGATGTCGGCCGAGGACTTCCAGGCGGTCTTCGCCACGTCCAAGGTCTACTGCCCGCGCGGTGACGGCCCCGGTTTCCTGGCGCTGCACGAGACGCAGCAGCCGGTGATCCCCATGTTCTCCTCGCTGAAGCAGCTACGCCGGTACGCAGGCAAGGAGTCCAAGCACTTCGTGATCACCGGTGCCGAGGTGCTGGACCTCCTGCCGACCGGCTACGGCTTCGTGCTGGACATGGAGGGCGAGCACCGGATGGTGTTCGACGCGAAGGCGGTCGAGCAGATGGTGGAGTTCACCATGCGGCGGATGTACGGCTGATCCGGTTCCTCTCCCGGGAGAGGGGACAAGGGGCGGGAAGGGTTGCGGGCGGTTGAGCGTTCAACTACTTTGAAAGTTGAACAATCCGAGGAGGATCTGGCCATGCCCGCAGTGACCGTCGAGAACCCGCTGACCCTGCCGCGCGTCCACGCCCCCGCCGACGCGGTACAGCGGCGGGCGCTGCAGGTGACCACCGCCCCCAGCGGCTTCGAGGGGGAGGGGTTCCCCGTGCGCCGCGCCTTCGCGGGCATCGACTACAAGAACCTCGACCCGTTCATCATGATGGACCAGATGGGCGAGGTGGAGTACGCGCCCGGCGAGCCCAAGGGCACCCCGTGGCACCCGCACCGCGGATTCGAGACCGTCACCTACATCATGGACGGGGCCTTCATCCACCAGGACTCCCACGGGGGCGGTGGCACCATCAGCGACGGCGACACGCAGTGGATGACGGCCGGCAGCGGCCTGCTGCACATCGAGACCCCGCCGCAGGAGCTGGTGATGAGCGGCGGCCTGTTCCACGGCTTGCAGCTCTGGGTGAACCTGCCCGCCAAGGACAAGATGATCACGCCGAAGTACCAGGACATCAGCGGCGGCAACGTCAAGCTGCTGGCGTCCGAGGACGGCGGTGCGCTCATCAGGATCATCGCCGGCGACATCGACGGCCACCAGGGCCCGGGCGCCACGCACACCCCGATCACCATGCTGCACGTCTCGCTGAACCCGGGCGCGCAGCTCACCCTGCCCTGGCGCGCCGACTTCAACGCCCTGGCGTACGGTCTGGCCGGCCGCGGCACCGCGGGCCCGGAGGGCCGGCCCTTCCGCATGGGGCAGGCGGTGGTCTTCGGGCGCGGCGATTCCCTCACGATCCGCGCCGACGAGTCCCAGGAGACGCGCAGCCCCAACTTCGAGGTGGTCCTCCTGGGCGGGCTGCCGATTCGTGAGCCGATGATGCAGTACGGTCCGTTCGTGATGAACACCCACGCCGAACTCGCCCAGGCCTTCGACGACTTCAAGGCCGGCCGGCTCGGCACCGTGCCCGCCGGTCAGGAGTGACGAAGGCGGCTTCGGCGGCACCTGCATCAAACGGCCCCGCCCGGGAATCCGATTCCCGGGCGGGGCCGTCGCATGCGGTGGGAGCGATTTCGCCGGGCGGTTCGTTGCCCTTGATCGGTGGTCGTATTCACCCAGTGTCACTGCACGTGCACTTGCACGTGCAGATGCACGTGACTTCGCGTCTGGCTATCATCTCCCCTGTCCTGTAAGGCACTTACCTGGAGAGAAGCATGCGCCACACGTACAACGGCATGGCCGCGTCCGATCTCTTCGGAGTGGTGTGGCAGAAGAGCCGGCACAGCAACGCGAACGGGCAGTGCGTGGAGATGGCCGCGCTTCCGGACGGGGACGTGGCCGTGCGCAATTCACGTTTTCCGGACGGGCCGGCGCTCATCTACACGAAGGACGAGATCGAGTCCCTCATCGTGGGGATGAAGAACGGGGAGTTCGATCACTTCGTGGGGGGCTGACCGCGGACGGGTGAGCTCAGCGTGACGGGCCGTCGTCGTGTCCCGGCATGCGGAACAGGGCCCAGACGACCTTCCCCATGCCCGTCAGGGGATGCCAGCCCCAGGTCTCGCTGAAGGACTCCACCAGATGCAGCCCGCGCCCGGACTCGGCCGCGAAGTCGGCCTCCTTGGTGACCGGCCCATGGCTGCTGGGGTCGCGCACCGCGCACACTACGCGCGTCGACCACCGCACCAGACTCAGCCTGACGCAGCCGTGGGCGGCGTTCTCGGGCAACGCGTAGCGCAGGGCGTTGGTCACCAGTTCCGAGGCGACCAGTTCGACGCCGTCCAGGAGTTCCTCGAGGTGCCAGGAGCGCAGGGTCGTCCGTGCGAAGCGCCGTGCGTCACCGACCGCGTCATAGCGCGGCGGCAGCGGGCAGGAGCCGGCGCTCGACGACGAAAGACGCTCCGGGACCAGCCCGTTCCATAAGGGCTGGACTCCCGCCGAGCTCTCAGTCCACATGCGCACCACCCGGTATCGGCACGTACGGCATCGTCCCGTACGGCCGGTAGCCGATGCAAGGGGCGGATGCACGTGCATTTGCAAGGGGCGGCGGGAGCGCCCCCGAACCGGCGATCGAGAGTGACGGATCGAGTACTGAACGCAGCGCGAAGGTGGCAGACTGCTGGATGCCACGGGAGAAGGTAGACAGGAATGACCACAGTGCAGTCGGGAAGCGGGTCCATGGTGCGCCGCATCCTCCTGGGCTCGCAGCTGCGCAGGCTGCGCGAGGCGCAGGGCATCACTCGTGAGGCGGCGGGTTACTCGATCCGCGCGTCGGAGTCGAAGATCAGCCGCATGGAGCTCGGGCGGGTGAGCTTCAAGGAGCGGGACGTGGCCGACCTGCTCACCCTCTACGGCATCACGGACGACTTCGAGCGCACGGCGCTGCTCGGCCTGGTGCGCGAGGCGAACGTCGCCGGCTGGTGGCACGGCTTCGGCGACGTCCTGCCGGCGTGGTTCCAGACGTACGTGGGGCTGGAGGAGTCCGCCTCGGACATCCGCTCCTTCGAGACGCAGTTCGTGCACGGCCTGCTGCAGGCCGACGACTACAGCCGCGCCGTCATCGAGCTGGGGCACCCGAACGCCTCCGCCGACGAGGTGGAACGCCGGATCGTCCTCAGGCAAAGGCGCCAGAAGCTGCTCACCTCGGAGCACGCCCCGCGGATCACGGCCGTGATGGACGAGGCCGTCGTGCTCCGCGGGTTCGGCGGACGGCAGGTGATGCGCGCTCAGCTCGCGCACCTGGTCGAGGTCTCGCAGCAGCCCCATGTGACGGTGCAGCTGCTGCCACTGGCGTTCACCGGGTACTCCGCGGGCGCCAGCGGGACCTTCACCCAGCTGACCTTCCCGGAGCCCGACGTCTCGGACGTCGTGTACGTCGAACAGCTCACCGGTGCGATGTACATCGACAAGCGCGAGGAGGTCGACCAGTACCGCGTCGTCATGGCGAGGCTGCGCGCGGACTGCCTCTCCCCGGAGGCCACACGGGACCGGCTGAACGCCGTCCTCCGCGACATCTGAGCGCTTTCGGCAGATCGCACTCGATCGAGTGAAGTGGACCTTGACGCGTCGGTCGGGTCATCGGCCCGGTGATCTCATGCTGCGGTGAGCCCGTACCTGCGTACCCGCACGATCGACGGGTGCGTCGTGGTCGAACTCTGCGGGGAGATCGACATCGTGGCGGCGACGGAGATCACGCCACTGCTCGACGCGCTGACCCGTCCCCCCGGCCCCGACGTCATCGTCGACCTGGGCCGCGTCGACTTCATCGACTGTTCCGGACTCGCCGCGCTGTGCCGGGTACGGAGCCGGGTCGGCGACTACGGCGGGCAGGTGCAGTTCGTCTGCGACCGGCACCCGACCCTCAAGGTCCTGCGCGCCACCGGGCTGCTGCGCGCCTTCCGGCCGGTGCCGAGCGTGTCCGAGGCGCGCGCCCGGCTCGGGCGGCCGTGACCGTCCCCGTCCCGGGTCAGTCCGAGCAGACGGCCGACACGAAGGCGGCGACGCGTTCGTGCGGCAGGTGGCGGGCCACATCGGCCTCGCTGATCATGCCGATGAGGCGGTGCGCGGGGTGGTCGATCACCGGCAGCCGGCGCACCCGGTACTCCTCCATCAGTTCGAGCACGCGGTCGATCTGCTCGTCCGCCTCGATGATCTGCGGCCGGCCCATGGCCAGCTCGCCGCAGGAGACCTCGGCGGGGTCGCGTCCCTCGGCGACGCACTTCAGCACGATGTCGCGGTCGGTGACGATGCCGACCAGCACGTCGTCGTCCCCGCAGATCGGGAGTGCGCCGATGTCCTGCTCGCGCATGATCCGAGCCGCGTCGGTGAGGGTCTCGCGTTCTCCGACACACATGGCGCCGGGGTGCATGATGTCCAGTGCGGTGGTCATGACGGCGCCTCCTTGGGGTGGGCCTGGTTCCCGTGGCTCCATCGTCACCCTGGTGGAGTACTTCCGCGATAGGGAGCACGCTGGAAGGAGACACCGGGACCGCTGGAGGTGCTCCATGACGCAGACCCTCGTCGGATGGCACATAGAGATGGACTTCCGGGAGGACGGCGCGAGGACGAAGGCCGCCGCGCTGCTCCGCCTCCCGGACGGCACGGAGGTCAGGTCCCACGGCCACGCCAACCGGCACCCCTCCGATCCCGAGCAGAACCGGGTCGGCGAGGAACTGGCGGCAGCCAGGGCGCTGAACGACCTCGCCCGTCAGCTCCTCGGCAAGGCGGCGCAGGAGATCGAGGAGGTCACCCACGTGCCCGCCCATCCCAGGATCTGAGCCGGGCGGGCCCCGGGCCCATCCCAGGATCTGAGCCGGGCGAGCCCGCCGGGGCTCACAGCCAGCCGCGCCGCTTGAAGACCACGTAGAGGCTGACGCAGACGACGCCCATCAGCACGACCGCGAAGGGGTAGCCGAGCAGCCAGTGCAGCTCGGGCATGTGGTCGAAGTTCATGCCGTAGATCGTGCCGACCAGTGTGGGCGCGAAGAGGATGGCGGCCCAGGCGGAGATCTTCTTGATCTCCTCGTTCTGCTCGAAGCCGGCCTCGGCCAGCGCCCGCATCTCGGCGTTCTGCTGCTGCGCGACAAGGGTCGCGTTGAGGGTGAGCAGGTCGCCGAGTGCCTGCCGGAAGCCGTCCACCTGCTCGATGGTGTGCGTGACGTGGTCGGCCACGTCGCGCAGGTAGCGCTGCAGCTCCTCGTCCGTGCCGTACTTGACGAAGCCGCCCTGCAGGCCGTCCAGCATGGGGACGAGCGGGCGGGTGGCCCGCTGGAACTCCAGCACCTCCTGGGAGAGCTCGTAGATCCGGCGGGAGACCTGGGGATCGCCGCCGAAGACCTGGATCTCGCTCTCCTCCATGTCCTTCTCGACCCCCGCGACGACCGGTGCGTAGCCGTCGACGACCGTGTCGAGTATCGCGTAGAGCACCGCCTCGGGCCCCAGCGTCAGCAGCTCGGGGTTGCTCTCCATGCGGCGCCGCACGGCCGACAGGTCGGGGGCCGCACCGTGGCGGACGGTCAGGACGAAGCCGGGGCCGACGAAGATGTGCAGCTCGGCGAAGTCGACCTCCTCCGGTGCGTCCAGGTAGCGGGCGGCGCGCAGGACGACGAACAGGGTCTCGCCGTAACGCTCCAGCTTGGGGCGCTGGTGTGCCTGGATCGCGTCCTCCAGGGCCAGCGGGTGCAGGTCGAATTCCTTGGCGAGTGAGACCAGCTCGGCCTCGCTCGGCCGGTACAGCCCGATCCACGCCATCGCGCCGGGCTCGGCGCGCAACTGCGCGTACGCCTCCGCGAGGGAGGAGGGTGTGGCGATGCGGCGGCCGTCGCGGTACAGGGCCGCGTCCATCACGCTGCTCACGGCGGCGGCCGCGGGGTCCGCGATCCGCGGCTCCGATGAGGCGTCGCCCGCCGTGGCCGGCGGCACGGGGTGCCGGGCCGGGCGGGCCGTCCTCGCCGCCCTGGCCTTCTCCCTCGTCGAGTTCCTCAGTGCGCGCAGGGATCGCAGTCGACGCCCGGACACGGCAGCACCCCCTCCTTCGGGCCTTCGAGCAGGGTAGCCCGAGCCTGCCGGGGACGGGCCGTTCGGCGCCCGGGCGGGGACCCGCCGGCCGGTCGCGCGCCGTCGCCGGGTGGGATCCGCTCGGCGCGGTGGCGGCCGGTAGGTGACCGGCCCGGGCTCGCCGGCGCCCCGGCGGGCACGGAGGTCCGGTCGCGGCCCGGTGGGGCGGTCGCCCTCGCTGCTTGCGGTCCGCGTCGCGCCGGTGGCACGGCGGTACGCCCTCGCTGCTTGCGGTCCGCGTCGCGCCGGTGGCACGGCGGTACGCACGCGCTGTTCGCGGTCCGCGTCGCGCCGGTGGCACGGCGGTACGCCCTCGCTGCTTGCGGTCCGCGTCGCGCCGGTGGCACGGCGGTACGCACGCGCTGTTCGCGGTCCG
>JARAXD010000012.1:0-65948 GCA_033793685.1 Streptomyces sp. ME19-03-3 | reverse complement strand
CGCGTCGCGCCGGTGGCACGGCGGTACGCACGCGCTGTTCGCGGTCCGCGTCGCGCCGGTGGCACGGCGGTACGCACGCGGGGCGCCGGCCGGGGCCGACGAGTAGCCTGAGGTGCGGGGGACCGCGGGTCGTACGCGGAGGCTTCGATGGATGTCCCGGTGCCGACCGACCGGCCGGTCTCTCCACGCGTCGTCCCCCGGTGCGGGGCCGCCGCACACCCGCGGACCCGTCCCGTGCCCACGGCTCGCACTCTGCGGCCATGAAGCCCGGCAGGCGTCCTGCCCGCTCCCCGACCCGCCTTCCGTTTCCCGTGACGCCGTGAGCGGCGATCGCCGAGTGGGAAGAACAAGACGGTGAGGGAGCGTAACCTGGCGGGCGGATACGGAGTGGCTGGCCCATGAGGACTCCCGAGGAACGCGTGGACGCGGGCGTGGCGGACGACGTCACGTTGCTGCTCGACGCGCGGGGGCGTGTCCTTAACTGGCCGCCCGCGGCCGAGCGGCTGCTCGGCCGGGTGGCGGCGGACGTCCTCGGCACTCCGGTGGTCGGTCTGCTCGCCCCGGAGGACGCGGCGCGGCCCCCGGAGATCGCGGAGCGCTGCCGAACCGAAGGCGGCTGGACGGGCGTGCTGCGGCTGCGTCGGGACGACGGCGGCACGGTCACGCTGGGCGTACGGGTGGTAGGGCTCCCGGAGGGGGTCGGCGGCTCACCCGTCCGCTGGATCGTCCTGGCGGCGGAGTCCGGCAGGACCGCCCGCTCCGAAGCGTCGGGGATGACCCCGGCGATGCTGGAGCGGATCGTGGGCCAGACGCCGATCGGGTTGGCCGTCGTCGACACCGAACTGCGCTGCGTGTGGTCGAACGCGGCACTGGAGCGCTTCGGTGGCGGTCCCTCGCAGGGGCGGCGGGGACGCCGACTCGCGGAGATCCAGCCCGGTCTGAACGCCGCCGTCCTGGAGGCGCAGATGCGCCGGGTCCTGGAGACCGGCGTGCCGGTGATCGACTACGAGCACGTCGGGCGGTTCCGCACCGACCCGCGTCGCGAACAGGCGCACTCGATGTCCTTTGTGCGGATGGAGGACGAGCGCGGCGTCCCGGTGGGCGTCTGCTACTCCGTGGTCGACATCAGCGACCGCTGGCGGGCCAGGCAGCGACTGTCGCTGCTGGACCGGGCCAGCGAGCGCATCGGCCGGACCCTGGACGTGATGCACACCGCGCAGGACCTGGCGGACGTGGTGGTGCCCGACCTCGCCGACTACGTGGCGGTCGAGCTGCTGGAGTCGGTCGTCAAGGGCGCGGAACCGCAGGCCGGCCCGCTCGGCGACGCGGTCGCCGTGCCGCTGCGCCGCGCCGGGATGCGGACGGCACGGCGGGGCGAGCCCGAGCCGGCGTTCGGCATCGGGGCGGTCTCCGCGTACCACGAGGGCACCCCGCCGATCCGGAGCCTGACCGACGGCGCGTCCTGGCTGGGCTCCCGGCTGGACCCGCTGGGGCCGGAGTGGGCCGCAGGATCGGCCGGCGGCCGTGCCTACCACTTCGGTGAACTCGGGTTGCACACCGCGATGGTGGTGCCGATCCGCGCCCGCGGGGTCACTCTCGGCGTGGCCCTCTTCTTCCGGGTGCGCCGCGCCGACCCCTTCGACGAGGAGGACCTGCGCCTGGCGGAGGAGGTCGTCGCCAGGGCCGCGGTCTGCCTGGACAACGCGCGCCGCTACACCCGCGAGCGGGACGCGGCCCTGGTGCTGCAGCGCAGCCTGCTCCCGCACAGCTTCCCGCCGCAGGACGCGGTGGAGGTCGCCAGCTACTACGGGCCGGCGGACGAGCTGTCGGGTGTGGGCGGCGACTGGTTCGACGTCATCCCGCTGTCCGGTGCGCGGGTCGCGTTGGTGGTGGGCGAGGTGGTGGGCCACGGCATCGAGGCGGCCGCCACGATGGGCCGGCTGCGCATGGCGGTGCGGACCCTGGCCGACCTCGACCTGCCGCCGGAGGAGCTGCTGGCGCACCTGGACGACCTGGTCGTCCAGGTGTCCCGGGAGGCCGGGAAGTCCACGAGCGCGAGGGGCGGCGGCAGTTCGCTCGGGGCCACCTGCCTGTACGTGACGTACGACCCGGTGAGCAGGCGCTGTGTCATGGCCAGCGCCGGGCATCCGCCGCCCGCCGTGCTCAGGCCCGTCGGCGAGCGGTGCGGGGTCGAGGGCAGGGAGGCCGTCGGCTTCCCCGAGCTGTCGGTCGGCCCCGCGCTGGGCCTGGGCGGACTGCCCTTCGAGGCCGCCGAGTCGCAGTTGGCGGAGGGCAGTGTCCTCGCGCTGTACACGGACGGCCTGACCGCCCGGGCCGAGGACGCGAACGACGTGCAGGACGGCGGACGGAGCCGGTTGCGGGCCGCCATGGAGGCCGGGGACCTGCCGCTGGACGCGTTGTGCCGGAGGGTCGTGGACCGACTGGCCCCCGCCCGCCCGCACGACGACGTGGCGCTGCTGCTGGCCAGGACCCGCTGCCTGGACATCGGGCGGGTCGCCTCCTGGGACCTGCCCACCGACCCCGCGGTCGTGGGCCGGGCCCGTCATGTGTCCACGCGGCAGTTGGAGGACTGGGGTCTGGGCGATCTGGCGTTCACCACCGAACTGGTCGTCAGCGAACTGGTCACCAACGCGATCCGGCACGGCTCCGGTCCGATCCGTCTCCGGCTGATCCTGGAACGGGCACTGATCTGCGAGGTCTCGGACGCCAGCAGCACATCGCCGCACCTGCGCCACCCTCGCACCACCGACGAGGGCGGGCGCGGGCTGTTCCTGATCTCGCAGTTCGCCCAGAGGTGGGGCACCCGCTACACCGACGACGGGAAGATCATCTGGGCCGAGCAGTTCCTCGACGGCCAGGGTCCCGGCGAGGGCATCGGCATCGGTTCCGACTCGGTCACCCTGGGGGGACCGGCCTGAGGCCGGACGCCGCCGCCACGCCTCTCCGCTCACCCGCGCCGTGCGGTGCTGGGCCGGGGCGCCTGGGCGGGCGACCGCCGGGCGGCCGTCCGCCCCGCGCCGCGGCTGGACCAGGCGCCCACCCGCGCACCGCGCACCCGCCCGACCCGTGCACCGCTCCGCCGTCGCGACGTCGCGACGTCGCGGTCGGGTCGCATCGGAGCGGCCGGACGGTCCCGACCGCTTGACCGTTGGTCCAGACCTTTCTACCCTGCAGGGAACTGTGCTGGGCATGACATAACGTCAGACGCCCGCCAGGCGGCACCGGTTTCCCCGTCGGCCCCCCACTCGAGGAGTATCCCTTGAGCACTGGAGACACCCCCCGCACCGCCGGCACACCGCGCACCAGACACATCGGACGCTTCAGGACCGCAGCCGCCGCGGGATTCACCGCGCTGCTGCTCCCGCTCGCCGCACTCGTCGGCCTGGCCACGCCGGCCGAGGCCGCGGGCACCACCGCCACGTACACCAGGACCCAGGACTGGGGCTCGGGGTTCGAGGGCAAGTGGACGATCACCAACGGCGGTTCCTCGCCGATCAGCAGCTGGACCGTCGAGTGGGACTTCCCCGCCGGCACGTCGGTGACCTCGGCGTGGGACGCCGACGTGACCGCCTCCGGCACGCACTGGACCGCCAAGAACAAGAGCTGGAACGGCACCCTGGCCCCGGGTGCCAGCATCAGCTTCGGCTTCAACGGCGCCGGCGGCGGCAGCCCGAGCGGCTGCAGGCTGAACGGCGGCTCCTGCACCGGCGGCGGCGCGGACCCGACGCCCACCCCCACCCCTACCCCTACCCCGACCCCGACGCCCACCGGCCCCCCGGGGGACAAGATGCGCCTCGGCTACTTCACCGAGTGGGGCGTCTACGGCCGCAACTACCACGTCAAGAACGTGGTGAGCTCCGGCTCGGCGGGCAAGCTGACCCACATCAACTACGCCTTCGGCAACGTCACCAACGGCCAGTGCGCGATCGGCGACGCCTACGCCGACTACGACAAGGCCTACACCGCCGACCAGAGCGTCGACGGCGTCGCCGACACCTGGGACACCGGCGCCCTGCGCGGCAACTTCAACCAGCTGCGCAAGCTGAAGAAGATGTACCCGAACATCAAGGTGCTCTGGTCGTTCGGCGGCTGGACCTGGTCCGGCGGCTTCGGCCAGGCGGCCGCCAACCCGACCGCCTTCGCCAACTCCTGCTACGCCCTGGTCGAGGACCCGCGCTGGGCCGACGTCTTCGACGGCATCGACATCGACTGGGAGTACCCGAACACCTGCGGCCTGTCCTGCGACACCAGCGGTGCCGCGGCCTTCAAGAACCTGATGGGCGCGCTGCGGGCCAAGTTCGGAGCCAACAACCTGGTCACCGCCGCCATCACCGCCGACGGCACCAACGGCGGCAAGATCGACGCCGCCGACTACGCGGGCGCGGCCCAGTACGTCGACTACTACAACGTCATGACGTACGACTACTTCGGCGCCTTCGACGCGGACGGCCCGACCGCCCCGCACTCCCCGCTCACCTCCTACAGCGGCATTCCGATCGCCGGCTTCCACTCGGACGCGGCGATCCAGAAGCTGAAGGGCAAGGGCATTCCGGCGAACAAGCTCAACCTGGGCATCGGCTTCTACGGCCGCGGCTGGACCGGCGTCACCCAGTCCGCCCCGGGCGGCTCGGCGACCGGGGCCGCTCCGGGCACCTACGAGGCGGGCAACGAGGACTACAAGGTCCTCAAGACCACCTGCCCGGCCACCGGCACCGTCGCGGGCACGGCCTACGCGCACTGCGGCAGCAACTGGTGGAGCTACGACACCCCGTCGACCATCGCGGGCAAGATGGCCTACGTGAAGAACCAGGGCCTGCGCGGCGCGTTCTTCTGGGAGTTCAGCGGTGACACCGGCAACGGTGAACTGGTCACCGCGATCGACAACGGTCTGCGGTAGCGAACCGCGGCCCGGCGGTACGGGCCGGAGGGGCGGGGTGTCGTCACCGCTCCTCCGGCCCGGTGGCGCGGCGGGAGGTCAGCGGGGCTGTGCCTGGACGCTGACCGAGCGGGGGTCGAAGCCGAAGGGCAGCTCGAGGCGGTGGGCGCGCATCAGGGCGTCGTCGGAGAGCAGTTCCTGGGTGCGGCCGTCGGCGACGACCGTGCCGCCGCTGAGGACGACCGAGCGCGGGCACAGCTCCAGGGCGTACGGCAGGTCGTGGGTGACCATCAGCACCGTCACGTCCAGGGAGCGCAGGATGTCGGCCAGTTCGCGGCGGGAGGCGGGGTCCAGGTTGGAGGAGGGCTCGTCCAGGACGAGGATCTCCGGCTCCATGGCGAGAACGGTCGCCACCGCCACGCGGCGCCGCTGGCCGAACGACAGGTGGTGCGGCGGCCGGTCGGCGAACTCCGCCATGCCGACCCGCTCCAGCGCCTTGCGAACGCAGGCCTCCAGTTCGGCGCCGCGCAGACCGGCCGCGGCCGGGCCGAAGGCGACGTCCTCACGGACGGTGGGCATGAAGAGCTGGTCGTCGGGGTCCTGGAAGACGATGCCGACCCGGCGCCTGACCTCCGCCACGTTCCTGCGGTCACCGACGTGGAGCCCGGCGACGGCCACGGAGCCGGCACCGGCCTCCAGGATGCCGTTGAGGTGCAGCACGAGGGTGGTCTTGCCGGCGCCGTTGGGACCGAGGAGAGCGACGCGCTCGCCGCGCGCGATGGTCAGGTCGACACCGAACAGGGCCTGGTGGCCGTCGGGGTAGGCGTAGGCCAGGCCCTTGACCTCGAGCGAAGGGGTCAAAGCAACCATCCCGTCAGGCAGACCGCCAGCGCGGCGGCAGGAAGCGCGGCGGCGTACGACCACTGGACGCGGGTGGCGGTCACGTCGTCGATCACCGGCATGCTGCCGGCGTAGCCGCGGCTGACCATCGCGAGGTGGACGCGTTCGCCGCGTTCGTAGGAGCGGATGAACAGGGCGCCCGCGGACTTGGCGAGCACACCCCAGTGGCGCGGGCCCCGCGCCTCGAAGCCGCGTGAGGCGCGGGCGACGCGCATCCGGCGCATCTCGTCGGTGATCACGTCCCCGTAGCGGATCATGAACGAGGCGATCTGCACCAGCAGCGCCGGCAGCCGCAACCGCTGCAGTCCGAGGAGGAGTTCGCGCAGTTCGGTGGTGGAGGCCAGCAGGACGGAGGCGGCGACGCCGAGGGTGCCCTTGGCGAGGATGTTCCAGGCGCCCCACAGGCCGTTCACACTCAGGGACAGGCCCAGCACCTCGGTGCGCGGGCCCTCGGCGACGAACGGCATGAGGAACGCGAAGGCGACGAACGGCACCTCGACCAGCAGCCGCCGCAGCCAGAAACCGGCCGGGACGCGGGCCACCGCGGCGACCGTGGCGAGCAGCGCCGCGTACAGGCCGAAGGCCCATACCGCGGAGCGCGGTGTGGACACGACGACCAGGACGAAGCAGAAGACCGCGGCGATCTTGCACTGGGGGGGCAGCGCGTGCACCGGTGAGTGCCCGCGCCGGTAGAGCCGGTGGGCGTGACCCGCTCCCACGGCTAGCTCTCGTCCGCGCGCGGGCGGCGGCGGACGATCCAGAAGACCCCGGTGCCGAGGGCGAGGGTGGCGCCGACGCCGATGACGCCCGCGAGCCCGCCGGAGAGCCGTGCGTTGCCGAGGTCCTTGGTCTGGTAGCCGGCGAGCGGGGAGTCCTCGGTCGCGTGGTCCTCGGTCTTCCGGTCGATGCCGTGGTCCGCGGCGACCTTCTCCAGGCCGTCCGGGCTGGCGGAGGCGTAGTAGCTGACGAATCCGGCGAGCAGCACGGCGGCGATCAGGCCGGCGATCCACAGCGGCCGTACGCCGCCGCGCTTGGGGGTGGTGGTCACGGCCGCCATCAGACGGTCGCCTCCTTCAGCTCCAGCGGGCGGCGCAGGTCACGGGCGCCGTGGACGAGGTCGGGACGGACGGCGATGACGGCCCCCACCGTCGCCGCGGTGATCACCGCCTCGCCGATGCCGATCAGGACGTGCACGCCGACCATGGCGGTGAAGACCTTGCCGAGCGAGACGTCGGTCGTCCCGCCCAGCGCGTAGATCCCGGTGAAGGCGACGGCCGCGGCGGGGACGGAGACCAGGGCCGCGACGAAGGCCGCGCCCGTCACCCCGCCGCGTCCGTGCGGCAGCACCTTGACCAGTCCGCGGAAGAGGGCGTAGGCGACGACCACGGTGACGATCGCCATGTCGGTGATGTTCACACCGAGGGCGGTGAGGCCGCCGTCGGCGAAGAGCACGCCCTGGATGAGCAGCACGACGGACACGCAGAGGACCCCGGTGTAGGGGCCGACGAGTATCGCCGCGAGCGCACCGCCGAGCAGGTGCCCGCTGGTGCCCGCGGCCACCGGGAAGTTGAGCATCTGGACGGCGAAGATGAAGGCGGAGACGAGTCCGGCCAGCGGCGCGGTGCGCTCGTCGAGTTCGCGCCGCGCACCACGCAGGCTCACGGCCACGGCCGCGGCCGCGACGGCACCGGCCGCCACCGACACCGGGGCGTCGATGAATCCGTCGGGTACGTGCATGGGGAACTCCAGGTCGGGTCCGGTCCGGTGGTCCGGCCGGTCTCGTCGGGTCGGGACGGCGATCGTGAACGCTCCATCATAGGGCCTTATTGCGACCTATGTGCAAGAGCCTTCGCTTTGCTGGAGCACACCGCGCTCAGGCTCACGCCGGCGGGCGTCCCGCCCGCAGGTTCCAGCGTCCGGACCGTCCGCTGAATTCCGTGGCCGTGAGCGGCGGCACGTCGATCCGCCAGAAGGACGCCTCCGGCGCGCCCAAGGCCCGTACCGCGCAGGCCCGGACGATCTCCGGTTCGACGACGGCGAGCACCCGGCCCGGCGTCGCGGCGAGCCCGTCCAGCCAGGCACCGGCCCGGGCGCACAGTTCGCGCAGCGACTCGGCGTCGTGCGGCGCGGCGTCCGGGTCGGCGAGCCAGGCGGCGACCGCCTCCGGTTCCTCGGCACTCACTTCGGCGAGGGTGCGTCCGCGCCAGCGGCCCAGCGCCCACCCCGCGGGGGCCGTCTCCTCGGCGGCGAGACCGAGCGCCTGCGCGGTCGCGCGGCAGCGCGCCGTGGGCGAGACGGGGACCGGCCCCGCCGAGGGCATCGATCCGGCCAACGCGCGCGCGGCACCGAGGGCTTGCGCGTCCGGTGGCACGTCGTCGTCGAAACGCGCCTCGCGCAGCGCCGCGTTCGCCACCGGTGAGATCAACGTCACCCGCGTCGTCATGCACCCTCCTCGTTCCGCGGCGACCCGCTCGACCGCGTGCGCACCCGCCCCCGGCCGCCCGGAGGAGCCTCCCCCGTAGGACCGGGCGCACCCGCGCGCCCTTGGCCTGATCACCGGATCGCGGTACCGTCACGACGACATTCACGACGACACGGCGGAAGTCCGGTGCAATTCCGGCACGGTCGCGCCACTGTAAGCCCAGCCCAGCGCCAGGCGAGTCAGACCCGCAGTCGTCCGACAGAGCTCCACCGACCGGGACGCGAGTTCCCACCAGGAGGTCATGCCATGGCGCAGTCCGCCGCCACGCCGGCCACAGCCCCGTCCGCCGCCACGCCGGCCACAGCCCCGTCCGCCGCCCCTGTGACGCTGCCGATCAGGGCGATCCTGCCCTGGGCGGTCTTCTTCGGCGTCCTGATGCTGGTCCTGCTCTACTTCGTGGGCGCCGAACAGGGGGCAACGTCCCTCATGTCCGGCGAGAACGTCCACGAGTGGCTGCACGACGGGCGCCACCTGCTCGGTTTCCCCTGCCACTGACAGGGGCGCCGCAGCGATGAATCCCGCCACACCCGTCGATTCCGTCACGGTCAGGCGACTGCTGGTGCGGGGCATGCTGGCCGGCCTCGCGGCCGGCGCGCTCGCGCTGGCCGTCGCCTACCTGCTGGGCGAGTCCCGCGTCGACGCCGCCATCGCGTTCGAGGAGTCGCACGCCCACGAGCACGGCGACGCGGAACCGGTCGGCCGTGCCCTGCAGTCCACCGCCGGTCTGGCCACCGGCCTCCTCGTGTACGGCGTGGCGCTGGGCGGCATCGCCGCCCTCGCCTACTGCTTCGCCCTCGGACGGATCGGCCGCTTCGGCGCCCGGTCCACGGCGATGCTGCTGTCGACCGCGGCGCTGGTCGCGGTGTACGTCGTGCCCTTCCTGAAGTACCCGGCCAACCCGCCGGCCGTCGGTGACCCCGACACCATCGGCAGGCGCACCGCGCTGTACTTCCTGATGATGCTGCTCGGTGTGCTGCTCGCGGTCGCCACCGTGATCCTCGGCCGGCGGCTCGCGCCCCGGCTGGGCAACTGGTACGCGACCGTGGCGGCCGGTGGCTTCCTCGTCGTGACCGTCGGGCTCGCGTACGCGTTCCTGCCCGCGGTGAACGAGGTGCCGGAGCACTTCCCGGCGGCGCTGCTGTGGCAGTTCCGGCTGGCGGCGCTGGCGGTCCAGTTGACGCTGTGGACCTGCTTCGGGCTCGTCTTCGGCCACCTGGCCGGGCGCGTGCTGGAACCGGCCCCGGCCGCCGGCTTCGCGGGGCGCGGCGCCGTGGGCGCGGGCACGGCGGCCTCGTAGGGCCCGCGTTCGGGCCCGCGGCACGATCGGCCGCCCGTACGACGCCCGGCGCGGCGTACGGGCGGCCACCTGTGCGAGGTCGCGCGCGTGGCGGCCGCTCGGCCGCGGCACGCCCCGATCACCGGGGCGCGGCCCGCCGCGGTCCCGGTGGTCACCGCAGGGACGAGGCGATGTGCAGGGGCAGCCACCGGGCGTCGCGGCGGCGCAGGTCCTCGAGGACGTCATGCAGCGGGGAGCGGGGCACGGCGAGCACCGGGCAGGCCGCGTGGACGAGGCAGTGCCGGGCCACCGAGCGGCTCAGCATTCGGCTCCAGCAGGCCCCGCCCCCGGCCCGCTCCAGCACGAGTACGTCGTCGGGGCGGTCCGCGACCTGGGTCAGCGCCCGTCCCGCGGTCCCGCGGACGATCAGTGCGCGCATGGGAAGGTCTTCCGGGAGGCCGCCGAAAGCGCACTCGCCGGCGTCGACCAGCCGCTGACGGGCCCGGACCTGCCGGACGTCCGGCAGCGGGGGGCGGGAGCCGCCCGGGCGGAGGAACGCCCCGCCCGGCGGTCGCCAGGCGGGCACGGTGACCAGCACCGCGCCCGTGCGGCGTGCTTCGGCGGCCCGGTGCAGTGCCGAGAGGCTGCCGAGGGACCCGCTCACCCCCACGACCACGCGGTGGTCTCCGGCATCGTCCATGCGGTCCATGGAAGACCTGGGTGTCCGGCGCTCGCGGAGTCTTGTCGCGCCCTTGGCACCGGACGGCGCACTCCTGACGCCGCCCCGGCCCTCGCCGGCGGTTCAGTCCGGGTAGGCGTGCGTCTGAGCCGCTTTGACGGTCGCCCACACCTCGGTGCCGGGACGCAGCCCGAGTTCGGCGGTTGCCACCGTGGTGAGGTCGGCGGTGAGCGGGAGGTCTCCCCGGACGTCCACGCGGATCCGGTCGCCGTGCGACGCCAGCCCCACGACGCGGCCGTGCCACAGGTTCCGGGCGCTGGAGCCGGCGGGGCGCTCCCGGTGCAGGGTGACGGCGTCCGGCGGGAAGGCGACGAAGGCAGGTCCGGACAGCTCCTCGGTGGTCGTGACGGCCGGCCCGCCGTCGATGCGCACGGTGTGGCCCTCGGCCCGGCCACGGTAGAGGTTGAGGCCGACGAGGTGGGCGATGTAGTCGGTGCGCGGTCGGCGGGCGATGTCGGCGGGGGTGCCCTCCTGCACGCGGCCGCCGTCCTCGATGACCACCAGCCGGTCGGCCAGCACCATGGCGTCCAGCGGGTCGTGGGTGACCAGGACGGCCACCGCCTCGAAGTCGGCCAGGTGGCGGCGGAGCTGCGAGCGGACCTCCAGGCGGGTGCGGGCGTCCAGTGCGGCCAGCGGCTCGTCCAGGAGGAGCAGCCGGGGCCGGGTCGCGAGCGCCCGGGCGAGGGCGACGCGCTGTGCCTGGCCGCCGGAGAGCCGGCGGGGCCGGGCGGCGGCGTGCTCGGCCAGGCCCATGCGCTCCAGCCACGCGGCGGCCTCGGCCCGGGCCCGCGCCTTGGGGACACCGTGGCAGCGCGGGCCGAAGGCGACGTTGTCCAGCGCGGACAGGTGCGGGAAGAGCAGGTAGTCCTGGAAGACCACGCCGACCGGGCGGTTCTCGGGGGGTGTGCCCTCCAAGGCGGCGCCGTCCAGCCGCAGGTGTCCGCCGGTGAGCGGGGTCAGCCCGGCCAGGGCCCGCAGCGCGGTGGTCTTGCCGGCGCCGTTGGGCCCGAGCAGGGCGAGCACCTCGCCGGGGGCGGCGGTGAGCGCCACGTCGAGGCGGAACGCGCCGCGGTCGACGACCAGCCGGGCGTCCAGGCCTTGCGGGGCCGGGCCGCCGGTGGTCACGGGGGCTTTGCTCGGGGAGGTCACGGCGTGGTCGTCCAGCGGTCGCGCAGTCCGGCGAGGACCGCGACAGAGACGGTGAGCAGTACCAGGCTCAGCGCGATGGCGGCGGCCGGGTCGCTCTGCAGGGCGAGGTAGACGGCGAGCGGCATCGTCTGCGTGCGCCCGGGGAAGTTGCCCGCGAAGGTGATGGTGGCGCCGAACTCGCCGAGCGCCCGTGCCCAGGCCAGGACCGCCCCGGCGGCGATGCCCGGGGCGGTCAGCGGCAGTGTCACCCGGCGGAAGGCGGTGAAGCGGGAGGCGCCGAGGGTGGTGGCGGCCTCCTCGTAGCGGGGGTCGGCGGCCCGCAGGGTGCCCTCGACGCTGATGACCAGGAAGGGCATGGCGACGAAGGCCTCCGCGACGACGACGCCGGCGGTGCTGAAGGGCAGCGTCACCCCGAACCACTGGTCCAGCCACCGGCCGGCGATGCCGTTGCGGCCCAAGGCCAGCAGCAGCGCCACACCTCCGACCACGGGCGGCAGCACCAGGGGCAGCGTCACCAGGGCGCGCACCAGGCGCCGGCCGGGGAACTCGGTGCGGGCCAGCAGCCAGGCCAGGGGCACGCCCAGCACGAGGGTCACCGCGGTGGCGAGGGTGGCGCAGAGCAGGGAGAGCCGCAGCGCCTGCCACACCGCGGGACTGGTGAGCTGCGCCGGCAGGTCGCTCCACGGAGTGCGGACCAGCAGCCCGGCGAGCGGAAGCACGAGGAAGACCAGACCGAGCAGGGCGGGCAGCAGCAGCGGCAGGGGCACCGGGGAGCGGTGGCCCCGCCTGCGGCCGATGCGGCGCGGCCCCGACCCCGGGAGTCCGGGCACGTCGCCCTGGTGTCGGTTCACGGCTTGAGGAAGCCCGCCTCGGCCAGCGCCTTCTGGCCCTGCCCGGACCGGACAAGGGCTATGAAGGCCTTGGCGGCCCCGGCGTTGGGCGCGTCCTTGAGCAGGACGATCGGGTAGTCGTTGACGGCGCCGGCGGACTCGGGGAACTCCACGCCCTCCACCTTGCCCGCGGCGGCCTTCACATCGGTCCTGTAGACCACGGAGGCGTCGACCTCCCTCAGTTCCACCTTCGTCAGGGCGCTCTTGACGTCCTGCTCGTAGGAGACCGGGGTGAGCTTCACGCCTGCGGCGTCCAGCGCCTTCTGCGCCGCGGCGCCGCAGGGCACCTCCTTGGCGCACAACGCGACCTTCAGCCCCGACTTGGTGAGGTCCTCGAGCGTCGCGACGTCCTTGGGATTGCCCGGG
This sequence comes from Streptomyces sp. ME19-03-3, assembly GCA_033793685.1. Classification (GTDB taxonomy): domain Bacteria; phylum Actinomycetota; class Actinomycetes; order Streptomycetales; family Streptomycetaceae; genus Actinacidiphila. Next base: position 53,249 of record JARAXD010000012.1, on the reverse strand, counting down.
ACGATCGCGATCTCCAGCTGGTTGCGTGCGAAGGCCGTGGGCGCGCCGGCCGCGGCCTTCGCGTCGGTGACGATCCGCATGGTCTTGGGGGAGGCGGCGGCGAAGACGTCGGCGGGGGCGCCGGAGGTGATGCCGGCGGCGAGCGCGTCGCTGCCGCCGAAGTTGAAGGTGACCTTGGTGCCGGGGTGGGCCGCCTCGAACTCCTGGCCCAGCTTGGTGAAGCTCTCCTTGAGGGAGGCGGCGGCGAAGACGGCGACCGTGCCCCTCAGGTCGCCGGGCGAGGACGAAGAGGTACGGGCCGAGTCGTCCGAGGACGAGCAGGCGCTCAGGGCCAGCAGCGCCGCGGTTCCTGCGACGGCCGGCCTAAGGGTCCGGCGGTACGTGGGACGGGTCGTCACAGGGCAGCTCCTCCGTGTCACCGGGGTGTCTCGACGACGACGTTGGTCGACTTGACGACGGCGACCGCCGGGACGCCGGGCTCGAGCTTCAGCTCCTCGGCCGACTCCCGGCTGATCATGGACACCACGCGGAACGGGCCGGCCTGGATCTCCACCTGGGCGGAGACGTCGCCGAGGATCACCTCGGTGACGATGCCCGCGAAGCGGTTGCGGGCCGAGGAGCCTGTGCGCTCGCGTTCCGCGCGGTTGAACTCGCGGACGAAGGCGGCCAGGTCGGGACCCTCGATGACGCGCCGGCCCTGCTCGTCGCGTTCCGCCCGCAGCCGCCCGCCGTCGACCCAGCGCCTGAGGGTGTCGGCGCTCACGCCCATCAACGCGGCTGCCTCGCCGATCCGGTAGGTGTGCATGGCTCGATCATAGTGACGCGAATGCGAGAGGGAAGACCCTTTTCGCATCGCATAGGCCGAGGGGACGGGCTATCGAGGCTCGCAAATGCGTTGGTGTGGGCGCCGTGTGCGGGTACTACGATCGGCGGAATGCGACCCTCCACGCCCTCACCCGCCGGTCTGGTCCGTGAGTTCCACACCGCCTTCGGCCTCGACGTCCGCCCCCGCCCGACCGAGATCGCTCCCGAGTCCGCGGCGCACCGCCAGGACCTGCTCGCCGAGGAGGCGGCCGAGGTCGCCGAGGCGTCCGAGAACGGGCCGCTGGACCACCTCGCGCACGAACTGGCCGACGTCGTCTACGTCGCGTACGGCACGGCGCTGGTGCACGGCATCGACCTGGACGAGGTCATCGCGGAGATCCACCGCGCCAACATGAGCAAGCTCGGCCCCGACGGCCGGCCCACCCTGCGGGCCGACGGCAAGGTCCTCAAGGGCGAGCACTACCGGGCCCCGGACGTCGCGGCGGTGCTGCGGGCCCAGGGCTGGACGCCGCCCTCGCAGTGACGTCCGGCCTCGCCGGCACCACGCCCCGCGGGCCGTCGAGGCCGACCCCTCCCCTCCCGTCGCCGCGGGAGGGAGAATCGAGGGTATGACGGAGCGCAAGCCACCGGGCGTCCCCTTCGAGTCCTGGGTCGACAGGCAGATCCGGGAGGCGACGGAGCGCGGCGCCTTCGACGACCTGCCCGGGGCCGGGAAGCCGCTGGCCGCCATGGACCGGCCCTATGACGAGCTCTGGTGGATCAGGGAGAAGATGGCTCGCGAGGGGCTGTCCCACCTCCCGGCGAGCCTCAGGCTGCGCAAGGAGGTGGAGGACGCGATGGACGCCGCCTCCCGTGCCCGCTCCGAGGGGGAGGTGCGCCGCATCGTCGGGGAGGTCAACGACCGGATCCGCAGTGGCCTGCGCACCCCGATGGAGGGCCCGCCGCTGGGTCTCGTCCCGTACGACGTCGAGGACGTCGTCGCGCGGTGGCGCGCGGAGCGGGGCTGAGCGCCCACCACGCACTCGCCCCTCGCACTCGCCCCTCGCACTCGCCCCTCGCACTCGCTTCTCGCACTCGCTTCTCGCACTCGCTTCTCGCACTCGCCCCTCGCACTCGCCCCTCGCACTCGCCCCTCGCACTCGCCCCTCGCGCCCCGCGCCGAGGGGCCCCTCGCCGAGGGTTCCGCGGCGGGTCCCCGGTTGCGGGTCCGGGCGGGCTGAAAAATAGTCGCACTGTGAGAAGGCGGCCACGGGTCGGCGTACCGGAGCGGGTCCGTGCGCGGTTCGCGGACCTGCCGGGGCGGACGCGCGCCCTGCGGAGCGACGCCGAGCGGCGCTTCCCCGTCATCACCCGGCTCGCCGCCCGCCTGCTGAGCGTCAACGTCCTGGACGCGGCCACCCGGTTGGCCGCCCAGGCCTTCCTGACCGCCGTGCCCCTGCTCTTCGTCACCGCCTCCCTCGCGCCGGAGGGCGTGCGCAGGGAGCTGCTGGACTCGCTGGTGCGGGTGCTGGGGCTCGCCGGCCCCTCCGGTGAACAGCTGCGCTCGGTCTACGAGTCCCATCCGGGGGACCTGCGGCAGACGGTGGGCGTGGTGGGCATCCTGATGGCCCTGCTGTCGGCCACGGCGTGCAGCCGGGCGATGCAGCGGGTCTGCGAACGAGCCTGGGGCCTGCCCAAGACGGCGGCGCGGATCGCGGCCTGGCGCTGGGTCGCCTGGGTGTGCGCGGCACTGGTCTACCTGGCGGTCCAGGGGCCGCTGCGCCTGGGCTTCGGCGCGGGCCGCTGGCTCGGTGTCCCGCTGTCCCTGGTGAGCGCGGTGGGGGTCTGGTGGTGGACGCAGCACCTGCTGCTGGGCGGCCGGATCGGGTGGCGGCCGCTGCTGCCGGGGGCGCTGCTCACGGCGCTGCTGATGGAGGCGGCCGTCTTCGCCGCGCCGCTGTATCTGCCGAGGGCGCTGAACCGCAGCCTGGAGGTGTACGGCTCTCTGGGCTCGGTGTTCACCCTGCTGTCCGGGCTGATCGCGCTGTGCGTCGTGGCCACGGTGAGCCTGACCGTCGGCGCGGTGCTCCACGGCGGCCGGACGGGGGCGTGCGCCGTGCCCGCCGCCCCCGGTCCTCCCCCCGGCCCGCCGGGGGGAGGACCGGGCGGGCGGCGGTCAGGCGGCCGGTGAGCGGTCCGGCCTGTGGTGCGCGAGCGCCCAGATGATGAAGAGGTCGACCGCGATGAGGATGAGCGACCACAAGGGCAGGTAGGGCAGGTAGAGGAAGTTCACGATGATGCTCAGGCCCGCCAGGACGACACCCGTGATGCGTGACCAGAGCGCGGCGCCGCTGAGGAGTCCGGCCCCGGTGATCACCAGGAGTACGCCGAGGACGAGGTGGATCCATCCCCATGCGGTCAGGTTGAACTTGTAGACGTAGTCGCCGATCCGCGCGTACACGTTGTCGGCGGCGATTCCCGAGATGCCCTGGAAGACGGCCAGGACGCCGTCGACGAGCAGCAGGACGCCGGCGAAGGTGACGCCGCCGTGCGCCCACGCGCTGTGGTTCCCGCTCCTCGGTGTGGTGCTGGTGGCCGCCATGGCCGCCTCCTCGTCTGATGGTGTCTCAGTGCCGCAGTGCCACGTCCACCTGGGCCTTGACCGTCCCCGTCAGATCGCGGTGGCTGCGGGCCGTCGCCTCGCCCGACTTGCGGGGGGTCACGTCCGCGATGTCGACCACGACGGCGTCGAGAAGGTTCCCGTTCGCGTCGCGGAAGGTCACCTCGATCGTGTACGTGGCCTGCTTGTCGGCGCTGTTGGTGGCCGTGACCTTCGTGGTGGCCTTGCCGCCCTCGATGGTCACCGGGCCGAGCGCGACGTCGTCCTTCGCGTTGACGCCGCCCTTGATCTTCGCCAGCTGCGACTGTGCGGCGGCGGTCGCCGAGGCGACGGCCTCCGCACCCTCGGACACCAGCGAGGACGCGGCGGACGCGGCCTTCGACGCCTTCTCGCCGGGCGTGCGCTCGTTGTCCGAGCAGGCGCTCGCGGCGAGTGCGCCGGCGGACAGCAGGACCGCCGCGCACACCGCGCGCACCCGGTGGGGTCTCGTCATCACTGCCTCCAGAATCATCCGCCTCAAATGGCACAGAATTCACGATACGTATTAAATTGCCGTGTCGCGTGGTGAAGGAGAGGCGGCGGTGGCATGGCGGACGCAACGCCCGGCGGGCGTGACGACCTCGCCGAGCTGCGTGCCCGGCTGTCGGCACTGGAGGCGCGGGAGACCGTTCCCGCGGGTGCCGGGCCGCAGGCCCCGCCGCCTCACCGGCGACGCCCCGTGCGGGCCTTCTTCTCCGCCCTCTTCGTCGTCGTGGCCTGCGTCCTGGTACCACTGAGCGCGCTGGCCGTCTGGGTGGACTCCGAGGTCGGCGACACCGACCGCTACGTGGCCACGGTCGCACCATTGGCCCGCGACCCCGCCGTGCAGGACGCCGCCGCCGACCGCATCGCCTCGGCGGTGATGCGGCGGATCGACGTCAAGAGCCTTCTGGACGAGGTCGCCCCCCAGGACCGGCCCCGCCTCGACGAACTGCTGGGCCGCGTCTCCGGCCCGCTGACCAGCGGCATCGAGAGCCTGGTGCGCTCGACGGCGGAGAAGGTCGTGCGCAGCGACGCCTTCGCGACGGTGTGGACCGACGCCAACCGCCGGATCCACGCCTCCCTGGACAAGGCGCTGACCGGCCAGGGCGGCGGCGCGGTCAAGCTCACCGACGACACGGTGGCCGTCGACCTCGCGCCCCTCGTCGACCGGGTCAAGCAGCGGCTGGTCGACGCGGGTCTGACCATCGCGGCGAAGATTCCCGAGGTGCACACCGACCTCACCGTCGTCCGCTCCGAGAAGGTGGGAAAGATCAGGACCGGCTTCCGGCTCCTGCAGCTCGCCGGCCTCTGGCTGCCCGTCGTCGCCGTCGTCCTGGCGGCCGCGGGCGTGCTGCTCGCCGTCCGCCGGCGGCGCGCCCTGGTCGCCGCCGCGCTGGGCTTCGCCGCCGCCGCCCTCGTGCTCGGCGCGGCGCTCACCGTCTTCCGGGTGATCTACCTCGACGCGCTGCCCGCGAGCGTCGACCAGCAGGCCGCCGGGACCGTCTACGACACCCTTGTCCGCTTCCTGCGCCAGACCGTCCGCGCGGTGTTCGTGCTGGGCGTCGTCGTCGCGCTGGGCGCCTGGCTGAGCGGGCCCGGGCGGTACGCCCGCCGCACCCGCGGGGTGTGGGAGTCCGTGCTGGGCGGCGCGGGCGACGCGGCGCACCGGGTGGGGATGCGGACCGGTCCCGTCGGCCCGTGGCTCGTCCGCCACAAACTGCCGGTCGGCTGGATCGTGGTGGCGGCCGCGGCCCTGGCGCTCGCCCTCTGGTCCTATCCGACCGGCTGGGTCGTCCTGGCCCTCGCCCTCGCCGTCGTCCTCGTCCTGGCCGTCGTGGAGTTTTTGGCCCGGCCCGACTGACCGCCGAGGCGCTTCGCCCCGACGTCCGGGCCGGACGCCCCCCGGGGGCGGGCTGTTACGGAGTCCTGCGGTGCCGGTGACGGGCCGACCGGAGTCGTGGGGCGGCCGTGCCGACGACGACCGCCCCATGGGCGGCGGTCAGTGCGCGAACGCCTTGCGGAGCCGTTCCGCGTAGGCTGCGCCGGCCTCCGCGTCGTCGTACAAAGACGGCGTCGGGGAGGCCGCTCCGCGTTCTGCAAGCACGTCGAGGTACGGGCGGACACGGCGGGCGTGACGGCGTACTGGAAGAGCCCGGAGGCCACGTACGTCAGGAATCGCCCGGCAGAACGGACGGCGGTCACCGGTTCCGCGGCTCCGGTGACCCAGGCGACTCCTCGTTCACACATTCATCCCGTCACAGGGGCAGGTCGTCGGGCAGAAGGCGGAAGGACTTGTGGCGGCCGAGAGGGCGGACGGCGCGGAAGTCGCGGCGGTCGAGGGTGAGGACGGCGTCCGTGTCGTATTCGGCGGCGAGGGCGACGCTCACCGTGTCCGCGAGGTCGAGGTCGAGCGCGGCATACCGGGCTCGCAAGGTCTGTGCGGCGGAGAGGTGGGCCTCGGTGATCTCCGGTACGACGATCCGGCCCGCTCGCATCCACCGCCGGATGTCGTCGATTGCGCTGACGGCTGCTTCCCTTCCCAGTTCGCGGGTCGCGACGTGGTCGATCTCAGCGAGCAGTAGCGGGGACACCACGAGGAGGCCGGCTGACATGATCGCCTCGTTGGCTCCCCGGTGCCCGGGGTGCGCGGAGTCCAGCGCGGCCAGCAGGCCCGACGTGTCGGCCACAACGACGATCACGCCGTGGCCCCGGAGCCGCCCTCACGCCGGACGGCATCAGCCACGGCGGCGCGGACGTCCTCTGTGGACGGAGTACGCCCGCGCCCTTCGAAGGTCCGGGAGAAAAGCGGTTCGTCCCAGACCCGGTTCGCCATGGCCGCGAGGTGGATGCCCTGCCGGATGATCTCGGCCTCGCTGATACCGCGGCGGGCAGCGGCCTCCTTGATGATCGCGAGATCCGCAGGGTCCGCGTAGACGTTCGTACGTTTCATGGACATGTACCAACGATAGTCCATGTACCACCAATGGTGTACGTGCAAGCGGGCATCCTCGAGCGCCCTCGGCACGGCTCCGAGGGCGCCGCCAGAAGAGGAGGGAAGGGTTCTCGGCTGGAGCAGTGGGATGTACGAGATCACCGGCGGTCGGGTTTCCCACCTGGTCGCCCCGGAGACATCGGCGGGGATCCTCGTCCACGCCTGTGCGCAGCACCCGAAGGAAACCGAGCAGCCGCCGCGCAGACCCCGGCACCTTCGCTGCGGAAAACGGCCTCGCAAACGCGGCGCTCAGCCGTTGAAGGCTTTGCGGAGGCGGGAGGTGGCTTCGGTGAGGACGGCTTCGCGTTTGCAGAAGGCGAAGCGGACCTGGGTGCGGCCCGCATCGGGATCGTCGTAGAAGACGGAGTTGGGGACGGCGACGACACCGCAGCGTTCAGGGAGGGCGCGGCAGAAGGTGAGGGCGTCCTTCTCGCCGAGGCCGGCGATGTCCGTCGTGATGAAGTACGTGCCCTGGGGGCGGTAGACCGGGAAACCGGCCGTGCGGAGGCCGTCGGCGAGCAGGTCCCGCTTGGCCTGGAGGTCGTCGCGGAAGGCGGCGTAGTAGCTGTCCGGGAGGGCGAGGGCCTCGGCGATCGCGTACTGGAACGGGCCGGACGCGACGTAGGTGAGGAACTGCTTGGTCGTGCGGACGGCGGCGGTGAGCTCCGGCGGCCCCGTCACCCAGCCGACCTTCCAGCCGGTGAAGGAGAAGGTCTTGCCGGCCGAGCTGATGGTGACTGTGCGCTCGCGCATTCCGGGCAGGGACGCGATGGGGAGGTGCGCGCCCTCGTAGACGAGGTGCTCGTACACCTCGTCGGTGACGACCAGCAGGTCGTGCTCGACGGCGAGAGCGGCGATGGCGGTCAGTTCGCCGGCGGTGAGGACCGTGCCCGTCGGGTTGTGCGGGGTGTTGAGGAGCAGCAGGCGGGTACGCGGGGTGATCTTGGACCGCAGCTCGTCCAGGTCCGGACGGAAGGAGGGGGCACGCAGGGTGAGCGGCACGCGCGTCGCGCCGGCCATCGCGATGCAGGCGGGGTAGGAGTCGTAGAACGGTTCAAAGGCGATCACCTCGTCACCGGGCTCCAGCAAGGCGAGCATGGCAGCGGCGATCGCCTCCGTCGCCCCCGCGGTGACCAGCACCTCCGTGTCGGGGTCGAAGTCCAGGTCGTAGAAGCGGCGCTGATGGTCGGCGATCGCTTGGCGCAGCTCGGGGACGCCGGGGCCGGGCGGGTACTGGTTGCCGCGCCCATCGCGCAGCGCTCGTACGGCCGCCTCGCGGATCTTTTCGGGGCCGTCGGTGTCGGGGAAGCCCTGCCCCAGGTTGATCGCGCCCGTGGCCGTCGCCAGTGCCGACATCTCCGCGAAGATCGTCGTCCCGAGCCCGTCGAGCCTGCGGTTCAGCAGCGGCCTGCCGCTCATGTCTCCACCGTCCTCACCGGATGTTCCTCGATGCTTCGACCGTCATCCTGGCCGATGTCCAGCCGGGCGGTCACCTGGTTCGTCCGAGGATGCCCCGGCCTTCAGTCCGGGGAGGAATCGGACTCCTGCGGAGCCGGGCAGGGAAAGCCGAATCGCCGTCAGGGCGATTCGGCGTCGGCCACGGCGGCGTCGCGCCCAGCCCGTGGACGACGCGAGTGTCCGCCGGGGTGCGCGAGAAGGGATCGCCCCACCCGATCGGCCGTCCCGCGCTGCGCCGGGAGGGCCGCCGTCGGAGGCTGGCGGGAGGGCCCGCGGGGCGGGCGGGCGGAGGAGCCATCCATGAGCCAGACGCGGCCGGGGGTCGGGCGATGACCTTCGGGCTGGCACGCCGCCAGGAGCGGCCCAGGGTGCCGCTGCGGCACGGCGAGGGGGACCGCTCCCTGCTCACCAGCCTGCAGGGGCTCGCCGCGCTGTCACTGGACGCCCTCAGCTCGGTCGCCTACGGCCCCGAGGCCATCGTCCTCGTGCTGATCGCCGCCGGGACCGCGGCGCTGACCGTGACGCTGCCCGTCATGCTGGTCATCGCGGGGCTGCTGGTCGTCCTCGTCATCTCGTACGGGCAGGTCATCGCGGTCCACCCGGACGGCGGCGGCTCCTACGCCGTGGCCAAGAAGGACCTCGGGGCGCGGGTGAGCCTGCTGGCGGCGGCCAGCCTCGTCGTCGACTACGTGCTCACCGTCGCCGTCAGCCTGGCCGCCGGCGCCGCCAGCCTCGCCTCGGCCTTCCCCTCACTCACCCCCTACCTGCTGGAGATCTGCCTCGGCGGGCTGGCCCTGCTAGCCCTGGTGAACCTGCGCGGCGTCGCCGACAGCGCGCGAGTGCTGATGCTGCCGGCGGCGCTGTTCGTCCTGTGCGTCGGCGGGATCGTCGTCGCGGGCCTGCTGCGCGCCCACCCGGCGGCGGTCGTCGGCGCCCCGCAGCCCGTCCACGCCACGGAGGCGCTGAGCGTGCTGCTGGTGCTCAAGGCATTCTCCGCCGGCTGCTCCGCCCTGACCGGGGTGGAGGCCATCGCCAACGCCGTCCCCTCCTTCCGGCCGCCCAAGGTGCGCCGCGCCCAGCGCACGGAACTGATGCTCGGTGCGCTGCTCGGGCTGATGCTGATCGGGCTGGCCTTCCTCATCCGCCGGGACGACGTGGCCCCGCGCGGCGGCGTGACCGTGCTCGCCCAGCTGACCGCCGGCTCCTTCGGCACGGGGTGGCCGTACTACGTCACCAACCTGGTGGTCACCCTCGTCCTCGGCCTGGCCGCCAACACCAGCTTCGGCGGCCTGCCCGTCCTGATGAGCCTGCTGGCCCGCGACAACCGGCTGCCCCACGTGTTCGGGCTCCGCGCCGAGCGGCCCGTCTACCGCTACGGCGTCGTCGCCCTCGCCGTGCTGGCGGCCCTGCTGCTCATCGCCGTCGACGCGCAGACACAGCGGCTCATCCCGCTCTACGCCATCGGCGTGTTCACCGGCTTCACCATCAGCCAGACCGGGCTCGTCCGGCACTGGGCGGGCGCCCGGCCGCGGCGTTGGGCGCCACGGGCGGCGCTCAACGGGCTGGGCGCCCTGCTGACCGCGCTGGCCGGGGTGATCCTGGTGACCACGAAGTTCACTGAGGGCGCCTGGGTGGTCGTCCTCGTGGTGCCGCTGCTGATGCTGCTCTTCGCCCGCATCGAGCACTACTACGCGGAGGTCGGCAGGGAACTCGCCCTCGGGACCGTCCCCGACCGGCCGCGACGCACCAACAGCCTGGTCATCGTCCCCCTCGGCGGGATCAGCCGGCTCGCGCAGCACGCGCTGACCGCGGCCATCGCCCTCGGCGACGAGGTCGTCGCGGTCACCGTCGAGCCCGACCGGGCCAAGGCGCGCGACCTGCTCGACACGTGGGACCGCTGGCAGCCCGGCGTCCGCCTCGACGTCATCGAGAGCCCGCACCGCTCCCTGGTGCTGCCGATCCTCTCCTACGTCCGCCGCATGTCGCGCGACGGCCGCCAGATCGCCGTCCTCATCCCCGAGGTCCAGCCGCGGCACGCCCGTTACCGCATCCTGCAGAACCAGCGCGGCATCCTCCTCGCCACGTTCCTGCGCTCCCGCACCGACGCCGTCGTCTGCCTCCTGCCGTACCGGCTGGACATCTGACGGCGCGGGGGGCGACGGGGCATGACTCACCGTCAGCTCTCGATCAGCGGCGGCCCGATGGGTGGTTAAGGGCGAGATCACCGAGGCGACGCCGGCCGGCGGTCGGAAAGTCCGCGGTCACGGGCCCGAGGACATACGACGGGGAAGGCCCCGGGCCCGTGGCGCGTACGGCGTGTGACGTAGAGTGCGGCTGCTGTGCCCGGCCGCTCCCGCCGACTTCCGAGGTGACCGTGATGGACGACGACGCGTCCGCCCCCGTGGCGGTCGTCGGCGTCGGCGCCGACGGCTGGGCCGGGCTGGCCGCGGCGTCGCGGGAGGCGCTGACGGCGGCCCAGGTCGTCATCGGCGGCCCGCGCCAACTCGACCTGCTGCCCGCGGAGGTGACCGCCGAGCGGGTGGCCTGGCCGGCGCCGCTGCGGCCGGCCGTGCCGGGTCTGCTCGCCGCCCACGCGGGACGGCGGATCGCGGTGCTGGCCAGCGGTGACCCCATGTTCCACGGCATCGGGCGGACGCTCACCGAGGTGCTGGGCGCGGACCGTCTGCGGGTGCTGCCGCACCCCTCGTCGGTGTCGTACGCCTGCGCGCGGCTGGGCTGGGCGGTGGAGGACACCGACGTGGTGAGCCTGGTCGGGCGGCCGCTGCCCGCGCTGGCGGCGGCGCTGCACGACGGGCGCCGGGTGCTGGTGCTGAGCCGGGACGCGGACACCCCGGCCGCCGTCGCCGGGCTGCTGCGCCAACGCGGTTTCGGTGCCGGCCGGTTGCGGGTGCTGGAGCAACTGGGCTCGCCCGGCGAACGGATCCTGGACGGCACGGCCGGCGCCTGGCCGCACCCGCCCGGCGATCCGCTGAACGTCGTCGCGGTCGAGTGCGTTGCCGATCCCGGCGCGTCCCGGCTGGGCCTCGTGCCCGGGCTGCCGGACGCCGCGTACGAGCACGACGGGCAGCTCACCAAGCGCCACATACGGGCGGCGACGCTTGCCGCGCTCGCGCCCGCGCCCGGCGAGCTGCTGTGGGACGTGGGCGGCGGCTCCGGATCGATCGCCGTCGAGTGGATGCGGGCGCACCGCACCTGCCGCGCGGTCACCGTGGAGCGGGACCCCGTCCGCGCGGAGCGCATCACGCGCAACGCGGCCGCGCTCGGCGTCCCGGCGCTACGGGTGGTGACCGGCGCCGCTCCGGCGGCGCTGGACGGGCTGCCCGTTCCCCACGCCGTCTTCGTCGGCGGCGGGCTCACCGCGCCCGGCCTGCTGGAGACCTGCTGGGCGGCCCTGCGGCCGGGCGGGCGGTTGGTCGCCAACACCGTCACGCTGGAGTCCGAGGCGCTGCTCGCCCGTTGGTACGCGACGCACGGGGGCGAGCTCGTCCGGCTCTCCGTCGCGCACGCCGCCCCGGTCGGCGGCTTCACGGGCTGGCGCCAGGCCATGCCCGTCACCCAGTGGTCCGCCGTCAAACCCGCGGGAGCACAGCCATGACCGTCCACTTCATCGGCGCCGGCCCCGGCGCCGCCGACCTGATCACCCTGCGCGGCCTGCGGATCCTGGCGGCCAGCAAGGTGTGCCTCTACGCAGGGAGTCTCGTCCCGCGTGAACTGCTCGCCGAGTGCCCGCAGGACGCCCGTCTGGTGGACACGGCGCAGCTCACGCTCGACGAGATCACCCGGGAGTTCGTCCGCGCCCACGAGGAGGGCCACGACGTGGCCCGGCTGCACTCGGGGGATCCGTCCGTGTTCAGCGCCGTCGCCGAGCAGATGCGCCGCCTGGACGCGGCCGGTGTCCCGTACGAGGTGGTCCCCGGCGTCCCCGCGTTCGCGGCGGCGGCCGCGGCCCTCAAGCGGGAGCTGACAGTGCCGACCGTCGGCCAGACCGTCATCCTGACCCGGGTCGCGCAGCAGGCCACGCCCATGCCGGAGGGGGAGGACCTGGCGACCCTGGGCCGCAGCGGCGCGCTGATGGTGCTGCACCTCGCGGCCCGCTACGTCCACCGCGTGGTGGCCGAACTCACCCCCCACTACGGGGCCGACTGCCCCGCGGCCGTCGTCGCGATGGCCTCGCGCCCGGACGAACTGGTGCTGCGCGGGACGCTCGCGGACATCGCGGAGCAGGTGAAGGCGGCCGGGGTGGTCCGCACGGCGGTCATCATCGTCGGTCGGGCGCTGGGGGCGGAGCAGTTCCGCGACAGCCACCTGTACTCGGCGGAGCGCGTCCACCGGCACGCGGCGCACTGATCGCCGCATCGCGGGTCCGTCCGCGCGCTTGTGACGCGTCTGTCAGGTGAGGTCGAGGGTCCTGACGGGGTGGCCTGCCCACTGGTCCGGGGCGGCGGTGGCGATGAGCGCGCCGTCGGGGCGTTCCGGGGTGGGCAGGGCGGTGTGGCGGGTGTGGGCCGTGGCCCAGGTGGTGTCGCGGGCGAGGGCCAGGGCCGCGGACAGGTCGAGGTCGACGATGGCGGAGACGGGCGCCGCCCGGAACGCGCCGGTGTTCCCGTCGTGCCGCCGCGGCCCGGTCCTGCCGCGCCGGGCGCCGCGGGCGCCGCCGGCCGCGCGCCGTAGGGTGCGGGCATGACCGGCAGAAGGCAGCACGTCCTGGTTCTCGGGGGCACCACCGAGGCGCGCCGCCTCGCCGAGGTGCTGGCCGCGGATCCCGACGCGTGGCGGGTGACCAGTTCGCTCGCGGGGCGGGTGGAGCGGCCGCGGCTGCCGCCCGGGGAGGTGCGCACCGGTGGGTTCGGCGGCCCGGCGGGGCTCGCGGCGTGGCTGCGCGCGCACGCGGTCGACGTGGTCGTCGACGCCACCCATCCCTTCGCCCGGGCGATGTCCTTCAACGCCGCCGAGGCGGCCTCGGCCACCCGTGTCCCCCTGCTCGCCCTGCGCCGCCCCGGCTGGGTCGCAGGTCCCGGGGACCGCCGGTACCCGGTGGCCTCACTGGCGGAGGCGGCCGAGCTGCTGCCGGGGCTCGGGCGGCGGGTCTTCCTCACCACGGGCCGTACGGGCCTGGCCGCCTTCGCCGGGGTCACGGGTGCGTGGTTCCTGGTGCGTTCCGTGGACGCGCCGGTGCCGCCGCACCCGCCGCACATGGAGGTGCTGCTGGACCGGGGCCCGTTCACCCTGGACGGGGAGCTGGAGCTGATGCGCCGGCACCGCGTCGAGGTGCTGGTCACCAAGGACAGCGGCGGCGCCGCGACCGCGCCCAAACTCGCGGCCGCCCGTCAACTGGGCCTGCCCGTGGTGGTCGTGGAGCGCCCGCCGGTCCCCGGGGGCGTGCCCGTCGTCCCTGACGTGCCGGGCGCGCTGGAGTGGCTGCGCGCGCGTACGGCCTGACCTCCTGCGCGCAGCCTGACCGCCGTGGCGTGCCCAACGGCAGCGGCGCCCCGCGCCGAGCTGAGGGCTCAGGCCGGGTACCGCCGGGGCGTCCACACCACCGTGGTGCCGTCGCCGCGCCGTACCGCCCTGGTCTGCGAGGAGCCGACCAGCAGCACGCACCGCATGTCGACGCTCGCCGGGTCCAGGTCCTCCAGCGTGGTGACCCGTACGGCCTGCGCGGGCCCGCCGACGTCGCGGGCGACGACCACGGGAGTGCCCGGCACACGGCCCTCGCGCAGCACCTTCAGCGCGGTCTCCAACTGCGTCCTGCGGCTGCGGGAGGCCGGGTTGTAGAGCGCGAGCACGAGGTCGGCGGCGGTGGCGGCGCGCAGCCGTTCCTCGACGACCGTCCAGGGCTTGAGCCGGTCGGAGAGCGACACGACGGCGTAGTCGTGGCCGAGGGGGGCGCCCGCGAGCGCCGCCGCCGACTGGGCGGCGGTGATGCCGGGCACGACCCGTACGGGGACGCCGAGGAAGGCTTCGGCGGAGGCGGCCTCCAGCACGGCCGTGGCCATGGCGAAGACGCCCGGGTCGCCGGAGGACACCACGGCGACCTTGCGTCCGCGCCGGGCCAGGTCGAGGGCGAACTCGGCGCGTTCGGCCTCGACGCGGTTGTCGGAGGCGTGCCGCCGCTGCCCGGGGCGGACCGGGACCCGGTCCATGTAGGTGGTGTAGCCGACGAGTTCGTCCGCCTCGGCGAGGGCGGACCTCGCCTCCGGCGTCAGCCACATCGGCCCGGCCGGGCCGAGTCCGACGACCACGACCTCGCCGTCCGCCGGGGACGGGTCCGCCGCGGGCCGTTCGTCGACGCGGCTGGGCAGCACGGCGACGGCGAAGTACGGCACCGACTCCGGGTCGACGTCGGTGAGCCGTTCCAGGCGCTCGGCCTCCATGGTGGCCCGCTCGACGTAGAGTGCGTCCTCCAGTCGTCCGGCCGTCTCCAGGGCCCGGCGCACGGCGGGGAAGGTGCGGCCGAGCTTCATCACGGCCGCCGCGTCGGCGGTGGCGAGCCGGGCCGCCAGCTCCTCCTCGGGCAGCGTGCCGGGCAGGATCGTCAGGACCTCCTCGCCCTCCACCAGGGGCCTCCCGAGGCGGGCGGCCGCCGCGCTGACGGAGGTGACGCCGGGCACCACCTCGGCCGGGTAGCGGTCGGCGAGCCGCTTGTGCATGTGCATGTACGAGCCGTAGAAGAGCGGGTCGCCCTCGGCGAGCACGGCGACGGTGCGCCCGGCGTCCAGGTGCGCGGCGAGGAGTTCCGCGGACTCGGCGTAGAAGTCGTCCAGCGCGCCCCGGTAGCCGCCGGGGTGGCCGGTGGCCTCCGTCGTCACGGGGTACATCAGCCGTTCCTCGATCTGCTCGGGGCGGATGTGCGCCGCGGCGATGGAGCGGGCGATGCTGCGGCCGTGGCGGGCGCAGTGGTAGGCGATGACGTCGGCGGAGCGGATGACCTCCACGGCCCGCACGGTCATCAGGGAGGGGTCGCCGGGGCCGAGGCCCACTCCGTAGAGACGGCCGGTCACAGGATTTCGCTTTCGGTCGCAAGGGCGTTGAGGGCGGCGGCGGCCAGGGCGCTGCCGCCGCGTCGGCCGCGCACCACCAGGTGCTCCAGCCGGGAGGGGTGTGCGGCCAGGGCGTCCTTGGACTCGGCGGCGCCGACGAAGCCGACGGGCACGCCGATGACCGCCGCGGGGCGCGGTGCGCCCGCCTCGATCATCTCCAGCAGCCGGAACAGGGAGGTCGGGGCGTTGCCGACGGCGACGACGGCGCCCTCCAGGCGGTCCCGCCACAGCTCCATGGCGGCGGCGCTGCGCGTGGTGCCGAGGTCGGCGGCGAGGCCTGGGACAGAGGGGTCGGACAGGGTGCAGACCACCTCGTTGTCCGCGGGCAGCCGTTTGCGGGTGACGCCGCTGGCGACCATCTGCACGTCGCAGAGGATCGGCGCCCCGGCGCGCAGCGCGGCGCGTGCGTCGGCGACCACCGCGGGGCTGAAGGCCAGGTCCCGTACGAGGTCGGTCATGCCGCAGGCGTGGATCATGCGGACGGCGACCTGCGCCACGTCCGGTGGCAGGCCGTCCAGTTCCGCCTCGGCGCGGATGATGGCAAAGGACTGACGGTAGATCTCCGGTCCGTCCTTCTCGTACTCGGTCACGTCGTCCTCGTCGGTGGTGGGGTGCTGGTGCGGCGGGCGGTGTCCAGGGCGGCGGGCAGTTCCGCGGCGGTGGCGTCGGAGGCGGCGCGGGAGACGCCGCCGGCCGCGGTGACGCGGTAGCGCCCGTCGGCCACGGCGACCACGTCGACCCAGGAGCCGTCGGGGTGGCCGCAGCGGCGTTCGCAGCCGGAGAAGTGCACGGGCAGCAGGCGGTGTCCGGGCTCGGGGCGGGCGCCGCGCAGCGCGGCAGCGGCGTCGGCGCGCACGTCCGCCAGCGACTTGGCGCACCCCGGGCGCCCCGCGCAGGCGGTCGCGCCGCGCCACGGGGAGTCCTCGCCGGTCAGGAAATCGGCCGCGGCCAGGCGGTCCAGCGCCTGCGCTGCGGCCGCGGGCGGCAGGCCCGGCAGGACGACGCCGCGCCAGGGGGTGACCCGCAACTCCCCCGCGCCGGACGCGGCGACGCGCGTCAGCAGCCGCCACGCCCCGGTGGTGAGGCGGCCCAGGCGTACGCCCACGGACAGCGCGCAGGTGCGCCGGTCAGGGTGCCGGACGAGGCCCAGCGGGGGCGGGCCGCAGGCGTTTCCGCTCGCGGTGGCGTCGGCGGGGCGGGCGGGCGGGGCGCCTTCGGCGCGCAGCCGCGCGGCGAGCACGGTGGCGCCCGGGTCGATGTCGGCGATCCGCCAGGCGCGGGCGCCGTGTTCGGCGGCGAGGGTGAGGAAGGCCTCGGCGGCGCGCACCGCCCAGCGCGGAGCGCCGTCGGCCGGTACGTGTGCGACGGGCCGCCCGGCCAGGCGCAGTTCGGCGGTCGCGGCGCCGGGCCGCGCGACCAGCGTCACATCGGCGCCGAGCGCGGCGGTGTCGCCGCGGCCGTCGTCGAGGGCGAACAGGAAGCGTCCGGAGAGCCCCGCGGCGGCCGGGCCGGCGCACAGCAGGGCGTCCAACTCCCGTATCCAGCCGCGCAGGTCGCCATGTCCACGGCCGTCGAGCCCGGCCAGGGGCGAGGCGACGACGTTGCGGGCGCGTTCGTGGGCCCGTGAGGGCAGCAGTCCGGCCTCGCCGAGCAGTACCGCCAGTTCGGTTCCCGCGCCGGGTTCGCGCAGCCCGCGCACCTGCAGGTTGCCGCGGGAGGTGAGGTCGAGGCGGCCGTCGCCGAGGCGGTCGGCGGCGACCGCGACGGCTTCGGCCTGACGTATCGACAGCAGGCCGCCGGGGACGCGGATCCGGGCCAGCGCGCCGTCGTCGGCGACGTGCAGCCGCAGCGCGCCGGGGCAGGCGTCGTCGCGTGCGCGCCCCGCCGCCGCTGCGGCGAAGGCGCCGCTCAGGGGGGGCTCGGAGGGCGACGGCATGGCCGCGAGCATACCCGCGGCCTCGACGGGGTAGTACGGCCCGCGCGGCCCCCGTCGGCAGGTCCAGCGCCTACTATGGCGCGCGGGCAGGTCACCCGGCCGCGCCCACGCCATCGACGGCATCAGCGGAGGAAACCGGTGCGATTCCGGTGCGGTCCCGCCACTGTCACCGGGGCCGGCGCGTGAACGCCGGGCCTCGGGAGCCAGGAACTCCCGCCGTCCTCCACCGGCCCGGGGCGCGGACCCCGAGGAAGGCACGCCCGACGTGATCCTGCTGCTGTCGACCTCCGACACCGACCTGCTCAGCGCCCGCGCCGCCAACACCGCCGGCGGTCCCGTACGGCTCCGCTTCGCCAACCCCTCCCGGCTTCCGCTCGACGACCTGTCCGGCCTGCTCGACGGCGCCGACCTGGTCGTCGTACGGCTCCTCGGCGGGCGCCGCGCCTGGGAGGAGGGCCTGGACGCGCTGCTCGCGGGGCCCCGCCCGGTCGTCGTGCTCACCGGTGAACAGGCCCCGGACGCACAGCTGATGGAGCTGTCGACCGTGCCCGTCGGCATCGCGGCCGAGGCCCACGCCTACCTCGCGCACGGCGGCCCGGCCAACCTCGCGCAACTGGCCCGCTTCCTGTCCGACACGGTGCTGCTCACCGGCCACGGCTTCGAACCCCCCGCCTCCGCCCCCTCCTGGGGCAGGCTGGAGCGCACCGCCACCGTCACCGACGGTCCGCTGGTCGCCGTCCTCTACTACCGGGCCCACCACATGAGCGGCAACACCGCCTTCGTGGAGGCCCTGTGCACCGCGATCGAGCAGGCCGGCGCCCGGGCGCTCCCGCTGTACGTGGCCTCGCTGCGCGCCCCCGAACCCGGACTGCTCGATGCCCTGGGCGGCGTCGACGCCGTCGTCACCACCGTCCTCGCGGCAGGAGGGACCCGCCCGGCCGACGCCTCGGCGGGCGGCGACGAGGAGGCCTGGGACGCGGGCGCGCTCGCCTCGCTGGACGTGCCGGTGCTGCAGGCGCTGTGCCTGACCTCCTCGCGGGAGGCGTGGGAAGGCAGCGACGAGGGCCTGTCACCGATGGACGCCGCGACGCAGGTCGCCGTCCCCGAGTTCGACGGCCGGCTGATCACCGTCCCGTTCTCCTTCAAGGAGATCGACGAGGACGGACTGCCGGTCTACGCCCCCGACCCCGAGCGCGCCGCCCGCGTCGCGGGCATCGCCGTCCGCCACGCGCGGCTGCGGCACATCCCGGTCGCGGAGCGCCGCCTGGCGCTCGTGCTGTCCGCCTACCCGACCAAGCACTCCCGCATCGGCAACGCGGTGGGCCTCGACACCCCCGCGAGCGCGGTCGCGCTGCTGCGCCGGCTGCGCGCCGAGGGCTGGGACTTCGGACCCGAGGAGGAGATCCCGGGCCTTTCCTCCGGCGACGGCGACGAGCTGATCCGCGCCCTGATCGACGCGGGCGGCCACGACCAGGAGTGGCTGACCGAGGAGCAGTTGGCCGCCAACCCGGTGCGCATCCCGGCCGCCGACTACCGGCGCTGGTTCGCCGCACTCCCGGCGGGGCTGCGGGAAGCGGTGACGGAGCACTGGGGCCCGCCGCCCGGCTCGATGTTCGTCGACACCAGCGCCAATCCCGAGGGCGACATCGTGCTGGCCGCGCTGCGCCGCGGCAACCTGCTGGTCCTCATCCAGCCGCCGCGCGGCTTCGGCGAGAACCCGATCGCGATCTACCACGACCCGGACCTGCCGCCCTCCCACCACTACCTCGCCGCCTACCGCTGGATCGCCACCGCGCGGGCCGACGGCGGCTTCGGCGCCGACGCGATGATCCACCTCGGCAAGCACGGCAACCTGGAGTGGCTGCCAGGCAAGAACGCGGCCCTGTCCGCCGCCTGCGGCCCCGACGCCGCCCTGGGCGACCTGCCGCTGATCTACCCGTTCCTCGTCAACGACCCCGGCGAGGGCACCCAGGCCAAGCGCCGCGCGCACGCGACCCTCGTCGACCACCTGGTGCCGCCGATGGCCCGCGCCGACTCCTACGGCGACATCGCGCGCCTGGAGCAACTGCTCGACGAGCACGCGGCGATCGCGTCCATGGACCCGGCCAAACTGCCCGCCGTCCGCGCCCAGATCTGGACACTGATCCAGGCGGCCAAGCTGGACCACGACCTGGGCCTGGAGGACCGGCCGCACGACGCCGAGTTCGACGACTTCCTGCTCCACGTCGACGGCTGGCTCTGCGAGATCAAGGACGCCCAGATCCGCGACGGCCTGCACGTACTGGGCCAGGCCCCCACCGGCGCCGGGCGGGTCGACCTGGTGCTGGCCATCCTGCGCGCCCGGCAGATCTGGGGTGGCGAAACCGCGCTGCCGGGCCTGCGCGAGGCCCTGGGCCTCGACGAGTCCAAGGCCACCCGGCTCGGCGCCGACGCCGCCGAGGAGCAGGCCCGCGCGCTGGTGCAGGCCATGGAGGACGCCGGCTGGGCGCCGGAGTCCGTCGCCGAGGTCGCGAAGGGCCAGCCCGATGACGTCGCCCGGGTGCTCGACTTCGCCGCCCGGCAGGTCGTGCCGCGACTGGCCCGCACCACGGACGAGACCGAGGCCGTCGTGCACGCCCTGAACGGCGGATTCGTGCCCGCCGGCCCCTCCGGCTCACCGCTGCGCGGCCTGGTCAACGTGCTGCCGACCGGCCGCAACTTCTACTCCGTCGACCCCAAGGCCGTGCCCAGCAGGCTCGCCTGGGAGACCGGGCAGGCCCTCGCCGACTCGTTGCTGGCCCGCTACCGCGAGGACAACGGCGACTGGCCGCAGTCGGTGGGCCTGTCGCTGTGGGGCACCAGCGCGATGCGCACCGCCGGGGACGACGTCGCCGAGGCGCTGGCGCTGCTGGGCGTGCGGCCGGTGTGGGACGACGCGTCCCGCCGGGTCACCGGCGTCGAAGCCGTCCCGGCGCGGGAGCTGGGCCGTCCGCGCGTCGACGTCACCCTGCGCATCAGCGGCTTCTTCCGGGACGCGTTCCCGCACGTCGTGGGCCTGCTGGACGACGCGGTGCGGCTGGTCGCGGGCCTCGACGAGCCGGACGGGGACAACTTCGTGCGCGCCCACTCCCGCGCCGACCTCGCCGCGCACGGCGACGAACGCCGCGCCACCACCCGCATCTTCGGCTCCCGTCCCGGCACCTACGGCGCGGGCCTGCTCCAGCTCATCGACAGCCGCGACTGGCGCAGCGACGCCGACCTCGCGGAGGTCTACACCGTCTGGGGCGGCTACGCCTACGGGCGCGGCCTCGACGGGCGCCCGGCCCGGGAGGAGATGGAGAGCGCCTACCGGCGGATCGCGGTGGCCGCGAAGAACACCGACACCCGCGAGCACGACATCGCCGACTCCGACGACTACTACCAGTACCACGGCGGCATGGTCGCCACCGTCCGTGCGCTGACCGGCCGTTCCCCCGAGGCGTACATCGGCGACTCCACCAGGCCGGAGACGGTGCGCACCCGGTCCCTGCTCGAGGAGACCTCCCGGGTCTTCCGGGCCCGGGTGGTCAACCCCCGCTGGATCGAGGCGATGCGGCGGCACGGCTACAAGGGTGCCTTCGAACTGGCCGCCACCGTCGACTACCTCTTCGGCTACGACGCCACGACCGGCGTCGTCGCCGACTGGATGTACGACAAGCTGGCCCGCACCTACGTCCTGGACCCGGAGAACCGGGCCTTCCTCCAGGCGGCCAACCCCTGGGCGCTGCACGGCATGGCGGAGCGGCTGCTGGAGGCGGAGTCGCGCGGCATGTGGGCCGAGCCCGACCCGGAGGTCGTCGAGCAGCTCCGCCAGGCCTTCCTGGAGACCGAGGGCGACCTGGAGGACGGCGCGTAGGACGCCGCCGGTCCCGGCCCGCGCGACGTGGTGTCCGCCGGAGAGTCGCCGGCCGGTACCGGTCCGGAGGCCGTGGAGGTCCACGGTTCCAGTCCGCCGCGGCGGCGGCCGCGCGCAGCGTCGCGAGCTGGGGCGGGCGTTGTCCGGCCCGCCACGCCACGCCCCGTGGCCGCACCACGTGCCGGGCCTTCGCGCCGCGGCCGGACAGGCCCGCAGGCCGAGGCCGTGGCCGGAGCGCCTCCCCACCCCGCCTCCGGCGGGGTGGGGAGGCGGGGTGGGGCGGCGTTACCTTGGGTGCAGACGTGCGCGCTCTTACGGAGCCGGAGGTGAGAGGCGACATGACGACGCTCCCGCACCCCGCGGACGTGGATCTGCTCGCCGGGATGCAGGTCGACTACACCGACCAGGACGACCCCGTGCTGATCCGGGCGGACGGCAGCCCGGTCGAGACGTGGCGCGAGAACTACCCGTACGACTTCCGCATGGAGCGCAGGGAGTACGAGTGGCACAAGCGGCTCCAGCAGATAGAGCTGCTGAAGCTGCAGAGCTGGATCAAGGAGACCGGCCGCCGACTGGTGATCGTCTTCGAGGGGCGCGACGCGGCCGGCAAGGGCGGGACGATCAAGCGCTTCACCGAGCACCTGAACCCGCGCGGCGCCCGGGTGGTGGCGCTGGAGAAGCCGACCGAGCGCGAGCGCGGGCAGTGGTACTTCCAGCGGTACGTCGAGCACCTGCCCACCGCGGGCGAGATCGTGCTCTTCGACCGGTCCTGGTACAACCGGGCAGGGGTGGAGCGGGTCATGGGCTTCTGCACGGAAGACGAGTACCAGCGGTTCATGCGGCAGGCGCCCGCGTTCGAGCGGATGCTCGTGGACGACGGCGTCGACCTGGTGAAGTTCTGGTTCTCCGTGTCCCGCAACGAGCAGCGCACCCGCTTCACCATCCGCCAGGTCGACCCGGTGCGGCAGTGGAAGCTCAGCCCGATGGACCTGGCCTCGCTGGACCGGTGGGACGACTACACCGAGGCCAAGGTCGCGATGTTCCGGGAGACCGACACCGAGCAGGCGCCCTGGACGGTGGTGAAGAGCAACGACAAGAAGCGGGCCCGCGTGGAGGCGATGCGCACCGTGCTGTGCCGCTTCGACTACGGCGACAAGGACGAGGAGGTCGTGGGCGTGCCCGACCCGAGGATCGTCGGCGCCGCCGCGAACCTGCTCGAGGCCGGCGAGGCCTGACCTCCCCCGGCGACGGCGGATCGCCCGATCCGTCGTCCGGACCGGGTACGTCCCGGCCGTGCGGTACGCGGCCGGGTTCGCCGCTGTTCCCTCCGCGCCGACTGCGGACCTGTGGCGGTGAGGTGACCGCGCCCGTCCCGTCGCCCTGGCCGGTACGTCCCGGCCGTGCGGTACGCGGCCGGGCACGCCGCCTTCCCTCTGCCCCGACTGCGGACCTGTGGCGGTGAGGTGACCGCGCCCGTCCCGTCGCCCGGACCGGGTACGTCCCTCCGTCAGGAGCAGACCAGTTCAGCCGTTCGCGACCCGCACCGTGACGGCCCACTGCCGCAGGCCCAGGCAGGCCACCTGGCCCGGCGCTGTGGGTGTGGCGCACAGGGGCTGGGTGGAGTTGAGGTGCGCCGTGCCGGGGGCGGTGGCGCGGTAGGCGGCGATGGCGTCCCCGCGGGGGGCCCCGATGCCCGCATTGGTGGGGGTGAGGGCCGCGCCCTCGCTGGTGACCGGGGCCCACGGCCGGTCGGGGGTGCCGTCGAGGGTGACCCGCACCGTGCCGCCGGTGGTGACGCAGACGACACGGCCGGTGTCCCGGACGGTGAGCGCGACCTCGGTCGCGCAGGCCCCCGCCGTGCCGCTTCCGCCTCCGGGACCGGGGGTTCCGGTGCTGCTGGGTGAGCCGCTGGGGCTGCCGTCCGCGGGGCGGCCGGACTGCGCGCCGCAGCCCGTCAGCAGGAGCGCGGCGGCGGCGACGGCCGTGACTGTCGTATGACGCATGGATTGCCTCCTTTCCGCTTGGACGTGCCACAGACCCAAAAGGGTCCCGGCCCGCGCGCTCCCCGCGGCGCGCCACCCGCGTCGGGCCGCTGCCCCGAGCCCACGCGCCGCCGTCACGGCCCTGGGGGTGGGCGCGGTGGTGGGGGTCGGGTAACGTGACCGTCGCCAGCAGGACGTACCGGGGAGGTGAGACCCATTACCGCCATGTCAGGTTGGGTGCTCTCCTCCTGCGGGCCTGTGGTCCGGACGACCTAGGCCGTCGAGAGCGCCCCGCGGCGCCCCGAAAGGCCCCCATGCCCTCCGCCACACCCGCATCTCCCGGCTCCTCTCCCTCCGCCTTTTCTTGCGCCCGCCCCCCGGGTCCGCCTCCCGCCGGCTCCGCTCCTGCCGCGCAGGGGTCCCCCTCCGCCGCGCCGGTCGTGTCCGCGCTGCGGGCGGCCGGCTGCGTGTTCGCCGAGGACGAGGCCGAGCTGCTCGTCTCCACCGCCCGGACGCCTGCCGAACTCGCCGCCATGGTGGAGCGCCGGGTGGCCGGACACCCGCTCGAACACGTCGTGGGCTGGGCGGAGTTCTGCGGCCTGCGGATCTCGGTCGGCCCCGGGGTCTTCGTCCCGCGGCGCCGAACGGAGTTCCTCGCGCGCCAGGCCGCCGCGCTCGGGCGCGCCCTGGGCCGGCCCGGTGCCTTCGTGGTCGACCTGTGCTGCGGCTCGGGCGCGGTCGGCGCCGTCCTGGCCGCCACGCTCGACCGGCCCGTGCTGCACGCGGCCGACATCGATCCGGCGGCGGTCGCCTGCGCCCGCCGCAACCTGGACGTGGCCGACGGCGAGGTGCACGTCCACGAGGGCGATCTCTACGACCCCCTTCCCGAGGAGCTGCGCGGCCGCGTCGACGTCCTGGTCGCGAACGTGCCGTACGTACCCAGCGGCGCGGTCGCCCTCCTCCCGCCCGAGGCGCGTGACCACGAGCCCCGGGTCGCCCTCGACGGCGGGCCCGACGGTCTCGAGGTCCTCCGCCGCGTCGCCGCCGCGGCGCCCGCGTGGCTTGCCCCGGGCGGCCGCCTCCTGTTCGAGACCGGCGAACAGCAGGCTCCGGCCGCCGTCGCCGCGGTCGCCCGGGCCGGACTGCTGGCACAGGTGGCCGTCTCGGAGGAGCTGTACGCGACGGTCGTGATCGCCTCGGCCCCCGGGGCGTAGCCGCCGGGTCGTGCCGGCCGGTCCTGCCTCCCGGCCGGTCCCGTCTGCCGGCCCTGTCTGCCGGTCCCGTCTGCCGGTCCCGCGTCCGGGACCGGCAGACCATCGTGCGGCCCCGAAACAACCTCGCCGTGCGTGAATTCGCCGTTCCCGGGAGTGAAAAAGCGGCTCATCGAGTGACGCAGGACACATGGCCCGCGTCACTCGATGAGCGATTTGTCCGGGTGTGCGTGTGACGTGGCCGATATGGCGTGCGCCACTTTCGGGGTCCCTTAGTAGACCGTTCCCCGCAATCCCCTTCCCGCGCCTGTGCGGCGGGACTTTCGTCCCTGGTCCCACAACTAATCCCCTTAGTAACCGGGGTGTATTGACCCCGGGATTTAAGTCGGCCAACAATTCATGGCGTACCCCACGGAAGAGGAAATTCTCGAATGCAGATCTCCGCTATGTCGAAGCTCAACCGCGTCGCCAAGGCCAAGAAGATCTCCCTCGGCTGCGCTGCCGCCAGCGTCGCCGTCGTCGCCGGTGGTGTGGCCATGGCCCCCACCGCCTCCGCCGCCACCACGGCGCAGTCGGGCTCCGTCAACACGTGGATCAACCAGTCCCTGGCGGTGATGCGTGCCCACGGCATTCCGGGCACCTACAACGGGATCTACAAGAACCTGATGCGCGAGTCCTCGGGCAACCCGAGCGCCATCAACGGCTGGGACTCGAACGCGGCCAAGGGAATTCCCTCCAAGGGCCTGATGCAGGTGATCGACCCGACCTTCAAGGCCTACCACGTCCCCGGTACCTCGTGGAACATCTACGACCCGGTCGCCAACATCACTGCAGCCTGCAACTACGCGGCGCACGTGTACGGCACGATCGACAACGTCAACTCGGCGTACTGATCGCCCGAGTTTTTCCCGGAACACCCCCGTCGGCCACGGCCGCCGGGGGTGTTCCCTTTTCCTATTCCCGCGTTCCGGCTCATCCCGGCTTCCCCACCGCCGGCCGAAGGGGGCCAGGAGGCTCGGTCCCAGGACTCGCCAGGGCGCGTCAGCGGGTGGCGGCCGTCCGGAAGGTGCGCCGGTAGGCCAGGGGGGAGACGCCGATGGCGGCGTGGAGGTGCTGCCGCAGGGAGGTCGCGGTGGCGAAGCCCACCTCGCCGGCGATGCGTTCGACCGGGAGGTCGCTGGACTCCAGCAGCTGGCGGGCCCGGGCGACCCGCTGCTGGATGAGCCACTTCCCCGGGCTCGTCCCGACCTCGTCCCGGAAGCGCCGGGCGAAGGTCCGCAGGCTCATCCGGGCGTGGTCCGCGAGGTCGTTCAGGGTGAGGGGCAGGTCGAGGTGCTCCAGCGCCCACTGCCGCGTCGCCGCCGTACCCGTGTCGGTCGGGGCGGGCACGGGCTGCTCGATGTACTGCGCCTGGCCGCCCTCCCGCCAGGGCGGTACGACGCAGACCCGCGCGACGAAGTTGGCCACGGCGCTGCCGTGGTCGGCGCGCACCAGGTGCAGGCAGACGTCCACGCCGGAAGCGGCGCCCGCCGAGGTGAGGACGTCGCCGTCGTCGACGAAGAGCACGTCCGCGTCGAGCGCTACCCCGGGGAACATCCGCCGGAAGTGGTCGGCGAGCGCCCAGTGGGTGGTGGCGGGGCGGCCGTCGAGGAGCCCGGCGGCGGCGAGCGTGAAGGCCGCCGTGCAGATGGACACGATGCGCGTGCCGGGCCGGATTATGCCGAGCGCGGCGGCGACCGGGGCGGGCAGCTGCTCGGTGATCCGTTTCTGGTCGTACGGCGGGATCACGACGGTGTCGGCGGTGGCCAGCACCTGCGGGCCGTGGTCGACGGTGACCGAGAAATCGGAGTCGGTGCGCACGGGGCGGCCGTCGGGGGTGCAGGTCAGCACCTCGTAGCGGCCCCCGGCCGAGCCGAAGACCCGGTTGGGGATCCCCAGCTCGAAGGGATAGACGCCGTCGAGGGCGAGGACGACGACACGATGCATGGCACGATCATATCGGACGATGGCAATCAGGCCATGTTCCCGCGAGGCGTCCTCCGGCACGCTGGGCCCATGACCGAAGCGAACCGCCACACCATGCGTGCGATCACCCAGGACGTCCTGGGCGGCCCCGAAGTCCTCCGCGAGGCGGAGCTGGAACGCCCCACTCCCGGGGTGGGCCAGGTGCTCGTCCGCGTGCACGCCGCCGGGCTCAACCCGACCGACACCAAGCACCGCCAGACGGGCCTCTTCCTCGGGGCGCCGCCGTTCGTCCTCGGCTGGGACGTCTCCGGCGTCGTCGAGGCGACCGGTCTGGGGGTCACCCTCCACCGGCCCGGGGACGAGGTCTTCGGCATGCTGCCCTATCCGCACGGCGTGGGCTCCCACGCGGAGTACGTCACCGGGCCCGCCCGTGCCTTCGTGCGGAAGCCGTCCACCGTGAGCCATGTGGAGGCTGCCGCGATTCCGCTGGTGGCGCTCACCGCCTGGCAGGCCCTCGTCGACACCGCCGCGATCCGCCCCGGCCAGCGGGTGCTGATCCCGGCGGCCGCCGGCGGCGTCGGCCACATCGCCGTCCAGATCGCCAAGTCCCGCGGCGCGTACGTGATCGGCACGGCGAGCGCGGCCAAGCACGACTTCCTGCGCGGCCTCGGCGCCGACGAACTGATCGACTACCGCACGACCGACTACACCGAGGCGGTTCGTGACGTGGACGTCGTCCTCGACCCCCTCGGCGGTCCCGATGCCGTCCGCTCGCTGCGCACCCTGCGCCGGGGCGGGCTGCTGGTCACCATCCTCCCGGCCGGGCTGCCGGAGGTCCTCGCGGAGGCCGACCGCCTGGGGGTGCGCGCCACCGCCATGATCGTCGAGGCCGACCAGGCCGGCATGGCCGCGATCGCCCGCCTGGTCGAGGACGGCTCCGTACGCGTCACCGTCGCCGACACCTTCCCGCTGGCCGAGGCCGCCAAGGCGCACGCGTCCCTTGAGACCGGGCGCACGACGGGCAAGCTGGTCCTCACGGTGCGCTGAGGGCTGCGACGCGAGCCGGCCGCACGGGCACCGGGGCAGGGCTCGAACCTGCGTCCACCCGGTCCCGAGCCGGGCGCTCCACCACTGAGCTTCCCGGTGCCCGTGCGGCCGGCCGACGAGGGCAGGGCTCGAACCTGCGTCCTGCCGGTTAAGAGCCGGCTGCTCCACCACTGAGCTTCCCCGTCGGTGCCACGATCCTGGCCGCCCCGGCTGCCGGGCGTCAACGCAATTGGCCGTCAGAGCACGTGGACGTCACACTCGGACGTCGGGGTCGGCCGCCGCCGGGCGGAGCGGACGCCCCGAGAAGAAACCCGCCGACCGCAGTACGCCGGCCAGCACCGGGTCGCCGACCTCCACTCCGTGCACAAGCTCCGGCGTGGGCCGGAAAGGTGCCGGGGCCGCCGCCGGCCGCGCCTGCGTCCAGCCGCCCGCTACGGGATCGACGCCGTGGCGCCGGCAGACCTCCTCCACCAGCGAGCGCGGGCACTGCGCCTCGCCGCGCAGCACCTCCCAGGGCAGCGGGAGTTCGGCCCACACAGCGGTGTCCGGGTGCAGGCCCCCGCCGGTCGAACGATGCCAGGCGGCCACGTCCGCGGCGACCAGGAGCAGCACCTTGCCCGGGCAGAGCCGCTCGGCGACCTCTTCGGCGTCCATGGCCCGCAGGAGCGCGAACCAGTGGGTCCGGGCCTTGGTCCAGGCCCGGGCGGTCTGGTTCCAGGTGGTCGAGTCGTCACCGCGGCGCACGACCATCGTCGTCCCGTCCAGTGGCTGCAGCCGCCATGCGGCCTCGAGCAGTTCGGCCACGTCCAGCAGGAAGCGGTACCAGATCCCGAGCAGCCGCCCCCGCTGCCCGTCGTCGAGGTGTCCGAGCACCTCGGCGGTGGGGTGGACGTGCGCGACGGCATACCAGTTGGTGTGGTTCGGCTGCCGGCGCAGTTCGTCGAACAGGGCGTCCGCCACCTCGTCGTACGCGGGCTGCTGCCCCGAGACGGTGAACTCGCTGCGCAGGTTGGCGCGGGCGGTGAGGTAGGCCACGAAGGCCGCGGTCGGGGCGTCGGCCGCGAACTCCTCGTAGGCAAGCCGAGAGGCGAGTCCGCTCCTGCCGACCAGCGCCACCTCCCGCTTGCGCTGCTCGACCAGGATGCGCGCCAACTTGGCCTCCATGCGGCGCAGCAATCGGAACCGCTTGTTGTACTGCCGCTTCGACATCTCCCCGAACCCGGCCTCCGCGCGCCCGGCCCGGTCGAGGCGGTCGCTGAGGAAGTCGCTGGCTCCGAAGCGCTTGGCGATCCGCACGCCGGCCGCCCGGATCGCCTCCTCCACCTGCGCCGGATCGTCCCCGGAGGCGTCCGGCAGCCCGGGGAACAGCTCCGCGGCGCGGGCCAGCTGGAGCTGGGCGCCGACGGGCCGGGCGAAGTCCTCCGACATCGAGGTGTGGCCGTGCCACAGCGTGTCCAGCGAGCCGCTCGCGGCCTTCCGCAGCGCGCGCCGGGTACGGCGGGCGGGCTGCCGGCCGTCGCCGTCGAGCAGCCGGAGGGCGAGGTCGGCGATGTCCTCGGGTCGCTTGCGCCGGTCGAGGGACGCGTACAACTCCCGTGAGACGGAGGTGTTCTGGGACATGAGCCCAGGCTGACGCACGCGACGGGGCGAGCACCACCGGTTAACCGCCCGACCGTCAACCACCGGTTGACGATGGAGGATCGTCAACCTATCGTTGACGCATGACGCAGCAGATCCGGCTCGACGACCTGATCGAAGCCATCAAGAAGGCCCACAGCGACGCCCTCGACCAGCTCTCGGACGCCGTCATCGCCGCCGAGCACCTGGGCGAGGTCGCCGACCACCTCATCGGACACTTCGTCGACCAGGCCCGGCGGTCCGGCGCCTCGTGGACCGACATCGGCAAGAGCATGGGCGTGACCAAGCAGGCCGCCCAGAAGCGCTTCGTCCCCAAGGACCTCGGCTCCCCCGACCTCGACCCCTCGCAGGGCTTCTCGCGCTTCACCCCGCGCGCCCGCAAGGTCGTCATGGCCGCCCACGCCGAGGCGAAGACCGCCTCGAACCCCGAGGTCCGCCCCGAGCACCTCGCCCTCGGCCTGCTCAGCGAACCCGACGCCCTCGCCGCCCGTGCCATGGCGGCCCAGGGCGTCACCCCCGACGCCGCCCGGGCCGCCCTCACCGCCTCCCTCCCCGAGGCCGTGGCCGAGGCGCCCGAACTCGTCCCGTACGACCTCGGCTCCCGCAAGGTCCTCGAACTGGCCTTCCGCGAGGCCCTCCGCCTGGGCCACAACTACATCGGCACCGAGCACCTCCTCCTCGCCCTCCTCGAACTGGAGGCGGGTGACGGCCCGCTGACCTCCCTCGGCCTCGACAAGACCACCACCGAGACCCACATCGCCGCGGCGCTGGCCGAGCTCGTGGACGGCACGCACGAGGAGAAGTAGGCGACCGAACCCGGCCCGCAACGCCGTCCCGGGCCCGCGCCACCGCCCGGGACGGGCGTCCTCGTGGCCCGTACCGGGCGGTGGCGGCGCGGGTGGCGCGCAGGCGGTGCCCACCCACAGCGCCTCGGACGCGGAGGACCCACCCCGGCCCGCCGCCCCCGGTCCCCAGGACCGCCTCTGCGTCGTCCGCACCGGTGCCGGCGGTGAGCCGGAGCGCCGCGCAAGGCGGGCCACGCGATGCCGGGACGCCGTGTGGGCCGTGGTTGCATGAGGCGTCACGGCCCCACCCGGGAGGAACGGAACCCTGAACACCACGATCGCGGAGGCGCTGTCCGTCGCGCTGCTGCTCCTCGTGCTCGCCGGGGCGGTGATCCGGCCGTTCGGACTTCCGGAGGCGGTGGTCGCCGTCCCGGCGGCCGCGGTGGCCGTGGGGAGCGGGGCGATCCCGCTGGAGCACGCGCGGGAGGAGGCGGCCCGGCTGGGGCCGGTGATCGGGTTCCTTGCCGCGGTGCTGGTGCTGGCGAAGCTCTGCGACCAGGAGGGGCTGTTCCGGGCCGGCGGGGCATGGATGGCCCGGGTGGCCGCGGGGCGGCCGCGACGGTTGCTCGGGGCGGTGTTCGCGCTGGCGTCCGTGGTGACGGCGGCGCTGAGCCTGGACGCGACGGTGGTGCTGCTCACCCCGGTGGTGTTCGCGACCGCCGCACGGCTGGGCGTACGGCCCAAGCCCCACGTGTACGCCTGCACGCACCTGTCCAACACCGCCTCTGTGCTGCTGCCGGTCTCGAACCTGACGAACCTGCTGGCGTTCGCGGCCAGCGGGCTGAGCTTCACCCGCTTCGCCGGGCTGATGGTGCTGCCGTGGCTGGTGGCGATCGCGGTCGAGTACGTCGTCTTCCGCCGCTGGTTCGGCGCCGACCTGGCGGTGGCCGTCCCCGTCCCGGACGGTGCGGGCACCCCGCCGCTGCCGGTGTTCGCGCTCGTCACGGTGGTCTGCACGCTGGCGGGCTTCGTCGTCACCCCGGCGCTCGGCCTCGATCCCGCGTGGGCGGCGGCGGCCGGGGCGCTGGTGCTGGCCGTACGGGCGGTGGCGCGGCGGCGGATGACGGTGCGCGCCGTGGCGGGGGCGGCCGGGGTGCCGTTCCTGGCGTTCGTGCTGGCGCTGGGCGTGGTGGTGCGGGCGGTGGTCGACAACGGGCTCGCCGGCGCGCTGGGCCGGATCGTGCCCGGCGGCACCGGGCTGCCCGCGCTGCTCGGCGTCGCGGCGCTCGCCGCCGTCCTGGCCAACCTGATCAACAACCTGCCCGCCGTGCTGGTCCTGCTGCCGCTGACCGCACCCGCCGGCCCCGGCGCGGTCCTCGCCGTCCTGCTCGGGGTGAACATCGGCCCCAACCTGACCTACGCGGGCTCCCTGGCGACTCTGCTGTGGCGGCGTATCGTGCACGAGCACGAACACGACGTGGACCTCAAGGAGTTCACCGCCCTCGGCCTGCTCACCGTGCCCGCGGCGCTGTGCCTGGCGGTCGTGGCGCTGTGGGGTTCGCTTCTCGTCCTCGGAGGCTGATGTCCGTGATCGTGACCGCCTGGATCGCCGAAGGGACCTGGCCCGCCTGCGTCGACGCCGTCCGTGTGCACGCGCCGGGGGACGCCGACGTCGTCCTGCTGCACGTCAGCGGCCTGGACGTGCCCGGCCTGGCGCACGCCGCCTACGCCGGGCTGCTGGGCCGAGGGCACCCCGAGCACGACCCGGGTGCCCGGCTGGATGATCTCGGGGCCGACAGCGCCGCACGGCTGCTGGACGCCGCCGCCCGGCTGCTGGGCCGCCCGTGCCGCCGCGAGGAGCGGTCGGGCCGGGTGGAGCGGGAGGTGGTAGCCGCCGCGGCCGGGACCGATCTGCTGGTGATGGCCCGCGACGGCGACCTCGCGCGGCTCGGGCCGCGCAGCCTGGGCCCGGCGGCGCGCTTCGTCGTCGACCACGCGCCCTGTCCGGTCCTGCTGGTGTGGCCCGCGGCCGCGCCGGACGTGGCGACGCTCCCGCCGGCCCCGCCGCACTGACCCGGTCTCAGCCCGTTCCGCCGGACAGCTGCTTGACGCCGTCGACGGCGGCATGGGTCGCCGGACCGCCCGCTCCCGCCGGCGTGTCGGCGCCCGCGCCTAGACTCGGGCGGATGGTGACGGAGACGGACATGGCCCTTGCCGACGGGCGGACGCTGCACGTGTACGACACAGGGCCGGGCGGCCGGGGGGACGGTGCGGAACTGGCCGTCCTGTGGCACCACGGCACGCCCAACATCGGCACGCCCCCCGAGCCGCTCTTCGCGGCGGCCGCCGAGCGCGGCATCCGCTGGGTGGGCTACGACCGCCCCGCCTACGGCGGTTCGACACCCCGTCCGGGCAGGGACGTCGCCTCCGCGGCCGGTGACGCGGCGGCCGTCGCCGACGCCCTGGACATCGGCCGCTTCGCGGTGATGGGCCACTCCGGCGGCGGCCCCCACGCGCTGGCCTGCGCGGCCCTGTTGCCGGACCGCGTTCTGGCGGTGGTCGGCGTGTCCGGCCTGGCACCGTTCGGCGCGGAGGGGCTCGACTGGTTCGCCGGGATGGGGCCGTCCGGCGCGGCGGAGCTCGGCGCGGCGGTCCGCGGCCGCGCGGCGCTCGAAGAGCGGCTGGCTTCCGACGACTTCGACCCCGAGCTCTTCACCCCGGGGGACCACGCGGCGCTGGCGGGCACTTGGGGGTGGCTGGGCGAGGTGGCGGGCAAGGCGCTCGAGGGCGGCCGGGGCGGCATGGTCGACGACGACCTCGCCTATGTGGCGCCGTGGGGCTTCGACCCGGCCGACGTCGCCGCGCCCGTCCTGGTCCTGCACGGCGGCGCCGACCGCATGGTGCCCGCCGCGCACGGCGTGTGGCTGGCCCGGCGGTGCCCGGACGCGGAGCTGTGGGTGAGGCCCGGCGAGGGGCACATCTCGGCCCTCGGCTCCGCCACGGACGCACTGGACTGGCTCGCCGCACGGGCCCGGCGGCGCTGAGCGCGCCCCGCGCCGTCCACAGGCTGTGGACGGCGTGGGGCGTCTGGGCGGGTCGGCCAGGGGGAGTGCCGGGACCAGTGCGCGGTGCGGAAGCGGTCGCGGAAGCGGTCGCGGAAGGCGCCGGGGCGGCTCGCGGTTCGACCACCGCGGGGGCAACCATGCGCCGTGTTCGTGGGTCTACCGGGTGCCCCGGACCGAGCGCGGGGCGGACCAGGCACCACCAGGCGACGACCGGACGTCCGGCGGGACGAGCCCCGGGCGTGGACGGAGGACCCGTACGACCGTGGACAGGCACGACGGTAACGACATCGACCCCGCGGACCAGTGGGTCCGTGACCCGGAGACCGGTTCCTACCGACTGCGGCTGGACTCCGACGCCCCTCCGGCCCCCACGGTGCCCCGGCAGGGCGGGCGGCGGGCGCGCCGCGAGGAGCAGCGGCCCGTCCCGGAGCAGGGCGGGCGGCGGGCACGCCGCGAGCAGCAGCGGCCCGTCCGGGAACAGGGCGGTCGCCGCCGTGCCGGGGCACCGGCGTCCCGCAAGGCGAAGCGGTCCACGAAGCGGAAGGTCCTGCTGTGGACCGCGGGCACGCTCGGGTTCGTGGTGCTCGCCGGCAGCGCGGGCGCCTACTTCCTGTACCGGCACCTCGACGGCAACATCGCCACCGTCGACGTGGGCACGGCCGGCAGCAAGAACGCGACGAGCAAAGAAGCGGTGAACATCCTGGTCATCGGCACCGACAGCCGCAAGGGTCTCGGCGCGAAGTACGGAGACGCCGGGAGCGTCGGCCACGCCGACACCACGATCCTCTTCCACGTGGCGAAGGACCGGTCCAACGCAACCACGATCAGCATCCCGCGCGACATGGTCACCGCCATCCCGGACTGCCCGACCAAGCAGAAGGACGGCTCGCTCAAGACGATCCCCGGCACTCCCAAGGCCAGGTTCAGCCCGCGCTTCAACGAGAGCCTGGGTCAGGACGGCCGCGACCCGGGCTGCACCATGCGAACCGTCACGGAGATAACCGGCCTGCCGATCGACCACTTCGTGCTGGTCAACTTCGAGGCCGTGAAGACCCTGTCCACGGCGGTCGGCGGGGTGCCGGTCTGCCTCAGCCACCCCATCAAGGACACGACCGACAAGGGGGAGGGCTCGCACCTGAACCTGTCCGCGGGACCGCACGTGGTCCAGGGCGAGCAGGCCCTCGCCTTCGTCAGGACCCGGCACTCGCTGAAGAACGGCAGCGACCTGGACCGTATCGACCTGCAGAAGCAGTTCCTGGCGTCGATGATCCGCCAGATGAAGTCCGGTGACACCCTCACCGACCCCGGGAAGCTCTTCGACCTGGCGAACGCGGCCACCAGCTCGCTCACGGTGGACACCGGCATCGGCGGCGTCGCGAAGCTCTCGGCGCTCGCCAAGGACCTGAGCAGGGTCGACCCCGCGCACATCACCTTCACCACGCTCCCGGTCGTCGACAACAAGGAGGAGGTCGGCTACCACGCGACGGTCGTGGTGGACGACACAAGGGCACCGGCGCTGTTCAAGGCGATCAAGAACGACGTCTCGCTGACCAAGGCGAAGAAGAAGCCCGCGGCCACCGACAGCAAGCTCCTCGGCGCCAAGGCGGACCCCTCACAGGTCCGGGTCGTCGTCTACAACGGCGGCGGTCCCCAGGGCGCCGCGCAGACGACCCTGGAGTGGCTGCAGAACACCAAGGGCGTCAGCCACTCCACCAACGGCGGCAACGCCCGAGGCGGCAAGCAGGACCGCACGACCCTGGAGTACGCACCCGGCCAGGCCGACCAGGCCCGCGCTCTGGCCGCGATGATGGGCCTGCCCGCCTCGGCGCTGCGACCGGGCGCGGACGACGCCGCCCCCGGAGCGGACATGACCCTCACCCTCGGCGGCGACTACCTGGGCGCGGGGAAGCCGCTCGCCGACCCGGACGCGGTCCCGGACGACATCCAGCAGACGCACGCCGACAAGAAGGTGTGCGTCGGCTGATCCACGGCGGTGCCGGCGGCGGCGGTACCGCCGGCAGGCCGCCCGGTCGGGCCGCGCCTACGGTGGAGGGAAGGGGTGCCCCGGCGCCCGAGATCGCGACCGCAAGGAGCTCGACATGTCCCGCAGCGACAACCTCTCCGTCCTGGAGGGCTTCGGAACGGCGGTGAACAGCGGCCACCTCGGCGAGATCGGCGAGTACGTCGCGTCCGGCTCGGTGGAACACGACCCCGCTCCGGGGCAGGGTCCCGGGCCGGAGGGATACGAGGAGATGTTCGGCGCGATGCGGCGGGCCTTCCCCGATCTGCACGTCGAGGTCGAGCACGTCATGGCCACCGACGACGAGATCGCCTTCGCGTACACCATCACCGGCACGCACCTCGGCGAGCTGATGGGCCACGCCCCCACGGGGCGGACAGTCAGCTACCGGGGCATGCAGATCAGCCGGTTCGAGGACGGGAAGATGGCCGAGCGCTGGGGCAGCAGCGACGAGCTCGGCATGCTGCGCCAGCTCGGCGTCGTCCTCTGACCTCCCGTAGCCGGTCCGTCAGTCCACGGCCGCCGCCGGCAGGCGCAGCTCGAAGAGGGCCCCGCTCGTCGGGGCCGTGCCGACGGTGAGTGTGCCGTCGTGGCGGTGGGCGACGTCGCGGGCGATGGCCAGGCCGAGTCCCGCTCCGCCCTCGTCGCGGCTGCGGGCGTCGTCGAGCCGGACGAAGCGCTCGAAGACGCGCTCCCGCTCCGCGGGAGGAACCCCGTCGCCGTCGTCACCGACGGCGAGGACGACCAGGCCGTCCCGCAGCCCCACGGTCACGGTCACCCCGGCGCGCGCATGACGCTGGGCGTTGTCCAGCAGGTTGCCGATTACCCGGGCCAACTGGCCGCGGGAGCCCGCGACCTCGCGCAGGGGCTCGACGTCGACCGCTATGGGAACCCGGTCGGCGGGGCGGCGGCTAACCTCCTCGCGGACCAGTTCGCCCAGGTCGACCCGCCGCCGGGCGGGCCGTTCCCCCGCGTCGAGCCGGGCGAGCAGCAGCAGGTCGCCCGCCAGTTGCTGCAGCCGCTCGGTGTCCTTGACGGCGCCGGGGACGTCGAGCAGCTGCGGATGGGCGGAACCGACCTCCAGCTGGGTGCGCAACGAGGCGATCGGACTGCGCAGTTCGTGCGAGGCGTCGGCGACGAACCGGCGCTGCCGTTCGACCGCGGCCTCCAGAGCGGTCAGGGTCTCGTTGGTGGTACGCGCCAGCCGGGCCACCTCGTCTCGGGCGGCCGGCTCCGGCACGCGCCGGGAGAGGTCCTCGGAGGCCGTGATCGCGGCCATCTCGCGCCGGATGCCCTCCACCGGAGCGAGCGCGTGGCGGGTGACCCGCCAGGTCGCGCCGCCGACCACCAGCAGCAGCAGGGGCAGTCCCGCCAGCATGGCCGCCGCCGCGGTGTTCACGGCGCTCTCGCGGGCCGCCAGCGAGGCGCCCGCGTGGATGAGGACGGTTGCCCGGCGAGGTCGGTCGCCTTGATCGTCGCGAACCGGTAGCCGGAGGTCCGGCCGTCCAGCGTGGCCCGTCCCGTACCGTGCACGACCGTCCTGCCGATGTCGCCGACGACGGGGTCGTCCCCGGCGGCGGGTGAGGCCGTGCCGCCGCCGTGCCGGTCGTCGTCCTCGCCGCCGCGTGCCGCATCGTCCCGGCCGCCCCGGCCCCGGCCGCGTCCGTGGCCTCCGTCGTCCCCGCCGCCGTGGTCGCCGCCCTCCGCGGTGCGGCCCGGCACCACGGAAGGAGCGGGTGTGGCCACGGGCACGCGGACGGCCCTGACGGCGCCGACCCCGGTGCCGCTGATCCGCTGCAGGCCTCCGCTCACCGCCAGCAGCCGCCCGTCCTCGGTGGTCACCTGCACCGGCGCGCCCTCGGGGAGCCGGAGCCGGGCGTACCGGTCGGCGTCCGCCCCGCGGCTGGCGACGTCGAGGGCGACCCTGCGGGCCGTGTCGTCGGCCTGGCTCTGTGCCTGGCCCGTGAGGTTGGCGCGCAGCGAGAGCAGCACGGCGAGCCCGGCGGCCACCAGCGCGACGGCGACCACCAGCGTGGCGCCGAGCGACATCTTGGCCTGGACCGTGCCCAACGGGCGGGGGCGTGTCATGACGAGGCCAGCCGGTAACCGGCGCCGCGCACCGTCTGGATGAGGTCCGGGCCGAGCTTGCGACGCAGGGTGCTGATGTAGACCTCGACGATGTTGGGGTCGCCGTCGTACGCGAAGTCCCAGACGTGCTCGAGGATCCACGGCTTGCCCACCACCTGCCCGGCCCGCACCGCCAGTTGTTCCAGGACGGCGAACTCCTTGGCGGTCAGCGTCACTTCGGTGTCGTCGCGGTGGACCCGGCGGGTGGCGGTGTCCACCACGAGGGTGCCCAGCCGCAGTACGGGCGAGGCCCCCGCCGAACCCCGGCGCCGCAGCAGCGCCTTGACCCGGGCGACGAGCACGACGTACGAGAACGGCTTGGTCAGGTAGTCGTCGGCGCCGGTGTCGAGGCCCTCCGCCTCGTCGTACTCGCCGTCCTTGGCCGTGAGCATCAGGATGGGGACCTCGTTGCCCGCCGCGCGCAACGCGGCGCAGACGCGGTAGCCGTTCATGCCGGGCAGCATGATGTCCAGCACGACGAGGTCGTGGACGCCCTCCCCCGCCCGGTGGAGGCCCTCCAGCCCGTCGTGGACGACGTCCACGGCGAAGCCCTCGGCCGTCAGCCCCCTGGCCAGCGTGACCGCGAGCCGTCTCTCGTCCTCCACGATGAGCACGCGCATGAGGTCCAGCCTCCCAAATCGAACCTGAAGGGATCTTCAGGTGGTTTCAGGCTGCCTTCAGCCTGTACCGACGACATTGAGGTCACGGAACAGACCTGACACAGACCGGGTACGGCCCGGTCGGAAGGGCTCCTCATGAAGCGCAACACGACTGTCGCGGCCATCGCGGCCGCGGTCCTCGTCGCCGGGGGGTACACGGCGTTCGCCACGGGCGGCCACGACGGCGGGCGGGACGACGCGCGCGGCGCGGCGCCCTCGACCGCGCCCGCCACGCCCGGGGCGGGCGCGGGCCGTGCCGCGGACGACGGCCGCGGCTCCGCGGGCATCACGGCGAGTCAGGCCGCGGCCGCCGCGGTCGCGCACACGCCGGGCACCGTCACCAGGATCGAGCCGGACGACCGGCACCGCGGCTACTGGGAGGTGTACGTGACCGGCGCGGACGGGGTCGTGCACGAACTGCACGTGGACGCGGGGACGGGACGGGTCACGGAGGACGACCGGACCCGCGGCCGCGCGCGCTCCGGCGAGGGTTCCCGTACCGCCGCGCCCGCACCGGCGACCACACGGCCCGGGTACGACGACCACGGCGGCGACCGTTCCCGCAGCGACGACCGCTCGGGTGACGACCACGGCGGCGACCGCTCCGGCAGCGACGACCGCTCGGGTGACGACCACGGCGGCGACCGTTCCCGCAGCGACGACCGCTCGGGTGACGACCACGGTGACGACCACGGCGGCGGCGACGGCCGGGGCCGCGGCCGTGGCGGCGACGACGGCTGACGAGCCCCACGTCCCCCGCGTGGCCGGGCCCGCGCCCGGCCACGGGCGCCGCTCTCCCGCCGCGCCCGAACCCCTCAGAGCCGCCCGACGTCCACCACGGCCCGGGCGAAGGCCGCGGGCGCCTCCTGCGGCACGTTGTGACCGATGCCCGGCAGGGTGCGATGTGCGTACTTCCCGGTGAACTTGGCCCGGTAGGCCGACCCGTCGCCCGGTGGGGTGAACGGGTCCACCGCCCCGTCGAGCGTGATCGTGGGGACGGTGACGGCGGGTCCGCGGGCGAGCCGCGCCTCGATGTCGTCGTAGCGCGGGTCGCCCTCGACCAGGCTCAGCCGCCAGCGGTAGTTCCCGATGACGATCGGGACGTAGTCCGGGTTGTCGAAGGCCGCCGCGGTGCGGTCGAACGTGGCGTCGTCGAAGCCCCAGGTGGGGGAGTTGAACTTCCACACGAGCCGGGCCAGATCGGCCCGGTTGCGCTCCAGCCCCTTCCGGCCCCGCTCCGTGGCGAAGTAGTACTGGTACCACCACGCCCATTCGGACTTCGGCGGCAGCGGCTGCTTGTTCGCCTCGCGGTTGGTGATCAGGTAGCCGGTCACCGAGACCAGCCCCTTGACCCGCTCC
Organism: Streptomyces sp. ME19-03-3; assembly: GCA_033793685.1. Taxonomy (GTDB): domain Bacteria; phylum Actinomycetota; class Actinomycetes; order Streptomycetales; family Streptomycetaceae; genus Actinacidiphila. The sequence continues at coordinate 14,625 of JARAXD010000012.1, read as the reverse complement.
GGCCACAGCGCCGCGATGATGTCCGCGGTCCGCGCCCCCCAGTCGAAGCCGGCGAGGACGGCCTTCCTGATCCCCAGGGCGTCCATGAGCGCAATGATGTCCAGGGCGAACACCGCCTGTTGGGCATCGCGCGGAGTCGACCGGGACAGAAAGCGGGTCGTCCCGTGGCCGCGCAGGTAGGGGACGATGACCCGGTGGCCCCTCGCGGCCAGCAGCGGTGCGACGGCGGCGTAGCTGTGGATGTCGTACGGCCAGCCGTGCAACAGGATCACCGCGGGGCCGTCGGACGGTCCGGCCTCGGCGTAACCGACGTCCAGCACCCCGGCCTCCACCTGCTTCAACGGGCCGAACGCCGGGGCGTCGCCGGGCCGTTCCTTGCCGGGGGCCATGGGGGGCGCCGGCTTGTCCTCCTCCAGCCCGGTCGTCGCGCAGCCGGTGGCGAGCCCGGCCACTGCTGCGGAGACCGCCCCCGCGCCGACGATCGTGCCGAAGGTCCGCCTGTCGATCATCCGAGGCCTTCCGTGGGATACGCGCGCGGGCAGTCCGGTACGTCATGCCCCGTGCGGCGGCGCCCGCGTCACCGCACCGGTGAACGTCATCCGCTTGGCACAGGCCCCGGCGGCGGGCATGAGGGCCGGACGGGTGAAGTCGTGGGCGCGGCGCAACCGGTGGGCGGAGCGTGGCTGTCCTGCAGGGCGAGTCCGGTCGACACCGTCCGAGATCCGAGAGGAAACACCATGAGCCTTCTCGATACTCCGCAGCCGTCCCTCGGTGGCATCCCGTTGGGGGCGCATCTGGCCGCCGTCGACGCTCGCTGGGTCGAGCTCCATGCCGCGCTCATCGCGGCGGGGGTGCCCCCGCTCCCCGGGGACAGCGACGCCGTGCACACCATCGCCCGACGGCTCGACGACGCCACGGTCAGTTCCGTCGTCGCCTGGATCGACAGCGCCGCCTCGCGCTGACCGAGGCCCGGGCGCGGCGCTTTGTGACGGTCATGTGACGGCAATTGTGGCGCACGCCATGGCCGGGAGCGGGAGGACCCTGATGGGCTCACCGGATGCGTACCCCCGCCCTCCTCCTTCCGGCCGCGCTCGCCGGTGTCCTGCTCCTCGTCACGGCCTGCGACGGCCCGCAGCGGGACGAGCGTGCCTCCTGCGCGCCCTCGGCCGTCCCGGTCGCCACCGCGCCCGAAGGAGGTGCCCCCGGTGCCTCTGGTGCCGAGGGTGACGAAGACGTCGAGATCACCGCCGTGAGCACGCGGCCCGCCCACTGCCCCGGCCCCTCGTTCCACGTCGTGTTCCGCGTGGCCAACCACGCCCGCGAACCCCTCACCTACACCGTCACGTTCGGGCTCACCTCGGGTGCCGGACAGGCCCTGGGGGACGTGCCGCACACGGTGTCCGCGGTGCCGCCCGGCCGTACCGTGCGGGGCGAGGCCGAGCTGAGCGCACCGCTCACGCCCCGGTACACCGCGCAGCGGGTACGCGTCGTCAAGGTCAGGAGCGTCCCGGCGGCCGAGGCGCCCGCGGCGGCGGGCGTCTGCCCGCCCTCCGGCCTCCGCCTCACCGCCGACGACGGCGACGCCGCCATGGGGCTGCGCGTGGTGGGGCTCCGCCTCCAGAACTGCTCGTCCCGTGTCCGGCGCGTCGAGGGCTACCCGCTGGTCCAGCTCCTCGACGAGGAGCGTGAGCCCGTCACGGCCGTCGAGGTCTTCCAGGGCAGCGGCGGTGTCGCCCTCGTGTCCGGCTTCGACGACCCGCCCCGCCCCGTCACCCTGGAGCCGGGACAGAGCGCGACGGCGGGCCTGATGTGGCGCAACACCGTCACCGACGGCACGCCCGTCAACGCGCCCTACGCGAGGGTGCGGGCGACACGCGGCGCCCCCGCGGTGACGGTGACCCCGGAACTCGACCTCGGCACCACGGGGAAGCTCGGCGTCAGCGCCTGGAAGGCCGATCCGGCGACGGCGGCCCCGGCCCCGTGAATCGCTGACCTCGTTCCGCTTCCGCGTGAAGGCCCCGGGCTGCCCGCCCGGGGCCTTCGTGTCGTACGGGCCACGTCGTTCTCCCTCGCGGATGTCCCGGTTCCGTACCGGGGTGGGCCGGGGCGGCCACCTCATTTGACACGGCTCGCCTCCCCCTTTCATCATCATTCCACTAATCGAGTAGCTAAAAGGTGTTGAAGCCTCGTGGAGTTCCGCATCGACAGGCGCAGCGGGATCGCCGCCTACCAGCAGATCGTGCAGCAGACCAAACAGGCCCTCCGGCTGGGCGTCCTGATGCCGGGGGACCGGTTGCCCACCGCGAAGGAGGTCGCCGAGACCAGCGCCGTCAACCCGAACACCACGCTCAAGGCCTACCGCGAACTCGAACGCGAGGGCCTGGTCGAGCCGAGGCCCGGCCTCGGCACCTTCATCCGCCGCTCACTGGCCCGTCCCCAGGCGGGCGCCGACTCCCCGCTGCGCGGGGAGCTGGAGGCGTGGATGGCCCGGGCCCAGCAGGCGGGCCTGGAGCGGGAGGACGTGGCCGCACTGGTCGCGGCCGTCCTGCAGGAGCGGTACGCCGGCGCCACGGCGGCCGACGGAACACCGGAAGGCCGGGAGAAGAGGATGACCAGTGCGTGACGCCACGGACCCCATGGACAGGGGTGGCCCGCTGGAGGAGTCGGCGATCGAGGCTCACGGAGTCGGCCGGAAGTACCGGCGCGGCTGGGCCCTGCGGGACTGCTCGTTCCGCTTGCCGGCCGGCCGGATCTGCGGGCTCGTGGGCCCCAACGGCGCGGGCAAGACGACGCTGATGTCGATCGCCGCCAATCTGCTGGAGCCGACCGAGGGCACCCTCACGGTGTTCGGCGCGGCGCCCCAGTCGGCGGAGGCGGGACGCCGCACGGCGTTCCTCGCCCAGGAGAAGCCGCTGTTCCGCCGCTTCACGGTGGCCGAGACGCTGCGGCTGGGCCGCGAGCTCAACCCTGGCTGGGACCAGCGGTCCGCCGAGCAGATCGTCCGCGCGGGCAATGTGCCGATGGACGCGAAGGTCGGCACCCTCTCCGGCGGCCAGCGCACCCGCGTCGCCTTCGCCCTCGCCTTCGGCAAGCGGCCCGACCTGCTGCTGCTCGACGAGCCGATGTCCGACCTCGACCCGCTGGTGCGCCATGAACTCATGACGACGCTGATGGCCGAGGCCGCCGAGCACGGCACCACGGTGCTGATGTCCTCCCACATGCTCAGCGAACTGGAGAGCGTCTGCGACTTCCTGCTGGTCATCTCCTCCGGCGGACTGCGCGTGGCCGGTGACGTGGACGAGATCCGCAGTGCCCATGTGCTGCTGCAGGGCGTCTCCGACGGTGGCGCCGGTGTTCCGGCCGAGCTGGCCCGCCACACCGTGATCGAGTACCGCACCAGCGGACGGCAGGCCACCGCCCTGATCCGCCCGGACGGCCCGGTCGGTGACCAGTGGCAGTCCCACAGCCCGCAGTTGGAGGAACTCCTGCTCGCCTATCTGCGCTCCCCCCAGGCGCCGCCGCTGATCAGTCCGGTGGCCCGGATACCGGGCGTGTCCTACGGCGCGCAGGGCCGGGGGGCGGCGGCATGAGCCATCTGACCGCGACCCCGTCCGCACCGCCCGCGCCCCCCGTCGCCGACCGCGGCGCCCGCCGCCCCCGGCTGAGCGGGATGACCTGGCTCGTCTGGCGCCAGCACCGCGCCGCCTTCTGGACGCTGCTGGCCCTGACCGCACTCGCCGTGGCCTGGATGCTCCACCAGCGCGCCGGCCTGCTCGACCACCTCACCGCGAAGGGCTGGCCCGCATCGGGTCCCGACCGGTGGATGGAGGACATCAGCCCGCACAGTGCCGCGCTCCTGAAGGCCGCTCTCGGGCTCGGCTTCGTCCCCGTCCTCCTCGGGGTCTTCCTCGGCGCACCGCTGCTCGCCGGCGACCTGGAGAGCGGCACGGCCAAGCTCGTCACCTCCCAGGCCGCCGGGCCCGCCCGCTGGCTCGCCGCCAAGATCGGCATCAGCGCCCTGGTGGTCGTGGTCTGCACCGTCGCCCTGTCCTTCGCCTTCGGCCGGTGGTGGGCACCGGTCAGCAGGCAGAACACCGTCCTGGACTGGACCGCCGGCCAGGCGTTCGACAACACCGGGCCCGTGCCCGTCGCGCTCGCGCTGTTCACGGTCATCGGCGGCGTCGCGATCGGCCTGCTCCTGCGCCGCACGCTGCTCTCCATGGTCGTGACCTTCTTCTTCGCGGCCGCCGTCCAGGTGGTCTGGTCCATCTACCGACTCGGCCTCGGCGACGTCATCAGGATCACCACCGACTCGGGCGTCGACGCCGGCGCTCCGCGCCTGCCCGCCGCCGCCTTCGCGATCGACCAGTCGTTCGTCACGTCGTCCGGGGAGACCCTCGGCTGGAGCACCTGCGTGCACGCCGGGTCGGACAGCGCCGTCGAGGCCTGCCGGCAGCAGAAGGGCATCGTGGGCTGGGCGGTGGACTACCTCCCGATCTCCCAGATGAGCGGCATGCAGTGGCTGGGCGCCTCGATCCTCTTCGCCCTGACCGCCGCCGTCACGGCCTTCGTCTTCCTCTGGGGCCGCAAGCGCGTCGTCTGACGCGAACGGGCTTCGACGACACGACCCCGGGTGGACGCGCCGAGCGTCACCCGGGGTCGTGTCGTCCGCGTCCGCGGTCCGGCACCCGGCCGGCGTCCACTCCGCGTCGCGGGGCGCCGCGGCCCGTCCTCGCAGCGGCGCCCGCACCGACGGGCCTCCGGGGCACGACCGGGTGAACCCGGACACCGGCCCGACCGTCCGGCGGCCGTTTTCCGGGGCGGGCCGGTCAGCCCGCGGTCCGTGACGCGCCCTGCCCGTGGCTCCCCGTCGCGGCGCCCATCTCCGGGACGACGGAGACAACCGCCCGCGCCGCCCCCTTCGCCGACGGGAAGGACGGCCGTTCCCAGGCGCCGAGCCGGCGCCTGGCCCGTACGAGCACCACCGCACCGATACCCGCGAGCACTGTGGCCCCGGCGACTCCGCCGAGCGCGACCAACGTCTCGTCGCGGCCCGTGGCCGCCAGGGACGGTCGCGTCCCGGTCGACAAATCCAGGAAGGACCGCAGCAGCGCCGTCACTTCCTGCGGCTTCTCCTCCGTCACCCAGTGCCCCGAACCCTCGAGGACACGGCCCTCGACGTTCGTGGCGTACGTGCGCCACTGGTCGGCGATACCTTCACCGAAGGACTCCGAGCCGCCGATCGCCAGGACGGGCATCGTCAGTTTCCCTTCGGCCGCGAACTGCGCGTTCCGCCGGATGTCCTCGCGGAGCTGGCGGTACACGTTCATCCAGGCCGTCGTGCGACCGGGCCGCTTCAGGAGCTCGGCGTGGAAGTCGTAGTCGGACGGCGTGAACGCGGACTTGTCCTTCCCCAGGTACTCGCCGATGAATCCCTCCACGAAGGCGCGCTCGTGGCCGGCGATGAGCTGCTCGGCGAGCGGCAACTGGAACATGCCGAAGTGCCACGCCGAGGGCTTGTCCGCATCGGCGCCCAGAGCCGGGAAGGTGTAGATGCTCTTGTCCGGGATGGGGGCTTCCATCACGGCCATGCGGCGTACCTCGGACGGCCACCGGGAGGCGTAGGCGTAGCTGACCCACAGACCGATGTCGTGGCCGACGACCTGGACGCCGTCGTTCAGCTTCAGCTGCTTCAGCAGTTCGTGCACGTCCTCGGCCAACTGCTCCGTCCGGTAACCGCTCTCGGTCACCTCGGAGTCGCCCATGCCGCGCAGGTCGACGGCGATCACGGTGTGGTCCTTGGAAAGCGGCCCCATCTGGTTCCGCCATTCGGCCCACGTCTGCGGGAACCCGTGGATCAGCACCACCGGCGAGCCTTGGCCGCCCTGCACGTAATGCATACGGAAGCCGTTGACCTCCGCGTACTTGGACTCGAAACCCGGAGGTGGTTGCGCCTGGGGAAAAGCCGACTGCCCGGTCCCTGAGCCGTCCGCCCGGCTCTGGCTCCACGCTGCCGCGCTCGCGGTGAAGGAGACCATCAGGACGGTCGTCAACGCCGCGATGCGCGCGACGATCCTGGTGGCCGTTCCTATGCGGGTACCCATGAGTCTCTCCTGAAGTCGGTTTCCTGTCGTGCGCCGGAATCGGCACGGCACTCGACGACGCAGTCCCCCGGGTAGGCCGTCTCCATTTCCCCCCACGTCCACCCGGACGGCAAGCCGGACAGAGCCCTTTGGACCGAACCGAACCGGCGAAGCCGGCATGGGCCATTCGAGTTGCCGCCGGCATCGTCTCCCCGCCACCATCGCCCGTTACGGCAGCACTGTTGTTCGGGAAGCCCGGTGTCAGGCAGGATCGCGCACATGTCGACAGTCGTCCGCGGAGGTTGTCGGCCCGGACGGACGACACCGCGGACACATCCGTCCAACCGGCCAGGCCACTCTCATGGGCGGAGCTCAGCAGGTCGCCGTTCGGGCCCTCTGCCGGGCGGCGACAACGGTCGTGGCGGAAGCCCGGCCAGGCTAGTCCGTCTGCTGGCAATGCTTCGGCAGCGAGAGGGTGGTGCGGCTGTTGCCCAACGGTGACACCCCAACGACGTCCACGTCACCCTCCCGCTGGGAGGATGAACGCATCGCCGGCCGCCAACTGCGACAACGACCCTCAATGGGTGGCGACGATCTGCACTTGACCGTTTCCCGGGGGGGGGAATCACCATGTCCGCACGAAGTGTCACCCTGACTACCGCAACCGCCGTCACCGCCGCTGTCGCCGCCACGCTGATCGTCCCGGCCGCGGCATACGCGACGCCCAGCGACAGCACGCTGAAGCTGGCGCTCAGCGACATCAGCCACAACGACATCGCTCGCGGCCAGAATGTCCAGACGATCACCTTGACCGTCACCAATCCGTCCGACGCCGCACAGGACTACACCGGCCTGGTGTTCGGTATCCCGACGGGGCCGAGCCCCATCCTCGGGAGCCAGATCCTCTTCGAGGCGGCTCCGGTCACCGCTCCCGCCACGGACGTGAGGCTGGCGCAGGAGGACCAGTCGGCGATGATCGAGTTCTTCCCGCACGGCGGCACGTCCGGCGCCGACTTCTCGGTGCCGGCGAAGGGCAGCATGAGCTGGAAGATCACTTTCGGCTTCCGCGGGGACTACCCGCTCAACGACGACGGCATCAAGCTCGCCTTCGACACCGGGAGGGGCTCCGAGACCGTGGACTTCGACGTGCCGCCCGTGCAGACCGACGGCGACCTCACCGGCGTGTTCGGACCCAAGGTCGCGGTCGCTCCTGGAAAGTCCGGCAAAACCTGGTACGAGGTCGTCAACAAGGCCGGAGGTGAGTTCAGCGTCCCACTGCGGACGTCGGTCTCCGTCGTCGATCCGGTACCCGGCCTCGGGCTGGCCGTCCGCAGCAACGGACGCTGGGTCAAGGCCCAGTCGGCCGGGGACCAGTACTGGATTCTCCCCGAGATCCCGCAGGGCTTCTCCTACGGTCAGAAGCACCGCTACGCATTGCAGTTCACCGTCCCGTCCACCCCCGGTGCGGGCAGCCCGCGTGACTTCGGCGTGCAGATCGTCACCAGTCTGTCCAAGGGCAACAAGTCGCCTATCGTGGAAGTGGCGGGTGCGGGACACTACGACCCGCGGCCGGCCACCGGCAGCAGCCCGACCCCGACGGCGACCACGACCCCGTCGCCCACCGCTTCTGCCCCCGTCGCGCCCGCACCGTCTCCAACACAGAGCACCTCCCCGGCCGCCAACGACCCCGGCACCGACCGGTTGGCCACGACCGGTTCAGGCAACGCGGGCCTCCTCGGCGGCCTCGCCGCGGTCCTCGTCGGTGCCGGCGCCGCCGTCACGACCTATGTCACCCGCCGCCGCAACATGGCAGCCTGACCCCTGCCCGGCTTCCCCGGACCTGATGCCGACCGCGGTCAGGGGGAGCCATACGCCTGCTGCGCGTCGGGCCGGGTCCTGCCCGACCTGCAGCACTCTTTCGAGCTGATTCGGAGAACTCGACGCCAGGAAGCCCCGGGCCGCTCGCCCGGGGCTTCCTGCCGGATCGGATGAATCGGGCGCGGACGTGGCCGCCCGTCCTGGCGCCATCCCTGTGTGGGTGGTGGGTGACAGCGTGGCTTCACTTACACGGACCGCAGGTCAGGCCTTCGAGCGAGTGCGGACCCGCCCCGCAGGACCACCGACACGTCGGCGTCGCCCAGCATGCCGGGGAGGCTATCGCCTCCCTCGGCTGCACGTCCGCACGCGGGGGCCTGGACGGCGACAGGACAGGGGCGACCTGATGCGCGCGGCCGTGTACCCCCTGTCCGGCACCCGGAGCAATCCCGTGACGTCTTGTGGGCCCGCCTCAATCTCCCTGGCTGGTCCCGAGGGGCGCAGTGTCCTCGGCGGGGGGTGCCTTGACGGTCACGGGCCGGTCGGTGTCGAGGAACGTCACCGTGAGGTCCAGCGGCCCGTCGTCGACTCCGGGTTCGGCCCCGAAAACCTTGCCCCTCATACGGAACTGCCGTGTCGCGCCGTCCTCGCCGATCCACTGGTCCATGGTGAGACCGTCCGAGAGTTGCAGTGCCAGCAACTGGTCCAGCCGGGTGATCTATTGCTTTCGGGTTGCCTCGTCCGGCGCGGCCTTCCTGGCGGCATAAAGATCGTCAGCGGTGACCGTTCCCCGGTAGTGCGTGGTCCTGGTGCCCTTCACCGTGCCGGTGCCGACCGTGTGCACATTCCTGGAGCCGAGCAGGAGTTGGGGCAGCGCGAGAGGGCTCAGCAGCAGTTGGTTCGGCAGGATGCCGTACGACTGGTTGTCCTGGCTGCCGCGCCCCCAGACGGCCGGAGCCGCGGTGATCCAGTCTTGCCGTGCACCTTCTCGGGAAGAAGGGCGCTCCCGCCAGCGAACATCGCCCCGTCGACGAACCGGATTTCCACCTGGTTCTTTCCGCCCGGAACAGTCGGCGAGGTCACTGTCATTTTCATGGTCATCGTTGACGGATGTGCATTCATATAAGCCTCCGCCTCCGTCTGCCCCCGCTCTGGCAGAGTGGCGGTGACGCGATAGTGCAGGGACGTGGCGTTCGCGGACTTCCGCGCAGCATTCGCCACAGCCATCGCGGGCGCCGCGTGGGGCGCCGTCGATTCGGACCGGCTGTCACCGTTCGTCTCACAGGCGGCGGTTCCGCCGACGAGCAGCAGGCCCGCGAGCCGGCTGCTCGGCAGCCGCCGGTGAACAGGCTCGCGCGCGGAAATCCTCACAGCCCACCTCGGTGTCCTCGTTCGTGTGATTGGTGCAAGCACGTCAATCATGCGGAGCCTACCGTGATACAGGAACGCTGCCTGGTCGCGGAGAGTGGGTGACCTGCGCTGTAGCTCTCGCACCCTGGGCGCGGTCCGGTGCTGGAGCGGCGGCGCCGGATCTCTTGGACCACGGTGCCCAAGGCCTTTGCTGTTCCGCTCTGTGGCGAGTGGCAGTCCAGCGCACGGCGGTCGGTCGGGTCACTTCACGGCCCATCGGGGTCACCAGTAGCCGCATCGGTTGCTGTACTTCCCTGCTGCCTGGCGGGCTTCGCTGCCGTGTTCCGGGCGTGCGCCTCACGCCGTAGCCGTCGCTCATAGTCCGCGATCTGCTGGGAGACGGGTATGCCGGTCCCCCTCTGAACGAAGCGCTCGTTCTCCCGATCCACCAAGAAGGGAGCGTTCCCGCCGAGGCTCGGCCGCGTGCCGGCGGGGCGACCTATGTCCCGTCGCGCGCACCAGTAGAACACCCAACCGAACGAGACGGGTTCTACTCTGGAGATCGCAAGGCCCATGTTGAGCGCTTCCGCGTGCCGTGCGAGCTCGGCCAGAACGACGCCTCTGGCCTCATCTTCAGTCAGCATCTGCCCAGCGTCTCAGAGGTGCGGCATGTGTCTTGCCTCTTCGTCCCGAAGCACTGCGCGCGACCTCTTGACCTGTGGCCGGCGTTCTTCACGATCACGGGGCTGCTGCTTTCGGAACTGAAGCCCCGCTGTGCTTTCTCCACGCCGGACCGAGCGATTAGATCAACCTCTTGACCTGCGAGACATACGACCTGCGCAGCAGGATGGTTGTACGGCGGCAGCCAAGTCGATGCTCAACGTGCGTCCCTCGCTGGGAACCATGGGCACACGGTCACCGAGGTCCGCCAGGCGGCCGCTTCCGGCCGCTTTCGGCCGCTTTCGGCCGCTTCCGGCCGGTGGCGGTCGGGGCCGGTCGCGATGGCTGCTCTTCTCTTCTTTGCTGCGGTACAGCCCGCCGACTGCTGGCCGACCACCACTTCAGGAGCGAGGTGAGGTGAGTGCCGCTCTGACCTGCGAACGGTCCTGTTCCAGGGCCTCGGTTCCGTGCTTTCTCCGGAACGCGATCTCAGAGCCCGGGGCTCCTGCGGGGTGCTCTACGATCCCCCGCAATTCACCCGGTTCGACGGGCTGGTGCAGGTCGACCTGTGCGCTGAGCGCTTCGGTGACCTTCCTCCCAGCAGCGGACAGGAGGTCTTTGAGGGCTCCGAGTGGGTCTTCGGGGCGGTTGAAGGCACGTGGAGTGTCCTGGGGCCGTGGAGCGTGTGACAACACGCTTACCTTCGACGCTTACGAGTCCGAGTGACGAGCCGACTTGTGAGGCCGTGTTGGTGCAGTCGTTCGTATGCGGCCATCACGTCGTCCGGCACCGGCTTACGATCTGCGGCACACCGGCCACACCCTCGCGACTCAATCGGGCGCCACGCTCAAGGACACGATGGTCCGGGCGGGCCAGTCCTCCGAGCGGGCTGCGCTGATCTACCAGCACTCGACGATGGAGCGGCAGCGCGAGGTCGCCGCGGCTCTCGACGCTCGGGTGCGTGCGGAGCGCGCGAGGGCATCTGGTGCGGATCTGGCACGAGACGCTTGATCCGGTCTGGACAACAAAGAAGCCCCGGGCTGCTCGTCTGGGGCTCTCTGCTGGAGCGGGTGACGGGAATCGAACCCGCGCTCTGAGCGTGGGAATCACAGGGCGCTTTGCTGACGTAGTTGCTGGTCAGGCGAATGTGGCGGCCCTTCGGAGCTGTCGTTGACGGGCGGGCTTCTGGCCCCGGGGGGCCGCGGTGTACCGCTGGGACTGGTGCGGAAGTGGTGCGGGCCTCTTCCAGGGGCCATTCCGGGTGCTGATCGAGGCTGGGAGGTGGTGGATGGCACTAACCTTGGGGGAGCGGTCAATACGTGGCGAAGGGAGATGGGATGACCACTGCACCTGGCGGGGTTCCGCGCTCGTCTGGGTCCGGGGTGGAGGACCATCCGCTGCGGACAATCCGTGACATTCGGGAGTCGCTTCCCGAGGACCAGGCCCGGTATTTCGACGCGGAACTTGCTGACACCGAGATCGAGGCTTTGCCGGAGATGCTGAGTCGCTGGGTGCGGCTTGCGACCGATGGCTTCGAGGAGTTCTTGCTGTCCAAGCCGTTCGAGGGGCTGGAATTCGGCGCCCGCTCCTACGACGATGATCAGGTGGGCGATCGGTGATTACCTGCTCGATACGAACGTCGTCGCGGAGCTCACCACACGGCTCCGGCCGGATCCTCACGTCGTGGCCCGGCTGCGTTCCACCGCGCGCCCCAACCGCTACCTGAGTGTCATCACCGTCGCCGAGATTGAGGTCGGCGTCGCGGTCACCCCGGATCCGGTACGGCAGGCCCGGTACGCCGAGGTGCTGGCGAGCGCTCGGCGAGAGTATCGGGACCGCATCGCACCAGTCGGGGAGCGAGAGGCGGCGGCTTACCTTGCCGTCCACAAGGCTTTGAAGGCCGCTGGCACGAGCATCGATCCACCGGATGCCCTTATTGCCGCCACTGCGCTGGCCAATGGCTGGACCGTGGCCAGTCGCAACATCAAGCATCTGGAACGCACTGGCGCCAAAGTGACGAACCCCTGGGACTTCAAACCGTAGGAAGACGACTGTGTGAAGAACCCGACGGGCTTTTCTACGCGGCGAGAAGGGTGCTTTGTTCCGGCGGTCCGCGTACGGCCGCGCAGGGCGCTGGCTGAGGTCGGCCTGGCGGAGGGGTTCCGCCTCTACGACCTCCGGCCACACGCAGTTCACCTGTCCAATGCCACACTCAGGCGCGATGGTTCGCGCCGGGAGTCCTTGGAGAAGGGGGTGCTCATCTGCCGCACTTCGCGGGGAGCGGCAGCAGGAAGTTGCCACGGAGATCTGCCAGTTGCAGGGGCGGGGAGAGCGACTCGGCGGCGGACAGAGTGCTTGACGACTGCCGCTGACTGTGGTGCAGGGCACTGGCGATCGTCGTCCCCGACCCGTACACGGTCCTATTCGAGGGTCACTGGGGGCCCCTGGAGTGGCAGACACAACGCCATTGTCTGCGACTGCGGGTGACCGACGAGCTGATGCCAGTACCGGAACAAACGCTGAACGACCGACTCGTGGCCGTCGTTATCGCCATGGATGCCGACGCGCTGCGCACTCTTCTGGAAGCCGGCGCCGACCCAGACACTCCGGGTCCTGACGGCCTCCCGCTGGCCTGTGCCACCGTGGCGGGAACGGCACGACACCGCTCCTGCGAGCCGTCGACCTTGGCTCGAGCGCGCTGGTCGACGCCATGCTCGGTAACGACCCACAGCTGCGGTTCCCCGAGCGTGCTCGGAAGCGGCTGCTCGACCTCGCACGGCACTCGTATGAGACGGGCGAGGAGGAGGAAATGCGCCGGCGAACGGGAGTGTGGACGACTTCGCTCTCACGGCCTCTGGCGGAGGCAAGTGCGCCGACTGCGCGTCCGTTGGTTCAGACCGCACTCTGCGGGTGAAAGCAAGCGCTTCCTGACATGGACGGGACGCGGGCCACATGAATTGCCGTCTCGGAATGTGGGGCAGATCGTCGCCGCACCACCTTGGTGGTGCGGCGACGATCGTTCGGCCTGCGGATTGTCTCGACAACAAACAACCCCCCGGTCGTTGACCTGGGGGTTGTTGTGGAGCGGGTGACGGGAATCGAACCCGCGCTCTGAGCGTGGGAATCACCGGGTCTGACGAACGCTACAGTGAGTCTTTCCCGGTAATGGATCATGACGCTGTGTGATCGTTTAGATGGTTCGGTCGTACTCGAGCTGGAGCAGGACGAGGGCCGCAGCGGCGATCTGGGTGATGCGGCTGGGGTCGAGGCTGACCCGCCGCAGGGCCTTGAAGGTGGTCTTGAGGAGGGAGTTGGCTCGTTCGCACACGCCGTGGATGCCGCGGATGACCTTGTTGTAGGTCTGCTGGGCCTCGGTCAGCTCACCGCCGGCGGGCTTCTTGACCGGGTGGCGGAAGCCATTGCCTGCGTTCTCGTATCCGAGATCGACCAGGGTCGGCACTCCCAGTTCCGCCGCGAGACGGTTGAGCACGTCGATCAGGCCGTGCCGGCGGGCGCAGGTGGTGTCGTGCTCGCGGCCCGGGCGGACCGGCGAGACCCAGATCGGCCAGCTGTCCGGAGTGGAGATGACCTGCACGTTTCCACCGTGATGGCGGTGCTTCCCGGACCACCACAAGTCCGCGCCGTTGGGGCCGGGGGCCGCCACGCGGTCGGTGCGGACCACGGTGCCGTCCAGGTTCAGATGGGTCAGCCCGGCCGCCTTCGCCCGCTCCAGCGCGGTGTGCAGATCCGGCGCCCCGGCGGCCAGGACGGTCAGCCCTTCGTGCAGGTACCGGTAGGAGGTGGACGACGACAGGCCGTTGTCCCGGGCGAGTTGCGCCAGGCGGGTACCGTCGAGGAACCAGCGCAGGACGAGCACCGCCTGCCGGAAGCAGCCCAGCGCACGCCGACCCCGGCGGGTGCCGATCACGGCGCGGTGGTCGCGCAGCAACCGGGCCAGGTGCTCGGCGGTGGACCGCTTCACATCGAGCACCGCGGTATATGTGACACTGGTCGACACGTGAGGCCCCTCGGTCAGAACAATCCGTCGCAAGATCGTTCCTACCAGGGGCCTTACGCCTGCCCGAACTTGGGGACCATGCAGGCCGCGGCACAAGCGCCGTGATCACAGTGAGTGACGGGTGCTTACCGGGAAAGACTCAGTGCCTCTGACCAGCTATGGAGACTATTCAGGACCCTGGCGTGGGGCGCAGAGGTGACTCCGATTGACCGTGGCTCACCCCCTGATCGGGCACGCAACGGGCACGGTCGCTGCCTGTCCTGGATGGACAGCCGAAGTAGGCGAAGCCGACCGGATTCGAACCGGCGTCCTCGCGATTTTGGAGACCGCGCGCGACTACCTCTGCGCTACGACTTCGCCCGGCTGCGATCCTAGCCCGGGCTGGCTACGTGCGAGGCTACGGGCGCCCTCCGGCAGGGATCCAACACGCTTTCCAAGTCTGTTGGTGGTCGACTGGGCTATGTACGGCGCCGTTCACCTGCGTTCATGGGTGGCTGGCTGCCGAGGCGGGCTCAGCTCGGGGACTGCTCTGAACGGCCGTGAACGGGGCTGAATGAGACAGAAACTGAGACGGACGGCCCCACCCTCCGGCCTCACTAGCCCTGGGTATTCAGCGGAATTAGGTCATCTGACGGCCTGGTAGCAGAAAGGTGCCGCTGACCTGCGAGGATGTGAGTGTCTACGTCATATCCGCTGCAG
>JARAXD010000011.1:0-236461 GCA_033793685.1 Streptomyces sp. ME19-03-3 | reverse complement strand
GCAACGACAGCCGACTCCTCCGCGACCTCGGTCTCAACGACGGTCTCACTCATCAAGCGTCTCCTTGATCATCGGATCCGCCGTTTATTGAACACTCCCCAATAGCGGTCGGCAGTCAGGCCCGGCAATGGGAGCAGCCGGCCATGCCCGCTGCCGAGGGCATGCCCGCATCTTCTAAGCGCTTGGCCGCAGGTTCGAGTCCTGCCGGGGGCACCCTCGCCTGCCAGCGCAAACGCCCAGCGAGCTGAGGCTCGCGTGGCGGTCCGCCAGCCGCGGCCCCGCCGCCTCCCGCCCGATGGACCACATCCATGCCGCGGCGAACCCCGGCGCAAGTCCACGACCAGACGCGTGGACCACCGCCGACCACGTCACCACCACACCAGGAGACCCGCCTTTTGGCGGCCGGCGCGCCCGCTGGGAACGGAGGGGCGGGACCGGCGCCTGACGGAAGTCCCAGACCCTCCTGCCGCGATCCTGCGACGCGGCGTGAACAATGTGGCATGCGCGTGACCGGCAGGCCGCCAAGTGGTGGGCCCCATGCCCGGCGAACCGGGCGATCAGCCTGGTCAGAGGGTGGACAGGGGCGAGAGCGCGGCGGCCGCTGTGGCACCCTGAAACCCGTGCAACGACGAATTCCGCTGGGCCGCGCCACCATGTCTCTCTCCCTCATCGCCGTGGTGGCGGTGGTGACATCTCTGTCACTGGTGATGTCGGCGGCCACCTGGGGCGCCCACCGGGCGGGACCGGGTATCGGCCCTTCCCCCCGGGATTTCGTCGATATCCGCGACGTGCCCCGCAACGCCCCGCCCGCTCCCGGACCGGGCGCCTCCATCGGTACCTTCACGGAGGACTGCGGCCGCAACGCGGAAGGGCACCGCAACGCGGACAACCTCGTGGCCTCCCCGCGCCTGGATAACGGCGCCCACCACACCCACGACTACGTCGGCAACCTGTCGACCACCGCGTTCTCCACCGACGCCGGCCTCGCGGCAGCCGGCACCACCTGCACCGACGGCGACAGGTCCACGTACTTCTGGCCGGTGCTGCGCCGCCAGGACAGGCCCACCACGCCCACCCCCGGTATCTCGGACACCCACCACGGCAACGTCGGGCAGATCCTGCAGCCCTCGGCGGTGACCGTACAGTTCCGCGGCAACCCGGCGACCCACGTCGTGCCGATGCCCCGCTTCCTGCGGATGATGACCGGCGACCCGGCCGCGGGCACCGTGGTGTCGGCGCTGGCGCACGCGCAATGGGGATGCGCCGGGTTCCCCGGCCGCTTCACGACGGAGTACCCCAGGTGTCCGAACGGCAAGGTCACCCGTACCTTCGACTTTCCCAGCTGCTGGAACGGGATCGACAACGACAGCCTGGACCACCGCACGCACATCGTGTTCCCGGCGGCCAACGGGGTCTGCCCGTCCGGCACCTTCGCGGTGCCCCAACTACGCGTCGTGGTCTCGTACGACGTACCCGAGGACGCGCCCATAGCGGTGGACGCCTTCTCCGAACAACGACACAACCCGGTGACAGACCACGCCGGTTTCGTGGACGTCCTCGCGACAGGCCAGATGGCGAAAGTCGTCTCGTGCCTCAACGAGGGCCAGCACTGCTGAACACGTGACGTGGTTCACATTCATCGAGTGAACGGTGCTGCCCACGGTCACGTGTCGAGGTCGAAGCATCGGAAGACGGAGTAGGTGGATGGCGATACTGCGGTCTCGCGCGCAGCAGAACGCGAGTAATGAGGCGCTGATCCGTGCGCTCTACGCGGAGCACGGCAAGGCCCTGCTGGCGTACGCGACTCGGTTGACCGGAGACCGCCCCGCGGCGGAGGACGTGGTCCAGGAGACGCTCATACGTGCGTGGCGGCACCCGGAGATCGTCTCCAACGCCCGTGGTTCGGTGCGCGGCTGGCTGCTCACAGTGGCC
This sequence comes from Streptomyces sp. ME19-03-3, assembly GCA_033793685.1. Taxonomy (GTDB): domain Bacteria; phylum Actinomycetota; class Actinomycetes; order Streptomycetales; family Streptomycetaceae; genus Actinacidiphila. Next base: position 234,529 of record JARAXD010000011.1, on the reverse strand, counting down.
CGCAACATCGTCACGGACCGCTACCGCGCCAAGGCCGCGCGACCGACCGAGGTCGCCGAGTCGGAGTCCACACCGCCCATCGCGCATGACCACGCCGACGCGGTGGTGGAGTCGATGGCGATGACGGAGGCGCTCGACCAGCTCTCACCGGACCACCGCGAGGTCCTGGTGGAGATCTACTACCGCGGGCGCACGGTCCCCGAAACCGCGGGACGGTTGGGCATACCGGAAGGTACGGTCAAGTCACGGGCGCACTACGCCCTCAAGGCACTGCGCAAGCTCTACACGGGCAGGCCCGGCAGTGATGTCAGCAAGCTGAAGGAGGCGGCGTGAGCACACAGCATCAGCCCGGCGAGCTGATCGGCGCGTACGTCCTCGGCATCCTGGGACCCGCGGAACGGCAAGGGGTCGAAGAGCACATCCTGGAATGCGAGGCATGCCGGGAAGAAGTGAAGGAGTTGCGGGAGATGGAGGCCGCACTCGACAGTGTGCCACCCGAGGCGTTCCTGGAAGGCCCCGTCGAGGACGGGGACCTGCTGCTGCAGCGCACCCTGCGGCAGGCCAGGACCGAGGAGGCGAGTGCCCGAAGGCGACGATCATGGGCGGTAGGGGCCGGTGCGGCCGCCTCGGCGGCGGTCCTCTTCCTCGCCGGGTACCTGGTGGCCGGCAACGGCTCCGCCTCCGGCACCGAGGCTGGAGGAGCGCCCGCCGCGACGGCGACGCCGGCGCCCCCGGTACCGCCCGCGGGCGTCCAGGTGGCCTCGGGCACCGACCCCGGCACCGGAGCACGGATGACGGTGCGGATGACACCGGCCGTCGGGTGGGCACGGTTCAACGCCTCCGTCACCGGCATCCCCGCGGGCGAGCACTGCCGGCTGGTGGTGGTCTCCCAGGACGGCGACCGGCAGATCGCGGGCGGCTGGGTGGTCGCCCCGGCAAGCGAGGGGAGTGCCGGGAAGGGCGCCAACCTCGACGGTTCCGCCGCGATCCCCGCGGACAGCGTGAAGTCCGTCGTCGTGGAGAACACCTCGGGGAAGACGTACGTGACGGTCCCGCTCTGACCGCCGCCCTCCTGCCGACGTCCCCGCCGCGCTCACCGCGCGGCGGGGACGTTCGCGTTCCCCACCCCGGAGCGCCGGAAGCCGGCACTTGCCCGGGATGTGTCGCGGCCATCGGTGAACGGTTCGGACGACTCCACACGTGTGAAGAGCAGTTGGCTCCGCAGGGGAGCCGGACGTCTTGAGCCCGAAGGACCATGATGACGAAGAAGACGTGGAACGCCCTCGCCCTGGGGGCGTCGGTGCTGACGCTCGTGACCGTGTCGGCGTGCGGCGGCGGTTACGGTGCTTCGGACAGCGGAGCCCAGCAAAAGCCCTCGGTCGCCTCGCCGTCGATCAGCGTCATCCCGGGCTCCGTCCAGGCCACTCCGACCGTCAACGTCAGCGCCGGCCAGCTCGCCGTCCGCACCGACGGCAAGCTGGGCCCCATCGTGAGCGACGGCAAGGGCATGACGCTCTACGTCTTCGACAAGGACACCACCCCCGGCAAGTCCGCCTGCGAGGGCGACTGCGCGAAGTCCTGGCCGCCCGTCCCCGCCGACGGAGCCACCGTCGCCACCGACCTCAACCAGGATTTGCTGGGCACCGTCACCAGGACCGACGGCTCCAAGCAGCTCACCCTGGCCGGCAAGCCGCTCTACTACTACGCCAAGGACACCAAGCCGGGGGACACCAACGGACAGAACGTCGGCAACGTGTGGCACGCCTCGGCCCCGGACGGATGGAAGGCGGGCGTGGCGCGCCCGGCACTCGGCGTGCTCAACGACCCCAAGCTCGGCCCCGTCCTCCAGGACAAGAACGGCAAGACGCTGTACCTGTTCACCAAGGACACCCCCTGGCCGATGAAGACGGCCTGCGACACCGCCTGCTTGGCGAAGTGGACCCCCAGCGGGCTGGTCAGCGAGGCGGACGCCAAGGCCGTCGGACTGCCCGCGAAGACCCTGTTCCCCTTCACGACCCCGAACGGCACCAAGCAGGAGTCCTACAACTGCTGGCCCGCGTACACCTTCAACGGTGACGCCCAGCCGGGCCAGATCAACGGCCAGAACATCGGCAACGTGTGGTTCGCCATCTCGGCGAAGATCACGACGATCGACCGCGGCAAGACCATCCCGGCCGCCAAGGGCTGAGCGGACCACCCCCGGTGGGGCATGTCCCACCGGGGGTGGCGTGGGACCGGAGCGGGCAGTGGGCGACCACTGCCCGCTCGAGCTTCTCCGGCCGGCCCGCGGTCAGGCCGGGACGGTGAACCTCGTCCCCAGCACCGGGATGTCCACGTTGCCGTGGGCATCGGTATACCAACGCCAGTGCGCACCCTTCGCCTCGCCGCACACCAGCCCCGTCCATCCCGCGCCACCTGACCCGCACAGGGCGGCGAGTTCCGCGGCCTCCCGGCCCGCCGGCGGTCCCGCCACGACGACGAGCCCCTTCACCGGTCGCCGCGCGGCGGCGCCCACCACGGTGAGGCCCGCCCCCTGGGGTCGTGCACCACCGGGCTCGACCCCGGTGACCTGCTGCAGGCCGGCCGGGACATCCAACGGCGGCGCACCGTCGGCGGAGCGCAGCACCGCCACGGGAGTACGGGGCTTGCTGCGGGCGACCTCCGCCAGGAGGTTGCGCACCACGTCACGGGCGACCGCCTGATCGCCTGTCACCGACAGGACGCCGTCGAGCCTGCTGATGTCCACGAAGACCGGCTCGCCGTCGTCGTCCGTCCCCACCCGCACGAGGCACGCCGCCTCGACGGCGGCGATCGACAGCGCCGCGGTGTCGGCACCGCCGCGCTCCAGCCAGCCCGTCGTGCTCGCCGGCCTGCGCCACCGCGTGCCGTCGACGTTCCGCCACGGCTCCTGAAGGGTGTTGGCCGACGGCAGCCACGCCGTCACACCGGTGGCGTCGACCCGCAGGGCGTGCACCGGGGCCTCCGCCCGGCCCGTGGTCGGCGCGAACTCGGTGAGCGTGCCGTAGGCGCGCCGCACGGTCTCGATGTCGGTAGCGAACCGGGTGCCCACCGCCCGCCGCGCCTGCAACCTGTGCCGGCGCCGGGCGGGCCCGCCGAGCCTGTGCACCCCGCGCCGTACCGCGGCGAAGCCCCGCTTCACCCTCCGCCTGGCGACGATGCCGGCCGTCACGAGCGCCAGCAGCACCGCGCCCGCACCGGCGATGACCGCGGGCAGCGGCAGGGTCAGCAGAACCGTCTGCTCCTGCGCCGCCGGCGGCGGGGCCGGTACGGCGCCGCCGCCGTCCTGGGCGGGAGGGGAACCGGGCTGCTGGGCCGTGGAGTCCGTGGCCAACTGGACGTCGGGCCCTGAGGCGTCTTCGGGGAGCCGCAGGATCCAGCCCGGGTGCAGCGGTTCACCGGGGTCGGTGAGGGCGGCGCCGTCGGGTTGCGTGAGCGAGCGGTTCAGGGTGAAGATCTCCAGCGCCCGTGCCGCGTCGCCCAGCGTGCCGACCGCCACCGACTGGAGCGTGGCGAGCTGCCCGCCGCTTGCCGCCGGGTCCTTCACCACGAACACCTTGACGGTGCCGTCCCCCGCCCCGGCCGCCCGCGCCGCCGGGCCCGTGCCCAGCAGGGCGCACAGGCCCAGCAGCACGAGCACCACGGCCCGTACCACCCGGCGGCCACCGTGCCGGGTGTCCCCGCCCGTGGCCCCATTCCGAGGTATGACCTCGGTGCCTTCCCTCATCTGTCCCACCTATGAAAGTCGTGATGCCCGGTCCGTCCACCGCCCGCCGGGGACCGCGCGGGATCACCCGGCGGGCGGTGGCTCACCCTTCACACGACACCGTCCCGGAAAGAGTTCGACGACCGGTTGAACGGTGTCCGCACCCGGCACGTGTTGGACGTGGACACACACACCGGGGGAAATCGCGGGGGACCCGGCGCAGGCGCGCCGGGCGCTGTACGAAGCCCGGTGACCGTCCCACCCGACACACAGTCAGCAAGGAGTAAGGGCATGCCCGATTTCAAGGTCAACTCGGATGAGACCGCTTCCACGTCGCAGGCGCTGCTCAACGATTTCTCGCAGCTCCAGGACAAGCTCAGCGAGGTGAAGGGGAAGATCAGCCAGTTGCTCGCCAACGGTTACAGCACGCCCGCGGCCCAGCAGAAGTTCCAGCCCTTCTTCGACGAGTTCGCCAAGGGCTTCGACCAGGTCAACCAGGGCCTCCAGGGCATCGGCCAGTACGTGAAGTCCGTCGGTGACGCCTTCAGCCAGACCGACGAACAGCTCGGCGCCAACCTGTCCTGACCCGTACCGACCCACCCGTCGGCCCCCGGCCGGAGGTGGCACCGACTGCCGGTGCCACCTGCCACCCGGGGGCCGACGCCTGTCCGGCCCGGCCCGAAACACGGGTGAACGGTGGCGGTCCCCGCCCCGTGTACGGAGCGACAGCTTTTGGCACAACACCCTTCGGGGGGAGCACCGTGGCACGTCGGCACACGTCGGGCTTTGAGATCGTCGGGATGGACAGCGACCCCACTCCGGGAGACCTCGACGAGATGAACCGCGTCCGGGACCGCTACCGCAGCGTGGGCGACCAGGCGGAAGTGGCCCTGAACTTCCTGAAGAAGGGCGGCCAGGTCGAGACCGGCCGCGGCGACGCGATGGACAAGCTGCGCAGCCGTATCGACGACCTGCCCGACAAGCTCCAGAAGACCGTCGACTCCTTCCACGACGCCGCCGACGCCTACACCACCTACGGCCCCAAACTCGTCGAGGCGCAGGACCTCCTGGACAAGGCGATGGACCAGGCGCTCGAGGTCTCCGACCAGGCCAGGCAGTCCGTGCCCGCCCTCGCGGACGGTGCGACCGACCAGCAGAAGAGCGACGCCAAGAGGCAGCAGGACCAGATCGACCAGGCGCAGGACAAGCTGACGGCGGCGAAGGACCTGGCCCAGCAGGCCAAGGCGATGCGCGAGACGGCCCAGCGCGCCTGCGCCGACGTGCTGGACAAGGCGGCCGGCGAGGCGATTCCGGAGCGGAACGTCTTCCAGAAGATCGCCGACTTCTTCAAGGACTTCCCGTTCGTGCAGATCCTGCTCGGCGCCCTCATCGCCATCACCGCGATCTTCTTCCCGGTGGTGGGAGCGCTGCTGGGAGCAGGGTTGTTCCTCTTCAACACCGTGGTCGCGGCGAAGAACGGCACCCTCAAACTGGGGGACCTCCTCGTCGGGATCATCGGCATCCTCCCCGGTGCGGGCCTGCTGAAGCTCGGCGCCAAGGCGGGCCAGGCCGTCGGGGCGGCCGTGAAGTCCGTGCCGGTGCTGGGCGGGCTCGCATCGGGGGCCGGGAAGGCCGCCGGAGCCCTCGGCACGGGCGTGAACAAGGTCACGGGCACGATCCAGAACGTCGGTCAGTCCATCAAGGACACCAAGGTGATCGGTGGCGCGCTGAACACCACGGCGGGGCAGTTGGGGGCCGAAGCGGGAAAGAAGTTCGCCAAGGGCGTGGCCCTGGACGCCTTCGGACAGGGCGTGAACGTGGCGACCAACAAGAACGAGAAGTTCAACGCCGGGACCCTCTTCGCCGGGGCCGCCGCCGGTGCGGTGGCGGGCACCGGGTTCAAGGGAGCGGTCGGCGCGATCGGCAAGGCGAGGGGGAGTGCGCCCAACGCCTTCGGTTCCACCCATGAGCCCCAGGTCGGGGACACCGTGGGCAAGCGGGCCGGCGACCAGTTCGGCGGCCTCATCGAGGAGAGTGCGGTCATCGGGGGCAAGGTGGGCGCGACGGCGGCCCAGGGCGGCGACGTCCAGGGCACGTTCGCCGTGGAGGCCACCAACTCGGCGGGGAAGCTCGCGGTGGGCCCGGTGGGCAAGGCGCATGCCAACAGCGCACTGGGCGGTCTGGCGGACAAGATCCCGATCAAGGGCTCCGGGGGCGGCGCGTCGGCGGGAGGCGCGCACTCGAGCCCGTCGGCCGCCCCAACCACCAGCTCCCACACACCCAACGACCCGGCCAACACCCCACTCCCCCCGTCGCCGACAACCCCCACCAGCACCCACACACCCAACGACCCGGCCAACACCCCACTCCCCCCGTCGCCCACCACCTCCACCGGCACCCACACACCCAACGACCCGGCCAACACCCCACTCCCCCCGTCGCCCACCACCTCCACCAGCACCCACACACCCAACGACCCGGCCAACACCCCACTCCCCCCGTCGCCCACCACCTCCACCGGCGCCGGTGACGGCCCGGCACCCCAGCGCCCGGAGACCACCACCGAGTGACAGGCCCCATTACAGGCCACCGTCAGGAACCGCGCGCCCCTCTCCCTCAGCACCTCACCGCACACCACACACCAAGAAGGACACCCAAAGCCGTGCGATTGAACGTCAGCGTCCTTGATCCGCTGGTCGATCAGGCGCCCACCACCGTCGTCGTCGACACCGAACCCGCTGTGCAGGCGAACCGGTTCGCGGCTGAAGTGGCGCGTGCCGTCGGCCACGCAGGCGACGGCGACGCGGGGGCACCGACCCTTTACATAGGCCCGGACCCCGTCGATTCCGAGGCCACCATCCAGTCCGCCGGGGTGCGCGACGGCATGACCCTCGGACTCGGCACACCGCTGCCGCACGTGCCCGAACCCGAGGGCAGAACCGAGCTGAAGGTGGTGTCGGGTCCCGGCGCGGGCACCGTGTTCCGGCTGGTACCGGGCGACTACGACGTCGGCAGTGACGACACCTGCCGCATCAGGCTGGCCGGGGACACGCCGCCGGTCGCCGCCCGGGTCCGGGTGCGCCTGGACGGCACGGCGGAACTGCTCGTCACCGAAAGCGCCCTCCTGGACGGCAAGCCCGTCGCCGAGCCCGTCCCGTGGCGCGAGGGCAGCCAACTCGCCGTCGGCGACATCCTGCTGGAGCTCACCTCGCGGGTGTCCGCACGAGCGCCGCTGACCCCGGCGGCCGACGGGCTCGGGCTCGAGTTCAACCGCCCGCCACGGTTCCTGCCCGCACAGGTCAAGGGCGACTTCCGGCTGCCCACCCCGCCCGTGAAGCCGGACAAGCGTCCGATCCCCCTGCTGCCCATTCTGCTGCTTCCGGCGGGCAGCGCGGTGGTCACCATCCTGGTCACCCATCGCTGGGTGTTCATCTTCATCGCCCTGCTCTCCCCCATCGCCGCGCTGATCACCCAGTTCGGCAGCCGCAAGCAGGCCATGCTCAAGTACCACGAGCAGAAGGAGGAGTACGACAAGAGGCTCGCCCGGGTACGCGCCGACATCGACGCCGCGGTCGTCGAGGAGCAGCTCAACCTGCGGCTCGCCCTGCCTGATCCGGCGACGCTCGTGCAGATGGCCGCCCAGCCCTCCGAGCGGCTGTGGGAGCGGCGCTGGCAGGACCCGGACTTCCTCGCGCTGCGTGTCGGCACCGCCGACCTGCCCTCCTCCCTGTCCGTGCAGGACCCCACACAGGACGAACACCGCCGCACCATCGTGCCCACGCTGAACCAGGTACCGGTGTCGGTGCCGCTGCGGCGGGCCGGAGTGACCGGTGTCGCCGGCAGCGGCGCGGGCCGGGTCGCCAGCTGGCTGACCGCGCAGGCGGCGTCCCTGCACAGCCCCGCGGACCTCAGGATCGTCGTCCTCGCCGGGCCCGAGGGCGAACGCGACTGGTCCTGGACACGCTGGCTGCCCCACACCCAGCCGACGAGCGAGGACGCGTACGCGCTCGTCGGCTCCACCACCGACTCACTCGCCCGCCGCATCGGCGAGCTCGGCCAGATGGTCTCCGCCCGGGTGCAGGCGGGCACGGACCTGGTGCGCGGCGGCGTCAACGGCTATCCCGACGTCCTGGTCGTCCTCGACCAGGCCCGCCGTGCACGCTCCCTGCCCGGGGTCGTCTCCCTGCTGCGCGACGGCCCCTCCGTCGGCGTGTACACGCTCTGCATGGACCGCGAGGAGCGGCTGCTGCCCGAGGAGTGCGGCGCGGTCGTCGTCACCGAGTCCGGCTCCACGACGTTCTCCAGGGTCCGCACCGGAGGCGGCGCCGCGCTCGAGCAGGTGCGGACCGACTCCCCTGAGCCCACGTGGTACGAGCGTCTGGGCCGCTCCCTCGCTCCGCTGCGCGGGGTGGGAGACAGCGACGAGAGCGCGCTGCCCGGCGCGGTGCGGCTGCTGGACCTGCTCGGTCTTGAGCCTCCGACGGCGGAGGCCGTCGTCGCCGGCTGGTCCCTGTCGGGTCGTTCCACCCGGGCCGTCCTCGGCACCGGCTACGACGGTGACTTCGCGGTGGACCTGGTGCGCGACGGGCCGCACGCGCTGATCGCGGGCACCACCGGATCCGGCAAGTCCGAGCTGCTCCAGACGCTCGTCGCGACCCTCGCCGTGGTCAACCGTCCGGACGAGATGACGTTCGTCCTGGTGGACTACAAGGGCGGCAGCGCGTTCGCCGAGTGCGCCGAACTCCCGCACACCGTCGGCCTGGTGACCGACCTCGACACCCGTCTCGTCGAGCGCGCCCTGGTCTCCCTCGGAGCCGAGCTGCGGCGCCGCGAGACGCTGCTGGCACAGGCGGGCGCCAAGGACATCGAGGACTACCTCGACAAGCGATCCCGAGGCGGCGACACCCTCCCGGCGCTGCCCCGGCTGCTGCTGGTCATCGACGAGTTCGCGTCCATGGTGCGCGAACTGCCCGACTTCATCTCCGGCCTGGTCAACATCGCCCAGCGCGGCAGATCGCTGGGCATCCACCTGGTCCTCGCGACGCAGCGGCCGAGTGGCGCCGTCACCCCCGACATCCGCGCCAACACCAACCTTCGGATCGCACTGCGCACCACCGACACCTCCGAGAGCCGGGACATCATCGACGCCCCGGACTCCGGGGACATCTCACCCGGTACGCCGGGCCGCGCCTACGCGCGGCTCGGGCCCTCGGCGCTCCTGCCGTTCCAGTCCGGCCGGGTCGGCGGGCGACGTCCCGGCGCCAGCGTGGCCGCCGACACCGAAGTCCCGGTGCGGGCACGTACGGTGTCCTGGCGGGAGCTCGGCGGACCCCTCGCCCGCGGCGGCGGCGCCACCCGGTCGGGAGCCGGTGAGACGGAGGTCGTCACCGACCTGGCGGTGCTCACCGCCGCCGTGGCCCAGGCGGCTCGCGTCGCCGGCGTCTCCCGGCAGCCGAGCCCCTGGCTGCCCGCTCTCCCCGACGTGCTGGAGTGGGAGCCCGCGGCGGCGCCCAAGCCGTCCGCCGAACGTGAGGCGGCCCTGCCCGCCGTCGCGTACGGCCTGGTCGACCTGCCCGCCCAGCAGAGCCGCTCGGCCCTCACCTTCGACCTCGACCGGGCCGGCCACCTGCACATCATCGGCTCGCCCCGCAGCGGCAGGTCGCAGGCACTGCGCACCCTGGCCGCCGCGCTCGCCCAGGCCCACGGCGCCGACGACGTCCACCTCTACGGCATCGACTGCGGCAACGGGGCGCTGAACGCGCTGACGGCGCTGCCCCACTGCGGGGCCGTCGTCGACCGCAACCAGACCGAACGCCTCGGCCGCCTCCTGGACCGGCTCTCCGCGGAACTCACCTTCCGTCAGGGTGTGCTGGGCACCCGCGGCACCGCCGACCTCGCCGAACTGCGCCGCATGACCGAGCCGGGAGAGCGGCTCGCGCACATCGTGCTCATGGTCGACCGGTTCGAGGTCTTCGACCGCGAGTACGCCGCCTTCGACAACGGCAGCTACCTGGAACGCATGATCAGACTGCTGCGCGACGGCGCGGGCGTCGGCATCCACGTGGTCCTCGCGGGAGACCGCGTCCTCGGCAACAGCCGCTTCGCGGGCACCACCGAGGACAAACTCGTCCTGCGGCTGAACGACAAGGCCGACTACTCCTCGGTGGGCGTCCCCACCAGGTCCGCCCCCGGCGACCCGGCCCCCGGCCGCGCCCTGCGCACCCAGGACCTCAGCGAGGTCCAGCTCGCGGTGCTCGATCCCGACCTTTCCGGCACCGCGCAGGCCACGGCGCTGACGGCGCTCGGCGAGGAGATCACCCGGCGCGAGGCCGCGGTGCCGGCGGACCGCCGCGCCGCACGCCTGGACGTCCTGCCCGAAAGGGTCGGTTACGAGCAGGCAGTCGCCCTGCGCCCGCAGACGGGGCCCATGCGCCCGCTGGTGGCGGTCGGCGGCGACACCCTGGGAGGTCTTGCCCCCGACCTGTCCGAAGTGCCCACCTTCGTCATCGCGGGGCCGCCCCGCACAGGGCGCAGCACGGCGCTGCTGACCGCCGCCCGTTCGGTGCTCGACGCGGGGGCGGGCCTGATCGTCCTGGCGCCGCGCAGGTCGCCTCTGCGGTCGTTCGAGGGACGGCCGGGGGTCGCCGCGGTCATCACCGACGCCGACGTGTCGGTGGCGGACTTCCGCCAGGTGCTGGGCAGCGTCCCCGAGGACAACGCGGTCATCGTGATCGACGACGCCGAGCTGTTCATGGGCGCCGAGATCGACGCGGACCTCGCCCTGCTGGCCCGCGGTGGCGCCGGCAACGGCTGGGGTCTGGTGGTCGGCGGCAACGCAGAGTCGCTGTCGCTGAGCCTGGCCGGCTGGATGGGCCAGGTGAAGCGGAACCGTACCGGCATGCTGCTCTCGCCGCAGTCCCTGGCCGACGGCGACGTCATCGGCGTGAAGCTGACCCGCGGTCTGGTCGGCGGCGCCCCGCAGCCCGGCCGCGGCCTGCTGCACCTCGGGGACGGCACCCTCACCTCCGTCCAGGTGCCGCTGTCGGACGTGGCGGACCTCTGAGAGCATCCCCGCACGCGGCGTACACGCGAAGGGCGGTCCGGCTCCGGCAGCCGGACCGCCCTTGCGGTGTGCGTTCCCCCGTCACCTCACACACTCATCACCTTCCCGTCCTGCGAGACGAAGCGGAAGGTGCTCGTGATCGCGTCGAACAGGTCGTACACGACCTCCTTCAGCGGCAGGTTGGGGCTGGCGCAGGTGACCACGAGGTAGTCGCGGGGCCGCTGCGGCACCGGCATGATCGTGTGCATCGTGAGCAGTTCCACGTCGATGTCCGCGGTCACCCGGGTCACCTCGGTGCCGGTGACCCGGGCGACGGTGCCCACCTCGGGGATCCGCACCGAGGTGACCGCCCTGTCCTTCGGCGCCTTCCCGCCCGCCGACGCCACCCCCATCTGCGCCGAGATCAGCGGCAGGGTCAGCTCCACACCGTCGGGCGTCGACACGGCGAAGACCATCGCGTAGGCCATGAACAGGCCCTCGTCGTACTGCGTGACGGTGCCCGCCGACAGCAGCGCCCCGTGATTGCGTGCGGATCTGAGCAGGTCGCGCCCCTGACGGAACATGTCGTTCACATGCGCCCGGGCCACCGGATCGTCCATGCGGGAGAGGGCCTCGGCGCGGGCGGCCGCCATGGCGCCGCCGCTCATGTCGACCTCGCCCCACAGGTCGGGCACGTCGAGCAGGAAACGCTGCGCGGTGCTCACTGGCCGCCCCCCGATCCGCTGTCGAGGTTGGACACGGCGTCGTTGTCCGTCTTGGTGAAACTGTCCATGATGCTGTCCATGGCCTTCTTCAGGTCCGCGACCTGTTTGCGTAGTTGCTTCTTGCCGTCGTTCCACTTGTTCTCGAAGTTCTGGGCGGCGCCGTGTCCGGACAGCTCGGGGCCGAAGGCCTTCTCGAAGTCGAACGTGTGATGCCCGATGTCGATGTTGTCCTCCACGAACCCGAGGGCCTTGCGTGCCGCGTCCAGCTCGTCTCCGGGAATGAAAATGTCTCCGGACACCTGACTCCCCACATGTTGACGATCGTTGCGAACGGTTTCCCATGACGCACACGTGGGTGGTCCGCCGTTCGTTCAGTCCGGGGCAGATCCGCCGCGTCCGCCGGCGTGATCGAGCTCACTTCCCGATCCGCGTGAACGATTCCAGGCCGGCTGTCGTGTGGAGGGTGTGACTCTCCTCCCCATCTCGCAGCGGACGGCCTCCTCCGTGCGGCGGCACGGCCGTACCGCCCTCGTCCCCGCCCTCGTCCTGTGCGGTGTCGTCGGGCTCACGGCCTGCGGCAAGACCGTCTCGGTGAGCGACAGCCCCCGCAGCGCCCCGTCGAACAGCGTGCCCGCCCCGACCACCGCCGCGCCCGCCCCCGCGACCTCCGGGCCCGCGCAGGCCCCGGACCAGCCTTCGAGCAACGCCACGTTGCAGGTCGTGGACAGCACGGCCGCCCAGGCGGGCAGGACGGGCACCGGCGGCACCGTGATCGGGGCCGCGGTCCAGGAGCAACCGCCGCAGTGGGTCCAGCTCTCCGCGGTGACCTCGGCGCCGCTCACCTCACCCCACCTGATCAACATCAACCAGGCGGCGCTGTACCGTTTCGACAACGACACCCCCGGTTCGGGCCAGTCCGCCTGCAACGGCCAGTGCGCCCGGCAGTGGCCGCCGGTGACCATCAAGGAAGGCGGCAACGTCTACCTCGCGGGTGTGGACCAGAAGCAGGTCGGCGCGATCCGGCGGCAGGACGGCACAGTCCAGATCACGGTGGGCGGTATGCCGTTGTACCGCTTCGCGGGCGACTCCAAGCCGGGAGACCTGAACGGTCAGGGCGTGCAGGGCACGTGGTTCGCGGCCGGTCCGGCCGGCGAGAAGGCCCTGCAGTGAGTGTGCCGGTGACGGGCGGCGCGCGGGGGTCCCGCCGTGGCGTGGACGACCGTCACAGCACGGCGATCACCCCGGCCGAGGTCAGCGGAAGGGAGAGCATCGGATAGCCGTACGCGATCGAGTTGTCGTGTTCCTCCTGGGACGTGGCGGCGACGCGGTCCCGCACGGTGATGACCCGGAAGCCGTTCTCGTAGCCGGTGCGCACCGTCGACTCCGCACAGCGGTCGGTGAGGAACCCGCACAGGACGAGCGTGCCGATCCCCTTGCTGCGCGGGGTGCTGGAACAGCCCAGTCTGCCCCTGCACGCCCTGCCCGAGGACAACCGCGGCAAGTCCTGCGATGAGCTCCGCGAGTTTCTCGTCGCTCTCTCGTCATGACGCCTTTCACCGAAAGTGCTCTGCGACCAACGAGCGCGACGGAGCCGTTTTGCACTCCGTCGCAGGCAGTAGCATCGGGGGCGGCGCCGTTTTCCCTTTCCGGCATTCGTCCGCGTCGGCGCGAGACAGGCGGCAGTGGGCCTTCCGGGACCTGTGGACGCCTACCGGTCGGTGCGGACCGCGGTCCGAACGCGGTTCGGCCCGTCCATCCCGTCCATCCCGTCCAGGAACACCGTTCCCGCCGAGCGTCCGCCCGGGCCCGGGGCGGCCGCGGGACGACCGCACCACCGGGATGGGCAGGCGCTGCGCACCTGGAGGATCCGAAGTGATGGGGAGACGTTCGTGGACCACGATCACCGTTCGCAGGACTGCGAACCGGGGAGGTTGGTCGGGCGTCACAGGGACCTGGAGCTGATCGACGGCCTCCTCCGCCGTAGGGCGGACGTACCCGGGGCGCTGCTGCTGTCGGGCGAGCCCGGGGTGGGCAAGACCGCCCTGCTGGACGCGGCTGCCCGGCGCGCTTCGGCGGCCGGTGTCCGCGTCCTGCGGGGGGCTGGTGCGGAATTCGGGACGGGTGCGACGTACTCCGCGCTGAACCAGCTGCTTCTCCCCCTCCATGGGGAGATCGAGGCGCTCGACGGCGTGTACCGCGAGGCACTGCGGGTGGCGCTGGGGTTGGGTACGGGTCCGCCGCCGCGGACGCTCGTCGTCGCCAATGCCGCATTGGCGTTGCTGCAGCACGCGGCCGCGGAGCAGCCGTTGCTGCTGGTCGTGGACGACCTTCCCTGGATCGACCGGGCCAGTGCCGTGGTCCTCGGACTGGTGGCCCGCCGCCTCACCGGTACCGGCGTCGTCCTCCTGGCCGCGGCTCGTCGGGGCAGCGAAAGCTGCTTCGACGGCACGGGGCTGCCCGAGCACGAGGTCTCGCCGCTTGACCCGCAGACGGCACGACGGCTCGTCGGGGGCCGGCACCCCGACATGGTCTGGAGCGTGCTCGACAGGGTCGTCACCGCCGCCCACGGCAACCCGCTCGCGCTGCTGGAACTGCCCACCGCCCTGACCGGACCCCAGCGGTCCGCGCTGGAGCGCCTCCCCGAGGTGCTTCCCCTGGGGCAGCGCCTGGAAGCCCTCTTCGTCGCCCGACTGGCCGCCCTGTCCCCCGCAACCCGCCGTCTGCTCCTGATCGCCGCACTGGACGGGACCGGCGATCCGGCCGTCCTTCAACGAGCCGGGCAGCACGCTTCCGTCCGCGCCACACTGGTCGACCTGGGCCCCGCCGAACAGGACGGCCTGGTCCGGTTCGACGACACTGGCCCCCGCCTGGATTTCCGGCACCCGTTGATCCGCTCCGCGGTGGTCGCCGCCTCCACCGCCGCGGAGCGCCGTGCGGCGCACCGCACCATCGCCGACGTGCTGCGCGACCAACTCGACCGGCGGGCCTGGCATCTGGGCGAAGCCGCGGTGGAACCCGACGAGGAGGTCGCCGCCCTTCTCGAACGCAGCGCCCACGCTGCCGCCACACGCGGTGACTCGTTCGCCGCGATCCGGGCCCTCACGCGGGCCGGGCACCTGAGCCCCGCGGCGCCCGACCGAGCCCGCCGGCTCGCCCGGGCGGCCTTCATCGGTGCCGATGCGACCGGCGAACTGGTCAACGCCTCCCACCTCCTCGAAGACGCCCGGGAAGCCGGCACCGACGACCGGGCCTCCCTCTACTCGGCGGCCACCGCGGTCCACCTCATGCTCAACGGCACCGGGGACATCGACATGGCCCACCAGGTGATCGTCAACGCCATCGAGCAGGCGATCGCTCGGCGTGGTTCCTGCGAACGTGGTTCCTACGATCCCGCGCTCGACGAAGCGCTCTACGGGCTGATCCTGCTGTGTCACTTCGGCGGCAGGCAGGAACTGTGGCGGTCCTTCCACAGGATCGTGGAACGCCTTCCCGACGTGCCCGCGGTGATCACGGTGTCCGCGGCGGCGCTCGGCGATCCCGCACGGGTCGGCGCCGCCGCGCTGCGCGACCTGGACGAATTGTTCGCCGGGCTGGCCGAGGAGAGCGATCCGACGAGGATCGTGCGCATCGGCACCGCGGGGGTCTACGTGGACAGGCTGTCCCGGGCGCGCGACGCCGCCCGCCGGATACGGCGTCAGGAGCGGGGGACGGGCCTGGCCGTCAAGAAGCTCGGGGCCCTTCCGCTCCTGTGCCAGGACGCGTTCAACACCGGCCGGTGGGACGAGACGATCCGCCTGGCCGACGAAGGACTCCGGCTGCGGGAGGAGGTCGACTACCCCTTCTTCACCTGGTACTTCCGGTACGAGAAGGCGCTGGTCGCGGCGGCACGCGGCGACGTCGGCCCCGCCGTGGAGACGGCCGACGCGATGACGTCCTGGGCGGTGTCCCGGGGCGCGGGCCAGATGATGAGTGCTGCCGCGCACCTGCGGGTGCTGGCGGCACTGGCGGAAGAGGACTTCGAGACCGCGTTCCGGCACGCGGAGGCCATCAGCCCCGCCGGCTCCCTGGCGCGCTACGTCCCGCACGCGGTCTGGGTGGTGATGGACCTGGTGGAGGCCGCCCTGCGCACTGGTCGCCGGACGGCGGCGACCGCCCATGTGCGGGCCGTTCAGGAATCCGGGATCGCGAAGGTCTCGCCACGCCTCGCGCTGCTCGTCGGCGGCGCCACGGCGCTGGCGGCCACGGACACCGACGAGGCGCTGGTGCTGTTCGAGCGGACACTGTCGCTTCCCGGAACCGACGACTGGCCCTTCGAGCGGGCGCGGGTGACCCTCGCCCACGGCGAACGGTCGCGGCAAGCGAGGATGACCGAAGCCGCCAGGAACGCACTGGTGACGGCCCTGAACATTTTCGAGGAGCTGGGCGCGCGTCCATGGGCCGACCGGGCCGGACGCCACCTCAAGGCAGCCGGGTGGGCGGCCCGGCGCGATGTGGATCCTGCCGGGCTCACACCGCAGGAGTCCGAGGTCGCCCGGCTCGCTGCCTCCGGACTCACCGACAAGCAGATCGCCGAGCGGCTGCACCTCTCGCACCGCACCGTGAGCGGCCACCTCTACCGGGTCTTTCCCAAGCTCGGGATCACCACCCGCGCCGCGCTGCGCGACGCCCTGGCCGTCCTGGACCGGTCATGACCGCTTCGCGGTGGTGCCGTCCGGCCTGAATCCGCCGCCCGTGCCCGGCCCGTTCCCGGTGGGGCGTGGGGCCCCGCGCCCGCGCCCGCCACGGCCACGGCCACGGAGACCGTTCCGTTACCACTACTTGGATCGCCGGGCAGGGTCATCCGGCCGATGCCCCGGGTGGCTCCCTTTGGGCATGCTCTTGTGACGGCTGCGCCCCGTCTCCCTTCCCCGCACGGCAGGCGTCCTGGTCCGCGCGACCTGACCCGCCGGTGAACACGGTTCGGCGACACCCCGACGGCGACTGAGGCGCAGCCGACCGGACTGGCCGGACGTACGTGCCGTCCCGCCCGGTCGACAGACACCGGCCGCATCCCCCGGGATGTGCTGCCGCGATACAAGGGAAGAGAACATGGCTCCACTCGTCAACGAACCCATGGCCGACACGCGCGACATGTACATGGCCCACGCGGGGCTGCGCCGGGAGTTCCGGCTGCTTCCCGGCCTCATCCGGTCGGTCGAGCCGGGCGACACGCGGCGCGCCGAGGTCGTGGGTTCCCATGCCGCCCTGATGTGCGACGTCCTGCACGGGCACCACGAGGGCGAGGACCTGCTGCTGTGGCCCAAGCTGGTGGAGCGCGGGGGCGCGGCGGCGGCTGCCATCGTGCCGGCGATGGAGGCGCAGCACCACACCATCGATGCGCTCTATGTGGCGGCGACCGGGCTGCTCGGTGGCTGGCGCTTCACAGGGCGGGGCGGTGAGGCGCTCGCCGAGGCGTTCGACGAACTCCTGGCCGTCCTCGAGGAGCACATGGCGCTGGAGGAGAAGGAAGTCCTGCCGCTGGCCGAGAAGCACATCACCGCGAAGGAATGGCATCAGCTCGGCGAGCACGGCATGGAGGGCCTCCCGAAGAACCTCCTGCCCCTCGTGTTCGGGCTGGCGATGTACGAAGGCGACCCGGAGGTCATCAAGGGCGTCCTCGCGGCCGCTCCCCTGCCCGTTCGGCTGCTCGTCCCCGTGATCGGACGCCGCAAGTACGCCGCGCACGCCAAGCGCGTCCACGGAACCGCCACGCCGCCCCGCGTCGGCACGGCCTGAGGCGGCCGCCGGCCCGGGCGGGACGTCGGCGCGTCGGCGCCGCCGCGGCCTCGCGGGCGGAAGCCGTGCGGAATCCGGCTCCGGCCCGCGGGCGCCCGCGGTCCCGGCGGGCCGGTGCGTCCTGACCCGCCGGCCCCCCGCGGGGCCGGCAGGCGATGCGTCACCGGTGCTCCGGCATCCGGGATGGCCGTTGCGGGCGGCCGTTTCCGTGCGGCTCGCGCGGACTCGTCGCTCGTACGTCGTCCCACCGGACGGACCCCGCGATGCGGTACCCGGGTCTCCGCGACTCGGTCCGACGCCCAGCCGCCCAAAGACCACGCAAGCGCCGTGCGGGCTCGTGCCGGCGGCCCGACAGGGCCGACCGGGTATCAACCGGCCTTGCGCCACACCTCGGTGACCTTGCAGGTGATCTTGCCGGAGAGCGCCTCGGACCCCTGGGCACTCGTCTCGACCGCATCTCCCGCGGCCAGGCCGGTCGCGTTGGCGACCGTCTGGGCGAGACGCTGGCCGCCGGTGTCCAGGAACTCGATGCGCACCTGGTAGTCGGAGGTCTGGGAGCTGTGGTTGGTGATGGTCACCTCGGCATTGGGCCACTTGCTGAAGTCGTTGAGGCCGCACGAGGTGATCTTCGCGTCCGCCAGGTCCCCCTTCTGGCCGACGCCTCCCGCCGGGGACTCGGTGGCGGCCGAGGTATCACCCCCCGAACCACCCTCGCCCTCCCCCCTGTTGAGGGCGAAGGCAACGCCGGCGCCGATGACGACGATGGCGACGGCCCCGAAGACGAGTAGCTTCCCCGCGCCCGACTTCTTCGGCGGCCGGCTCCGGTCCTGCTCCTGAAGTGGTGCGTACTGGCCCGGTGGCGAGGCGTGTGACTGCTGAGACATGTGAACCCCCTGAGGCTCGGATGTGCAAACACCGTCGCAGAGCTTCACCATGCGCGCAGAGACAAGAGCTGTCTGTAATGTGGCCGTGATCGATCCGGTATAGATCATTCCTGATAAGTGACGCCAAGGGTTCGATCGGGGCGGGCTGACCGTCCGTTCGGCCGCCCCGCTCGGCGGTCGCGACCTCCCGGCAGGGCCGTCCGCACGCGGTACGCACGCCCCTGCCGGGAGGTCGCCGGAAGGTCAGCCGGTCAGACCGCGGCGCGCCAGCAGCGGCTCGATCCGCGGCGCCCGGCCCCGGAAGGCCGCGAAGGCGGCCATCGGGTCGACACTGCCGCCGCGGGAGAGCAGTTCACGGCGGAAGGTGTCGCCGTTCTCCCGCCGCATGCCGCCGCTCTCCTTGAACCACTCCACCGTGTCGGCGTCGAGCACCTCGCTCCAGATGTACGAGTAGTACCCGGCGCTGTAGCCGTGGGCGAAGATGTGCGCGAAGTAGGTGCTGCGGTAGCGCGGCGGGATCGCGGGCAGCGCGAGGCCGGCCTCCTTCAGGGCGGCGGCCTCGAACTCCTCGGCGTCCCCGGGGTCATGGCCGGCCGGGATGGTGTGCCAGGCCCAGTCGAGGACGGCGGCCGCGAGGTACTCCACCGTGCGGAAGCCCTGCCCGAAGCGCTCCGCGGCCTCCATCTTGGCCACCAGGTCGGCGGGCATGGGCTCGCCGGTCTCGTGGTGGCGGGCGTAGTGCGCCAGTACCTGCGGCCAGGTCGCCCACATCTCGTTGACCTGCGAGGGGTACTCGACGAAGTCGCTCGGGACGGCGGTACCTGAGAAGAAGGGGTGGCGGACGTCGGAGAACAGGCCGTGCAGGGCGTGGCCGAACTCGTGGAAGAGGGTGTGGACCTCGTCGTAGGTGAGCAGCGCGGGCTCACCCGCGGGGGGCTTGGCGATGTTGAGGTTGTTGACGACGACCGGCTTGCGGCCGAAGAGCGCGGACTGGTCGACCAGGCTGTTCATCCAGGCGCCACCGCGCTTGGACGCCCGTGCGAAGTAGTCGCCGAGGTAGAGGCCGAGGGGCGAGCCGTCCGCGTTGAAGACCTCGAAGACCCGGACGTCGGGGTGGTAGCCGACGAGGTCGGTGCGCTCGGTGAAGCGCAGTCCGTAGACCTGGCCGGCGGCGTGGAAGACGCCGTCCCGCAGGACCCGGTCGAGCTCGAAGTAGGGCCGCATGGCGGCGGTGTCGATGTCGTACTCCGCCTTGCGGACCTTCTCCGACCAGTACGTCCAGTCCCAGGCGGAGAAGTCCGCCAGCCCGGAGGCGGCGGCCAGGGCCGCGGCCTCGCGCTCGGCGTTGGCGACCGCGGGCGGCACGAGCCGGCCCAGCAGGGAGGTCACCGCCTCGGGGGTGCCCGCGGTCTGGTCGGCGACGACGTACGCGGCGTGGTTCTCGTAGCCGAGCAGTGCGGCGCGCTCGGCGCGCAGCCGGGCGAGCGTGGCGGTGAGTTCGCGGTTGGAGGTCAGGCCGCGGCCCAGTGAGGCCTCCAGCAGGCGCCTGCGCAGGGCGCGGTCGTCGAGCGAGGCCAGTTCGGACTGGTTGGAGAAGTTCTTCAGGCTGAGGACGTACTTGCCGTCGTGACCGAGAGCGGTGGCGTTGGCGGCCGCGGCGGCGACGGCGTCGGCGGAGAGCCCGGACAGCTCGTCGGCGCTGTCGAGCACGAGGGCGGCGGCCTTCGTGTCGGCGAACAGGTTCTGCTCGAAGGCCGTGGAGGCCTGCGCGATGCGGGCGTTGAGGGCCGTCAGCCGCTCGCGGCCCTCCGCGCTGAGCCCGGCGCCCGCGCGGACGAAGCGGGTGTGGTAGCGCTCCAGCAGCCGCAGTGCCTCCGCGTCCAGGCCGAGTTCCGCGCGGTTCTCGTACAGCGCCTTGACCCGGGCGTAGAGGTCGGGGTTCAGGTGGATGGCGTCGGCGTGGGCGGCCAGCGCGGGGCTGATCCTGGCCTCGATCTCCTGGATGCCGGGACCGGTGTCGGCGCTCGCGCGGTTGAAGAAGATCTTCGAGACACGGTCCAGGAGTTGCCCGGACCGCTCCAGAGCGACGATCGTGTTCGCGAAGTCGGGCGGTTCGGGGTTCGCGGCGACGGCCTCGGTCTCGGAGAGGTGCTCGGCCATCCCCTGCTCGAAGGCGGGAAGGTAGTGCTCCTCGCGGACGGCCGCGAACGGCGGCAGCTCGTAGGGAAGAGTGCTCGGGCTGAGAAGGGGATTCGTCGACGTCACCCCAACGACCCTACGCCCGCAGGGACGGCGCCGTCCCCACCACATCGGGGCCGCCGCGGACGGGGAAGCGGTGGAAGCCGACGTCCGTCCGACGGCGCGCTTGGGGCCCGGGGGCAGGGCAGGGCGTCCACCCACGGGCCCGGCGACTTCTCCGACAATCGGGGAGACCGGTCATACCCCCGCCACGTTTGTCACCGTTACGCGGGCTTCACGTCACAGACGATCAACAGCCCCTTCCGCCCTCGATCACGGGTCGTTGTCCCCGCGAGGCCGGCCGCCCACCGAGGCCGGCGCACGGGAGGAGCGTGGGAGATGACGGACCGGACCCTCTGGTCGTACGCCGAGATCGCCGCTCACATCCGGGTGCAGGTGGACACCGTGCGCTCGTACCGCAAGCTCGGGCACCTGCCGCCCCCCGACGTCGTGGAGGGAGGCAAACCGTTCTGGTACGCGGACACCGTCCGTCTGTGGAGTTCCCGGCGCCCCGGGAACCGCGGACGCCGGGAGTTCGGCTGACGCCGGGCCCGCCGCCGCTCACCGCGGGCGGCCCGGGCCCGGCGCCGGGTCGGGTACGGGCTCCTCCCGGACCGGGGCGCCGCCGGGTCCTCAGCCCTCGCAGCCACCCCGAACCCGCCGTGCGGCGACCTCAGCGGCCTCGGGCCACCGGGTGGCCCGCCCGGTCAGCCGCGAAGGCGGCCGTGCGGCGTGCGCACCGCCCGTGCATGAGGACGGCGAGCGTGTCCCGCGGCCCGGCGTCCCGGCGGCGGCGATCCCGGAAGTGGCGGCGGCCGCCGTCGCCGGGACCACCACGGCCGCCGCGCCGAGGCCGTCCGTGTCCTGCCGGGGTGCCGCACCCCGGGCGCGGGGGCCGGAGGGTCGAGGCTGTGGCGCGGTCAGTACGCCGGGCCCACCCCCCGCGCCACGGACGCCCCCGCCGGGGGGGCTCAGCGGCCGAGCAGCTCGCCGCCGTTGCACTGCAGGATCTCGCCCGTGATGAAGCCTGCTTCCGGGGAGGCGAGGAAGACCACCGCCGAGGCGACGTCGCCGGGCCGCCCGACCCGGCCGACCAGGGTCCGGCCGGCCCTGCGGGTCAGTTCGGCGGCGTCGAGCCGGGCCCCGAAGAACTCGGTGCCCGCCACGGTGCCGGGGGCGACGATGTTGCAGGTCACCCCGCGCGGGCCGAGTTGGGCCGCCAGCGAGTGGTTCCAGGCGTGCAGCGCGGCCTTGGAGGCGCCGTAGGAGCCTCCGCCGCGCAGCGCCGCCACCGAGGTGACGGTGATGACCCGGCCGCCCTCCGGGAACCGGTCACGTACGGACTCGGTCACCAGGACGGCGGTGAGGACGTTGCGCTCGAAGTCGCCGCGCCAGCGGGCCAGCACCCCGTGCGGTCCGGCCCCGATGGCCAGTTCCCGGCTGCCCGCGTTGTTGACCAGGACGTCGATGCGCCGCGGCAGCCGTGTGAGGGCCGCCTCCACGTCGTCGGGGTCGGCGAGGTCGCAGACGACCGGCGTGACGTCATGGCCGTGGCGGGAGCGCAGATCGTCGGCGGTGGCGCGCAGCACCTCGCGGCGCCGGCCGACGATGGTCACATGGTCGCCGGCCTCGGCGAAGAGGGTGGCCACCGACCGGCCGATGCCCGTTCCCCCGCCGGTCACCACGACGTGCCGGCCCACACTTGCGTTCTGCGACATCACGCTCCGCTCCTCCAGGAGGAACAGCACGTTACGGGACGCCTCGCGGCCGCCTCTCATGGGGGTCCGCCATGACCCGGACGGCGTGGAAGATGCGTGGGGATGACCGATATCACACTGGCTGGAACGTAACCTTTTGGTTTACGAGGGGGTCTAACCGAGCGAACTCACCGGGCTCCCGGCGGACTCGGTGAGATGATGAGCGGGTTGTCTTTGGGGGACAGCCCGGTCGCCATGCCGGGGCGAAGTGCCTGGGGAGCTTTGAGCGGCCCTCCCGGGTGGCTGGCCCCGGCTGGGCGAGCGCACCCAAAGAACGCCCGGTACGGACCCGTGGGGGGATCCGCTCCGGGAAACGGGAGCGCCCCGTGCCGAACCCGTGGGGGGATTCGGCGCGGGGCGTTTCTCTGTGCGCGGGGCGCTCGCGTCAGCGGGCCTCGACCGGGACGTAGTCCCGCTCGACGATGCCCGTGTAGACCTGGCGCGGACGGCCGATACGGGAACCCGGCTCGGTGATCATCTCGTGCCACTGGGCGATCCAGCCGGGGAGCCGGCCGAGCGCGAAGAGCACCGTGAACATCGTGGTCGGGAAGCCCATGGCCCGGTAGATCAGGCCGGTGTAGAAGTCGACGTTCGGGTACAGGTTGCGCGAGACGAAGTAGTCGTCGCTGAGGGCGTGCTCCTCGAGCTTCAGCGCGATGTCCAGCAGCTCGTCGGACTTGCCGAGCGCGGAGAGCACATCGTGGGCGGCGGCCTTGATGATCTTCGCCCGGGGGTCGAAGCTCTTGTACACCCGGTGGCCGAAGCCCATCAGGCGGACGCCGTCCTCCTTGTTCTTCACCTTGCGGATGAAGGCGTCCACGTCGCCGCCGTCGGCCTGGATGGCCTCCAGCATCTCCAGCACGCTCTGGTTGGCACCGCCGTGCAGCGGGCCCCACAGGGCGTTGATGCCCGCCGAGATCGACGCGAAGAGGTTGGCCTGCGAGGAGCCGACCAGCCGGACGGTGGAGGTGGAGCAGTTCTGCTCGTGGTCCGCGTGCAGGATCAGGAGCTTGTCCAGGGCGTCGACGACGACCGGGTTGAGCTCGTACTCCTCGGCGGGCACGGCGAACGTCATGCGCAGGAAGTTCTCGACGTAGCCGAGGTCGTTGCGCGGGTAGACGAAGGGGTGGCCGACCGACTTCTTGTAGGCGTAGGCCGCGATCGTCGGCAGCTTGGCGATCAGCCGGATCGTCGAGAGGTAGCGCTGCTTCTCGTCGAACGGGTTGTGGCTGTCCTGGTAGAAGGTCGACAGCGCGCTGACCACGGAGGACAGCATCGCCATCGGGTGGGCGTCCCGCGGGAAGCCCTGGAAGAACCGTTTGACGTCCTCGTGGAGGAGCGTGTGCTGTGTGATGTCGCCGCGGAAGGCGGCGAGCTCGTCGACGGTGGGAAGCTCACCGTTGATGAGAAGGTACGCGGTCTCCAGGAAGCTGCCACGCTCGGCGACCTGCTCGATCGGGTAACCGCGGTAGCGGAGGATCCCCTGCTCGCCGTCGAGGTAGGTGATCGCGGACTTGTAGGCCGCGGTGTTGCCGTAGCCGCTGTCCAGGGTGACCAGGCCGGTGTTGGCGCGCAGCTTGCCGATGTCGAAGCCGCCGTCCCCGACGGTGCCCTCGATCACCGGGTAGCTGTACTCGCTGTCCCCGTACCGCAGTACTACAGAGTTGTCGCTCACGTCATTCCCTCACCGACGTCGTGCCTCTTCTTCGAGGTTGGCAGGTGCCCTGACTACCCCTACTGTCCCCCATTTGGCGTGACCACGTGCACTCGGGGTCGATGGAGGAGCCAAATGGTGGCACCGAGTGCCTATCTTGCCGCCCGTGCCAGCCGATGGTCGAGAGCCGTGAAGCGTCTGCCTGCGGAGACGGTACGCACGGCCTGGCCGATCGCCCTGCGCGAACCGACGAGTACGACCAATCGCTTTGCCCGGGTAACGGCGGTATAGAGCAGGTTTCGCTGGAGCATCATCCACGCCCCGGTGGTGACGGGGATCACGACGGCGGGGTATTCACTGCCCTGTGACCGGTGGATCGTCACCGCGTAGGCGTGGGCGAGTTCGTCCAGTTCGTCGAAGTCGTAAGGGATCTCCTCGTCCTCGTCGGTCAGTACGGTGAGCCGCTGCTCCACGGTGTCCAGAGAGGTGACGACGCCCACGGTTCCATTGAAGACGCCGTTGGCGCCTTTTTCATAGTTGTTCCTGATCTGGGTGACTTTGTCGCCGACGCGGAAGGTGCGGCCGCCGAAGCGCCGCTCCGGCAGGTCGGGGCGGGCCGGGGTGACCGCCTGCTGCAGCAGCCCGTTCAACGCTCCGGCGCCCGCGGGGCCGCGGTGCATGGGGGCGAGCACCTGCACGTCGCGGCGCGGGTCGAGGCCGAACCGGCGCGGGATGCGCCGGGCCGCCACGTCGACCGTGAGCCGCGCCGTCTCCTCGCCGTCCTCCTCCACGAAGAAGAAGAAGTCGTCCAGCCCCTGGGTGACCGGATGCGCGCCGGAGTTGATCCGGTGGGCGTTGGTCACCACGCCGGACTGCTGGGCCTGCCGGAAGATGCGGGTCAGCCGGACCGACGGGATCGGGCCGCCCTCGGCCAGCAGATCGCGCAGCACCTCGCCGGCGCCGACGCTGGGCAGCTGGTCCACATCGCCGACGAAGAGCAGGTGGGCCCCCGGCGGCACGGCCTTGACCAGCTTGTTCGCGAGCAGCAGATCGAGCATCGAGGCCTCGTCGACCACGACCAGGTCCGCGTCGAGAGGCCGCTCCCGGTCGTACGCGGCGTCGCCGCCGGGCTTGAGCTCCAGCAGCCGGTGGACCGTCGAGGCCTCGGCCCCGGTCAGCTCGGCCAGCCGCTTGGCCGCCCGCCCCGTGGGCGCGGCCAGCACCACCTTGGCCTTCTTCGCCCGCGCCAGGGCCACCACGGACTTCACCGTGAAGGACTTTCCGCACCCCGGGCCACCGGTCAGCACCGCGACCTTCTCGGTGAGCGCCAGCCGCACCGCCTGCTGCTGCTCGGGGGCGAGGTCCGCGCCCGTCCGCTCGGCGAGCCAGGTCAGCGCCTTGTCCCAGTCCACGTCGCGGAAGGCGGGCATCCGGTCCTCGGTGCCGCGCAGCAGCCGCAGCACCGAACCGGCCAGCGAGATCTCCGCCCGGTGGAAGGGCACCAGGTACACCGCGCGCACCGGGTCGCCGCCGCCGTCGGGGGCGGGCACGGGTTCGACCACCACGCCCTCCTCGTCCGCCAGCTCCGCGAGGCAGTCGATGACCAGTCCGGTGTCCACCTGGAGCAGCTTCACGGCGTCCGAGAGCAACTGCTCCTCCGGCAGGTAGCAGTTGCCGCTGTCGGTCGCCTGGGACAGGGCGTACT
The DNA here is from genome assembly GCA_033793685.1 of Streptomyces sp. ME19-03-3. Taxonomy (GTDB): domain Bacteria; phylum Actinomycetota; class Actinomycetes; order Streptomycetales; family Streptomycetaceae; genus Actinacidiphila. Next base: position 209,025 of record JARAXD010000011.1, on the reverse strand, counting down.
GGAGACCGGCCTTGACGCGCTCCGGGCTGTCGTGCGGGATGCCGACGGCCCGGGCGATCCGGTCCGCGGTGAGGAAGCCGATGCCCCAGACGTCGGCCGCCAGCCGGTAGGGCTGGTTCCTCACCACGGAGATCGACGCGTCGCCGTACTCCTTGTAGATCCGCACCGCGATCGAGGTGGACACCCCGACGCCCTGGAGGAAGACCATGACCTCCTTGATGGCCTTCTGCTCCTCCCAGGCGACGCCGATCAGCTTGGTGCGCTTGGGCCCCAGCCCGGGTACCTCCACCAGCCGGGCGGGCTCCCGCTCGATGACCTCCAGGGTGTCGGTGCCGAAGTGCTCGACGATCCGCTCGGCGATGCGCGGGCCGATGCCCTTGATCAACCCGGAACCGAGGTAGCGGCGCATGCCCTGGATGGTCGCCGGGAGGACGGTGGTGTAGTTCTCCACGGTGAACTGCTTGCCGTACTGCGGGTGGGAGCCCCAGCGGCCCTCCATGCGCAGCGACTCCCCCGGCTGGGCACCGAGCAGCGAGCCCACCACGGTCAGCAGGTCGCCGGCGCCGCGGCCGGTGTCGACGCGGGCGACCGTGTACCCGTTCTCCTCGTTCGCGTACGTGATCCGCTCGAGGACGCCTTCGACGACAGCCAGGACCGACTCCCCCACGGCGCGGGCCACCTCCCCGGATCTTCGACGTCTGCTCCGACGGTACCGTCCCGCCCCGACAGCCCGCCGGGGGCTGTGGACAACCGCACCCGGCCCCACCGCCGGAAGGTAACGATCCGGTTTCGCACTCTTGCCTCGGAGCGTGTAATCGATTCCAATCCTCTGTGTAATCGATTCCACGAGGAGGTGGGACGGGTGGCGAGCATCAAGGACGTGGCTTCACGCGCCGGTGTCTCCGTCGCGACGGTCTCCCGCGTGCTCAACGACCACCCGGCGGTCCGGCCGGACACCCGCACCCGGGTGCTGGAGGCCGTGGCCGAGCTCGGCTACCGGCCCAACGCGGTGGCGCGCTCGCTGCGCACCGATCAGACCCGGACGCTCGGCCTGGTCATCAGCGACGTGCTGAACCCCTTCTTCACGGAGCTCGCCCGCTCCGTGGAGGACGAGGCCAGGGCACTGGGCTACAGCGTGATCATCGGCAACGCCGACGAGCGGCCGGAGCAGCAGGACCACCACATCCGCACACTGCTGGACCGCCGCATCGACGGGCTGCTGGTCAGCCCCACGGACGGCGGGTCCCCGCTGATCCTGGACGCCGTGCGCTCCGGCACTCCGATGGTGTTCGTCGACCGCTGGATCCCCGGCATCGGCAACGACGTCCCGGTGGTCCGCACCGACGGCTGCGACGCGGTGCGCGACCTGGTCGCCCACCTCCACGGCCTGGGCCACCGCCGGCTGGCGATCATCGCGGGCCCCGCCGCGACGACCACGGGCCGCGAGCGCGTGGAGGCCTTCCGCGAGGCGCTGGCCGCCTTCGGTCTGCCGCTGCCCGACGACTACATAGGCCAGGGCGACTTCCAGGCGGACAGCGGCCGCCGGGCCACCGCGCGCTTCCTGGACCTGCCGGCCCCGCCCGACGTGGTCTTCGCCGCGGACAACCTGATGGCGCTGGGCGCCATGGACGAGATCCGCGCCCGCGGCCTGCGCGTGCCCGACGACATCGCGCTCGCCGCCTTCGACGACATCCCGTGGTTCCTGCACACCGACCCGCCGATCACCGCGGTCGCCCAGCCCACGGGAGAGCTCGGCCGCGCCGCCGTGCGCTCGCTGATCGACCGGGTGGAGGGCAGGCCGGCGCCGTCGGTCACCGTGTCCGCCCGTCTTGTTGTCCGCCGCTCCTGCGGCGCGTCCGAAAGGAGCCCCCGTTGAGCACGAGCAGCCCCGAGCTCCTCCGCATGGAGGGCGTCCGCAAGGTCTTCCCCGGCGTGGTGGCCCTCGACGGTGTCGACTTCGACCTGCGCGGAGGCGAGGTGCACGTCCTGCTCGGCGAGAACGGCGCGGGCAAGAGCACCCTGATCAAGATGCTATCCGGCGCCAACCGCCCCGACGGGGGCCGGATCCTGGTCGACGGCGACGACGTGCGCATCCACGGCGCGCAGGACGCGGAGAAGCTGGGCATCGCGACGATCTACCAGGAGTTCAACCTCGTCCCGGCGCTGAGCGTCGCCGAGAACATCTTCCTGGGCCGCCAGCCGCGCCGATACGGCCTGGTGAACCGCAAGCAGATGAACGCGGACGCCGCCGCGCTGCTCGCCCGGGTCGGCGTCGACGTCGACCCGGGCACCCCGGTCTCCGAACTGGGCATCGCCCGTCTGCAGATGGTGGAGATCGCCAAGGCCCTCAGTCTGCGGGCCCGCGTCCTGATCATGGACGAGCCGACCGCGGTGCTCACCACCGAGGAGGTCGACAAGCTCTTCCGGATCGTGCGCAAGCTGCGCGAGGACGGCGTCGGCATCGTCTTCATCACCCACCACCTGGAGGAGATCGCCGCCCTCGGCGACCGCGTCACCGTCCTGCGGGACGGCCGCAGCGTGGCCCAGGTGCCCGCGAGCACCAGCGAGGACGAACTGGTCCGGCTGATGGTGGGCCGCAGCATCGAGCAGCAGTACCCGCGCGAGCGTGCCGAAGCGGGCGCGCCCCTGCTGCGGGTCGAGGGCCTCACCCGGGGCGGCGTCTTCCACGACGTGAGCTTCGAGGTGCGGGCCGGCGAGGTCGTGGGCCTGGCCGGGCTCGTCGGTGCGGGGCGTACCGAGGTCGTCCGCGCGGTCTTCGGCGCCGACCCGTACGACTCGGGGACGGTCGAGGTCCTGGGCAGGCGACTGCGCCGCCACGACGTGAACGCCGCCATGGACGCGGGCATCGGCCTGGTGCCGGAGGACCGCAAGGGCCAGGGCCTGGTGCTGGACGCCACGATCCAGGAGAACCTGGGCCTGGTCACCCTCAGCCGTGCGACCCGCGCCGGGTTCGTCGACCGGGCCGGGCAGCGCAAGGCTGCGGACCGGATCTCCGGGCAGCTCAAGGTGCGCATGGCCGGGCTCCACCAGCACGTGCGCACCCTGTCGGGCGGCAACCAGCAGAAGGTCGTCATCGGCAAGTGGCTGCTGGCCGACACCAAGGTGCTCATCCTCGACGAACCGACCCGTGGCATCGACGTCGGTGCCAAGGTCGAGATCTACCAGCTCATCAACCAGCTCACCGCCTCCGGCCACGCAGTGCTGATGATCTCCAGCGACCTCCCCGAGGTGCTGGGCATGAGCGACCGCGTCCTGGTGATGTCCCAGGGCCGGATCGCCGGTGAACTCCCCGCGCACGAGGCCACGCAGGACTCCGTCATGGCCCTGGCCGTCGGCACAGCGCCCGCCGAGGGCGGCAACACAACAGCAACGAAGGATGTGGAGGGCTCCCGTGGCCACTGACACGCTCAACAGCAGGGACACGGGCGGCGTCGCCGCGGCACGCCGTGTGCTCCTCAACAACGGCGCCCTCAGCGCCCTGGTGGTCCTGCTCGTGGCCCTGTCGTTCCTGTCGGGCGACTTCCTGTCCACGCAGAACCTGCTCAATGTCGGCGTCCAGGCGGCCGTCGTCGCCATTCTGGCCTTCGGCTCGACCTTCGTGATCGTCGCGGCCGGCATCGACCTGTCGGTGGGCTCGGTCGCGGCGCTGTCCGCGACGGTGCTCGCCTGGAGCGCGAGTTCGGCAGGCCTGCCGGTGTGGCTGGCGGTCGTGCTGTCGGTCGGCACAGGTGTCGCCGGCGGCCTGCTGAGCGGTCTGCTGATCTCCTTCGGCAAGCTGCCGCCGTTCATCGCGACCCTCGCGATGCTCTCGATCGGCCGCGGCCTCACCCTGGTCATCTCCCAGGGAAGCCCCATCGCCTTCCCCGACTCCGTCTCCCACCTGGGCGACACCATCGGCGGCTGGCTGCCCGTGCCGGTCCTGGTGATGATCGTCGCGGGCGCCGCCACGGCGATCATCCTCGGCCGCACCTACATAGGCCGCGCCATGTACGCGATCGGCGGCAACGAGGAGGCGGCCCGCCTCTCCGGCATCCGCGTCAAGCGCCAGAAGATCGTCATCTACGCCCTGTCCGGGCTCTTCGCGGCGGTCGCGGGCATCGTGCTGGCCTCCCGGCTGGCCTCGGCCCAGCCGCAGGCCGCCAACGGCTACGAACTGGACGCCATCGCGGCGGTCGTGATCGGCGGCGCCAGCCTCTCCGGCGGCGTCGGCAAGGCGTCCGGCACCCTGATCGGCGCGCTGATCCTGGCCGTCCTCCGCAACGGGCTCAACCTGCTGTCGGTCTCCGCCTTCTGGCAGCAGGTCGTCATCGGCGCGGTCATCGCGCTGGCCGTCCTGCTCGACACCCTGCGCCGCCGCGCCTGACCGCGCCGCGCGCACCCCGGACCGATTCTCCTCCGCACCACACCAAGGAACCCCCATGCGCACCAAGCTCGTCGCCGCCACCACCGTCGCCGTCGCCGCACTGGCGCTCACCGCGACCGCCTGCAACTCCGGCTCCGGATCGTCCTCCGACATCAAGGTGGGCCTGTCGGTCTCCACCCTCAACAACCCGTTCTTCGTGCAGCTGAAGTCGGGCGCACAGGCGGAGGCGAAGAAGGAGGGCGTCGACCTGACCGTCACCGACGCGCAGAACGACGCGTCGCAGCAGGCCAACCAGCTGCAGAACTTCACCAGCCAGAACGTGAAGGCCATCGTCGTCAACCCGGTGGACTCCGACGCGGCCGGCCCCTCGGTCAAGGCCGCCAACAAGGCCGGCATCCCCGTCGTCGCGGCCGACCGCGGCGTGAACAAGGCCGAGCTCGCCACCACCGTCGCCTCCGACAACGTCGAGGGCGGCCGGCTCGCCGCGAAGACCCTCGCCGACTCGCTGGGCGGCAAGGGCACCGTCGTCGTCCTCCAGGGCACCGCGGGCACCTCCGCGGCCAACGAGCGCGGACAGGGCTTCGACGAGGGCATCAAGGCCTACCCGGGCATCAAGGTGGTGGCCCGGCAGACCGCCGACTTCGACCGCACCAAGGGCCTGGACGTCATGACCAACCTCCTGCAGGCCCACTCCGACGTCACCGGCGTCTTCGCGGAGAACGACGAGATGGCCCTCGGCGCCATCAAGGCGCTCGGCGACAAGGCCGGCAAGTCGGTCAAGGTCGTCGGCTTCGACGGCACCCCTGACGGTCTCACCGCGGTCAAGGACGGCACCCTCTTCGCGTCCGTGGCACAGCAGCCGAAGGAGCTCGGCAAGCTGGCCGTGCAGAACGCGGTGAAGGCCGCCAAGGGCGACAAGCTCGCCACCCTGGTGAAGGTTCCGGTCAAGGTCGTCACCGAGAAGAACGTCGCCGACTTCTCCTGACAGGCCGCACGGTAGGCCGGATCCCGAAGGGAACACGCAGATGCACGGCTACGACCTGCTGGTCGTGGGGTCGGCCAACGCCGACCTGGTGATCCATGTCGACCGCCGCCCGGCGGCCGGCGAGACGGTCCTCGGCTCGGACCTCGCCACCCACCCGGGTGGCAAAGGGGCCAACCAGGCCGTCGCCGCGGCCCGCCTGGGCGCGCGCACGGCGCTCCTCGCCCGGGTCGGCGAGGACGCCCACGGGCGGCTGCTGACCGGCTCGCTGACCTCGGCCGGTGTCGACACCACCGGTGTCCTGAGCGGCGACGCCCCCACAGGGGTCGCGCTGATCACCGTGGACCCCTCGGGCGACAACAGCATCGTGGTGTCGCCGGGCGCCAACGCCCGGCTCTCCGCGGCGGACGTGGCCGGGGCACGCGAACTGCTGGCCGCCGCCAGGGTGGTCTCGCTGCAACTGGAGATCCCCCTGGAGTCGGTCGCCGCCGCGGTGGCGACGGCCACGCAGGCCGGCACGCGGGTCGTGCTGAACCCCTCGCCCCCTGCCGCGCTGCCGCAGGAGGTGCTCGCCGGCTGCGACCCCATCGTGGTCAACGAGCACGAGGCACGCGTCCTGCTGGGCGCTGAGGCTGGGGACACCCCCGAGGCGTGGGCGGCCGGGCTGCTCGCCCTCGGCCCGCGCTCCGTGGTCGTCACGCTCGGAGCGGCGGGCGCGCTCGCCGCGACGGCGGACGGCACCGTACGCATACCCAGCCCGCGTGTGCCGGCCGTCGACACCACCGGCGCCGGCGACTCCTTCACGGGGGCGCTGGCCTGGCGGCTGGGCGCGGGCGACGACCTGGTGACCGCTGTGCGGTTCGCGGTGCGGGTGGGCGCCGCCGCCGTCACGAAGCCGGGTGCGCAGGAATCCTTCCCCACCCTCGAAGAAGTGGGTCAGCTGTGAAGAAGTCCGGAATCCTCAACCGCCATCTGGCGGGCGCCCTCGCCGTGCTGGGCCACACCGACCTGGTCGTGGTCTGCGACGCGGGGCTCCCCATCCCTCCCGGGCCGATCGTCGTCGACCTCGCGTTCCGGGCCGGCACCCCGTCCTTCTCCGAGGTCCTCGACGGCCTGCTGGAGGAACTGGTGGTGGAGGGGGCGATCGCGGCCAGGGAGGTCCGCGAGCACAATCCCGAGGTGACCGCCCGGCTCGACGGGGCCTTCCCCGACCTGGAGCTGGTGCCGCACGAGGAGTTCAAGGCCCGCACCCGGCAGGCCCGCCTCGTCGTCCGCACGGGCGAGGCCCGGCCGTACGCCAACGTCATCCTGCGCTGCGGCGTGCCTTTCTAGCGGGCGTCACTCCTCCGTCACCCCGCATCGGCGGTGATGCGGGGTGACGGCTGACCGAATCGGGGGCGGTCCGGTGGCGGCGTGCCGCTCGAGCGCGATCCACCGGGCCGATCGTGCGGCGGCCGGGGGCCGGCGGTGAGCCTCGTTGCCGTCCCCGGGGTCAGCGGGCGTAGCGTCCGGCGGGCTGGGCGAGCGACAGATCTGGGACGAGTTCCTGGCGGGCGTTCTCGTACGCCTCCCACTTCGCGTACTCCGGCAACGAGGGGATCGTGACCGGCTCACCGGCATCGAGACCGGCGAGTCCGGCCCGCGCGGCGTCGCGGGGGGCCATGACGGCCTCCTTGGGCAGCTGGTCCAGTTCGATGCCCGAGCCGTCCCAGATCGCCGTCTGCAGCGCTCCGGGCACCACGACCTGCACGCGCACGCCGGAACCGGCGAACTCCTGGGCCAGAGCCTGGGAGAACGCGATCACGTACGCCTTCGTCCCGCTGTACACCGCGCCCACGGGGAGGATGTTGAGCGCGAGGGCGGAGGAGATGTTGACGATCGTGCCCGAGCCCCGGCCCGCGAACGCCTTCGCGGCGGCGGCCGCCAGCCTGGTGGCGGAGGTCAGGTTGAGTGTGATCAGCCACTCCAGCCGATCGGGGTCCGCCGCGGACAGCGGGCCGAACACGGCGCTGCCTGCGTTGTTCACCAGGGTGTCGATCGAGGGGTCGGCGGCCAGGCGGTCCTCGACACCGCGCATGCCCTTCAAAGTGGCCAGGTCGGCACTCAGCACCGAAACCCGGACGCCGAAACGATCCGCGAGATTCTCCGCGGCGGACTCGAGCCGTGCCTGGTCGCGGGCGACGAGCAGCAGATCGTGCCCTCGTGCCGCGAGTTCCTCGGCGTAGGCGGCGCCCAGACCCGCGGTCGCGCCGGTGACGAGTGCCGTCCCGCTCTTCGTTGTGGACATGGCCGTCCTTCTCTTCCTGTCGTACGACAATTTAGATTGTTATAATAATCTAAGCGTGCTCGGCCTTCCCCCCGCTCCGCAGGGCGGCGGGTGGCGGGTTGTCTCAGCTCGCGGCTGTGCGGTGCGGTCGGTGTCCCGGCGGGAGTGGTGGCGGCGTGGCAACCACCGGGGCCGTCGGCGCGGCGGCCGGTGCGGGCCCCGGAGGAACGGGCCGGGTGTGGACGGGCCAAGGGCAGGCGCGCGGGGTGCGCAGTCCGCCGGCCAGGGCGTACATCCGTCCGGCTGCGGTCGGCGGGCCGGGCGGGCGGATCGCGCGTAGCGTCCCGACCATGAGTGACCGACCGCTGAAGGACGAGGTACTGGAGGAGCTGGGGGACGACCGGCTCCGGGAGATCACCGAGCTGCTCGGGACCGACGCCGCGCAGGCACAGCGGGTCGTGGGAGGCGCGGTGACCTCGATCACGGGGGTGCTGACCGATGACGCGGTGACGCCGGGCGGCACGGCTGAACTGTGCCAGGCCATGGAGCAGGCCGCGAACGAGCCCGAGCCGCTGCCCGCGGCCGCCGTCGGCTTCGCGGGGGTGCAGGGCGGTACGGGGCAGGAGCCGGGCCGCGGCGTGCTGGCCGCCGTGCTGGCCAAGGTCGCCACTCCGGCCGCGCGGGCGGTGGCCAAGCGGACGGGGCTCCCGGTCGAGGCGGTGCGGGCCGCGCTGGAGACGGTGATCCCCGTGATGGCGGCCGTGCTGGCCCGTCGGGCCCGCGAGAAGCGCTGAACCCGGCCGGGCCCCGGCTCCGCCCGCGGCCGGGGCGGACATGGCGAAAGGGGTCCGGCTGCGCCGGACCCCTTTGGCGTTCCCCTCCCTCTGCGCGATGCCCCGAGCCCCCTCCGGGCGTCGCGCTCTCCCCCACTCACGACCCTGTTGGAGCCCCCTCCGGGTCATGACGCTAAGTAGACACGCCGGCCTAGGGGATGGTTGCACGGCTTCTGAGGAAAATTTTCGCGATGTTCCGAAGGGCCCGGGCGAGCACCGACACGGCACGGCGGTCGAAGGTGTGCATCGGGTGCGGAGCCATGGTCGCCCGGGGAGCGGCGGCGCGGCTCGGCCGGCGATCTCGCCGGGCAGGAAGGGCGACAGGTGCTGTAACGTCCGAAAAGTGAAGCTCGCGTTCTCGACCCTCGGTGTGCCGGGACTGCCCGTGCCGAGCGTGGTCCGGCTCGCCGCGGAGCACGGCTACCACGGCGTGGAGCTGCGCGCGGGTCACGAGGAGCCGGTGCACAGCGGATCGACCGAGCGCCGGCGGGCCGAGGTGTCCGATCTGTTCCGCGGCGCCGGTGTCGCGGTGGTGTCGGTCGCCTCCTCCGTACGGGTCGCCGCGCCGGGCGAGGACGCCCCCGTGCTGCGCGCACTCCGCGACCACGTCCGCCTCGCCGCCGACCTGGGCGCCTCCTTCGTGCGGGTGTTTCCCGGCGCCGGTGAGGACGACGGCGACGCCGCCGACACCCGGGCGGCCCGCCGGCTAGCGGCGGTGGCCGCGCAGGCGGCGGACACGGGGGTGCGGGTCCTGGTGGAGACCCACGACTCGCACCGGACCGGTGCGGAGGTGGCGCGGATCCTCGGGCTGGTGGGTCATCACCACGTCGGCGCCCTGTGGGACGTGTTGCAGCCGTGGCTGGGCGGCGAACAGCCCGAGCACACCTATCCGGTGCTCGCCCCCTATCTGGGCTACGTGCGGGTCAAGGACGCCACCTCGGCGCAGGACACCACTCCGCTGCCGCTCGGTCTCGGGGCACTGCCGCTGGCCGGCACGGTGGAGGTGCTCAGCCGGGCGGGCTGGGACGGCTGGCTGTGCTGGGAGTACGAGAAGCGCCGCTACCCGCAGGTGCGGGCGCTGCCGGAACTGCTGTCACGGGGGCGTTCGCACCTGCTGCGGCTGCTCGGTGAGTCCGCCTGAACGCGGCGCGCAGGCGCCCCGGTCGCGGCCCGGCCGCGCGGCGCGGGCCGGCGCGCTCGTCCGGCGCGGACGGCGAGGGCCGGTGGGTGCTGACCGCGAGGCCGGTGGGCCCGTCGACGCCTACGGCGCGGATCACGCCGTGGTCGATGACGGGCCGGCGAGTGGGAGCTGACCGCGAGGCCGGTCAGCCGACCGTGCGGGCCGGGGCGCACCGGGCGCATCACGCCGGCACCGGACACCATATTCTCAAGCACTGGTGAGCTCCGACCGGCCGCAGCTTCAGTGTTGCTGAACGGTGTGCCCTCCGGCGCACGGGATCGACGAGGAGAACGGATGCTGGACCTGGCCCGTCTGCGGGCGCTGCACGCCGTGCACGTGCACGGATCGGTGGGGGCGGCGGCCACGGCCCTCGGCTACACCGCGTCCGCCGTTTCCCAGCAGATCGCCAAGCTGGAGCGGGAGACCCGTACGACGCTCCTGGAGCGGCAGGGCCGCGGCGTGGCGCTGACCGAGGCCGCACACTTGCTGGCGGCGACCGCTCAGGAGCTGATGGCGATCGTGGAGCGGGCCGAGGTGGCGTTGGAGGAGCAGCGCGGCCGGCCCACCGGACGGCTGACCCTGGCCGCCTTCCCGACCGCCGCGCGCGGCCTGCTGCCGCAGGTGCTGGCCGGGCTGACGGCCGCCCACCCGGCGCTGGAGCCGAGGCTGCTGGAGGAAGGCGCGCACCTGTCGGTCGACCTGGTCTCCCGCGGCGTCGTCGACCTGGCCGTGGTGCACGACTGGGACATCGCCCCGCTGCCCACGCCCGAGGGGCTGGAGCGGGTGGTGATCGGCGAGGACCACTGCGACGTGCTGGTCCCCGCCGGACACCCGCTGGCGGCGCGCGCGGCGCTGGTCCGCGAGGACGTCGTCGACCAGCGGTGGATCTGCCAGCCACCCGGGCACGTGTGCCACGACTGGCTGGTGCGGACCCTGCGGGAGGCGGGCACCGAGCCGGACCTCGCGTTCCAGGTCGCCGAGTACCAGTCGCAGTTGGCGCTGGTGGCGGCCGGACTAGGGATCGCGCTGGTGCCGCGGCTGGGGCGCGGTCCGGTCCCGGACGGGGTGGTCGTGCTGCCGCTGGAGCCGGCGCCGGTGCGGCGACTGTACGCCTTGTGGCGGACAGGGGCGTCGCGTCGTCCGGCCATCACGGAGACGGTCCGGGCGTTGCGTGTTCACTACCCCCGGGTCCTTGCCTGACCATGGGCCAATGTCACCCACCCGCAGGGAACCGCCGCCGTACCGAGCCCGTCCGACCTGCGCGCCGCCGGGCAGTTGGCGCAGAGCGCTGACGGTCACGCTGCTGGCCGCGACGCTGACGGCGCTCTCCGCCGCCTGCGACCGGCCGCAGCCCGCCACCGACAACACCGGTGGCGACCGTCCCGCCTCCGCGAGCACAGCAGCGCCCCCCACACCGGTCACGCCTCCCGCGGCGTCGTCGCCCGCCTCGCCGGTGAACGGAGCGCTCTCCACCCGAGGCGTGTACTTCACCGAGACCACGCGGGCGGTGCCCGCGGTGCACACGGTTCTTGACGGCGAGCGCGACCTGGGCCGTTTCCCCGGCTACTTCATGACGTCCGCGCCGGAGATCGCCGACGCCATCACACGGCGCGCCGCGCGGACCGACTTCTCGCGCTCGGTCCTGGTCGCCTGGAGCCGCACCACCGGCTGCACCAGCACGAGGGACGCCGCCCTCTTCCGCAGCGGCGACCGGCTGGTGCTCGGCCTCGCCCAGAGGCCGATGGGCCAGTGTCTGGTTCCCAACCAGGTGGTCACCGTGTTCGAGGTGCCACGCGACCGGATGCCGAAGCCACCACGCTTCGCGCAGGAGGCGGACCCCCGCGCCGATTCGCCGGGACCGGGAAGCACGGTCGCCTTCGGCGCTCTCGAGGACACCCGGGACCCGGTCGGCCGTCGCGGCTCCGAGGTCACGTCGGCCCGGCAGCTCGACGCCTTCCTCGCGAGCCTGCCCCGCAAGGGGGCCGCCGCTCTCCGCGAACAACTGGCACGGCATCAGGGGCGCGCTGACGAGCGGCGCTTCGCCTTCGTGCTGACGGGCTGCCGGCCCACCGGAGCCACCCTGACCATCGGCCGGCGGGAGATCTCGGCGGCGCCCACCGGGGACGAGACCATCCGCTGCGTCCAGGCCCAGCGCTACGCGGCGGTGCTCGCGGTGCCGTCCCGTCTCGTGCCGGCCCGTGCCCGACTCATTGACTGACAATAACTTTCCGGCTAAGCCTGTCTGCTTGAAAGTTTCTTTCAGACGCCCCGTCTCCTCTGCCGGAAGGAGTCCGTCATATGCGCAGCCTCCCTCACCCGTCCCGCCGTACGGTGCTCGGTGCCGCCGCGGCCACGTCCACCGCCCTCGCCCTCGGCGTTCCGGGCACCGCGGACGCGGCCCCGGTGGACCGCAGACGCGTCCGCGCGCTCATCGACCGCATGAGCATCGAGGAGAAGATCGGCCAGCTCTTCGTCATGCGCGTGTACGGCCATTCGGCCACCGCCCCCGATGCGGCCGACGTCGCCGCGAACCAGGCCGAGATCGGGGTCTCCAACGCGGCCGAGCTGATCGCCAAGTACCACGTCGGCGGCATCATCTACTTCGCCTGGGCCCACAACACCCGTGATCCGCACCAGATCGCCGACCTGTCCAACGGCATACAGCGGGCCGCCAGGATTCCGCTGCTGATCTCCACCGACCAGGAGCACGGCGCCGTCGCCCGCGTCGGCTCCCCCGCCACGCTCTTCCCGGGCGGCATGGCGCTCGGCGCGGGCGGCAGCACGAGGGACGCCCGGCGGGCCGCCGCCGTCGCCGGGGCCGAACTGGCGGCGATGGGCATCACCCAGGACTACGCGCCGGTCGCCGACGTCAACGTGAACCCCGCCAACCCCGTGATCGGGGTGCGCTCCTTCGGCGCCGATCCGAAGGCCGTGGCCGCTCTCGTCGCCGCCCAGGTGGAGGGCTACCAGCGGGCCGGGGTCGTCGCCACCGCCAAGCACTTCCCCGGGCACGGCGACACCGGCACCGACAGCCACTTCGAACTCCCGGTCATCACGCACTCGCTGGAGGAATGGCGGCGCCTGGACGCCCCGCCCTTCCGCGCCGCCATCGCCGCCGGCATCGACTCGATCATGACCGCGCACATCCTGGTGCCCGCCCTCGACGACTCCGGCGACCCCGCCACGCTGTCCCGGCCGATCCTCACCGGCATCCTGCGCGAGGAGCTCGGCTACGACGGCGTGGTCGTCACCGACTCGCTCGGCATGGAGGGCGTTCGCCAGAAGTACGGCGACGACCGGGTACCGGTGCTCGCCCTGAAGGCCGGTGCCGACCAACTGCTCAACCCGCCGGTCCTGGAGACGGCCTGGCAGGGTGTCCTGGCCGCCGTGAAGTCCGGCGAGCTCACCGAGGAGCGCCTCGACGAGTCCCTCACCCGGATCCTGACGCTCAAGGCGCGGCGCGGGCTGCTCGACGACCCGTACGTCACGCACCGCGGTGTGGACCGGGTGGTCGGCACCCCCGGTCACCTCGCGGAGGCCGACCGGATCACCGAACGCACCGTCACCCTCCTGGCGAACAACGGGGCACTGCCGCTGCCGGCGCACCGCCGGCTGCTGGTGGTCGGCGCCGACCCGGCAGCGCCCTCGGGCACCGGCGGGCCGCCCACCGCGGTGCTCGGCGCGGCCCTGTCCGGCCTCGGGCACACCGCCCAGGTCCTGCCGACGGGGACCGCGCCGGGCCAGGCGGCGATCGACCAGGCGGTGGCCGCGGCACGGGGCAAGGACGCCGTAGTGGTGGCCACGTACAACGTCACCGCGGCATCGACGGGCCAGATCGCGCTGGTCACCGCACTGGTCGCGACCGGTGTGCCGGTGGTCCAGGTCGCGATCCGCAACCCGTACGACATCGCCCGGCTGGACGAGGTGGCCGCCTCGCTGGCCACGTACGGCTGGACGGACGTGTCGATGCGGGCGGTGGCACGGGTGCTGGCGGGCGCGGTCCGACCCACCGGAAAGCTCCCGGTGGCGGTCCCCGCGGCGGACGACCCGGCACGGACGCTCTACCCGGTCGGCTGGGGTCTGCGGTACTGACCGCACGGCGTGCGGAGCGGCGGTTGCGGTCGTGGGGCAGGACCGACAACCGCCGTTCCGGCTGCTCGGGCAGGCCGCGATGCCGGGCTGTGGCGACCCGGTCTACGCGACGACCTCGCTGTTCTCCTCCTCGCCGATGAAGGCGCGCCACAACTCGGCGTACCGGCCGTCGGCGGCGAGGAGTTGCTCGTGCGTGCCGTCCTCGACCACCCGGCCGTGGTCGAGGAGGACGACCCGGTCCGCGCGGGCGGCGGTGGTCAGGCGGTGGGCGACGACCAGGGTGGTGCGGCGGGTGGCCAGCCGGTCGGCGGCCTGGTTGACCAGCGCCTCGGTCGCCAGGTCCAGAGCGGCCGTCGCCTCGTCGAGCAGCAGGACGTCCGGGTCGACCAGCTCCGCGCGGGCGAGCGCGATCAACTGCCGCTGTCCGGCGGAGAGGTTGCGGCCGCGCTCGGAGACGGAGTGCAGGTAGCCGCCGTCCAGGGTCGCGATCATGCCGTGGGCACCGACGGCGCGCGCCGCGGCCTCCACGTCGGCGTCGGTCGCGTCCATCCGCCCGTAGGCGATGGCGTCGCGGATCGTCCCCTCGAAGAGGTACGCCTCCTGCGGGACGACACCGAGCCGCTGCCGGTAGCCGGTCAGGTCGAGTTCGCGGATGTCCTGGCCGTCGACGAGGACGGCGCCCGAGGTCGGGTCGTAGAACCGGGCGACCATCTTGACCAGGGTCGACTTGCCCGCGCCCGTCTCACCGACGAAGGCCACCGTCTGACCCGCGGGGATGCGCAGATCGATCCCGGACAGCGCCTCCGCGCCGTCCTCGGTGTAGCGGAAGTGCACGTCGCGGAAAGCGATCTCGCCGCGCAGCCGGCCGACGCCGCGCGGGGACTCGGCGGGCGGGGTTGTGGTCGGCGTGCGCAACAGCTCACGGATGCGGCCCAGGGACACCGACGCCTGCTGGTAGCCGTCGAAGACCTGGGAGAGCTGCTGGACGGGCGAGAAGAACAGGTCGATGTAGAGCAGGTACGCCACCAGGGCGCCGGCGGTGAGCGTGCCCGTGCCGACCCGGTGGGCGCCGACGATCAGGACCAGGGCCGCGGCGACGCTGGACAGCAGCTGCACGAAGGGGAAGTAGACCGAGATCAGCCACTGGCCGCGCACGCGTGCCTGGCGGTAGGCGTCGCTGCGGTCGGCGAAGCGCACGGCGCCGCCGCGCTCACCGCGGAAGGCCTGCACGACCCGGAGCCCCGCGACGTGCTCCTGCAGGTCGGCGTTGACGACGCTGACCCGTTCCCGGGCCAGCTCGTAGGCCTTGACGGACTTGCGGCGGAAGACCCAGGTGGCGACGAACAGCACCGGCAGCGTGGCGAAGACGATCAGCGCCAGCTGGACGTCGATCACCAGCAGCGCGACCAGGATGCCGAGGAAGGTGAGCACACTGACCAGCGCGGTGACCAGACCGGTCTGCAGGAACGTGGACAGCGCGTCGACGTCGGTCGTCATCCGGGTCATGATGCGGCCGCTGAGCTCGCGCTCGTAGTAGTCGAGGCCGAGCCGGTGCAGGTGGGAGAAGATCTTCACGCGGAGCGTGTAGAGCACCCGTTCGCCCGTGCGGCCGGTCAGGCGCGTGGAACCCCACTGCGCGACCCACTGCGCGGTGACGACGGCAAGGCCCAGCAGCGCGGCGGCCCACACGGCGCCGAGCGCGGACTGCCGCACCCCGGAGTCGATGCCGTGCCGGACCAGGACGGGCAGGAGAAGCCCGGCCAGCGCGTCCACGGCGACGAACACCAGGCTCAGCAGCAGGGGGCCGCGGAAGCCGCGCAGCAGGCTGCGCAGGCCGAAGTCCTTCTCGACGGAGGCGGCCGCGTCCTCGTCGACGTCCGGGGTGTCCAGGGCCGGTGGCAGTGCGGCCACCTGGGCCAGCAGCTCGGGGGTGGCGGGCATGCCCGCCATGGCCGAGGCCATACCGCCCGGGCCGCCGCGCACGGCGGCCGGGGAGGGCGCTGCCCCGGTGCCCGCGGCACCGCCGGAGGCCTGGTCGCGGTGCCGCCGGTCCTGCGGCCACAGGGCCTTGGTCACGCCGTCGCCCGGGGGCCGCGCGGCGGCGGGACGGGCCGCCGGGTCCGGGACCGCGCCTTCGCCGGGCCACCCGGTCGGGGGCGCGACCTCGCCGGCGGGGTCGTGCGTGACGACGTCCGAGCCGAGCTCGTCCGGGTCGGTGAGCAGCCGCCGGTACAGCGGGCAGCGGGCCTCCAGCTCCTCGTGGGTGCCCACGTCGACCAGCCGGCCGGCTTCCAGGACGGCGATCCGGTCGGCGAGGGCGAGGGTGGATCGCCGGTGGGCGATGAGCAGGGTGGTGCGGCCCGCCATCACCTCGCGCAGCGCGTCATGGATCTCGGCCTCGACGCGGGCGTCGACGGCGGAGGTCGCGTCGTCCAGGACGAGCAGCCGCGGGTCGGTGAGGATGGCGCGGGCCAGGGCGACGCGCTGGCGCTGACCACCGGAGAGAGTCAGCCCCTGCTCGCCGACGACGGTGTCGTACCCCCCGGGCAGGGCGCTGATGAACCCGTCCGCCTGGGCGTGCCGGGTCGCCGTGAGGATCTGCTCGTCGGTGGCGTCGGGGTGGCCGTAGGCGATGTTGGCACGGACGCTGTCGGAGAACAGGAAGCTGTCCTCCGGTACGAGCCCTATGGCGTCGCGCAGCGAGTCGAAGGTGAGGTCCCGCACGTCGCGGCCGCCGACGCGGACGGCGCCGCCGGTCACGTCGTAGAAGCGCGGCAGCAGCAGCGAGACGGTCGACTTGCCGCTGCCCGAGGCGCCGACGACGGCGACGGTCTCGCCGGGCTCGACGGTGAGCGAGAAGTCGTCCAGCACGGGACGGGTGCGGTCGTAGCCGAAGCTGACGTGGTCGAACTCGACGGTGGCCGCGGCCTCCCGGGACAGCTCCTGCGTGCCCTCCTCCAGGCTGGGGCGGGTGTCGATGAGCTCGGTGACGCGTTCGACGCCGGCCCGGGCCTGCTGGCCGACGGTGAGCATCATCGTGAGCATCCGCACCGGGCCGGTCAGCTGGGCGAGGTAGGTCGAGAACGCGACGAAGGTGCCGAGGGTGATCTGGCCCCGCACGGCCATCCAGCCGCCGAGCGCCAGCATGCCGACCTGCCCGAGCGAGGGCACGGCCTGCAGGGCGGGGCCGTAGCGCGCGTTGAGCTTGATGGTGCGCAGCCGCCCGGCGAAGAGCCGTTCGCTGACCGCGCGCAGCTTGGACATCTCCTGCCGCTCCTGGCCGAAGCCCTTCACGACGCGTACGCCGGTCACCGAGCCGTCCACGATCCCGGCGACGGCGGCGGCCTGGCCCTGCGCGTACCAGGTGGCGGGGAAGAGCCGCTTGCGGCTGCGGTCGGCCAGGAACCACAGGGCGGGCGCGACGGCGAGGGCGATCACGGTGAGCAGCGGCGAGAGCACGAACATCACGACGAGCGACAGCACGAACAGCAGCGCATTGCCGATCATCATGGGCGCCATGAAGAGCAGGCCCTGGATGAGCTGCAGGTCGCTGGTGGCCCGGCCGACGACCTGGCCGGTGTTGAGCTCGTCCTGGCGTGCGCCGTCCAGCCGGGTGAGCGAGTGGAACATGTCGGTGCGCAGGTCGTGCTGCACGTCGAGGGCGAGCCTGCCGCCGTAGAAGCGCCGCAGGTACGTCAGCAGGTAGACCGCCACGGCCGCGGCGATCAGCACGGCTGCCCAGGGGCCCAGCGGTTTGTCGTGCCGGACGATGACGTCGTCGATGATCAGCTTGGGGACGAGCGGCACAAGGGCCATCACGGCCATGCCCGCGAGCGAGGAGCCGAGCGCGAGGGCCACGTTCCCCCGATAACGCCAGCAGTAACCCATCAGCCGCCGCAGCCACCCCCGGGGCGTCGCCGCCTGCCCGGACTGCCCGGCCTCTGGTTGATCGTCCTTCGCCGCCACCCGGTGTCCTCCCGTTCCGTCCACTGCGCCGGAGGATCACAACGCGCCTGAGTGCGGATTTCATCCTCCCGCAACAAAACTACGGCGGGGGTACGACAACGCTCGGGCGGAGGTCCTGTGACAAAGCACACCGAAACGTTTCGCCCGTGGCCGGGACCGGGGCCGGCGCGCCGGTCCCCCGGGGCGCACCGGCGCCCGGACAGCGGCGGCGGCGCGGTGCGGACGCCGCCGTCCCGCTCGTTCAGGCGCGGCCCGCGGCGATCTGCCGGGTCATGATCGTGGTCAGCTCGTACGCGGTGTGGGAGGCCGCGACGCTGGTGATCTCGGCGTGGTCGTACGCGGGGGCGACCTCGACGACGTCGGCGGAGACCAGGTCGCACGAGGCCAGGCCCCGCAGGATCTCCAGCAGTTCGCGGGAGGTGATGCCGCCCGCCTCCGGGGTTCCGGTGCCCGGGGCGTGGGCCGGGTCGAGGACGTCGATGTCGACGGAGATGTAGAGCGGGCGCCCGCCGATGCGCTCGCGCAACTGCTGGGCGATCTCGTCGGCGCCGCGCCGGTAGACGTCGGCCGAGGTGACGATGCCGAAGCCCATCTTCTCGTCGTCGGTGAGGTCCTGCTTGCCGTACAGCGGGCCGCGGGTGCCGACGTGGGAGAGCGCGGAGGTGTCGAGGATGCCCTCCTCGACGGCCCGGCGGAACGGGGTGCCGTGGGTGTACTCGGCCCCGAAGTAGGTGTCCCAGGTGTCGAGGTGGGCGTCGAAGTGGAGCAGGGCGACCGGGCCGTGCTTGCGGGCCATGGCGCGCAGCAGGGGCAGCGAGATGGTGTGGTCGCCGCCGAGCGTCATCAGGCGGGCTCCGGTGTCGAGCAGGTCGTCCGCGGCGGCCTGGACGGTCTCGACGGCCTCGTTGATGTCGAACGGGTTGACGGCGATGTCGCCGGCGTCCGCGACCTGGGCGAGAGCGAAGGGCGAGGCGTCCTGCGCCGGGTTGTACGGGCGCAGCAGCCGGGAGGCCTCGCGGATCGCGTTGCCGCCGAAGCGGGCTCCGGGGCGGTAGGAGACGCCGGCGTCGAAGGGCACACCGACCACGGCGACATCGGTACCGCCGACCTCGTCGAGGCGCGGGAGCCGCGCGAACGTGGCGGGACCCGCGTACCGCGGGGTGCGGGAGGAGTCGATGGGGCCGCGCGGTTCGGTGCTGCTCATGGGTGACTGCCTTCTCTCCTGCGCTTCTCTACGTTCCGCTCACTTTGTGACTTTATCCGACCGGAACGGTCCCCTAGGCGGCCGCTGTGACAGTCCGGCGGGGCCGCCGTACCCCGCCGTGGCCGCCGCACTGGAGCCCGTCCCGCGCCGGGCGGCTCGGAGGACGCACCGGCCTGCCGCCGCCGGGCCGTGAGGTGACCGCCCGGCGGGGAGGACTCCCTGGGGGTGAGTGCCCCGGTGACGGCCGGGGCCCTCGCCGCCGCGGACGCGCAGCCCCACAGGCGCGCGGCTCCCGGCGGTCACACCCGGTGTGCCCGCCGGGAGCCGCGGGTCCGGGCGTGCCGGGCCCCGTCGCCCCGGATGCCGCCGGGATGACGCCGGGACGACAACACTGGGGTGACGACACCGGGTTGCCATCCGGGCGCTTGAGCGGTCGCCCGCACCGCCGATGCCCGGAGGTGTACCGCGACACCGTGCTCGGCGACACCGCGCGGGAACACCGTGCGCGGGAACACCGTGCGCGGGCCCGTCGGGCGGGCCGGACGCACGCGTGGCAGCGCGGCCAGGCCGTGGATCGTGGCGGACGGCCTCCGACGCCCCGGCAGAGGTAACGGACCGGCGTCGATCGGCGGCCGTCCGCACGCACCTGCGAGAGCAGGTGACAATGGGGGTCATGCTGCCCCATGTGACCGTGCCGTCCCGCAAGGCCCTCGCCGACCACCTCGTTCGCACGCGCATCGCGGGCGACGTCGCCACTCCCCGCGAGAACAACCGCTCCCACTACCGCAGACTCGCCGAGGGCGACCGCCACTACTGGTTCGGCCTGGAGTTCGGCGACCGCTGGACGGACGAGGAAGCGGTGCTGGCGGTCATGGCGGAGCGCTGCGGCGTTGTGGGCGACCCGGGCCACACCCAGGGGCAGGACACCATCGACCCCGAACTGACGATCAGCGCCCTGGACCGCGCCGCCCGGATGCTCTGCAAGGCCGTGGAGGGCGGCCGGTCGGTCCTGTTCGCCACCGGTCACCCCGGCGGTCTGCTGGACGTGCACCGCACCCTGGCCGCCGCCGTGCGGGCCGCCGGGGCCGAGGTCGTCGCGATCCCCGGCGGGCTGTCCGCCGACGAGGGCGGCGTCTTCCAGTTCTGCGACGTGGCCATGCTCGAGCGCGGCGCCACGCTCTGGCACACCCACTCCCCGGCTCCGATGGCGGCGGTCCTCGACGGGCTGACCGCGCAGGGCCGGCCGCTGCCCGACCTCGTCGTCGCCGACCACGGCTGGGCCGGGTGCGCCGGGCAGCGCGGCATCGAGGCGATCGGCTTCGCCGACTGCAACGACCCGGCCCTCTTCCTCGGGGAGGCGGAGGGCACGGTCGCGGTGACCGTCCCGCTCGACGACCACGTCACCGACCCGCGCCACTACGACCCGATGACCGCCTACCTGCTGGATGCCGCGGGCCTGACCGGCCCGGCATGACGGGCCGGGCCCGCGGCCCTCGGGGGCGCGGCCCACGCGCCCGAAGCGGGACGACGCCGCCGGATCGGTACGACGACTCAGTGCATCGGACGGTCCACTGCATCAGTCGGCGC
The DNA here is from genome assembly GCA_033793685.1 of Streptomyces sp. ME19-03-3. Taxonomy (GTDB): domain Bacteria; phylum Actinomycetota; class Actinomycetes; order Streptomycetales; family Streptomycetaceae; genus Actinacidiphila. The sequence goes on along the minus strand of JARAXD010000011.1, from coordinate 188,531 downwards.
CACCGACCGACCCGTACCGGCGGCCGCCACCGGCGACCAGTGGTCCGGCGGGCTCAGTGCCGAGGTACGCGGACCACGCCCTCCTGGATGACGCTCACGGCCAGCCGTCCGTCCCGGGTGTAGATGCGTGCGGTGCCGAGCCCGCGCCCGCCGGAGGCGGAAGGGCTCTGCTGGTCGTACAGCAGCCACTCGTCGGCCCGGAACGGCCGGTGGAACCACATGGCGTGGTCCAGGCTCGCGCCCACCACGTCGCCGACCGCCCAGCCGCCGCGCCCGTGGGCCAGCAGCACGGAGTCCAGCAGCGTCATGTCCGACACATAGGTGGCGAGGCAGACGTGGAGCAGCGGGTCGTCGGCGAGCTTGCCGTCGGTGCGGAACCACACCTGGGAACGGGGCTCACGCGGCCCGGCTTCGGCGGCGAGGAACGGCGGGGCGCCGATGTAGCGCAGGTCGACGGCGGCGCGGGCCTCCAGGAGGCGGTCCACGACCGAGGGGTCGGGGAACCGGTCCCGGTGCGGGAGCAGCAGCTCCTCCCCCGTGGGCAGGGTCTCCGGGTCCGGCGCCGGCGGCATCGGCTCCTGGTGCTCCAGCCCGTCCTCGTACGTCTGGAAGGACGCGGAGAGGTGGAAGATCGGCTGGCCGTGCTGCACCGCGACCACCCGGCGGGTGGTGAAGGAGCGGCCGTCACGGATGCGGTCGACCTGGTAGACGATCGGCGCGCCCGGGTCCCCCATGCGCAGGAAGTAGGCGTGCAGGGAGTGGGCGTCGCGCCCGTCCGGGACCGTGCGCCCCGCCGCGACCAGCGCCTGTGCGGCCACCTGGCCGCCGAAGACGCGGGGGACGACGGCGGGGCGGCTCGCGCCGCGGAAGATGTCCTGCTCGATCCGCTCGAGGTCGAGCAGGTCGAGCAGCGACTGCAGTGCGTGGTCGGTCACGTGCGTCTCTCAGGGTGGTCGTCGGCGGACCGTCCGGTCACAGCCCCATCGACTTGGCGATGATCGACTTCATGACCTCGCTGGTGCCGCCGTAGATGCGGTGGACACGGTTGTCCGCGTACAGACGGGCGATCGGGTACTCCAGCATGTAGCCGTAGCCACCGTGCAGCTGCAGGCAGCGGTCGATGACCCTGGCCGCGGCCTCGGTGCAGAAGAGCTTGGCGCGCGCGGCGTCCGCGGCGGTGAGGTCGCCGTGCTCGTGTGCCTCCAGGGCCCGGTCGACGACGGCTTGCATGGCGTCCACGTCGGAGGCGCACTCGGCGAGCACGAACTTGGTGTTCTGGAACTCGGCGACGCTCTTGCCGAAGACCTTGCGGTCGCGCACGTACTGAGTGGCGAAGCGGACGGCGGCGTCGGCCTGGGCGTAGGAGCCGACGGCGATCGCGAGGCGCTCGACCGGCAGGTTGTGCGCCAGGTACGAGAAGGCCTTGCCCTCCTCGCCGAGCAGGTCCGCGACAGGGACCTCGACGTCGGTGAAGGACAGCTCCGCGGTGTCGGAGGTGCGCAGCCCGATCTTCTCCAGCTTCCGGCCGACGGCGTAGCCCTCGCTCGTGGTGTCCACGGCGAGGATCGACAGGCCGCGGCGGCGGTCCTCCGGCGCGGCGGGCGAGGTGCGGCAGACGACCAGGACGCGGTCGGCGACCACGCCGCCGGTGATGAAGGTCTTGGCGCCGTTGAGGACGTAGTGGGTGCCGTCCTCGGAGAGCCGGGCGGTGGTGGTCATGCCGGCCAGGTCCGAGCCGGTCCCGGGTTCGGTCATGGCGATGGCCGTCATCATGTCGCCGCTGACGAAGTCGGGCAGCCAGCGCTTCTTCTGCTCCTCGGTGGCGAACTCCAGGATGTAGGGGAGCACCAGGCCGGTGTGCACGCCGCTGCTGCCGAAGCTGACGCCGGCACGGGCGCACTCCTCGGTCACCACGGCGCTGAACTTCCAGCCCGTGACACCGGCGCCGCCGTACTCCTCGGGCACCTCGATGCCGAAGACACCCAGCTCGCCGAGGCGGCGGTAGAAGTCGCGGGGCGGGTGCCCCGCCGCCTCCCACTCGGGGTAGACGGGCACGACCTCGCCCGCGATGAAGTCCCGGATCGTCTCCCGGAAGGCCTCGTGGTCCTCGTTGAACACCGTGCGACGCACTTGGCGCCTCCTCTGCACACCGATCTGCACACCGAGCGATAAGCAAGCGCTCAGTAAGTTACTTCCCGGTTGTGTGCGCTGTCCAGAGCGGCAAAGGCGCCCAGCGCCAGCCGGTGCAGCAGGACGGCGGTCGCCCCCCGGCCCGGCAGCCCGCCGTGCGGACCCAGGTGCGGGGTGGAGTTGAGCAGGCCGAAGACGGCGTGCACGGTCGCGCGGACCTCCGCCTCGGCGGCCCGGGGGTACACCTCGCGGACGACCGTGACCCACTGCTCGACGTACTGGCGCTGCAGCTGCCGCACGAGCTTGCGGTCGGAGTCGCGGAGCCGGTCCAGCTCGCGGTCGTGGAGAGTGATCAGCGCCCGGTCGTCCAGGGCGAAGTCGATGTGCCCGCGGACGAGGGCGTCCAGCGCGGCCGCCGCGCCGTCGGCCTCGGCGACGCGCATGCGGCCCGCGGCGTGCAGCCGGCCGCTGATCCCGACGAGCAGCTCGGCGAGCATCGCGTCCTTGCCCGCGAAGTGCCGGTACAGCCCCGGGCCGCTGATGCCGACCGCCGCCCCTATCTCGTCCACGCCGACCCCGTGGAACCCGCGCTCGGCGAACAGCCGCGCGGCCTCCCTCAGGATCTGGTCGCGCCTGCCGCTGGCCGCCCTGGCCGCCGTCCTCGTGGGCTCCACACCGCACCCTTCCGCGCAGGCTGGGAGGCGGCCGCGTGCGGATGCCTCCCGCGATCTCATCGTCCTACCATTCTAGACAGCCGTGTTAACGACCGCTAACGTGGTCGGGGACACACGTTAACGACCGCTAACTCCCCCGGGGGCCCGTGACATGGAAGCACCCGTCCTCGCCAGCGCCGCGGACCCGGCGAGCGAGGCCTACCGCGCCAACGAGAAGGCGCACGCCGAGCTCGCCGCGCGGCTGCGCGAGAAGCTCGCCGCGGCCGCGCTCGGCGGTGGCGAGAAGGCCCGCGCGCGGCACACCGCGCGCGGCAAGCTGCTGCCCCGGGACCGGGTGGACGGGCTGCTCGACCCGGGCTCGCCCTTCCTGGAGCTCGCCCCGCTGGCCGCCGACGGCATGTACGACGGCCAGGCCCCGGCCGCCGGCGTCGTCGCCGGGATCGGCCGGGTCCGCGGCCGCGAGGTCGTGATCGTCGCCAACGACGCCACCGTCAAGGGCGGCACGTACTACCCGATGACGGTCAAGAAGCACCTGCGCGCCCAGGAGATCGCCCTGGAGAACCGGCTGCCGTGCCTGTACCTGGTCGACTCCGGAGGCGCCTTCCTGCCGAAGCAGGACGAGGTCTTCCCGGACCGCGACCACTTCGGGCGGATCTTCTTCAACCAGGCCACCCTCTCCGCGCGCGGCATCCCGCAGATCGCCGCGGTGCTGGGCTCCTGCACCGCGGGCGGCGCCTACGTCCCCGCCATGAGCGACGAGGCGGTGATCGTCCGCGGCCAGGGCACGATCTTCCTCGGCGGGCCGCCGCTGGTGAAGGCCGCGACCGGCGAGGTGGTCACGGCGGAGGAGCTCGGCGGCGGCGAGGTGCACTCCCGCACCTCCGGCGTCACTGACCACCTGGCCGAGGACGACGCCCACGCCCTGCGCATCGTGCGGAACATCGTGGCGACCCTGCCCGCCCGCGGCGCACTGCCGTGGGCGGTCGAGCCGGTCGAGGAGCCCGCCGTCGACCCGGCCGGACTCTACGGCGCGGTCCCGGTCGACTCGCGCACCCCCTACGACGTCCGCGAGGTCATCGCCCGACTGGTCGACGGCAGCCGCTTCGCGGAGTTCAAGGCCGAGTACGGCACGACACTGGTCACCGGCTTCGCCCGGATCCACGGCCACCCGGTGGGCGTCGTCGCCAACAACGGCATCCTGTTCTCCGAATCGGCCCAGAAGGGCGCCCACTTCATCGAGCTGTGCGACCAGCGCGGCATCCCGCTGCTCTTCCTGCAGAACATCTCGGGCTTCATGGTGGGACGTCAGTACGAGGCGGGCGGCATCGCCAAGCACGGCGCCAAGATGGTCACCGCGGTGGCCACGACCCGGGTGCCCAAACTGACCGTGGTCATCGGCGGCTCCTACGGCGCGGGCAACTACTCGATGTGCGGCCGCGCCTATTCCCCGCGTTTTTTGTGGATGTGGCCCAACGCCAAGATCTCCGTCATGGGCGGTGAGCAGGCCGCCTCCGTCCTGGCCACCGTCAAGCGCGACCAGATCGAGGCGGCCGGCGACACCTGGGCGGCGGAGGACGAGGAGGACTTCAAGGCCCCCATCCGTGCCCGGTACGAGGAGCAGGGCAACGCCTACTACGCGACGGCCCGGCTGTGGGACGACGGGGTCATCGACCCTCTCCAGACCCGCCAGGTGCTGGGCCTGGCACTGACCGCCTGCGCCAACGCGCCGATTCCGCAACGCGATCCGCAGGCGCCGGGCTTCGGCGTCTTCCGGATGTAGGGGAGCACTGAGATGTCAGCGATGTTCGACACCGTCCTGGTGGCCAACCGCGGCGAGATCGCCGTCCGCGTCATCCGCACCCTGCGGCGGCTCGGTATCCGTTCGGTCGCCGTCTTCAGCGATGCCGACGCCGGGGCCCGCCATGTCCGCGAGGCCGACACCGCCGTGCGCATCGGCCCCGCCGCCGCCACCGAGAGCTACCTGTCGATCGAGCGGCTGCTGGAGGCGGCCGCCCGCACCGGCGCCCAGGCCGTCCACCCCGGCTACGGGTTCCTCGCCGAGAACGCCGCCTTCGCCCGCGCCTGCGCGGCCGCGGGCCTCGCCTTCATCGGGCCGCCCGCCCGGGCCATCGAGCTCATGGGCGACAAGATCCGCGCCAAGGAGACCGTCCGTCAGGCCGGGGTCCCCGTGGTGCCGGGCAGCAGCGGCAGCGCACTCACCGACGAGCAGCTGACGGCCGCCGCCGTGGAGATCGGCACCCCGGTGCTGCTCAAGCCCTCCGCGGGCGGCGGCGGCAAGGGCATGCGCCTGGTGCGCGACACGGCCCTGCTCGCCGAGGAGATCGCAGCCGCCCGCCGGGAGGCGCGCGGCTCCTTCGGGGACGACACCCTCCTGGTGGAGCGGTGGATCGACCGCCCCCGGCACATCGAGATCCAGGTGCTGGCCGACGGCCACGGCACCGTGGTCCACCTCGGCGAGCGCGAGTGCTCGCTGCAGCGGCGCCACCAGAAGGTGATCGAGGAGGCCCCCTCGGTCCTGCTGGACGAGGGGACCCGGGCCGCCATGGGCGCCGCCGCCGTGCAGGCCGCGCTGTCCTGCGGCTACGTCGGCGCCGGCACCGTGGAGTTCATCGTCCCCGGCGCCGACCCGTCCGCCTACTGCTTCATGGAGATGAACACCCGCCTCCAGGTCGAGCACCCCGTCACCGAACTGGTCACCGGCCTGGACCTGGTGGAGTGGCAGCTGCGGATCGCCGCGGGCGAGCGGCTGTCCTTCGGACAGGACGAGGTCGCGCTGACCGGGCACGCCGTCGAGGCCCGGATCTGCGCCGAGGTGCCGTCCCGCAACTTCCTGCCGTCGGCGGGCACCGTGCTGGCGCTGGAGGAGCCCGCCGGCGAGGGCGTGCGCATCGACTCCGGACTCCTGCCGGGCAGTGAGATCGGCACCTCCTACGACCCCATGCTCGCCAAGGTCATCGCCTACGGCCCCGACCGCCCGACGGCGCTGCGCCGGCTGCGGGCCGCCCTCGCCGGGACGACCGTGCTGGGTCTGGAGACGAACACCGGCTTCCTGCGCCGCCTCCTCGCCCACCCCGACGTCGCCTCCGGCGAGCTGGACACCGGCCTGATCGACCGGGAGCTGGCGGGCCTGGTGCCCGCCGAGGTGCCCGTCGAGGTGTTCGCGGCGGCCGCGCTGCTGCGCCACGCGGCCCTGGAACCGGCAGCGGCCGGCGGGGGCTGGCGCGACCCCTTCTCCGTGCCGAGCGGTTGGCGGCTCGGTGGGGAGCACGCGTGGACCGACCACTGGCTGCGCGTGCCCGGGGCCGAGGCCGTGCGGGTCCGCGTGCGCGGCAGTGCCGAGCAGGCCCAGGTGCGCGTCGGCGAGGCCGCCCCGGTGCGCGCCCGGCTGCTCCCAGGCTCCGGGCAGCGGATCACCGTCGAGTGGGATGGCGTCACGCACGCCTTCGACCACGCGGGCGACTGGCTCGGCAGGGACGGCGACGGCTGGCACCTGCCGCCGTACGACCCGGTCGAGGCCGCGCTGCGTGGCGGCGCCGGCACCGGCGGGGTGGACACCCTGGCCGCACCCATGCCGGGCACGGTGACCGTGGTCAAGGTGGCCAAGGGCGACGAGGTCACGGCGGGCCAGAGCCTGCTGGTGGTGGAGGCGATGAAGATGGAGCACGTCATCACCGCCCCGCACGACGGCACCGTCACCGAGATCGACGTGACCCCGGGCAGCACCGTCGCCATGGACCAGGTGCTCGCGGTCGTCACCCCGCACCAGGAGGAGGCGGAATGACAGCCGTCGAACGCATCCCGGGTCTGCCCATGTCCGTGCCGCTGGACGGGCTGCCCCGGCGGGTGCGCATCCACGAGGTCGGCGCACGCGACGGGCTGCAGAACGAGAAGAGCACCGTCCCCACCGAGGTCAAGGCGGAGTTCGTGCACCGCCTGGCCTCCGCCGGGCTGACCACGATCGAGGCGACCAGCTTCGTGCACCCCAGGTGGGTTCCCCAACTCGCCGACGCCGAGCAGCTGATGCCGCTGCTGGACGACCTGGGCGACGCGGTCCGGCTGCCCGTGCTGGTGCCCAACGGGCGCGGCCTGGAGCGGGCCCTGGCCCTGGGGGTGCGCGAGGTCGCCGTCTTCGGCAGCGCGACCGAGTCCTTCGCCAAGGCCAACCTCAACCGCACGGTCGACGAGTCGCTGGAGATGTTCGCGCCGGTCGTGACCGCCGCCAGGGAGGCGGGGGCGCGGGTGCGCGGCTACCTGTCAATGTGCTTCGGCGACCCCTGGGAGGGCCCCGTGCCCGTCCCGCAGGTCGCCGCGGTGGCCCGCCGGCTCCTCGACCTGGGCTGCGACGAGCTCAGCCTGGGGGACACCATCGGCGTCGCCACCCCCGGCCACGTCGTGGCGCTGCTGGACGCCCTCACGGGGCTGGGCGTGCCCGTCGAGCGGCTCGCCGTCCACTTCCACGACACCTACGGCCAGGCCCTGTCCAACACCCTGACCGCCCTCCGGCACGGCGTGACCGTCGTCGACGCCTCCGCCGGCGGCCTCGGCGGCTGCCCCTACGCCAAGAGCGCCACCGGGAACCTCGCCACCGAGGACCTGGTCTGGATGCTCGACGGCCTCGGCGTCGAGACCGGGGTCGACCTCGACCGCCTCACCGCCACCAGCGTGTGGATGGCGGAGCAACTGGGCCGACCGAGCCCCTCCCGTACCGTCCGCGCCCTCTCCCACCAGGAGTGACCACAGCCATGACGACCGCCCACCGGCTCCCCGCCGAGTACGAGGAACTCCGCCGCACGGTGGAGGAGTTCGCCCACGACGTCGTCGCGCCGAAGATCGGCGAGTTCTACGAGCACGACGAGTTCCCCTACGAGATCATCCGCGAGATGGGCCGCATGGGCCTGTTCGGGCTGCCCTTCCCCGAGGAGTACGGCGGCATGGGCGGCGACTACTTCGCCCTGTGCATCGCCTTGGAGGAGCTCGCCCGGGTGGACTCGTCCGTGGCGATCACCTTGGAGGCCGGCGTCTCGCTCGGCGCCATGCCGGTCTTCCGCTTCGGCACCGAGGAGCAGAAGCGCGCCTGGCTGCCCCGGCTGACCTCGGGCGAGCAGTTGGGCGCCTTCGGACTGACCGAGCCGGACTGCGGCTCGGACGCCGGCGGCACCCGCACCACGGCCCGGCTGGACGAGGCGACCGGCGAATGGGTGATCAACGGCACCAAGAGCTTCATCACCAACTCGGGCACCGACATCACCGCCCTGGTCACGGTCACGGCCGTCACCGGCCGCAAGGAGGACGGCCGCCCGGAGATCTCCTCGATCATCGTGCCGTCCGGCACCCCGGGCTTCACGGTCTCGAAGAAGTACAGCAAGGTCGGCTGGAACGCCTCGGACACCCGGGAGCTGTCCTTCTCCGACTGCCGGGTGCCGGCCGCCAACCTGCTGGGCGAGCGGGGCCGTGGCTACGCCCAGTTCCTGCGCATCCTGGACGAGGGCCGGATCGCCATCGCCGCGCTGGCCACCGGGCTGGCGCAGGGCTGCGTGGACGAGTCGGTCGCCTACGCCAAGGAGCGCACGGCCTTCGGCCGCCCGATCGGCGGCAACCAGGCGATCGCCTTCAAGCTCGCCGACATGGAGACGCGCGCCCACACCGCCCGGGTGACCTGGCGGGACGCGGCGTCGCGGATGATGTCCGGCGAGCGTTTCAAGAAGGAGGCGGCGATGGCCAAGCTCTACTGCTCGGAGATCGCTGTCACCAACGCCCGCGAGGCCACCCAGGTGCACGGCGGCTACGGCTTCATGAACGAGTACCCGGTCGCCCGTATGTGGCGGGACTCCAAGATCCTGGAGATCGGCGAGGGCACCAGCGAGGTGCAGCGCATCCTGATCGCGCGCGAGCTGGGCCTTCCGGCGTAGTTTTTCGCTGCCTCCTGCCCGATATCGGGCAGCAATCTTGCGGTCGACCCCCTCCATCCTCCAATATCGACCGGTGCTCGAACGCCGGACCACCCATGACGATCTCGTCGATCACCTGGTGCGGACCACGCCGCTGCAACCCGGCGAGGCCGCCCGGGTGGTCCTGGACGTTCTGGCGTACTTCGACGAGGCAGCCGAGGACTTCGTACGGCGGCGCCACCGCGAGCTGCAGGCCAGGGGCCTGCAGAACGCGGAGATCTTCCAACGGATCACGGCCGAGCTGCCCCACCGGGCGGTCGCCCCGCCCGAGTACTCACTGCGGCAGCTGCGCCGCATCGTCTACGGCTGACAGCGAGACCGGGCCGCCGCGCGCGGCCGGGAGGGATGGAAGCATGTGTGGAATCGTCGGCTACATCGGCAGGCGTGATGTCGCCCCGCTGCTGCTGGAGGGTCTGCAGCGGCTGGAGTACCGCGGCTACGACTCCGCGGGCGTCGTGATCGCCGGCAAGTCCGGCGGGCTCAGGGCCGTCAAGGCCAAGGGCCGGGTCCGTGAGCTGGAGGCGAGGATCCCCAAGCGCTTCGCCGGGACCATCGGCATAGCCCACACCCGCTGGGCCACCCATGGCGCCCCCAGCGACGAGAACGCGCACCCGCACCTCGACACCGAGGGCAAGGTGGCCGTGGTCCACAACGGCATCGTCGACAACGCCGCCGAGCTGCGCGCCAAGCTCACCGCCGACGGTGTGGCCTTCGCCTCCCAGACCGACACCGAGGTCATCACGCACCTCATCGCCCGTGCCCAGGCGGCCACCCTGGAGGAGAAGGTCCGCGAGGCGCTGAAGGTCATCGAGGGCACGTACGGCATCGCCGTCATGCACGCCGACTTCCCCGACCGGATCGTGGTGGCCCGCAACGGCTCGCCGGTGGTCCTGGGCATCGGCGAGAAGGAGATGTTCGTCGCCTCCGACGTCGCCGCCCTGATCTCGCACACCCGCCAGGTCGTCACCCTCGACGACGGCGAGATGGCCACCTTGAAGGCCGACGACTTCCGTACGTACACGACCTCGGGCACCCGCACCACCGCCACCCCCGAGACCGTGGAGTGGGAGGCCGCCTCCTACGACATGGGCGGTCACGACACGTACATGCACAAGGAGATCTGCGAGCAGCCCGACGCGGTCGACCGCGTGCTGCGCGGCCGGATCGACGAGAAGTTCGCCACCGTGCACCTGGGCGGCCTCAACCTCGACGCCCGCGAGGCGCGCGGCATCCGCCGAGTGAAGATCCTCGGCTGCGGAACCTCCTATCACGCGGGCATGATCGGTGCCTCGCTGATCGAGGGCCTGGCCCGCATCCCGGCCGACTCGGAGCCGGCCTCCGAGTTCCGCTACCGCAACCCGGTCGTGGACCCCGACACCCTCTACATCGCCGTCTCGCAGTCCGGAGAGACGTACGACGTGCTGGCGGCGGTCCAGGAGCTCAAGCGCAAGGGCGCCCGCGTCCTCGGCGTGGTGAACGTGGTGGGTTCCGCGATCGCCCGGGAGACCGACGGCGGCATGTACGTGCACGCCGGCCCGGAGGTCTGCGTCGTGTCCACCAAGTGCTTCACCAACACCGTCGTCGCCTTCGCGCTGCTCGCCCTCCACCTGGGCCGCATCCGCGACCTGTCGGTGGCCGACGGCAAGCGGATCATCGAGGGCCTGCGTGCGCTGCCGGAGCAGATCCAGCAGATCCTCACGCAGGAGGAGGACATCAAGAAGCTGGCGGCCGCGTACGCGGACGCCAAGTCGATGATGTTCATCGGCCGGGTGCGCGGCTACCCGGTCGCGCTGGAGGCGTCCTTGAAGCTGAAGGAGATCTCCTACATCCACGCCGAGGCGTACCCGGCCTCCGAGCTGAAGCACGGGCCGCTGGCCCTGATCGAGCCCGCGATGCCCACGATCGCGATCATCCCGGACGACTCGCTGCTGGAGAAGAACCGCGCCGCGATGGAGGAGATCAAGGCCCGCAGCGGCCGGATCCTGGCGGTGGCGCACCAGGAGCAGGAGAAGGCGGACCACACGATCGTCGTCCCGAAGAACGAGGACGAGCTCGACCCCATCCTGATGGGCATCCCGCTCCAGTTGCTGGCCTACCACACGGCGCTGGCGCTGGGCCGGGACATCGACAAGCCGCGCAACCTGGCGAAGTCCGTCACCGTCGAATAGACCCCGGAAACACGGCGGCCGGGTCCCCGCGCCCGAGAGCGCGAGGGCCCGGCCGCCCTCCCCCGATGGTCAGGCCGCCTGTCCGCGGTGCGGCAGGGGCAGCCGCCAGCCGTCGGCGAGGGCGCGCCGGCCCCACGTGGCGTTGGTGAGCAGCGCGGTGCCGCCGTACCAGGCGACGGCGCCGGCCGCGAGGCCGACCCAGCCGGCCACCTTCCCGAGGCCCCCGCTGGAGGCCAGTGCCGCGACGCCGGACAGGGCCATGGCCACCGCCAGCAGCCCGAAGACCGCCTGCGCCACTCCGCCCATCTGCCAGGCGGCCGTCGTCAGGCTGAGCGCCAGCAGCGCCCACAGGAGCATGAACAGCCCGGCGGCCTCCTTGCTCGTGGCCGCCCCGGAGCCGGCCGACCAGGTCACCCAGAAGGCGCCCAGTGAGGCGAAGGCGGTGCCGGTGAAGCCGTTGCCGCCGTGGAACTCCCACATTCCGGCGGCGAATTGCGTCACGCCGCCGACGACGAGCGCCAGCCGCGCGACGTCGGTCGCCGCGGTGTTGTCGAATACGCCGGTGCCGACCAGCCCGAAGGCGATCAGTGTCAGACCGAGTGCCAGATATCCCAGAGCCGTCGCGCCGGCTCCTGCGGTGCGTGCCGTGGAGACGTCGTTGTCCACCGCGGACCCCCTTCGGGTACGAGGGAAGGAACTGCAGACGAGATACCCTTCACAAGGGCACAAGCAATCCTGCGGAGGCCGGATTCCCGGCGCCGTGCACCGAATCGTTATGGAATGACCACGACAGGCCGCTGGGCGCGCCGGGCCAGTCGCCCGGCGACCGACCCGAAGATCTTGCCGATGATCCCGTGCGTCCCACCCACCACGATGGCGTCGGCCTCGTACTCCCGGCCGACCTCCTCCAGCTCGTGGCAGATGTCCCCACCGCGCTCGACCAGGATCCACGGCACCTCGGACAAGTGGTCGGCGCAGGCGAGTTCCAGGCCGAGCACCTCGGTGCGGTGGTCGGGGACGTCGACGAAGACGGGCGGCTCGCAGCCCGCCCACACGGTCGCCGGCAGCCGGTTGGCGACATGCACGATGATCAGCGCGGAGGCGGACCGGCGCGCCATGCCGACGGCGTAGGCGAGGGCCCGTTCGCTCGACACGGAGCCGTCGAAGCCGACGACCACGCCGTGCCGGAACGCGGGATCACAGGAAGTGCGCGGCTCGCAGTCCGCCTCCGGCACCGCCGCCGATTCGGCGAGCGGCTTTCCGTCGGCGGGCTCGGGGAGCTCGTAACCGGCCATGATGCGGTTTCTCGGCAAGGTCGGCGCCGGGAGCGCCGAGTGGGCGGACAACAACAGTGCGGGGGCCGCGGGACCGGCCTGGTTTCGACCGGTAAGGGGCTGCCCTTCCCGCTGACTCCAGAGTACGGCGGCCAGGGGCCCCTGCACAGATGTGCACGGGCCTTCACGGCGTCCCCTACCCCGGGGTTTCCAGGAGAATGCCGGAGCGGACGGCCGAGCGCAACGCCGCGTGGCCAATCGGACAAGTCGCCCCGCGCCCGGCCCTCTCCCGTTGTCCGCCTCCGGCCATATCCGGAATCGTCCTCCAGGTCGCACCGCGCCACGGGGCGCACTCGCTCCCCGGCCACACAAAGGGCGTGCGACGGCGCGCTGACCAGGGGCACGTACGGGACTTCCCATCATTTTCAGCCAAGTTACCGTTAACTTACGGGAGTTGGGATCATGTTCCGTGACCCCGGCCGTCGCCTGGGTGGAAGCGGAAGCAGGGGCGCACGAGCGTTGTGCGCCGGTTCCCGTGCCGCGAGGCACCCTTCACGAGGGGAACGCTTCGTGATCGAATGCTTCACGCCACGTGGTCATGTCGACATACCGGCAGGTGGTGAACTTGCCACTGCGGGTACAGCGGAACCAGTAGATTCGATCTTGAGCGGCAGCGGCGGGGGGCCCGTGCAGGACCGAGAGGACCATACGACCGAGGGGGGCTTGAGCTCCATGACACAGGAGTCCAGGACCGGCACCATGGCGGAGATCCAGTCGGCCGCCGGCATGTGCACCGCGCTGTCCGCGCCAACGGCGACACCGGCCGTCCCGAACGTCCCGGGGGCGTCCACCGCCCCGGTGAGCACCGCTGTTCCGTCCGGCCCGCCGGCAGCCGCCCAGAACTGCCGCGGCCCACGCAAGTTGTCGACGCGACGCCGTCAGGAGGTCGTCGCCGTACTGCTGTTCAGCGGCGGCCCCATCTTCGAGAGCTCCATCCCGCTGTCCGTGTTCGGCATCGACCGCCAGGACGCCGGTGTGCCGCGCTACCGGCTGCTGGTCTGCGCCGGTGAGGACGGCCCGCTGCGCACCACCGGCGGGCTGGAGTTGTCGGCGCCGTACGGGCTGGAGGCGCTGTCGCGGGCCGGCACGGTCGTCGTGCCCGCCTGGCGCTCGATCTCGCAGCCGCCGCCGGTCGAGGCGCTGGACGCGCTGCGCCGCGCCCACGAGGAGGGCGCCCGCATCATCGGCCTGTGCACCGGTGCCTTCGTGCTCGCCGCCGCGGGACTGCTGGACGGCCGCCCCGCCACCACCCACTGGATGTACGCGCCGACCCTCGCCAAGCGCTACCCGTCCGTCCACGTCGACCCGCGCGAGCTGTTCGTCGACGACGGCGACGTCCTCACCAGCGCCGGTACCGCCGCCGGCATCGACCTGTGCCTGCACGTCGTACGCAGCGACCACGGCGCGGAGGCCGCCAACGCGCTGGCCCGCCGGCTGGTCGTGCCGCCGCGGCGCGGCGACTGGGGCGGCCAGCCCCGGCACCTCGACCGCTCTTTACCCGAGGAGATCGGCGGCGATCCGCTCGCCGAGGTCGTCGCCTGGGCGCTGGAGCACCTGCACGAGCAGTTCGACGTGGAGACCCTCGCGGCCCGTGCCTACATGAGCCGCCGCACCTTCGACCGCCGCTTCCGCACACTGACCGGCAGCGCGCCCCTGCAGTGGCTGATCACCCAGCGCGTCCTGCAGGCCCAGCGGCTGCTGGAGACCTCCGACTACTCCGTGGACGAGGTCGCCGCGCGCTGCGGGTTCCGCTCGCCCGTCGCGCTGCGCGGTCACTTCCGCCGCCAGCTCGGCTCCTCCCCCGCCTCCTACCGGGCCGCCTACCGGGCCCGGCGCCCGCAGGACGACCCGGGACCCACCCCGCTCGCCGCCCGGGAGGCGCGCGGCGCCGAGGGGGTCGGCCAGGTACCGGTGCCGCGGCGCGGTCCCGCCCCCGCCGCGGACCGCGGTAACGGCCCGGTGCCGCAGACCACGGGTACCACCCCCGGGGGCGGGTCGGGCACGCAAGGGGCCGAGGGCGAACCGCCCCGGGTGGCGCGCATTCCGGAACAGGCCGCCGGCCGTTTCGACCCCCGTGAGCCGCACGGCTCCCGGCGCCCGCGCGGAGACCGCGACGGCCGGGACGGACGCAGTCGCGGCGCGAGCATGCCTGCACCGCGGGATCGCCCCGTAGGGTGAGACGTATGAACGACCGGATGGTGTGGATCGACTGCGAGATGACCGGGCTCTCCCTGGCCCAGGACGCTCTGATCGAGGTGGCGGCACTCGTCACCGACTCGGAGCTCAACGTGCTCGGGGAGGGGGTGGACATCGTCATCCGTCCGCCGGCCGAGGCCCTGGAGAGCATGCCGGAGATCGTCCGCACGATGCACACCACCTCCGGCCTGCTCGATGAGCTCGACGGCGGCGTGACGCTGGAGGAGGCGGAGAAGCTCGTCCTGGACTACGTCCGCCAGTACGTGGCCGACCCCCGCAAGGCGCCGCTGTGCGGGAACTCGGTCTCCACCGACCGCGGCTTCCTCGCCCGCGACATGCCCGCCCTCGAGCAGCACCTGCACTACCGCATCGTCGACGTCTCCTCCGTCAAGGAGCTGGCCCGGCGCTGGTATCCGCGCGCCTACTTCGCCAGCCCGAAGAAGAACGGCAACCACCGCGCCCTCGCCGACATCCGGGAGTCCATCGCGGAACTGCGCTACTACCGCGAGGCGGTCTTCGTCCCGCAGCCGGGACCCGACACCGACACGGCGCGCTCGATCGCCGCCAAGTACGTCCTGCCTGGGGAAACGTCGGACTGAGCGAACCACGGAAAACGTGGCAGCGAGCACCCCTCCAGACCCTGTACACTTTTTCTCGGCCGGTGGGAAGCAAGACAACCGCCGGTCATGGTGGGTGTAGCTCAGCTGGTAGAGCACCTGGTTGTGGTCCAGGATGCCGCGGGTTCGAGTCCCGTCACTCACCCTGATCGGCAAGGGGCCGGTCCGTGACAACGGACCGGCCCCTTGCCGTATGCCCGCGGGTGGAGCCGTGCGCCGGCTCCGGCCGGGAGCGGCGGCCCCGGCCGGAGCCGCCTCAGCCGACGGCCGCCTCGGCGGCGGCGAGCGCCGGCCGCCAGGGGTCCTCGGGACCCGACCCGCCGTCGCCGAAGAGCACCGTGACCCCGGCGGCCCGCAGGGTCTCCAGCGAGCGCTCGAACTGCGGGTGCTGCATGAGCGCGGCGTTCACCGAGGGCATCGCCACCATCGGGACGCGTCTGCCGATGCCCTCGGCGAGCACGCCCGTGACGAAGGTCTCCGTGAGCCCCAGCGCCCATCCGTTGATCGTGTTGAAGGTCGCCGGGGCCACCAGGATCACGTCGGCCTGCGGCCAGACCTCCGGCAGGCCGGGCAAGGGGTACTCGTGGCGCACGGGGCGGCCGGTCAGCGCGGCCAGGCCGTCCAGGCTCGACTCCAGCCAGCGGGCCGCTGTGGGCGTCAGCCCCAGGCAGACGTCCCAGCCGCGCGCCTGGGCGTCCTCGATGACCCGCGCGACGTCGAAGACGGGCGGGGCGGCGCCGGCGAAGAGGTAGAGGGTCCGCGTCATGCGGCCCACCCAATCGCGGGAAGTGGATCTTACGCAACCGTATGCGGGACCGGACGCCCGTCGGGCCTCACGGCGACCAGTGGTACTTGCCCCCACCGAGCCACCGCACGGCCTGCGGGTCGTCGAAGTCGACGTGCTGCCTGCCGGCGCCGTGGGCGATACGGACGACGTCGAGCAGGTCGTAGGCGATGCCGACGGGCTCCCCGTCGATCTGCACGACGCGGAAGGGCGGGTCACCGGCCTGGACGGGGGACACGACGATCGGGGTGGTGCTCACCCGTCCAGCTTGCGGCACCCCGGCAGGCACCGCACCCCTAGGCCGTCTCGTCAAATGCCCGGCTGCCCCGCGACTCCCCCAGCTTCGCTGGGAGGTGCCCCCAGGCACGGCACTCCCCCAGCCTTCGGCCCGGGGGAGTTGTCGAATTGTCCGAGTAGCCCACTACGAGGACGACTCTCCGCCTTGCGATGCACCGCACCTGGGGGCACCCCCGGCGGAGCCGGGGGAGCCGCGGGGCCCGCCCTCCGGGCGGCCGCCGCTCATCTGACGACACGGCCTAGTGGCCCCTCCCCGCGACGGGTGAACGGCTCGCGGCGCGGCCGGATCCGGGCTCGTAGCGTGGTGGGCATGAGCACCGAGTCCTCCCGCACTGCCCTCGCCCGCCGACTGCGCGCCCTGCACGTGCCGGGCGATCCGCTGGTCCTGCCGAACGTCTGGGACTGCGCCTCGGCGCACGCCGTGGCCGACGCGGGCTTCCCCGTCGTCGCGACCGGGAGCGCGGCCGTGGCACTCGTCCTCGGCTACGAGGACGAGGAGGGCACTCCCGCCCACGAGATGCTCGCCGCCGTCGCCCGCATCGCCCGAGCTGTCTCCGTGCCGGTCACGGCCGACATGGAGCGGGGCTACGGACTGGCGCCCGTGGAACTGGCCGAGCGACTGGCCGCGACCGGTGCCGTCGGCTGCAACCTGGAGGACACCGACCACCGCACGGGGCAGCTAGCCGGCCCCGACGAGCAGGCGGCGTACATCGCCCGCCTGCGCGCGGCGGACCCGGACCTGGTGATCAACGCCAGGACGGACTGCCTCCTGCGCGGCGGTGCCCGTCCCGCGGAGCGGCTCGCGGACACGGCGTACCGGGCACGGGCGTACCTGGAGGCCGGCGCGGACTGCGTCTATCCGATCGGGGCACTGGACGAGCCGACCGTCGAGGCCGTCGTGGAGGCCGTGGGCGGCCGCCCCGTCAACGTACTGTCCTTGCCCAGCGGGCCCACTCCGGCCCGTCTCGCCGAGCTGGGGGTGGCGCGGATCAGCTTCGGCGACCAGCTCCACCGGCTGGTCCAGGGATATCTCGCCGGGCTCGTCACGGCCGTGGCGCGCGGCGACCGCCCCTCCGCCGGGGGCTGACGGGACATCACCGCTCCACGCGCGGGGGCGCTTCGTCGTTGCCGCGGCGGATCGTGCGCAGCGGACCGCCGGGCCGCCACACGAGCAGGACGAGGTCGAGGTCCTCGACGTAGGTACGCACGACCTCGGCGATCTCGGCCCGGAAGAGGTGGAAGGGCCCTTCGGGCACGGTCACCTCGCTGGTGAAACGGGTGATCACCGCCGGGTCGGTGACCTCGACGGCCCGTCCGGAGATCCGCACGTCGCCGCCGTCCATGGAGGTGCCCGGGCCGGGGTTGACGTGGAGCCCGAAGCGCGGGTCGCGCCGCAGGTCGAGGGCCTTGCGGGAGCCGGGCATCATGCCGAGCCAGAGCTCGCCGAGCCGGAACTCGGCCTCGATGCCGCTGAGTCTGGGTGAGCCGTCGGCCCGGAGGGTGCCGAGGACGTGGTGCTTGTAGCCGCCGAATCGGGTGCGCACGGCCTCGGCGAGACCGGGTTGCGCTTCCTGGAAGTCTGTCCAGCTGGTCGTCATGCCGCCATGCTGCCCCGCATACCCGACATCCTCTGTCGGGTATGCGGGGCCGGGTCATTCCTCGTTCACGAGGTGGCGGGCCGGGATGTCACCGTGCCCGTGGCGGGCCGCCTGCCAGATCCCCCGCAGGCGGTCCAGCTCGGCCAGTTCGGCGCGCGACCAGGTGCGCCGGCCCGCGACGTAGCGCCGTATGGCCTCATTGGCGGCTTCGACGGATCGGCGGTCCAGAACGGTCGGTGGCATGCCTTGATTTTAGGAGAGGGATATGACAATGAGCCCTCATCCAGGTCCTCGTGGGTCCATGTCACACCGTGAGCCTCCTCACGTACGAACGTACGCCCCCGGTGCCGCGCCCGATCCCGCGGTCGCACGTGCGCGTGGGCGGTCCGCCGGACCGGTGGCAGCGCGCGAGCCTGATCCGCCTCGGGACCGGGGCAGCGGGGCAGCCGGGCGGCGGTCAGGCGGATGCGCGGCGCACCAGTTCGGTCGGCAGCACCACGTGCCGGCGGGTGGCGGTGCCCGCCGCGATCTCCTCCAGCAGCACCCGCGCCATCGTGCGGCCCATCTCCTCGATCGGCTGCCGAACGCTGGTGAGCGGCGGGTCGGTGTGGCGGGCGACGGCGGAGTCGTCGAAGCCGATCAACGCCACGTCGTCGGGCACGCGCCGGCCCTTCTCGCGCAGCACCTGCAGCGCGCCGCCGGCCATGACGTCCGAGGCCGCGAAGACCGCGTCGACGTCGGGCCGGCGCTCCAGCAGCGCCCGCATCGCGGCGCGGCCGCCCTCCTCGGTGAAGTCGCCGGCCGCGACCAGCGCGTCGTCGCGGGCCAGCCCCGCGTCCTGGACTGCCTGGCGGTAGCCCTCGAGGCGGGCACGGGCCACGTACATGTCGGCAGGCCCGGTGATGGTCGCCACCGCCTTGCGTCCGAGCCCCAGCAGGTGGGCCACCGCCGTACGGGCGCCGCCGGAGTTGTCGGAGTCGACGTACGACACCGACTCCAGCCCGGAGCGGCGTCCGTTGAGCACCGTCGGCATCTCCAACTGCTCCAGCAGGTCGGGCAGCGGATCGTCCTCGTGCACCGAGACCAGCAGGACGCCGTCGACCCGGTGGGCGCCGAGGTACTGGGCGAAGCGCTGCCGTTCCCTGGGTGAGCGCAGCAAGGTGAGAAGCAGTTGCATGTCGGTGTCGGCGAGCTCCGCACCCACCCCGCGGATGATGTCGGAGAAGTACGGTTCGGCGAAGAGCCGGCTCTCCTCCTCCGGGATGACCAAGGCGATCGCGTCCGTCCGGTTGCCCGCCAGGGCGCGCGCCGCACGGTTGGGGACATAGCCGAGCTCGGCGACGGCGGCCTCGACCGCGGCCTTGGCGCGGGCGCTCACCCGGGGTGATCCGTTGATCACCCGGGACACCGTGCCCCGGCCCACTCCGGCGCGTGCGGCGACCTCCTCAAGCGTCGGCCTGCCGCTGCGCCGCCCGCCGATCACCATTGCGGCCTCCCAACCACGAGGTGGTAACTGCGCCAACCTAGCTCCTTCCTCGGCTGCCGCGACGCCGCCCCGGTGCCGCGGCCGGCTCGGCATCACCTGCGGCCCGCGCCGCGTCCGCGCACTCACCGGGCCGGCGTCGACGTGGACCCGTGCCCGCTTCGACGCCGTCGGCGACGCGTCCTCGCCGGCCTACTGTCCAAGGGTGCCTCCCCGCACGACGTGCGCGAAGAGGCCACCGCGGCTCGCCGACGCGGCGCACTACGCGCAGGGAGGTCCCGCGTCCCGCCGCACACCGCGGACGAACTCCGTCCAGGCGGCGGGGGAGAAGGAGAGGGCGGGGCCGTCCGGGTCCTTGCTGTCCCGCACGTGCACCCGGTGCGGTGTGGTGGCGACCTCGACGCAGTTGCTGCCTTCGGTGTCGCTGTACGTCGACTTGCGCCAGGACCGTTCGCCGCTCATACCTCACCCGCCATCCGCTTGATGAACCGCGCCGACTCCTCGGCTCCCAGGGCCTCCGTCCGGATCATGCCATGCCGTTGCGTCAGCGCACCCACTTGTTCCGGGTCCGCGGTCAGCAGGCTGAGTGACTGCCCCTCCGTGAGGGCGAGCCGTTCGTGCTCCCGGGTCTCCAATAGCACGACGGGCCCGTTGAGGCCGGGGTGAGCGCCTGCGGCGAACGGCAGTACCTGCAAAGAGACGTTGCGCAGCGCGGCCACCTCGAGCAGGTGCAGAAGCTGCCGCTTCGCCGTCACCGAGCCGCCTACGGGACAGCGCAGGGCCGCCTCGTACACCACGAAGCTGAACTCCACCGGCGGGCTGCGCCACAACAAGGCCTGGCGTTCGAGCCGTGCCTGCACTCGTTCTTCCAGGACCGCGTCGTCGAGCGGCGGCCGGTGTGCGCCGAGCAGGGCGCGCACGGTGGCTTCGAGCTGGAGCAACCCGGGGATCAGCAGCGGTTCGTACGACCAGAGGCTGACCGCCTCCGTCTCGTAGCGGAAGAAGTCCTGCGACCTCGCCGGGAACCGCTCCGGTTTCAGGAACTCCTGCGCAGCGGTGAGCTTGCCCTGGGCTCCGCACAGTTGGTCCGCGACCTGCAGCAGACGGGAGCTGGGCCGGCGGCGGCCCTGCTCCATGGACTTGACCGTCTCGTAGCCGTACGCCGCCTCGCGGGCCAACTGCTCGCGTGTGACGCCCGCTTGCTTACGCCAGAGCTTGACTTGGTTCCCGCAGTACCGCCATGCCATCGGCGGCTGGGTCACCTCGCCGGTCATCCGCACCCACCCCCGTACTCTCCGTGCCCACCAGAGTACGGACCGCCACCGTCAGTCGCGCGCGAAGCTGTGGAATCGGCCGATCACGGTGAAGCCGCGGCGCGCGTACCAGTGGCGGGGCCAGTCGTCCGCGTCGGCGATGAGGAAGCGGGTCGCACAGCCAGCGTCGACGGCCTGGCGCAACGCCGTGGACAGGACGGCGCCGGCGTAGCCGTGCCCGAGGTGGGCCTCCGAGGTGATGAGATCCTCGATCTGGGCGATGCCCGACGCGCGGTCGATGTAGAGGTCCGCCCAGGACGCCACGTCGCCCTCGGGCGTCCGGGCTCCGATGAAGCGGACGAGGTCGGCTCCGCGGCGCCGGGCCTCGCGACGCTCGACGAGCTGGCGGACGACCTCGTCGTCGGCCTCCGGGAGGAAGCCTCGCCAGCGCCGGGCAAGGGGTTCGCGGAAGGCGTCGAGGTCCACGGACTCCGCCGGACCGCCGTCCGGCACCGTGCCGGTGTGCAGCATGACGACCTCGGCGGAGTGGCTGTAGCCGGCGCGCGTCAGCGGCTCGGCGCAGGCGGTGCCCGTGGCGTCGTCGAGGACGGTGACGGCCCGGTGCTCGAGGTGGCCGAGCACGTCGTCGGCGAGGGCGGGCAGCGCCTCGGGGTCGACATCGCCGTCGACGACGACGAAGTTGTCGCCGTGCGAGGCGGCGTAGGCGTCGTCGAGGGCGGCGAAGCCGCCGGGGAACCCTGCGGTGCGCGCGGCCTTTCGGCGGGCGAAGGCGGCGACGAAGGCGCGGATGCGTGGCATCTCCGGAGCGGACATGACGGGGAGCCTAGGCGAAAGCGCTGGGGTCGCGCGTCGTGGCGATGCGACTGTTCGGGGCCGACAGCGACTTGGCCGGATGGTGGCGCCGGCCGACCTGCCGTGGAGCCGGCGAGCGGTCGAGGACGCCTTCGTCGCCAACCGCTGGGAGGTCTCGGAGGACGCGGCGCAGGGGCCGGTCGTCGGCTGGTGCGAGGTCCAGTTCCTTCCCGGGCGGACCGAGGACGTCGACGACTGGTGGCTCGAGCTCGCCGAACCGCCCGGCTGCCTGGCCGACGGGGCCCCCGACGCGGTGTGCGCCCACGCCGGGTGCGGTGAGCGGAGCTATGTCCCGCACCCCTTCGCGTACTTCGCCGACCCGGACGACCCGGCCGAGTGGGACAACGAGGCCGGCCCCTGGCACAGCCGCCCCGACGTGCGGCGCGAGGCGACGGCGGAGGACTACGACGCCGAGTACGGCCGGGCGGCCGCGCTGCTGGGCGACCGTCTCGGGCCGCCCGACCCCGCCGGCCCCTGGCCGTACGAGGACGTCGACGCTCCCGCCCGGCACGTCCGCTGGACGCGGGGCGGCGCGTACGTGATCCTCCTCGACGAGGACGACGCCATGTCGTACGGCGCCTGTCGCCGCGCGGGCGTCGCCGTCCGGCCGAGGCGGTAGGGGCGGTCGTCGCCGGGCACCCGCGCTGTGGGCGACACCCGGCGGATGCGCGTCAGGCGCTGCGCGTCCGCGCCTGACGGCGCAGGAATTCGGCGACGTCCGGGCGGCGGGAGTAGGGCTGGAGGGTCTGGGCCGCGGTGGCGAGCATGCCCTGTACGCGCGGGGACTGGACGCGGCCCAGCAGGTCGAGGACGCGCAGGC
Source organism: Streptomyces sp. ME19-03-3 (assembly GCA_033793685.1). Lineage (GTDB taxonomy): Bacteria > Actinomycetota > Actinomycetes > Streptomycetales > Streptomycetaceae > Actinacidiphila. The sequence continues at coordinate 166,335 of JARAXD010000011.1, read as the reverse complement.
CGGCGTCGGCGGCCTCGTCGACACGGCGGGCGAAGGCGAGGTCGCCCGCGAGTTCCGCGGTGTAGAGAGCGGCGTTGCGCGTGAAGTGCGGCGCCTGCAGGCCGACCGCGCGCCGCGCGCACTCCGCGGCGCGGTGGTGGTCGCCGAGTGCGGACCAGGACTGGGCCTGCAGGCCGCAGAGTTCGGCTTCGCCGTAGAAGGTCATCCACTCCGGATCCGCGGCGCAGGGGCCGCGACCGAACAGGGTGTGGGCGCGGATGAGCGCGCGTTCGCAGCCGGGCCGGTCGCCGAGGCCTGCCCAGCCGCCCGCCTCCCGCAGGGCCAGTAGCGACAGGAGCCGGGGCGAGCCGAGCCGGCGGGCGGCCTGCTGGGCGGCCTGGGCAGCGCGGACGGCCTCGCGGGGGCGGCCTGCGTCGCGGGCGAGGAAGGAGGCGTTGCAGAAGGCGTGCGCCTCCAGGGCGCGGTCGCCGGCCATGCGGGCGGTGGCGAGTGCCTCGCCGTAGAAGGAGCGGGCGTCGGCCAGGCGTCCTGAGTCGTGGGCCAGCCAGCCGACGGAGATGGCGAGTTCACCGGCGCCGCCCATCAGGTCCTCGGCGACGGCCTGGCTGTAGGTGCCTTCGTCGAGGAGGCGGTAGGCGGCGCCGAGACAGTGGCCGGCCTGGCGGTAGAGCGCGCCGGCGCCGTGCCGGTCGTCGTGCAGGCGGATCTCGCGGACGGCCGCGCGCACGGCCCGGGCCTGGGTTCCGCCGACCTGGTGCGGTGTGCCGGCCGCGATGGCGGGCGCCGGGATCAGGGTGGTGGCGATGGCGGCCGGGCCGCCGGTCATGAACGCGCGACGCAGCACGTCGCTCTCCTCGTCGGTCTCGGTCTCGCTCGTCGTCGGCCGGGGGGCGGGCGCCGCGGGTACACGCCGGCCGCGGACCAGTTCGCGCGGCTCGAAGCCCATGTCGGCGAGGTCCCGGCCGGGGAACATGTGCCGGAAGACCCGCTCGTAGGCGTAGTTGGGGCAGCGGATCTCGCCCGACTCCACGCGGCCGATGTAGCGGGCGTCACAACTGACCTGCTCGCCGATGTCCCGCCCCGCACGACGCACGGCGGCGGCGAACTCACCGGGGGACCGGTCTCCGCGCAGGCTCCGGAAGGCCGTGTTGGGGGTGGAAGGTGACGAGTGCATCGCCGGGCTCCCGTTGGACGGTCGGTGCGGTGCCGCGTGGCAGCGCGACGACCGTACTCGCTGTAGGGGTCCGAACACCGTGGGTTCAGCTACAAAAGGGATATCTCACCCTCCATTCGCCATGAAACGCCACCCCTGATGACGTCATGAGGGCGTAGCTGTTGACGTCCGCGCGCGTTGGACACCGTGCAACGCCACCCGTCCGACCCCAGGGAGGATCCGCCTTGTTGGACGAGCCATGGGACCTGGTCACCGTTCCGGCCCGGCAGGGACTGGAGGCCGTGGACATCCTGCGCCTGCGGACCGGTCTCGGGCCCGTGCTGCACGACAGCTCGGGCGACAGTCTCGGCTTCCTGGTGCCGCCGGGCACGGCCGACGGCTGGGACATGCCGGGCAGCGCCTGCACGCAGACCGCGGGCGGCGGCTTCGCCGTCCCCGGTGAGCTGCGGGAGCCGCCGGTGGCGGGCAGCGGCTGGCTTGTGCCGCCGCACGACGACGGCGCCGTGACGGACCCGGCGGTGCTGCGGGACGCCCTGGGCGAGGCGGCCCGGACGATCGAGCTGGCCGACCGGCTCTGAAGCCGTCGCCGGCCGCCGATCCTCCCGGCAAGCGGACCGCCAGTTGCAGCGGGTGGGGGAATCGCCGCCCCAGCCCGACCGGACCCCAGCGGTGTGTGAGCGACGTTCGCGTGCACGGCCCACAAGTTCACTGCCGACGCGGACCACGTCGGCGCCTCGGGCAACCTCGACAGGGCCGGGCCACTGCGCGGCGGCACAGCCACCGGCGCAGGAAGCCCGCGCGTTCGCGCCCGGGTGGAGGAGTCACACTGGTGGCATGGCACCGCGCAGGACGAGGACGACGAAGGCACCGGAGGGCATACGCGAGCAGGTCGGCGGAGGTCTCGCCGAACTCGTGCCGGACCGCGACCGGCCGCGGGGCCGGTCGCTGCTGATCGACGGGGCACCCCAGTCGCACGTGGACCTCGACGACCCGGAGCACCTGGACTTCTCCTACCAGCGCAGGCTCGGCCACGTCGTCGACCTGGCCGCACCGCCCGGCCGTCCCCTGCGGGTGCTGCATCTGGGCGGTGGCGCGCTGACGCTGGCCCGCTACACCGCGGCGACCCGGCCGCGTTCGACACAGCAGGTGGTGGAGCTGGACACCGCACTGGTCGAGCTGGTGCGGCGGGAGTTGCCCTGGGACCGCACCTGGCGCATCAAGGTGCGCGGCGGCGACGCCCGCGAGGGCCTGGCCAAGGTCCCGGAGGCCTGGGCGGACCTGGTCGTCACCGACGTCTTCGGCGGGGCCCGCACGCCCGCCCACCTGACGAGCACGGAGTTCCTCGCGCAGGTGCGGCGCGCGTTGACGCCCGGTGGGCTGTACGCGGCCAATGTGGCGGACGGCGGACGGCTGGAGTTCCTGCGCTCGCAGATCGCGACGGTGCGGGCGTGCTTCCCGCGCGCGTGTCTGGCGGCGGATCCCGCCGTGCTGCGCGGGAGGCGCTTCGGCAACGTGATCCTGGTGGCCGCGGACGGCGAGCTGCCCGTCGCGGAGTTCACCCGGCGGGTGGCCTCGGACCCGCACCCGGGGCGAGTCGAGCACGGCAGGGAGCTGGACGCCTTCGCGGGCGGCGCGGCGGCGGTCACGGACGCCACGGCGGCGCCCTCCCCCGCGCCCCCGGAGTCGGTGTTCCGCTAGGCCGGGGCACGACCTGCCGCGGCCGGGACCGGTCCGGGACCCGGCGGGGCCGCCGTGAGCGGGGGCCGGAACACGCGTGCCGCGTGCCCCGGCCGGGCGCTCCCGCGTGGGCACCGCGTCCTCAGCCGCGCAGCAGACCGTCCAGCAGCGCCGACAGCCCTGCCTCGTACTGGGCGCGGCCCGACTGCTGGGCCGTGACGAGTTCGGGGGCCAGCCCGGCGAGGGAGGGGTAGGTGTCCGGGGGCAGGTCGGCGAGCCGGCTGCGGATCCTTTCGCGCAGCCCGCTCTCGGCCTCCTCGCACTCCGCGCGCTTGCGGCGGACGGCCCACAGCGCGGCGCCGATCGTGTACTGCATCAGCGCCACCTGTGCGCGCACGGCGGCGGACGGGTCCAGCCCCGCCCTGATCAGCAGTCCGAGCATGCGGTCGATGGCGGCGATCGCCTCGTCGCCGCGAAGCGGGCGGCTGGTCAGCGACTGCAGGGCGGAGGGGTGTTCGGTGAAAAGCCGGTACACACCGAGACACAGTTCACTAAGCTGCTCGCGCGGCGCGCCGGGCCCGAGCGGCAGGTCGATCTCGCCGAGCAGCCGTTCGTTGACCGCGTCGATGATCTCGTCCTTGCCCTTGAAGTGGGAGTAGACGGCCATCGTGCCGACACCGAGCTCCTGGGCGAGCGCGCGCATGGTGAAGGCCTCGGCCCCGTGGCGGTCGAGGAGCGCGACGGCTGCGCCGAGGATGCGGTCGGGGTTCAGGGTGTTGCGGGGGACGCGGCGCCGTGGGGAGCGGGCCGGCGGGGTGACAGTCATGAGGGATACGTGTCCGGTCGGGGGGTTCGTGGGTGAGCGGTCGGCAGGTCGAGCGGTTTCCTTGATTCTCCCGCGTTCCCGGGCAACCCGGGGAGGATGCGCGGCGTCTTTTCGCACGTCTTCCCGAGCACGGCCCCGCGAACCGGGGACGAATCGGGGGCGAAGGGAGGAATAGGCGGGGGTGGTGTCCCGGTTGGTTAGCGTACGTCGTACGGTAAACCGATGTGACTCTCACAGGGAGAGTTGGGGGGAGAACGGCCGGATGACCATGAGCATCACCGCCCCGCGGGCGTCCGCCTACCGGGGCGGGCTTCGCTGGTGGACCGAACTGCCGCTGATCGCGGTGGTCTACGGCCTCTACACCGCGGGCCGCCTCCTCGTACGCGGCGACGTCGGCCGGGCGGTCGACCACGGCATCGCCGTACTCCATCTCGAGCGCGCGCTCAGCATCGACCCGGAGCGCTGGCTCAACTCGCTCTTCAGCCGTTACCGGGCACTCGGCGTCCCCGCCGACTTCTGGTACGCCTCGCTCCACTACCTGGTCACCCCGCTGGTGCTGGTCTGGCTGTGGCGCCGGCGGCCGACCGCCTACCGCGTCGCCCGCACCTGGCTGACGGTGTCCACCCTCATCGGGCTGATCGGCTTCACGCTCATGCCCACCGCCCCGCCACGGCTGCTGGCCGCCGGACACGGATTCGTCGACACCATGGCGCAGTACGGCTCCTACGGCTGGTGGGGCGCCGAGGCGAGCGCGCCGCGCGGCCTGGGCGGGATGACCAACCAGTACGCGGCGATGCCGAGTCTGCACGTCGGCTGGTCCCTGTGGTGCGGCATCATGCTCTGGCGCCACGGCCGCACCTCCTTCGTCCGCGCCCTGGGGGTCCTCTACCCCCTCGGCACCACCCTCGTGGTCATGGGCACCGCCAACCACTACCTGCTGGACGCCCTTGCCGGCATCGTCGTGATGGGGATCGGATTCCTGCTGGCGCGCCCCGCGCTGCGCGTGGCGGACCTCATACGGGACGCCGTGCGCACCCGGTGCACGGCACCTCGGCGGGTCTCCTCGACGGTCGTCGCGGCCTCCCGGGACGTCACCCCGGCGAAGGTCGGGGTCCTGCCCGGACCGGCGGTCGAACCGCGGCGCTGACACTCCGGCCCCGCTCGGACCGGGCCTCGCACCGGCGCCGTCCATGTTGCGGCCCGCGTTGTCGGCGGGGGGTGCGAGACTTGCGCGCGTGAGCACTACGCACGATCTGCGAGAGCGGCTGGCCGCGCTGCGTGGCCCGACGACCGTGCCGCGTCCGATGGACGCGCGCGCCCTGGCGGCGCTCGCCGCGAACCCCGGGTGCCGGCGCCGGGCACTGCTGGACGCCGCCGGGGTGGACAAGGCGGCGGTGGCGCGCGTACTGGGCAACCCCGCGCCGTTCGGGCAGTCGCAGTTCGCCTTCGTGCGGGGCCATGCCTTCGAGGCGCGGGTGAAGGCCGACGGGTGCGCCGAGTTGCTGCGCCTGCTGGGCGCGCCGGAGGGCACGCGAGCCGTGCTGCCCGAGCTGACCGCCCCCGGCCCCGAGGGCCGGGTCGCCCGGACCCGCCTCGCGCTCAAGGAGGCGACCGCGGCGGGCCGGTGGGCCCTGCTCGACCACCCGCTGCTGGCGCTGGAGGTCGCGGGCTCCCCGGTCCACCTCGAGCCGGACGCCATCGCCGTACGGCCGGACGGCTCGTGGACGGTGGTGGAGGTCAAGTCCTTCCCCATCCTGGACGGTTCCGCGGACGCGGTGAAAGTCGGCGCGGCGGCCCGCCAGGCCGCGGTGTACGTCCTGGCGCTGGAGCACCTGGGGTTCGGCGCCCCGGAGCACCGGGTGCTGCTGGTGTGCCCGAGGGACTTCTCCAACCTGCCCGCCGCCGAGTTCGTCGACGTCCGCAAGCAACTGTCGGTCACCCGGCGGCAGCTGGCGCGGCTGACCCGGATCGAGGAGATCGCCGCCGCCCTGCCCGAGGGCACGACCTTCGACCTGCGGCTCGCCGACGACGGGCGGACGGCGACCCGCCCCGTCGCGGAGCTCTCCGACGCGGTGGACCGGTTGCCCCCGGCGTACGCGCCCGAGTGCCTGGCCAGTTGCGAACTGTCCTTCCACTGCCGCGAACAGGCCCGGGCCTGCGGCGCGGTCGAGGTCCTGGGCCGCGGTGTGCGCGGTGAACTGGGCTCGCTGACCCAGGTGGAGCAGGTGCTGGCGGCCGCGCTGGGCACCGAGGGCGATCCTCCGCCCGGCTCCGCGACCGGGGAGGTCCCCGCCGATCCCGCGGTCGCCGCGCTGCGGCGGGCGCAGGCCCTGCGGGCGGAGGCGCTGGGATGTCGCTGATCTCGGTGCTGGCCCGGGCGGAGGCCATGGCGAGCGGCCGGGCGACCCCGCTCGCGACGGTCCGCCACCGCCATGTGTCGGACCGGCCGCTGGTCTTCGTCCCGCTGACCACCGCGGGCGAGGTGGGCGCCCCGCTGGGGGCCCTGGTCGGCACGGACCGGGACGCGCCCCGGCTGCTGGCGGTGCCGCAGCCGCGCGACCGCGATCTGCGCTTCGCCTTCCTGGCCGAACTGGCCCACATCGTGCTGCCGTACCTGGAGTCCTACGCGGACGACACCGAGACCGAGCCGGCGACCCGCGCCAGGGTGGGGGCACCTCCCGGCCGCCAGGCCGGCGAAGAGTCGGAGGTCTGCGCCGACGCGCCGCAGATCGTGGTCCCGAACTCCTCCGCGGTGGAGTACGTGCGCCTGCTCGGGCGTTCCACGCGCTTCCGGCGCACCGCCGAGGACGACCCCGACGAGCCGCATCCGGTGCCGGCCCGGGTGCCGCTGCTCGGCCGCTGGCTCACCCACTACGGGGAACGCGCCCGCACCCCCGGCTCCTCGCTGCTGCTGTCCGCGACCGAACTGCTCACCCGGCATTGGGCTACCGGCCAGAGCAACCTCGAGGACCAGCACCTGGGCGTGCTGCTGGCCTGGATCGACGCGCCCCCGGACGGCATGACGGGCAGCGAGGCGGCGCGCCGTGCGGAGTCCCACCGCGGCCCGGACGGGCTGCTGGTGTGCCCGCCCGCCGGCCCCGCGACGGACCCGGTCTTCGACAACACGGTGCTCGCCCCGGCCGTCGCCCGCCACGACGCCGGGATCACCGGTGCCGGCGAGGAGATCTCCCGCCTGCTGGCCGGCCAGATGCGCCCCACGTGGGACGCGGTGTGGCGGTCGCTGGAACTGCTGCGCGAGCTGCCGGCGGGCGGCCACGTCGCGGACCGCTGGAGGCGGGACCGCTGGTCGTACACCTCCCACCGGGACCGGGTGCGCGCCGGGGAGCCGCCGCAGCCGCGCCGCGACGACGCCGTGTCCGCGGCGCAGAAGCTCTCCGGCCGGGAGACGGCACAAGTGCGGCTGGAGGCCCAGGAGGCGCTGGACGACCCGCTGGTGATGGCCGGGCGGAGGCTGGCCGGGGAGGCCTTCGCCGGTTCGGTGGACCGGGTCGAGATGGCGATGAGCGAGGGCAAGGTGCCCAAGCCGCGCCCGCTGGTGACGGTCCTCACGCAGGACCGGCCGCATCTGGACGAGGACGCGAGGCTCTTCCGCGCGTTGCCGGACGGCCGCACCCAGCAGGCGCGGTTCGTGGAGTGGGCAGGGCCGGGAGCGGTGCTCCTGCGGGTGGTGAACGGCATGGGCCGCGGCAAGGTCCCCGACCCCGGCACGGTGCCGGAGGAAGGGCAGGAGGTGTGCTGGACGTTGTTCGAGCACGCGCCGCGCGGCGGCGCCGGGCTGCCGGATACGGAGGACACGCCGTGGACCCACGGCGGGCCCCCGGGCTCCGTGCCCCCGGGCACGACCACGGGCACGACCGCCGCCGCCGAACGTCCCGACCCCGCGACCACGGAGGACTACCTGTGAGCCCGGTGAGCGACGCCGCCCTCGCGGCCGGCACCGCGACCGAGCGGATCCTGCACGACACCCTGCACGGGGCGCACCGCGGCGTCGTCGTGGACTCGCCGCCCGGCGCCGGAAAGTCCACGCTGGTGGTGCGAGCCGCCCGGGAGCTGGTGGCGGCCGGCGAGTCCCTGATGGTGGTCGCCCAGACCAATGCCCAGGTGGACGACCTGGTGGACCGGCTGGCCACCGCTGACCCCGGGCTGCCGATCGGCCGGCTGCACGGCAGCGACTCGCCACCGGACCGGGCGCTCGACCGCCACGAGGCCGTGCTGAAGTCGACCAGGGCGGCCGACCTCACCGGGGCCAAGGTGGTGATCGCGACCGCGGCGAAGTGGGCCTTCGTGAAGGACACCGAGCCCTGGCGGCACGCCATCGTCGACGAGGCCTACCAGATGCGCTCGGACGCGCTGCTGCAGGTGGCCGGGTTGTTCGAGCGGGCGCTGTTCGTCGGCGACCCCGGTCAGCTCGACCCGTTCAGCGTGGTGGGCGCCGAGCAGTGGGCGGGGCTGAGCTACGACCCGTCGGCGAGCGCCGTGGTCACCTTGCTGGCCCACAATCCGGGACTGCCGCAGCACCGGCTGCCGGTGTCCTGGCGGCTGCCCGCCTCGGCCGCGCCGCTGGTCTCGGACGCCTTCTACCCGTACACCCCGTTCCGCAGCGGCACCGGCCACGGGGACCGGCGGCTGTCCTTCGGCGTGCCCGGCGACGGCTCGGGCGTGGACCGGGTGGTGGACGAGGCCGCCGTGTCCGGCTGGGGGCTGCTGGAGCTGCCCGCGCGGCGCACCCCGCGGACCGATCCCGAGGCGGTGCGCGCGGTCGCGCTGGTCGTCCGGCGGCTGCTGGACCGCGGGGGCGTGGCGGTCTCCGAGCGGGGCACCACCCCGGTGGGCCCGGACCGGATCGCGGTGGGCACCGCGCACCGCGACCAGGCGGCAGCGGTCCGTGCGGCGCTGGTGGAGCTGGGTGTGGCCGGGGTCACCGTCGACACCGCCAACCGGCTGCAGGGCCGGGAGTTCGACGTGACCGTGGTGCTGCACCCGCTGTCGGGGCGGCCCGACGCCACCGCGTTCCACCTGGAGACGGGACGCCTGTGCGTGCTGGCCTCCCGCCACCGGCACGCGTGCGTCGTGGTGTGCCGCGCGGGGGTCTCGGAGCTGCTCGACGAGCACCCCTCGACGGAGCCGGTGCAGCTGGGGGTCACGGTGAAGTTCCCGGACGGCTGGGAGGCCAACCACGCCGTGCTGGCCCACCTGTCCGAGCACCGCGTGCCCTGGCGGCCGTAGCGCGCCCGCCCTCCGCCGGGGCACTCTTGCGCGAGGCGCGACAATGGAAGGCGCTGACGATCCTGGAGGTACGTTCATGTCCGAGCCGCAGTCGGCTCACAGCGCGGCGGGCAAGCAGCCGGCCCCGCGCCTGAAACCCGCCCAGCTGCTGTTCGAGCCGGCAGCCCTGGCCGAGGACGAGGAGCACTTCTTCGACCTGGAGTCCGTAGAGGACCCCCGTGAGCTGCTCTCGCGCGCGTCGGAGCTCACCCTCGCCTTCCGCGCGGCCGCGGACCGGGCGACGGAGTTCCAGGCCATAGCCGCGGCCCAGCTCGCCGACCCCAGGCGCTTCGACCGGCTGACCCCCGCCGCCATCGCTGAGCAGGCGGGCTGGTCGGAGGACTACGCCAAGCGGATGATCGAGTTCGGCGAGGGCCTGATGCGCGGCGGGGACGCGGCACTGTCCTGACGGCGCGCGCGGCATATGCGCCGGGGCAAGGTACCCGACACATGGCGGACGTGTCCGGCCTTCCGGCGATGTCGCGTGGCGGAACGTTCACTCAGGGTAGTTGTAGCTGTCATGAGTGATCGGCAGTGGCACACGTGGCCGGGGGGCGTGCCGGAGTCCGCCTCCCACCCATATCCGTACGCGCAGTACCCCACCCCCGACGGAGCGGACTGGCTCGCCTCCGCCAGCGCCTTCCCGCGCAGTGTGCGGGCGCTGTGGTCGGCGCGCCCCACGGCGCCCAGCGTGCTGCCCTGCGGGACCGCCTTCGACGCGGTGAACCTGCCGGCCCTGTTCGGGCGCCGGGTACTGGAGCAGCTGTGGTCCGCGGGCCCGGGCTCCGGTCCCGCCGCCACGCTGCGCGGCCGGCTGCTGCTGCTCGCCGAGCCGGGCACCGCCGCCCGCCTCCCCTCACTCCTGGACTGGGAGGAGTGGGGGTCCGCCGTGCCACCGGTGCTGTGCCACGGTGCCGGGGACTCGGTGGCGCTGCCGCCGCCGTACGGCGACACCGGCAACGGACGTTCGCGCTGGCTGGTGGCCCCCGACATACGCCGTCCCTGGCTCCCCGGCGCCGACGTCCTGCTGTGGGCCTGCGTCCGGGCGGTCCGTGCGCAGACCGGTTGATTATCGATTTTCACCCGCCCGCACACGGATGCTAAGGTCTACGACGTCAGCGAGCGCCGCTAGCTCAACTGGCAGAGCAGCTGACTCTTAATCAGCGGGTTCGGGGTTCAAGTCCCTGGCGGCGCACTCACGGCAATGCCGTTGACCTGGGCGCTCTCCCTTCGGGAGGGCGCCTTTTGTCATGTCCGGCCACGTGATGGCATGTGCCGGCCGGGGCCGGAGGCGGCCGCTCGGGCGGCGCCGGCGCGACCGGGGCGTGTGTGCGCTCCCTCTCCCGCCTTCGGCCGTGCCACCGCCCGGCGGAGCCGGTGGAATGGCGCTCCCCTCCCCTCCGGGCGTTCGCCGCTTGTGTCGGGACGCCCCTCAGGGGCGGTCCCACAGCGGACGCGCGTTGGTGATCCGCACGGTCCAGCCCTCGTCGTCCGGGTCCCGGGCGAGGACCTCGACGGTCAGGCCGCGTGCGCGGTCGGTGAAACGGTCGCCGGAGGCGAACGGGGCGTCGTTGAGACCGTTGAAGGTGGCGCTGCTGTACTCGCAGGCGGTGGTGCGCGGGTGGGCGTCCTCGACCGTCACAGGTCCGTGCCCCGAGTCGACATCGGTGCGCACCTGGTAGACCAGCACTCCCTCGCGGCAGGCCTCGCTGTCGTTGCCGCGGGCGGCGCGCGCCTCGACCACGTACGCCCGGGTCCGGCCGAGGGGGATGACGGCCGCCTTCCGACCGCCGGCCACCTCGACCGGCGTGAGGTGCACCGAGCGGGCGCCCGGGTCGCGGACGCAGACGACCTGCCAGTCCTCGAGCCAGCCCAGGCGCCACTTGTGCCAGGCGAAGAGGTCGCCCTGCAGTCCCCAGTCCAGCGACATGCCGTCCCACTGGCCCGCGAGCGTGTCGGTGTGCGCGAAGTCCTTGACCGAGTACAGGTCGGGAAGCCCGAAGGCGTGACCGTTCTCGTGGCTGAGCACCCGCGCGCCGGACTGGTCGTGGCCGTAGACCAGGGACACCCGGTCCAGGTTCGCGCCGTCGTCCGTGGTGGCGGCCGACGCGCCGGTCCAGGTCACCGAGAGCACGGCCTCCTCGGCCGGCGGCCCTGCGTTCGGCGTCACCAGGACGTTGACGAGGTCGTATCCGGAGAAGTCGATCGTGCGGTCGGCGACCCGCAGCAGGTCCCGCATCATGGCCGTGTGCGTACGCCAGCCGTAGCCGCGCCCTATCCCGTACGAGTGGAAGGGCCGGGGCATGCGGATGTAGCGCAGCACGGGCGTGGAGACGTAGCGCAGCTTCCCGTACGAGGCCCGGTAGAACCAGTGCCGCACCGCGGGGAAGAACTCGCTGTAGCGCTCGGCGGCGCCGTACGGGGCACGCTTGTCGGGGAAGTCCACCAGCAGGGTCAGTGCCCGCACCTCGCCGGTGGCGCGGGCGAACTCCCGGCCGTCGGCGCCGCCGAACCCCTCGGACATGGTGACGCCCGGGGCGGCGCGCAGCGCGCAGGGGCGGCCGGCCGGCGGGGCCGCGGCGGGCGCGCCCTCGGTGACGGCGTTGCCGCCGGCCGCGAAGAGCAGCAGCGAGGCCAGCACGACGAACGCCCGGGGACCGCGCATCGCCTCACCCCTGGGTGACCTGGACGGTCCAGGAGCCGTCGGAGTGGCGGTCGGCGACGTGGACGCGCGCCGACCGGCCGAGGGCGTAGGTCTCCCCCGACCGCAGCGGCGCGTCGGCGAGCGGCGGGTACACCGAGGACTCCCGGCACGCGTCGGTGTCCGGGTGGGCGTCGACGACGTCGACGGGCCCGTCGCCTGACGCCACGTCGGCCCGGACCCGGTACATCAGCACGCCCTCGCCGCAGGCGAGGCGGTCGTTGCCGAGGGCGGCGCGGGCCTCGATGGCGACGGCGCCCTCCCGCCCGGCGGGCAGCACCAGCATCTTCGTGCCGCCGGGCTGCTCGACGGGGCTCAGCCGGAAGCTGTGCGTGCCGCCCTCGGTGACGCAGCGGACCTGCGACGGACGGAGCCAGCCCAGCTTCCACTTGTGCCAGGCGAAGAAGTCGGGAGCCAGGCCGAACTGACTGCCCATGAGGTCCCAGTCGCCGACGTGGGTGTCCCAGTCGGCGTTGCTGCCCCGGGGCGGTCGGTAGTACAGGTCGGGCAGGTCGAAGGCGTGTCCGGTCTCGTGGGCCAGCACGTTGATGTCGGGCGGGTGGCCCTCGAAGACGGTGACGAAGCGGTGCAGGTCCGCGCCGTCGACGCGAACGGGTCTGGCCAGGTTGACCACCTTGGTGGCGTCCGGGTCGACGCCGGGAGCGTCGGGATCGGCCACCAGGTAGACGACCCCGTACCGGGAGAAGTCCACCTCTCGGTCCGCTGTCACCACGGCGTCCCGCAGATAGCGGGCGCGCAGGTCAGGGCTCCAGTCCCGGCCGATGCCGTACGCCGTGGACGCCGCGGGCATGCGCAGCCAGTGCGGCAGGAGGCGCGGCCGCAGCCGGAAGGTGCCGTACGAGGCCCGGGTGAAGAAGTCGGCGGTGACGGGGAAGTGATCGGACGCCAGCTCGCCGGGGCTGAGGGTCGGGACGGCGTCGGGGAACGCCAGGAACAGCAGCAGGGCGTCAACATCGCCGCGTGGTTGCGGGTAGGTGGTGTTCCAGGCGCTGACGCCCTCGGAGTGGTGCGCCCGGGTCCGCGGCAGGGCACACAGCGAGGAGTCGGAGCCCCCGGCCGCGGGGCCGGTGACCAGCGTCCACGCGACGACGGCCGCGAAGACGCTGACGGCGGCGACGGCCGCCCGGAGCCCGCCGGGGGCATGCCCCAGAACGCTCCGGCGCAACCGCCGGTGCGCACGTATGGGTAGCCCTGACAGCGGCAAGCGGACCTCCCGTACGGGGTCGGGACACCCACATCACGCTGCTACGGTTTGCTATGTTTTGCCCTGTTGTGCTGCGCCGCCCGGGTTACCGTCCGATCACTACAGTGCGTAATGAGTGACGAAAAGCAGTCAAAGGAATTCAGCGGCCGATCACCAATGATCAAGATCTCGCCCCGCGTGCCGAGAATCACCACGACGGCGGTGGCCGCGGCATTTCGCCGACGTCTATGATCGGCACATTTCCAGCGTGAACGCCGCCCCTTGGCGGTCATTCGATCCCTCCACGACCATGTGTGCGAGACGACAGCGATGCGGGAGCCAGCGGTGGGCGGACCCTCGGGAGGCCCGGACCTCGAACCCGAGACAACGGCCGCTACGGTCACACAGCGTCACGCTCCGGCCCCGGAACGGTCGGCCCTCGAACGGTCGGCCGCGGAACGGTCGGCCCTCGAACGGTCGGCCGCGGAGATACACGACTACCGCGCGGCCTTCACCATGGCCCGGCTGCCGATGGCACTGGTCGGCTCCGACGGCCGGGTGCGCGAGGCCAATCCGGCGCTCGGCGCACTGCTCGGCGCGGACCCGGTACTGCTCACCACCCGCACAGCGGCGGAGCTGGTCGGCCTCGCCGACACCGGCGGCGAGGTGCACCCGCTCGGACGGAGCCCGGAGTACGCCGAGTACGAGGACGTGCTGACCGGACGGCGCGAGGAGTCGCGCCGTACCAGACCCGTGCGCGGACCGGACGGGCGCACGGTCTGGGCCGAGGTCGTCGTGGTACCCGTCCCCGGCGGCGTGCTGATGTCGGTGGAGGATCTGGGCGAGACCCGCGAACTGCGGGAGCAGCTGCGCCACCTGAGGATGCACGATCCGGTGACCCGGCTCCCCAACCGGCAGTTGTTCTTCGAGCGGCTCGCCACCGCACTGGAGGGCGCCGACAGCCGCACCGGGCGGATCGGCCTGTGCTACCTCGACCTCGACGGCTTCAAGGCCATCAACGACACCCTCGGCCACCGGGTCGGCGACCGGCTGCTCAAGGCCGTCGCCGCCCGGCTGTCGGACTGCGCGGCCCGCCTCGGGCGGGGCGGGACACTCGTGGCCCGGCTGGGCGGCGACGAGTTCGCCGTCCTCGTCGAGGACTCCACCGGCACCGGGCAGGCGACCGCGCTCGCCGAGTCCGTGCTGACCGCGCTGCAGCTGCCCTTCGACCTGGCCGGCCAGCGCCTGGCGGTCTCGGCCAGCATCGGCGTCGTCGAACGCGAGGCCGCCGGGGCCACCGCCACCGGCATCATGCAGGCCGCCGACACCACGCTGTACTGGGCGAAGGCCGACGGCAAGGCCCGCTGGACGCTCTTCGACCCCGAGCGCAACGCCCACCGGATGACGAAGCAGGCACTGTCCAGCACCCTGCGGCAGGCCGTGGAACGCGGGGAGTTCGCGCTGGAGTACCAGCCACTGGTGGAGCTCGGCACCGGCAGTCTGCGCGGGGTCGAGGCCCTGGTGCGCTGGCAGCACCCGCACTTCGGCCGGCTCGGGCCGAACCGGTTCATCCCCCTGGCGGAGGAGAACGGCTCCATCGTCCAGCTCGGCCGCTGGGTGCTCGCCGAGTCGTGCCGCCAGGCCCGTCAGTGGCAGAAGGACTGGCCCGACGACCCGATCTTCGTCAGCGTCAACGTCGCCGTGCGCCAGGTCTGGGACTCCGACCTGGTCGCCGACGTCGCGGAGATCCTCGACGACACCGGGCTGCCGGCCGGGCTGCTGCAACTGGAGCTCACCGAGTCGGCGGTGATGGGTTCGGCCGGCCGGCCGCTGCAGGCACTGCACGCCCTGCAGGAGATGGGGGTGCGCATCGCCATCGACGACTTCGGCACCGGCTACTCCAACCTGGCCTACCTCAGCCGGCTGCCGGTGTCCGCGCTCAAGCTCGACGGCAGCTTCGTGCACGGCTTCCGTGACGGCCTGCACCCCAACCCGGCCGACGAGACGATCGTCGAGGCCCTGGTGCAGCTCGCCCACCGGCTCGGGCTCACCGTCACCGCCGAGTGCGTGGAGAACGCCGAGCAGGCGGAACGGCTGCGCCGGATCGGCTGCGACACCGGCCAGGGATGGCTGTACTCGCGGCCTGTGCCGGCCGAGGGGATCACCGCGCTGCGCGGCTTCGGCCCGGGCCCCGGGCTCGACGGCCCCCGCCTCGGGGAATAGCCGGAGCCGGAGCCGGGTTGCCGTGTGCCGTAGGCAAGGCACCGGCCGCAGGAGGGCACAGGCACGTGGACACGAACGACCCGGTACGAGGCACCGTCCTCGGCAGCGCACCCGTCCCGCTCTCCGTCCTCGACCTGGCGGGCGTCGGCACCGGCCTGACCGCGCGGGACGCCCTCGTCGCCGGAGTCGCGCTGGCCCGGCTCGCCGAGGCCCGCGGCTACCACCGCTACTGGGTCGCCGAACACCACTCGATGCCCGGGGTCGCCTCCTCCTCCCCCGCCGTGATCCTCGCCCACCTCGCCGCCCACACCGAGCGGATACGCCTCGGCTCCGGCGGCGTCATGCTGCCCAACCACGCGCCGCTGGTCGTCGCCGAGCAGTTCGGCACCCTGGAGGCGCTGGCACCGGGCCGGATCGACCTCGGCCTCGGCCGCGCCCCCGGCACCGACGGTGCCACCGCCGCGGCGCTGCGCCGCAGCGACCGGCTGAACGAGGGCGCCGACGAGTTCCCCCAAGCGCTGTCCGAGCTCATCCGCTTCCTGGACGACGACTTCCCCGACGGCCATCCCTACGCCCGCATCCACGCCATTCCCGGTCCCGTGCAGGGCACCGTGCCGGGCGGCGTGCAGTCCCCCGCCCGGCCGCCGATCTGGCTGCTCGGCTCCAGCACCTTCAGCGCCCGGCTGGCCGCGGTCCTGGGACTGCCCTTCGCCTTCGCGCACCACTTCTCCGCGGCGAACACCGAACCCGCGCTGGAGCTGTACCGCAGGACCTTCCGGCCCTCGGAAGTGCTGGCCGAGCCGTACGCGCTGATCGGCGTCGCGGCGCTGGCGGCCGAGGAGGAGAAGGACGCCTACCGGCAGGTTCTCGGCGGCGCCCTCGGCATGCTGCGCCTGCGCATGGGACGCCCGGGCCTGGTGCCGTCCCCGGACGAGGCGGAGGCGTACGAGTTCAGCCCGGCCGAACGGGACTTCGTCGACGCATGGCTCGGCAACGTGGTGTACGGCACGCCGGACGCGGTACGGGACGGGCTGGACGCACTGGTGCGCCGCACGGGGGCACAGGAGCTGATGATCACGGCCAACGCCCACACGCCGTCCGCACGGTTGCGCTCCTACGAACTCATCGCCGACGCGTACGGCCTGCCCGGCGGCGCCTGAGGGAAGACGCCCGAGGACGGGCGCCGACGACCCGGGGACGCCTTTCGGCCGCGGCCGCGGGCCCGGGCGTGGAGGCCGTCGGGCCCCGGCCGCCGATGATCACCAGGCGCCGGGCGGGCAGAGCCTCGAGGCCGGCGGCGAGTTCGGCGAGGCCGGCGGTGCTGCCGGTCACGTCCGCGCCGATGTGCTCGCGGTGGTCTGCGACCGTCCAGGCGGCCCGCCGGCCCACCGCGAGCCGGGCGCTTCCGGACAGACCCAGAGCCCCTGCCTCGTCCCGCCACGGGCCTCCACGCCCCGGCTCCCGCCGGGAGACCTGCCGCCTCGTCGCCCCCAGTCGGCAACACCCGGGAGCGGCGCCGCCTTCGAGGTGTGCGGGCCCCGCCGCCGCCGCGACCGGGCCTTGGGCTACTCGGTGGGCAGGGACTCGCGCATCGCCCTGGCGGTGGCCGCCGGGTCGTAGTTCTCGGGGACGCCCTCGACCAGGATGATGTCGCCCTCGATGTGGCGCGAGCGCAGTGGGGCGATCTCCCGGTATGCGGGTGAGTCCCACCAGGCCCGTGCCTCGGCGATCCCGGGGAAGCCGATCAGCACGACGTGCCCGGGCCAGTTGCCCTCTTTCACCTCGTGCTGTGCGGCGTGCACGAGGAATCGGCCGCCGTGCGGCTCGAGGGTCGCGGTGATGCGCTCGATGTACTCGAGGACCTCGGGGACGACGGCGGCCTCTTTCAAGTGCGCTATGGCGTAGGCGGGCATGGTGTCCTTCCGGTTCGGTCGGGCTCCTACGCCGCCGATCATGGCATGCCGACCTGTACGACGGCCCCGCCGGCAGGGTTCCCGCCCCCGTGACGACCCCCTCGCCGACCGGAGCGGACAACGGGTCGACGACCCCGGAAGCCCGCGGTCAGACGTCCACCGCCACGTACTTGATCTCCAGGTACTCGTCGATCCCCACGGCGCCGCCCTCCCGGCCGATCCCTGACTGCTTGACTCCGCCGAAGGGCGCCGCGGGCGTGGAGACGACGCCCTTGTTGAGGCCGAGCATGCCCGTCTGCAGCTCCTCGGCGTAGCGGATCCCGCGCCGCAGGCTCTCCGTGAAGACATAGCCGACCAGGCCGAACTCGGTGTCGTTGGCCAGCCGGATCGCCTCGTCGTCGTCCTCGAAGGTGACGACCGGCGCGACCGGACCGAAGATCTCCTCCCGGAGCATCGCCGCGTCCGGTGGCACGTCGGCCAGCACGGTCGGCGGGTAGAAGTACCCGGGGCGGTCCGAGAGGGGGACGCCGCCGGTGACCGCCCGGGCACCGGCCGAGACGGCGTCCTTCACCAGGCGGTCCACCTTGTCCAGGCCCGCGCCGTCGATGAGGGGACCGACCTGGGTACCCGGCTCGGTGCCGCGGCCGACGACCATGGAGCCCAGCTTCTGCGCGAGCCGCCCGGTGAAGGCCTCGGCCAGCTCACGGTGGACGTAGATCCGGTTGGCGGCCGTGCACGCCTCGCCGATGTTGCGCATCTTGGCGGCGGCCGCGCCCTCGACGGCCTTCTCCAGGTCCGCGTCACGGCAGACGATCAGGGGGGCGTTGCCGCCCAGCTCCATGGAGGTCCGCAGCACCTGCCGCGCGCTGAGCTCGATGAGCTTGCGTCCGACGCCCGTGGAGCCGGTGAAGGAGAGCTTGCGCAGTCGTGGGTCCTCCGTCAGCGGTCCGCTGATCTGGGCGGGCTGTGAGCTGGTGAGGACGTTGAGCACGCCGTCCGGCAGCCCGGCCTGCCCGAGGATCTCGGCGAGGGCGAGCATGGACAGCGGCGTCTGGTGAGCCGGCTTGACGATCATGGTGCACCCCGCGGCGACGGCGGGGCCGATCTTGCGGGTGCCCATCGCCATGGGGAAGTTCCACGGGGTGATCAGCAGCGCCGGTCCCACGGGTTGCCGCATCACCCAGATGCGGCCGTTGCCGTCGGGCGCGGTGCGCCAGCCGCCCTCGATCCGCACCGCCTCCTCCGAGAACCACCGGAAGAACTCGGCGGCGTAGAGGATCTCGCCGCGCGACTCGGCGACCGGCTTGCCCATCTCCAGGGTCATCAGCAGGGCGAGTTCCTCCTGCCGCTCCACGATGAGCTCGAAGGCCCGGCGCAGGATCTCGCCGCGCTCGCGCGGCGCCGTGGCCGCCCATCCCTCCTGCGCGGCGGCAGCCGCGTCCATCGCGGCCCGGGCGTCCTCGGCCCCGGCGTCCGGGACGGCGCACAACGGCCGTGCGGTGGACGGGTCCTCGACCTCGTACTCCCGCCCCTCGCTCGCCGACCGCCAGCGGCCGCCGATGAGCAGCGCCTTCGGCACCCGCTCGACGACCAGCTGCTCGCGCTTGCCGTTCCCATCGGCGCTGTCGCTCATGGCGGCTCCCTGCCTCCCACGCGGACGTTCCGGACATCGGGTACCCACCAGATTCGCATGGATGCCCCCGGCGCGCCGGGGTGGGCGCGGCCGTGGAGGGTCAGGAACCGGGATGCGGCGATGCGGCCCTGAACGGATGGGGCAGGCTTCTGGCATATGCCAGAGTGGCGCGTTCCTGCGTATACGCCTGCGGACTCCCCGCAAAGGTTCAACGACCGCTACAACCAAGGACATTGGGGCTATCGTGGGAACCGACCCGGCTGTCCGGGCCCGGCTGTCCTGACCAGCAGCCGTCACCGGCAGCCGCAGCAAGGACGCAGAAGGTCACAGCGGTAGGGGGACACCGTGGCGCTTGAGCACCGACCGGTCGCGCCGGTCCATGCGGTCCAGCACGCGCTGCGCGTGCTGGAGACCGTGGACAAGCACAGGGACGGCGTCAGCGCCGAGCAGCTCGCCCGCGAGGTCGGGGTGCCCATCGGTTACCTCGGCCGACTTCTCGCCATGCTCCACCGCGAGCGCTACCTCAACGCCCTGCCGGGCGGCGGCTACGCGGTCGGGGAGTCGCTGTCCCTGCTGGGCGGCGTCGCCCGCGACCAGGCACTCGGCGAGAAGATCAAGAAGATCCTCATGACACTGCGCGACGAGGTCCGCGCCGCCGTCTACTTCGGCCGCTACGACGACGGCGAGGTCGAGATCGTGGACTTCGCGGACGGCCCCGAGGCGCCCAAGGTGAACGAGTGGGTGGACTTCCACCACGCAGCCCACGCCAGCGCCGTCGGCAAGTGCCTGCTCACCCAACTCGACCACAACGGGCGCCGCGACCACCTGTCCCGGCACAAGACGGTACGCCTCACGTCCAGGACCACGGTCAGCGAGAAGGCGCTGTTGACGAAGCTGGAGAGCCAGCCGGCCAGCTCCCCCACCCTGGACCTGCAGGAGTACGCGATCGGCACGGTGTGCGCCGCGGTCCCGATCACCGTCGGCAAGACGGTCGGCTGCCTCGCCCTCTCCCTGCCCGTCGCCCAGGCCCACCGCCTCAAGCGCGCGGCCGACACCCTCAACGAGCGCGCGGCCCCGGTCCTGCTCTCACTGGCGCTCTGAGGCCGCACGGCGGAACGCGGCCGGAATCGCCGGCCCGGACCGTCGAGGCGCACCCGTTCCGGGCACGCTCGGGGGCATCGGGCGCTGTGGCCTGCGTGCTGGAGCGTCATCCGGCCCCGGTCGAACGGCGTACCGACACGGCGGTCGCGCCAACGGATGCCGGCGGTCTCCGGAAGGGCGTCGCACCCGCCCGCACCAACACCGAAGGGCGTCCCCGGAAACCGAGAACGCCCCGAACGGTGACCTACCGTGTGGTGCGCCGCCAGGGACTCGAACCCCGAACCCGCTGATTAAGAGTCAGCTGCTCTGCCAGTTGAGCTAGCGGCGCGTGCAGATCAATCATACGGGGTGGGAGGGGATGCTGATGACCACCCCGTCGACTCCGGAGCCGGAGCGGGTCCGCCCCGGCGGCGATGGGGGTGTGCGCCGCCAGGCCACGGACTGCGGGCAGATGCCGGTGCCCGCGGCCCGGCCGTGGGACGCCCGCCCGCGGCGCGCACCAGAGGCACGGGACAACCGGTTGCCGGCCACTCCCCTCGCGGCAGGACCCGGACAGCGCCACCGCCGTGTTCGGCGGCACACCGCCACGCCGCACCCCGCACGGCGGCACACGCACCAGGCGCCGGCACACGCACCGGGCGTCGTCGGACGGCACGGCAGGGCCCGGGACGGGCCACCACCGCACCGCGCCCGGCACCTGTTCGCGGGCACGCTGAGGGGCCCGGCAAGAGGGGGGAGGTATGCCGGGCCCATCAGCGTGGGGGGAGGGGTGTGGCTATGGGGGGGTTGTGTTGTCTTCGGGGGCCTGCCCACCGGGTTTACCAGGTGAGGTCGCTGGCGACCGCCCAGGTGAGGTCAGCCGGCATGGGCTGCGCGGAGGCGGCGGCCGCTCCGATCAGCCCGAGTGAGATGGCGGCTACGACACCCACCACGGCACGAATGACGTTGCGGCGAATCGATGACATGGCAGACCTGTCCAGTAGTGTGAGCTGGGGTTTTGCGGGACCGAGGACGCTCCTCCGATCTGGAGGAACCGTACGGCTGACTGAATTGTGTCCGATGGCGAGCCGCTGGTCTGTAGTTTTCCCGTTCCGGATTGGGACATGGCCCTATGCGGACACATGGGACCGGATGGGCCCCGAAGGGTCCATACGCGCGCCCCGCCCTTTAACCTGATCGAAGCCGGGGGGTGACGTGAAGCTTTGGGGGTGCCTGCAGTGACCGACGACGACCTTCTGCGCGCTCGGGCGCAGGAACTCTACGCCCTGGCCCTGGCGGACGCCGACTGGACGCCGGAGAGCGTCTGTTCACTCACCGGATGGTCCCGCGCCGAACTGGACGACGCCCTCCACACCCTCGCGGCCCTCGGCCTCACCACCACGTTCCCCTCCTCCGGCAGTGGCTGGTCGGTGCACTCCCCCGCGACGGCCATGGCCCAACTGATCGAGGGCAGCAGGCGGCGCACCGAGGAACTGGTCAGGACGATCACGGACGCACATGCGGCGCTCAGCCAGGTGGCCGGCGAGTTCCAGCCCGTGCACATGAGGCATCTGGCGGAGACCCGGATCGAGGTCGCCGCCCAGCCCGCGCAGATCGCCGCGATCCTCGACGAGGGTGCCAGTACCGCCACGACGGAGATCCTCTCGATGCACCCCACCGTGCCGGGGGAGATCCCGCTGTTCAAGGCCGACGACCGCAACCGCGAACTCTTCAACCGCGGGGTTCGGCAACGTTCGATCTACCTCGCCACGGCAGCTGCCGTGCCGAACGTCCGCGCGCACCTGAGGACCTACGTCAACGACGGCGGCGAGGTCCGGACGGCCGCGACACTTCCCATGAAGCTGATCATCGTGGATCACACGCTCGCCGTCGTGCCGGCCCTGGGCCTCGACGAGCGGGCCCGCGAGGGAGCCGAGGGCTCCGCCATGGTCCTGCGCAGCCCCGCCATGGTGGCGGTGCTGCGGCAGATGTTCGAGCACTGCTGGGCCGCGGCGTCGGACCTGTTCTCCGACGACGTCGGCGCCGCACCCGCCGCGCGGCACCGGGAGGTCGTCCGGCTCCTCGCCTCCGGTCTCACGGATGAGGCCATCGGCCGGAAGCTGGGCCTGTCCGACCGGACGGTGCGGCGGATAGTGGCCGAGCTGATGCAGCAGATAGGGGCCGACAGCCGGTTCCAGGCCGGGGTGAAGATGGTCCGTCTCGGCTGGCTCGACGACGAGCCCGGGCTCATGGAGGACGTGGTCGGAACCACGGCCGCGGGTCAGGTAGGATCCTCTCTGTCGGTGAGCGCCGCTAGCTCAACTGGCAGAGCAGCTGACTCTTAATCAGCGGGTTCGGGGTTCGAGTCCCTGGCGGCGCACAGCGAGAGGGCGTCCTTTCTTCGGAAAGGGCGCCCTCGCTCGTGTGTGCGGCAAGGGTGGCGTCCCGCTCGACTCGCTGCGAAAAGGGCCCGTAGCGATGTCGTGAGAGCTGCACGGGGCGCTCACGAGATGGCCGTGCGCGCGCACGATCCGCCGCCACCCGGCACGGGCGGGCAGGCCCCGCCGACTCCAGGTACCGCCTCGCCCGGGCGTCTGCTCGACCTTCCGCAGGTCGCGGCGATGGTGCAGGCCCACGAGGGGCGCGTCCGGCTGTGGAGCCCGGCGGCCGAGCGCCGCCGGACACCTGCCACCGGTACAGGTCCCGCCCGGCGACCGCGCCGAGCTCATCGACCTGCCCCGCGCGGTACCGCTGAGCGGCGGCGGGATCCGCTTCCGCACGGTGGAGCGCAGGCCGCCCGAGGGCACCTTGCCGGCGCTGTTCCCCGACGGACCGGTCGAGGACCGGCGGCAGTCCATCGCCGTGGGGCCGCGCTCGCTGACGCGCGCCCTGAAGCTCACGAGCCGCCACCGCTCGCTGGAGGATGCCTGCGACATCGTCCTGGGAGCCCGGCAGCAGTCCCCGGACGACGACATCGCGCTGCTGCCGGCCCGCGTGGGGGCGGCACCGAGGGCGGCCGGCGGCGAGGCTGCCGCCGTGCCCTGAGCCACCCGGCCGCGCTGCGGCCGGCGCCCGGCCCGGCATGTTGCCGCCGGCCGGGCCCGCCGCGAAGGTGACGCAGAGGATCCCCGCCTCGGACACCGCAGGCCCCCGGGCGTGCCGGCCCCGTACCGGCGCCGTCATGTCCGACCTGCCGATCAGCCGGGGCGGCGGCGCCCGCGAGACACGGAACGCGGACCGGGCGCCGTACCGCTCGGGGAGGCGCAGGCGCGGTCAGGCAGTCGGCGTGAGCCGCACGGTCCGTCCCTCCCGGGCCGAGACGGCGGCAGCCTCCAGGACCGTGAGCGCGTCGGCGGCTTCGCGGGCGGTGACCGGCGGGGCGGCGCCGTCGCGCAGGGCGGCGGCCACGGCGGCGTAGTACGCGGGGTAGTCGCCCGGCAGGGTCGGCACGGGGCGGACCTCGTCCCCCGCGCCCAGCACGCCCCACTCGGCCTCCGGTTCGGTGCCCCACACGGCGCCGGGCGCGGGGCGGGCGCCGTCGCGCAGCGCGGCCTCCTGCGGGTCCAGGCCGTGCTTGACGTATCCGGAGGCGCTGCCGAGCACCCGGAACCGGGGCCCGAGCTGCGCGGTGGTGGCGCTCATCCACAGGTGGGAGCGGACGCCCCCGGCGTGGGTGAGCGCCACGAAGGCGTCGTCGTCCACCTGGGCACCAGGCCGGCGCGCGTCCAGTTCGCCGTACACCGAGACGACGGGCCCGAAGAGGGTGAGCGCCTGGTCGACGAGGTGGCTGCCGAGGTCGTAGAGCAGGCCGCCGATCTCGGCGGGGTCGCCGGACTCGCGCCAGCCGCCCTTCAGGCTCGGCCGCCACCGCTCGAAGCGGGACTCGAAGCGCCGCACCTCGCCCAGTTCGCCGCGCTCCAGCAGCCCGCGCAGGGTGAGGAAGTCGTTGTCCCAGCGGCGGTTCTGGAAGACCGAGAGCAGCAGGCCGCGCTCGTCGGCGAGGTCGGCGAGGGCGTGCGCCTCGGCCGCGGTGCCGGCGACCGGCTTGTCGACGACGACCGGCAGTCCGGCCTCCAGGGCGGCCGTCGCCAGCGGGACATGGCTCCGGTTCGGCGACGCGACGACGACCATGTCGAGCTCGTCCGCGCGCTTCCACAGCTCGTCCGGGTGATCGGCCAGGCGGACGTCCGGGTACTCGGCGCGGGCCTGCGCCCGGCGCTCGGGGTTGCCGGTGACGACGGTGTCCAGGACGAGGCCGTCGGTGGTGGCGATCAGCGGGGCGTGGAAGACCGAGCCGGCCAGACCGTAGCCCACCAGAGCGACGCGAAGGGGTGCGGGAGACATGCGCCCCACTTAAGCAACGCTGTTGCCAAAGCGCAAGGGAGCCCGACAATGGGGACGTGAACAGGGGAATCTCCGGGGCCAACCTGCCCGCGCTGCGCAGCCACAACACCGCGCTCGTGCTCGGTCTGCTGCGGGCGGCGACAGCCCGCGAGGGCCCGGGCATCAGCCGTCTGGAGCTGGCCGACCGCACCGGGCTCACCCCGCAGGCCGTCAGCAAGATCACCGCGCGGCTGCGCGCCGACGGACTGCTCGACGAGGCGGGACGGGGCGCTCCCACCGGAGGCAAGCCGCGCACCCTGCTGCGGCTGGCGCGGCGCGCCCGGTTCGCCGCCGGGGTGCACCTGGACCGCGACGAACTGACCGTGGTGCTCGCCGATCTTGCGGGCGGCGTCGTGGACGCCAGAACCGTCCCGCTGGACCTCGGCCGCCCGGCCGGGCTGGTGCTCGAGGCGGTGGCGGCGCTGGTCCGGGAGATCGTCGGCGCGACGCCCGGCGCGCGGGGCGCGGTGCTGGGCGCCGGGCTCGCCTGCCCGGGCCCGCTCGACCACACCGCGGGCGTGCTGCACCGCGTCACGGGCCTGCCGGAATGGGACGGCTACCCGCTGCGCGAAGCGCTGGCCGAACACCTCGGGCTGCCGGTCGTGCTGGACAAGGACACCAACGCGGCGGCGCTCGCCGTACTCCAGGGCGGCGCCGACGACGGGGCGGACGCGGCCGGCGGCGGCACGGGGGCGGGCCCGGGCGCAGGCGACTCGTTCGGCTATCTGCACCTGGGAAGCGGGCTCGGTGCGGGCCTCGTGCTCGACGGCGCCCTGTACCGCGGCGCACGCACCGGAGCCGGGGAGTTCGGCCACCAGGCCGCCGTCCCGGACGGCCCGGTGTGCGCCTGCGGCAACCGGGGCTGCCTGGAGGCACTGTGCCTGGCCGCCGTCGGCGGCGGCGACCCGGCGCGGGCCGCGCGACTGCTCGGCGTCGGCGCCGCCAACCTGGTCTCCCTGCTGGACATCGACCGGGTGGTGCTCGGTGGCCGTACGGTGCTGGCGCATCCCGCGCTGTTCGCGCGCGAGGTGGCGGCAGCCATGGACCCGCACACCCTGCGCGCGGCCGGCCGCACGGTACCGGTCACCGTCGCGCCGGCCGGGCGGCGCGTGGTGGCCGAGGGGGCGGCGCTGCTGGCGCTGGCGCCGCTCTTCGGCCAGACGGCGGCAGGCCGGCCGCCCGTACGGGTGCGGGGCCCGGCGGGCCCCGCGTCGCGCGGTGCTATCAGCGGATGAGCGTGAGAGCTTCGCTGCCCATGAGGTGGTGCAGCGCTCTGGCCGTCACGGCGGCCGCGGTCCTGGGGGTGGCCCCCGCGGCGGCCACCGAGCCCTTCCCGGTCGACGCCCGGCTACTGGGCGGGCCCCCCACCTACACCGCAGGGGCCGGAGCCCGGGAGTTCCGCGTGGAACTGGAGAACACCTCGCGCCGGGCGCTGCGCGACGTCCACCCGGTCCTCGTCCTCGTCGACCGCGACCGAAAGCTGATGGCCCGTCACATCAGGCTGGAGTACCGGGCGCCGGCCGCCGTCGCGGGCGCGGGCAGCCGGCGGGACCGCTCGTGGCGGCCGGTGGCCGTCGAGCACACGGACAACGACGAGAACATCGCCGTGGTGGGCGGCGAAAACGGGCCCGGCACCACGCTGCCCCCGCGCCGGAAGGTGCCGATCGCCCTGCGGTTGCGCTTCACGGCGGGGACGCCCGCCGGTCCTGTCACGGCGTCGGCCACGATCATGGAGCGCCGCGGCCGGGACGGCGACTGGGTCGGGGAGTCCGCCGGCTACGACTTCGACGTCGTACCGCCCCGGGACGCCACGGCAGGGCCGCACTCCCCCGCCCCCGGCCGGACCGGCGCGGAGGGACGGCCGGACGGCGGCGAAGGCGGGGACGGCGGCACGGGCACCGGGCCGGACGACGTCCCGAGCGAGCTCCCCGGCGAGCCCCCGGCACCGGACGCCTCCGCGGGCCCGGGACCGGGCACCGGTCCCGGCACAGGACCGGGCACCGGTCCCGGCACAGGACCGGGCACCGGTCCCGGCACAGGACCGGGCACCGGTCCCGGCACAGGAGGGGATACGGGACGGGAGGCCGGCCCGAATGCGAGCCAGGAGACGGACCCCGGCGCGGGACCCGTCCCGGGCAAGGGCGGGGAGACCGGCACCGTCCCGCGTCTGGCCGCCACCGGCGACCGGCACCGGGCGCCCGCGCTGGTGCTCACCGGCGCCGGGGTGCTCATGGTGATGGGCGGTGCGGCGCTGAGGTTCAGCCGCCGCGGGTGATCCGGGGCCCGGCCGAGGCGTTCGACCCTCCGGCCCTCGGTCCTGCCCCATCCGGCCGGAGCAGACGCCGACAACCACGGCCCGGGTCTCCGGCCGCGTGCGAAGCCGTCACGGCCCACCCGGGACGCCGGCCGTTCGATCGGCCTCCTCGTTCGGTCACGTCGCCGTGCACGAGGCCGGTCACGTCGCCGTGCACGAGGCCTGACCTCCACCACCGCTGTCCGGCTCACGCGCCCGGTCGCGGCGCCCCCGGGGCCGGGGCCCTCGACGTCGATGTCGACGGCGCCGCGTCGGCGATCGAGAGCGACAGCCCGTCGGTCAGCCACTTGTGCGCCACCGTCATGTCCAGCACACGCCCGCCGGTGACCGTGCCGACCAGGGACCAATAGCGTTCCAGACGGGGGTCGAAGCCGGACGACCTCGACACCAGCTTGTGCAGGTACGCACGGAAGGCGGGGGTGTCGGGCTCCCGCCGGGCTCGCGCGTGGGCGGACACGAAGGCGTTCACCGCATCCCCCGCACTGGGCGGCAGACCCTGGGCCAGGGCGGCGGCCGTCGCAGCCGCGGCTTCGTCGACCTCCGCGTAGAAGGCCGGGGCCTCCCTCATCTCCTGGTCGTGGTCCCGCGTCCAACGGGTGAAGCTGGGCGTGGAGATGAGCAGATGCAGCTCGGCGTAGGCCAGGACCGAGGCGGGACCGGGGTCCCGCGGCGGCTCGGGCGACAGCATGGCCACCATGATGTCGAGCCGGCGCCTCGGCATGGCGGCGGGCAGCTCGCGGTGCCAGTGATCGGTGAGCGCCCGACGTGCCTGCGGGAGCCGCTGCACGCGCGAGAGGATCTCCAGACGCCGCAGACGTTCCTCGCTCGGGCAGTCGTCCAAAGACTCGAGCGTGGCCTGGCGCCACCGCAGTTCGGTCAGTCGCTCCTGCACCACTTCGAGTTCGGTCGCCACCAGCTCGCCCAGGGAACGCTCGCCGGTGACCACCCGCGTGATGGTTGCGATGGGGGTGTCCAGCGCCCGTAAGCGTCTGATGAGACGGATCCGCTCCCACGCCTCAGGACCGTAGCGCCGATGACCGCCGGCGCTGCGCGCGGCCACGGGCAGCAGACCGCTGTCGGAGTAGTAACGGAGGGTCTTCACCGGCACTCCCGTGCCGGCCGCGAGTTCGCCGATGCTCCACGTGTCCTGCGTCACAGTCCCTTGAACCTCCAGCGCGCGGGAGGTCCTAGCGTACGGAGCGCCGGCCGCGTCGGCCGCACGGTTCCCACGCCCCATACCCCGTGCGCCCCGAGCGGCCCCAGCGGCCCTTTCCGGTTCCCTGCGACCAAGAACGGTGGGTACGTTATGTCCCCGATCATGGCGGCACCGCGTCCATGCCCGAGAGCCGGGCTCCGTGCGGTGCTCTTCCCCCTGCTCTGCGCGGTGGCACTCCTGGCCGTCACCGCCTTACCCGCGACCGGCGCGCCATTCGCTTCCGCGCAGCCCGCGGAGCAGCGCGGCACCGTCGTCCGGACCGACCACGGTCCGATACGCGGGCTGTCACACGGCGCGTACACCACCTTCGTCGGCGTCCCCTACGCCGCGCCGCCGACCGGACCGCTGCGCTGGCGCCCCCCGGCGCCCGCCGCCGCATGGCGTGGTGTCCGGGACGCGACGACGGCGGCCCCACGCTGTGTGCAGATGCCGGCACCGGGTGCGGCCGCGGTCGTGGGCTCGGAGGACTGCCTCTACCTCAACGTCACGACGCCCACGCGGAGCCCGGCCGGGCAGAAACGGCCCGTGCTGGTGTGGATGCACGGCGGTGCGTTCCTCGGTGGTTCCGGCAGCGACTACGACGCCGCGCGACTGGCGGTCCGGGGTGACACGGTCGTCGTCACGGTCAACTACCGGCTGGGGATCTTCGGCTACTTCGGCCATCCCGCGCTGGGCTCCGCCCCTCCGTTCGGCCTGGCGGACCAGCAGGCCGCCCTGCGCTGGGTGCGGGCGAACGCGGAGCGCTTCGGTGGTGATCCGGGCAGGGTCACGCTGTTCGGTGAGTCGGCGGGCGCCCTCGGCATCTGCGCGCACCTCACCTCGCCGACGGCCGCCGGGCTCTTCCAGCGGGCCGTACTCCAGAGCGGCTCCTGCCTCATGTCCTTCCCCCGCGGCGCTCTCGGACCCGGGACACCTGCGTACGAGCCGTTCGCCCCCCAGCACGACGTCCAGACGGCCGGTGTGGAGGCCGCCCGGCAACTGGGGTGCACGGCGGGTGGCGGAGAGCAGGTGCTGGCGTGCCTGCGCGGGCAGAGCACGGACCGGCTCGCCACCGCGCAGTTGATGCAGTCCTTCAACCGGCCGGCCTTCGGCAGCACGCTGCTGCCTCTGGCGCCGGACCAGGCGCTGGCGTCGGGGCGCTTCCACCGCGTACCGGTCGTCCAGGGCACCAACCACGACGAGATGCGGATGTTCGTCGGCATGTCGCTCGCCGCGTTCCCGATCCGGACCGAGGACGACTACCGCGCCCGTCTGGTGGAAGCCTTCGGGCCCGCCGCCCCAGCCGTCGAGACGCGGTACCCGGCGGCAGACCACCCCACCCCGGCGCTGGCCTGGGCCGCGGCGCTGACCGACCGATCCCTCACGTGCACCACACTCGCAGCCGGCCGGGCCATCGCCGCCCACGCCCCGCGCAGCCCTCTGTACGGCTACCAGTTCAACGATCCGGACGCTCCCGTCCTCGCCGGTCTGCCGGCGAACCCGGGCTTCCCCTACGGTGCGGCGCACGGCTTCGAGATGCCTTACCTGTTCTCCGCCTTCCCCACCGAGCGACCACTGACCGATGCCCAGCGCGCGCTGTCGGACCGGATGGTCGACTACTGGGCGGCCTTCGCGCGCACCGGCGACCCCAACAGCCCCGGCGCCCCGTTCTGGCCGGCGCTCCGCCCCTCGTCACCTATGGCGCGGTCGGTGCAGTCGCTGGCACCCGGACCCGGCGGCATCCACCCCGTCGACACTCGTGCCGCCCACCACTGCGCGTTCTGGGACCGGCTGCCGCGGTGAGCGCCGGCTGACAGCACACCGGCTCCCGATCGCGGGGACGCATGGTGCCCGACAGCCGCCATCGCCGGTGGCACGCGGGCCGGCGACCCCGCCGCGCCGACGCCCCGGCCGGTCACGGCCGGGGCGTACGTCCTCAGACGAGGTCGACGACGTCCGCGATGGAGTCCACGACGGTGGTCGGCCGGTACGGGAAGCGGTCGATGTCCCCGGCCTCGGTCAGGCCGGTGAGCACCAGGAAGGTCTGCATCCCGGCCTCCAGGCCCGCCAGCACGTCGGTGTCCATACGGTCGCCGATCATGGCGGAGGTCTCCGAGTGCGCGCCGATGGTGTTCAGGCCGGTGCGCATCATCAGCGGGTTCGGCTTGCCGACGAAGTACGGGTCCTTCCCCGTCGCCTTCGTGATCAGGGCGGCCACCGAGCCGGTGGCGGGCAGCGCTCCCTCGGGCGAGGGCCCGGTGCTGTCGGGGTTGGTGGCGATGAACCGGGAGCCGTTGTTGATCAGGCGGATGGCCTTGGTGAGGGCCTCGAAGGAGTAGGTCCGGGTCTCGCCCAGGATCACGAAGTCGGGCTCGTGGTCGGTCAGCACGTAGCCCGCGTCGTGCAGGGCGGTGGTCAGGCCCGCCTCGCCGATGACGTACGCGGTCCCACCGGGGTGCTGGTCGTCCAGGAAGCGGGCGGTGGCCAGTGCCGAGGTCCAGATGTTCTCGGCCGGCACGTCCAGCCCGATGCGGCTGAGCCGGGCCGCCAGGTCGCGCGGGGTGTAGATGGAGTTGTTCGTCAGGACGAGGAACGGACGGCCTGAGTCCCGCAGCCGCTTGATGAAGGCGTCCGCGCCGGGCACCGGGATGCCCTCGTGCATGAGGACGCCGTCCATGTCGGTGAGCCAGGATTCGATGGGCTTGCGCGCTGTCATGGCTGCGGACTCTAGTCCGGCCGGGTGACCTGTGCCATGTGCGCGCTGTCCGCTCCGGATTCCCCGGTCCGGGCGACCCCTCGACCCGTCCGGAGCACCACCGCATGCGAGGACCCGCGCGGCAGAGGACCTTCGGAAGACCGGGTCCGACCAATCCGACGACATGAGCCCGGGTGAGTGGAGGTTGTGATCATGGGCTCTGTCATGGGAGCCGCCCGCGTTCCCTTGTGTGCCGCCGCCGCGGCGACGCTGATCGCGCTCTGCGGTCCCGCCGCCCTGGCCGACGACGGGCCGGACGACTCCAGTGGGACCTCCTTCCGGTTCGGCGGAGGCGGTGGCGGGGGCGGGGGCGGGGGCGACGGAGACCAGGACGGCGGAAGCGGCAACCCCCTGCTGCAGTTCGGCACGAACCGCGACGACGACCGCCAGGACAACGGCCGGCAGAACAACGATGACGATGACGACGAGGGCACCGGCCGCGACGACAGCGGCCGCGACAACTCCGACTCCGGAAGCGGCAACTCCGGACGCGACAACTCCGACTCCGGAAGCGACGACGACGACCGCACGGACGACGGCCCCGACAACGGCGGCGGCGTCGGCGGCACGGGAGGCGTGGGGGGCGTCGGCGGCATCGGAGGCACGGGCGGCGTGGGCGGCGTGGGCGATGTCGGAGACACGGGCGGCGTCGGAGGTGTCGGAGGTGTCGGAGGTGTCGGAGGTGTCGGAGGCGTCGGAGGCGTCGGAGGCGTCGGAGGCGTCGGAGGCGTCGGCAGCGGCCCGGTGAAGATCACCCCCGGCACGGCCAACCCCGGCGGTGACGTCGACGTCCGCACCGATCAGTGCGACCGCGCCAAGACCGGCACCGTCGACTCCTCCGCGTTCGTCACCCCGGTCACGCTCGCCCCCGCCAGCGACGGCGGGATGTACGCCTCCGCGGTGGTCCGCTCGGGACTGACCCCGGGGTCCTACCGCGTGTCGATCACCTGTGACGGGAAGTCCCACGAGGGCACACTGGCGGTCACCGAGGCCGCCTCCGGGTTCCCGTCCGCGCCCGTTCCCGCGGGCGGCGGCGCCATGGCCGCCCACCAGGCCGCCGCGGAGCGACGGCCGGCCGGCGTGCCCGCCATCGTGGCGGCCGGGGTACTGGCCGCGGCGGGGGCGGCGGGGCTGGTCGTGCACCGGCGCCGTACGCGGGACTGACGGTGCAGGGACGTAGCGTCACGGCCCTCGCGGCCGCCGTGGTGCTCGGTGCGGCGTGGCTGAAGGGCTACGTCGACGCCGGTCCGCCGGGCTCCGGGGTGGGCGCCCCCGCGCCCGCCGCGACCGCGCAGGCCGGGGCCGCCGGGCGGCCCGCCCCGGTCTACGCGGCGCACACGCCGTTGCCCCCGGCCCGCCCGCTGCGGATCGACATCCCCTCGGCCGGCATCCACGCCAAGCTGGTGGAGCGCGGGCTCACCACCGACGGCGCGGTGGACCCGCCCCCGTTCAGCACGCCGGACGTGGCCGGCTGGTACGGGCGCGGTCCCGCCCCCGGCGACGCCGGGGCGGCGTTGATCGTCGGGCACGTCGACACCCGCACCAAGGCGGCGGTCTTCTACGCCCTGAGCACGGTCACCCGGGGCGACCTGGTCGAAGTCACCCGCTCGGACGGCTCGGTCGCCGAGTTCGCCGTCGAGGGCGTCGAGATCGTCGACAAGAAGGGTTTCCGGCCCGACCGGGTCTACGGCTCGGGGGTCCGCCCCGAACTGCGGCTGATCACCTGCGGCGGCACCTTCGACCACGCCACCCAGTCCTACTCGGCCAACGTCGTGGTGTACGCGGCGCTGACCGGCTCGCACACCCGGGCGTGAAACCTCGCGCCGACGGCGGATCAGACCCCCAGGTCGCGGATGAGCTTGGCGACGTGCCCGGTGGCCTTGACGTTGTACCAGGCGTGTTCGACCTTGCCCTGCTCGTCGACGACGACGGTGGAACGGATCACCCCGGTCACCACCTTGCCGTACAGCTTCTTCTCACCGAAGGCGCCGTACGCGCTCAGCACCGACTTGTCGGGGTCGGCGAGCAGGGTGACCTTCAGGGACTCCTTGTCGCGGAACCTGGCCAGCTTCTCCGGCTTGTCGGGCGAGATCCCGATGACGTCGTAGCCGGCGCCGGCGAGCACGTCGAGGTTGTCGGTGAAGTCACAGGCCTGCTTGGTGCAGCCGGGCGTGAGGGCGGCCGGATAGAAGTACACGATGACCTTGCGGCCGGCGTGACCGGCGAGGGAGACCTCGTTGCCGTCGGCATCGGAAAGGGTGAAGGCGGGGGCGGTGTCGCCGGGCTGGAGGCGCTCGCTCATGGTGCAGATCTCCGGTTCGGGGTGCCGACGGGCGTCGGCACGGACGGGCTGACAGACTGTCTGCACGGTACCGGTCGACAAGGACGATGGAGGCGGAGCAGTGTCGGATGGCAGGAGCCCTGCTCAGATCGAGGCGGACATCGCCCGCAAGCGGCAGGCGCTGGCCGCGACGCTGGACGAGATCGCGGTGCGGGTGCATCCCAGCACGATCGCGGCGGACGCCAAGGCGAAGGTGGCCTCCGCGGTGGACCGCACGGCGGGCCGTGCGTACGTGGCGGTGAACCGCGGCGTGACCGAGCTGCGGGGCCACTTCGTCTCGGAGGACGGCGCGCCCCGCGTGGAGCGCATCGTGCCGGTCGCGGTGGCGGCGGTGGTGCTGGTCACAGTGGTGGCCGGGCTCTCACTTCGCCGGCGCCGCCGGTAACGTCGTACCTGTGAGTTCGCAGACGCATGACAAGCTTCCCATCCGCATGCTGCATGACCGCGTGCTGGTGCGCTCCGACGTCCCCGAGGGCGAACGGCGCTCCGGCGGCGGCATCCTGATCCCCGCCACGGCGGCCGTCGGCAAACGGCTGGCCTGGGCCGAGGTGGTCGCGGTGGGACAGAACGTACGGACCGTGGAGGTCGGCGACCGGGTGCTCTTCGACCCCGAGGACCGGGCCGAGGTCGAGGTGCGCGGTACGGCGTACGTCCTGATGAGGGAGCGGGACCTGCACGCGGTGGCGGCGGAGCGGCTGCAGGGCTCGGAGGACTCCACCGGCCTCTACCTGTGATTTGTTATCGTCGGTCCGCACCCTGACGAGACGCGCCGTACCAGGGCCCATGCAAAGACGACGCACCCCTGACCCCCCGAGGATCGTGGAGGTGCCCGTCATGGCATGGGTCCTGCTGTGTGTCGCCGGCCTGCTCGAGGTCGCCTGGTCGGTCGGCCTGAAGTACACCGACGGCTTCACCCGCCTGTGGCCCAGCGTCGGCACCGGGCTCGCCATCGTGGCGAGCATGCTGCTGCTGTCGTACGCGGCCAGGACCCTGCCGATCGGCACCGCCTACGGGGTGTGGGTCGGGATCGGTGCGGCCGGCGCGGCGGTGCTCGGCATCGTGGTGCTGGACGAGCCGGCGACCGCCGCCCGGATCTTCTTCATCTGCCTGCTGCTGGTGTCCGTGGTCGGCCTGAAGGCCACCTCGGGGCACTGAACGGCGGCGCACCCACCGGGCCGACGCCGCACCGGGCGCCTACGGGAAGTCGTCCCGTGAGCGCCCGGTCCCGGCGGCTACGGGAAGTCGTCCCCGCCGCCCGGACCGCCACCGCCCGGACCGCCGCCGTCCAGGCCGCCGATGGGCAGTCCGCCGCCGCCGTCGGTACCGCCGTCGTCACCGGGGTCGGCCGGGTCACTGGGCTCGGTCGGCTCCTCGCTGGTGGGCGGTTCCTCCGTGCCGGGCGGTTCGGAGGACTCCGGCGGGGCCGTCACGGTCGGCGAGGGCGTCGCGGTCGGCGGTGCGGAGGTGGCCGGCGGGGCGGTGACCGGAGGGGCCTCGGCCCCCGGCTGCAGCCGCAGCTTGAAGTTCTTCGCCGGCTTGCCCTTGAGCGCGTCTGCCGTGTACTGGGCCCAGATCTGCGTGGGGTAGCCGCCGCCGTTGACGCGGGCCAGCCCGGTGGTGCCGTACAGCTTCTTCTGGGCGCCGGTCTGGGAGTCCTGGCCCATGACGGCGACGACGGTGGCCAGGTCCGGGGTGTAACCGGCGAACCAGGCCGCCTTGTCCTCCTCCATGGTGCCGGTCTTGCCCGCGGCGGGCCGGCCCGCGGCCTGCGCGGCGGTGGCGGTGCCGCCCCGGACCACCGAACGCAGGATGGACGTCGTGGTGTCGGCGGCCTGGCGGTGGACGGCCTGCGTGGGCCGGCGCGTGGGGAGCGGGACCTCCTGACCGTTCTTGGTGATCTTCACGACCATGGTGTACGGGACGTGCCGCCCGTGGTTGGCGAGCGTCGCGTAGGCCTGCGCCATGTCCAGCGGGCTCGCCGTCATCGTGCCGAGCGCCATCGCCGGGGTCGTCACCAGCTTCACCTTCTCCGGCATGCCCAGCGCCCGCACCGTGTCGTTGACCTTGCCCGGGCCGACGTCCTGCGCCATCTGGGCGTAGACGGAGTTCACGGACTTGTCCATGGCTTTGGTGACGGTGATCGACCCGTAGGAGACGTCGTCCTCGTTCGCCGGGGCATAACCGGTGGGGCCCCCGGGGCCGATGACCTCGCGCTTGTTGCGGCCGTTGTAGACGGTGTACGGGGTGATGCGCCGGCCGCTCTGGGTGGTGGAGTCGTTCTGCACGGCGGAGGCGAAGATGTACGGCTTGAAGGTGGAGCCCACCTGGTAGTCGGAGCGGGTCGCGTTGTTGACGAACTGCTTGGTGTAGTCGACGCCGCCGTACATCGCGACGACCTTGCCGCTGGCCGGGTCGATGGACGCCCCGCCGACCCGTACGAACTTGTCGACCGGGTGCGCCTTCGGCTTCAGCTTGTCGAGCAGCTGCTCCTCGGCGGCCTCGACGAAGGCCTTCTCCTTCTTGCGGTCGATGCTCGTCGTGATGCGGTAGCCGCCGGAGCGCAGCGTCTCCTCGTCCAGGATCCTCGTTCCGTACAGGTACTCCTTGACGGCCTCGACGAGGTAGCCGCGCTGGCCGGACATCCCGGTGGCGGCCTTGGACTCGTGGGGCTTCGGGAACGTCAGCGCGGCGCGCTCGCCCCCGCTCAGCCAGCCCTCCTTGACCATCCCGTCCAGCACGTAGTCCCAGCGGGCGCGCGCCTTCGCCTTGTTCTGCGGGTGGGCCACGATGTCGTACTCGCTGGGCGCGTTGAGCAGGGTCGCCAGGTAGGCGCCCTCGGCGGCGTCGAGTTCGTCGGCGTCCTTGCCGAAGTACGCCTGCGCGGCGGCCTGGATGCCGTACGCGTTGCGGCCGTAGTAGCTGGTGTTGAGGTACCCCTCGAGGATCTCCTCCTTGGTCTTCTCGCGGTCCAGTTTGATCGCGATGAAGAACTCCTTGGCCTTGCGGACCGCCGTCTGCTCCTGGTTGAGGTAGTAGTTCTTGACGTACTGCTGGGTGATGGTCGAACCGGACTGCTTGCCCTTGCCGGTGACGGTGTTCCACGCCGCGCGCAGCATCGCCTTCGGGCTGACCGCGGACTCGTGGTAGAAGTTGCGGTCCTCGGCGGCCAAGGTGGCGTGCTGGGCGACCTCGGACACCTGGTCCAGGCCCACGTTCTCGCGGTTGACCGCGCCGTCCCGGGCGAGCTGGGTACCGTCGGAGTACAGGTAGACGTTGCTCTGCGCGACCGCGCCCGCGTTCGCCTTGGGGATGTCGACCAGTTGGTAGCCGATGATGAACGCCCCCGCGCCCGCCAGCACGACCAGCAGGAGCACGCCGAGCACCCCGCGCCAGCCGGGGATCAGTCTGCGGGCACCGGTGCGCTTCGGCTTCTTGCCGGAGGGCTGGTTCTCCCAGCCGCCGGGGGAAGCGTTGCTGCTGCTCATGTCTGTACTGACTCCTCCGCGGCCGCCGAGGGTTGTGCCGCGGCGGAACATCTTGGGTCAATCGTGCCGTACGGCCCGCCGGACACTCTCCCATCATCAGGACAAAATGGGTCATCGCCGTGCATCCGTAACAAGCCTGTGACAGGCCGAAAGCGTGACGCCCTCCACCCCGCCGGGTGAAAACTCCGGGGCAGACGGCGGTCACCGCGAGTAAGGTCGGGCGCTTGCGCGCGGACGGGCGAACCCGTTCCCCACACCGGAAGGAGGGACCATGCGCCTGTACGCGACCGTGGCGGCGAGCGGCTTCCGGCGTCACGCCACGTACCGGGTGGCCACCGCGGCCGGCGTCTTCACCAACACCGTCTTCGGCTTCATCACCGCATACACCTACATCGCCCTGTGGCACGAACGGCCCCACCTCGGGGGCTACGACCAGTCCATGGCGTTGACGTACGTCTGGATCGGCCAGGCGCTGTTCGCGACGTCCTCCCTCATGGGCGGCGGCTTCCAGGACGAACTGATGGGCGCGCGCTGCGAACGCGTCGAAGGCCCCCGGCAGTGGATCGCCTTCCCCGCGGCGGCCAGCGCGGCACCGCTGGTCGCCGAACTCGCCGCGCGGCACGGCGTCGTCGACCTGTCGGTACGCGAACCCGCCATCGAGGACGTCATCGCCCGCATGTACGCGGCGAGCAGCGCCGCCCCCGCCTGAGGCCGCCGCCACGGGCAGCCCCGGCGGTCGCCGCGGCCACGATCGTCGCGGGACCGGCAGGCTCGCCTGCCCCTCCACACGGCGCCCGGGCACCCCGTGCCGGCAAGGGGCGACGGGACGGGCGCCGCGACCCGCGGGGCGCGGCAGCCCTCGGCGGCGGCCGCCGGTCGTCCGGAGGAGCCTCCTCCGGCACCGGGGTCTTCCCGGCCGGAGCCGCCCGGCAAACCGGGGCGGGCCGGGCGGGGTCCCGCGCGGCCGGTCAGCGCAGCGAGGTCAGCGCCGCGCGCACCCGCTCGACCGCGCCCGCCGTGGTCGACGCGTGCGCCGACAGCCGCACGGAGTCCGCCCGCACCGACGGGGTCACCCCGTGCTCGTGCAGCGCCTTGGCGACCTGGGCCGGGTCCACCTCGGCCACCGCGAAGGACACGATGCCCGCCCGCTCGGCACGGGCCACCGGGGACAGCACCTGCCCGCCCGCGGAACGGACCGCGTCGATCAGCTCGTCGACCCGGCGGGCGACGTGCGCCTCGATCGCGGCCACCCCGACGCCCTCGACCAGCTCCAGCGCCGCCGCGAAGGCCGCCGCCGTCACCGGGCTCAGATTGGTGATGTTCCAGCGCAGCGCGTCCGGCGCGACCGGATGCTCGGTGTCGTCGAAGACGGCGACGTCCGCCACCCCGGTCCACCCCGTCAGCGTGGGCTCCAACCGCTCCAGGGCCCGGTCCGACAGCGCCGCGAACCCGGTCGCCCAGCTGGCCCGCAGCCACTTCTGGCCGCCCGCCACGACCACGTCGGC
The DNA here is from genome assembly GCA_033793685.1 of Streptomyces sp. ME19-03-3. Lineage (GTDB taxonomy): Bacteria > Actinomycetota > Actinomycetes > Streptomycetales > Streptomycetaceae > Actinacidiphila. The sequence continues at coordinate 128,640 of JARAXD010000011.1, read as the reverse complement.
CGCCTGCCACGGAAGCTCGGCCACGCCGAACGCCTGCATCGCGTCCACCACGAGCAGCCGGTCCCCGACGACCTCGCGCAGTGCCGCGAGGTCGGCACGGTAGCCCGTGCGGAAATCGACGGCGCTGACCGAGACCGCCACCACGTCGTCCGTCAGCGCCTCGCGCACCGCGTCCGGGGTCGGCGCTCCCTCCAGCCAGCACGGCACCACCCGGCCCAGAGCCGCGGCCCGCCGCCACGGGTAGTGGTTGGCGGGGAAGTCGGCCCCCGGCACCAGCACGGCGCCACCGGGCACGCCGAAAGCCGCGTGGAACAGCCCCGTCGAGGCGTTGGGCAGCAGCACCACGTGCGCGGTGTCCGTGCCCGCCAGCCGGCCCGCCGCGGCCCGCGCCCGGGGCTCGGCCCGCATCAGGTCGTCGACGGTCGTGTGGTCGGCCTCCGCCGACGCCGCCAGAGCGGCCGCCGTGGCCTCCAGGACGTCCCGCGAGGGCGGCCCGTAGCGGGCGAAGTCCAGGTAGCCCTCGGGCTCGCCGAAGTGCTCGGCGTAGCCGCTCAGCCCGCCCGCGTGGTCCGTCATGGGAGTCGCCGTCCGTCCGTCGCTCGTCACGCCTTGGCCGCCGCGCCGCCCTTGAGCAGCGACAACCGCACAGTCTCCGCCATACGCAGGTAGCCGGCGTCACTGGGGTGCAGATGGTCGCCGGAGTCGTAGGCAGGCAGCAGCGCGGCCGGGCGGTTCGGATCCCGCAGGACCCGGTCGAAGTCGATCACCTCGTCGAACACCGCGCCCGCCCGGATGGCGGCGTTCACCTGCTGCCGCACCGCCTCGGTGCGCGCGTTGAAGCCCGGGTGCCCCCCGCACGGGGCCAGCGTGGCGCCCAGCACCCGCAGCCCCCGCTCGTTGGCACGCGCCACGATCTCCCGCAGCCCGGAGACGATCGCCGCCGCCCCCGTCCGCTGCGGCGGCCGCAGCACGTCGTTGATGCCCAACTCGACGATGAGCGCACGGACGCCGGTCTGGGAGAGCGCGTCACGCTCGAGGCGTCCGAGGCCACTGGGATTACCGCCGTCGGCGCCGTCGCGCAGCACCCGGTTGCCGCTGATCCCCTGGTTGAGCACACCCATGCGCAGCCCGCGGTCACCCGAGCCGCGCAGCCGCGCCGCGAGATGGTCCGGCCAGCGGCGGTTCGCGCCCGCAGTGGAGGTGACCCCGTCGGTGATCGAGTCACCGAGCAGCACCACCGACCCGGCCGCCTGCCGCGTGAAGACGTCCACCCCCGTCACATAACGCCAGTACGGAGTCCGCGTGGTGTACGCGGCACCGTCGCTGCGCGCGGCACGCTCGCCGAACGCCATGAACGAGGTCTGCCGCGCCCGCGGATGGTACGTCACCGGGCCCGAGGCATCCGGGGTGTAGGTCGTGACCAGGAGGTCCGCCGCCTGCGGGACGCCCAGGCGCACGGCGTCGCTGACGACGGCGCCGCCCGCGGGGATCCGCACCGGCGTCCGCCCGCCGAAGGTCAGCGACCGCATCGTGCCGGCCGCCGCGGACGGCGAACCCGGGGCCGCAGCGACGGCGATGGTCGCCCGGCCGACCACGAGCGGCGTGCGGCCGAAGAGGTTGGAGAGGTGGATGCGTACCGAACCGCCGCCCACACTGGTGTGCACCACGTTCCGGATCGACCACCCGGCGTAGCCGTACGGGGCCTGCGGCTCACCGCCCGCCGGGGACGCCGACCAGGTGCCCACCCAGGCACCGGACGCCGCGGGCGCGGCCTGGTTGGGGACACCGGGTCCGGCCGCCGGCCGGGGCCCGACCGTACGGCCGGAACCGTCCCCGGGGCCGGCGGAGACGAAGACCGCCGCGGTAATAAGCGCGACAAGCGCGACAAGTCCGGCGAGCAGTGCACAGACCGGCGATCTGGCCATGCGGCGCTTCACTCCTGGCGTCAAAAGGCGGGAAACCGGCGCGACCCGCTGTCGCCATGATCCCATGGAGGCTCCAGGCCCGCCCGCATGCAAGGTCGGACGCCGGGAACTCGTCGTTCGTTCCACTCGAGGAGTGTCTTACGGACGGCACGCGGAAGGAGTGGATACGGCGGATGGAAACGGCTGCGGTGACCGGATCGGGCCAGGACCCGACTCCGGCGTTCTCGTACAGCCCCGCCGACGAGGGCAGGCGGCGCGGCGTACGGCGCATGAAGGTGATCGCCACCGGCCTGCTGCTGGTGGCCACGGCCGTCTACGCACTGGCCAGGTGGGCCGAGTCGGCCGGCGCCGGCGCATGGGCCGGCTATGTCGCGGCCGCCGCCGAGGCGGGCATGGTCGGCGCGCTCGCCGACTGGTTCGCGGTGACCGCGCTCTTCCGCAGACCGCTGGGCCTGCCCATCCCGCACACCGCGATCATCCCCACCAAGAAGGACGCGCTCGGCCGCACCCTCGGCGACTTCGTCGGCGAGAACTTCCTGTCCCCGCAGGTCGTCCGCACCCGGCTGCGCAAGGTGGGCATCGCCTGGCGGCTCGGCTCCTGGCTGCAGGACCCCGAACACGTCGACCGCGTCACCGAACAGGCCGCGGCGGCGCTCCGCGGCGCCCTCACCGTCCTGCGCGACTCCGACGTCCAGGCCGTGGTCGGTGAGGCCATCACCCGCCGGGCCGACGCCCAGGAGATCGCCCCCGGCATCGGGAAGATGCTGGAGCGCGTCGTCGCCGACGGCGGCCACCGGCGAGTGGTCGACCTGGTCTGCGTCCGGGCCCACGACTGGCTGGTCGAGCACTCCGACTCGGTGATGCAAGCCGTCCAGGGCGGCGCCCCCGGCTGGACCCCGCGCTTCGTGGACCGCCGGGTCGGCGAACGCGTCTACAAGGAACTCGTACGCTTCACCGCCGAGATGCGGGACATGCCCGAACACCCCGCCCGCCTGGCCATCGACCGCTTCCTCGCCGACTTCGCCGTGGAACTCCAGTCCGACCCCGACACCCGGGCCCGCGTCGAACGCCTCAAGAGGGAGCTGATCGCCCGCAACGAGGTCCAGGACCTCATCGAGTCCACCTGGGGCGCCGTCCGCGGCATGATCGTCTCCGCCGCCGACGACGAGCGCAGCGAACTGCGGCTGCGCACCCGCGCCTCGCTGCTGTCGCTGGGCGCGCGCCTGACCCAGGATCCCCGGCTGACCGCCAAGGTCGACGGGTGGCTGGAGGACGCCGCCACCTACGTGGTCACCACCTACCGCGACGAGATCACCGCGCTGATCACCGACACCATCGCCGGCTGGGACCCCGAGCAGACCACCCGCAAGATCGAGGCGAACGTCGGACGCGACCTGCAGTTCATCCGCATCAACGGCACCGTCGTCGGCGCCCTCGCGGGACTGGCCATCTACACCGTCTCCCGGCTCTTCGCCGGGTAGCCGGGGCAGGACGCGAGGCCCCGGCGACCACCACCCACAGGGCCGGCCGGCTCAGCCGCCGGCCCCGCCCCGGGCCGCCGCGCACGCCCCGGACCACGCGGCGGCGCGGGGCGCCGAGGCGACACCGACGAAGCCGTCCCGACCCCGGAACCGTCCTGCCGCCGCTCACCACGCGACGGCGACCCGCGAAGACGCCCACTCCGGCAGCCAACACACACCCGATACATCGGACCACTCAACGGTCGCCGGCAACACCCCGCCACGCGTGCCCGACTGCAACGTCCATGCCACGAGCAAGGGGTTGCGGACGCCGCCCCCGCCGCTGGAGGATCAACCAAGACCTCCGATGACCGCCCCCATCGGGCATGACCACGGAGACGCCCCACCGACACGACCACCGTCACCCCCGACACCACCCGGAGAGTCCTGTGAAGCTACTGCGCATCGGCCCTGCCGGAGCCGAACGCCCGGCCCTGCTCGACCAGGACGGCACCCTGCGCGACCTGTCCGCCCTCACCCCCGACATCGACGGCGCGCTGCTCGCCGACCCGGACGCGCTCACCCGCATCCGCACCGCGGCCGCCGACCGCACCCTCCCCGCCGTCGACGCCGCCGACCAGCGCGTCGGCCCGCCGCTCACCCGGATCGGCAAGATCGTCTGCATCGGCCTCAACTACCACGACCACGCCCGCGAGACCGGCGCCGCGATCCCCGAGGAGCCCATCCTCTTCATGAAGGCCCCCGACACCGTCGTCGGCCCCGACGACACCGTCCTCGTCCCCCGCGGCAGCCTCAAGACGGACTGGGAGGTCGAACTCGCCATCGTCATCGGCCGCGAACTGCGCTACGCCGCCGACGAGACGGAAGCCCTCGCCGCGGTGGCGGGCTACGCCGTCTCCCACGACGTGTCCGAACGCGCCTTCCAGATCGAGCGCGGCGGCCAGTGGGACAAGGGCAAGAACTGCGAGACGTTCAACCCCCTCGGCCCCTGGCTCGTCACCGCCGACGAGGTCCCCGACCCCCAGGCACTCGGCCTGCGGCTGTGGGTCAACGGCGACCTCAAGCAGGACGGCACCACGGCCGAGCAGATCTTCCCGGTCGCCGAAGTCGTCCGCTACGTCAGCCAGTTCATGACCCTCTACCCCGGCGACGTCATCAACACCGGCACCCCGGCCGGCGTGGCCCTCGGCCGCCCCGAGCCCAAGCCCTACCTCCGGGCCGGCGACGTCGTCGAGCTCGAGATCGACGGCCTCGGCCACCAGCGCCAGGTCCTCAAGGACGCGTAACCCCTCCCCCACCGAAGGGCGCCCGTGCACTCGTGCCGGGCGTCCTTCGTCGTATCCGGACGGCGTAACCGTCGTACAAGTGGGTCGTTAGAACGTGCGAAAGTGCAACACGTCATCGAATGGGGGACATGTGACCGCGCGGTACACACCAGAACTGCTCGCGCAGGCGGCCGTTGAGTGCACGTCGCTGTCCGACGTGATCACCCGGCTCGGCGGCACGCCCACCAACGGCAGCCGCGCCTACCTGCGCAAGCTGATCGCCGCCTGGGGTATCGACTGCTCACACTTCGAGCCGGAGGGGGTCCGCCACACCGAACGGCGCCTGCGTGCCGTCGTCCGCGATTCCACCAGCATCGCGGAGGTGGTGAGACGCCTGGGCATCAGTCCGGTCGGGGGCAACCAGGCACACATCGGCCGCCGTATCGCCCGACTGGGCATCGACATCTCCCACTTCACCCCGAACGGCGGTGTCCGCCGCCCCAAGCGATCCCTGACCGACCGTCTGGTACTCGGCTCACCGGAAGACGGGCGGATCCAGAGCGACCGCCTGCGCGGGCATCTGATGCGGCACGGCCTAAAGGACCTGTGCGCGATGTGCGGCACCGGGCCGGTGTGGAACGGTGCACCACTGCGCCTGGAGGTCGACCACATCAACGGGGATTGGTGGGACAACCGCCCGGAGAACCTGCGGCTGCTCTGCCCGAACTGCCATGCGGCCACGGACACCTACCGCGGCCGAAAGCGCGGCAAGGCGGTGCGGTAGATGTCCCGCCTGTACGACAGCCCCGGCTACACCCGCGTCTCCCTCACCGCGTGCGCAGCCGAGTCCCGCAGCTTGGTGGACATGCTGGAGCGCCTCGGTCAGCCCCTCGGCAGCGGCCCGCTGGGGTACTTGAGGGAGAGGCTTAAGCACTACGGCATCGACACGGTCCACTTCGTGGAGGAGCCGCTGCCCAGCAGGCCACCCCAGAGATACACGAGGGAGGTTCTGGAGGAGGCCGCCGCACGCTGCAGGTCGGTCCGCGAGATCCTGGAACACCTAGGCGTGCCCCCGTACGACAGTGCCCACCGGCACATCGAGCGTCGACTCACCCACTTCGGAATCGACACGTCCCACTTCGTTCGGACGCCACCCACAAGGCAACAGCCCATCGGTGCCCGCAGGCTGGGTGAGTCCGTAGCCGTGTCGACGAGCCTCGCAGGTGTCGTGCGCCTTCTGGGTCTGCCGGACAACGGAACGACCAGAAGGAGAGTCAAGCGGGCCATCACGGAGCACGGGCTGTCCACGGCGCACTTCACAGGCCAGGCGCATGCCCGCGGAGTCCCCTCTCCGCGCCGCAAACCGGCGGAAGAGACTCTGCGACTACTCGCCCCCGGCAGCCCGCGTACCAGCCGGCGCATGCTGCACCGTGCACTCCAGGAGAAGGGCGTGCCGTACCAATGCACTGCCTGCGGCACAGGCCCGGCGTGGCAAGGGTTCACGATCACGCTCGAGATCGATCACGTCAACGGCGATCGGCTGGACAACCGGATCGACAACCTCCGGTATCTGTGCCCTTCGTGCCACAGCCAGACGCGAACCTACGCCGGCCGCGACGTCCGTGCCGCCGTAACGGTGCAGGCCGACCGACTGCAGTGACCTCAACAGCACGCCACAGGGACGCCAAGCCAGTAACATGTAGGCGTCCAGTGGCCGTGGCGGAAAGGTAGACGCGCGCCGGTTTAGATCCGGGTGAGCTTCGCTCGTGTGGGTTCGAATCCCACCGGCCACACCTCGGAAGGGGCCTCGTCGTTCATCCCGACGAGACCCCTTCGTCATGTCACCCCACCAGTTCCCGCACCACCGGCACCAGCGCCCGGAAGGCCTGGCCGCGGTGGCTGATGGCGTTCTTCTCCTCCGCCGTGAGTTCGGCGCACGTCCGGGACGCGCCGAGCGGCTCGAGGACCGGGTCGTAGCCGAAGCCGTTCGTGCCGTGCGGCTCGAAGCGCAGCGTGCCGAGGAGGCGGCCCTCTACGACGCGTTCGGTTCCGTCGGGGAGGGCGAGCGCCGCGGCGCAGCGGAAGTGGGCGGCGCGGTGGGGGGTGTCGATGTCGGCGAGCTGGGCGAGGAGGAGTTCGAGGTTGGCGCGGTCGTCGCCGTGCTTGCCGGCCCAGCGGGCGGAGAAGATGCCGGGGGCGCCGCCGAGGACGTCGACGCAGAGGCCGGAGTCGTCGGCCACGGCGGGGAGGCCGGTGGCCTGGGCGAGGGCGTGGGCCTTGAGGAGGGCGTTCTCGGCGAAGGTGACGCCGGTCTCGCGGACGTCGGGGATCTCGGGGTAGGCGTCGGCGCCGACGAGCTCCACGCCGAGTCCGGCGTCGGCCAGGATGGCGTGGAGTTCGGCGACCTTGTGGGCGTTGCGGGTGGCGAGGACCAGGCGGGTGTGCGGCATGGTCCGATTATCCCGTCAGCCGGGGGTACAGACTGTGGAGAGTTCGGTTGCGGCGTCGGCGACGGGGGTGATGTCGGGGACGTCGCCGTTCTCGGCGGCCTTCTGTGCGTTCTCGACGGCCTGCCGGAGGTCGTCCACGGCGCTGTTGACGTCGGGGTTGCCGGTCTTGTCGCCGAGGTCGGCGAGGTCGTCGGCGATCTGGTCGAGGGCGTTGGCGGCGTCCTGTGGGCTGTTGCCGGCGTTGCCGGCGGCGTTCTGCAGGTTCTGGACGTCGGTGGCGACCTGGGCTGCGATGGTGGCGCAGTCGAGGGCCTTGTCGACGGCTTCGACGGCGCTGCAGCCGATGAGGGCGGTGGTGCCGAGGGCGGCCGCGGTGGCGAAGGCCGCGAGGCGGCGGGTGCGTGGGCGCATACCTTTACAAACGCACCGCGCCGCTCTCGGGTTGCGCTTTCCTGACCTTCTCTTGGTCAGCCCTTGGTGATCTGTTCGAGATCGGCGAGGGCGGCTCGCTGGAGCGCGTCGAGTTCGGCGCAGCCCGCGACGGCGAGGTCGAGGAGGCTGTTGAGTTCCTTGCGGTCGAAGGGCTGGCCTTCGGCGGTGCCCTGGACCTCGACGAAGCGGCCGTCGCCGGTGCAGACGACGTTCATGTCGGTCTCGGCGCGGACGTCCTCCTCGTAGCAGAGGTCGAGCATGGGGACGCCGTCGATGATGCCGACGCTGACGGCTGCGACGGTGCCGCTGAGGGGCTGGGCCTTGGCGCGGAGGAGCTTGCGGCCGTGCATCCAGGTGACGGCGTCGGCGAGGGCGACGTAGGCGCCGGTGATGGCGGCGGTGCGGGTGCCGCCGTCGGCCTGGAGGACGTCGCAGTCGAGGACGACGGTGTTCTCGCCGAGCGCCTTGTAGTCGATGACGGCGCGCAGGGAGCGGCCGATGAGGCGGGAGATCTCGTGGGTGCGGCCGCCGATCTTGCCTCGGACGGACTCGCGGTCGCCGCGGGTGTTGGTGGCGCGCGGCAGCATGGCGTATTCGGCGGTGACCCAGCCTTCGCCGCTGCCCTTGCGCCAGCGGGGCACGCCCTCGGTGACGGAGGCGGTGCAGAGGACCTTGGTGTCGCCGAAGGAGACGAGGACGGATCCTTCGGCGTGCTTGCTCCACCCGCGCTGGATGGTGACGGGGCGGAGCTGTTCGGGGGTGCGGCCGTCGATACGAGACATGGCGTCGAGCCTAGCCGTAGCGCGCCGGGGCCCGTGCCGGTCCTGGGACGGGCCCCGTGCGGGTGAGATTCAGGGCGGTCCCGCGTTCAGCGCCGGGTCACATCATGTCTTCGATGTCGGCGGCGATGGGGTCGGCGTCGGTGCCGATGACGACCTGGATGGCGTTGCCCATCTTGACGACGCCGTGGGCTCCGGCGGCCTTGAGCGCGGCCTCGTCGACGAGTGAGGCGTCCTTGACCTCGGTGCGGAGTCGGGTGATGCAGCCCTCGACCTCTTCGATGTTGTCGAGTCCGCCGAGCCCGGCGACGATCTTCTCTGCCTTGCTGGCCATCTGTGCTCCTGGTTGGTCTCGGCCGTTCGGTCCGATTTCACACCGTAATGCAGTCATGGACCGTGTTTGCGGGGATTCATCAGTGTCCCAGCCGCGCCGCAACTGGTCTACACCACATTACCCGCCCGGGAGGTGGCCCCACATGGGTCCGGACGCCGCCGCAGTCGCCCCGCGTCCGCGCCGGACGTGGGGCTCCGTCCTGTTCCAGGGGCTGCAGAAGATGGGACGGAGCCTGCAGCTGCCGATCGCGGTGCTGCCGGCGGCGGGCATCTTGAACCGGCTCGGCCAGGACGACGTCTTCGGCCCCGGCGGCCTGGGGTGGGACGCGGTGGCCGATGTCTTCGGCGGCGCGGGCGGCGCCCTGCTGGACGGTTCGCTGGGGTTGCCGCTGCTGTTCGCGGTCGGCGTCGCCATCGGGATGGCGAAGAAGGCGGACGGCTCGACGGCCCTGGCGGCGGTGGCGGGCTTCCTCGTCTACTACGGGGTGCTGCACCAGTTCCCGCAGGACTGCCCGAAGGGGACGGTCTTCCTGGCGACGAGCACCATCAGTGGGGCGTGCATCCCGCCGGGGACGCCTGCGGCGGCCGCCCCGGCCGCGTACCAGAACCCGGGGGTCTTCGGCGGGATCGTGATCGGGCTGCTGACCGCCTTCTTCTGGCAGCGCTACCACCGCACGAGGCTGGTGGACTGGCTGGGCTTCTTCAACGGCCGCCGGCTCGTGCCGATCATCATGGCGTTCGTCGCGATCGTCTTCGCGGTGCTGTGCGTGTTCGTCTGGCCGCCGATCGGTGCAGGGCTCACCGCGTTCAGCCAGTGGCTCACGGATCTGGGCTCGTACGGGGCGGGGATCTTCGGCGTGGCGAACCGGGCCTTGCTGACGGTGGGGCTGCACCAGTTCCTCAACGTCTTCGTGTGGTTCCAGTTCGGGAGTTTCACCAAGCCGGACGGGACGGTGGTGCACGGGGACATCACCCGCTTCCTGCAGGGTGACCCGACGGCCGGGCAGTTCACCTCGGGGTTCTTCCCGATCATGATGTTCGCCCTGCCGGCCGCCGCCCTGGCGATCACGCACTGCGCCCGCCCGGCCCGCCGCAAGGAGGTGGCCGGCCTGATGCTGTCCGTGGCGCTGACCTCGTTCGTGACGGGCATCACCGAGCCCATCGAGTACTCGTTCCTCTTCATCGCGCCGGCGCTGTACGCGATGCACGCCGTGCTCACCGGGGTGTCCATGGCGGTGACGTGGGCCCTGGGCGTGCACGACGGCTTCGCGTTCTCGGCGGGGCTGATCGACTACGTCATCAACTGGCATCTGGCGACGAAGCCGTGGCTGATCGTTCCGATCGGGCTGGTCTTCGCGGCGGTGTACTACGCGCTCTTCCGCTTCGTGATCATCAGGTTCGACCTGGCCACGCCGGGGCGCGAGCCGGAGGAGGTAGCGCGGGAGATGGAGCAGGACAACGTCAAGGGGTAGCGGTGACGCCACGCTCCGCAGTGTGGTCTAGACCACACCCGAGGGACCTTTCCTTGACGCGTCGCTTACAGGTTAATACTGGTCTACACCACTATGTGGTTCAGACCAGGAGGACCCCCATGACAACCGCCACCGCATCGGCGGCCCCCGCAGCGAAGAAGCGGGGCTCCGGCCTGTTCCAGGGCCTGCAGAAGGTCGGCCGCAGCCTGCAGCTGCCGATCGCCGTCCTGCCGGCGGCGGGCATCCTGCTCCGCCTCGGACAGCCCGACGTCTTCGGCGCGGACGGCCTCGGCTGGGACAAGGTCGCGTCTGTGTTCGCCACCGCCGGCGGCGCCGTGTTCGACAACCTGCCACTGCTGTTCTGCATCGGCGTGGCGATCGGATTCGCCAAGAAGGCGGACGGTTCGACCGCGCTCGCCGCCCTGGTCGGCTTCCTGGTCTACAGCAACGTCCTCAAGGCCTTCCCTGTGACCGAGGCCAAGATCCAGGACGGCGCGGACATCGCGGCCACCTACAACAACCCCGGTGTGCTCGGCGGCATCATCATGGGTCTGCTCGCCGCCATGCTGTGGCAGCGCTACCACCGCAAGAGGTTGGTGGACTGGCTGGGCTTCTTCAACGGCCGTCGCCTGGTGCCGATCATCATGGCGTTCGTCGGCACCCTGGTCGGTGTCTTCTTCGGTCTGGTCTGGGAGCCGATCGGCGAGGTCATCAGCAACTTCGGCGAGTGGATGACCAGCCTCGGCTCGGTCGGCGCCGCACTGTTCGGCCTGATCAACCGTGCCCTGATCCCCATCGGCATGCACCAGTTCGTGAACTCCGTGGCCTGGTTCCAGTTGGGTGACTTCACCAACTCTGCCGGAACCGTCGTCCACGGCGACCTGACCCGCTTCTTCGCCGGCGACCCCGGTGCCGGGCAGTTCATGACCGGCTTCTTCCCGATCATGATGTTCGGTCTCCCGGCCGCCGCCCTGGCCATCGCCCACACGGCACGCCCGGAGCGCCGGAAGGCCGTCATGGGCATGATGCTCTCGCTCGCGCTGACCTCCTTCGTCACCGGTGTCACCGAGCCGATCGAGTTCTCGTTCATGTTCATCGCGCCGCTGCTGTACGCGCTCCACGCGGTGCTGACCGCCCTGTCCATGGCTGTGACCTGGGCCTTCGGAGTGCACGCCGGATTCACGTTCTCGGCCGGCGCCATCGACTACCTCCTGAACTGGAACCTGTCGACCAAGCCCTGGCTGATCATCCCCATCGGCCTGGTCTTCTCGGTGATCTACTACGTGGTCTTCCGCTTCGCGATCACCAAGTTCAACCTCCCCACCCCGGGCCGCGAGCCCGAGGAGGAGAACGAGGACCTCGTCAAGGCGTAGCGCCCCCGGCGCCGCACACGGCCAAGCCCCCGGAACCGCAGGGTTCCGGGGGCTTCGTGCTGCTCGGGGAGGAGGCGGGCGGCGGTCAGACCTCGTAGACCGCGCCGGCCTTCGCCACCTCGACCGGGCCGTCGTAGACCTCGCGGGCGTGCTCGAGGCTGATCCGCGGGTCGGTCCACGGCGGGATGTGGGTGAGCACCAGGCGCCTGGCGCCCGCGCGCTCGGCGTACTGGCCGGCCTCGCGGCCGTTGAGGTGGAGGTCGGGGATGTCCTCCTTGCCGTACGTGAAGGAGGACTCGCTCAGGAAGAGGTCGGTGCCCTCGGCGAGGGTCCGCAGCGCGTCGCAGGGTCCGGTATCACCCGAATAGGTGATGGTGCGACCGGCGTGCTCGACACGGAAGCCGTACGCCTCGACGGGGTGGCTGACGAGCTCAGCGGTGATGGTGAAGGGGCCGAGGCGGAAGGTGCCGGGTTCGAGGGTGTGGAAGTCGAAGACCTCGCTCATGCACTTCTCGTCGGGCACGTCCCCGTAGGCGCCGGCCAGTCGCCGCTCGGTGCCCTCGGGTCCGTAGACGGGGATGGCGGGGGCGGGGCCGCCCTCGTGCCGGTAGTAGCGCGCGACGAAGTACCCGCACATGTCGATGCAGTGGTCGGCGTGCAGGTGGCTCAGCAGGATGGCGTCGAGGTCGTAGAGACCGCAGTGGCGCTGCAGCTCGCCGAGGGCACCGTTGCCCATGTCGAGGAGCAGCCTGAAGCCGTCGGCCTCGATGAGGTAGCTCGAGCAGGCCGATTCCGCGGACGGGAACGAACCCGAGCAGCCGACGACGGTGAGCTTCATGTGCAGGAACCTCCGTTGATCGTTCCGGGGGTCTTGCGTTGGCGCGCCACGACGCCCCCCGCTCCGCCGGGGGAGGGGGGAGGGCGGGAGCGACCCGCCATGCGTTCTTGAGCGTAAGGCGCACGGCGGGCGCGTGCTCCTTCGCGGAGCCTCGTTGTGGGCGGAATCACCAGTACGGCGCCCTCGCCGTGGGGTGCCCGGCGGGGCGGGGGCGCCGTGGGGGTGGATCAGGCCCAGAGCTGGCCGTGCAGGGCCGCGACGGCCGCCTCGGTGGAGGCGGCGGTGTAGATGCCGGTCGACAGGTACTTCCAGCCGCCGTCGGCGACGACGAACACGATGTCGGCGCGTTGCGCGGCGCGTTCGGCCTTGCGGGCGACGCCGAGGGCGGCGTGCAGGGCGGCTCCGGTGGAGACGCCGGCGAAGATGCCCTCCTGTTGGAGCAGTTCGCGGGTGCGGCGGACGGCGTCCTCGGAGCCGACGGAGAAGCGGGTGGTGAGGACGGACTCGTCGTACAGCTCGGGGATGAAGCCCTCGTCGAGGTTGCGCAGTCCGTAGACGAGGTCGTCGTAGCGGGGCTCGGCGGCGACGATCTGCACGCCGGGCACCTTTTCCCGCAGGTAGCGGCCGACGCCCATGAGGGTGCCGGTGGTGCCGAGGCCGGCGACGAAGTGGGTGACGGAGGGGAGGTCGGCGAGGATCTCGGGGCCGGTGCCGGCGTAGTGGGCGCCGGCGTTGTCCGGGTTGCCGTACTGGTAGAGCATCACCCAGTCGGGGTGCTCGGCGGCCAGTTCCCTGGCGACGCGGACGGCGGTGTTGGAGCCGCCTGCGGCCGGGGAGGGGATGATCTCGGCGCCCCACATCGTCAGCAGCTCGCGCCGCTCCGACGAGGTGTTCTGGGGCATGACGCACACCATGCGGTAGCCCTTGAGCTTGGCGGCCATGGCGAGTGAGATGCCGGTGTTGCCGGAGGTGGGTTCGAGGATCGTGCAGCCGGGGGTGAGGCGTCCGGCGCGTTCGGCCTGCTCGATCATGTGCAGGGCCGGGCGGTCCTTGACGGAGCCGGTGGGGTTGCGGTCCTCCAGTTTGGCCCAGACGGAGACCTCGGTGGAGGGGGACAGGCGCGGCAGCCGTACGAGCGGGGTGTTGCCGACGGCTGCCAGCGGGCTGTCGTACCGCATCAGCGCCCGCCGGCGCAGTGGGCCGCCGCCGTGCTGCCGCCGGCGACGGCGGGCAGGATCGTCACGCTGTCGCCGTCGGTGAGCTTGGTGGCGATGCCGTCGAGGAAGCGGACGTCCTCGTCGTTGAGGTAGACGTTCACGAAGCGCCGCAGCTCGCCGGCGTCGACGATGCGGTCGCGGATGCCGGAGTGGCGGGCGTCGAGGTCGGCGAGGAGTTCGTCGAGGGTGCTGCCGCTGCCTTCGACGGCCTTGGCGCCACCGGTGTAGGTGCGGAGGATGGTCGGGATGCGGACCTCGATGGCCATGCGTCGGCTCCAGGGGGTGCGTGAGTACGGCGGGAGGGCGGGGTGGCGCGGGTGACGCCGCTCAGGCGCGCGGACATGCCGCGCCGGCGAGGCGGCACAGGTCGACGTGCAGCCGCGCCACGAGCAGGGTGCCCGGCGCCTTGCCGCTCACGTCGTGGGCAACCATGGGGTCATCGTATCGATTCCCCCGGGGCCCCGGAGGCGGGTGTCCCAGGATGCGGAACGTGCCGTCTCAGCTGTAGGCGTCGACGATCTGGACGGGTTCCTCGGTGACCTCGCCGTCCAGGATGCGGAACGAGCGGAACTGGAAGGGTCCGGTGTCGTCGGTGTCGGCGGTGGAGACCAGGACGTAGTGGGCGCCGGGTTCGTTGGCGTAGGAGATGTCGGTGCGCGAGGGGTAGGCCTCGGTGGCGGTGTGGGAGTGGTAGATGACCACCGGTTCCTCGTCGCGGTCGTCGAGTTCGCGGTAGAGCTTCAGCAGGTCGGTGGAGTCGAACTCGTAGAAGGTGGGCGAGCGGGCCGCGTTGAGCATCGGGATGTGCCGCTCGGGCCGGCCGCTGCCGGCCGGTCCCGCGATCACGCCGCAGGCCTCGTCCGGGTGGTCGGCGCGCGCGTGGGCGACGAGTGCGTCGTGCAGGGCGCGGGTGATGGTCAGCATGGTCGTCAGGATAAGGGGGTGGCGTGGCACCCGCTTTGGAGGGCCGCGGCCGCCGTTCGGGGTGTCCGCATGCCGGTCGGGGGTGCGCACTGCGGGCTACTTCTGGGCGAGGGCCGGGGCCGGGTCGCCGGGGGTTCGCCGCCCGAGGACGAGGTAGCCGGTGCACAGCAGCGCCGACCAGACGATCCAGACGTAGAGGCCGAGGCGGGTGTCGGCGTCGAGCGCCATCAAGGCGACGACGAGGAGCAGTGCCGCGATGCCGCACCAGTTGGTGACCGGGGCGCCCGGCATGCGGAAGTCGGAGGGGGGAAGCAGGCCGGCGCGGACCTTGGCGCGGTAGCGCAGGTGCGCGGCGAGGATCGTGCCCCAGGTCCACAGGCCGGCGCAGGTCGCGACGGAGGTGATGTAGACGAACGCCTTGTCGGGGGAGACGGCGTTGACGATCACGCCGATGCCCATGACGAGGGTGGACATGACGAGTGCGGGCAGCGGCAGTCGGCGGGCGCTGAGGTGTGCCGCGGCCTTGGGCCCCTGGCCGTTGACGGCCAGGCCGCGCAGCATGCGGCCGGTGGAGTAGATGCCGGAGTTGCAGGAGGACAGGGCGGCGGTGAGGACCACGAAGTTCATGAGCCCGGCGGCGCCGGGGATGCCGACCTGGACGAAGACCTGGACGAAGGGGCTGACTCCGGGGTCGTACGCGGTCCAGGAGAGGACGGACAGCAGGACGATCAGCGTGCCGACGTAGAAGACGCCGATGCGGACCGGGATGGTGTTGATCGCCTTGCGCAGGGTCTGCCGGGGGTTGTCGGCCTCGCCCGCGGTGATGCCGACGAGTTCGACGCCGAGGTACGCGAAGATCACGCCCTGCATGGCGAGCATGGCCTGCCACGCGCCGTTGGGGGCGAAGCCGCCGTCGGCCCACAGGTGGGTGACGGAGGCGGTGTCGCCGGCGGAGGAGAGGCCGAAGGTCAGGATGCCGGCACCGATGACGATCATCGCGATGATCGCCGTCACCTTGATCGTGGAGAACCAGAACTCCAGCTCGCCGAAGATCTTGACGGAGACGAGGTTGGCGACGAACAGCGCCACGAGGGCGACCGCCGCGGTGGACCAGACCGGCACCGAAGGCCACCAGAAGGTGATGTAGGCGCCGGCGACGGTGACCTCGGACATGCAGGCGGTGACCCACAGGGCCCAGTACGACCAGCCGGTGGCGAAGCCGGCGAACGGGCCGAGGAACTCGCGGGCGTGGTCGGCGAAGCTGCCCGAGGTGGGGCGGTGGGTGATGAGCTCGCCGAGGGCCCGCATGATGAAGAAGATCACGATGCCGGCGCCCGCGTAGCAGGCGATCAGGCTGGGCCCGATGGCGGCGATGCCCTTGCTGGACCCGTAGAACAGGCCGGTGCCGATGGCGCCGCCGATCGCGATCATCTGGACCTGGCGGGCGCCGAGTCCGCGCTTGTAGCCCTCTTCCGGCGCTGTCCCCGTGCCGCCGTCGCCGGATTCGTAACGTTCGACCTGCGTCGAGGTCATGGCGCTGCGCCTTTCTCCTTGCCCGTCCGGCCGCGCCGGCCCGGTTCGGACCGGGGCCGGTCCCCCGGAGGGCGCGGGTGCGCACCGGAGGTCGGCCGGCCACGCGACCGCCCGTGGCGGGGTGGCGTCACGGCCGGTGGCCGCGGATCCGTGGGGCGGGGTGTGTGCCGGGCACGCAGCGCAAATCTGGCACACGGCGCGGGGCGGCGCCGACTGCAGGTGCGCCGAACGGGGGTGGGGCCGGCTGCGCCGGGTCCGGGTGTCCGCGCCGGGGCGCCGTCCGGGCGGGGAGATCCCCGCTCACGGCATGAGGGTCTCCACGAGGCTCTCCTGCAGCGCCCCGAGCCAGAGGTAGGCCATGACGAGCGGCTTGCGCGGGTCGGAGTCCGGCAGCCGGTACAGCTCGTTGTCCTCGTCCTCGCTGACCTCCAGCCGGCTCCCCATGGTCAGCCGCAGGTCGTTGAGGGTGCCGAGCCACTGGCGTGCCTGCCCGGTGTCGAGGGACAGCACCGCGGCACCGCTGCCGCCGGAGGTCAGCGTGTCGAGGCTGCGGACGACGGCGAGGGCGTCGTCGCGCTTGCGGGCGCGCAGGTCGTTCTCGGTGTAGCGGCGGAACTCCGAGGAGTCGGCCTCCTCCTCGTAGGCGTCGGGGAAGAGCCGGGCGAGCGCCGGGTCCTTGGGGGGGCGGGTGGGGCCCTCGGCGAAGAGTCGGGCCAGCGGGTCGGCCGGCTCGGTGTCGTCGGCGGTGTCGCCGGGGCCGATCAGTTCCAGGAGTTGCACGGCCAGGCTGCGCAGGATGGAGATCTCGACCTCGTCGAGCGCGACGGCGGCGCCGCCTTCGGCGGCGGTCTGGAAGTACCCGGGCATGTCTGTATCAGCCGTCCCTCAGGGGCTCGGTGGTTGTCTCGGTGGTTGTCGCGGTGCTCTCGCGGCTTCAGCGGTCCTGCGTCAGGGTGGCCCACAACCCGTACCCGTGCATCGCCTGTACGTCTCGCTCCATCTCCTCGCGCGTGCCGCTGGACACCGCTGCCCGGCCCTTGTGGTGGACGTCGAGCATGAGCTTGGTGGCCTTGTCCTTCGGGTAGCCGAAGTACGCCTGGAAGACGTAGGTCACGTAGCTCATCAGATTGACCGGGTCGTTGTGGACGACGGTCACCCAGGGAACGTCCGGGGACGGCACCTCGAAGGGGGCCTCGCTCGACGCGGTCCGTTCGATCTCTGCGGGGGCGACACTCACGTGACCCATGCTGTCACCAGACGGCGCCCGCAGGGAAACCGGCCCCACCGGCCGCCCCGAGAAATCGTCACTCTGACGAGATTGGGGGTAGCATCCTCAAACATGAGCACTGCAGACCCGGGGCTGCCCGTCACGGTCCCCTCCACCGCGCTGTTCACCGACCGCTACGAGCTCACCATGCTGCAGGCCGCGTTGCGCAGCGGCGCCGCCCACCGCCGGTCGGTGTTCGAGGTGTTCACCCGCCGGCTGCCCGAGGGGCGTCGCTACGGGGTGGTGTGCGGCACCGGCCGGGTGGTGGACGCCGTGGAGAACTTCCGCTTCGACGACCGCATCCTGTCCTTCCTCGAGCGCGAGCGGGTGGTGGACGGGCCCACCCTCGAGTGGCTGGCCGGCTACCGCTTCCGCGGCGACATCCTCGGCTACGGCGAGGGCGAGGTGTACTTCCCCGGCTCGCCGATCATGCGGGTCGAGGGGACTTTCGCCGAGGCGGTGCTGCTGGAGACGGTCGTGCTGTCGATCCTCAACCACGACTCGGCGATCGCGGCCGCGGCCTCCCGGATGGCCGTGGCCGCGGCGGGCCGGCCGCTGATGGAGATGGGTGCCCGCCGCACCCACGAACTGGCGGCGGTGGCGGCCTCCCGCGCCGCGTACGTCGGGGGCTTCGCCTCCTCCAGCAACCTGGCCGCCGGGTTCCGCTACGGCCTGCCGACCATCGGCACCAGCGCGCACGCCTTCACCCTGCTCCACGACGACGAGCGGGACGCCTTCACCGCGCAGGTCGAGTCGCTCGGCCGCGGCACGACCCTGCTGGTGGACACCTTCGACGTGGCCGCGGCCGTCAGGGCCGCCGTGGAGATCGCCGGTCCCGAGCTCGGGGCCGTGCGCATCGACTCCGGGGACCTGCTGCTGCTCGCCCACCGGGTGCGGCAGCAACTGGACGACCTGGGGGCGAAGGACACCCGCATCGTGGTCACCTCCGACCTGGACGAGTACGCGATCGCCTCCCTCGCCGCGGCGCCGGTCGACGCGTACGGGGTCGGCACCTCCCTGGTGACCGGCAGCGGGCAGCCGACCTGCTCGATGGTCTACAAGCTGGTGGCCCGCGCCGCCTCGGACGACCCCGGCGCGCCGCTGGTGCCGGTCGCGAAGAAGTCCATGGGCGGCAAGACCAGCGTCGGCGGGCGCAAGTGGGCGGCCCGGCGGGTCGACGCCGAGGGCGTCGCCGAGGCCGAGGTGGTCGGCACCGGACCGGTACCGGCGTCGCTGGCGGACCGGCAGCTGCTGGTGCCGCTGGTGCTCGGCGGCGAGACCGTGCACCGGGAGCCGCTGGACGCCGTCCGCGCCCGCCACATCGAGGCGCGCGCCGGACTGCCGTTGTCCGCGACGCAGCTCTCGCGCGGCGAGCCGGTCCTGCCCACCGAGTACGTCAGCCACTGATCCGCAGGGGGCCCTGCCGCAGCGGGGCTCCACTCAATACAGTCGACAACAGACGCAGCCGCGACCGGAGAGGACCGACCGCCATGCACCGCGCACTGATCGTCGTGGACGTGCAGAACGACTTCTGCGAGGGCGGCAGCCTGCCGGTCGCCGGCGGCGCCGAGGTCGCCGCAGCCATCACCGACCTGGTGGGGGACGCCACCGCCGGCTACCGGCACGTCGTGGCGACCCGCGACCACCACATCTCCCCCGGCGGGCACTTCGCCGAGCACCCCGACTTCGTCCACTCCTGGCCGCGCCACTGCGTCGCGGGCACCGAGGGCGCCGGCTTCCACCCCAACTTCGCGCCCGCGGTCGCCTCGGGCGCGGTGGAGGCGGTCTTCGACAAGGGCGCACACACGGGCGCGTACAGCGGTTTCGAGGGCGCCGACGAGAACGGCACCGGGCTGGCCCGGTGGCTGCGCGAGCGCGGTGTCGAGGAGGTCGACGTGGTCGGCATCGCCACCGACCACTGCGTCCGGGCGACCGCGCTGGACGCCGTGCGGGAGGGTCTGCGCACCCGGGTCCTGCTCGACCTGACGGCCGGCGTCATGGCGGGAACGACCGAGCGCGCGCTGGAGGAGATGCGCGCGGCGGGTGTCGAGCTGTCCGGGAAGCCGGTCGTCCGCGAGCAGGCCTGACGCCCGGGGCCGTACCGGGTTCAGCCGGGCCGTACCGGGTTCAGCGGCGGACGGTCGGGCCCAGCAGCGCCGCGATCGACTGCCAGGGGGCGGCGGGGGCCGCGGGGATGCGGCGCCAGACGAGGCCGTCGGGATGGTGGAGGACGGCGTTGATCTCGTCGGACGTCGGGGGCTCCATGTTGCCGACGAGGCGGACGGTACGGAAGCCGAGGTTGCGCAGGCGGGTCAGGGCGCGCTGCCGGTTGACCGCGACGACGAGCACTCTTATGTGCTCGTCGTCGGCCCCGCCGGGCCAGGGCAGGCGCAGTGCCACGACGACGTCGCCGCTGGGAAGCCTGGTGAAACCGCCGCTGGCCATGAGGACATGATCGAGCAGATCGGCCCCCGTCCACCAGGGGACGGGGGCCGATCAGGTCACTTCACGCGGCGCGTGATCACCTCTTGGAGGGGCTGACCTTGACGGTGACGGTGCTGCCGTCCTTGGCCTCGTTGAGGACCGTGATGCGCGTGTTGGTCGGCGTCGTCTTCACGCTGCCGGTGGGGTTCTCCGCGGACCAGTAGGAGTTCGCGTCGTCGAAGACGGGGACCCCG
Source organism: Streptomyces sp. ME19-03-3 (assembly GCA_033793685.1). Lineage (GTDB taxonomy): Bacteria > Actinomycetota > Actinomycetes > Streptomycetales > Streptomycetaceae > Actinacidiphila. The sequence continues at coordinate 108,673 of JARAXD010000011.1, read as the reverse complement.
GGCTGGCTCGCGACCTTGGTGGCGACGCCGTTCTTGTGCAGGGTGAGGGCGTCGGTGCGGGCCGCGGTGAACGTGGCGTCGTAGGCCTGCACGCGGTTGCGCATGAGCGTGCCGTCATTCCACTTCAGCGCCTTCGGGTGCGCGTCGATCGGCAGGATCCGGCCGGCGCCCGGGTGCGCGCTGACGTTGTTGTCGCTCATCGACGTGTCCCACAGCCAGATCAGCAGGCCGTTCTGGTACGCGTAGTGCTCGACCCAGTTGTCCTTGGGCGCGGTCCAGCCGAAGTTGTAGGGGCCGACCGCCAGGGTCTTGTCGTACGAGACGTACTGCCGGTTCTCCGCGATGTAGTACTGCGGGTATTCCTCGGAGAACGTGGAGCCCTTGGCCGTGAAGCCGTTCGCGGTCCAGCCGTTGTCACCGGACTCGGCGCCGTCGCTGAAGACGGTCGCGCCGTCGGCGGTCAGGGTGATCGCGTCGGCGAGGAAGCCCTTCTGGGCCACGCCGCCGTCGGACTGGTAGCGGAAGCGGAGCTTGACCGACGTGCCGGCGTAGGCGTCCAGCGGGAACGCCATGTCCTGGTAGGTGGCCGCGGTGCCGGTCAGGGCGGGCTTGCCGCTGGCGTCGCGCGGGAGCGGGGCGCCGCCGATGGTGCCGTCGACCGCGGTCCAGGTGGCGCCGCCGTCGGTGGACACCTCGGTGTAGAGGTAGTCGTAGTTCTCCTCGATGTCGTACCAGCCCTTGAGGGACAGGGCCGCCGAGGTCTTGCCCGTGAGGTCGACGTCGCGGGTGAGGGTGTTGCTCAGGTTGTCACCGCTGCCGCTCCACCACTGCTTGGCGCCCTCGGCCGGGGTGGCCAGCTCGGTGCTGACGGTCTTGCTCGGGAGCGTGACGACCAGGCCCTGCTTCTTCGCGGTGTTGTACTCCGAGACGCCGAGGGTGCTCACCGAGGTCTTGCCGGCCTTGGCGATGGTGTAGTTCAGCCAGCCCAGCTGGAGCTTGTCCCAGGCCGTCATGTCGCCGGGCAGGTCGCCGATGGCGTTCTTGCCGGCGCCGAGCCACGAACCGGACGACATCAGCGTCCAGAAGGCGGTGGAGTTCTCGGCGGTGTTCGTGGTGTCGTAGTGGTCCGGCAGACCGAGGTCGTGCCCGAACTCGTGGGCGAAGACGCCCAGTCCGCCGTTCTCCGGCTGGACGGTGTAGTCGCCGACCCACACACCGGTGTCACCGATCTGGGTGCCGCCGAGCAGGTTGCCCTGGGGACCGGTGGCGCCGGCGTCGGTGCCGAAGGCGTACCAGCGGTGCGCCCAGATCGCGTCCTCGCCCTGGGCGCCGCCGCCGGCGGACTCGTCCTCGCCGGCGTGCACGATCTGGAAGTGGTCGATGTAGCCGTCGGGCTCGTTGAAGTCGCCGTCGCCGTCGTAGTCGTAGCGGTCCCACTGATCGTACTCGGCCAGCTTCGCCTTGATCTGCGCGGTGGTGTCACCGGCGGCCTTGCGCGCGTCGACCCACTTGTTCACCGCGTCCGAGACCAGGTTCCAGGTGCAGGTGTCGCACTTGTTGCTGCCGTACCGGGCCTCGTTCCAGTCGACCTTGACCCAGTCGGCGACCTCGCCCGCGACCGAGTAGCGGCCGGAGGACTGCGTCTCGTAGTACTTGGCCACGGACTCCTTGTCCTTGGCCTTCGAGAAGTACAGGTCCTGGTAGTGCTGGCGGTCGTAGTCCGCCTGCCAGTCCGTGCTGTTGTCCAGGCGACGGTCGGGCTCGGCTATCTCGTTGCGCGCGGGACCGGGCGTGCCCCCGTAGGTGGGGTCGGACTTGTCCCCGAACTCGGCCAGGATCACGAAGATCTTGTCGGTCTTCTCGCGCGCGAGCTCGACGTACTTGTTCTTGCCGAGCTTCACTACGCCGGAGGCGCCACGGTCCTCGACCTTGGACTTGCCGGAGATGACCTGCTCGATCGCCTGCTGGCGCTGGGCGGACTGACGCTCGCTCAGCGGGCCCTTCAGATCGTGCTCGACACGCTCGGCCTGGGCCGGGTCCTTGCGCACGACACGACCGGCCTGTGAGTCGGCCTGGGCTGCCGCGACGGGGAAGGCAGTGGCGCCTATTGCGGCGATCGCCACGGCCAGAGCGGCGGATCTGATGGTCCGTCGTTGGCTTATCACGATGTATTGACCTCCCTAGGGTGAAGCCATTGCACCGGAGTGACGCAGGAAAAAACAGATCTTGACTTGACCATGACCACCAAGTACGGTGAGCGACCGGCTGGTTGCACATAGCGGACACTGCGTGCCGAGCAAGTACCTTTCGCCACGGCTTCCTTGCGAGCGCCGAGATCGTGATGCGACCCGTGCGCCCCCCTGTGCTTCCGCGCCATGGGTTAGGTCAGGCTTACCGGACGTTCCGCGCGGGCATCCCGCACCGTAGGGTCGGTGGTCGGCGGCCACGTCCGGACCACCCGGAAACACGGTCCTGGCCGACGCTCCGCCACAGTCGACGCATATGAGGACGGATCAGCCATGCCACGTCCCACCCCTGCCCAGTTGACGTACGGTTCCGCGACCGTGGTGCTCTCCACCCTCGCGATGCTGCTGCTCTCCGAGGCCAGATCGGGAGGCGCCGTGGCGGTCATCGCCGGGGCAGGACTGGTGCTCGGCGTCCTGGTCGCGGTGACGGCCGCGATCCCGGCCGGCACGCGCCGCGCCAAGCGCGAACGGCCCGTCGAGCGGCACCCCGTCCCGCGGCACTCCGTACACGGCAGTGCGCAAGCGCGGCTGGGCGAACACTCCCTGCGGCGCTGAGCGCCGCACCCCCCCCGCGAACACGACGACGGCCCCGGAGCATCCGCTCCGGGGCCGTCGTTCGACGTGCGCGTCAGACCTTGACGACGACGGTCTTGGCCGCCTTGTCGTGCAGAGCCTGCCGGTACGGCTTGTCCCACAGCGGCCACAGCACGTTGAGCAGCCAGAAGAGGAAGCCGACACAGAAGCTGATCAGAAGGCCGGGCAGTACGTAGACCGCCGCACGGGACCAGCCGGCACCGGCGGGAACTGCGCCGTCGGCAAGTCGCGCCACCCGGATCTTCATGGCCTTCTTGCCCAGCGTCTGACCGTCGCGCGAGACCATCAGGCCCTCGTAGACGAAGAACAGTCCCCAGCCGAGCACGCCGGCCGCAAACTGGCTACCCACACCCACCGAAGTCGGGTCGCTCGTCCAACCCGACGGGTAGAGGACGAAGGCCGAGACGACGCTGATCACGAGGAGGATGACCGTGTCGATCAGCCGAGCCACAAAGCGCTGGCCGAGGCCGGCCAGCGGGGGCATGCCTGCCAGGGCCGGGTCCGTCGGGATCTGTCCGTAACCGGGGCCCTGCTGCGGATAGCCGTAGGGCTGCTGCTGCTGCGGGAACGGCTGCTGGTCGTAAGGGTTCTGGCCCTGGGGGTGCGGCTGCTGACCGTACGGCTGCTGACCGTACGGGTTCTGGTCCCCCGAGCCGCCCTGCGGGTAACCGTAGCCGGGCGGTTGATTCGAACTCATGGCACGAGTAAATCAGCCGGGCATGACGGCGCATAGACGCAAATGGTCACGGCCCTGCGACGATCACGCCGGAGCGTGCCTCACCCCACCGAAACCACCACGGTTTGCCCGGCTTTGTCGTGCAGGCACTGGCGGTAGGGCTTGTCCCAGACGCACCAGAGCACCTCGATGACCCAGAAGATCTCACCGCAGCACGGGATGATCGGCACCAGCGAGTAGACCGACTCGCGCTTCAGCGCCGCCGGGGTCGTCGGCTTGGCGCCGTCGGTGAGCATGCCGACCCGCACCCTGAGCAGTTTCTTCCCCAGGCTCTGCCCGTACCGGGTGAGCATCAGCACCTGGTAGGCCAGGTAGACCACGGCGTAGATCACGCTCTGGGAGAACACCGCGCCGGTGGTGTTGTAGTCGTAGTTCCAGATCAGCCCGGTGAGGCCGTAGACCGGGATGCCGACGATCAGCGCGTCGACGATGCGCGCCAGCAGCCGGCGTCCCCGGTTCGCCAGCGGGGGCATCCCCGCCAGGGGATCGGGCTCCGCCACGCCGTAGGGGCCGCTCGCGTACGGGTCGCCGCCGCCGTAGGCCGGGGGCGGCTGGCCGTAGGGCGAGCCGCTTGGCGGGGGCTGCTGGTACGGGGGCTGCCGGTACGGGGGCGAAGCCGGCTCCTGCCCGGGCGGCGGCGACTGCCCGGGCGGCGGCTGCGCGGGCCCGGACGGCTCCCGGGGCGGCTTGGCGTACGGGTCCTCGGGCTCGTCGGTGCTCATGTCCCGAGTCAAACCCGGACGATTCGGCCGCGCCTGCGGCGAGGGCCGTTCGGGTGTCAGCGCTCGCGGGCCACGAAGGTGCGTGCGGCCTTGTCGTGCCAGCACTGCCGCCACGGCCGGTCGAACAGGCACCACACCAGTCCGAGGAAGCCGATGACGAGCGCGTCCAGCACCGTGCGGGTGAGCCAGCGGCGCAGCGCCTGCCCGAAGCCGGGTTCGTACTGGCCCTCGATGTCCAGCACGCGCAGGCCCAGCAGCTTCTTGCCCAGGGTGCGGCCCCACTTGGCGGTGGGGAGCACCTCGTACAGCAGTCCGGTGACGAGCGCGACGGCCGCGACGATGCCCAGGTGCAGGCCCGTCGTGCCGTCGATCAGCCAGACCGTCACCTCCTCGCCGGTCATCCGGGCGGCGTCCACCTTGTCGCGCAGGTGCTGGTACGCCGTCGTGCCCAGCGGCACCGCGGCCGCCGCGACGACCGCGCCCGCGACGACGGTGTCGATCAGCCGGGCCGCCAGTCGCTTCCCCAAGGACGCGGGGCGCGCCTGCTCCCGCGCGGCGGCGAACGGGTCGTCGGCGACCGGCCGCCACGGCGTGGGGGCCGCCGCCTCCCCGCCCTGGGGCGGCACCTGTCGGGCCAGGTCGTGCACCTGCTGCGCCCACGGGACGGCCGCGGGCTGCTGCCCGGGAACGGCGCTCTCGGTCGGCGCCGACGCGGTGGCCGCCGCGGACGGCATGACCGTGCGCGCGGGGGCGGGCGTGGGGGCGGCGGGCTGCTCCGGACGGTCGGGGGCGCCCCACGACACACGGGGCGAGGGGTTCTGCCGGGCGGGGTCCGCGGCCCACACCCGCTCCGGAGCGCGGTCGGCAAGAGGCTGCGGCTGGGGCTGCTGGGGCTGGGGCTGCAGGCCGGTGACGGTCTCGGGTCCGCGTTCGGCCCGCGGTGCCCGCGGGTCCTCGTCGAGGAACATCGGCCCGGACTCCTCGAGGGCGGGCGTCCGCGGCATCGCGGCCGCCTGCGGGGCCTGCGGGGTGTGTGGGTCCTGCGGGGCCTGGGGCGGGGAGGGCGCGGGCGGCGGGGCCAGCGCGGGCCCGGCCGCGGCCACGGCCGCGCCGGACGGCGGCGCGAGGTCCTCACCGGACTGCGGCGCGGGACGGCTCGTGCCGGGCACCCACGCGGACCCGTTCCAGTACCGGATGTAGCCCGGGATGGACGGGTCCGGGTAGTACCCGGGACCGGGCATACTCCCGTCGCTGCTACCGGAGGTCATCCGTGACAACTCCCCTCACGACCGACACGCTTCGACCAGCTCGCCGTCCCCCGGCGTGCAAGGAGGACACTAACGAAGAACGCGGCGGGCGGACGAAAGAAACGATCCGTGGGCGAGGATCGGCATTACGGGGCAAAACCCGGCGACCGAACCGCTACGCTTCCGAGCGACCGACACCGCCTCGGCCGGACGTGGACGTGCGCGCCGTGAGCCGTGGGCGCGGCGGGAAGGGTACCGGGACCGGGCAGGCCGTCGCGGGACCGGACGCACCCTGGCCGGGGCGGACGGTGACGTTCCGTGCGTACCGCATCCATCACGCGAGTGCCGGGCCTTCGGGGAAAGTCGTGCCGGCCGCCCGAACCCGCGTCATGGTGAAGGCCGTATGCGCTCTCTCCCGGTGCGGGCCCCGCGCAGCACCCGCCGCGCAGCACCGCCAGGGGCCCCCGCGCCGAGGAAAGGACGACGAGATGCACACCGTGGTCGAACGCGAGCTGGAGATGCGCCTGGTGCTCTCGCCCGAGCGCAGCATCGCCGTCCCGGCCAGGATGGTCTACCGCGCCGAGGATCCCTTCGCCGTGCACATCGCCTTCCACATCGGCTCGGGCTCCCCCGTCAACTGGACGTTCGCCCGCGAGCTGCTGGTCGAGGGGGTGTTCCGGCCGAGCGGGCACGGCGACGTGAGGATCTGGCCGGCCCCGTCGGGCAGGCGCGGCGTGATCTGCATGGCTCTCAGTTCGCCGGACGGCACCGCTCTGCTGGAGGCGTCCTCGCACCCGGTGACGGCGTGGCTCGAGCGCACGTTGCGGGCGGTGCCGCCGGGGACGGAGCTGGACCACCTGTCCGTGGACGAGCGACTGGAGGAGCTGCTGGCCCCGGCCGCCGGCGAGGGCGGGCGCGACGAGCGCCGCGCGCACGACCCCTGGCAGGGCGCCGAGGAGCCGCCGGACGCCTGAGGCGGGCGGACACGCCCTCGGCGGGCCCGCGCGGCGCGGCGGGCGGGGCAGCGGGTTCAGAGCACCTTGCCGGGGTTGAGGATGCCGAGGGGGTCGAAGACGGCTTTGACGCCGCGCTGCATCTCGACGCCCACCGGGCCGAGTTCGCGCGCCAGCCATTCCCTCTTCAGGATCCCGACGCCGTGCTCCCCGGTGATCGTGCCGCCGAGTTCCAGACCGAGGGCCATGATCTCGTCGAAGGACGCGCGGGCCCGCCCGGTCTCCTCGGTGTCGGCGGCGTCGAAGCACACGACGGGGTGGGTGTTGCCGTCCCCGGCGTGCGCGCACACACCGATCGTCAGGTCGTGCTTGCGGGCGATCGCCGCGACCCCCTCGAGCATCGCGGCGAGCCTTGCGCGCGGTACGCACACGTCGTCGATCATCGTGGCCGTGGCGACCCGCTCCATCGCGGGCAGTGCCATCCGCCGCGCCTGGAGGAGGAGTTCGGATTCCGCCGCGTCCTCGGCAGGCACCACCTGTGTCGCCCCCGCGGCCGTGCACAGCGCCCCCACCGCGGCCAGGTCGGCGGCCGGTGCAGGGGTGTCGAAGGCGGCGAGCAGCAGGGCCTCCGTGGACTCGGGCAGCCCCATGCCGGTCATCTCGTTGACCGCGCGCACGGTGGTGCCGTCCATCAGTTCCAGCAGCGAGGGCACATGGCCGCCGGCCATGATGTCGCAGACCGCCTGGCAGGCCGCCTCGGCGGAGGGGAACTCCGCCGCCAGGGCCAGCTGGGCGGGTGGTGCGGGCTTGAGCGCCAGCACGGCGCGCACCACGATGCCGAGGCTGCCCTCGGAGCCGACGAACAGCCGGGTCAGGTCGTAGCCGGCGACGCCCTTGGCGGTGCGCCGGCCGGTGCGCAGCAGCCGCCCGTCGGCCAGCACGACCTCCAGGCCGAGCACGTACTCGGCGGTGACCCCGTACTTCACGCAGCACAGGCCGCCGGAGCCGGTGCCGATGTTGCCGCCGATGGTGCACTGCTCCCAGCTGGAGGGGTCGGGCGGGTAGTACAGGCCCCGCTCGGCGACGGCGCGGGACAGGGTGGCGTTGACGACGCCCGGTTCGACGACGGCGACGCGGTCGACGGGGTCGATCTCGAGGATGCGGTCCATCTTGGTGAGGGAGAGCACGATGCAGCCGTCGGAGGCGTTGGCGGCGCCCGACAGGCCGGTACGGGCTCCTTGCGGCACGACGGGTACCCGCAGGGCCGTGGCGGTCCGCATGACGTGCTGGACCTGCTCCACGGTGCGCGGCAGGACGACCACCGCGGGTGTCCCGGCCGGGCAGAAGCCGGCCATGTCGTTGGCGTAGGAGGCGGTGACGTCGGGGTCGGCGAGGATGGCCTCGTCGGGGAGTCCGGCGCTCAGCCGGTCGATGAGATCGCCCATGGGTCCAGCTTCGCACCGCGCGGCCGCCGGGGGTAGATCACGTCACGGTGCGGCTCGTCCCGGGGCGTCCCGGGTGTGCGTGAGTATCCGTACGGATGGTGGCCCAGGCACAACCCGGCGAGGATGACCGCCGTGACGGAGACGACGGACACGACGGGCGCGGCGGATGCCCGGGACGCGGAGCAGGTGCGGCGGCACGGGCGCAGGGTCGTGGTGCGCTGCGTGTGGGCGGTCGTGCTGCTCGCCCCGCCGGTGGTGCTGTGGGTCCTGGGCGCGTTGGACGCGGCGCGGCACGCGAGCCCCACGGACTGGGCCGGCAACCACCGCACCAGGGTGGCCCTGGAGAACGCGGCCGTGCTCATCGGGGGTCTGCCCGCGGCGGGTTCGGTGGCCGGCGCGCTCGCCGGGGCGCTGCGGCGGCCGCCGCGCACGGGGCTGTGGGCCGCGACGGGGGCGGTGCTGGGGGCGCTGGCGTTGTGGGCGTTCGGCGCGTACACGCTCGTGACGGCCCTCCGCCACTTCAGGCTCGTCTTCTGACGGCGGCCGGCGCCGGTCCGCGCCCTCCCCCGTGGGGGCACGGTCCGGTGCCGGCGCCCGCGGCAGCGGATCAGAGGTTGCCGCGACGCTCCTGCTCGCGCTCGATCGCCTCGAAGAGCGCCTTGAAGTTGCCCTTGCCGAAGCCCATCGAACCGTGGCGCTCGATCATTTCGAAGAAGACGGTCGGGCGATCCTGGACGGGCTTGGTGAAGATCTGCAGCAGGTAGCCGTCTTCGTCCCGGTCTGCGAGGATCTTCAGCTCGCGCAGGGTGTCGATCGGGACGCGGGTGTCGCCGACCCACTCGCCGAGGGTGTCGTAGTAGGAGTCGGGGGTGTCGAGGAACTCGACGCCGGCGGCGCGCATCGCGCGGACCGAGGCGACGATGTCGTTGGTGGCGAGGGCGATGTGCTGGACGCCGGGGCCGCCGTAGAACTCCAGGTACTCGTCGATCTGCGACTTCTTCTTGGCGATCGCGGGCTCGTTGATGGGGAACTTGACCTTCAGCGTGCCGTCCGCGACGACCTTGGACATCAGGGCCGAGTACTCGGTGGCGATGTCGTCACCGACGAACTCCTTCATGTTGGTGAAGCCCATGACCCGGTTGTAGAAGGTCACCCAGTCGTTCATCCTGCCGAGTTCGACGTTGCCGACGCAGTGGTCGATCGCCTGGAAGTACCGCTTGGCCGGCGGCTCCACGATCGGCTCGGCGGCGACGTAGCCGGGCAGGTAAGGGCCCTTGTAGGCGCCGCGCTCGACTAGGGTGTGGCGGGTCTGGCCGTAGGTGGCGATGGCGGCCAGGACGACGGTGCCGTACTCGTCGCCGACCTCGTGCGGCTCCTCCAGGCCGGTGGCGCCGTGGGCGAGGGCGTAGTCGTAGGCGGCGCGGACGTCCGGCACCTCCAGCGCCAGGTCCACCACGCCGTCGCCGTGGGCGGCGACGTGCTCCTCCAGGAAGCGGCCGTGGTCGGTGCCGGCCTTGATGACCGAGGTGAAGACGAAGCGGGCGCTGCCGGACTCCAGGACGTAGGACGCGGTCTCGCGGCTGCCGTTCTCCGGTCCGCGGTAGGCCACGCGCTTCATGCCGAACGCGGTCGAGTAGTAGTGGGCGGCCTGCTTGGCGTTGCCCACCGCGAAGACGACCGCGTCCATTCCCTTGACCGGGAACGGGTCCGCGTCGCCGGGGGCCGGGGAAGTGTGATCCAGAGTCTCAGTCATGGCAGCAGCCTCGCTTGACACCTCAAGGTGCGCAATACTTGTCGGAACCACTGGACAACCTGTACAGCGGTAGGCGGAAAGCAGGCGGCATTCTGTGCACGGTGACCACCGTCACAGCGGGACGGGGGTGCCATGGGGATCGACCGGCTGGACGGACGGCTCATCACGCTGCTCGCCGAGGAGCCGCGGATCGGCGTGCTGGAGGCCTCGCGCCGCCTGGGTGTGGCGCGCGGGACCGTGCAGGCGCGGCTGGACCGGCTTCAGGCCAATGGGGTGATCCGCGGCTTCGGGCCGCAGGTGGACCCGGCGGCGCTGGGCTACCCGGTCACGGCCTTCGCGACGCTGGAGATCAAGCAGGGGCAGGGTCCTGACGTGCGGGCGCACTTGGCCGGCGTGCCGGAGGTGCTGGAGTTGCACACCACCACCGGGGAGGGGGACATGCTGTGCCGGCTGGTGGCCCGCTCGAACGCCGATCTCCAACGTGTGATCGACCGGGTTGTGGGCTTTGATGGCATCGTGCGGGCATCCACGGCGATCGTCATGGAGAATCCGGTCCCGTTGCGGATCATCCCGCTGGTCGAGCAGGCGGCACAGGACGCCGAGGCGTAGCCGAGGGACGGCAGGGGTGATTCCGGGTGAGCTTCTGGGAGTACCTCGCCGTCCGGCACGAGCAGTTGCTGATCGACGCCTACCAGCAGGCCAGCCTCGTCTTCCAGTGCATGGTGGCCGCGACCGCGGTCGGGGTGGCGATCGGGGTGCTCTCCTACCGGCGCGACTGGGCCGCGGGACTGGCCGTGGCCTCCACCGCGACGGTCCTGACCATCCCCTCGCTGGCCCTGATCGGCCTGCTCATCCCCTGGCTGGGACTCGGCGTCCCGCCGACGGTGACCGCGCTGACGCTGTACGGGCTGCTGCCGGTGGTCCGCAACGCGATCGTGGGGCTGCGCGGGGTGGACCCGGCGCTGGTCGACGCGGCGCGCGGCATCGGCATGTCCCGGACGGCGACCCTGGCGCGGGTCGAGCTGCCGCTGGCGTGGCCGCCGATCCTGGCCGGCATCCGGGTGGCGACGCAGATGCTGATGGGCATCGCGGCGATCGCGGCGTACGCCTCCGGGCCGGGGCTCGGCAACGAGATCTTCCGCGGGATCGCCTCCCTGGGCGGCGCCAACGCGCTCAACCAGGTGCTGGCCGGGACGATCGGCATCGTCGTCCTGGCGCTGCTCTTCGACGCCTGCTTCGTGCTGCTCGGGCGGCTGACCGTGCCCCGGGGGATCCGTGGCTGAGGCATCGGGTGCGGCCATCGAGCTGGAGCGGCTGACCAAGCGCTACCCCGGCAGCGCGGAGCCGGCCGTGGACGGCGTGAGCATGGAGATCGTGGCCGGCGAGACGGTGATCCTCGTCGGGCCCTCCGGGTGCGGGAAGTCCACCACGCTGAAGATGATCAACCGGCTGATCGAACCCACCTCGGGCCGGATCCGCATCGGCGGCCAGGACGTCACCCACATGGACCCGGTCAGGCTGCGCCGCAAGATCGGCTACGCGATCCAGTCCTCCGGGCTGTTCCCCCACATGACGGTGGCCGAGAACATCGCTCTCGTCCCCCGGATGGCCGGCTGGTCCAGGACACGGGTCCGGGACCGCGTCGAGGAGATGCTGGACCTGGTCGGGCTCGACCCGCGGGAGTTCCGGGCCCGCTACCCCCGCCAGCTGTCGGGCGGCCAGCAGCAGCGCGTAGGGGTGGCACGCGCCCTGGCGGCCGACCCCCCGGTGCTGCTGATGGACGAGCCGTTCGGCGCCGTCGACCCGATCACCCGTGACCACCTCCAGGACGAACTGATCAGGCTGCAGCACGAACTGCACAAGACGATCGTGTTCGTCACCCATGACTTCGACGAGGCGATCAAGCTCGGGGACCGCATCGCGGTGCTGCGGGAACGCTCGCACATCGCCCAGTTCGACACCCCCGAGGCGATCCTGACCAGTCCGGCCGACGACTTCGTCGCCGGGTTCGTGGGCGCCGGGGCCGCCCTCAAGCGGCTGGGCCTGACCCGCGTGCGGGACGTGGGAGTCGCCGACTTCCCGACGGTGCGCCTGGACGACCCGCTGCAGTCGATCTTCGACCGGCTGCGGGGGGCGGCCACGACCAACGAAGTGCTGCTGCTGGACCGCAGCGGCCGCCCCTACAAATGGCTGCGGCGCGGCGACCTGGTGCGCGCCAAGGGCTCGCTCGCCCGCGCCGGGACGCTGGTGGGGGACACCGTGACCCGCGACGCGACCCTGCGGGACGCCCTGGAGGCGGTGCTCACCGACAGCAGCGGACGGGTCGCGGTGACCGGCCGGCGCGGCGAGTTCACCGGGGTGGTGAACCTGGAGACGCTCCTCGACTCCGTGCACGAACTGCTGGAGGAGGACCGGCTGGCCGCCCTGGAACACCGCCACGAACTGGAGGAGCTGCGCGCCCCGCAGACCCGGGCCGAGCAGGAGGGCGCCGACCGGGAACCGGGGGCGCGGGCATGAGCCCCGCCGCCGTGCCTCCCGGCGGGAGCGGCGCAGCGAGGCGGCCGCCGGCCGCCCCCGGAGGTGGGGCGACGGGCCCGGGCGAACCGGCGTCCGGTCCGGGCGCCGGCGACGAGCCGGCCCCGGCCGCCCGGCCGCCGCGGCGGCTGAGCCCGCGCAGGGTGGTGGCCACCCCCGTCGTGCTCGGCCTCGTCCTGCTCGCCACCCACCTGTGGATCACCGGCATCACCCTCGACTCCATCGCCGCGAACGCCCTCGTCGGCGACACCGTCCGGGTGCGGCTGTGGCAGCACGTCGAACTGACCGCGATCTCCACCTTCTGGGTGCTGGTCATCGCCGTCCCGCTCGGCGTCGCGCTGACCCGGCGGCGGCTGCGCGCGGCCGCGCCGGTGGTGACGGCGCTCGCCAACACCGGGCAGGCCACGCCCGCCATCGGGATGCTGGCGCTGCTGGTCATCTGGCTGGGCATCGGACCGCGCACGGCGCTGACCGGCATGGTGGTGTACGCGGTGCTGCCGGTGCTGTCCAACACCATGGCAGGGCTGCGGGCCATCGACCCCACCCTGATCGAGGCCGCGCGCGGGATCGGGATGTCGGCGGCCGGGACGCTGGCCCGGATCGAACTGCCGCTGGCCGTACCGCTGATCCTCGCGGGAGTGCGTACCGCGCTGGTACTCAACGTGGGTACCGCCACGCTCGCCACCTTCGTCGGCGGCGGCGGGCTCGGCGACATCATCACCGCCGGGATCCTCACCCAGCGCATGCCGGTGCTCGTCCTGGGTTCCGTGCTCACCGTGGTGCTGGCCCTGCTGGTGGACTGGCTGGCGTCGCTGGCGGAGCAACTGCTGCGCCCGCGCGGACTGGAGACGGGCTGATGCGCCGCCGGGCCCTGGCCGCCGCCCTGCTGGGGGTGCTGCCGGCCTGCGTCCCGGGCTGCGGGCTCACGAGCGGCAGCCCGCTCGTCGACGATGTGCGCCCCGGCTCCCTGGGCAAGGGCCTGCCGCTGAAGGGCGCCTCCCTCACGGTGACGTCCAAGAGCTTCAGCGAGCAGATCATCCTGGGCTCGATGATCGGCCTGGTCTTCAAGGCGGCCGGCGCACAGGTGCTGGACCGCACCAACATCCAGGGCTCCATCGGGGCGCGGGAGGCGATCACGTCCGGCGCCGCGGACGCCATGTTCGAGTACACGGGCACCGCGTGGATCACCTACCTCGGCAACGACGAGCCCATCGCGGACCCGGAGCGGCAGTGGCGGGCCGTCCGCGACGCCGACCAGGGCAACGGCATCGTCTGGCTGCGGCCGTCCACCCTGGACAACACCTACGCCCTCGCCGCCGGCCGGGAGAAGAACCGCCCGTACGGGCTGCGGACGCTGTCCGACGTGGCCGCCCTGTCGAAGAAGGACCCCCGGGCCGTCACCCTCTGCGTGGAGAACGAGTTCGCCTCACGGGACGACGGCCTGCCCGGCATGCAGAAGGCGTACGGCATGGACCTGCCCTCGGCCAACATCCGCAGGATGGACACCGGGATCATCTACACCCAGATCACCAAGCCCGGTTCCTGCCTGCTCGGCGAGGTCTACACGACCGACGGCCGGATCGCGTCCCTGGACCTCGAGGTCATGGAGGACGACAAGCACTTCTTCCCCAACTACGACGCCGCCCCCGTCGTCAACAGCAAGACCCTGGAGCGCTGGCCGGCCATCCGCGGCCTGCTCGACCCGCTGTCGGCGAAGCTGACCACCGACGTCGGCCGGGAGCTCAACGCGAAGGTGGACGTGGAGGGCGAGGACCCGCACGAGGTCGCCAAGGCCTGGCTGGTGCAGGAGGGCTTCATCACGCCGGGCTGAACGGCGCCCCGGCGGCCGGCGGCGGGGCGAGAGCACGACGGCGGAGAGGCCGCCGAGGGACCCGGCGTACCCGCTGGTCGCGGGGTCCTCGGGCCGCGACGGCGTCGCCCGGCACGGGCGGGCACGACGGGCCCCGCCCGCCGCCGAGGAGATCGGGAAGTGCCCGGGCCGGGAGTTCAGCCCATGGTCTTGAGCAGAGCCACGACCGGCGGCGCCCGCGGCCACGAGCCGGCCCCGCGGCAGCCGGGGCAGGCGGTCGGCGGGGCCGGTCCGCCGCCCGTGCGGGCGGGGAGGGGGCCGCCGGTGGACCGGCGGCGGGACATCCGCGACACTGGGTCCCGGATCCATCAGCGAACCAATAGGGAAGTCGGCATGGCCCAACAGAAACCCGATGACTCCGGGATGGGTCCCGCCCCCCGCCCGACCGGCAAGGGGCCCCTGGACCTCGGTCTGCTGCGGACCTTCCTGGCCGTGCACCGGGCCCGCTCGCTGACCACCGCGGCCAGGGATCTGGGCATCTCCCAGCCCACGGTGAGCGCACAGGTGCAGGCCCTGGAGGCACAACTGGACCGCCGGCTCTTCGAGCGCCTGCCCAGGGGCGTGGCCCCCACCACGGTCGCCGACGCGCTGGCCGGGGAGATCGCCGCGCCGCTCGACGCGCTGGCCGCCGTCGCGGACCGGGGACGGCCCGGCGTGGAGGCGCTCGCCGAACCGGTGCATCTGGCCGGCCCCGCCGAGATGCTCTCGGTACTGGCGCTGCCCGCCCTCGCCGAGCTGACCAAGGGCGGCGTCCGGCTCCGCGTCACCACGGGACTGGCCGACGACCTCCTCGACGGCCTCCAGTCCGGCCGCTTCGACCTGGTCCTGTCCGCCGTACGGCCCCGGGGCCGCGCCCTGGCCGCGGTCCCGCTGATGGACGAGGAGTTCGTCCTCGTCGCGACACCGGCCTGGGCCGCGCAGATCGGACCGCTCACCTGCGACGACCCGGGGCCGCTGCGGGACGTGCCGCTCGTCGCGTACGCCGAGGATCTCCCGATTCTGCGGCGGTACTGGCGCCATGTCTTCCGGGCACGCCTGTCCGCACGCCCGGCTGTCGTCGTCCCGGACCTGCGCGGCGTGCGGTCCTGCGTCGCCGCGGGGGCGGGCGTGACGGTCCTGCCGCGCTACCTGTGCGCGGACGACCTCGCCTCGGGGGCACTCGTCGCCCTCCTGTCCCCCGAAGACCCGCCCATCAACACCGGCTTCCTGGTCCAGCGGACAGGCGCCCCGCCCCGCCCTCCCGTCACGGTCGTACGGGAATCCCTCCTACGCGCCGCGCACTCGTGGTGACGGGAGCCGGCTCCGGCCGCCGTGGTCCTGGCGCCCGACCCACTCCCCGGCCAAGGCCACTCAGCGAAAGACGGGTTCGTTCGACGTCAGCCGAGGCCGCTCGTCCTGCCGTGCCGGGGACTGCGACCTGCGACCGGGCGCCGTCGCGTCCACCGTAGGCCGCGACCGGCTTCCCACCAGGCGTCAGGCACAACGGTCGGCGGCACCAAACGACCGGGCGCCGTCGCGTTCACCGTAGGCCGCGACCGGCTTCCCACCAGGCGTCAGGCACAACGGTCGGCCGACACCAAACGACCGGGCGCCGTCGCGTTCACCGTAGGCCGCGACCGGCTTCCCACCAGGCGTCAGGCACAACGGTCGGCCGACACCATCGGCATGCCACAGCACACCCCGAGTCGAACGCCCGCTCCGCCTCCATGCGAGCTGGGGCCACGCCTCAGCAGCTGGGGACCTTGCCTCCGGTGTCGAGGGCTTCCAGGGCGTCGACCGCGCCGTCGAGGGTGGTGACGGGCACCAGCCGCAGTTTCTTGGGGAGTTCGGCCTTGGCGTCGGCGCACTCGGCCTTCGGGACGAGGAAGACGGTCGCGCCGTCGCGCCGCGCGGCCTGCTCCTTGAGCGGGACGCCGCCGACCGGCCCGACCTTGCCGCCGGCGGTGATCGTCCCCGTGCCGGCGATCCGGCGGCCGCCGGTGAGGTCGCCGCCGCGGCCGTTGCCCTCGATCTTGTCGATGATGCCCAGGCTGAACATCAGGCCCGCGCTGGGGCCGCCCACATCCGCGAGGTGCAGGGTGACCTTGACGTCCGAGGGGGACAGCCTCAGCTGCCGCAGGGCCGCGGCGGTGGCGTCCTGCTGGGACTCGGTCATCTCCGCCTGGTTGTGCCGCTCGATCTCCTTCACCGTGCCGCCGGTCGGGTACACCGCGTCGCGCGGCATCACGGCCTGGTCCGCGGCGAACCAGGCCGTGAGGACGTCACCGAAGCGGACGACCGCGTCCGGATTGGTCGCCGCGATGGTCGTCATCCGCAACTGCCCCGACGTGCGGCGGGTCTCGGTACCGGAGACCGTGATCACCGGCTTGCCCCGGTCGTCGCCGAGGACGTCCGCCGTGAGCCCCGGGACCACGATCGAGATCGGCAGCGGCGCGAACAGGGCCACCGCCAGCAGCGCGGCCACGAGCGCGGCGCAGACGACGAGGATCCGGTTGCGGGCGGGGACGAAAGGCATGAGGTGAATGTAGTTCACGGCGGCGCCCCGGCGCGCCCGGCCCCGAGCCGGGGCCCTGCCTCACCGCAGGGCGTCCGCGACCTCCATGGCCGCCTCGACGACCCGGGGACCCACCCGTTCGGGTATCGCCTCGGCGAGCATCACCACACCGACGCTGCCCTCGATGCCCGGCACGCCCACCAGCGGCGCCGCCGCGCCACTCGCCCCTGCCTCCAGCTCACCGCGGGTGAGGACGTAGCCGGGACCCTCGCGGCAGTGCGGGTCGGGCTCGTACGGCTGCATGCTGCGCCCGGCGAGGATCGCCCGGCCCGCGGCGCCGCGTTCGAGGGAGTGCCGGAAGCCGGTGCGGTAGGCGACGTGGTAGTCGGTCCAGCTCGGCTCGACGACCGCCACGGCGAGCGCCTCGGTGCCGTCGACCAGGGTGAGGTGGGCGGTGGCCCCGATGTCCTCGGCCAGGGAGCGCAGGGCGGGGAGCGCGGCCTCGCGCAGCAGCGGGTGCACCTGGTGCGCCAGCCGCAGCACGCCGAGCCCCACCCGGGCGCGGCCGCCGAGGTCCCGGCGGACCAGGGAGTGCTGTTCCAGTGTGGCCAAAAGGCGGTAGACCACCGTGCGGTTGACGCCCAGCTTCGCCGCCAGCTCCGTGACGGTCAGCCCGTGGTCGGTGTCGGCCAACATTTTCAGGACCCGCAGGCCCCGGTCGAGCGTCTGAGAGGTCTCCGCGGTCACGACGCCCCCTTCTCGTGTGAGTGGCGGCTCGTCTCTCACGTCGGGAGCACTGCCGGTCCCGCGGCAGAGCGCGGAGAGGCCGCCGGTCTGGCGGTACCGGCCGGCGCCCCGAGGCTGCTCTGCCACGGCGCGTTGCGTGACCGGAACGGTAGCGACGCGTACCGGTCAGCGGAAGGCCTTGTTCAGAATCCGGTCGCGCGACCGGGGCAGCGCGGGCGTTCGGCGCAAATCCTCCGCCGGATCACCTCCAGCACCGAAGGATCCCCGTACGGTTGACGAACCATCAGCAGGCAGGGCGGACAGGATCTGACCGGCACTCAGCGCATCCGGGTCGCCCACTCCTGGATCTTCTTGATGCGCTCGTGGAGCTGCCCCGCCGTCGCCTCCGCGCTCGGCGGCCCGCCGCACACCCGGCGCAGCTCGTTGTGGATGACGCCGTGCGGCTTGCCGCTCTGGTGGTTGTACGCGGCGACCATCGTGTTCAGCCGCTTGCGCAGCTCCAGCAGCTCCTTGTGCGTGACGATCGGCCGCCGCTCGGCGGGCAGTTCCAGCAGGTCCGCCTCGCTGTCCGGCTTCTTCCTGCTGTGCGCGATCTGCCGGGCCTGCCGCTTCTGCAGCAGCAACTGCACCTGGTCCGGCTCGAGCAGGCCCGGAATGCCCAGGTAGTCCTGCTCCTCCTCGCTGCCCGGATGCGCCTGCATGCCGAACTCGGCGCCGTCGTACAGCACCCGGTCGAAGACGGCGTCGGACTCCAGCGCCTCGAAGGGCAGCATGTCCTGCTCGCCGGTGTCCTCGTCCTGCTGCCTCTCGGCCTCCTCGAGCTCCTTCTCGGACTCCGCGTACGGGTCCTCCTCGCCCTCCTTCTTGGGCTTGTCGAGGGCGTGGTCCCGCTCCACCTCCATCTCGCCCGCGAATTCCAGCAGCATGGGGATGGTCGGCAGGAAGACCGAGGCCGTCTCGCCGCGTCGGCGCGACCGCACGAAACGGCCCACCGCCTGCGCGAAGAACAGCGGCGTGGAGATCGTCGTCGCGTAGACCCCGACGGCCAGCCGCGGGACGTCCACGCCCTCGGACACCATGCGGACGGCGACCATCCACCGGTCGTCGCTCGCGCTGAACTCCTCGATCCGGGAGGACGCCCCCGCGTCGTCGGAGAGCACCAGCGTCGCCTTGTGCCCGGTGATCTCCCGGATCAGCTTGGCGTACGCGCGGGCCGAGTCCTGGTCGGTGGCGATCACCAGCGCGCCGGCGTCCGGGATGGACTTGCGGACCTCCGTCAGCCGCTGGTCCGCGGCCCGCAGCACGTTCGGGATCCACTCGCCGGTCGGCGCCAGCGCGGTCCGCCATGCCTGGCTGATCGCGTCCTTGGTCATGGGCTCGCCGAGCCGCGCGGAGAGCTCGTCGCCGGCCTTCGTGCGCCAGCGCATGGTGCCGCTGTAGGAGAGGAAGATCACAGGGCGCACGACGTTGTCGGCGAGCGCGTTGCCGTAGCCGTAGGTGTAGTCGGCGGAGGACCGGCGGATGCCGTCGTTGCCCTCCTCGTACGTCACGAACGGGATCGGGTTGGTGTCCGACCGGAACGGCGTCCCGGTCAGCGCCAGCCGCCTGGTCGCCGGCTCGAAGGCCTCCAGGCACGCCTCGCCCCAGGACCGGCTGTCGCCCGCGTGGTGGATCTCGTCCAGGATCACCAGCGTCTTGCGCTGCTCGCAGCGGTTGCGGTGCAGCATCGGGCGCACGCCGACGCCCGCGTAGGTCACCGCGACCCCGTGGTAGTCCTTCCCGACCGGCCCCGCGCTGTACTCCGGGTCCAGCTTGATGCCTATCCGCGCCGCGGCCTCCGCCCACTGCTTCTTCAGGTGCTCGGTGGGGGCGACGACGGTGATCTGCTGCACGAGGTGGTTGTGGAGCAGGTACGAGGCCAGGGTGAGCGCGAAGGTCGTCTTGCCGGCGCCGGGTGTCGCGACGGCCAGGAAGTCACGCGGCTGCGTCGCGATGTACCGGTCCAGGGCACCCTGCTGCCAGGCGCGCAGCTTGCCGGCCGTGCCCCAGGGGGCGCGGCCGGGGAAGGCGGGCGACAGGTGGTGCGAGTTGCTGGCGCTGTGCGGGGCGGTGGTAGTCACGGTCTCCGGTGACGGGTCGGGTACGACAACCGTCACAGCCTACTGGCGCGCGGCGCGGGGTCATGGTTGCGGCCCGTCGTCATGTGAGGGGGGTTCGTGGTGTTGTTCCCCGTTTTCTCCCCCACCCGCCCTCCCGGCGCCCGGCCTGCCGCGGCCCGCCCGGCCGGGGTTCAGGTCGGCGACGCGCCGGAGTACGCCCCAACCTTCGGCATTGGGCCGTTCACCCCTGCACTCTTCGGCGCCGGGCCCGCCGCCCGTCCCCTGCGGGGGCACCCCACCACCCCTGCCCGACTGGGCCGGAGAGGGCACGCGCGGCAACCCCGGACCCGCGATGCGTCCTGCGCTGCGCGCGCGGCGGGCAGTGCCCCCGCCCGGTCGCCCGGCGCGGCCGGTGCGGGCCCACGCTCCGCCCTGAGGGACGGTCCCGGGGTACGCCCCCAGCCTTCGGCCGGGCTCGCAGTTCACACTATTCGGGCGCCGGGCCCGCCGCCCGTCCCCTGCGGGGCCACCCCGCCACACCCCGCCCGACTGGGCCGGAGAGGGCACGCGCGGCGACCCCGGACCCGGGATGCGTCCTGCGCTGCGCGCGCGGCGGGCAGTGCCCCCGCCCGGTCGCCCGGCGCGGTCGGTGCGGGCCCGCGCTCTGCCCGTGGGGGGTCGGTGGCGCGCCGGGATACGCCCTCAGCCTTCGACCTTGGGCCGTTCACCCCTGCACTCTTCGGCGCCGGGCCCGCCGCCCGTCCCCTGCGGGGCCACCCCGCCACACCCCCGGCCACGGGTCGGGGCGACTGACGGCCGGAAGGGGTCCAGATACGCACGCGCGGCCACCCCGGACCGCCGGCCTCACCCCCACCGGGGGTCAGTCGCGCGCGATACGGAGGGGGCGGGGTCGTAGGGGTGGATGTTCTGGACGCTGCGGCATATTTGTGTGCGGCATCCGGGGCGCCCGAAGAAGGTGCCCGCCACGCACGTAAATATGACAGTCCAGGACGTCCAGCCCCGGAGGCCCCGCACCCGGCCCACCCCCGCACCGCGCGGAGCCCCGCACCGCGCGGAGCCCCGCACCGCGCGCAGCCCCGCACCGCGCGCAGCCCCGCACCAACCATCCGGGGCAACAGGCGGGAGGGCGGGAAACCCCCCGCGCCACCCCGACCGGGCACACCCCGCGCCGGCCCACCCCCGCACCGCGCGAGGCGGCGGCCACTGACCATCCGGGATGGGGGTCCCCCCGGCCGAAGGCTGGGGGAGGGCGGGAGGGCCGGAAAACCCCCCGCCCCACACCCCGCACCGGCACACCCCCCACCCGGCCCGCCCCCGCACCCATCGCCCCGGGCAGAGAACGCCGGAGGCGCAAACAGACCCGCACGCAAACAGACCCGCACACGAACACCCACCGGGCGGACGACCCCGGGTGCACGGAGCCGCGGGGTCAGGGGGAGGCCAGGCCGGCGAGGCTGCGGCCGATGGCCTCGGGGGTGGAGACGGCCCCCGCCGCCACCGACACGACCAGGTCGTACGCCACGTCCTGGTCGGCCTCCCGCAGGTCGACCCCGTTGAGAGCCAGGAACGCCGCCGTCGCCAGCCACGCCGTCCGCTTGTTCCCGTCGACCAGGGGGTGGTTCGCCGCGATCGCGTGCAGCAGCGCTCCCGCCGCCGCGAAGACGTCGTCCCCGTACGCCTCGACGCCGAACATCCGCGCCCGCGGCCGGTGCACGGCCGACGCGAGCAGCCCGGGCTCGCGCATGGCGGGCGGTTCGCCGCCGCAGGCGAGGCGGGCGAGGTCGGTGACCTCGCCGAGGGTGAGGTGGCGCACGGTCACCTCACTCCCCCAGCTTGCGCAGCCGGTCCGCGTGGGCGGCGGCGTACTCCTCCCCCGCGGCGCGGACGCGCGCGGCCTCGGCCGCCTCGTGGGCCCGCACCGCCGTGCGCACGAACTCCGCGGCGGGCACGCCGTGCGCGTCGGCGAGGTCGGCCAGGGACTCCCACTCGGCGTCGGTGAAGACGACGGTCAGCTCTTTCACACTCGGACGGTAGCCCCCCGGCGCGCCGGTCTCACCCGGTTTTCGGGACCAGCCGCGCCGCGACGCCGACGCCCGCGAGGGCGAGGACGGCCATGGGGAGGAGGACGGCCGTGAAGGCACCCGCCGCCCCGCCGAGGGCGGCGAACACGGTGCCCGCGGCGGCGACGAGCACGACACTGCACAGCGCGTCGGAGACCTGGAGGGCGGCGGAGTTGGCGCCGGCCTCCGAGGGGGGCGAGAGCTTGAACAGGATCACGCTCAGCGAGGAGATGACCAGGCCCGCGCCGAGGCCGCCCACGGCCCACGCGGCGGCGGCACTCCAGGCGGGCGCGGCGTGCAGGAGCGGCAGGGCGGCGCCGGCGATCGCGGCGGCCATGAGGAACATGCCGAGGACGACGAGGCGGTCGCGGTGGGGTTCGAGGCGGGGGCGGCCCTGGATCCAGGAGCCGACGCCCCAGGTGATCCCACCGCCGGCCAGGGAGAGCCCGGCGAGGGTCGGCGACATGTGCCGCTGTGTGACGAGCATCAGCGGGAGGAAGCTCTCGGCGCCGAGGAACGTGCCGGAGGCCACGCCGCGCAGCAGGACCACGGACGGCAGTCCGCGGGCCGCGCGGAAGGTGCCCCGGGGCAGCAGCCGCAGCGCGGCAGGGACGACGAGCGCCGCGCCCGCGGCCGCGAAGACCAGCGACAGCGGCCGTAGGTCCTGCCCGGCGTACTGGAGCAGCCCGGCACCGGCGGAGATCGCGAGCGCCAGGCCCAGCCGGCGGCGGTCGGGGGCCGCGCGGTCTTCCGGCGGCCGCTGCAGGGAGGTGCGGCGCAGCGCGGGCAGGCCGATGAGGAGCGGCAGCACGACGAGTACGGGGATGGCGAGGAAGACCCAGCGCCAGCCGAACTGCTCGGTGACCGCGCCGGCCACGAGCGGGCCGACGATGGAGGGCAGTACCCAGGACGCGGCGAAGGCGGCCATCACGGCGGGCCGCAGTCGTTCGGGGTAGGCGAGGCCGACGATGACGTACAGGGCGACGATGACGAGCCCGCCGCCGATCCCCTGCACGGCGCGACCCAGCACGAACGGCCACATGGACTGGGCGGTGCCGGAGACGACCAGCCCGGCCGCGAAGGCGCCGATGCCGGCGACGAGCGGTGCCAGCGGGCCGGTGCGGTCGCACCACTGGCCGCTGACGACCATCGCGAACAGGGAGGTGGTGAAGTAGCCGGAGAAGGCGAAGGCGTACAGCGCCAGCCCGTCCAGCTCGCGTGCGGCGACGGGCATGGCCGTGCCGACGGCGGTGGCCTCGAAGGCGATGAGCAGGACGACGGAGACCATCGCCAGGGTCAGCGCGCGGTAGCGGCTGCCGAGAACGGTGTCGGTGGCGGTGTCCGGCGCGGCGAGGGGCATGCCTGCATGGCCGGATCCCGGCTCGGTCTGTGCGGTGGTCACCACGACAGGGTAAGGGGTCAACCGGCCCGGAGCCCCTGGCACCCGGTCGGGCTTTCGGCGTAGGGCGGGAGAAGCCCGCCCGGGCCGGGAAGGCGTAGGCCATGCCGCACTACACCTCGTACGACGGAACCGAGCTCGCCTACACCGACCGGGGCGAGGGGCCCGTGCTGCTCGCCCTCGCAGGCGGCCCGGGGCGCGACGCCGCCTACCTGGGCGACCTGGGCGGCCTGGACCGGGGCCGGCGCCTGGTGGTCCCGGACAGCCGGGGCACCGGGGGCAGCCCGTCGGCCGGCGACCCGCTCGCCTACTCCTTCCCGCGGCTCGCCCAGGACGTGGAGGCGCTGCGCGGCCACCTGGGCCTGGAACGCTTCGCGCTGCTCGCGCACGACGCGGCCGCCGCGACCGCGCAGGCGTACGCCGCCGCCTACCCGGAGCGGCTGACGCACCTGGTGCTGATCACCCCGGGCTCGCGGCTGCAGGGCGAACTGCCCGACGACGCGCGGGAGATCTTCGAGAGCCGGGTCGGCGAGCCCTGGTGGCCGGAGGCGGTCGCCTCCCTCGCCGAGCTGGAGACCGCCGAGGACCTCGACCGGGTCCGTACGCTGCTGCTCCAGGTCGCGCCGATGGCGTACGGCCACTGGGACGAGCCCCAGCGCGCCCACGCCGCCGCCGAGGGCGGCCAGTTGCACCCGGTCCCCCGCGCCGGCTTCTGGCAGGGCCTTGACGAGCCGGCCCGGCTCGCCGTGCTGGCCCGGCTGCGCGAGGTGACCTGCCCGGTCCTGGTCGTCACCGGCGACCGGGACGCCGTCACCGGCATGCGCGCGGGCGAGGTCGTCGCGGCCTGCTTCCCGTACGCCCGGCTGCGCCCGCTGCACGCCGTCGGGCACTTCCCGTGGGTGGACGAACCCGAGCTGTTCCGCCCGGTGGTGGAGGAGTTCCTGTCGGGCGCGGCCTCCCCCGGCGGTTCGTGAACGGCGTATGGCAGTCCTGTTGCGGGCCCCCGGGAAGCGTTGACCGGCCCCCGGGGGCGCCGCCTATGGTCGATTCACGTCGACGACGCAAGGCCGTGTGCCCGAGTGGTTCAGGGGCTCGACTGCAAATCGAGTGACGCGGGTTCGATTCCCGCCACGGCTTCTCCCTGTCCGACCGGACGAAGCACGGCGCCCCACTTCGCCTTGGCACCCCGCACCGCCGCCGCGTCCGCGACTTATGCGGCATTCGTGCTGTGCTCTGGCGCTCCGAGCAGCAAAAACCCCGGCATGCTCATCCTTAAACCACTTCAGTCCAGCGGGTTGTGGCTGTAGAGTCTGTGCCCATCCCGGGAACGGTTCACCATGCATGTAAAACATCTGTGAATTCGTTCGACCCGGTTCCACCACTTACCCCTGGGGGGGCTTTGTCTCCTGTGGAACCCGCCCGGTCCGTCTTCGCGCGCCCGATACGCGCGCGCCGGATCGCGGCCTGTACCGCTCTTGTTCTCTCGGCCGGCATGCTGCTGGCCGCCCCGGCTTCGGCCGACGACGCGACCACACCGCCTGCCCCGGCCCTCGAGCGGCCCGCGCAGCCCCGGCTCGACCGGTTGCCGACACTCACGCTGCCGAAGCACACCACCGCGAAGTCCCCGGCCTTGCGCGCTGCGGGCGCCTCCGCCGCGAACGTCCCCGCGAAGCCGCGTCTGGACCTGGACGACGACGGGTACACCGATCTGATGTACCGCGCCATCGACGGACAGCTGTACGTCGAGCCGGCGAACAGTGCGGACAGCCACGTCTACACGATCAACGGCGACTACGAAGAGCAGTACAAGGACATCATCGCGCCGGGCGACCTCGACGGCGGCGGCCGTCCCGAGTTCTTCACCCTGTCGGCGACCGGCACTCTCTCGCTCTTCCAGAGCTGGGGTCCGGACAGCACCGGCTATGTCACCTGGTCCGGCAAGGGCTGGCAGATCTACAACAAGGTCCTCGCACCCGGCGACCTGAACGGCGACGGCCGGGGCGACGTCGTGGCCCGTACGCCCGCGGGTGAGCTGTACATCTACACGTCCACGGGTACGGTCAACAGCGCCCCGCTCGCCCCGCGGACGTTGGTCGGCAAGGGCTGGGGCGTATACGACCAGCTCGTCGGCGCGAACGACATGAACGGCGACGGCATCGGCGACCTGCTCGCCCGTACGACCGCCGGCGAGCTGTACTTCTACGCCGGCACCGGCAACGCCGCGGCCCCGTTCAAGGTCCGGGTCAAGATCGGCAACGGCTGGAACGCGTACAACCAGCTCATCGGCGTCGACGACCAGACCGGCGACGGCCTGGCCGACCTCCTCGTGCGCACCCAGTCCGGTACCACCTACTTCTACCAGTCGACCGGGCAGGGCACCTTCCTTCCCCGCGTCGGCGGCGGCACGGGCTGGAACGCCGCATCGCTGTTCCTCCAAGCGGGCGGAAACCCCGACTTCGGCAAGAACGAGCTGATGGGGCTGGACGGCAAGAACAACCTGTACTGGTACTACTCCAAGAACAACGGGCTGCTCAGCCCCCGCCAGCTCATCGACCAGCTCTGGTCGGGCGTCAACCTCACGCTGGTCTCGTCCCTCGACAAGGACGGCCAGGCGGACCTGCCGGTCGTGTACAATGGCACGCTCTACAACGGTGAATACACGATCGGCAAGGGCTGGAGCATCTACAACAGCCTCGTCGGCCCCGGCGATCTGAACGGTGACGGCAAGGGCGATCTGCTGGCGCGGGACAAGTCCGGCGTGCTCTACCTGTACCGGGGCAACGGCACGGGCAGCGCGTTCGCCACCCGGATCAAGATCGGCAAGGGCTGGGGCGTCTACAACAAGCTCCTCGGCGCAGGCGACTACACCGGTGACGGCCTCACGGACCTCCTGGCCCGCACCACCGGCGGCACCCTCTACCTGTACGCGGGCACGGGCAACGCCTCCGCCCCGTTCAAGTCGCGGGTCGTCATCGGCGGTGGCTGGAACACCTACAACAAGCTCGCCGCACCCGGCGACATCAACGGTGACGGCAAGGGTGACATCGTCGGCGTCAACTCCGCCGGCGACCTCTACCTCTACACCGCCACGGGAACAGGGAAGTTCGCGGGCCGGGTCAAAATCGGCTTCGGCTACAACACCTACCGCAACCTGTACTGAGCAACACCGCATCGCGCAGAGCGCCCTGCCGCCGGTCCTCCGGCGGCAGGGCGTTCCTGCGTGCCGGCGCCGCGAACTCCAACCGGGTGCCCACCGGGTCGTAGGAGAAGGAGCCTGCCCGTGACCCGGCAGGTCGATGCCCCAGCGGAGCTCCGTGCCGTGGGCGGCCGACGGGGAAGCGTCTGCCTCGATCATCCGTGACGCATGCCGAGTGGGCCTTGCGCCCCGGGCCGAAATCCTTCTCGATGCTGCCAGGTCGGGTGGGAACGGCCCCACCTGAATCCAGCAGCCGCCGGCTGTCGCTCATCGTGTGGTGGTCGCTCCTCGCCCTGGTTCTGTGGCTTGTGGGCCAGGCCGTCGACCAGCCCGTGTCTGCCGTGAGGTGCGCGGCGTCCGCCGCTCTGTTCGCCGTCATCGGGGAGATCGGCGACCGGCTGCGCCGGCGCCTGCGGGCCGGCCGCACAGGACACCGCCGGCAGGCCTCCTGAGGGGAAGCGGTTCGCCGCACAGTTGGACTTGCCGGTCCAATTCATGGGAGGCAGCCTGACTCCACGCCGACTCATGGCGCCCCCTATGGAGAGGAACGGTCACATGGATCTGCACCTGACCGGCAGGAAAGCACTGGTAACAGGATCGAGCAGCGGTCTGGGCGAGGCGATCGCCAAGCGCCTGGCGGCCGAAGGCGCCTTTGTGGTCGTCCATGGACGGGACCGTGCACGGGCGGAGGCGGTCGCCAAGACGATCAGAGAAGCGGGCGGCTCGGCCGGCCTGGCGATCGGCGACCTCGGGACCGACGAGGGCGCCGACTCGGTGCACGCCGCGGCCACCGAGGGCGGGTCGGTCGACATCCTGGTCAACAACGTCGGCGTCTACGACCCCAGCCGCTCGTGGACCGACACCACCCCGGAGGACTGGGCCGGCCTCTACAACACCAACGTCCTGACCAGCGTCCGCATGATCCAGCGGCTCGTCCCCGGCATGCGCGAACGCGGCTGGGGCCGGGTGATCCAGATCAGCAGCGTCACCGGGGAGAAGCCACAGGCGTCCCAGCCGCACTACGCGGCGGCGAACGGGGCCCGCAACACCCTCGCCACGGCCCTCGCGCGGGAGTTGAAGCAGACCGGTGTCACCTCCAACGCCGTGGCGGCCGGCGGCATCCTCACCGCCGGCGCCCTCGACGGTCTGACCCGACTGGGCCTGCAGAACGGATGGGGGCACCACTGGGATGAGATCGAGCCGAGACTGGTCGAGGAACTGGCTCCGAACGCCGTCGGCCGCGTCGGCCGGCTCGAGGAGTACGCCGACTTCGTGGCCTTCCTCGCCAGCCCGCTTTCGGCCTACGTCACCGGCGCGACGTTGGCCGTCGACGGGGGCTGGGGTGCCTGACTGGCCCGGCGGCATCCGCGGTGCGCACCGCCCGCGCCACACCCACCGGCAGCGGGCGTGCGTCCCGTCCCTGGGACGCCGCGTCCGCACGGGTACCGACCCCTGTGCCCGGTTCCGGCCCACGTGACCGGCGAGGCGGACCCCCGTGGCAGTGGCACACGCGTCGAGGGTCCGACCGGGCCCCTCGATGCGTGTGCCCTCAGCTCTGGGGCCGGGCCACCGCGTGCTGGGGGCGGATGGGCAGGCGGCTGACCGGGCGGCCGGTGGC
This sequence comes from Streptomyces sp. ME19-03-3, assembly GCA_033793685.1. Taxonomy (GTDB): domain Bacteria; phylum Actinomycetota; class Actinomycetes; order Streptomycetales; family Streptomycetaceae; genus Actinacidiphila. The sequence goes on along the minus strand of JARAXD010000011.1, from coordinate 80,938 downwards.
CGCGCGGACGGCGGCGGCGACGGCGGCCGGGGAGACGACGACGGGGACCGCGCTGGCGGCCTTGGCGCCGAAGGGCGCGAGGACGTCGCGTTCCTCGACGAGCCGGACGATGCGGATCGCGGGCGCGTCGAGCGCGGTGGGTAGTGAGTACCCCGTCAAATTGGGCCGCTTGATGATGCCGCGCGGCGCGCGGAGGTCCTCCATGAGGGCCATGCCGACGCCCTGGCCGACCCCGGCCTCGATGCGGGCGTGCAGCTGCGCGGGGTTGAGGATCCGGCCGACGTCCTGGGCGACCGCCATCTCCACGACCCGGATCGCGCCGAGTTCGATGTCGACGTCGACCACCGCGCGCACCGCGCAGAAGGCGAGGCCCACGAACGCGTCGCCCTGGCCGGTGTCGTCGAGCTTCTCGGTGGGGTGCGGGCGGCACTGCGCGGTGGCCCACAGTTCCTTGCCGGCCAGTTCCTCCTCGACGGTGGTGGAGAGCACCCCGTCGTAGGAGGTGATCTTGCCGTCGGCGATGGACAGCAGTTCCGGCGACATGCCGAACTTCCCGGCGAGCGGCTGCAGCAGCTGCGTGCGGACCATCTTGGCCGCGCGTTCGACGGCGCCGCCGGAGACCCAGGTGTGGCGGCCGCGGGCGGCGGCGCCGGCCGGGGGCTGGTCGGTGTCGGAGGGCAGCACGCGGACGTCCTCGACGCCGAGGACCTCCTGCACGATCTGCCGGGCGAGGGTGGCGAAGCCCTGACCGGTGTCGACGGCGGCGCAGATGACGGTGGCGGCGCCGTCGTGGACGCGCACGGTGGCGGTGGAGACCTCGTCGGTGCCCTCGGCCCCCAGCATGTGCACCATGCCCAGCGCGTAGCCCACGCCGCGGCGCACCGCGCCGGGCTCGCCCGCGCCCTCCAGGCCGCCGGGGAGCAGCCACGCGGACTCGTCGTCGTCGACGGGCAGCGGGGGCAGGTCGGCGTCGCGCACGGCCTTGAGCAGTTCACCGACGGGCGCCGGGCAGGTCACCGTCTGCCCGGTGGGCAGCAGGTCGCCGGTGGCCATGACGTTGCGCATGCGGATCTCGGCCGGGTCCAGGCCGAGTTTGGCGGCGAGCTTGTCCATCTGGCCCTCGTAGGCCGCGCAGACCTGCATCGCGCCTTCGCCCCGGACGTGGCCGGAGGGCGGGTTGTTGGTGCGCACCGCCCAGCCCTCGACGAAGACGTGCGGGACGACGTAGGGGCCGGCGGCGAAGGCCACGGCCGCGGCCAGCGCGTCGGCGGAGGTGTCGGCGTAGGCGCCGGCGTCCAGCAGCACCTGCGCCTCGACCTTGACCAGCCGGCCCTCGGCGTCGGCGTGGTGACGGTAGCGCAGCAGGGTCGGGTGGCGATGGCTGTGGCTGAGGAAGGACTCCTCGCGGGTGGCGACGAACTTCACCGGGCAGCCCGTCTTCAGCGCGAGCAGCCCGAGGGGGATCTGCACCCCGGAGTCCTCGCGGTCGCCCATGGCGCCGGGCACCGCGGTGACGACGACCTTGACCCGGTCCTGTTCCAGCCCGAAGCAGGCGGCGGCCAGGTCGCGGTCGGTGTGCGGGTCGGTGGAGGCGACGTACAGCTCCACGCCGCCGTCGGGGCGGGGTACGGCGAGCCCTGCCTCGGCGCCGACCGGGGCCGGGTCCTGACGGCCCACCCGGTACAGGCCCTCGACGACGACCTCGCCGACCGCGTCCGGGTCGCCGAACTGCAGCGGGATGTGCCGGATCAGGTTGCCGTCGGGGTGCAGCGGGGGCGCCGAGAAGGCCCGCTCCGGGTCGGTGACGGGCTCCAGGACCTCGTACTCGACGTGGATCGCCGCGGCGGCGAGCCGGGCGGTGTCGGGATGGTCGGCGGCCACGGCGGCGATGGCCTCGCCATGGTGCCGGACGGTGTCCTTGGCGAAGACCGGGCGGTCGGCGACGCGGCGCCCGTGCATGGCGTCGCCCGGGACGTCCTCGTGGGTCACCACGGCGCGAACGCCCGGCAGCGCGGCGGCCTCCGACGTGTCGACGGACAGGATGCGCGCGTGGGGGTGCGGGGAGCGCAGCACGGCCGCCCACAGCAGGCCCTCGGCCCACAGGTCGGCGGCGTACGGGTAGGTGCCCTGCGCCTTGGCCAGGCTGTCGGTGGCGGGCAGGGAGGCGCCGATGCCGTACGGCGCGGACTGCTGCTCGGCGGGGCCGGTCGCGGCCGGCGGGGGGGTGCCCACGGCCGTTGTGGCCGTCGCGGCGTCGGGGCCCGTCATCGCGCGTACCTTTCGCTGCCGCGAGGGGGGAGGTGGAGCGGGGTCCGGTGCTTCGGGGTGCTCACGCCGGGCCTCCGGACGAGGGGCGCGGGTGCGGGACGCGGACGCTGTCGGCCGGGTCTGCGGCGGTGTCGTCCGCGGCGTCCTCGGCGCTCACCGCGCGTTCGGCGACGACCTGGCGGACGGCCTCGAGGACGCCCTGATAGCCGGAGCAGCGGCAGAGGTTGCCGCTGATGGCCTGCCGGGTCTCGAGTTCGGTCGGGTGGTGGTTGCCCTCGAGCAGGTCGTGCACGGTCATCGCCATGCCCGGGATGCAGAAGCCGCACTGCACGGCACCGCATGCGGCGAGCGCGCGCTGGACGTCCGAGGGACCGCCGTCGGCGGACAGCCCCTCGACCGTGCGGATGTCGCTGCCCGCGGCCGTCGCCGCGGGTACCAGGCAGGAGGCCACCAGCCGGCCGTCGACCTTGACCGAGCACGCGCCGCACTCGCCCTGTTCGCAGCCGTCCTTGGCACCGGCGAGGCCGAGGCGCTCACGCAGCACGTACAGCAGGGACTCGCCGAGCCAGGCGTCGGTGACGGGCCGGTCGGTGCCGTTGACGTTGAGCACGTAGGAGTCCACCGGGTGCTCGCTGTGCGCGTCCGGGCCGGGCGCGTCATCCGGTTCCCCGGCCGCCTCCGGCGGGGCCGGCGGCTCCTGCGCGGCGAGGTCCGGGGCAAGGCCGGCGACGTGGTCCGGGACGTGGTCGGTGGCGGGTTCCGGCGCGGGCGCCTGCGGGTACGCGCCGTCCTCGCCGGGCACCGGCTCCAGCCCCGGCTCCCCGGCGGCCGCTGCGGGGCCGGATGCGGGTTCATGGGCGGGGCCGGGGTCGGCGGCGGGTCCCGGTTCTGCGGCGGACCCGGCTGGGAAGCGGTACTCGCCGGGCTCCTCCGCGACGCCGTCCGGGGTGAGCGGCAGCCGCCACTGGCCGGTGGCGTCCGCGGGCAGCGCCCAGCCGCCGTCGGCCGGCCCCGTGTGCGCCGCCGGGGCCGGCTGCGGGGCGGCGTGGGCGGTCCAGGGCTGCGCCGGCTCGGGGCCGGGGGCGGTTGCGAAGGCGCCCATCGCGTACTCGCCGGAGTCGTCGGCGGCGGCGTCCTCGCGTACGACGGGGATCGCCCACGTGGTGGCCGCGTCCTCGCCTGCGGCCGGGACGGCGGGAGCCTCGGCGCGGGCGACCGTCATCGGCACGGCCGGCGGTTCGGGCGCGTAGCCGTGGCCGGGGGCGGCGAGCGGGTCGGCGCCCGGATCGGTCATGGACAACTGCGCCGCGAAGGACACGTGCATGGTCTGGTCGGGGTCGTACTCGCCGTGGGGCGAGGGCTCCCACACCCCGTGCCCCGGGGTGAATCCCCCGCCGTGCGGCTGGGGGGACCCCCCCTGCGGCTGGTCGGTCATGCGCCCGTCCGGTGTCCTGTCGTCGTACACGTCGTCACTCATGCCAGTGCCCTCCCCAGCGCCCGGCGGGCCAGCGCGGCCACCGTACGCCGCAGCTGCTGGGCCGCAGGGGGCAGTTCGGGGGCCGCGGGTGCGGGTCCCCCCGCACCGTCGAGGCCCAGGGCGCCGTCCGCGGCCGGCACCGGGTCGGGGATGCAGGCGGCGGCGACGTACTCGCCGAAGGCCGTGAGGGCCTCCGGTGCCAGCGTGCGGTCGCCGTCCCAGTCGATCAGCCCGGCGACCCAGCGTTCGGCCTCGAGCGGCCGCAGCGGCACCGGTGCGACAGCTCCCACGGCGCAGCGTACGCCGCGGCGGGCGGGATCGAGGACCACGGCGACGGACGCGATCGCGCGGCCGGGTCCGGTGCGGCCGGTGGCCTTGAGGAAGGTCTGCGGCGCGTGCAGCAGCGGGACCCGGACGTACGCCAGGAGTTCGCCGGGCCGCAGCGGGTCCATGCCGGTCAGCAGGTGGCTGACCGGCAGTTCGCGGTTGCCGTCCGGCCCGGCGACGAGGACGGACGCCTCCAGGGCGGCCAGCACGGGCAGCGAGTCGCCGGTGGGGGCGGCGCCGGCGATGTTGCCGCCGAGCGTGCCCGCGTTGCGGATCTGCGGGGGCCCGGCGGCGCGCGCGGCGGCGGCGAGGGCGGGGATGAGCGCGGCGAAGTCCGGGCGGCCCATGCGGGCGTGGGTGAGGCCGGCGCCGAGCAGTGCGGCGCCGTCCGCGTACTGCCAGCCGCGGATCTCGTTGATCCGTCCGAGACCGACCAGTGCCGCGGGGCGCAGCAGCCCGGCGTTGACGGCCGTCATGAGTTCGGTGCCTCCGGCGACGGGCACGGCGGTGGGCGTGGCGGCCAAGGCCGCCACGGCCTCGTCGAGCGAGGTCGGCAACGCCACATTGCGCGCTGCCTGCCGTGCGTACGTGCTCACGCAGCTGCCCCTTCCCCGGCTGTCCGCGGTGCGGTAGCCGTACGGTACGTGCTGACAGCCCGGACGTGGCAACTCTGGCACATCTTCCGGGGCGATCAACGCGAGGGTCGCAAAGGGAAACCCCGCTTCCGGATGACACTCCGTCCGGTTTGCGGCTTTCTCCAGTTTGCGATGGGAATGGCCTCCTTCACGCGGCTTGCCGGATTGGCCACACCACCCTGCCATCTCCCGCGTTGCCCGGCCCGCGGTTGTGGCGGGCCTCACACGATCGGGGGCGGTCCCTCGATCGGGCGTCCGATGACGCCGGGACCGCCACCGCCACGGCAGCGGACCTCCGCGCGGCCGGAGTTCGCCCACGGTTCGTCAAGTCGGCCGCGCTCGGCAGTCGTTCAGGGGCCGCGAAGCCCCCGACACCGCGAAAGGCAGGCACAAGCCGCCGACACCCCGCCCCCCGCCGCCCCCGGTACGCCAAGTCCCCACACCCCACGACCGCTCAAGGCAGCGAAGCGCCCGACCTCGCGAAAGGCAGGCACAACCCGCCGACACCCCGCCCCCGGTACGCCAAGTCCCCCCACCCCACGACCGCTCAGGGCAGCGAAGCGCCCGACCTCGCGAAAGGCAGGCACAACCCGCCGACACCCCGCCCCCGGTACGCCAAGTCGCCCCACCCCACGACCGCTCAGGGCAGCGAAGCCCCCGACCTCGCGAAAGGCAGGCACAAGCCGCCGACACCCCGCCGCCCCCGGCGAGGGCGGCATGCGGTGGCTGGAGCTCACCAGCGACGGGTCGCGGGAGGGGCGGTGCGGTCACCGCGCGGACCGATCCATCGCCTGCGCCCAGGGGTCGGCCCGAGCGCCGGAAGCATGCGCGGCCCGCACCGCGGCGGGATCGTCACGGCGGCGCCCTCGACACAGCGGTGCGGCAGAGGCCGTGCGCCCCGACGGCAGCGCGCGCCGGAGGCATCGCCCACCGGATGACTGCCGTACGCCCCCCGACTCCTCGCCGCACGCCGGCTCCCCGGCGGCGACGCACACACCGCCCGCGGCGGAAACCTCACGCCGCGGCCTCCGCGCCGGGGTGTCCGAACACCGCCGGGAGTCGCGCCACGGCGCTCTCGCGCCTTCGGCACCAGCCGGCTCCAGGAGCGGCCCGGACCGCGTCGCGCGGGCGGCGTTGCCGCCCCGGCGGACGGCTTCCGCACCGGCCCGTGTCCCGGCCGGCGCGCGAAGGCGCCCCTCAGCCGGCCGCGCGGCGGGCCCTGTTCAGCGCGAGGCCGGGGATCAGCAGCCCCACGACGCTCCACAGGACGTGGGCCGCGGTCAGCCCGGACCACACCGCCCTGGATGTCGTCTGCGCCACGGAGAGGGCCACGACGGTGCCGACGAGGGCCGCCGCGGCAGCCAGTTGGAGGACGGTGTGCCGGCTGGGCAGGACGTCGCGCCGCAGGAAGGTGTCGCCGTACCACCAGCGCACCGCGCGAGCGGCGGCCAGCAGCACCACGACAGCGCCCGCTGCGGCGCCCAGGACGGCCGGAAGCGGCCAGGGGGCGCCGTCGGCGGCGGCGGCCGCCGCCAGGCCCGTGACGGCGAACGGGAGCACGGCCAGCCACGCCGCCGTCGTCAGGGCCGCGGCCCGGACGCGGGCCGGGTCCTCTTCCAGCTCGGCGCGGGTCACCGCGCGTACGGTCTGCAGCCGCCCCCGGCCGGTGCTGCCGGAACGGCGGGCCTGCAGCAGCCACAGCCAGCCGGCCAGCACCAGGGGGTCGGCGAGCAGCACCAGCGCGGCCGCCGGCAGTGCGGGCACGGCCCGGGGCCACCGGCGGCGCCGGGCGACGTCGGCGGGCTCGGCGCCGAGCTCCAGGGCCCGGGTGACGGCCGTACGGCGTTCGGCGCGCCCGGCCGGCCGGAGCGAGAGGTCCAGCGCCCGTGCGAGCGCGACATGCGCCTCGGCCTCGCGGGGCGCGATCAGCACCGCCCGCCGGGCGGCGGTGACCGCCTCGGGGCGGCGGGAGAGCATCCGGCAGGAGTCGGCGACCAGCACCTGGGCCCGCCACTCGCGGGGATCCGCGGCGGCCACCCGCAGGCCCAGCCCGAGTGCGGCGTGCGCGTCGCCGAGCATCAGCAGGACGAGCCCGGACAGCAGCGGCGGGTCGAGGTCGCCGGGTTCCGCGTGCGCCAGCGCCCAGTCGACGGCCTCCCTGGCCCGGTCGGCACGCCGCTCGTAGGCGAAGACGCGGGCCCGTACGAGGTAGCCGAAGCTGCCGTTGCGGGCGACGAAGGCGTCGTCGACGAGTGAGTGCGCCATCGCGAAGCGCCCCCGCTCGCAGAGCCCGAAGACCCGGTCCGCCGTGACGGCGTCGTCCTGCGCCATGTCCCCCCGAACGCGCGCGGTACGGCCGCCGCGCCGCGGCCGTACCCGCCGGGTGTGGTGGCGGCCGCTACTTGCCGCTCTTGTCCTTGTCCTTGTCCCCGCCGCCGGTAGGCATGGATTCGAAAATCTCCTTGCACATCGGGCACACCGGGTACTTCTTGGGGTCCCGGCCGGGCACCCACACCTTGCCGCACAGCGCGACCACCGGTGATCCGGAGAGCGCGCTCTCCATGATCTTGTCCTTCTGTACATAGTGCGCGAAGCGCTCGTGGTCGCCATCGCCTTGCGACACCTGCGGGGTCGGCTCGACGAGGGTGCCGGTGCCCGCCCCGCGCTCGGGCTCGAGAGTGCTCATGGCAAGCAAGCCTAGTTCAGAGACGGATCGTCCGGATACGTCGCGACCATCGCGAGTTCGCTGCGCTGCCTGCGCAGCACGGAGCGCCACAGCTGCTCGGGGTCCGGGGAGAAGACGTCCCCCGGTTCGGACTCGACCACGTACCAGGCGCCCTCGACGAGCTCGTCCTCCAGCTGGCCGGGCCCCCATCCGGCGTACCCGGCGAAGATGCGCAGCGATCCCAGCTCGGCCGCGAGCAGCTCCGGCGGCGCCTCGAGGTCCACCAGGCCGATCGCGCCGTACACCCGGCGCCAGCCGAGCGGTTCCGCGTCCTCGCCGCCGCGCGGCTCGCCGGGCACCACGGCCAGGCCCAGCGCGGAGTCCAACGAGACGGGCCCGCCCTGGAAGACGACCTGCGGCGCGCCCGCCAGGCCGGCCCAGGACTCCAGGACGTCGCCGACCCCGACGGGTGTGGGGCGGTTGAGGACGACGCCGAGCGACCCCTCCTCGTCGTGGTCGAGGAGGAGAACCACCGCCCGGTCGAAGTTCGGGTCCGCGAGAGCGGGTGTGGCGACGAGCAGTCTGCCGGTGAGCGATGACACTTCGGTCATGGTCAACATAATCCCGCATTCCGCCGCCGCGCGGGGTGCGGGCGGCCGTTCCCGGCACGGCGGCGACGCGGGGGCGCCCGCGGCGAGCACGCTCCGGCACCGGGCGAACGCGCTGGGTGCTGTAGCGAAGCCATTACACGAGGGGGACGTCACAGGCCTCTTCCCGGCGCCGGAAGGCCGTTTACCATTTCTCCTCGGTGCCTGCGGGGACCGAGCTTCCTTTCCGCCCGTCTCCAGGAACGCGAGAGCAATGGCCGGCCTTAACGACGTACTGCTAGTCCACGGTGGCACCCCGCTCGAGGGGGAGATCCACGTCCGCGGGGCGAAGAACCTCGTGCCCAAGGCGATGGTGGCCGCGCTGCTGGGCGGCGAACCCAGTCGGCTGCGCAATGTGCCCGACATCCGCGACGTGCGCGTGGTGCGGGGCTTGTTGCAACTGCACGGGGTGACGGTGCAGGCCGGCGACGAGCCCGGGGAACTGGTGCTGGACCCGTCCAAGGTGGAGAGCGCGAACGTCGCCGACATCGACGCGCACGCGGGCTCCTCGCGGATCCCGATCCTGTTCTGCGGCCCGCTGCTGCACCGCCTCGGCCACGCCTTCATCCCGGGCCTGGGCGGCTGCGACATCGGCGGCCGGCCGATCGACTTCCACTTCGACGTGCTGCGCAAGTTCGGCGCGGTGATCGAGAAGCGTCCCGAGGGCCAGTACCTGGAGGCCCCGCAGCGGCTGCGCGGCTGCAAGATCGAACTCCCGTACCCGTCGGTCGGCGCGACCGAGCAGGTGCTGCTGACGGCCGTCCTGGCCGAGGGCGTCACGGAGCTGAGCAACGCCGCGATCGAGCCGGAGATCGAGGACCTCATCTGCGTCCTGCAGAAGATGGGCGCCATCATCACGATGGGCACCAACCGCACCATCCACATCACCGGCGTGGACAAGCTCGGCGGCTACAACCACCGCGCCCTCCCGGACCGCCTGGAGTCCGCCTCCTGGGCCTGCGCGGCCCTGGCCACCGAGGGCGACGTCTACGTCCGCGGCGCCAGCCAGCGGGAGATGATGACCTTCCTCAACGTCTTCCGCAAGGTGGGCGGGGCGTTCGAGGTCGACGACGACGGCATCCGCTTCTGGCACCCCGGCGGCCCGCTGAACGCCATCGCCCTGGAGACCGACGTCCACCCCGGCTTCCAGACCGACTGGCAGCAGCCCCTGGTCGTGGCCCTCACGCAGGCCTCGGGCCTGTCCATCGTCCACGAGACGGTCTACGAGTCGCGGCTGGGCTTCACCTCGGCGCTCAACCAGATGGGCGCCCACATCCAGCTCTACCGCGAGTGCCTGGGCGGCACGCCCTGCCGCTTCGGCCAGCGCAACTTCCTGCACTCCGCGGTCGTCAGCGGCCCGACGCGGCTGCAGGGCGCCGACCTGGTCATCCCCGACCTGCGCGGCGGCTTCTCGTACCTGATCGCGGCCCTGGCCGCGCAGGGCACGTCGCGGGTGCACGGCATCGACCTGATCAACCGCGGCTACGAGAACTTCATGCAGAAACTGGAGAGCCTCGGCGCCAAGATCGAACTGCCCGGCTCGGACTGACCGGCCCTGACCGACAGGCCAGGACCGACAGGCCCGGACCGACAGGCCAGGACCGACAGGCCCTGACCGACAGGCCAGGACTGACCGGCCCTCGTCGCCGGGCAAGCGAAAGGGCGGCCTCCCTTCGGGGAGGCCGCCCTCGCACATATCGCGGTAGTCGCGGAATTACTTGCCCTTGGCGGCTTCCTTGAGCTTCGAGCCCGCGGAGACCTTCACGCTGTAGCCGGCCGGGATCTGGATCGGGTCGCCGGTCTGCGGGTTGCGCGCGGTGCGCGCGGCACGGTGGGTGCGCTCGAAGGTGAGGAAGCCGGGGATGGTGACCTTCTCGTCGCCCTTCGCGACGATCTCGCCGACAACCTCGGCGAACGCGGCCAGAACGGCGTCGGCGTCCTTGCGGGTCACCTCTGCACGCTCGGACAGCGCGGCCACCAGCTCACTGCGGTTCATCTAAGTACTCCTTGCATGGAAACCCCCAACGTCGACCGTCGGGGAAGACGCATTGTGAAGACGCTCGTCGCGCTTCTGCGGTGCGGCCCTCACCGCCCAGGTACGCATCCTGCCCCTATTTCTGGGGGAAACGCCAATCCGGCACCCGGGAGAGTCACACAAAAAGCGGGTCGCGTACGGACCGATGACGCTGCGTCGTCACGGCGTCGCCGTGAGGCCCTGCGGCTTGGCCGCCTCACGCACGGCGCCGGCGACGGCACCCGCCACCTTGTCGTTGAAGACGCTGGGAATGATGTAGTTCGGGTTGAGTTCGTCCTCGGTGACGACGTCCGCGAGGGCGGCCGCCGCCGCGAGCATCATCCCGGTGTCGACCGTGCGGCTCTGGGCGTCCAGCAGGCCGCGGAAGACCCCCGGGAAGACCAGCACGTTGTTGATCTGGTTGGGGAAGTCGCTGCGGCCCGTGGCGACCACCGCGGCGGTCTCGCGGGCGACCGCCGGGTCGACCTCCGGGTCCGGGTTGGCCAGGGCGAAGACGATGGCGCCGTCGGCCATGGCCGCCACGTCCTCGCCCTCCAGGACGTTGGGGGCCGAGACGCCGATGAAGACGTCAGCGCCGCGCACCGCCTCCTTCAGGGTCCCGGTGACCTCGTCCGGGTTGGTGTTGTCGGCGATCCACCGCAGTGCCGAGTCGGAACCGGCGTCGACCAGGTCCGCGCGGCCGCTGTGGACGACGCCGTGGATGTCGGCGACGACGGCGTGCTTGACGCCCGCCGCGAGCAGCAGTTTCAGGATCGCCGTGCCGGCGGCGCCCGCGCCCGACATGACCACCCGGACGTCGCTCATCTGCTTGCCGACCACGCGCAGCGCGTTGGTCAGCGCCGCGAGCACCACGATGGCGGTGCCGTGCTGGTCGTCGTGGAAGACCGGGATGTCCAGCGCCTCGCGCAGCCGGGCCTCGATCTCGAAGCAGCGGGGTGCCGAGATGTCCTCCAGGTTGATGCCGGCGAAGCCGGGGGCGATCGCCTTGACGATCTCCACGATCGCGTCGGTGTCCTGGGTGTCCAGGCAGATCGGCCAGGCGTCGATGCCGGCGAAGCGCTTGAAGAGCGCCGCCTTGCCCTCCATGACCGGCAGCGCGGCCTGCGGCCCGATGTTGCCGAGGCCCAGTACGGCCGAGCCGTCGGTGACCACGGCGACGCTGTTGCGCTTGATGGTCAGCCGGCGGGCGTCCTCGGGGTTCTTGGCGATCGCCATGCAGACCCGGGCCACACCGGGGGTGTAGATCATGGAGAGGTCGTCACGGTTGCGGATGGGGTGCTTCGACGCCATCTCGATCTTGCCGCCGAGGTGCATCAGGAACGTCCGGTCGGACACCTTGCCGATCGCGACGCCCTCGATCTGCGCCAGCTTGGCGACGATCTCGTCCGCGTGCGCGGTCGAGGTGGCCGCGATGGTCACGTCGATGCGCAGCTTCTCGTGGCCGGAGGCGGTCACGTCCAGGCCGTGGACCGCGCCACCGGAGGCTTCCACGGCCGTGGTGAGCTGACTGACCGCGGATCCGCTCGCGGGCACCTCCAGCCGCACCGTGATTGAGTACGAGACGCTCGGCGCCGTTGCCATGGCCGCTGTTCCTCCGCTGTCGCTGCTTCGTGCGCCCTCGATGCTGCCACCTACCGGTGGGTACGCGTAAACCCGGGGGGCTCACCGCAGACTCTGGCGTGACATCCGGGGTCAACGGAAGCTTGTGTGCTTAATGTTCCCCCGGCCGCCACCGGAACGGCGCACACAGACGGAATGACAATCGCGGATCGTTTGTTAGCCTGGGTGAGGCACCGGCTCGATCCAAGCCCCCGGGCCCAACCTTAGGCGCTTCGAGCGCCCACTTGCCGCGAGGCGAGCATGGCGGGTCGGTGTCACAGCTTCCGGCGGGGCGCCCCTCAAACAGGGGCGCCCCGCCGTCGTCATGCGGAGCGGTCAGTCACGCAGCAGGTCGGGGACGCCGGAGCCGTCCGGCAGGTCACGCCCGCCGGAAAGCACCGTCAGCCGCTGGGTGGCCCGGGTCAGCGCCACGTACAGCACCCGCAGCCCCGCCGGGGACTCGTCCGCGATCTCGGCCGGTGAGACGACCAGCGTCGCGTCGTACTCCAGCCCCTTGGCCTCCAGGCTGCCCAGGGCCACGACGCGCTCGCCCAGCCCCGCCAGCCAGCCGCGGGCCTCCTCGCGGCGGCCCATGGCCACGACCACGCCCACCGTGCCCTCGACCTCGTCCAGCAGCCGCTGTGCCTCCGCGCGCACCGCCTCGCCCCGGTCGCCGTCGGCGCCCACCACGAACCGGGGCACCAGCCCCGTGGAGCGCACCGCGCGCGGCGCCTCGCTGCCCGGCATGGCCAGGGCCAGCACCTTCGCCGCCAGGTCCGCGATCTCGGCCGGGTTGCGGTAGTTGACGGTCAGCGTGAAGCGGCGGCGCGGACGCGTGCCGAGGGCCTCGTCGCGGGCCAGGGACGCCTCGTCGGGGTCGGTCCACGAACTCTGCGCGGGGTCGCCGACCACCGTCCAGGTCGCGGCACGGCCCCGGCGGCCCACCATCCGCCACTGCATCGGGGTGAGGTCCTGCGCCTCGTCGACGATCACGTGCGCGTACTCCGCGCGCTCGGCGTCCAGCCGGTCCTGCCGGCTGCGCCGCCCTCCCGCCATCCGGTCGGCGTAGGTGGTGACCTCCTCCAGGCCGGTCAGCTGGTCCAGCGGGTCCGACTCCCGGGCGCGCACCTTCGGCGGCGGGCCCAGCAGCGCCTCCAGTTCGTCGAGCAGCGCGACGTCGTGCACGGACAGCGCCCCGTCGCCCGCGGCGTCCAGCCGGCGCAGCGAACGCGCCACCCGGCGGACCTCCGGCGGCGACAGGACCCGTCGTGACCAGCGCCCCAGCCGCTTCTCGTCGCAGAGCGCGGCCAGCACCGCGCGCGGGCTCAGCACCGGCCACCACGCGGCCAGGAAGTCCGCGAACTCCTGCTCGGTGGAGATGTCCTCGTCGAAGCCCTGCCGCTCCTCCGCGGCCAGTTCCGGGTCGTCGAAGCGGCGACCGGCCTTGCGCCACAGCGCGTCCAGCAGCAGACGGCGGGCCCGGGGCCGCAGCAGGTTCACCGGGGCCGTGCCGCCCAGCACGGCGTGCCGGATCGCCGACAACTCCTCGGCGTCCAGTTCCAGCCGCCGTCCGAAGGCCACCACCCGCAGCCGGTCCGGGCACCGCCCCGACGCCGCCCCGTGCTCCAGCACGCCGCGTGCGGCCTTGCGCAGCACCTTCAGCATCCGCAGCGAGCCCTTGATCCGGGCGACCGCCGGATCGTCGTACGCGGTCGCCTCGGCGCCGTCCACGAGCGAGCCCACGGCGCGGATCGCGACCTGGCCCTCCTCGCCAAGCGAGGGCAGCACGCCCTCGGTGTACGCGACCAGCAGCGGCGTCGGGCTGACCACCAGGATGCCGCCCGCGTACCGGCGCCGGTCCTGGTACAGCAGGTACGCGGCCCGGTGCAGGGCCACGGCCGTCTTCCCCGTGCCCGGCCCGCCCGTGACCTCGGTGACCGACGCGGCGGGGGCCCGGATCACCACGTCCTGTTCGGCCTGGATGCTGGAGACGATGTCCCGCATCGTGTGGCTGCGCGCCTGGCCCAGCGCGGCCATCAGCGCCCCGTCCCCCACCACGGGAAGACCCGTCGTCAGCTCCGGGCGCAGCAGGTCGTCCTCGACGCCCAGCACCTTGCGCCCCTTGGAGCGGATGACGCGCCGGCGCACGACCCGGCCGGGCGAGACCGGGGTCGCCCGGTAGAACGGCGCCGCCGCGGGGGCCCGCCAGTCGATCACCAGCGGCGCGTAGTCCGCGTCCAGTACGCCGAGCCGGCCGATGTGCAGCGTCTCGGCGACGTCCGCCGTGCCGTCGGGCCGGATCGCCTCATCGGCGGGGTCCACGGAGGTGTAGGCACCGTCCGGGCCCTTCTTGCCGTCCTTGCCCCGCAGCAGGTCGATCCGGCCGAAGAGGAAGTCCTCGAACTCCGCGTTCAGCCGGTTCAGGTGCAGCCCCGCCCGGAACACCTGCGCATCGCGCTCCGCGAGCGCACCCGGCGTGCCGACCTGACCGCGCTTGACGGCGTCGTCCATGAGGAACTCCGCCTCGTGGATCTTCTCCTCGAGGCGGTCGTACACCCGGTCCAGATGCGTCTGCTCGACCGCGATCTCCGTGTCCCGGACCGCTGCCACGCAGGACCCCCTTCTTGTTCTTCCGTACGTCACGCGCCGCGCGCGCCGCCCCGGCGAACGGGGCAGCCTGACACCGTACGCCAACCAGGCGTTTCACGCCCACTCGGGACGTGCCTTCCCGAAGGGTCCGGGGTACCCCGTGTCGCCGTGTGCGGGACGTTTGTGGTTGATGTCGGGGGTTTCCCCGCCCGCCCTCCCGATTGCCCCGGGATGATCGGTGCGGGCCTGCGCGCGTGCATGGTGGGCCGGGGACGGGGCCTCCGGGGTGGGCATTCTGTACCGCACATCTATGTGCATGGCGGGCACCTTCGCGCGGCGCCCCGGATGCCGCACAACAAATACACGTCAGCGTCCAGAACGCCCACCCTCCCCCAGCCTTCGGCCGGGGGTGCCCCCAACGACCCCGCCCCCTCCGTTTCGTCGGCGACAACGGCCGGAGGGGGGTGATGGGGTGAGCCCGTCCCCACACCGCTGGAAGCTGCCCTCGGCAGGGGATCCCCCGGCCGCAGGCCGAGCGAAGGTGAGCGCACCGGTGGCCGGGTACTCCTGCGGGCAGTTGGGGGCCTGCTGGGCTTGCCTGCGCCGCGACGAGCACGGGGGCCGACCCCGCAATGAGCCGAGAGGACTCCCGGCACCCGCTCGCCAGGCCCTGGCGCCCCGAAAGCCCGAAAGCCGCCCGGTCTGATCCGCTCCGTGATCAGCTGGAAGGGGGCACCTGACAGCCGGTAGAGGTTCAGCAAGGCACGCGCGGCAACCCCGGACCGCTCTACCCCCCTCCAGCCGTCATGCGCTCATACGACGGGAGGGGGTGTGGCGGGGTGCGCCCGGAAACGACGAGCGGCGGCGGACCCGGCGCCGAATGACGTGGGGCCGAACCGCGAGCGTTGAGGACGTGCCCCGGCGCGGCCCCGACCCCACAACAGCGTGCGCAGGCCCGCACTGACCGCGCCGGGCAATCGGGGGGGAGGGCGGGGGATGCCCGCCGCAGGCGCAACGGACCCGCCCACAACAACGGACCGCAACCACGACCCCGGGTCACGCCGAAGCGCAC
This sequence comes from Streptomyces sp. ME19-03-3, assembly GCA_033793685.1. GTDB lineage: Bacteria > Actinomycetota > Actinomycetes > Streptomycetales > Streptomycetaceae > Actinacidiphila. The sequence continues at coordinate 65,624 of JARAXD010000011.1, read as the reverse complement.
TCCGCCGGATCGAGCGCCAGCCGGTAACCCCGCTTGACCACCGTCTGGATGAGCTTCGGCGCCCCCAGCGCCGCCCGCAGCCGCGTCATCGCCGTCTCCACCGCGTGCTCGTCACGTCCCGCGCCCGGCAGCGCCCGGAGCAGATCCGCCCGGGAGACCACCCATCCGGGGCGCCGGGCGAGCGCGCGGAGCAGGGCCATCCCGGCCGGCGGGACCGGTCGCAGGCGCCCGTCGACGAGCACCGCGTGACCGCGGATCTCCAGGCGCCGCCCGGCGACGGGCAGGGCACGCGCCCGCCCCGGGAGCTCCGCGGCGAGCAGTTGGACGAGCGGCCCGAGGCGGAAGCGTTCGGGCTGGGCGGTGGGGATGTCGTGGGCCTGCAGCGGGAGCGCCGTGACGGGGCCCACGCAGGCCGCCAGGACGTCTCGGCCCAGGGCCTCGAGGAGTTCGCCGCGCAGGCCGCGGCGTTCGGCCCGGTCCAGCAGGGAGGCCGCCGCGGGCGCGCTGGTGAACGTGACCGCGTCCAGCCCGCGCCCGACGGCCGCGTCGACGAGCCGGTCGACCGGGCCGAGGTCCTCCGGCGGCATCCAGCGGTAGACGGGCACGCCGACGACCTCCGCGCCGGCCGCCCGCAGCGCCTCGATGAAGCCCGGCACCGGCTCCCCGTGCAGTTGGACGACGACGCGCCGGCCGGCGACGCCCTCGTCCAGCAGCCGGTCCAGGACCTCCGCCATCGACTCGGACGCCGGTGACCAGGACTCCCTGAGCCCGGCCGCGCGGATCGCGCCGCGCACCTTGGGGCCGCGGGCGAGCAGTTCGACGCGGCCCAGCCGTGCCAGCAGGGTCTCCCCGAGCCCCCAGCCGTCGGCGGCCTCGATCCAGCCGCGGAAGCCGATCGCCGTGGTGGCGACCACGACGTCGGGGCCGCGGTCGAGCAGCCGCTCGGTCGCGGCGAGCAGTTCGGTGTCGTCGGGCAGCGGGACGATCCGCAGCGCGGGGGCCCGCATGACGACGGCTCCGCGCCGCTCGAGGAGGGCGCACAGTTCGTCGGCCCGGCGGGCCGCGGTGACGCCGACCGTGAAGCCGGCCAGGGGGAGGACGTCGGTGTGTCGCACTTGCATGGGCTCATGCCTCGCTCCGCCGGAGGTACACGCGCATCGAAGACCGGAACCGGAACCGGAACCGTCCCGGGTCCCGGGGTCGCGCGCACCTTTGCGCGCATGGTCCCAAGCCCCGGTGACGGCCTCGGTACACCTGTGTTTCCCCGCCGTTACGCGGTTCTCCCCGCCCGCGCCGCGGCGCGGGCGAACCGCGGCTCGGCCTCGGCCCCGGCCGCCGGGGCCGGAGCCGGGGCGGGCCTGCGCAGGTACACGGCCCAGGTGACCGCGAAGCAGACCGCGTAGACGGCCAGGAAGGCGACGAAGGCGGGGGTGCCGGTGCCCCGGGTGAGGAAGGACTGCCGGAAGGCGAGGTTGATCCCGAGGCCGCCGAGCGCGCCGACGGCGCCGATCAGTCCCATCGCGGCGCCGGACAGCCGGCGTCCGTAGGCGGCCGCAGCCTCGCCGGTCAGGCCCTTGGCCGCGGCCCTGGCGGCGTGGATCGCCGGGACCATCTTGTACGTGGAGCCGTTGCCGAGGCCGGTCAGCAGGAACAGGGCGACGAAGGCGGCGGAGAACAGCGCCAGGGACTCCCGTGCCGAGGCGAGGATGATCACGGCGGTGGCGGCTGCCATCGCCAGGAAGTTCCACCAGGTGATGCGCGCGCCGCCGTATATGTCGGCGAGGCGCCCGCCGACCGGGCGGGCCAGCGAGCCGAGCAGCGGGCCGACGAAGGTGAGGGACGCGGCCTGCAGCGGGGTGCGGGCGAACTGGCTCTGCAGCACGAGCCCGAAGGCGAAGCTGTAGCCGATGAAGGACCCGAAGGTGCCGGTGTAGAGCAGGGACATGATCCAGGTGTGACCGTCCTTCACCGCAGAGGCGGCCGCCCCGGTGTCGTTCCGCACGGGCGCCAGATTGTCCATGAACAGGGCCGCGAGGACGGCGGCGACCACGATGAGCGGGATGTAGACGGCGAGCAGCAGCCGCGGGTGGCCGGCCCCCGCCGTGCCGATGACCAGCAGGCCGGCCAGCTGGACGACGGGCACGCCGATGTTGCCGCCGCCCGCGTTCAGGCCGAGCGCCCAGCCCTTCCGCCGGAGCGGGAAGAAGGAGTTGATGTTGGTCATGGAGGACGCGAAGTTCCCGCCGCCGACCCCGGTCAGCGCGGCGACGGCGAGGAAGGTGCCGTAGGAGGTGCCGGGCTCCATGACGACGGCGGCGGCGATCACCGGCAGGAGCAGCATGAGCGCGCTGAGGACGGTCCAGTTGCGGCCGCCGAAGCGCGCGACGGCGAAGGTGTAGGGGACGCGGACCACCGAGCCGACCGCCGTGGCCACCGCGACCAGGAAGAACCTGCCGGCCGGGTCGATGCCGTACTCCGGGCCCATGAAGAGCACCAGGACCGACCACAGCGTCCAGACCGAGAAGCCGACGTGCTCGGACAGCACGGACAGGAGCAGGTTCCGGTGGGCGATCCGGCGGCCGCCGGCCGCCCAGAACTCCTCGTCCTCCGGGTCCCACCGCTCGATCCAGCGGCCGCCCTTGCGTGCTGTGGTGCTCGCGGACGTCACGACGCCTCCCAGGCCCTGACTCGTCGGGTGATGACCACGACGGTAGGAACGGCGCGTTTCCGCCCGAAGGCCGGAGGTGACCGCCACGCAACCTTGCGCTCACCCGGCGCGCGGGCCTTTTGTGAGCGCCGGGGGCGCCATGACGCGGGCGTCGGGCTCCGGCAGCCAGGCGCCGTCCGGCGGGGTGAGCCAGCCGTCCTCGCCGGCGAGCCGCCGCGCGACCGACAGCAGGGCGTCCAGCCCGGGGTGGCGCAGTCCGCGGCGCCACACCATGGAGACCGGGGCGAGCGGCACGGGCGTGGTGAGCGGGCGCAGGACGAAGCCGGGCAGGTCGAGGAAGTCGGTGCTGGCCAGGACGGGCCAGCGGTGCTTGCGGACGAGGCGGACGAACTCCTCCGGGCCGTCGATGGCGGGGAAGGGCGCGGCAACGTGGATGCCCCGGCCGTGGAAGAGGCGGCGGGCGAGGTCCGTCCACTCGGCGGTGTCCGGGTTCCCCGCGGCGGCGTAGAGGGATTCCCCGGCGAGTTCGCCGAGCGGCACCTCGGCGAGCGGGGCCAGCCGGTGGTCGTCGGGAAGCAGGACGGCCATCCGCTCGTAGCGGACCGGCCGGTGCTCGAGCCGGTCCAGTACCTCGGGGGCCAGGCCCGCCGCGCGGCCGAAGGAGACGTCCAGGCGGCCCGCGAGGATTCCGGCGGCGGCGCCGGTGAGCCCGCTGTGGAAGCGCGCGGTCAGCTCGAGTTCGGGCGCGGCGGCGCGGGCGGCGGCCAGCACCCGGTGCCCGGTGCCCACGGGCGCGCCGATGTCCACGAGCAGCGGACGGCCGGTGGGCGCGAAGGCGGCGGCCAGTTCGTCGTGGGCGGCGAGCACGCGCCGGGCGTACGGCAGCAGCCGCTCCCCCTCGGCGGTCAGCCGCACCGAGCGTGTCGTGCGGACGAACAGCTCGGCACCCAGTTCGCGCTCCAGGCGGCGGACGTCCCGGCTCAGCGCCTGCTGGGCGATGTGAAGCCGGGCGGCGGCCTGGGTGAAGTGCAGCTCCTCCGCGACGGCGGTGAAGGCTCGCAGCAGGCGCGGGTCGACGGCGTGCGGCATCCGCCCATTGAACACGTCCGCGATCGACAACAGGAAGGCGTCAATGGGCGCTGATCAGGTGTTGGACCGCGCCGGGGGCGGCCCGCGAGGGTGATCGCATGACCGCGCCCGCCTTCGCCGCCCCCTACCGGCGGCTCTTCGCCCTGCCCGGCACCCGGGCCTTCACCGCCGGGAACCTTCTGGCCCGGCTCCCCATGGGGATGTTCGGCGTCAGCGCGGTCGTCATGATCGCCGCGGGGTACGGCTCGTACGCGCTGGCCGGGGCGGTCACCGCCACCGGGCTCGCCGCGACGGCGGTGGTGGCCCCCTGGACCGCCCGTCTGACCGACCGGCTCGGCCAGGCCCGGGTGGCCGTGCCGGCCGCGGGGCTCGCCGCGCTGGGCTCGCTGGCGCTGGTGGTGTGCGTCCGGCTGCACGCCCCGGCCTGGACGCTGTTCGCCGCCTACGCCGCCACCGCGACGACGCCGAACACCGGCGGCATGGCGAGGGCCCGCTGGGCGCACCTGTACCGGGACGACGAGCGGTCCCGGCATGTCGCCAACGCCTTCGAGCAGGCGGCGGACGAGGTCTGCTTCATGCTCGGCCCGGTCCTCGCGGCGTTCCTGTGCACCTCGCTGTTCCCCGAGGCGGGCACGCTGACGGGGGCGCTGCTGCTCTTCGGCGGCATCCTGCTCTTCGCCGCGCAACGCGGCACCGAGCCGCCGCCGGTGCCGCGGCCCGCGCCCGGCCAGGACGTGGCGGCGGGGCGGGCCGCGGTGCCGGCCGTGCTGCTGACGTTCCTGGCGACCGGGGCCGTCTTCGGCGCCCTGGAGGTCACCACGATCGCCTTCGCCGACGCCCACGGACACCGCGGCGCCGCCGGGGCGGTGCTCGCCCTGCAGGCGGCGGGTTCCTGCGCGGCGGGCCTGCTGTACGGGCTGCGGCGTCCCCGCGGAACGGCCGGCGGCCGCTTCGCGGCGAGCGTCGCCGCGATGGCCGCGCTCATGCTGGGCCCGCTGCCCGCCGCGGCCCTCGGCGGCCTGTGGCTGCTGGCCCCCGCGCTGCTGCTGGCGGGCATGGCCACGGCGCCCACGATGATCAACGGCATGGCCCTGATCCAGCTCCGGGTCCCCCCGGGCCGCCTCAACGAGGGGATGACGCTCGCCGTCACGGCCCTTCTGGGCGGTATCGCCTCGGGCTCCTTCGCCGCGGGGTCCGTCGTGGAACACCGCGGCGCGCTGCCCGCGTACGCGATACCGGCGGTCGCCGCGGCCACCGCCGCGGTGGTCGCGGCGTTCTCCGCGCGGAAGGCCGGCGCGGCGGACTGACCGGCCGCCCCTCAGCCGCCGGCCGCCGCGGTACGCCTGCGCGGCCAGGGCCACAGCCGGGCGGGGCGCCGCGCGGCGAGGTCCTCGGCCCAGCCGAAGCACACCAGCAGCAGGCCGATGAGCGGCCAGACGACCGCGAACTGGAACCACTCGCTGTCCAGCAGCCAGCGCACGTGGTACTCGAGTACGGGGAAGTCCCACAACCGGTCGATCAACGGCACGCTGGCGATCAGGGCGATCTGGTGCCAGAGGTAGAACGTCACCGCGCGGGCGTTCAGCAGACTCACGAGGCCGTCCAGCCGGGCGAGGGGACGCGGCAGCCGCTCCCACGACGGGCTGATCCGCAGCAGCACCACCACGAAGCCGAAGGACCACAGCGCCTGTCCCAGCGGGATCTCGTCGAGGTCCCAGCCGGACTCGGTCCGGTGTCCGAAGGCCCACCAGGCCCCGACGGCCATGAACACCGGCGCGAGAACGGGCACCACGTACGGCGGCAGCCTCCGCAGCAGGCCGTCGTGGTGGGCGAAGCCCAGGAGCCAGCAGGACCCGAAGGTGACCAGGTCCGTGACGATCGCACCGAAGTCGCCCGGAAGCGTGACCAGGCCCGTGGTCAGCACGGCGGTCAGCACCAGCGGCGCCGTCAAGGTGGCCCACGGGAGCCGGCGGAACGCCTTCAGCAGGAGCGGGGAGAGCAGCACGAACCACAGGTAGGTGCGCAGGTACCACAGCGGCCCCGCGGCGTCGTCGGCCCAGGTGACTTCCAGGAGCCCGTTCGGGTGCCCGAGCTCCCACGGGTACGGCGGGGTGCCGAGCGGGACGATCCACCACAGCAGGCGCAGCCCCCAGCCGAGCGGCCCGCCCCCGTCGGCCGACGGGCGCCAGCCCCCGATGACCATGGCGGGGACGAGGAGCGACGCCAGCACCCACACGGGCGGCAGCAGGCGCCGTGTCCGGGAGCGGAGCACGGCAGCGGCGGGCCGCGCCAGGGAGCGGGCCATGAGCGAGCCGGCCAGCGCGAACATCACGCCCATGGAGGGGAAGACCAGGGTCAGCCACGCCCAGCCGAAGCAGTGGTAGACCACGACGCGGACCAGCGCGACGGCGCGCAGCAGGTCGAGGTAGCGGTCGCGGACGGCGGGCCGGCCGGGGCCGGGTCCGTCCGCCGGCGGACGGACACCAGAGTGGGCCCCGGCCTGCGGGACGGTCATGACGCGGCTCTTTCAGACGGTGGTGAGCGGGGACTCGACGGCGCCGGTGCGACGGAGCTTCTGCCAGCGCAGCCGGCCGCCGGTCAGCGCCGTGATCCAGGACTGCAGCAGCACCAGGTACATCAACTGCCGGTAGAGGATCTGCTGCAGCGGCAGCCACAGCAGATGGCGCGGCGACTCGCGGTCCAGCCGGAAGGCGTAGGCCGCGCAGGCCGCCTGGACGGCGAGGACCCCGAACCACGCCTCCACCGTCCGCAGGGTCGGCCCGAAGACCAGGCCGTAGACGAGGAAGATGTCGATCAGCGGGGCCAGCAGCGGGGCGACCACCATGAACAGCGACACCAGCGGCAGGCCGATCCGGCCGAAGCGCCCGGAGTGCCCGCGGTCCCGCAGGGCACCTCGGTGCTTCCAGATCGCCTGCATGGTGCCGTAGCTCCAGCGGTAGCGCTGGGACCACAGCTGCCGGACGGTCTCGGGTGCCTCGGTCCAGGCACGGGCGTTCTCCGCGTACACCACGCGCCACCCGGCCCGGTGCAGCGCCATGGTGACGTCGGTGTCCTCGGCGAGGGTGTCCTCGCTCATACCGCCGACGTCGCGCAGCGCGTCGCGGCGGAAGGCCCCGATCGCCCCGGGGATGGTCGGCATGCAGCCGAGCACGTCGTACATGCGGCGGTCGAGGTTGAAGCCCATCACGTACTCGATGTGCTGCCAGGCCCCGATCATCCTGTCGCGGTTGCCCACCTTGGCGTTGCCCGCGACGGCCCCCACCGTGGGGTCTGCGAAGGGCTGCACGAGCTCGCCGACCGTACCCGGTTCGAAGACGGTGTCGCCGTCCATCATCACGACCAGGTCGCAGGAGGCGTGCGCCAGACCGTTGTCGAGCGCGGCGGGCTTGCCGCCGTTGGGCTGGCGGATCACCCGGACGCCGGGCAGGGCGAGGTCGTCCACGATGTCGGCCGTCCCGTCGGTGGAGCCGTCGTCGATGACGAGGACCTCCAGCGGGTGTTCGCTGGCCGCCAGGGAACGCACCGTGTTGGCGATGCACTTGGCCTCGTTGTACGCCGGGACGAGCACGGTGACGGGGCGTGTGACGCGTTCCGCGCCCCACCGGAAGTCGCGCCGCCGCACGCGGCGGGCGTGCACCGCGGACAGCAGCACCATCAGGCCGAAGCGCGCCAGGACCAGCGCCCCCACCACGGCCAGCAGGACGACGAGGGCGCTCATGGTGTGCTCGGAGATCGCGACCGCGAGCACGAAGGCCTTGCCCTCCCACAGCGGCAGTCCGGTGACGGCGCTGTGCGCGCTCGGCGCGCCGAGCGCCTGCGTGAGGGTGGGGAACGTGTACCCCTGCGCCGTCAGTTCCGGCAGCAGGCGGTCCAGTGCGGCCACGGTCTGCGAGCGGTCGCCGCCGGAGTCGTGCATGAGCACGAGGGCGCCCGCGCCGGCCTTGGCGGGCTTGGCGGCCCGGACGATGGCGTCCACGCCGGGACGGGCCCAGTCCTCGGTGTCGGTGTCGATGAACGCGGTGACGTAGCCGCGCTGCCCGAGGTACTGCGCCACCGGCCACGACAGGTCGTCGAGGGCGTCGGCGGTCGAGGAGTACGGCGGGCGGAACAGCGACGTGTGGATTCCGGCCGCGCCGGCCAGCGCGAGCTGGTTCTCGGCGAGCTCGCGGTCGATCCGGTCGCGCGACTGGTAGACCAGGTCGGGGTGGTTGAAGGTGTGCAGACCCACCTCGTGGCCCTCGGCCACCATGCGGCGGACCAGGTCGGGGTGACGTGAGGCCATCGTCCCGGTCACGAAGAACACGCCGTGGGCGTGGTACTCGGCCAGCTTGTCCAGGATCCTCGGGGTCCACTCCGCGTCGGGGCCGTCGTCGAAGGTCAGGACCAGGTTCTTGGCGGGGATGCCGAAGCTGTGCGGCTCGGCGCCCCGGGCGTCGATGACCGGGCCGCCCTCCAGCACGGAGTCCGGCACGCGGTCGGTGGCGACCGGCGGGTGGATGCGGTGGTCCGCGCCGATCTCGCTGTGGACGAAGCCGCGCAGCAGCAGCATGCACAGCACGGCGACCAGCAGCAGCGCCGGAAGGGCGAAGCGCATCGGCAGGGTCTTGCGGCCGCGGGCGCCGCGACGGGGCGTGCCGTCGGTGACGGGGACGACGGTCATCAGGCACCCTCACCGGTGGGGTCGGAGGCGCTCACCGAGGGGTCGGGCGTCGCTGGGCCGTCCGGCGGGTTGCTGCCGGACGGCGTGTCACCGGACGAGGGAGACACCGGGGCCGTGGGCACGGATGTGGCGCTCGACGTGGCGCGGGGCGAGGCCGGACGGCGGGTGTTCGTCGATGAGGTGTCGGGCGAAGCGGTGGGCCGGGTGCCGGAAGCCGTGGGCGTGCCGCCGCCGGTGAAGGGGGCGATACCGGTCGGGCCACCGCTCGGTGAGGCCGGGACGGAGGGGCGGACCGACGGGTCGGCGGACACCGCGGGCGTCGTGTCCTCGTCGTCCTCACCGGGGATCATCAGCCACGGGGCCCGGGAGTCGGCGCCGGCCAGGCTGATCGCGACCACGGCGGCATAGCCGACGCATATCGCGCCGATGATCCAGCCGATCCGGCGCAGTTTGCGGCCGCGCCGTCCGCTGGTGTCGACGAAAACCGGCCGTTCCGGGTCGTCGGGTATGCGTGTCTTCACCGCTGAGTGGCCCTTTCCGCACGGAGCACGCCTGACTCTGCGAGAAGGCGCGACCCCAGCGGTGGACCGCGTCTCACTACGGACCACGACCCCCCGCGGTCAAGCGCTCTGTGAGCGGCGAATGTACATCACTTTCGGCCACGCGCACGCATCGGGTGACCGACCGGGGGATGAACGGTCCTGGCCGGACGACCGCTGCCGCGCCGGCCGTACCGACCGTGGAAACGACGGAAGGCGATGCCTTCCGCGCGGTGCGCGGGAGGCATCGCCTTCCGTGTGGGTCAGTGGAGATGGCGGGAATCGAACCCGCGTCCTGTGGTGCGGAATCAGGGCTTCTCCGAGCGCAGTCCGCTGTGCTTTTCTCGGCCCCGGCAGTCACGCGGACAAGCCGCCGACGGGCCCAGCCACTGTTTGATTTCCCACCGAGCCCCGTGGCCGGGCTTAGTGGTTTAGTCCCCTAGCTGATGCCAGGATCCGGGTCGGGAACAGTCCCGGGCTGACACTCCGCGGAGTCTTCGCTTAGCTACTGATTAGGCAGCGAGGGCGAAGGCGGAGGAATCGCTCTTGGTGTTGGCGATTATTGTTTTCGGCATATGGTTTACGAGATCATTGCCGCTTCCTCGGCTCGCTTCCCCTGCTTCGACATCCCCAGTCGAAACCGATCATCCCCATGTTGATTTTTCAAGTTGCTCACCGGGCGATGACCGTCCGGTGGTGCTGCCGCCATCCTACGTGACCAACGCGCACGGTGGCCAGCGCATTCCCGCGCGTGCGGCGCGGGACGCGTTCACTCCCCGCGCTGCCGGCGGCGCGCCGCCGAGATGGCCCGGTCGGCCTCGCGGCGGTCCTGCTTCTCGCGCAGGGTCTGCCGCTTGTCGTACTCCTTCTTGCCCCTGGCCAGCGCGATCTCGACCTTCGCCCGGCCGTCCTTGAAGTACAGGGAGAGCGGCACGATCGTGTGACCGGTCTCCTGCGACTTCTGGAAGAGCTTCTCGATCTCCTCCCGGTGCAGCAGCAGCTTGCGCTTGCGCCGCGCCGAGTGGTTCGTCCACGTCCCCTGGGTGTACTCGGGAATGTGCACGTTGTGCAGCCACGCCTCGCCCCCGTCGAGCTGGCCGAAGCCGTCGACCAGGGAGGCGCGTCCCTGGCGCAGCGACTTCACCTCGGTGCCGGTCAGCACCAGGCCCGCTTCGTACGTGTCGAGGATGTGGTAGTCGTGCCGCGCCTTCTTGTTCTGCGCGATCAGCTTGCGACCCGTTTCCTTTGCCATAGCGCCGCCATTCTCGCACCTCGGCGGGTCCGGGGGTACCGGTTTGCGTCCCGGTCAGCGGGCCGGCGCGCCGAGCCCGTCCAGCACCTGGAGGGCCTGCGCCTCGACGTCGGCGCCGCCGGTGACCGACAGGTCCGGCTCGATCCCGCGGCCGTCCACCCGGCGGCCGGCGGGCAGCCGGTAGTGGCCGACGGTGAGTTCGGCGACCGATCCGTCCGGTAGCCGGCTCGGCATCTGCACCGAGCCCTTGCCGAAGGTGCGCGAGCCCACGACGACGGCGCGCCCGCGGTCCTGGAGAGCGCCGGCGAGCAGTTCGGCCGCGCTCATCGTGCCGCCGTCGACGAGCACGACGAGGGGGGTGTCGGTGTCGCCGCCGTCGGCGGCGTACAGCGCCCGCTGCCTGCCGTGGACGTCGTACGTGGCGACCAGGCCGCCGTCCAGGAGCGCCGAGGCCACACCCACCGCCTCGGTGACCAGGCCGCCTGAGTTGCCGCGCAGGTCCAGGAGTACGCCCGCATGTCCCGGCCGGCCGCTCAGGGCCCGGCGGACCTGCCCGGCGACACCCTTGGTGAAGGCGTCCACCGTGACGACGGTGACACCGCCCGGGTCGTGCCGGACCCGGACGGACTCCGTCGGCAGCAGGGCGCGGCGCGGGGAGACCTCCCAGGAACGCGAGCCGCGCCGCAGGCCCAGCGCGACGGGTGTGCCGGCGGCGTCCGCACCCCGCAGCCGGGCGACCACCTCGGTGACGGGACGGCCGGTGACCTCGATGCCGTCGATGCTCGTCAGCCGGTCCGCGGCGTGTACGCCGGCCCGGGCGGCGGGGCTGCCGGACTGCACGCGGGCGATGGCGATGCGGCCGTCCTCGGTGCGGCGCACCCCCAGGCCGACCCCCACGTACCGGCCGTCCAGGGACTGTTGGAAGCCCTCGTACTCCTGGGCCGTGTAGAAGGAGGACCACCGGTCGCCGCTCCGGCTGACCAGGTCCTCGGCGGCCTGCGGGCCGACCTTTCCCGCCGCGATCGCCTCGGCGATCGCGGCGGTGTCGGCGACCGTGCCGGCCGGGACGCGCGCATCCGCCGGCGTACGCCGCTGGCCGCCGAGGTCCTTGAACGAACCCGTCGCGGCACCGGTCGCCAGGACCGCCCCGAAGACCAGCGTCAGCGCCGCGGCACGGCGCAGGTGACCTGGTCTCCAGGGCGGACAGTGGCTCAGCACGTCGGGCAGTCTAGGCGAGCGGCGGGCGCCGAGCGGGGAGCCCGCCGTACGGCGCCCGTGGCGCGGATCAGACCTTGAGGTACTTGCGCAGCGCGATCAGCGCCGCCACCGCGGGCATCAGCATGCCCACCACCAGCACGAGCGGCAGGACCTGGGCCACCTCGCCCCAGCCGAGGAAGTTGATCAGCGGCACCTTGGTCTGCAGCGACAGGCCGTGGTCGATCAGGAAGTAGCGGCCGACCAGGAGCATCACACAGGCCAGGCCGCCACCGACCAGGCCCGCGAACGCGGCCTCCATGATGAACGGCATCTGGATGTAGAAGCTGGACGCGCCGACCAGCCGCATGATCCCCGTCTCGCGGCGGCGACTGAAGGCCGACACGCGCACCGTGTTGACGATCAGCATCATCGCCACCGCGAGCATGAAGGCCAGCACGACCAGCGCGGCCAGCGTCATGCCGTTGAGCAGTCCGAACAGGTTGTCCAGCAGGGCCTTCTGGTCCTGCACCTCCTGGACTCCGGGACGGCCCTGGAAAGCGCTCGCGACCACCTGGAACTTCGTCGGGTCCTTGAGCTTGACCCGGAACGACTCCTGCATCTGGTCCGGGGTGAGCGAGTCGGCCAGCGGCGAGTCGGAGAACTGCTCCTTGTAGTGCTTGTAGGCGTCCTCGGCGCTCTCGTGGAAGTACTCGTCCACCAGCGGCAGCGCCTTCAGCTGCTTCTCGATGTCCTGCTTCTGCTCCTCGGTGGCGGCGCCCTTGGTGCAGTTGGGGTCGGTCTTGGCGTCGTTCTTGTTGCAGAGGAAGATCGACACCTGGACCTTGTCGTACCAGTAGCCCTTCATCGAGTCGACCTGCTCGCGGGCGAGCCACGAGCCGCCGGCGAGCGCGAGCGAGAGGGCCACGGAGACGATGACCGCGAAGGTCATGGTGAGGTTGCGCCGGAGACCGACGCCGATCTCCGAGAGCACGAACTGGGCGCGCATGTTGTCCTTTCAGAAGGCTGCGGTGTGCAGGGCGGGGCCCAGGCTCAGTGCTGGTAGCCGTAGACGCCGCGGGACTGGTCGCGGACCAGTCGCCCCTTCTCGAGCTCGATGACGCGCTTGCGCATCTGGTCGACGATGTTCTGGTCGTGGGTGGCCATCACCACGGTGGTGCCGGTCCGGTTGATGCGGTCCAGCAGCCGCATGATGCCCACGGAGGTCTGCGGGTCGAGGTTTCCCGTCGGCTCGTCCGCGATCAGCAGCATCGGGCGGTTGACGAACGCCCGGGCGATCGCCACACGCTGCTGCTCACCGCCGGACAGCTCGCCCGGCATGCGGTCCTCCTTGCCGCCGAGGCCGACGAGGTCCAGCACCTCGGGGACCGTCTTGCGGATGGTGCCGCGCGGCTTGCCGATCACCTCGAGGGCGAACGCCACGTTCTCCGCGACCGTCTTGTTGGGCAGCAGGCGGAAGTCCTGGAAGACCGTGCCCAGTTGGCGACGCATCTGCGGCACCTTCCAGTTGGACAGCCGCGCGAGGTCCTTGCCGAGCACGTGCACGACGCCGGTGTCCGTCCGCTCCTCGCGCAGGATCAGCCGCAGGAAGGTCGACTTCCCGGAGCCGGAGGAGCCCACCAGGAAGACGAACTCGCCCTTCTCGATTTCCAGCGAAACGTCCCGAAGTGCAGGACGGTTCTGCCGGGGGTAGGTCTTGGAGACGTTGTCGAATCGGATCACGGTCGCACTCCGGATACAGGGGATCGGAGGCGACCTTACGCGAACGGCCGCGGCCCGCGCAGTTCGCGGTCCGGGATGACGGGTTTATTCACCGACCCCCGGGGGACAAAGCAGGCATTGGCCACATGCGTCACTCTTCGGAGTCGCGGGAACCGCGCGGGGCGCGCCGAGTGCCCCGGAAACTGGCACAGTGGTGGGGGGCTCGGGAACGAACCATCCCTGTCGCGCGTTGTTCATGCAGCGGCCGCCAGGCCGCCTGGGAGGAGGCGACCGCATGACAGTCGACCGACTGGTGTGCGCCAATTGCGCCGGCCCCGTCAGTGAGGGCCGCTGTGCGGTCTGCCGCGCCAACCGCGCACGCATGCAGCAGGAGAACCCCTTCGCGGCGATCTCTCCGGCGGCGCTGATCGCCCTACTGGTCGCCCTGTTCGCGGTGGCCTGGGTGGTCCACGAGGCCGCCGTGTAGCGCTGCGCACCCATACCCCACGACACAGGGGCCCCGGCGCTCGGGCGCTGTAGGCCCCTGTCGCGTTCCCGGGGCGGGCCGGAACACACGAGGGGCCCGTACCGCATGTGGCACATGCGGTACGGGCCCCTGTGCCCGCTCTCGTCCGGGACCGGCGTCAGACGGCGGCGTTGCGGCCGCTGCCGGCCAGGCGCGGCATCAGCCGGAAGCCGACACCGCCCGCGATCATCGTGGCGGCGCCGACCAGCAGGAACAGGGTCTCCCCCGCACCGGTCTCGGCCAGCTCCTCCGTGGTGTCACCCTGGGTGACGACCTCGGTGCTTCCGGCGTTGTCGGGGCTGGTGTTGTCCGCGCAGGTCACGCTGTCACCGTCGAGGGTGCAGGTGGGGCCGTCGTCGGAACCGCCGCCGCCGTTGTTGCCGCCGTGGTCACCGCCGCCGTTGCCGTTGCCGCCGTTGTTGCCGTTGCCGCCGTTGTTGCCGTTGCCGCCGTTATTGCCGTTGCCGCCGTTGTTGCCGTTGCCGCCGTTGTTGCCGTTTCCGGCGTCCGCACCGGCGTCCGCACCGGCGTCCGCACCGGCGTCCGCACCGGCGTCCGCACCAGCGTCCGCACCAGCGTCCGCACCCGCGTCCGCACCCGCGTCCGCACCCGCGTCCGCACCAGCGTCCGCACCAGCGTCCGCACCCGCGTCCGCACCAGCGTCCGCACCAGCGTCCGCACCAGCGTCCGCACCCGCGTCCGCACCCGCGTCCGCACCAGCGTCCGCACCCGCGTCCGCACCCGCGTCCGCACCAGCGTCCGCACCCGCGTCCGCACCCGCGTCAACCCCAGAAATGGTGTTGCCCGCGTCGGCACCGGCATCTGTGCCGCCGTCGATCCCCTTGTCCGTGAGGTTGACGCCGATCTGCGCCTCGCCGGCGCTCAGACCGATGTCCAGGCCTACGGCCTGCGCCGCGCCGGCGGCCGTCAGCGACGCACCGCCCGCGATCACCGCGGCGGCGGCTATGCGGGCCACCCGCAGCCGTGTGTTCTTCTTGCTCATCTGGCAACTACCCCCAGTAGCTTCTCGTCAATGGAGCAGCGTCGCAGGGGGCGCGTCCTGCGGGGCGGTTCACGCGCGAGGCCGGGGGCTCAAGGCCACCGGCCGCGCTCGCCCCCGTTCGCTCACGCCCCAGTCATACGCATGCCGCGCATCACCATTCCCAGATTTCACAGTCTGGTCAAGGGCGTTGCAGGCGTAATGCCGGGATTGGCGGGCTATGCCTGCCACTTACTTATGGGGCTGTGACCGGATACGAACAACTGCCGCCCAACGGACGGCAGTTGTGTGAACCCGGCAAAGGTCGTGACGCGTCAGACGCGCGCGCCCTGCTCCTGCTGCTTGCGCCAGCGGATGCCCGCCTCGAGGAAGCCGTCGATGTCGCCGTCGAGGACACCCTGGGGGTTGCCGACCTCGTGGTCCGTCCGCAGGTCCTTGACCATCTGGTACGGGTGGAGCACATAGGAGCGCATCTGGTTGCCCCAGGAGTTGCCGCCGTCGCCCTTGAGGGCGTCCATCTTGGCCTGCTCCTCCTGGCGGCGCCGCTCCAGCAGCTTGGCCTGCAGGACGTTCATCGCGCTGGCCTTGTTCTGGATCTGGGAGCGCTCGTTCTGGCACGACACCACGATGCCGGTCGGGAGGTGGGTGATCCGGACCGCCGAGTCGGTGGTGTTGACGCCCTGGCCGCCAGGCCCGGAGGCGCGGTAGACGTCGATCCGCAGCTCGGTCTCGTCGATCTCGACGTGGTCGCTCTGCTCGACGACGGGCAGCACCTCGACGCCCGCGAAGGAGGTCTGGCGCCGGCCCTGGTTGTCGAAGGGCGAGATGCGCACCAGCCGGTGCGTGCCCTGCTCGACCGAGAGGGTGCCGTAGGCGTACGGCGCCTTGACCACGAAGGTCGTGGACTTGATGCCGGCCTCTTCCGCGTACGAGGTCTCGTAGACCTCCGTCGGGTAGCCGTGCCGCTCGGACCACCGCAGGTACATGCGCTGCAGCTGCTCGGCGAAGTCGGCGGCGTCGACACCGCCCGCCTCGGCACGGATGTTGACCAGCGCCTCACGGGCGTCGTACTCGCCGGACAGGAGGGTGCGGACCTCCATCTCGTCCAGCGCCTTGCGCACCGACTCCAGCTCGGCCTCCACCTCGGCGCGGGTGTCCGCGTCGTCCTCGGCCTCGGCGAGCTCGAAGAGCACCCCCAGGTCGTCGATGCGGCCGCGCAGCCCCTCGGCCTTGCGGACCTCGGCCTGCAGGTGCGACAGCTTGCTGGTGATCTTCTGCGCCGCCTCGGGGTCGTCCCAGAGCGACGGCGCCGCCGCCTGCTCCTCGAGCACGGCGATATCGGCCCTCAGCTTGTCGAGATCCAGAACGGCCTCGATCGAGGCCATGGTCGACGAGAGGGACTTGAGCTCTTCGGATACATCCAGGACTGCCACGCCCCCCAGCGTACCGGCACGCCGCGCGTTGCCGCTCCGGTGCGCGGGGTCCTCCGCCCCGGGGCCGGGCCGGAGGACCCCGTGCCGTTCAGGCGGGAACGGGGGCCGAGGCGTGGGCGAGCGTGCCGTCGGCGCGGCGGAGGTAGAGGGTGAGGGTGTCGTCCGCCGTCGCCAGCCCCGGGTGTGAGGGGGTGCTGGCGGACAGCGGGACCCCGGTCCACCTGCCGCCGTCGAAGACGGCGGCGGCCAGCGCACCCTCGCCGGCGGGGGCGAGGACGAAGAGCCGGTCGCCGGACACGGCGGGTTCGGGGCGGCCCGTGGCGTCGAGGCCGGTGACGATCTCGGAGGGGCGCCAGGCGCCGTTCACGTACGGCAGGCGCAGCACGGCGCCGTCGGCCTTGCGGACGGCGAAGGCGTCGAGGGTGCCGGGCGCGGCCGAGACCAGGCCGGGCGCGGCGGTGATCCGGCCCGCGGTGGGGACCAGCGCCCAGGCGTTCCAGCGGCCGTCGGTCCACGAGGAGGTGACCAGATCCCCGCCGGAGCAGCCGACCAGGTCGATCCGGCCGGGCGCGGAGGAGGCCGCGGCGGGGGTCGTGGTGAACCGGGCTGGTTGGTCGACCTGGTACCACTCGCCCCAGGCACCCCCGCTCAGGGTGCGGCGGTAGACCCGGTGGTCGGTGCCGAGGGCGAAGACGTCCAGTTGGCCGGCGCGCGGGGTGACGACCGAGGGGTCGTCGGCGACGCTTATCCCGGTGAGCCGGTGCCAACTGCCGGAGACCAGGTACCAGATGTTCTTGTCGCTGCCCCGGGTGAAGACGTATGTCGTCCCGGACACGGAGATCGCCCGGGGGCCGCCCACCGGACGGACGTCGGGGTCCGGGAAGCGGGGCAGCGATGTGTAGCCGGACCAGCGCAGCGTGGCCTCCCGCGCGGTGCCCGCCGGGGTGCTGACCGCGCCCTGCGGGGAGGCGGCGGCGCCCGTGGGGGCGGTCGGGGTGGTCGAGGCCTCGCCGGACGGCTTGTCCTCGCGGCTGGAGGAACCGCCGTCGTCGTCGGCGCCGGAGGCCGCGATCGCCCAGCCGCCGAGCCCGACGACCAGCACGGCCGCCGCCGCGGCGCCGATCTTGGCGCGGCGGCGCTGGAAGGCGTCGGGGACGGCACGGTGGCGGTGCCGGGCACCCTGGCCGGGCACCTCGGCGGGCCCCGCGCCGGCCAGTTCCTCCGCGGTGGGCAGCTTGATGCTGGTGTGCGTGTCGCGCGTCGAGTCCGGTGCGGAGCCGCGGACCAGGGGCACGGCACCGCGCGGCCGGCCGGCCGGCGGGTCGTACGGCTCGGCGGCGGGCGGTTCGCGGTAGGCCTCCTCGCCGTGCTGGTCCCCGGGGGCGTCCACCTCCAGCGCGGGCAGCCCGGCGAGGGACGGCAGCAGTTCGCGCAGGCGGGTGCCGACCTCGGCCGCCCTCAGCCGGGAGGCGGGGGCCTTGGCGAGGCACTGGGAGAGCAGTTGCCACAGCTCGTCGGGCAGGTCGGGCAGCGGGGCGACCGACTCGGTGACGTGCCGGCGCAGCACCGCACCCGGGTGTCCGCCGCCGAACGGGGTGAAGCCGGCGAGCAGTTCGTACAGGACGGTGGCGAGGGCGTAGATGTCGACGGAGGCGCGTGGCGGCAGGCCCTCGATGATCTCCGGGGCCAGGTAGTCGGGGGTGCCGATGATGCGGGTGGCCCGGGTGCGGCGCGGGGAGTCGACCAGCCGCGCGATGCCGAAGTCGGTGAGGAGCGCCGGGGGCGCCCCGCCCGGTCCGGGCGGGGCGGCGGAGTCCAGCAGGACGTTCTCCGGCTTCACGTCGCGGTGGACGACGCCCGCGGCGTGGGCCGCGGCCAGGCCGTCCGCGACGTCCGCGGTGATGGAGACGGCCGCCTCGGGGGTGAGCCGGCGTTCGCGCTCCAGCCGCGAACGCAGGTCGGTGCCGCGGACCAGGTGCATGACGAGCGCGAGGTCGTTTCCGTCGACCACAAGGTCGCGGATGCCGACGATGTGCGGGTGGTGGAGCGCCAGCAGGGCCGTGCGCTCCTGGACGAAGCGGCCGACGAGGTCCTGGTCGGAGGCGAGGTCCTCGCGCAGCAGCTTGATGGCGACCGGACCCTCGGGGCCCTCGCCCAGCCACACCGTGCCCGCGGAACCCCGCCCCAGCACCTGGTGCGCGGTGTACCGGCTGCCGATCTTCCGTCCCAAGGCTGCTCCGACTCCTCCGAGGTGCCGTCGTGTTGGCGACAAAGCTACGCGGATGCGAGCCGGTTGGGGGAACCTGCCGGGGGTGAGTGCGGCTTCTCCGGGAGAAATCACCCTCCAGAAGTCGACAAATCACCAACCCCGGCACCGCACGGGGGTGACGGGGGGCCAGGTGGTGTCGCATCGGTGACGGCCCGCCGGTCGGCGCCGTCGTGGCCGGGCGCCGTCCCCGCGGTGTTCGCCGTCCCCGCGGCCGGGCGCCGTCCCCGCGGCCGGGCGCCGTCCCCGCGGTGTTCGCCGTCCCTACTGGCCGCCGCCGGAGACTCCCGGGTCGCCCGAGGAGCCGCCGGAGTTCGAGACCCAGTCCCAGAAGTCCCGAACGCCGTCGCTCACGGTGCCCCACAGGCTCTTGCCCGCTCCGAACCACTCCGGGACGGGGGTGAGGTACCAGACGAGCAGGACGATGACGATCAGCACGACGATCATCGTGAAGCAGCCCTTGAGGCACCCCAGGCCCGGGATCCTCATGGGGTTGGCGCTGCGCTGCCGCGGCTCGCGGTGCGGGGCCGGCTCGGGCGCGGGCGGGCGCTGGGGCTCGTACCGCTGGGGCTGCGGCTGCTCGTAGCGCGGGGCGTACTGCTGCGGTTGCTGCTGCGGTTGCCGGGCGTACCGCTGCGGATGCGGCTGCGGTGCGTGGGCGGGCTGCGTCGGCTGCCGGTACTGGGGCTGCTGCGGCGGCTGCTGGTACCCCTGCGGCGGCTGCTGCGGCGGCTGCTGGTACCCCTGCGGCGGCTGCTGCGCGGCCGGGCGGCGCGGCCTGCGGCGCAGCGGGTCCTGCTCCGGGTCCAGGTACTGGATCTCGGTCTGCTCGGCGCGCGCACGGGCGCGGTTGAGCTGCGACTCCCACGGGTGCGGGCCCTGCGGCGCACCGGTATCCGGCTGCCCGTCCGGCACCGGCGGCATCACGCGGGTGCCGTCGCCGGACCCGGACGGAGTCGAGCCGCCCGACATCACCCGGGTCGCGTCGGCCGCGCCGGCCGCCGAGGCGGGCAGCACGCTGGTGGCGGCGTTCGGGTCGTACGAGTCGTACGCGCCGCCGGGCGACCGGTTCGGCAGCACCTGTGTGGGGTCGGCGGTGCCCGGCGGGACGAGCGGGGTGTCCGGGACGGTGGCGGGGGCCGGGTCCGGCGCGAGCAGCGCGGCGACGCCGAGCGCCGCCTCGGACTGCGCCGGTGAGGAGTGCACGCCGACGCCGGCCGCGACGACGCGCAGGGCGCGGGCCAGGTTCTCCGCGCCGGGCCGCTCGCCGGGCTCCTTGCGCAGGCAGCGCTCGATGACCGTCCACAGCGGCTCGGGCACGGTGGAGGGACGGCGAGGTTCCCCGCTCAGGTGCTGCTGGAGCACCTCGAGCGCGTTGTCGCCCCTGAAGGGCGGACGGCCGGTGACCAGTTCGTACAGCAGGATGCCGGCGCCGTAGACGTCCACCGCCGAGGTCTGCGGACGGCCCTGGGCCGACTCCGGCGCTATGTAGGCGGGTGTGCCGACGAACTCGTGGGTGCGGGTGACGCCGGGCGAGTCCGCCAGCCGTGCGATGCCGAAGTCGGTCAGCATCGGGTGCATCTGCTGGCTGCCGTCCGGGCCCGTGACGGTGGCGAGCAGCACGTTGGCGGGCTTCAGGTCGCGGTGGACCACGCCGTCGGCGTGGCTGGCGGCCAGCGCGTCGGCCACGGCGGCGGTCAGCAGGGCGGCGCCGACCGGCGAGAACGGGCCGTTCTCGCGCAGGTGGCGGTGCAGGTCGGGGCCCTCGACCAGGTCCATCACCAGCGCGAGCAGCTCACCCTCCACGACCAGGTCGCGGACCCGGACGATGTGCGGGTGGCGCAGCCGCAGCAGGACCGACCGTTCCCGGAGGAAGCGCATGACGATGTCGGGGTCGCCCGCCAGCTCCTCCTTGAGCACCTTGATCGCGACGGTCTCGCCGGTGTCCCGCACCTGGGACCGCCACACGGTGCCCGTGGCTCCGCGCCCGAGCGGCTCCACCAGTTCGTATCTGCTGCCTACCGGCCGCACGTTCGCGCTCCCTGGATCTTGGCCTGGTCCGTGGCCTGTTTCGCCCACTGTAGTGCCGCCACGTGACAGCGGGGCTGCGTTCCGGTACGGGGCGGGTGTGGGGTTAGGACGCTGGGAATGGTCGTTTGGTTGCCCTTTTCGCCCAATGCCGACCATTCAAGATCGCAAAGGTGGGCACCGGCGGCGTACTGTCGGCGGCGAGTGGGAGGATGCGTGTCGCGGACCCGTATCGCCGGGCAGGCTGGGGCAGCCGAGCCGGGGGAGGGCGCCGGTCCGCTCTTGTACGTGTCGACGTCCCGGGCAGTGCGGGGTGGGGTCGGGGACCCGCGCCGCGGTGCACCGGGCAGAAGGGACCGTGGACGGAGATGCAGATCCGGCTGACCGTTCTCGGGCCGCGCGGCGGCCGCGCCGCGCGCTCCTGCGACGTGCTCGTCACCGCGCCCGCGGGCACACCCCTCAGTGCCGTGGCGGGCGCCCTCGCGTCCGGCTCGGGCGGCTCGGGGCAGCCCGCGCGGGCCGGCAAGTCCACGCCACCGCTCTACGCGGGCGCCGAGCGGCTGGACCCGGCGACCGCCGTCCTCGGGGTGCCGCCGCTGCTCGACGGCGCGGTCCTGTCGCTGCACGCCCCCGCCGACGGACACGACGGCGGCCGTCCCACGGCCGCCGCCCGGCTGCACGTCGTCGGCGGGCCCGACGCGGGCGGCGTCCACCTGCTGCAGGGCGGCCGCATCCGGGTCGGCCGGTCCGCGGACGCGGACGTACCGCTGGACGACCCCGACGTCTCCCGGCTGCACTGCGCCGTCACCGTGGACGGCGAGGGCCGGGTCACCGTCGCCGACCTCGGCTCCACCAACGGCACCGCTCTCGACGGCGCCCCCGTCGGCGAGCGCCCGGTCCCCTTCCCCGCCGGCGCGCTGCTGCGGATCGGCGAGTCGACCCTGCGGTTGGAGCCGGCGCCCCCCGGCTCGGCCGTGCCCCCGCCGCCCGCCTCCATCCCGGCCGTCCCCGACACCGAGGGGCTCCTGCGTGTGACCCTCCCCCCGACGTCCTGGCCGGACGCCGGACACGTGGCGGCCTGGCGTCCCGCCCGCTCCTCCCGCCCCGCCGACGGCACCCCGCAGCGGCCGGCCGCGAACGAGGCCCTGCCCGCCGGGGGCGAGGAGAGCGCCGGCGCCGGGCCCGGAAGTGCCGGCGCGTACGCCGCCCCCGCGCCCGGCACCCCGGCGCGCCGGGACACCCCGCAGCGCGGGCTGCCCGAGCACGCCCGCACCGCCGCCGTACCCCAGGGCCGCCGCGGCGGCGGGCGGGCCTCGGAGGCCGGCAGCCGGATGGCCGACGCCATAGGGAGCTGGGCCAGGCGCCTGGCCGCCGGACGCGGTGCCCCGGGCGCCGAGGCCGACGCAAGCGGCGCCGCGGCGTACGACCGGGCCGACGCCGCGGCGCTGCGCGAGCGCTGGCCCGATCCCGCGGCCGTCCTGCTGACCGCGCTCGGGCCCGGCCCCCGGCTGTGGGAGCGCGCCCTCGACCACCCCGACCTGCTCACGGTCCGGCTCGGCACCGCAGACCTGACCGCCGAGGACGGCTTCCGGACCCTGCCCGCCGTGCCGTTCACCGTCGACCTGCGCGACCCGCACACCCACGTGCTGGGCCTCGCCGGTCCGCGCCGCCGGCTGTCCGGGCTGGCCCGGGCGGTGATCGCCCAGCTCTGCGCCCTGCATCCGCCCGGCGTGCTGGAGGTCGTCCTGATCAGCGCCGACCGCTCGCGGCCCGCCGAACAGCGGGCCGAGGAGTGGGGCTGGCTGTACTGGCTGCCGCATCTGCGCCCCGCGCACGGCCAGGACTGCCGGCTGCTCACGGCCTCCGACCGCGAGCAGGCCGAGGCCCGGATCGCCGAGGTGATCAGGCGCATCGAGGAGGGCCCCCTCGGCACCGGCTGGGCGACGGCCACCCCCGAGGAGGTCGCGGCGGCCGCGGCACGCCGCGACGGCCCCTACACCCTTCTCGTGGTGGACGGCGACCCGGGCTCGGCCTATCTGCGCGAGGCCGCCGACCGCATCGCCGCCGCCGGGCCTTCGGTCGGAGTGCACCTGCTGTGCCTGGCCGAGAGCCCGCAGCGGCTGGCCGCCCGCTGCGGGGCCGTCGCCGTCCTGGAGGGCGACGTCGCGACGACGCTGCGGATGGAGCCGCACGGCCCCGAGCGGCTGACGATGGAGGCGGTGTCGGCGGCCTGGGCCGAACGGTTCGCCCGGGCCCTCGCCCCGCTGCGCGAGGGCGACGCCGCGCCGCGCCGTACGCGGTCGTCGCTGCCGCCCACGGCCCGGCTCCTGGACGAACTGGACCTGGCGCTCGCCACCCCGGCGAAGATCGCCGGACGCTGGGCCGAGCCCGCTCCCTGCGGCGGTGCCGCCACGGCGGTCCTGGGCGCCGGGCCGGAGGGCCGGGTCCTGGTCGACCTGGTCGCCGAGGGACCGCACCTGCTGGTCGGCGGCGCGGCGGGCTCCGGCAAGAGCGAACTGCTGCGTTCGGTGGCCGCCGCCCTGTGTGCCGGCGAGCGGCCGGACCGGCTGGCCCTCGTGCTCATCGACGGTGCCGGGAGCGGCGCCGAGCGCGGCGAGGGGCTGCGGACCTGCACCGACCTACCGCACGTCTCCACCTACCTGTCCGCCTCCGACCCGGTGCGGATGCGCGAGTTCGCCCAGGCGCTCTCGGCGGAGCTGAAGCGGCGTGACGTGCTGCTGGACGGGGCGGGGTTCGCGCAGTGGCACGAGCGCCGCCGACCGCCCGCGGTGCCCCGGCAGGCGGAGCCGGGCCACACCCCGGCCGCCGCGGCGGACCCGCGGGTGCGCGGCGCGGTGCGGGTGCGGACCCGCACCACCGAGACGCTGCCCCGGCTCGTCGTCGTGGTCGACGACTTCGACGTCCTGGTCGCCCCCGCGCTCGGCAGTCCCGGCCGGCCCGCCGCCGGCTCGGTCGTGCGCGCCCTGGAGAGCGTCGCGCGCGACGGCGAGCGGCTCGGCGTCCACCTGGTCGCCGCCACCGGCCGCCCCGAACGCACCGCGGGCACCGACACCGACGACGCGGCGCGGCTGCGGATCGCGCTGCGCACCGAGGAGCCGGAGTCGGCCGCGCTGCTGGTCGCCGTCGACGAGCCGGCGACCGTCGACGACGCCCTGCCGGGCCGGGGTTACCTGCGCCGGCCGGACGGGGCCGTCACCGCCTTCCAGGCCGGCCGGGTCAGTGGCCGGATCCCGCGGACGGCGACCCTGCGGCCCACCGTCGTCCCGCTGGAGTGGGACCGCATGGGAGACCCGCCGACCCGTCGCCCGGTCCGCGAACTGGGCAACGGCCCCACCGATCTCGCCCTCCTGGCCAGTGCCCTGCAGCGCGCCGCGGAGTCCGCGTCGGCCGACCCGGTGCCGCCGCTGCTGTGATCCGCCCGCGTGTCCTGGCCGGTCCGAACGGCCGGTCCGAACGGCCGGCCCAACGGCCGGTCCGAACGGCCGGTCACATCCCGGTCACGATCCAACGGCCCTGCGTCCATGCGCTATTGCGGCGGTTGTCGAACAGGGCGTAGGACTGGACGCGGAACAGCGGATGACGCGGGACGGGACGCCCGGCGCAGCTGCCACGGCCATCCGGCGGGCTGCCACCGCGGCGCGCGTCCGCGCTGAGGGGACGGGCAGGCACATGCGGACATCCAGCAGGCGCACGCGACGTACACGCCGGACGGTCGTCGCCGCCGTGGCGACGGCCGCCCTGGCGCTGACGGCGGCCGGGTGCGGCGGAGGCGACGACAAGGGCAACCCCGGCGGGGGCGCGAGCAGTCCCGGTGGAACCGGCAAGGCGGACGCGAGCGGGAGCGTCTCGCTGCCCGACCTCAAGGGTGTCAAGCTCGAGGTCGCGGCGGTGTGGACGGGACCGGAGCAGAAGAACTTCCAGAAGGTACTGGACGAGTTCACCAAGCGCACGGGGGCCGAGGTCGGCTTCGTGCCCACCGGCGACAACGTCTCGACCTTCCTCGGTACGAAGATCGAGGGCGGTCAGCCCCCGGACGTGGCGTTCCTCCCCCAGGTCGGCGTGCTGCGGCAGTTCGCGCAGAAGGGCTGGCTGAAGCCGCTCTCCTCCGACGTCCAGGCGCAGCTCGACAAGAACTTCACCACGGGCTGGAAGGACCTGGGCGCGTACGAGGGCAAGCAGTACGGCGTCTACGCCAAGGCCGCCAACAAGTCGCTGGTCTGGTACAACACTTCGGCCTTCGAGAACGCCGGGATCTCCGAACCGCCCACCTCCTGGGACGCCTTCCTGCAGACCGCCGAGACCGTCTTCGAGTCGGGCACTGCCCCGGTATCGGTCGGCGGCGCGGACGGCTGGACCCTCACCGACTGGTTCGAGAACATCTACCTCTCCCAGGCCGGTCCGGAGAAGTACGACCAACTGGCAGACCACAAGATCAAGTGGACCGATCCCTCGGTGAAGGAGGCGCTGACCACCCTCGCCCAGCTCTTCGGCAAGAAGGACCTGATCGCGGGTGGGCAGAGCGGCGCGCTGAAGACGGACTTCCCGAAGTCGGTGACGCAGACCTTCACCGGCAACCCGCCGAAGGCCGCCATGGTCTACGAGGGCGACTTCGTCGGCGCGTTCATCGGCGACAACACCAAGGCGAAGGTGGGCGAGGACGCCAAGGTCTTCCCCTTCCCCGCCGTGGGCTCCGGCAAGGCGCCGGTGGTCAGCGGCGGTGACGTCGCCGTGGCGCTGAAGGACTCCGAGGGCGCGCAGGCGTTGCTGACCTTCCTCGCCTCCACCGACGCGGCGGGGGTGTGGGCCTCCTCGGGCGGCTTCGTCTCGCCTAACAAGTCGCTGGACCTGTCGGCCTACCCGGACGAGGTCTCCCGGTCGATCGCCCAGGGTCTGGTGACGGCCGGCGACGACTTCCGCTTCGACATGTCCGACCAGGCCCCGGCGGCCTTCGGCGGCACCGCGGGCAAGGGCGAGTGGAAGAACCTGCAGGACTTCCTGCGCAACCCCGCCGACGTCGCCGGCGCGCAGGCCAAGCTGGAAGCGGACGCCGCCAAGGCGTACGCCGGCTAGGCGGCCGCGATGGCGACGGCGGCCACGGCGAAGGGGCCCGCCGCTCCCGGCGGCGCGCCCGCCGCCCGGGGCCGGAACGTCATGGGCACCCGGCGCTGGGTGGCGGGACTGTTCCTGCTGCCCGCGCTGGTGCTGCTGGGCGCGCTGGTGGTGTACCCGATCGGGTACACCACCTGGCGCAGCCTGTTCGACAAGGCGGGCTCGGGTTTCGTGGGCCTGCACAACTACGCCTCGGTCTTCAGCGACGACAGCACGCTGACGGCGCTGCGGAACACCGCGGTCTGGGTGGTCGTGGCGCCGGTGCTTGCCACCGCGCTCGGGCTGGTCTTCGCGGTGCTGACGGAGCGGGTGAGCTGGGGAACCGCCTTCAAGCTGGTCGTCTTCATGCCGATGGCGATCTCGATGCTGGCGGCCGGGATCATCTTCCGCCTGGTGTACGAGCAGGACCCGGCGCGCGGCGCGGCCAACGCCGTCGTGGTCGGGGTGCACGACACCTTCGCGGAGTCCTCGGCGTACCCGGGGGCGCGGCCGCGGCCCAACGGCCCGCTGGCGGCCTCGGGCGGCGGTTCGTACACCACCCGGGAGGCCGCCGGCGAGGGGACGGCGTCCGGGCTGCCGCTGATCGGGGTCCCCGCGGCGAAGCTGCCCGAAGGCACCGCGCAGGCCCGGCAGGCCGCCGCGGGCCCCGGGGTGACCGGCACCGTGTGGCTGGACTTCACTCCCGGCGGGGGCGGACGGCCCGGGGTGATCGACGCCGGGGAGAAGGCGCTGGAAGGGGTGAAGGTCGAGGCCGTGCGGGACGGACGGGTGGTGGCCACCGCCACCTCCGGCGAGGACGGCACCTTCGCGCTGCCCGCCTCGGCGGCCGGCTCCCGGCTGCGGCTGCCCGCCTCGAACTTCGCGGAGCCGTACAACGGCGTCGACTGGTTGGGCCCCACCCTGGTGACGCCCGCCATCATCGGGGCGTACCTGTGGATGTGGGCGGGCTTCGCCATGGTGCTCATCGCGGCCGGGCTGGCCGCTGTGCCGCGGGAGCTGATGGAGGCGGCGCGCATCGACGGTGCCAACGAGTGGCAGGTCTTCCGCAGGATCACCGTGCCGCTGCTGGCTCCGGTGCTGGTCGTGGTGGTCGTCACGCTGATGATCAACGTGATGAAGATCTTCGACCTGGTCTACATCGTCGCGCCCGACACCTCCAAGGACGAGGCCAACGTCCTCGCCCTGCAGCTGTACCTGTCCTCCTTCGGGGCCGGCAACGACCAGGGCGTGGGCAGCGCGATCGGCGTGCTCCTGCTGCTGCTGGTCCTCCCGGTCATGGTCTTCAACATCCGCCGACTGCGCAGGGAGGCCCGACGATGACGACCCTGGCAGGCACGGAGGAACCCGCCGAAGCGGCCGTGGCGCCGGGCGTCCAGGCCGCCGCCCGGCAGTCCCTGGCCTCGCGGCTCGCGGCCCGTGCCGGCGGCGGCGTGCTGCGGGTGTTCCTGGTGCTGGTGGCGCTGTTCTGGCTGATGCCGACCGTGGGCCTGCTGGTCTCCTCCTTCCGGGGTCCGGTGGACATCGCCGGCTCCGGCTGGTGGACGGTGTTCACCGCGCCCACCAAGCTGACCGTCGGCAACTACCAGGAGCTGCTCGGCAACGGCACCGTCACCTCCTCGCTCGTCAACACCGCGCTGATCACGGTGCCGGCCACCGTGCTGGTGGTGGTGATCGGGTCGCTGGCCGGCTACGCCTTCGCCTGGATGGAGTTCCCGGGCCGGGACTGGCTGTTCCTCGTGGTGGTCGGGCTGCTGGTGGTGCCGGTGCAGATCGCGCTCGTCCCGGTGGCGAAGCTGTTCGGTCAGATCGGGATCTTCGGCGACATCATCGGCGTGGTGCTCTTCCACGTCGGCTTCGGCCTGCCGTTCGCCGTCTTCCTGCTGCGCAACTTCTTCGCGGAGATCCCGCGGGAGCTGCTGGAGGCGGCGCGGCTGGACGGCGCGGGCGAACTGCGGCTGTTCGTCCGTGTGATCATGCCCCTGGGCGGCCCGGCGATCGCCTCACTGGGCATCTTCCAGTTCCTGTGGGTGTGGAACGACATGCTGGTGGCGCTGATCTTCTCCAACACCGGCTCACAGCCGATCACGGTCGCCCTGCAGCAGCAGGTCCGGCAGTTCGGCAACAACATCGACGTCCTGGCGCCGGGGGCCTTCGTGTCGATGGTGGTCCCGCTCATCGTCTTCTTCGCCTTCCAGCGCCAGTTCGTCTCCGGCGTCATGGCGGGTGCCGTGAAGTAGTCCGGCGCAGGTCAGGGGCAACACT
Organism: Streptomyces sp. ME19-03-3; assembly: GCA_033793685.1. Classification (GTDB taxonomy): domain Bacteria; phylum Actinomycetota; class Actinomycetes; order Streptomycetales; family Streptomycetaceae; genus Actinacidiphila. The sequence goes on along the minus strand of JARAXD010000011.1, from coordinate 37,834 downwards.
CCGGCGTCGGACGGGTCGCCTGGCGCGGCGCGTGACCGGGATATAACGGGCATACGCCGCGTCAGCCGACATTACGGATGTGCTGCCTTGCCCCGGTTCAGCGTCATCGTGCCCGCCCACAGGGTGCAGGCCTACCTGCACGAGTGCCTGGAGTCCGTGCTCGGGCAGAGCTTCTCGGACTTCGAGGTGATCGCCGTAGACGACCGCTCCCCCGACGCGAGCGGTGCCATCCTCGACGCCTTCGCGGCCCGCGACCGCCGGGTGACCGTCCTGCACCTGAAGGAGAACCTCGGCCTCGGCCCGGCCCGCAACGCCGGGATGGCCCGTGCCACCGGCGACTACCTCCTCTTCCTCGACAGCGACGACACCCTCGCCGCCGGCTCCCTGCAGGCCCTCGCCGACCGGCTGAAGGAGACCGCGGAGCCCGACGTGCTCGTCTACGACTACGCGCGCACCTACTGGGACGGCCGCGTCGTACGCAACTCGCGCGCCGCGCTGCTCACCCACGACGGCCGCCCCGCCGGGCCCCTCGACGACCGCCCCGAACTGCTGCGGCTGCTGCCGGTCGCCTGGAACAAGGCGTACCGGCGGGACTTCGTCGAGCGCCGCGGCCTCGTCTTCCCGCCCGGCTGGTACGAGGACGTCCCCTGGACCTACCCGCTGCTGCTCGCCGCCCGCAGCATCGCGGTGCTCGACCGGGTCTGCGTGCACTACCGGCAGCGCCGCCGGGGCAGCATCCTGCGCACCACCAGCAGCCGGCACTTCGACGTCTTCGACCAGTACGACCGGGTCTTCGCCTTCCTCGACCGCAACCCCGCCCTCGACGGCTGGCGTCCCGCTCTCTTCGGCCGGATGACCGACCACCTGCTGGCGGTCTACAACACCCCCGGCCGGCTGCCCCGCTCGGCCCGCGGCGTCTACTTCCAGCGCTGCAGCGTCCACTTCCGCCGCTACCGTCCCCAGGAGCCCGGCGCCCGCCCGCGCGGCGTACCCGGCGGTACCCGGCGGCTGCTGGTACGGCTCGGCGCACGTCAGGTCTTCGACGCCGTGCGCACCGCCAACGCGCTGCGCAGGAGGCTGCGGCGGCTGGCGAAGAACACCGCGCTGGCGGCCCGGGAGGCCGCCCTGCGGCTGCACTACGGGATCCAGCGGCGCCGCCCCCTCGACCCGGACCTCGCGGTCTTCACGGCCGGCCGCTACGGCGGCTACGGCGGCGACCCCGCCGCGCTGGAGGCCGCCGTCCGCGACCTGGCCCCGCACATCCGCACCGCGTGGATCACGACTCCGGCGTACGCCCACACCCTGCCGCGCGGCGTACGCCGGCTCCAGCCCGGCTCCCCCGCCTACTGGACGGCGTTGGCGCGCGCCGGCCACCTGGTCAACGACGTCAACTTCCCGCACGCCTACCGCAAGCGGCGCGGCCAGGTGAACCTCCACACCCACCAGGGCACCCCGCTCGGCCGCACGGGCCTGGACGTCCAGTGGCACCCGGCCGCCTCGGCGGGCCGGGACTTCGCCCGGATGCTCGCCCACACCGACCGCTGGGACTTCTGCCTGTCCGCCAACCGGCACTCGACGGTCGTCTGGGAACGGGCCTACCCCGCCGGTTACACCACCCTGGAGCACGGTCGGCCCGGCAACGACATCCTGCGGCGCGCCGGGGCCGAGGACGTACGACGGATCCGCGCCGGTCTCGGCGTCCCGGAGGGGTCCACCGCCCTCCTGTACGCGCCCGCGCACCGGGACTACCGGCGCGGCTTCCACCCGCCCGTCGACCTGGGGCGGCTGGCCCGCGAACTCGGCCCCGGGCACGTCGTCCTGTACCGCGCGCCGGACGGTCACGGCGGTCGGGCCACGCTGCCCGAAGGGCTGCCGGACACCGTGCTGGACGTCTCCGACCACCCCTCGGTGCAGGAGCTGTGCCTGGCCGCCGACGCCCTGGTGACCGACTACTCCTCCCTGATGTTCGACTACGCCGTCCTCGACCGCCCGATCGTCGTCCACGCCGAGGACTGGACGGCCTACCGGGCGGCCCGCGGCACCTACCTCGACATCACGACCGAGGCTCCCGGGCCGGTCGCCCGCAGCGTGGACGAACTGCTGTCCATCCTCACCACCGACACCTGGCGCGACGCCCGTTCGGCCCGGGCACGCGCCGCGTTCCGGGCCCACTTCTGCCCGTACGACGACGGCCACGCCGCCGAGCGGGTCGTCCGCCGCGTCTTCCTCGGCGAGGACGGCGGCCGGCCCGCCGTCCTGCCTCCGGAGCGCCGCACCCCGGCCCCACCGACCGGCCCGTAGCGTCCGCCGCGGCCCCGGCGTCGGTCCGCGCGCCGCTTCCGGCCCCCGGAGGCGAGCCGGGGGCGTTCCCGCGAGCGCCTCGGGTCGCCCGCGGGCCTGCGGCCCCGGGCCGCACCCCACCGGATGCCGGCGGGGCCCCGGCCCGTGTCGTCGCACACGTGTCCCCCGCGCCCTGCGACGAGGGGCCGGGGACCGGCGTACGACGCCCCGTCCAGCGCCGCGGCATCACCCCGGTGGCGGGGCGGGCGTGCGCTCGTCCGGTTTGCGGACGGACAGCAGTTCGCGCTCGCCGAGCAGTACGCGCCGTACGACCCGTTCGGCCGCCCGGCCGTCGTCCCACGGGCAGAAGCGGGCCCGGAAGGCCGCCCGCAGCTCGGCGGCCCCCGGAGAGGACCAGGCCCCTGAGCGGAAGGCGCCGGCGATCTCCGCCTCGTCACGGACGACGACGCCCGGAGTGTCCCCGGGACGCCCGGAGACCAGGTCGAAATAGACGCCGCGGGCGGCCCGGTAGACCTCCCAGTCGGCGGCGTGCACGACGATCGGGCGGTCGAGGGCGGCGTAGTCGAACATCAGCGAGGAGTAGTCGGTGAGCAGGGCGTCGGAGGCCAGGCACAGCTCCTCCAGCGGAGTGTGCGCGGAGACGTCCAGCGCCCCCTCCGGCAGCGCCGCCGGGCCGGTCCCCGGATAGAAGTAGTGGGCGCGGACCAGTACCAGGTACTCCCGCCCCAGCGCGCGGCACAGCCGGGCGAGGTCGAGCTGCGGGACGAACTCCCGCTGGTAGTCGCGGTGGGTGGGGGTGTACAGGATCGCCCTGACCCCGTCCGGGATGCCCAGCCGGGCCCGGATCCGGCGCACGTCGTCGGCGCCCGCCGTGAAGTAGGCGTCGTTGCGCGGGTAGCCGGTGGGCAGCGTCAGGTAGCGGCCGGGATAGACCCGCTCCCAGACCTCACTGGAGTGGGGGTTGGCGGACAGGCAGTAGTCCCACTGGTCGGCGTGGTCCAGCAGGCGGTGGAAGCTCATGCCCTTGGCCACCGCCGGGTGGGCGCGCAGGTCCATGCCCATGTGCTTGAGCGGGGTGCCGTGGTGGGTCTGCAGGTAGATCTGGCCCGGGCGCTTGACGACCTCCCCGGTGAAATTGGCGTTGTTCACCAGGAAACGGGCCCGGGCCAGGAGCTCCCAGTAGCGGCGGGAGTTCACCTCCACCGAGTCCACGCCCTCGGGGACGGCGTCCCGCTCGCCGCGCCGCACCACCCACACCCCGTGCAGGTGCGGTGCCAGCTCTCGGGCCTTGTGGTAGATCGCGGCGGGGCTGCACAGCACCCCCCGGTTCCAGTAGGCCGCGTACACCACCAGGTCGTCGTCGAGCGGGCGCCGGCGTTCCAGGGCGTACCAGCGGCGGTACACCTCGCGGGCGGCCGCGTTGCGGCGGACGCGCAGCCGCCGGGCGGCCCGGGCGCGCAACTCCGCCGCGCGGTGGGCGGTGAAGGTGCCGGGCAGTCCGGCGCGGCGGAAGAAGGCCGCGCGGTCCTGCGGGCGCAGCCGCCCGGGGTCGTCCAGGACGGCGCGCAGCCGCCTGTCCCGCTCGACACGCAGCACCGGCAGGTCGTACCGGGCCAGCAGGGTGTCGTACCGGTCGGCCAGGGCCAGGTGCTGCGGGCCCGGCGTGCTGGAGAAGCTGCCGTGGCGGCGCCTGCGCCAGGTGACGCAGACCCGGTCCAGGCAGGCGATGCGCGGGGCGGCGAGCAGCATCTCGTACGCCACCCGGACGTCCTCGTACGGGCCGGTGCCGAAGCCGAAGCCGGCCCAGTAGTCGCGGCGCACCACCCGGTTCCAGGCCGCCGGGAACACCGTCAGGCACTCGGGGCGCTCGGTGGCCCGGAAGACGGCGTGCCCGGCCGCCGCCGCGGCGTGCAGGAAAGGCCCGTCCTCGCTCTCGGCACGGTGCTCCCACACGTCGAGGCGGTCGTGGTCGAAGAGCAGCACCTCCGGGTCGCCGGTGGAGCGCAGGCGCGCGTCGAGGGCGGTCAGGGCGCCGGGCGCCAGCAGGTCGTCGGCGTCGAGGAAGAGCAGGTAGTCGCCGCTGGCGCGGGCCGCCCCCGCGTCCCGGGCCGGGCCGGGGCCGCCGTTGCGGGACTGCCGCAGCGGGAGCACCCTGAAGTCCGCGGCCGCCACCTCCTCGACGACGGCCGCCGACCCGTCGGGCGAGCAGTCGTCGACCGTGATGAGCTCCAGGTCCGCGTAGCGCTGCCCGAGCACCGACTCCAGGCACGCACGGACGTAGCCCTGGGCCTTCCACACCGGGACGATCACGCTGAACCGAGGCATAGCGCCGAGCGTATGCAGGACCGGCCTCCGTCGCCCGGTGGATCACCCGAAAGGCGCAGGCGAGGTGACCGGGGAGGCGGTCACGAGTTGAACCCCTCGCCCCCCCTGTCGCCCTCGTCCGGAAAGGGCCACCTCACCATGTCCCCGCGCACGCCCCGCCTCACCGTCGTCGTTCCGGTGCACAACGTCGAGAGCTGGCTGGAGGAGTGCCTGCGCTCGGTGGCCGCGCAGACCTTCGACGCGCTCGACGTGGTCATGGTCGACGACGGCTCCACCGACTCCGGTCCGCGGATCGCCGAGGGCTTCGCCGCTCGCGATCCGCGCTTCCGCCTGGTCCGGCAGGACAACGGCGGACTGGGCCACGCCCGCAACACCGGCACCCGCCACGCCGACCCCCGCACCGAGTACCTGTGCTTCCTGGACAGCGACGACATCCTGCCGCCGCGCGCCTACGAGGCGCTGGTGGGGCTGCTGGACGGTTCCGGCTCGGACTTCGCGACCGGCAACGTGTGGCGGCTGACCGCCGACGGCCGCAGCCAGGCCTGGCAGCACCGCGACATGACCCGCACCGTCACCGGCACGCACATCACCCGGGACCTGAGCCTGCTGTCGGACCGGGTCGCCTGGAACAAGGTCTTCCGCCGCTCCTTCTGGGAGCGCCACCGCCTCGCCTTCCCCGAGGGCGTGCTCTACGAGGACACCCCGCTCACCATCCCCGCCCACTTCCTGGCCGACGCCGTCGACGTGAGCCACGAGCACGTCTACTACTGGCGGATCCGCGAGGGCTCCATCACGCGGCGCCGCACCGACGTCAAGGGCGTGCGCGACCGCATCGCCGCAGTCGACCACGTCAGCCGCTTCCTCGGCGACCCGGCCCGCACCCGCTGGACCGCCTTCAAACGGGCCTACGACCGCTCGGCCCTCACCGACGACCTGCTGTACTTCATCGACGCCCTGCCGATGGCCGGCCCCGAGTACCGCCGGGTCTTCATGGACCGCTGCCGCGACTGGCTCACCCGGGTCGACCCCACCCTCTTCCCGGAGCTGCCCGCCGGGCTGCGGATCAAGTGGCACCTGATCGCCAAGGACCGCCTCGACGACCTGCTGGCCGTGCTCGCCCACGAACAGCGCAACTCCGCCGGTTTCGCGGTCACCGGCCCGCCGCTGCGCAAGCGGGCGGTGCTGCGCGGCGCGGACGGCGGCCGGATCGCCCTGCCGGTCGCCGCGGCCCGGCTGCGGCGCTCGGACTTCCCGGTCCGGGCGCGGGTGCGCGAAGTGGCACGGGAGAACGGCCGGCTCGTCCTGCGCGGCTACGCCTACCTGCGCAACATCGACGCGGACCGCAAGGGCGCCACGCACATCACCGCCGTCGCCGTCCACGGCCACGGCCGTCGGGCCAAGGTCGTGCTGCTGCCGGTCAGGGTCCGGCAGGAGCCCGCCGCGACCCTCAACTCACGTCAGGAGGAGCACTGCTACGACTGGTCGGGCTTCGAGATCACCATCGACCCGGCACGGCTGGCCACCGGCCGCCGCCATGGCGAACCGCGGGCCGGACGCTGGCGGCTCGGGGTGGTCGTCGCGTCGAAGGGGGTCATCCGCAAGGCGGCCCTGCGGGCCGCGGACGCAGGCTCGGGCGCCTCCCCGCCGTCGTACGCGGTGGGCGGCGGCATGCGCCTCGTGCCGTACTACCGGCAGGGCCGGCTGCACCTGTCGGTGGAGCCGGTGGTGCGGCGGCTGACCGGGCACCGGGCGACGCCCGACGGCACCGCGCTCGAACTGGACTTCACGGGCGCGCCGCAGGCGACCGCGGTGCGGCTCACGCACTCCGCGACGCCCACCGTGCTGGAGTACCCGCTGGAGCCACCGGCCCGCGGGGAGGCGGACGACGGCGCCCGCCGGGCCCGCGTGCCCCTCGCCGACCTGGCGGACGCCCGGCCCGCGCTGGACGCCGGGCCGAAGGAAGTCCGCCCCGAGGACACCGACAGCTGGGACGTGGCGCTGCTGCGCCCCGGGCACGCCGACCCCGTCCACCTCGACGGCGCCCTGCCCGCCGGGCACTACGACCTGGGCACCGACCCCCGCCTCGGCGGGACGCCGCGACGGCTGCTGGTCGAGGCGAAGGCGTCGGGAAAGCTGGTGCTGCGCGACCGCACCCCGCAGCCGGTGGCCGACGCCATCGGCTGGACCGCCGAGGGCGCCCTGGTCGTGGCGGGCCGCCTCGCCCCCGGCGGCGCGCCCGGCCCGGCCGAACTGGTGCTGCGCCACGGCACCCACCGCGTGGAGCACGCCGTGCCGGTCCAGTCCGACGGTCCGCCGGGGCGCCGGCCCGGCTCCCCCCAGCCGTCCAGCGCCATCCGGCCGCTGCCGTACGCACCGCAGGAGGGTCCTGGCCCGCACGAAGGACGCCGCTTCACCGCCACCCTGCACCCCGGCTCGCTGGAATCCCTCGCCGGCACCGTGCCGCTGCCCGCCGGCCGCTGGTACCTGCACCTGCGCGACGCGGCCGGCACGGAGGCCCCCGTGCGGGTCGCCCCCGGCGTGTTCGAGGCCCTGCCGATGACGGCGGAGGCGGGCGGCAAGTCCTTCTCCGTCGACCGGCGCTTCCACGACCGGCTGTTCCTCGACGCCCGGCCCACGGTGCCCGGGCCGCAGCGCGGCCCGTACCACCAGCGGCTGCTCCGCGAGGTGCACCACCCCCGCACCCGCGGGCTGCCGCGCCGCGAAGCGGTGCTCTACAGCGCCTTCGACGGGCGGGCGTACGGGGACTCACCGCGCGCCGTCCACGAGGAACTGCTGCGCCGGCGCGCCGCGGACGGCCTGGAGCACCTGTGGGTGGTCAGGGACGGCCAGGCTCCGCCACCGGCGACCGCGCGGCCGGTCGTCCTGCACAGCGCCGCCTGGTACGAGGCGCTCGCCCGGAGCCGTTACATCGTCACCAACACCCACCTGCCGGAGTGGTTCACGCGCCGCCCGGACCAGACCGTGCTGCAGACCTGGCACGGCACCCCCCTCAAGCGGACCGGCCGGGACCTCGGCGGCACCCTGTGCGCGGACCTGGTGCACCTGCCCCGCCCGCCGCGTGACCCGGCCGCCCAGTGGAGTTTGCTGCTGTCGCCGAACGCCTGCAGCACCCCGCTGCTGCGCACCGCCCTCGGCTACGACGGCCCGGTCGCCGAGACGGGACTGCCCCGCACGGACGTGCTCTTCGCCGACGACCGCGACAAGGTGGCCGCCGCGCTGCGCGACCGGCTGCGGATCCCCAAGGGCCGCACCGTCGTGCTGTACGCGCCGACACGCCGCGACGACCTGGCGTACGACGCCGAGCACTACCGCATGTCGCCCCACCTGGACCTCGCGGAGGCCGAGCGGGCCCTGGGCGCCGACCACGTGCTGCTCTACCGCTCCCACCCGCTCGTCGCCGACCGGGTCCGCACCCCCCGCTCCGGATTCGTGCAGGACGTGTCCTGCCACCCGGACGTGACGGAGCTGATGCTGGTCGCCGACGTCCTCGTCACCGACTACGCGTCACCGGCGGCCGACTTCGCCAACACCGGCCGCCCGATGCTCTTCCTCGTCCCCGACCTGGAACACTTCCGCGACACCCTGCGCGGCTTCTACCCCGACTTCGAGGCCCAGGCCCCCGGCCCGCTGCTGCAGTCCACCGCCGAACTGGCGGGCGCCCTGCGCGACCTCCCTACCGTGGCACGGCACAGTGCCGACGCGTACGCCCACTTCCGCGCGACGTTCTGCCACCTCGACGACGGCGGCGCGGCGGCCCGCACCGTCGACCGGCTGCTCGAGACCGACCGTCACTGACCCTCGCGAAGACCCAGGATCCCCATGCCCCGCTTCTCCGTCATCGTCCCGGTCCACAGGGTGCAGGGCTATCTGCGCGCCTGCCTCGACTCGGTGCTGTCGCAGTCACTGCCCGACCTCGAGGTGATCGCGGTCGACGACGGCTCGCCCGACCACTGCGGCCGCATCCTGGACGAGTACGCGGCCCGTGACGGCCGGGTCATCGCGCTGCACCACCAGGAGAACCAGGGTGTCGGGCGGGCCCGCAACACCGGCGCCGAACGGGCCACCGGCGACTACCTGCTGTTCCTCGACGGCGACGACACCCTCGCCGCCGGCTCCCTGGAGGCGGTCGCCGAGCGCCTGAAGCAGGACGGCGACCCGGACATCCTCTACTTCGACCATGTGCGCACCTACTGGTGGGGGACGGCCGAGAAGAGCGTCTTCGGGGACCTGCTCGCCTCGGCCGGCACCGACGTCTTCCGGATCACCGAACGACCGGAGTTCCTGCGGCTGTTCGCGATGACCTCCAACCGCGTCTACCGCCGCGCCTTCTACCGGGAGCACGGGTTCTCCTTCAGCGACGGCATCTACGAGGACGCCCTCGTCTCCTACGTCACGATGCTCAGCGCCGAGCGGATCTCCTGCCTGGCCCGGCCGGTGCTGGAGTACCGGCAGCGGCGCAGCGGTGCCAGCACCCGCAGCCCGGGCCGCAACCACTTCGTCGTCCTCGACCAGTACACCCGGCTCTTCGACTTCCTCGACGAGCCCTGCCGCGAACACCTCGCGCCGCTGCGGCCGATGCTGTTCGAACGGGCCGTCAGCCACTTCCTGTTCTGCCTCGGCAACCCCGACCGCATCCCGCCGCGGCTGCGCGGCGAGTTCTTCCGGCTCGCCGCCCGCTGGTACGCCCGCCACCTGCCGCAGGGGTTCGTGCCGCCCGCGGACAAGGCCCCGGACTACCGGCGGCTGGCCCGCGGCAGCTGGCCGCCGGCCCGGCTGGGCGAGCTGCGGCGCAGCGTCCGCAAGGAGCTGGCCCGGCGCAAACGGCGGCTGCGCCGGCAGGTCGCCGACCGGGCCAAGGCCGTCCTGTACGCCTACCACCTGCGGCGGCCGCTCGACCCGGGCCTCGCGGTGTACTCGGCGTACTGGGACCGCGGGGTGTTCTGCAACCCGGCCGCGATCTACCACAAGGCCCGCGAGATCGCCCCCCACGTCCACGGGGTGTGGCTGGTCCGCAAGTCCGACGTCGCCCGGCTGCCCGAGGGCGTGGACCACGTGGTGCCGCGCACCCGGCGCTACTGGCGGCTGATGGCCCGGGCCACGTACCTGATCAGCAACGTCAACTTCCCCAACGACGTCCGCAAGCGGCCCGGCAGTGTCCACCTGCAGACCCACCACGGCACCCCGCTGAAGAAGATGGGCATCGACCAGCAGCGCTACCCGGCCTCGGCCCGGGGCATGAGTTTCCGCCGGCTGCTGGAACGGGTGGACCGCTGGGACTACAGCCTGTCCTCCAACCCCCACTCCAGCGAGATCTGGGAGCGCGTCTACCCCTCCTCCTGGCAGCACCTGGAGACCGGCTACCCGCGCAACGACGTCTTCCTGACCGCCGGCGCCGCCGAGGTGGCCCACGCCCGTGCGGCGCTGGGCATCGCCCCCGGCCGCACCGCGGTCCTGTACGCGCCGACGACCCGCGACTACCAGCGCGACTTCGTACCGCGGTTGGACGTGGAGCGGGTGTGCCGGGCACTGGGCGAGAACTTCGTCCTGCTGACCCGCGTCCACTACTTCCACGGCGAGGACGCCCGCCTGAAGGCCCTGCACGAGGAGGGTCTGCTCATCGACGTGTCCCGGCACCCCTCGGTCGAGCAGCTGTGCCTGGCCGCCGACGCCCTCGTCACCGACTACTCGTCGATCGTGTTCGACTACGCGCTCCTCGACCGCCCCATCGTCGTCCACGCCGACGACTGGCCGGTCTACCGGGCCAGCCGCGGCGTCTACTTCGACCTGCTGTCCGGCGCCCCGGGCGAGACCCCGGGCGCGGTCTCCACCAGCGACGACGAACTGATCGCGGTCTTCCGCGACGGTGCCTGGAACAGCCCGGAGGCGGCCGTGCTGCGGGACGCGTTCCGCCGCCGCTTCTGCGCCTTCGACGACGGCCGGGCCGCGGAACGCGTGGTACGGCGGATCTTCCTCGGCGAGACCGAGCCACTGCCCGTCGTGCCCCTCGAATCCCGCACCCCCGCACCCCCGCCCACGCACCCGGAGGACGCCACCCCACCGCGGGAGGCCACCGCACGGCCATAGCGACGCCCCGTACCGGCCCCGCCGGGACGCAGCCCCACCCACGGCGACCCGCCGCACACGTCGTACGGCGGATCTTCCCCGGCGAGACCGAGCCACTGCCCGTCGTGCCCCTCGAATCCCGCACCCCCGCACCCCCGCCCACGCACCCGAAGAACGCCACCCCACCGCAGCAGGCCACCGCACGGTCATAGCGACGCCCCGTACGGGCCCCGCCGGGATGCAGCCCCACCCGCGGCGATCAAGCATCGAGGGGACGAGGTGACGAGCCGACGACGGCCGGAGGGTTGCGGTGACCGGCGTGCTGACCCAGCGGGACTGGCGGATCCAGGCGTACGAGCTGCGGCAGGTCCGCAGGCCGTCGCCGTACCTGATCATCGGCACCCTCTTCTGGGCGGTGGTGGCCTACCGCACCTGGCAGTCGCCGATCGCCTCCGACTTCGGGCAGCACGCCGCCGCGATCGAGCGGATCGCCGCGGACTGGCGGCACCCGGCCAACCCGCTGCTCGACCTACCGGGCACCGGCAGCCCCTACTTCACCCCGTACACCGTGGCGCTGGGGCTGCTGTCGAAGCTGACCGGCGTCCCGGGCTGGCAGGTGCTCAAGGGGTGCGGCCCCGTCAACCTCGCGCTGATCGTCACCGGCGTCGGCGCCTTCACCCGGGTGCTGAGCCGGCGGCGTTGGGCGCCGGTACTGGCACTCGCCGCTTTCGTCCTGCTGTGGGGACCGCAGCACAAGGAGTGGAGCGGCTTCCTCGGCCTGCAGTCGATGATCCGGGGGCTGACCTACCCCAGTGCCTTCGCCGTCGGCGTGACCTTCTGGGTGTGGGCGATCACCGCCCGGGCGGCCCGGCGCGGCTCCGCGGGAACGTGGCTGCACACCTGGCTGGGGCTGCTCATCGGGACCGTGCTGCTGGTGCACCCCTTCACCGCCATGGGCGCCCTCATCGGCGTGGTCGCCATCGTCATCGGCACGCGGCGCGCCCCGGTCGCCGCCGGGGTCCTCGGCCGGTGGGCGCTGACCGGCGCGGTCGCCTTCGCGGTCGCCGCCTGGTGGCCGTACTTCAGCCTGTCCGCGCTGGTCGGCGACCCCACCGTCGACGACGTCCACCGGCGGCTGTACGCGGACCTGTGGCAGTGGTACGGCCTGGCCCTGGCCGGGCTGCCCGCGTTGCTGTGGCGGCTGCGGGCGAACCGCCTCGACCCGCTGGTGCTGATGTTCGCCGCGGACTGCGCCGTCGCCACGTACGGCTGGCTCAGCGGCTCCTACTCCTTCGGCCGGATCTTCGGGCTGCTGCTGGTGCCGCTGCAGTTCGCGCTGGCGGTGGAACTCGCCGAGGCCCCACCGTGGACGCCGCTGCGCACCCTGCTGGCCCCGCTGGCGGCGGTGGCCGCCTGCGCGGGACTGCTGGCGCAGGCGGGCGCCGTCGTCCCGGCGCGCTACGTACCGCCCGCGCTGCACCTGCAGCGGCTCAACGGCTGGCCCGGCTACGAGTGGGCGCGGGCGCACGTCTCCGTCGGCGACGTCCTGCTGACCGGCGGGTACGACCCGCAGCACGTCATGCCGGCCTACGGCGTGTTCCTCGTGTCCCCGGCCTGGCCCGATCCGTCGACCGCGGCGGCGGACCGCGCACGCCGCGCCGACGACGTGCGCGCCTACCTCTCCCCCGCGACGCCCATGGACCGGCGCCTGGACATCGCCCGCCGCTACCACGTCACATGGGTGATGACCGAGCCGGGCGAACCGGCCCCGCCGGGCGGCGTCCAGGTCGCCCAGGGGCCGCGCACCGGGGAGCGGTTGTACCGGGTCGGCTGAGCGCCGCGACACGGCAGGGGCCGGGGAGCGTGCTCCCCGGCCCCTGCCGTCGCCCTGTCCCGGTCGTACGGGTCAGCGGCGGGCGCGCAGCAGCGAGCGGATCGTCCGCATCGCCACCGAGAGGTTCGCCAGGTCGAAGCTCTCCGAGCCCTGGATCTCCTCCAGGGTCGTCCTGGCCCGCCCGATCAGCGCGCTGTTCGACTGCTCCCAGGCCTTGTAGCGCTGCTCCGGGGTGGACGAGCCGTTGCCGACGGACAGCACGTCCTGGGTGAGCGCCGCGTGCGCCGCGAAGAGGTCCTCGCGGATCGACGCGCGGGCCATGGAGTGCCAGCGGTCGGCCCGCGGCAGCTCGATGATCCGGTCGAGCAGCTGCGCGATCTGCAGCCGGTCGGCGAGGTCGTAGTAGACCTCGGCGACCGCCAGCGGATCCTTGCCCGTCCGGTCGGCCACGTCGACGATGTCGAGCGTCGGGAAGGCCGAGGAGAGCCCGGCGACCCGCGTCGCCGTCTCGTCCGGCACGCCCGCGCCGGTCAGTTCGTCGTGGATCGACTGGTACCACTCCAGGTCCGCGCCGCGCAGCAGCTTCGGCAGCACCGCCCAGACCGTGGCGACGCCCTCGCGGAAGAAGTCGATGGTCTCGGCGATCGCCAGCGGCTGCGGCCGGTTGTTCAGCAGCCAGCGGGTGCCCCGCTCGACCAGCCGCCGCGAGTGCAGCCGGATCCGGGTCTGGACGTCGGCCGGGACGACCGTGTCCAGCGCCTCCACCTCGTCCCAGATGGCACCCAGACCGAAGATGGCGCGGGCCGCGGTGTGCGCCCGCACGATCTCCTCGGTGGTGGCCCCGGTCTCCTCCTTGAAACGGTGCAGGAAGGTGCTGCCGCCGGTGTTGACGGTGTCGTTGACCAGCACCGTCGTGACGAGCTCGCGCCGCAGCGCGTGCCCCTCGATCTGCGTCCTGAAGCGCTCCTGCAGCGCCTTGGGGAAGTACGCGTCGAGCAGCTGCCGCAGGTACGGGTCGTCGGGCAGGCCGGTGCGGAGCAGCTCCTCCGCCACGGTGATCTTCGTGTAGGCGAACAGCACCGCCAGCTCCGGCTGGGTCAGCCCGCTGCCGGCGTTCAGCCGCTCGCGGATCTGCCGGTCGGAGGGCAGGAACTCCAGCGCCCGGTCCAGCTTGCCGTCGCGGACCAGCCTGCGCAGGTAGCGCTGGTGGGCGTGGAGCAGGCTGGCGGACTGGGCCATGCCGTTGGCCAGGGCCACGTTCTGCGCGTAGTTGTTGCGCAGCACCAGGTCGCCGACCTCGTCGGTCATCTCGGCCAGCAGCGCGTTGCGCTGCTTGACCGTCAGGTCGCCGTCGGCGACGACCGCGTTGACCAGGATCTTGATGTTGACCTCGTGGTCGGAGGCGTCGACGCCGGCGCTGTTGTCGATGGCGTCGGTGTTGACCCGCCCACCGGCCTGGGCGAACTCGATCCGGCCGAGCTGGGTCAGGCCCAGGTTGCCGCCCTCTCCGACGACCTTGACGCGCAGTTCGCCGCCGTCCACGCGGATCGCGTCGTTGGCCTTGTCGCCGACGTCGGAGTGGGTCTCGGTGGCGGCCTTCACGTAGGTGCCGATGCCGCCGTTCCACAGCAGGTCCACCGGAGCCTTGAGGATCGCCTTCATCAGCTCGGCCGGGGTCATCTTCGCCACCGGCTGCTCGATGCCGAGCGCCTTGCGGATCTGCGGGGTCAGCGTGATCGCCTTGGCGCTGCGGGGGAAGACCCCGCCGCCGTGCGAGATCAGCTTGGAGTCGTAGTCCGCCCACGAGGAGCGCGGCAGCGCGAACATCCGGCGGCGCTCGGCGTACGAGGTCGCCGCGTCCGGCTCCGGGTCGATGAAGATGTGCCGGTGGTCGAAGGCGGCGACCAGCCGGATGTGCTCGCTGAGCAGCATGCCGTTGCCGAAGACGTCACCGGACATGTCACCGACGCCGACGACCGTGAAGTCCTCGCTCTGGGTGTCGTGGCCCGTCTCGCGGAAGTGCCGCTTGACCGACTCCCATGCCCCGCGGGCGGTGATGCCCATCTTCTTGTGGTCGTAGCCGACCGAGCCGCCGGAGGCGAAGGCGTCGCCGAGCCAGAAGCCGTAGGAGGTGGCGACCTCGTTGGCGATGTCCGAGAAGGACGCGGTGCCCTTGTCGGCGGCGACCACCAGGTAGGTGTCGTCGCCGTCGTGGCGGACCACGTCGGCCGGTGGCACGACCTGCCCGCCGACCAGGTTGTCGGTGACGTCGAGCAGACCGGAGATGAAGGTCTTGTAGGAGGCGATGCCCTCGGCCAGCCACGCCTCGCGGTCGGCGGCAGGATCCGGCAGCTGCTTGGCGACGAAGCCGCCCTTGGCGCCGACCGGGACGATGACCGTGTTCTTCACCATCTGCGCCTTGACCAGACCGAGCACCTCGGTGCGGAAGTCCTCACGCCGGTCGGACCAGCGCAGGCCGCCGCGGGCGACCTTGCCGAAGCGCAGGTGCACGCCCTCCAGGCGCGGCGAGTACACCCAGATCTCGAACGCCGGGCGCGGCGCGGGCAGGTCCGGGATCTCCCGCGGGTCGAACTTCATCGACACGTAGGAGTGCGGCTTGCCGCCGTCGGCGCGCTGGAAGTAGTTGGTGCGCAGCGTGGCCTTGATGAGGGTCAGGAAGGAGCGCAGGATGCGGTCCTCGTCCAGGCTGGCGACCTGCTCCAGGGCGGCGTCCACCTCCTCCAGCAGGGCGTCGGTCAGCTCGCTGCCGGCCCGCTGGTGGTCCGGGGAGAGCCGGGCCTGGAAGAGGTTGACCAGCAGCCGGGTGGTGTGGACGTTGTTGCGGAGGGTGTCCTCCATGTAGTCCTGGGAGAAGGCCGTGCCGGCCTGCCGCAGGTACTTGGCGTACGCCCGCAGGACCATGGCCTGACGCCACGTCAGGCCGGCGCGCAGCACCAGGGAGTTGAAACCGTCGTTCTCGGCCTGCCCGGTCCAGGTCGCGCTGAAGGCTTCCTGGAAGCGCTCACGGGCGTCGTCCCCGAGGTCGCCCAGCGAGGGGTCGATGCGCAGCCCGAAGTCGTAGACCCAGGCGCGGGTGCCGTCGGCGCGACGCATCTCGTACGGGCGCTCGTCGATGACCTCGACGCCCAGCCGCTGCAGCACGGGCAGCACCGCGGACAGGGAGACGGGGGCGCCGGTGCGGTAGATCTTGAATCGGCGCTCGTCGGGGGCCGCGCCGACCGGTTCGTACAGGCTCAGGCAGAAGTCCTCGGCGCCCAGCCGCTCCAGGTGCTGCAGGTCCGCGACGGCCGCGCGCGGCGTGAAGTCGGCCCGGTAGCCGTCGGGGAAGGCGTGCGCGTAGCGGCGGGTCAGCTCGGCCGCGCGCTCCTCGCCGCACTCGGCGGTCAGCGCCTCCGCGAAGCCGTCCGCCCAGGACCGGGCGGCGTCGGCGAGCCGGTTCTCGATCCGCTCGACGTCGCGCTCGGTCAACCGCGGCAGAGCGGTGCCGGACGCGACCCGGACCACGAAGTGCAGCCGGGAGAGCACCGACTCGGTGTTCCAGGCGGTGAAGTCGGCGGTGACCCCGTTCAGCTCCTCCTTGAGGATGTCGGTCAGCCGCAGCCGCACGCCCGTGGTGTACCGGTCGCGGGGCAGGTAGACCAGAGCCGAGAAGTACCGGCCGTACTCGTCCTGGCGCAGGAACAGCCGCAGCCGGCGGCGCTCCTGCAGGTAGAGCACGCTGGTGACGATCTCGCGCAGCTCGTCCGGCCCGGTCTGGAAGAGCTCGTCGCGCGGATAGGTCTCCAGGATCTGCAGCAGGTCGCGGCCGTCGTGGCTGTCCGGGGAGAAGCCCGCGCCGTCCAGCACCTCCTGCACCTTGCGCCGGATCACCGGCATGCGGCGGACCGACTCGGTGTAGGCGGCCGAGGAGAACAGGCCGAGGAAGCGGCGCTCACCGACGACGTTGCCGTCGGCGTCGAACTTCTTCACCCCGATGTAGTCGAGGTAGGAGGGGCGGTGCACGGTGGCGCGGCTGTTGGCCTTGGTGAGGATCAGCAGCTTGTGCTCGCGGGCCTTCTTGCGGGCGTCCGCGGGCAGCCGGTTGAAGGACGGCGAGACCGCGTGGCCGCTGTCGGACTCCGCCACGCGGTGCCGCGGGTCGGAGCGCAGGATGCCGAGCCCGGTGCCGGGGACGGCGGTGAGCACGTCCTCCTCGCCCTCGGGGGTGGTCTCCGTGGTCAGCGCGTACTCGCGGTAGCCGAGGAAGGTGAAGTGGTCCTCGGACAGCCAGCGCAGCAGCTCCCATGCCTCGCCGACCTCCTGCTCGGGCAGCGGGGGCGGGGTCGCGGCCAGCTCGTCGGCGATGCGCAGCGCGGCGTCGCGCATCTTCTGCCAGTCCTCGACCGTCTCGCGGACGTCGGAGAGGACCCGGCGCAGGTCGGCGCTGATCTGCTTCAGGTCCTCCCGGTCGGTCTCACGGTCGACCTCGACATGGATCCAGGACTCGGTGAGCACGTCGTGCGGCAGGCCGGCGGCGTCGCCGGGCGCCGCGTCCAGCACCTCCAGCAGCTTGCCGGTCACGTCGCGGCGCACCAGCATCAGCGGGTGGACGACGACGTGAATGGCGCGGTCCTGGCGGGACAGCTCATTGGTGACGGAATCGACCAGGAACGGCATGTCGTCGGTGACCACCTCGACGACCGTGTGGCTGCACGTCCAGCCGTTCTCCTCCACCGTGGGCGTGTGCACGCGGACGTTGGCCGTGCCCTGGGGGCGCACCTCGGCGAGACGGTAGTGGGACGCGGCGGCGCCGAAGACGTCCACCGGGTCGCGGTCGAGCAGGTCCTCCGGGGCGCTGTGCAGGTAGTAGCGCTGGAGGAAGGCTTCCAGCGCCTCCCTCTCGAGGCCCTGGCCAGGTGGTCCCCCCGCCGGGCTGTTCTCAGCTACCCGGGCCGCCCTCGCGAGCAACTCGGCTTTTGCTTCGTCCAGCTTGGTCTGCATGTCCTCATGCTCCTGTCGCGCGTCATTGCGTGACGTAGGTGATGGTGATCGATGGATCAGCGCTGATCACGCTGTAAGGCTATCGCTACGCCCGGGGGAGCTGTCAGGGGCTCTATGTGTACAAAACCACGAACCATTCTTTGACGAACTGGACAGTCCGGCCGGGTGGGTGCAGGTTGAGGAGGGGAGCATCGCGCAGACGCAACGGGACGTTCACACGACCGGTACACGGGACGGCCGTGCACCGGCGCGGAACGTCACCGCCGGCGAGGGGCAGCAGACGGCACACGGGCAGCAGACGGCGAGAGGCGGGACACCCAGCCATGGCCACCAAGATCCTGATCGTGACCGGCGACGCGGCGGAATCGCTGGAAGTCATGTACCCGTACCAACGACTCCTCGAAGAGGGGTACGAGGTGCACATCGCGGCCCCCAGCCGCAAGAAGCTCAGGTTCGTCGTCCACGACTTCGAGGAGGGCTTCGACACCTACACCGAGAAGCCCGGGTACACCTGGCCCGCGGACCTGTCCTTCGCGGACGTCGACCCCGGCGAGTACGCGGCCGTGGTCGTCCCGGGCGGGCGGGCTCCGGAGTACCTGCGCAACGACCCGGAGCTGCGCAAGGTCCTCAAGGCGTTCTTCGACGCCGACAAGCCCGTCGCGCAGATCTGCCACGGGCCTCTGCTGACGGCAGCCGTGGGCGCCCTGAGCGGGCGCCGCGTCACCGCCTACCCGGCGCTGGAGATGGACATGGAGACGGCCGGCGCGAGCTTCCAGGACTCCGAGGCCGTCGTCGACGGCGTCGTGGTCTCCGCGCGGGCCTGGCCGGACCACCCCGCGTGGATGCGCGCGTTCCTCACAGTGCTGCGCTCCAAGGCTCCGGTGACCTGACGGCCGGTGCCCGGGTCCCCGGCGGGGACCCGGGCGGCGGGCTCCGGCCGAGGGTGAACCGGCGCACCGGCGGGCCGGGTCCGGTCGGTCAGGTCGGTCAGGTCCGGGTCGGGGTCGGGGTCGGTCAGGTCCGGTCCGTCAGGTCCGGTCCGGGTCGGGGTCGGGGTCGGTCAGGTCCGGTCCGTCAGGTCCGGTCCGGGTCGGGGTCGGTCAGGTCCGGTCCGTCAGGTCCGGTCCGGGTCGGGGTCGGTCAGGTCCGGTCCGTCAGGTCCGCTCCGGGTCGGGGTCGGTCAGGTCCGGTCCGGGTCGGTCGAGCTGATTCCGCAACGAAGGCTTCGTCATCGTCGCTGCCGGCGGCCGGCCAGTGCGCTTAGCCGGGGGTGGAAAGTCCGCTTGGTCTGGTCCTTGACCGTTCCGGTCGGTCCGGTCGGTCCCGTCAGTCCGGTCAGGCCACCAGGGCCTCCGCGGTCTCCACGGCCTCCTCCAGGGTGTCCACCACGGGCACCCCCGCGGTCTCCAGGCTGGCCCGGCTGTGCGAGCCGCCGGTGTAGAGCACCGCCATGGCCCCGACGTGGCGCGCGGCGACCGCGTCGTCGACCGCGTCGCCGATGACCACGATGCGGTCCGCCGCGACGCCCTCCATCGCGGCGACGTGCCGTGCCATCTGCTCGGACTTGCCGCTGTGGGTGCCCTCGGTACGGCCGTCCACCCGCAGGAAGTGGTTCTCGATACCGTGCGTGCGCAGGATCGGTATCAGCCGATCGTGGGGCGCCAGGGAGCACAGGGACTGCGTCAGCCCCTCGTAGCGGCGCCGCGCCAGGATCTCGGCCGCCCCCTCGGCGAGCCCGCACGTCCCGGCGAGGGTCCAGTAGTGGCGATGGAAGATGTCGTCCATCACCTCCCACTCCTCGTCGGTCGGCAGTCGCCCCATGAGCCGTTCGTAGAACAGGGGGACCGGCACGCAGTACAGCTCGCGGTAGCGCTTGAGCGTGATCCGCGGCAGCCCGATCTCGGCGAAGGAGGCGTTGGTCGCCTCCAGCACCGCGTCGATGTCATGGAGCAGCGTGCCGTTCCAGTCCCACACGAGATGCGCGTTCACAACCGAAACCGTACCCAGACCCCACGTCCTCAAGGCAAGTGCCCAGGTCAAATCCGCGCGCAGCGTGTCCGCGCGGTCACCTCACGCGATGAGCGAGGGGATCTCCTGGGTGGCGAACCAGAGCAGCTCGTGGTCCTCGGCGCCGTCGACGGCGAAACGGGCGTCGTCGTCGCCCGCGTCCGCCGCCCCGAGGGCTTCGGCGGCCGCCGCCACATCCCGCTCGGCCTCGCCGGCGTCCGCGTGGACGGCGGCCGCCCTCGTCATCGGCACGGGTGCGGCCAGGCGCACCGCGCCCAGCGCGGAGGGGTCCAGGCCGCGGTCGGGGTCGAAGGCCACGGCTCCGTCGGCGACGTCCACCGCGACCACCACGCGTCGCCTGGGCGCGTCCGGGGTGACGGCCAGCATGCGCAGGGAGGCCTGGGCGGCGCGGGTCAGCGCGGCGTACTCCAGTTCCTCGATGTCGTCGGAGACGTACCACTCGCGCAGGCTCGGGGTGACGGCGAAGGCGTCGAGCGGAGCCGGGCCCAGCTCGCCCGCCTTGTGCGCCTCGGCCAGGCCGGGGAGGGTCGTGGGGATGTAGACGCGCATGGCGTCAGCATACGGGCGGCACACCCCTGATAGGTGAATCGCGCACCGCCTCCCGGACACCGCCGGCCCGGTTTCCCGCAGCCGCCCCCGCCCCCGTAGAACCCGGTTACCAGTCGGTAGACCACGGGGGTCCACACCATGCCTGTCCTCGCGCCCATGCCCGCGTCCGCGCCCTCCTCCACACGGCACGTCACCGCCCTGCCGCCGCACGTCTGGTTCGCCGGGCGGCTGCTGGAGGTCCTCACCGCGCGGCGGCCCATCACCAGCCTCGCCGGCCGGATGCGGCCCGAGGCCTACGACCGGCTCTGGGACCTGGCGGGAGCCCGCGCCGACTGGCGCTACGTCTCCCGCGGCCACCTGCCGCGACTGCTCAAGCCGCCGCGCGTGTGCCCGGTCCTGGACGGCACCGCCGTCGAGGTCAGCGCCGTCGTCCTGCTCACGCCGCAGGTCGTACGGGCCCTCGCCTTCCGGCTGGAGCGCACGGGCCGCGACGCCCCGCCGCCCGGTCGCACGGGACCGGGACGCGCGGGCAGCGGTGCCGGCTGGCGCTGCACCGAGGTCGAGGCGCGCTGACCGCACCGCGGCCCGCCCCGGACACACGCCGGGGCCGGACCCCGTCAGGAGTCCGGCCCCGGTGACGCCCGAGCGCTACTTCTTGCGGCGCCGGCCGCCCTTGGCAGCGCGGCGGCGCTCCGCACGCGTCATACCGTCCGACTCCGGGCCCGCGTCGCTCTCGAAGTCGCCCTCGACCACACCGCCCTCGCCGTCCACCGTGGGAGCGGAGAAGTGCAGCCGGTCGGCCCGCTTCGGCGCCTCCAGGCCCTTGGCCCGGATCTCCGGACGGGCGTCCTGCTTGACCAGCGTCGGGACGGCGTCCTGCGGCGCGTCGGCGTCCACCGGAACCTCCTCGACCTGCTGCTCGACCTGGACCTCCAGGTTGAACAGGTAGCCGACGGACTCCTCCTTGATGCCGTCCATCATGGCCTTGAACATGTCGTAGCCCTCGCGCTGGTACTCCACCAGCGGGTCGCGCTGCGCCATCGCCCGCAGGCCGATGCCCTCCTGCAGGTAGTCCATCTCGTACAGGTGCTCGCGCCACTTGCGGTCCAGCACCGACAGCACCACGCGCCGCTCCAGCTCGCGCATGATCTCCGCGCCGAGCTGCTGCTCACGCGCGTCGTACTGCTCGTGGATGTCGTCCTTGACCATCTCGGCGATGAAGTCCGCGGTGATGCCCGCGCGGTCGCCCGCGGCATCCTCCAGGTCGTCCACGGTCACCGTGACCGGGTAGAGCTGCTTGAAGGCCCCCCACAGCCGGTCCAGGTCCCAGTCCTCGGCGAAGCCCTCGGCCGTCTCGATCGCGATGTAGTCGTCGATCGTGTCGTCCATGAAGTGCCGCACCTGCTCGTGCAGGTCCTCGCCCTCCAGGACGCGGCGGCGCTCGCCGTAGATGACCTCGCGCTGCCGGTTGAGCACCTCGTCGTACTTCAGGACGTTCTTGCGGATCTCGAAGTTCTGCTGCTCGACCTGTGACTGCGCGGAGGCGATGGCACGCGTCACCATCTTGTTCTCGATCGGCACGTCGTCGGGCACGTTGGCCATCGCCATCACGCGCTCCACCATCTGCGCCTTGAACAGGCGCATCAGGTCGTCACCGAGGGAGAGGTAGAAGCGGGACTCGCCCGGGTCACCCTGACGGCCGGACCGGCCGCGCAGCTGGTTGTCGATGCGCCGCGACTCGTGGCGCTCGGTGCCCAGCACGTAGAGGCCGCCGAGCTCCTTGACCTCCTCGAACTCGGCCTTGACCGCCGCCTCGGCGCGCTCCAGCGCCTCCGGCAGGGCCGCCGCCCACTCCTCGACGTGCTCCACCGGGTCCAGGCCGCGCTGCCGCAGCTCCGCCTCGGCCAGGTCGTCCGGGTTGCCGCCCAGCTTGATGTCCGTACCGCGGCCGGCCATGTTCGTGGCCACCGTCACGGCGCCCTTGCGGCCGGCCTGCGCGACGATCTGCGCCTCGCGCTCGTGGTGCTTGGCGTTCAGCACCTCGTGCGGGACACCGCGCTTGTTCAGCTGCTGCGACAGGTACTCGGACTTCTCGACCGAGGTGGTGCCGACCAGGACCGGCTGGCCCTTCTCGTGCTTCTCGACGATGTCCTCGACGACCGCCGCGAACTTCGCCTCCTCGGTGCGGTAGATCAGGTCCGCCCGGTCGTTGCGCTGCACGCTGCGGTTGGTCGGGATCGGGACCACGCCGAGCTTGTAGATCTGGTGGAACTCCGCGGCCTCGGTCATCGCCGTACCGGTCATGCCCGAGAGCTTGGAGTACAGGCGGAAGAAGTTCTGGAGGGTGATCGTGGCGAGCGTCTGGTTCTCGTCCTTGATGTCCACCCCCTCCTTCGCCTCGATCGCCTGGTGCATGCCCTCGTTGTAGCGGCGGCCGGCCAGGATGCGGCCCGTGTGCTCGTCGACGATCATGACTTCGCCGTCCATGACGACGTAGTCCTTGTCCTTCTTGTAGAGCTCCTTGGCCTTGATGGCGTTGTTCAGGTAGCCCACCAGCGGAGTGTTCACCGACTCGTAGAGGTTGTCGATGCCCAGCCAGTCCTCGACCTTGGACACACCGGCCTCGTGGATGGCGACCGTGCGCTTCTTCTCGTCGAAGTCGTAGTCACCGGTCTCCGGCTTGCCCATGCTGCCGGCCTCGCCCGCCTTCAGGCGGGTCACCAGCCGGGCGAAGTCCGAGTACCACTTCGTGGCCTGGTCTGCGGGACCGGAGATGATCAGCGGGGTGCGGGCCTCGTCGATGAGGATCGAGTCCACCTCGTCCACGACCGCGAAGTTGTGACCGCGCTGTACCAGTTCGTCCTTCGACCACGCCATGTTGTCGCGCAGGTAGTCGAAACCGAACTCGTTGTTGGTGCCGTAGGTGATGTCGCAGGCGTACTGCTCGCGGCG
Organism: Streptomyces sp. ME19-03-3; assembly: GCA_033793685.1. Classification (GTDB taxonomy): domain Bacteria; phylum Actinomycetota; class Actinomycetes; order Streptomycetales; family Streptomycetaceae; genus Actinacidiphila. Next base: position 14,760 of record JARAXD010000011.1, on the reverse strand, counting down.
CTGTGCCGGGGTCATGTTCGCCAGGATGCAGCCCACCTGCAGGCCCAGGAAGCGGTGCACCCGGCCCATCCACTCCGAGTCGCGCTCGGCGAGGTAGTCGTTGGTGGTGATCAGGTGCACACCCTTGCCGGACAGCGCGTTCAGATACGTCGGCAGCGTGCCGACCAGGGTCTTGCCCTCACCGGTGCGCATCTCGGCGACATAACCGAGGTGCAGCGCCGCACCACCCATGATCTGGACGTCGTAGTGCCGCTGACCCAGGACGCGCTTGGCTGCCTCGCGGACGGTGGCGAACGCCTCGGGGAGCAGGTCGTCCAGGCTCTCGCCGTCGGCGTAGCGCTCCTTGTACTCGTCCGTGAGGGCCCGCAGCTCGGCATCCGTCAGATCGACGAAGTCCTCTTCAATGGAATTGACCTGGTCCGCGATGCGGTGCAGCTTGCGCAGGATCTTGCCTTCGCCTGCACGCAGGATCTTGTTGAGGACGGACACGTAGGCTGGCTCCTTGCCGGTCGGGCCTGGCACGGTTTCGCGCGCTGGCACAGCAGGTCACACCCCGCTGCAACGGCCATCGTAAGCGAGGACACCAGCGGGCCGGGAGGTCCGTCGCCAAGCCGGGCGGTTCTCTTCGTCGATCACGGCCCCGATCCCGTCTTTTCCGGTCGAGACCGCACCCCCGCTCCGGGATACTCCGCCCCATGGAGCCGATGACCCTCACCACCGACCGCCTCGTCCTGCGCCCCTTCGGTCCGGACGACACCGAGGCCGTCCACGCCGCCTGCCAGGACCCGGAGATCCCCCGCTGGACAACGGTGCCGTCCCCTTACACCCGCGAGCACGCGCACGAGTTCGTCACCCGGACCTGCCCCGACGGCTGGCGCTTGGACACCCTCTACAACTTCGCCGTCACCACGCGCGGAGAGGGACACCTGGTCGGAGCCATGGGGCTGGTGCGGCTGAGCCTGCTGAACACCGCCGAACGGCAGGCCGAGCTCGGCTACTGGACCGCCAAGGAGCAGCGCGGCCGCGGCCTCACCGCCGAAGCCGCCGGCGCCGTCGCCCGCTGGGCTTTCGAGGAGCTCGGCGTGGAGCGCCTGGAGTGGTGCGCCGAGGCCGGAAACACCGGCTCCCGGGCGGTGGCCCTCAAGGCCGGATTCCGGATGGAGGGCACCATGCGCGGCAAGATCGTCCACCAGGGCACCCGCCGGGACGCGTGGACCGGCTCCCTGCTCCCCTCCGACCTCGGCCTGACCGGCGGCGCGGTCTACCTCCCCCACCAGGGCGGCTGACCGGTTCCGCGGCCCCCGCCGCGGGCCCGCCCGGACCGCGACGGCGACCGCGGGACCGGCACCGACCGGACTGTCGGTGGCGCCTTCTAGGGTGGGCCCATGACGACGCCCGTGGCCCTGTCCGCCGACGACGCCCGCCGGACCGCCCTGCGCGCCCAGGGTTTCCTCGGCGCCCCCGACCGACGCGGCGGCGTCCGCGGCATCCTGCGGCGGCTGGGCGCGGTGCAACTCGACACCATCTCCGTGCTCGCCCGCTCCCACGAGCTCATCCCGTACGCCCGCCTCGGCGCCGTCGGCCGCGCCGCGGTCGAGACCGCGTACTGGACGGAGAACCACGCCTTCGAGTACTGGTCGCACGCCGCCTGCATCCTCCCCATCGAGGAATGGCCGCACTTCGCCTTCCGCCGCCGCGCCCGACGGGCCCGCGGCCACCGCTGGCACGTGCTGCAGGACGCCGACCGCTCCACCGCCGCCGTCCTCGACCGCCTCAGGAGCGACGGACCGCTGACCTCGACCGAACTCGGCGGCGCCAAGAACGGCGGCCCCTGGTGGGACTGGTCCGAGACCAAGATCGCGGTGGAGTGGCTGCTCGACACCGGCGAGGTCGTCTGCACCCAGCGGCGCGGCTGGAAGCGCGTCTACGACCTCGCCGAGCGGGCCGTCCCCGACGCCCTCTTCCACGACGACATCGACGACGCGGAATGCCTGCGCCGCCTGGTCGCCCAGGCCGGCGCCGCACTGGGCGTCGCCACCCGGGCCGACCTCGCCGACTACCACCGGCTCAAGGGCGAGCAGGTCGACTCGGTCATCGCCGACACCGGACTCGTCCCCGTCCAGGTCGAGGGCTGGGGCGGCAAGCCCGCCTGGGGCGACCCCGCCGCCCTGGCCGACGCCTCCCGCGGCGGCCGCCACCGCACCACCCTGCTCTCCCCCTTCGACTCCCTGATCTGGGACCGGCCCCGCACCGAGCGCATCTTCGGCTTCACCCACCGTCTGGAGGCGTACGTCCCCAAGCCGCGGCGCGTGCACGGCTACTTCGCGATGCCGCTGCTGTCCGGCGGTCGGCTGGTCGGCCGCGCCGACCCGGCCCGCGAGGGAAGCACCCTGATCGCCCGTCAGGTCTCACTGGAGTCGGCGCGCGCCGTCGAACCCATGGCCCAGGCGCTGCGCGAGGCCGCCGCATGGGTCGGCTGCGAGGAGGTCCGCGTCGAACGGCTCGCCGACCCCAGGCTCGCCGCGGCCCTGGCCGAAGCCGTCGCCGCGTCCTGACGGGAGGAATCGACCCGGTCGGCTCCGTCCAAGCCCGCAACCGCGCCGACTCGACCGGTTCAACGGATCTCGAGGATCTTCTCCCGCATCGCGTACACCACGGCTTCCATCCTCGAGTGCAGTTGCAGCTTCTCCAGGATGTTGCGCACGTGGTTCTTCACCGTGTTCTCGCTGATGAAAAGCTCCTTGGCGATGTCCCGGTTGTTCATGCCGGTGGCGACCAGTTTCAGCACCTCCAGCTCACGGTCCGTCAGCCGCGGGGCGGGCACGAGCCGGCGCTCGTCCGTGCGCTGGATCATCGACTTGAACTCGGTGAGCAGCTTCGACGCCATCGACGGGCTGATCTGCGACTGGCCGTCGGCCACGGCGCGGATCGCGGTGGCCACCTCGTCCGTGGAGATCTCCTTGAGGAGATAGCCGGTCGCCCCGGCCTTGATCGCCTCGTAGAGGTCCGCCTCCTCATCGCTCATCGTCAGCATGATGATCTTCGCGCTGGGGGCCACCTCCTTGATGGAGGTGCAGGCCTCGATACCGCCCCGTCTGGGCATCCGCACGTCCATCAGCACGATGTCCGGCAGGAGGTCCGCGGCCTTCTCCGTCGCTTCCGCGCCGTCCCCCGCCTCCCCGACGACCTGGATGTCCTCCTCCTGCGCGAGCACGATCTCCAGACCCCGGCGGAACAGCGCGTGGTCGTCCACCACGAGCACCCGGATCGGCTCCTCGCGCGACGCGCCGACGACATGTGTGCCCGCCGCGGCGCCCGTACCGGACTCCGCGCCACTGGCCGGCCCGGGCTCGAAGCTGTCCGCCATCGGTTCCTCCCCCTCGGGCCGGCGCCCGTGGTAGTCGCACTCTGCGTGCCAGGCCAACCGGGCGCTGCCGCCCGCGCATTGGCTGCCCGGCCATGATTCCATGCCCAGGCACGGCGACGCCCCCAGGCGCTGCTCGTTTCCCGCCCGGGAGCGTCGCCGCTGACTCCTAGTTCACCGGCGCAGTGCTCCACCCGCGCCGGCCGGCGCGTCCTCGACGGAGGGGTCCGCCTTGAGGTGGATGACGCCGTAGTCGTAGCCGTGCCGCCGGTAGACGACACTCGGTTGCTCGGTGTCGGAGTCGATGAACAGGTAGAAATCGTGCCCGATCAGTTCCATCTCGTAGAGGGCCTGGTCAAGCGTCATCGGTGCTGCCGCGTGCGTCTTCTCGCGAACCACCAGGGGGCCTTCACCCTGGACCTCGAGACGACCGCCGATCTTGGTGGTGGGCACCCCTGTGGACGTCTCCCCGCTGGTCGGGGTGCCGTTGAACTCGGTCGTGGCCAGCCCGGCCGTCGCCTCCGCCACGCTCATGGGCGCGCGGCTGCCGCCGCGATGCACCCGGCGCTTGTCGGCCGCCTTGCGCAGGCGCGCCTCGAGTTTGTTGACCGCGACGTCGAGCGCCGCGTACGGGTCGGTCGCGGCGGCCTCGGCCCGGATCACCGGGCCGCGGGTGCGCAGCGTGATCTCCACCCGGTCGGAACGGTCTGCCTGCCGGGGGTTCAGTTCCTTGGACACCTCGACCTCGAGGCTCATCACCTTGCCGTCGAGTTTCTGGATCCTCTCCAGCTTCTCGTTCACGTGCTTCCGGAACCGCTCGGGCACCTCGGTCTTACGGCCCTTGACGACGATGTCCACGCAGAACTCCGTTCCCGGATCGCGCCGGTCCGACCGGGGCGATCCCTTGCGCTGAGGCCGGCGGGCACCAGGCCCGCCCGGCGTCGACGTTCGTTGCCGCTCCGCGCTCGGAGGCTTCCGGGCGGCGAAGCCGCGACTCTCACCTCCTCCTCCCCCGCGGAACAGATCTTCACCCACCGAACCCCGGGTGAACCACGTCCCGCGGTCCGTGAAACGGCGGCCGACGCAGGCGCCGCCGCCCCTCACCACCGAACATAGACCCGCGGACCCGGGGTCGGCACCCCCGGAAGCGCTCTGCCCCCCTTCGGAGCGGCTACCCGTCGCGCCCCCTGCGAGACAGGTCCCGACCTTGGTGTTCCGCTTCGTTTCCGGAGCCGTCCGACCGTTCGGCGGGTCACCTTCCACCCGCGGTAGGCCGCGGCGGCACCGGGCCACCCACCACCGCCGCGGCCAGTACCCGGCCTCCGGCGTCCTGGAGCGCGCGGGCCGCGGTGGCGAGCGTGGTGCCCGTAGTGATCAGGTCGTCCACCAGCACGACCGGGGCGGTGCCCAGGATGCGACCGGCGCCGCGCACGGCGGTCAGGGCGCCGGAGAGGTTCGCGGGTCTGTCGCGGGCGCCGAGGGCGGACTGGTCGGCGACGACGCGCCGCTGGCGCAGCACGGCGGCCACCCGTACGGACAGCCCGTCGCGCCTCAGGTCCGTGGCGGCGGCGAGGGCGAGGCGGCGCGTCGCGTCGTGGCCCCGGGCGGCCACCGCCCGGCGGGAGGAGGGGACGGGGACGAGGAGGAACGGTGAGAGAAGGGGAGGGGTGCCGGTGGGCGCCCGGCCGGGGGGCGGGGTGAGGGTGACGGCGTCTTCATGGCGCCGCGTCTCGGGGGCCCCACCCCCACCCCCTCCCCGCACCGCCGCGTAGATCGCGCCCGCCAGGGCCTCGCCCAACGGGCGGGCCAGGCCCAGCGCGCCGCGTTCCTTGTGCGCCAGCAGCACGGCCCGCGGCTGGTCGGCGTATACGGTCGCCGCCCACACCGTGGGCAGCCCAGCGGGAGGCACGTCGGGACGGACCTCCCGCGCGCCCGGCTCGTGCAGTGCGGCACCGCACTCCTCGCACAGCACGGTCCGCGGCGCGCCGCACCCCGCGCAGTCGGCAGGTAGCAGCAGCCCCGACATCTCCCGCCACCATGACCGCATCGCCCGGCCGCCACGGAGGACCCGCCGGCCCCGCGACGCCCGTACTCCTCCGGTTCCCCGCATGACTCAACGATGCCGGGCGCGGGCGAGGAGTACCAACCTCGTCCCCAGCCTGTGGATAACTTCGCCCGCCCCGCGCCCGCCGCCCCGCTCCGTGGAAACGGGTCAGCCGGAAAACCGGAAGCCGGTCGACCCGGGTGACGGTCAGAAACCGGGTGAAGGTCGGCGGTCGGCAGTCGGCCCGGATGGACGGCGGTCAGCCCGGGTAGACGGGTGAGCTGGCCTTGGGGGCGACTTCCTTCCAGTTCGAGTCGGGCGGCAACCGGAAGACGCCGTCGCCGAGCTCCGCGAGCAGCGGTGCGTCCTGGCGCTCCGAGGCCGCCACCGACACCACCCCGCTGATGCCCGGCAGGCTCGACGAGGACGTACCGGAACCGTCCGCGTCCACATACTGGATCTGCGGCACTCCCCCGGCTTCGCGTCCCACGACGACCAGCCGGCTGAACCCGGCCCAGGACGCCGCTATGACGTCCTCGAGTTGCGGCGCGACGCTGCGCAGTTCCGCCACCGTGATCTTCTGGTCGGCGGTGGTGCCGGTGCGCTCGATCCGTCCGAGCCGCAGCGTGGTGTGGTCGCCGTCGCGCACCAGTAGCGCGATGCGCACGCCGTCAGCCGCGACCCGCAGCGACTCGATCCGCCCGTCGCCCAGTTCCGGCACCTCGACGGGCACGGGGCTGCCGACGCCGCCGGGCAGCATGAGCAACCGCGGCCGGTTGGGGTCGCGGTCGGCGATCCAGAGGTCGCCGTAGCCGTCCCAGCTGGGGGTCGTGAGCCGGTTCTTCGGGTCGGCGGCCGCGCTGCGCGCGACGACGGGGCCGAGTTGGGCGTCGGTGCTGAGCCCGGTCACATAGAGGCTCGCGTCGTCGTCGGTGAGGGCGGCCGCGTACTCTTCGTCGCGCCGCACGGCGGCGGAACCCACCTTGAACGTCCCGGTGCCGAGGGGGCCCTCCACGGCGGCGGGCCGGGTGTCGGTGCCGGTCAGGCCGACGAGGTGGTGGTCCGCGTCGACGAAGTACTGCTTCTTGCTGTCGCCGACCAGTTTGTCGGGTGCGTAGTCGCGGGCGTCGTCACGCTGCAGCGTGCACAGGGTGCGGCCGGAGGGGCCCTGGAGTGCGACGGAGGGCACGGGCGTGGACGACATGCCCTGAACGGTCTGGATCAGCTGGGCGGCCATCCGCCGGCAGCGCGCGCTGTCGCCGCCGGGGGACGCCTTGAGCTTCACCGTCACGCGTTGGGAGTCGTCGAGCTCGACCTCTTCGGCCCGGATGCCGCCTGGAAAGGCCGACACGACGACGGGCTCCAGCCAGTCGGTGGGCCCGGCGAGCAGGGCGTTGACGGCGTTGCTCAGCGTGTTGATGCGCTTGCGCAGGTAGATCGGGTCGGCGACGAGGGCGTTGTGGCTGGCGGTCGCGTCCTTGGGGCCCGGACCTGGGGCGGCGAAATAGAAGGTGTCGACGGAGCGGTAGAAGCGCTGGAAGTCTGCCTCGCTCAGCACCAGGCCGTCGGCGACACCGGCGATGCGCCATTCGCCGTTCTCCTTGGTCAGGCGTATGCCGCTGCTGAAGGTGCCGGCCTCGGCGCGGTAGGCGTGCCGCCCGTCGACGGTGGCGACCTTGTTACCGGTGAGGGTGATCTGTGTGCTGTCGCCGTCCTTGCCGTCCGTCGTCGTGCCCGGTTCCTGCACCTGGCTGGCACCGCCGGCGAGGACGGTGATCCCGCTTTCCGGTTTCCAGCGCATCCCCAGGTCTTTGGTCATGTAGAGCTTGGCGGTGGCGTAGTCGGCCTCGTCGCTGGTGGTGGCCTCGAGGAAGCCGCTGACGATGTCGCGGGGCGTCTCGCCGCCCTGGGGTTTGACGCCGAATACCCGGACCTGGGGGTCGGTGTCGGCGTGCTTGCCACCGCCGACCTTGTGCACCTCGCCGCTGCTGGGCATGGAGGCGCAGCCCGTGAGCAGGAGGAGTCCGCTCAGGAGCACGCCGGCGACGACCGGCCTGGAGAGGCCGCCCCCCTTCGCGCGCATCAGTCGTCGTCCTCCCGCGCTTCTTCCGCTGTCATGGCTTCCGCTGTCATGGGATGGGTGGCCGTGCCGCCGCCGGCGCGGTGCCCGACCACCCGTGCGCCGTTGCCCGGCAATGCGGCGGGGTCGGCGGCGGGGGGCCGGGGCGGGGTGAACGGCATGGAGGGGATGGCGGGCGCGGCGAAGCGCGGCGACGGCAGGCCTTGGTGCGCGGGCGGGAGGGGTGTGACGGCGGTGAGCGCGGTGGCCCCTGCGGGCATGCCCCGGTGGGAGAGCGTGGTGGCGTTGTCGCGGTTGCGGCGGGAGTCCTCGGGTTCGAGGGCGATCGGTGATCCGCGCAGGCTGTCGGCGCCGGTACGGGGCAGGGTCAGCCGGAACTGGGAGCCGCCCCCCGGCTCACCCCAGGCCTGGAGCCAGCCGCCGTGCAGGCGAGCGTCCTCCAGGGCGATGGACAGCCCGAGGCCGGTGCCGCCGGTGGTGCGGGCGCGGGCGGGGTCGGCGCGCCAGAAGCGGTTGAAGACCCTGGTCGCCTCGCCCGGCTTGAGACCGACGCCGTAGTCGCGTACGGCGACGGCGACGGCGCCTGCGGCGGAGGCCAGGCGGATGTGGACGTCGTGGCCCTCGCCGTGCTCCACGGCGTTGACGACGAGGTTGCGCAGGACGCGTTCGACACGGCGGGCGTCGGCTTCGACGGTGACGGGCTGCTCGTCGCCGTGGACGACGATGCGGCTGCCCTTGCGTTCGGCGATCGGCTCGGCGCCGTCGACGACACGCCGTATGACGTCGCGCAGGTCTATGGGCTCGGCCTCCAGTGCGGCGGCTCCCGCGTCGAAGCGGCTGATCTCCAGGAGGTCGGAGAGCATGGACTCGAAGCGGTCGAGCTGGTTCTGCAGCAGTTCGGCGGAGCGGGCGGTGGCGGGGTCGAAGTCCTCGCGGGCCTCGTGGATGACGTCGGCGGCCATACGGACGGTGGTCAGCGGGGTGCGCAGTTCGTGGGAGACGTCGGAGACGAAGCGGCGTTGCATCCGCGACAGATCCTCCAGCTGCTGGATCTTGACCTGGAGGGTGTGTGCCATCTTGTTGAAGGACTCGCCGAGGCGGGCGATGTCGTCCTCACCGGTCACCTTCATGCGTTCCTGCAGGTGCCCGGTGGCGAGCCGCTCGGAGATCTGCGCGGCCATGCGGACGGGGGTGACGACCTGGCGCACGACGAGCCAGGCGATGGCGCCGAGCAGGACGACGACGAAGATCCCAGCGGTGGCCAGGGTGCCCTTGACCAGGCCGAGTGTCTTCTCCTCCTGGTCGAAGGGGAAGAGGTAGTACAGCTGGAAGGGCTTGCCGTTGGGGTCGCTGAGGCGCTGGCCGACGATGAGGGCCGGTTCGCCGCTCGGAACGCTGTCGCTCTTCATCGAGGTGTAGCGCTCGAAGACGTTGGACTCCTCGTCGAGTGCCTTGCGCAGGTCCGCGGGCACGCTCTCCTCGGGCCGGACGCCACCGGAGCCGCGTGGGGCATGGGTGCCGGGGCTGTCGACCTGGTAGCTGTAGGGCTGTTGCTGCGCGTCGGAGCTGAGCGCGACGACGGAGTAGACGCCCTGTCCGCTGCTGGCGAGCCCTTCGACGAGGTTGTTGAGCCAGGTCGCGGTGTCGGTCTGGCTGCGTCCGTCGGATCCCTCGCCGGTGTCGCTGTTGCCGGTGACGTTGCGGGCGGTCTCCTTGGCGACGGCGAAGCCGCCGACGGCCTGGCTCTGGGCGGTCTGCCGCTTGGCGTCGAGCAGTCCGTTCTTGACCTGCCCGATGACGACGATGCCCAGGAGCAGGACGACACCGAGGGACATCAGCAGGGTGGTGGCGACCACACGCAACTGGATGTTGCGGCGCCAGAGCCGTACGGCGGGCTGCGGTGGCCGCCGGGCCCAGCGCACGAACGAGCGGAGCACCGGCAGCAGGCCCGTCAGGGGGTCCGCGTGCCGGCTCTCCATCCGCTCACGTTCGTACGCCGTCGCCACGTCAGCCCGGCCCGGCCTTGTAGCCGACGCCGCGGACGGTCACCACGATCTCGGGGCGTTCCGGGTCCCGCTCGACCTTGGAGCGCAGGCGCTGGACGTGCACGTTGACCAGGCGGGTATCGGCGGCGTGCCGGTAGCCCCAGACCTGCTCGAGCAGCACCTCGCGGGTGAAGACCTGCCAGGGCTTGCGGGCGAGCGCGACCAGCAGGTCGAACTCGAGGGGGGTCAGCGCGATGGGCTGGCCGTCCCGCTTCACCGAGTGGCCGGCGACATCGATGAGGAGGTCGCCGATGGTGAGTTGCTCGGGGGTGGGCTCTTCGGCCCTGCGCAGCCGGGCGCGCACCCGGGCGACGAGCTCCTTGGGCTTGAACGGCTTGATGACGTAGTCGTCGGCGCCGGACTCGAGGCCCACGACGACGTCGACCGTGTCGCTCTTCGCGGTGAGCATGACGATGGGGACCCCTGACTCCGCCCGGATCTGGCGGCATACGTCGATGCCGTCCCGTCCGGGGAGCATGAGGTCGAGGAGAACCAGGTCGGGCTTGGTCTCGCGGAAGGCGGCGAGGGCCTTGTCACCGTCGGCCACGAACGACGGCTCAAAACCTTCTCCGCGCAGCACGATGCCGAGCATCTCTGCCAGTGCGGTGTCGTCGTCGACGACCAGGACGCGTCCCTTCATAGCGACCATCATCCCATTTTCGCATCGATAGCTGTGACCATGGTGTTTGTCGTCACTCCCCCGTGATCTGCGTCCACTGAGTCCACTCTTGACCCACGATGTCCGCCTCCGTCGATGTCAGGCACGGATGTCGACCTCGGCACATGGTTCCGGACAGTGACCACCCTGCCAGGTGCATGCCTGGCAGCGCGACGGGTCGTAAGGCCTTCTCCCCCTGCTGAAGGTCACTTTGCGGCGGTTGCAACCCATCCGCGCTCATGCCGACGACGCGCGTCGGCGCATGTCCGGGGTGAGGCATGTGGCGGTCGGCCCGGCCGGAACGCGGATGGGTCATGGGGGGACCCCGAAGACCACGGCCCCCGACCCGGGCCCCATGGCAGCGGTCAGTGCCTGTACGGCGGATCATGACACTGGCAGAGCGCGTCCGTGAGTCACGGCTTCTTCCTGTCCACTGCCTCAGCCAGGTGACGCTGCCGCACACGGTCGCGGGTGGTCCGGAGGATGGGCCCACATGTGTGGCCGCGCTCCCGGCGGAGCCTGAGCGACGCCGGGTGCCGTGGTGAGGTGGAGCTATCCCGCTTCAGCCCGGAATCATCCCGGTACCTCGTCGCGACCTGGAACACGGGACTGGCACAACGCTGCCAGGGCATCGGAGGTGACCGGCGAGACCACGCCGTTCTCGGTGACGATCGCCGTTATCAGCCCGGGGGGCGTGACGTCGAACGCAGGGTTGTACGCCTGGGTGCCGAGCGGTGCCACCGGACTTCCGGCCGATTCGGTCACTTCGTGCCCGGGGCGCTGTTCGATCTCGATCGACGAACCGTCGGCGGTGCCCTGGTCGATGGTGGTGGTGGGAGCGACCACGATGAAGGGCACGTTGTGGTACCGGGCGAGTACGGCGAGCGGATAGCTGCCGACCTTGTTGGCGACGGAGCCGTCCGCGGCGATGCGGTCGGCGCCGATGAGCACGGCATGGACGTGGCCGGCGGCGAAGAGCGAGCCGGCGGCGTTGTCGGTGAGCAGCGTGTACGCCATGCCTGAACGGGCGGCCTCGTAGGCGGTGAGGCGGGCACCCTGGAGCAGGGGGCGGGTTTCGTCGATCCACAGCCGCCGCAGCCGGCCCTGCCGGTGGGCGGCGAGGGCCACGGCGAACGCGGTGCCTTCGCCTCCGGAGACCAGGGCGCCGGTGTTGCAGTGGGTCAGGATCTGGTGGCCCCCACCGGGAAGGAGTTCGGCGAGCAGCCCCAGGCCGTGGCGCGCCATGGCGGCGCTCGCCTCCTTGTCCTCGGCGTGCAGGCTGCGGGCCGCGGCGAGTGCCGCGGTGGCGGCGCGTTCCGGGTCGCCGCCGGCGCTGCCGGTGAGGGCCGCCCGGTAGGCGTCGAGGGCGCGCCGGACGCCGTAGGAGAGGTTGACGGCGGTGGGGCGGGCATGGGTCAGGGCTTCCGCGGCATCGTCCACGTCGTAGCCGCGGACGGCCGCGAGGGCGACGCCGTAGGCGCCCGCTATGCCGAGCAGGGGGGCGCCGCGCACGGCCAGGCCGCGGATCGCCTCGACCAGCGCGGGGACGTCGGTGCAGACCAGCTCCACCTCCTCGGCGGGCAGCCGGGTCTGGTCGAGGAGGACGAGGACGGGACCCTCCGGAGGCTCCTCCCAGCGCAGCACCGGCAGGGGTTCGTCGGGATTGCCCTTGGAATCGTTGGCCACGGTTACCACGTGCTGATCACCCATCTGCTCAGTCTGCCGTGTACGGCAGCACGTTTTGAACGGTTGCGGCACTGCGCATCCGCAGGCACACGCCCGCGTCGGCCATGGCACGATGGCCACCGTCCCGCCGTTGGTCGGGTAGGTAGCGCAGTAACGAAGGAGCCACGATGAACGACTCTCCGGGCTGGGCCTCGCCCGGATCCTCATCCTCCGGCGAACCGGGCCGCACCGACGGCCCCGGTACGCCGCAGGACGCTGCGCCGCAGAACTGGTCCCAGCAGCAGCCGCCCGCCGGCCAGTGGAAGACCGCCGGCGGCTGGGGCGCCCCGCCCCCGCCCACCGGCCCGGTCTGGGGCAGCCCGTCGCCCGCCGGCTGGCAGCAGCCGCACTGGAAGGTCCCGCCGTCGCCCAAGCCCGGTGTCATCCCGCTACGGCCGCTGGGCATCGGCGAGATCCTCGACGGCGCGGTCTCCACGATGCGCGCGCACTGGCGCACCGTGCTCATCGTCTCCTTCGCCGTGTCGCTGCTGACGCAGGGCGCCATGCTGCTGCTCCAAGGCTTCATGCTCGACGACAGCAGGACGATCAACTCGTTGGACAGCCGCGCCGAACCCTCGCTCAGCGACGTCATGAACGCTGTCGGCAGCACGCTGGCCGCCGGCGGGCTCACCCTGGTCGTCACCCTGCTCGGGGTGGTGATCGCCACGGCGATGCTCACCATGGTCATCAGCCGGGCCGTCCTCGGCCGCGAGGTGACCCTGGCCGACGCCTGGTCCGACGCCCGACGCCAGTTGCCGCGCCTGTTCGGGCTGACGCTGCTGCTCGCTCTGATCGGCGCCGCGATCTTCACCGTCGGCATCGTCCCCGGCATCATCGTCGCGGCCGGCGGCTCCACCACCGCGGGTGTCGGCCTGGCGTTCCTCGGCGGCTTGGTCGCCCTCGGCGTCATCGTCTGGCTGATGATCCGCTTCAGCCTTTCCTCACCCGCCCTCATGCTGGAGAAGCAGGGCATCCTGAAGTCGATGGCCCGGTCGGTCAAGCTGGTCCGGGGCTCGTGGTGGCGAATCCTGGGGATCCAGTTGCTCACCTTGATCCTTGTGTCCATCGTCTCGTCGATCGTCCAGATTCCCTTCACCCTGGTGGGGATGCTCGCCGGCGACGACGGTCTCGCGGCCTTCGTCTCGGGCGACCAGACGGGTCTCGGCTGGACCTCCCTGATCGTCGTCGGGATCGGTGCCGTTATCGGGTCCACCATCACCTTCCCCCTCCAGGCCGGCGTCACCGCCCTGCTCTACATGGATCAGCGGATCCGCCGTGAGGCCCTCGACATCGAACTCGCCCGCGCCGCGGGCGTTCCCGGCTTCACCGACGCCGTCTCCACGAGCGACGCACCCGGCAACAGCTCCCTCACCGGAAGCTGACAGCCGCAAGGATGGACCGGTCACCATGCGCCGTGGCCCCGGCCGCGAGGCTGCCGAGCCTCGAACGCGCCCTGAACTGACTCTGGAAAGGATCGAGCAGGTGATGGACACGCATCCGGGGCCACTTCCGGAGGCACCGCCCGCCCGGTGACGATCACAGCCGTGGTCGTTCTGCCGGCTGCCCCCCAGCAGCAGTTCGGCAAGCTGCGCATCCAAACCGGCACGGGCACCGACCTTCCAGCAAAGACGCCGCCGACTGCCACCGAGCACCGGGCTCACCGCCCTGCTCGCCCCCGCCAGCGCCTGTGTCTGACTGACGGGCCGTGACTACCTCATCCCTAATTACGTCAAAACCCTCACCCTTCCCCACGCTCCGACACCGCACTCACCTGTGGCTGGAGGCCGAAACGGAAAGCACCACACCCGAGTCGGTCATCGTCGCGGTCCTCGCTGCCCGCGTCCCGTACCGTGCCGAGGGGAAAACAACCGGCCATGGCACTCACCGGACGAACCGCCCTGCCAGCCGCCCCGGGCGCCCGCCCAGTCGGTTTGTTGCTCCCCGGCTGGAACCGGCAGTTGAAGGCTTCCTCCTGTTCGACAGTCTGTGCGAGCTCGACCTCGCCGCGCCAGTGCGGAAGCCCCGCTTCACTCGATCCGGCGAAACGTCAGTTCGACTCGGAACCAGAGTGGATGCCGTCCCGACCGTGACCCACTCCCAGCCGTCGACAGCTACGTGCCCACTGGCTCAACGCCTGGCCTCCCAGCAGCCGGCACCCGGATATCGAGGTCACCGCGTCACCACCACCCTGCACGCCACTCGCCGCGGCGACCGGCACGCCGAGGCGCATCACCGCGCTCCTGGGGCCCCCTCGGTCCGGCCGCCCGACAGGGCTTTCACGGCGCCTCTGCCCGGTCAGGATCCGCCCGCCCATCCACCTGCCGCACACACCTACCGTCGCGCCTGACGCGCCGCTGTGCACTCGATGGAGGCACCTCCCTACTCGTTGCCGAGCTCGTGGAGTCGGACCCCCGAACGTGTCACGGCCGGCCCCGCGACGGGCCGGCGACCGGCGCTCGCTCGTCGTCCTCACCAGGCTCGAGGCCGCACCGATGGAAGAGGAACTACTGCCCGTCCTCCCCCGCCTCACCCCGCACCACAGAATCCTCATCGCCCCAGTTGCGGACCCAGGCGTCGGGGAGCGGGCGCGAGGTCGCAGCAGCGTGGAGCGCGGCCGCCGAGGGTGCGCCGAACGCCGCAGCGCCGCCCAGCACAACATCACGATCGTCACGACAGGCGTCACTTCGCTGTGAACGCAAAAAAGCCCCGGCTCCCGAGTGAATAACTCGGGAGCCGGGGCTCACAATTTGTTCGGCGGCGTCCTACTCTCCCACAGGGTCCCCCCTGCAGTACCATCGGCGCTGAAAGGCTTAGCTTCCGGGTTCGGAATGTAACCGGGCGTTT
>JARAXD010000010.1:242203-261086 GCA_033793685.1 Streptomyces sp. ME19-03-3 | reverse complement strand
CATCCACCGCATCCCGATCCGTCGTCAGATCCCCCGCGAAATGACGATCCCCCGTGGCATCCGGCACATACTTCACCGCGACAACGATCCTCAAGCTCACGCTTGCTCTCCTATTGCTGCATGGGTACGCCAACTGCCCTCGTGAGGGCAGCATAGGCTTCTTCGACGGCGGCTCCCTGCGGGGACGCACGGCGCTTCGACAGAAACATTACTCGCCAGTACATCCCTGCGTCCGGCGGCCGGGCAGGGGCGGCGTGCCGTGTCCTGTGCGACTCGGGCTCGGGGCCGTGCTCTCAGTGGCGCAGCGCGTTGTAGCGGCCGTGGTGGTAGAGCAGCGGGCGGGCCGTGCCGCCCCCGGGGCCGCCCGCGACGGCCTGGGCGACGACGATGCGGTGGTCGCCGGCGGGTATGCGGGCCAGCACGCGACCGACCAGCCAGCCCTGGACGTCCGCCAGGAGGGGTACTCCATACGGTCCGGGTCCCCATGCGGTGGGCGGCGCGAAACGGTCGGCGCCGCTGCGGGCGAAGGTGGCGGCCACCTCCTCCTGATGCTCTCCGAGGAGGTGGACGCCCACGTGTGCGGCTTCCGCGATGGCGTGCCAGGCCGAACCGGTGCTGCTGATCCCGAAGGACAGCAGGGGCGGCTCGGCGGAGACCGAGGTGAGGGAGGTGGCCGTGAAGCCCGCCGGACGGCTGCCGGCCGCGGTGATGACCGCGACCCCGGCGGCGTGCCGGCGGAAGACGGCGCGAAACGCGGTCGAGTCGAACCCGGCGGTCGCGGTGGGCGGCTGGGACACCGGCAGCGCCACCGGCGCGGACGCGGCGTCCGAGGCGGGGCCGGCGCCCAGGGAGGCGGCGGCATGCGCGCCGAGGTCGGGAGAGGCGGTCAAGGAGTCGTCCTTCGTCGTGCTGTCGAGCCGGAGAAGTGCGGGTTCCCGGGCACTCAACGGTCGTGGCAGCGGGCGCTCGCCTGCCGACCGAGGCCGACGTCGAGGCGGGAGTACGGAAGGAGGTCTCGCGACATGGCGTCAGACTGACGATTGATCGGGCGCCGCGTCAAGGGCGCCCCGGCAGTCGCCGGAGCCGCCCGCCCCGCGGAGCGGGCGGTTCGGGCGACGTCGGTCCGCGCTCCGTGCACCGGTCACACCACCGCGCCGAGCGCCGCGATGACGTCGGCCTTGCGCGGCAGTCCCGAGGCCCGCCGCACGACGGTGCCGCGGGCGTCGAGCACGAGTACGGTCGGCGTCCTGACGATGCCCAGCAGGCGGACGAGATCCAGGTGGGCCTCCGCGTCGATCTCCACGTGCCGCACGCCGTCGACCATGCCGGCCACCTCGCCGAGAGTGCGCCGGGTGGCCCGGCAGGGTGCGCAGAAAGCGGTGGAGAACTGCAGGAGCGTGGCCCGCTCACCGAGCTCCGCCCCGATCTCACCCGCCGTCAGCCGCTGTGCCGCGTCCTTGTCCCGCACCCTTACCCTTCCGTCCCTGTGTCTGTGGAGCATGCCGAAGATCCCGGCCGCCGTGAGCACGGCGACGCACACCACCAGTCCCGTCACTTTCGTCCTCCCCGTTGTCGCAGCGTTCACAGGACCGCCATGATTCCCGCGGGTCGGCACCGCGTCCGTTCCGCAATCATGGCCCCATGAGTCCTCACGCCATTGATGCCCGTGGACCGCGCTTCGGCGCAAGCCTGACCGCCGCGGTCCTGGCCGCCGTCCTCGTCACCGGCAGTCCCTGGCTGCTGGCCGTCCAGGCGCTGGTGTTCGCGGTGGGCGCCGCCGCGGGTGTGCAGTACTCACCGTACGGCCTGCTGTACCGGGTGGCGGTGCGGCCCAGGCTCGGGCCGCCGGCCGAGACCGAGGACCCTGCGCCGCCGCGCTTCGCGCAGGCGGTGGGGCTGGCGTTCGCTGTCCTGGGGCTCGCCGGCTACGCCACGGGCCTGGTCTGGCTCGGCCTCGCGGCGACGGCCTGCGCGCTCGCGGCGGCCTTCCTCAACGCGGTGTTCGGCTACTGCCTCGGCTGCGAGATGTACCTGGTGCTGCGTCGTACGACCGGGTGACGTGACGAGAATCTCGCCGCATCACGGGCACGCGGGATGACACGGCACCCGTTTACGGGGCACGATCAGCCGGCGACCGGAACCTACGGTCGCGTAACTTTCGCCGGGGGCCACCCCCAACGAAGAAGGGCCCCAGCATGGCCGAACTCGTCTACCCGCCCGTCATCGGCCTCGCCCGCACCATGTTCAAGGTGCAGGGGCTGCGCCTGGACATCTCCGGCACCGAACACGTGCCGCGCAAGGGCGGCGCGTTGCTGGTGAGCAACCACATCGGCTACCTGGACTTCGTGTTCGCCGGCCTGACCGCACTCCCGGCGAAGCGACTGGTGCGCTTCATGGCCAAGGAGTCGGTGTTCCGGCACAAGGTGTCGGGTCCGCTGATGCGGGCCATGAAGCACATCCCCGTGGACCGCTCCGAGGGCATGCACGCGTACAAGCACGCGCTGACGGCGCTTCGCTCGGGCGAGATCGTCGGGGTGTTCCCCGAGGCGACGATCTCGCAGTCCTTCACCCTCAAGTCCTTCAAGTCAGGCGCCGCCCGCCTGGCGATGGAGGCCGGCGTGCCGCTGCTGCCGGTGGCCCTGTGGGGCACGCAGCGGTTGTGGACCAAGGGCCGGACGCGGCAGTTGGGCCGCAACGGCTTCCCCGTCTCCATCCGGGTGGGCGAGCAGATGACGCCCCACCCGGACGAGAAGCCGGGTGCGCTGACCCGGCGGCTGCGGCTGCGGATCCAGGAGTTGCTGGAGGACGCGCAGCGGGCCTACACCGGGCGGCCGTCGGGTCCGGACGACCACTGGTGGCTGCCCGCGCACCTCGGCGGCACCGCCCCCACGCCCGAGGACGTCGCCGCCCGGGAGCGTGCCGCGGCAGCGGAGTGACGGGCGGCGCGGGGTCAGACCGGCTCGTGCACGGTGATGTGCGCGCCGGGACTGAACCCGCGCAGGTGGGCGGCGAGCTCCTCACCGGCGGCCCGCAGGCCGGCAAGGGGCATCGGCTCCATCCGTTCCAGGAGGAACAGCGCGTTGACCGACGCCTCGGTCAGCCGGGTCCGCGTCCCCTGCCGCCAGTTCCAGCGCCGGCAGGTGACACCGGTGGCGTCGCGCCAGACGACCTCGCCGGGCTCGGGGTGCTCGACGGCGGGCTCGCCGCCGGTGACGGTCTCGAACTTCTCGTCGCCGGTCGCCCGTACGAGAGTCATGCTGCCGTGGATGTGGTCGGTGTCCTCGCCGCCCACGGGGACGAGGTGGGCGACGCTGATCGCGTTGTAGAGGTCCACCAGCCGGTTGATGCGGGGCAGGCCGCCTTCGGCGAGGGACCGCTTGGCCAGCGCCTCCGCGGAGTTGCGGGTGCGCGAGGGTTTGGCGCCGAAAGCGGTGTACGCCGCCCGCCAGGCGGCCATGTGGGGGTCCTCGTGCGGGGCGCGGCCACCGAGGCGATCGCGGAGGCGGCGGGCCGCGTCGTCGAGCAGGGCGGCGCTCGCCTCGTCGCTCGGCCCGTTGACCAGGCCCCGGGCCTCGACGGCGAGGTGGGTGAATCCGGGGGCCAGAGCTCGGACGGCGGGGTCGACGGTCAGGGTCAGGGGGGTGTGTGAGGTCATCGGTTCCTGTGGTCCGGTAGGTCGGTGGGCAGCAACCGCCACAGATGCGGCCGGTCGACAGCCTGCCGCAGGGCGGCGAGCACGGCGGGCGGCGGGGTGGCGTGGAGCGCGGGGTAGTCGCGTTCGCCGAGTCCGGGGCGGGGCACCCAGGCCAGTCGTTCCTCGTGGAGGGAGAAACGGGCGTCGACGCCGGGCTTGTTCCCACGTGGGTCCTGCCGGGCCCAGCGGTCGTATCCGGGGAGTTTGAGGGCGACGAGCCCGTGGACCACGGCGCCGGCGCCGTCGTCGTCGACGAGCCGCTGGTAGCACAGCCCGGCGGGGATCCCTTCGGCGCGCAGCAGCGCGGTCAGGGCGTGGGCCTTGGCGTGGCAGATGCCGGTGCGCTGTTCCAGGACGTCGGAGGCGCGCCAGGTGACGCGCGGATCCCCGGAGTCGGCGGAGTGCGGGATGGCGTCGCGGACGAAGTTGTAGGCCGCCTCGGCATAGGCATACGGGTCAGGGGCTTCCGCCCGAAGCCGGGCGGCTGTCGCCCGGACCAGCGAGTGGTCGTGGTCGATCACCTCGTCCGCTGCGAAGAAGGCGGTCGTGTCCGCCGTCTGGGGTACCGGCTCCATGGGGCGGATACTAGGAATACGCGCAGCGATTCGGCAAATGACTTTTCCGTGGACAGCATACCCATGCAGCACGGAGGTGGCCGTCGTGGCCCGAACACCCGGACGTCCCGCCAGAGCGGCGATCATGGTCCTGCTGGCGGTCTTCGCCGTGTTCCTGGTCAGCCGGGGCTGCGGCGGCTCCGAGCGGACGCCCGGTGGGCCCTCCCCCTCCTCGACGGGTTCTGTGCCCGGCGCCACCGCGGCGGGGCGCTCGCCCTTCACCGGACTGGCCCGGCAGACCGACGGCCCCGTTCTCGCCGTGAAGATCGACAACGTCGGGCCCGCCCGCCCGCACACGGGTCTGGACCGGGCCGACCTCGTCTACGTGGAGCAGGTGGAGTCCGGCCTCACCCGTCTGCTCGCCGTCTTCTCCTCCCGCATGCCCGAACGGGTCGGTCCGGTGCGCAGCGCCCGGGAGTCGGACCTTGAACTGCTGCGACAGTTCGGTCGCCCGGCCCTCGCCTTCTCCGGCGCGCAGTCCGGCTTGCTGCCGGTGGTCGCGGCGGCGCCGGTGGACGACGTCTCCCCCGCGCGCGTCCCCGGCGCCTACCTGCGCGACGTCTCGCGCCCGGCCCCGCACAACCTGTACGCCACCCCGGAACGGCTGCTCGCGGCCGCCCCCGACGCCTCCACCGCGCGCGACATAGGCTTCCGCTTCGGCGCCGCGCCGCCCGGCGGCATCCCCGAGCGCGACCGCACCGTGCGCTACCCGAACGGCTCGGTGGGCCTGCACTGGTCGGCCGAGGGCAACCGCTGGCTGGTCTCCTTCGACGGCGAGCCGGCCACCACGACCGACGGGGACAGGCTCGGCGCGCCGACGGTGGTCGTCCAGTACGTCACGGTGCGTCCTTCCGGCTTCCACGACCGCTGGGGCAACACCTCCCCGTACAGCGAGACCGTGGGCGCCGGGCAGGCGGTGGTGCTGCGCGACGGCACGGCGTACGACGCCCGGTGGTCCCGGCCCGACCCGGCCTCGGGAACCCGCTTCACCACGCCCGGCGGGCAGCCGGTGAACTTCGCCCCCGGCCAGGTCTGGGTCGTGCTGGCACCCCTGCCCTCCTGAGCGCACGCCATGGCGTCGCGTACGAGGCCGTGTCGTCACATGCCCGGCTGGCCCGCGACGCTCCCCCGGCTTCGCCGGCAGGTGCCCCCAGGCACGGCGCTCTCCCAGCCTTCGGCCCGGGGGGAGTTGTCGCATCGTCCGAGGAGTCCCCTACGAGGACGACTCTCCGCCGTACGACGCACCGCACCTGGGGGCACCCCCGGGGGAGCCGAGGGAGCCGGGGGAGCCGAGGGGCCGCGGAGCCCGCCCTCCGGGCGGCCGCCGCTCATGTGCGACACGGCCTAGACGGGCAGGACCACCAGATCCCGGGTGGTCTGGTTGAGCCGTTCCCCGCCATCGGGCGTGCAGACGGCGATGTCCTCGATGCGGGCCCCGAAGCGGTCCGGAAGGTAGATCCCGGGTTCCACCGAGAAGGCCATGCCCGGCTCCAGCGGCCGGGAGCTGCCCGCGACGATGTAGGGCTCCTCGTGCGTCTCCAGTCCGATGCCGTGCCCGGTGCGGTGGATGAAGTGCTCGCCGTAGCCGGCCGCGGCGATGATGTCCCGCCCGACCGCGTCGAGTTCCTCGGCGGTGATCCCGGGGCGGACGGCGCTGGTCTGGGCGTGCTGGGCGCGCCGGAGCACCTCGTACATCTCCTGGAACGCGGCGGGCGGTTCACCGACGGCGTAGGTGCGGGTCGAGTCGGAGCAGTAGCCCTCCCGCGTGGTGCCGCCGATGTCCACGACGACCGGGTCGCCGTCCCGGATCATCCGGTCGGACACCTCGTGGTGCGGGCTGGCGCCGTTCGGGCCCGAGGCGACGATGACGAAGTCGACGGTGGCGTGGCCCGCCTCGAGGACGGCCTCGGCGACGTCCCGGGCGACCTCGCGTTCGGTGCGCCCGGACCTGAGCCACTCCCCCATGCGGCGGTGCACCCGGTCGATGGCGCCCGCGGCCCGGCGCAGCGCCTCGGTCTCCGCGGGCGACTTGCGCATCCGCAGTTCACGCAGCACATCGCCGGCCAGGCTCTGCTCGGCGTCGGGGAGGGCCGCGCGGAAGGCGAGCACCTTCTCGGCCCACATGTGGTTGTCGACGGCCACCCGGGCGGTCCCCCGCGGCAGTCGGCGGGCGACCAGGGCGTACGGATCCTCCGTCTCGCCCCACCCGACGACGTCGACGCCGAGCGCGCCGAGCGGGGAGGCCTCGGCCCCTGGCCGCTCCAGGTGGGGCACGACGAGGAAGGGTTCACCGAGCACCGGCAGGGCGAGGCACACCAGGCGCTCGGTGAGATGGGCGTGGTAGCCGGTGAGGTAGCGCAGGTCGGGGCCCGGCGAGACGAGCAGCGCGTCAAGGCCCGCGTCGGCCGCGGCCTTGCGGGCGAGGTCGAGTCGCTGCGGAGGGTACAGGGATGCTGCGGAGTCGGTCACGACTCATACCGTAGACGCCCCTGGCACCGGCCGCAGTCGCTCCCGTAAGCCCAGGCCGTAGGCTGGGCGCGATGGACCACGACACCTCCGCCGGGGCGCTTCGCGCGCTCGCCGCCAGGCTGCGCGCCCTGCCGCCGTCCTGCGGGCCCGTACGGCTCGTGGCCGTGGACGGCCACGCCGGATCCGGCAAGACGACCTTCGCCGCCGCGCTGGCCGCCGCGCTGGACGGCGCTCCTGTCGTCCACCTCGACGATCTGGCCACGCACGAGGAGCTGTTCGAGTGGCCCGGGCGGCTGCGCGCGCAGGTACTGGAGCCGCTGCGCCGTGGCGAGACGGCCCGGCCCGCGAAGTACGACTGGGTGGCGCGGCGGTTCGCGACGACGCTTCGGGTCCCTCCGGCCCCCGTGGTCCTGCTGGAGGGCGTGGGGGCGGGCCGCCGCGAACTGCGGCCCTGGCTGGGCGCCCTGCTCTGGCTGGAGGTGTCGCGGGAGGTCGCACGGGAACGGGGCGAGCGCCGGGACGGCCCCGCGCTGGCGGGCTTCTGGGCCGGCTGGATGCGGGCGCAGGACGCGCACTTCGCCGACGACCCTTCCGAACCCTTCGCGGACCTGCTGGTCCACCAGCGCCCGGACGGCTACGAACTGGAGGAACAGCCCACGACCACGCTGCTCACCGGTACGGTTCGTCACTCTCCGCGATCGACCGCGACCGGTGCGCCGCGGACGCCGGGCGGCCGCCCGAGTGCCCGGTAACGGCGGCTTGACCCAACTGCCGTACAGGACTTACGTTCTGAAAGCGCGGTCACCGTCGACCGCGCCTCAGACGCGAAGCCCCCGGTTGTTCCCCCGTGACCGGGGGCTTCGCTCTGCCCGCGACAGGTCAGCGGGTTCCGCACGGCGGCGAATTGCTCACCCAACGTCACCGTCCGCGTCGCTCTACGGCTCACCGGACCTGCGCGGGTACGATGCCAACGGGTGCGCCGCCCCGGGAAGGCAGCGCAATGCCTGGCACCAACTCCCGCTTCGCGTAATCTCGTTGGAGCGGTGTACGGCGGGCGGCACCGGGGGAACGGCTGGTGGGGACCTGATGGACTTCGGCACAGAGCATTCGGGCGCCCCCGCCGATCTCGCCTGGCTGCGGGCCGTCGAGGCCTACACGATGGGCGCCTACACCCAGGCCGAGGAGGAGTTCCGCGTCGCGGTCCGCCTCGACCCCGGCATGGCGGACGCCTGGCTGGGGCTGCACGCGCTGCGGGCCGACACCTCGACCGCGCTGCTGCAGATGTACCGGCACCGCGACCGCTTCGGCGAGCAGCGCAGCGCACACCGCCGGTCGATGAACTCCTGGTACTGGCTCGGCTGGTGGGTGCAGCCGGTGCTGGAGACCCGCCGCGACCTGCTGCTCGCGCACGCCTCCCACTGGCTCGACGGCCGCCACGTCGCGGAGCTGGACCGGGCCCTGGCGGAGTGCCCGCCGATCGACACCGATCCCCACGTCCGCTTCCTGCACGCCTGCCGGGCCTATCTGGTCAAGGACTGGGAGCAGTTGGTCCGCCACACCGAACCGCTCCTGGGCGACCAGGTGCTGGGTATCGAGGCCGGGCTGTTCGGCGGCATGGCCCGGGTCCGCCTGGAGCTGTACGGTCAGGCCGAGCCACTGCTGGCAACGGCCCTGATGCGCTGCCGCAGCGAGCAGCCGCAACGCAAGGAACTGCGCTACTGGCTGGCCCGCGCGTACGAGGGCACCGGCCGCACCGCGGCCGCGCTCCCCCTCTACCAGGCGGTGCACCGCGTCGACCAGGCGTTCATGGACACCGCCGCCCGGCTCGCCGCGATCGACGAGTCGGACGGACTCACCGACGAAACGGCCGACCTGGCGCCCGTCACTTCGCAGGGCTACGGCCAGAGCGGACCGGAGGCGCTGCCAACCGACCCCGATCCCCTCGATGCCCGGGCGGGGACGGCCACCGTGCCGGGCGGCCTCGGGGCGGGTTCGGTCCTGGACGACCCGCTGGGCACATTCGGCCCGATCGACGACGACAGCCGGGAGAAGGCGATCGCGCCGGTCCTTCCCGTCCCGCCGCGGACGCCGGTCGCCGCCCCGGATCCCGTACTGCTCTCCCAGGCGCTGGCCGAACTCGACCGCATGGTGGGACTGGAACCCGTCAAACGTCAGGTGCGCGCCCTGTCGGCCCAGTTGCGGATGGCGCGGCTGCGGTCGGTGCAGGGCCTGCCGGTGCAGCCGCCCAAGCGCCACTTCGTCTTCTCGGGGCCGTCGGGCACCGGCAAGACGACGGTGGCGCGCATCCTCGGCCGGGTCTTCTACGCTCTCGGCCTGCTGGGCGGCGACCATCTGGTCGAGGCGCAACGTGCCGACCTCGTGGGCGAGTTCCTCGGGCAGACGGCCGTCAAGGCCAACGAACTGATCGACTCCGCACTGGGCGGGGTGCTCTTCGTCGACGAGGCCTACGCGCTGTCCAACTCCGGCTACAGCAAGGGCGACGCCTACGGTGACGAGGCTCTGCAGGTCCTGCTCAAGCGCGCGGAGGACAACCGCGACCGCCTGGTGGTCATCCTCGCCGGCTACCCCGAGGGCATGGACCGCCTGCTGGCCGCCAACCCCGGTCTCGGCTCGCGTTTCACCACCCGGGTCGACTTCCCCAGCTACCGGCCGCACGAGCTGACCAGCATCGGCGAGGTCCTCGCCGCCGACAACGGGGACCGCTGGGACGACGAGGCCCTGGAGGAGCTGCTCGCCATCAGCGGGCACGTCGTCGAACAGGGCTGGATCGACGAGCTGGGCAACGGCCGCTTCCTGCGCACCCTGTACGAGAAGAGCTGTGCCTACCGCGATCTGAGGCTGTCCGGCTACCCGGGACGGCCCTCCCGCGACGACCTGGCCACCCTGCGGCTTCCCGACCTCATGCAGGCGTACGGCGAGGTGCTGTCGGGCCGCGGCCCCGGGCTGCCGCCGCCCGAGCCTTTGGAGTGAACGGCGCGGGAGCGGCCCCGGGCGCCTGCCCATGGCCGCTCCCGCGCCCGTCTCCCGCGTCAGCCCGCCATCACACGCGGGGGCGGGGCGGCTCCCCCGGGCTCCCCGGCGACCGGGGCCGCGTCGGCCTGTCCCGGCTCCGGGGCCTCCCGGTGGGCCGGGTCGCGGACCTCGCCGACCAGCATCTCGAGCACGTCCTCCAGGGCGACCAGCCCCAGCACGCGACCACCCGGGTCCACGACCGCCGCCAGGTGGGACGCTGCCCGCCGCATGCGGGTGAGCGCGTCGTCCAGCGGCAGTTCCGCGCGGAGGGTGGCCATGGGCCGCCACAGCCGCGCCGGGACGGGCCGGCCGGTGTCCTCCAGGTCGAGGACGTCCTTCACGTGCAGGTAGCCGAGGTAGCCGCCCTCCGGCGCGGCCACCGGGAAGCGCGAGTAGCCGGTGCGCACGGTCAGCTCCTCCACCTCGGCGGGGGTGACGGAGGCGTCGACCGTCACCAGTTCCTCCGGGGGCAGCAGGACGTCGGTGACCGGGCGGGTGCCCAGTTCCAGGGCGTCCTCCAGGCGCTCCTGGGCGTCGTCGTCGAGGAGTCCGGCCTGCCGGGCGTCCTCGACGAGCACGGTCAGCTCCTCGCTGGTGAAGACCGCGTCGATCTCGTCCTTGGGCTCGACCCCGAAGAGCCGCAGCACGAGCCTGGCGCACCAGCCGAGCACCGCGATGACCGGGCGGAACAGACGCGCGAATCCGACCAGGCCGGGGCTGAGCCACAGCGCGGTCCTCTCGGGAGCGGCCATCGCCAGGTTCTTGGGGACCATCTCGCCGATGACCAGGTGCAGGAAGACCACGACGGCGAGCGCGATGACGTAGCCGAGCGGGTGAATCAGCCCCTCGGGCAGGTGGATCGCCTCGAAGACCGGCTCCAGCAGGTGGGCGACGGTCGGCTCGGCGACCGCACCGAGCGTCAGCGAGCAGACGGTGATGCCGAACTGGGCCGCCGCCATCATCTGCGGCAGGTTCTCCAGCCCGTGCAGGACCGTGCGGGCCCGCCGCTGGGTGCCGGCGAGCGGTTCGATCTGGCTGCGGCGTACCGAGACCAGGGCGAACTCGGCGCCGACGAAGAAGCCGTTGCCGAGCACCAGCAGACCGGCGAGGAACAGCTGCAGGAGGCTCATCGCTCGCCCTCCTGCCCGTCCTCGGGTTCCGCGAACCCGACGCGTACCAGGCGAACCCGTTCGGCACGGTGGTGCGCGACCTCGCGCACCCGCAGCTCCCAACCGGGCAGCACCGCGGTGTCCCCCGGCTCGGGAATGCGTTCGAGGAGGTCGGCGACAAGGCCGGCCACCGTCTCGTACGGCCCCTCGGGGGCCTCGAGCCCTATGCGTTCCAGCAGGTCGATCCGGCAGCCGCCGTCGGCGTCCCAGACGGGCTTGCCGTTCTCGGCGGGGGCGGCCGCGAGTTCCGGCAGGTCGGCGCTGTCGTGCTCGTCGCGCACCTCGCCGACGAGTTCCTCGACGATGTCCTCCAGGGTGACGACCCCGGCGGTGCCCCCGTACTCGTCGACGACCACGGCGATCGGCTGCTCGCGGCGCAGCTGCTCGAGCAGCGGCTGCACCGGCAGCGTCTCGGGGACGAGCAGCGGGGCGACCGTGACCCGGCCGACCGGTGTGCGGTCGCGAAGGTGGGCCGGAACTGCGAGGGCGTCCTTCAGACTCGCCATGCCGACGATGTCGTCCAGCCGCTCCCGGTAGACCGGGAAGCGGGACAGGCCGGTGGCCCGTGTCAGGTTGAGGACGTCGGCGGCGGTGGCGGTGTTCTGCAGGGCGCTGACCCGCACTCGCGGGGTCATCACGTTCTCCGCGGTGAGGTCGCCGAGGGATATGGTGCGGACGAACAGGTCCGCGGTGTCCTGCTCGATGGCCCCGGCACGGGCGGAGTGGCGGGCCAGCGAGACCAGCTCCGTGGGGGTGCGGGCGGAGGCCAGCTCCTCGGCCGGCTCCACGCCCAGCGCCCGGACCAGGCGGTTCGCGGCGGCGTTCAGGGCCTCGATGACGGGGCGGAACACGGCCGAGAAGACCCGCTGCGGCCCGGCCACACGACGGGCCACCTGCAGCGGACGGGACACCGCCCAGTTCTTCGGGACGAGCTCGCCGATCACCATCTGGACGGCCGAGGCGAGGATCATGCCGAGCACGACGGCCACGGCGGGCGCGGCGCTCGGTGGGACGCCCACCGAGGTGAGCGGTCCGGAGAGCAGGTCGGCGAGGGCCGGCTCGGCCAGCATTCCGACCACCAAAGAGGTGATTGTGATGCCGAGCTGGGTGCCCGACAACTGGAAGGACAGCTTGCGCAGCGCCTCCACGACGCTGCGGGCCCTGCGGTCGCCCTCGGCGGCGGCCCGCTCCGCGGCCGACCGTTCGACGGTCACCAGTCCGAACTCGGCGGCGACGAAGAAGCCGTTCGCGAGGATCAGCAGGAAGGCTGCGGCGAGCAGCAGCAGTGAGGCGCTCATGCCGCCGCTCCCGTATGTCGGGTGGGAGAGGCGGCGCGAGTACTACCGGACGATCCGTCCATCGTGGATTGGGTGTCACTCCTCGGGTCGTTGCGAAGGTTCCAGGGTAATGAAGAAGCCGACCGCGGCGGCAGGTCTGGTGCGCCGTGGGCTAGTGCGCCGTCGGCTTGCCGGTACCGTACGCCTCCGCGAGGGCCCGCAGCGCCCGCGCGTCGCGCAACGCTCGGGCGCGTCCGATCCCGGGCTGGATCCCCATGGCGGCAAGGCTGGTGCCGTCCGCCAGGTCGAGGTAGACCCACGGGTCGCCGGGGCGCAGGTTCACCCGGAGGATCTGCGCCCATTCCAGCCGGCGCCGGGTCGTGAGGTTGACAACGGTCACACCGTCGCTGTCGGCGACCACCTTGGGACGGCTGAGCAGCGCGAGCACTCCGGCGACCAGCAGGCCGGTGAACACGATCCAGAACCGGTCGGCGGTGTGCCAGGGCCGTGCGCCGTCCGCGGGAAGCAGGACGGCGATCACGACGAAGGCCGCGAGCAGTCCGGCGCCCAGGCCGAGCAGCACCGCACGGGTGCGGGTGGGCCGGAAGGTGACGGGCAGTCGGGGAGGTTCCATGGGCAGGGCGGGCGGGGTGGGCGAGGTCACAGGCGGCACGCGTGGATCCCGGTGGTGAGGATGGCCCGTGCGCCGAGGTCGTACAACTCGTCCATGATCCGCTGGGCCTCGCGGCTGGGGACCATGGCCCGGACGGCGACCCAGCCCTCGTGGTGCAGCGGGGAGACGGTCGGCGACTCGAGGCCCGGCGTGAGGGCGATGGCCCGCTCGACGTGCTCGACACGGATGTCGTAGTCCATCATCACGTAGCGGCGGGCCACCAGCACGCCCTGGAGGCGGCGCAGGAACTGCCGCACCTTCGGCTCGGCCGCCGCGTCCTCGCCGCCGGCGCCGACCCGGCGGACGACCACGGCCTCGGACTCGATGATCGGCTCCCCGATGACCTCCAGTCCGGCGTTGCGCAGCGAGGTGCCCGTCTCGACGACGTCGGCGATGACGTCCGCCACGCCGAGGTGGATGGAGGTCTCGACGGCGCCGTCGAGGCGGACCACCGAGGCCTCCACCGCGTTGTCGGCGAGGTGCTTCCTGACGATCTCCGGGTAGGAGGTGGCGACCGTCTTCCCGCCGAACTCCTTGACGTCCGTCACGCCGCCGGGGGTGGTGGCGTAGCGGAAGGTGGAGCGGGCGAAGCCGAGCTGCAGGATCTCCTCGGCGTTGGCTCCGGAGTCCAGCAGCAGGTCGCGGCCGGTGATGCCGATGTCGAGCCGGCCCGACCCGACGTAGATGGCGATGTCCCGCGGGCGCAGGTAGAAGAACTCCACGTCGTTCTCGCCGTCGACGAGCACGAGTTCCTTGGAGTCCTTGCGCTGGCGGTAGCCGGCCTCATGCAGCATCGCCGACGCAGGCTCGGACAATGAACCCTTGTTGGGGACGGCGATGCGGAGCATGGATGCGTTCCTTTGCGGCTCGGATGTGTGGGGGAAAGGGCGCATGGGGCGGGGCCGGCCTGGCTGATCCGCTCAGAGGTGAGCGTATACGTCGTCGAGGCCGATGCCCCTGGCGACCATCATCACCTGCAGGTGGTACAGCAGCTGGGAGATCTCCTCCGCGGTGCGGTCGGCGCCTTCGTGCTCGGCTGCCATCCACACCTCGGCGGCCTCCTCGACCACCTTCTTGCCGATCGCGTGCACTCCCTCGCCGACCAGTTCCGCGGTGCGGGAGGTGCTGGGGTCGCCGGTGGCGGCCTTGCGCTGGAGCTCGGCGAAGAGCTCCTCGAATGTCTTCTTGGCCATGGTGGTCCCCACCCTACGCGGAAGTGCCCCTACCTCAGCGCCACGGCTCGGATACCGAACGCAGGACGGTCGCGGTGGCGACCGCGGCGGTGACCGCCTCGTGCCCCTTGTCCTCGTTCGAGCCGGGCAGTCCGGCGCGGTCCAGGGCCTGCTCCTCCGTGTCGCAGGTGAGCACGCCGAAGCCGATCGGCACACCGGTGTCCACCGAGACCTGCGTCAGACCCTGGGTCACGCCCTGGCAGACGTAGTCGAAGTGCGGTGTGCCGCCACGGATGACGACACCGAGGGCGACGACCGCGTCGTAGCCCCGGCTCGCCAGCACCTTGGCGGCGACCGGCAGTTCGAAGCTGCCGGGCACCCGCAGCAGGGTGGGCTCGTCGATGCCCAGGTCGCTCAGGGCACGCAGGGCGCCGTCGACCAGCCCGCCCATCACCTTTTCGTGCCACTGGGCCGCGATCACGGCCACACGCAGGTCACCGCAGTTCTTCACGGTCAGCTCGGGGGCGCCCTTACCGCTCACGTCGGTCTTCTCCTTGCTCGTTCTTGTTCTGTCGTTCGGGTGGTGCGGGTTGTCGGTGCTGCTTCGGACGGCCTACTGGTTGGCGCAGGCCCCGGTGGGGGCCGGGTCCAGCCAGGGCAGGTCGTGGCCCATGCGGTCCCGCTTGGTGCGCAGGTACCGCAGGTTGTGCTCGCCGACCGCGACCGGCATGGCGACGCGTTCGACGACCTTCAGGCCGTGCCGCTCGAGGGCGTCGGTCTTGTCGGGGTTGTTGGTCATCAGGCGCAGGCTGCGCACGCCGAGGTCGCCGAGCATCTGGGCGGCGGCGCCGTAGTCGCGGGCGTCGGCGGGCAGTCCGAGTTCCAGGTTGGCGTCGAGTGTGTCGCGGCCGCGCTCCTGCAGTTCGTACGCGCGCAGCTTGGACATCAGGCCGATGCCCCTCCCCTCGTGGCCGCGGAGGTAGACCACGACGCCCCGGCCCTCGGACGCCACCTTCTCGAGTGAGGCCTGCAGCTGCGGGCCGCAGTCGCAGCGCAGCGAGCTGAAGACGTCGCCGGTGAGGCACTCGGAGTGGACGCGGACGAGGACGTCGTCGCCGTCGCCGATCTCGCCGGTCGCGAGCGCGATGTGCTCGACGCCGTCGACGGTGCTGCGGTAGCCGTAGGCGCGGAAGTCGCCGAAGGCGGTGGGCAGCCGGGTCTCGGCCTCGCGGCGCACGGTCGGCTCCGAGGTGCGGCGGTGGGCGACCAGGTCCTCGATGGAGATGATGGCGAAACCGTGCTTGCGGGCGAAGTGGACCAGTTCGGGAAGGCGCGCCATCGTGCCGTCCTCGTTGGCGATCTCCACGATGGCCGCCGCCGGGCGCAGCCCGGCGAGCCGGGCCAGGTCGACGCCCGCTTCGGTGTGGCCGTTGCGGGTCAGCACGCCGCCGCGCTTGGCGCGCAGCGGGAAGACGTGGCCGGGCCGGACGAAGTCGCCGGACGTGGAGTCCCCGGAGGCCAGCAGCCGGATGGTGGTCGCCCGGTCGGCGGCGGAGATGCCGGTGGTGACCCCGTGGGCCCCGCTCGCGTCGACGGAGACGGTGAACGCGGTCTGCATGGACTCGGTGTTGGAGGTGACCATCTGCGGCAGGCCGAGCCGGTCCAGGTCGGGCTCCTCCATCGGCACGCAGATCAGGCCGCGGCACTCGCTCATCATGAAGGCGACGATCTCAGGGGTGGCCTTCTCCGCCGCGACGATGAGGTCGCCCTCGTTCTCGCGGTTCTCGTCGTCCACGACGACGACGGGCCGGCCGGCCGCTATGTCGGCGATCGCACGCTCGACGGGGTCGAGGACGATCGGGGCGTCCTGCGCCACGTGGAGGCTGTGCAGTGCGGTGGTCATGCGGCCGCTCCTTCCAGGACGGGCCCGCCGTGCCGCGGGACCCGGGTCTGCTGCCACCAGGCGTACATGCCGGCGATCACGAGAACGAAGTAGATGACGTACACGAACGCGGAGAACTTCAGGTCGCTGTTCCAGGCGAGGGGGACGCCGACCGCGTCGACGGCGAGCCAGGCGAACCAGAACTCGACCCAGCCCCTGGCCATGGCCACCATGGCCGCGACGGTGCCGACGAAGATGTAGGCGTCCGGCCAGGGGTTCCAGGACAGCGACGGATAGAGGGTGAAGAGGCCGACGACCGCGAACAGTCCGGCCGCCGTACCGGCGACCAGCGCGCCCCGCTCGCCCCACGTGGCGAAGCGGACCCGTACCCGGCCGCCGTCCCGGACGCCGCGGCGCCACTGGAACCAGCCCCACACGGCGACGCCGATCACCAGCAGCTGCTTGCCGACGCCGCCGGTGAGCTGCGCCGACCAGTACGCGGCGACGAGCACCACGCCGGACAGCAACTGGACCGGCCACGCCCACACCGAGCGGCGCCATCCCAGGGTCAGACCTGCGAGGCCCAGGCCGTTGCCCACGACGTCGGTCCACTTGAAGCGCTCGCCGAAGGCGGAGAAGGCGACACTGTTCAGGGTGTCGAGGGCACTCATGCCGCCGGATCCCCCTCCGGGGCGCCGGCCCGCTCCCCGTACAGCCGCTCGACGTACTTGGCGATCACGTCGACCTCCAGGTTCACCGGGTCGCCGGGCTGCTTGAAGCCGAGCGTGGTGAGGGCGAGGGTGGTCGGGATCAGGCTGACGGTGAAGAAGTCGGGGCCGGCCTCGACGACGGTGAGGCTGATGCCGTCGACGGTGATCGAGCCCTTCTCGACGACGTATCGGGACAGCTCCGCCGGGAGCGAGATCCTGATGATCTCCCAGTGCTCCGCGGGGGTGCGCGAGATCACCGCGCCGGTGCCGTCGACGTGGCCCTGGACGAGGTGACCGCCGAGGCGGCCGCCCAGCGCCATGGGGCGCTCCAGGTTGACCCGGCTGCCGGCGTCCAGCGCGCCGAGGCTGGAGCGCTTGAGGGTCTCGGCCATCACGTCGGCGGTGAACTCGCCGTCCGCGGTGTCGACGACGGTGAGGCACACCCCGTTGACCGCGATCGAGTCGCCGTGCTTGGCGCCTTCGGTGACGACCGGTCCGCGCAGACGGAAGCGGGAGGCGTCGCCCAGGTCCTCGACGGCGACGACGTCGCCCAGCTCTTCGACGATTCCGGTGAACACGTCAGTTCTCCTCGGTGCGGCTCGGGTAGGCAGTGATACGCAGGTCGGGGCCGATCCGTTCGATCTCGGCGACGTCGAGCCGCAACGCGTGCGCGATGGTGGTGATTCCCGCGTCCCCCAGGGCCGCGGGTCCGGCGCCCAGGAGGGCCGGAGCGAGGTAGCCGACGACCTTGTCGACGGCCCCTTCGCCGACGAAGGCGCCGGCGAGGGTCGGGCCGCCCTCCAGCAGCACGGAGCGGACGCCGCGG
The DNA here is from genome assembly GCA_033793685.1 of Streptomyces sp. ME19-03-3. GTDB lineage: Bacteria > Actinomycetota > Actinomycetes > Streptomycetales > Streptomycetaceae > Actinacidiphila. The sequence goes on along the minus strand of JARAXD010000010.1, from coordinate 243,567 downwards.
CCGTACAGCTCGGCGAGCAGCTCGGGGACGGCGACACCGCTGCCGGTGCGGGGCAGGCGGGCCACGTCGACGCCCGGCAGGTGGGAGGTGTCGGTGTCCTCCGCGACGGCGACCAGGGTCGGGGCGGTGCCGTCCAGTACCCGGGCGTCGGGGGTGATCTTGGCGTTGGTGTCGACGACCACCCGCAGGGGCGGGGTGAAGGTGCCCTCCACGCCGCGCACGGCCAGGTGGGGATCGTCGGCGCGCAGGGTGCCCGATCCGACGACGACGGCGTCGGACTCCGCGCGCAGCCGGTGTACGTCGGCGCGGGAGGCCGCGGAGCTGATCCAGCGACTGGTGCCGTCGGCGGCGGCGACACGCCCGTCGAGGGTGCTCGCGTACTTCCACACCACGAAGGGGCGTTGCCTCCGGGAGGAGGTGAGCCAGGCCTCGTTGCCGCGGGCGGCCTCGGCTTCCAGGAGCCCGCTCTCCACGTCGATCCCGGCGGCGGCCAGGGTGGCCCCGCCGCCGGTCGCCGCGAGGGTGGGGTCCGCGACCGCGTAGACGACCCGGGAGACGCCGGCCGCGATCAGGGCCTGGGCGCAGGGGCCGGTGCGACCGGTGTGGTTGCAGGGTTCGAGGCTGACCACGGCGGTGCCGCCGCGGGCGGCCTCGCCGGCCGCGCGCAGGGCGTGCACCTCCGCGTGGGGGCCGCCGGCCTGCTGGTGCCAGCCCTCGCCGGCGATCTCGCCGTGTGCGTCGAGGATCACGGCGCCGACGACGGGGTTGGGGCTCGTCGAGCCCAGGCCACGCGCGGCGAGCTCAATGGCCCGGCGCATCGCGTCGGCTTCACCGGGTGTTGCCACCGGGTCCTCCTGCCTCTTCGGGCACGGACTCCGGGGCTGTGCTGGGCACAGAGCGGACATCGGGCTCGGGGACCACCGCGGTCGGTGTGGGGCGACGCCCGTCCGTGTCCGACCCTTCCGGGGGGACACGCACCCGCGCTGCCGCCGACGGCGGTGTACCGATGCCCGTCCGCCGCGCACTGCCTCCCATCCGGACTTTAACCGTCGGTCCAGGAATTTCACCTGGTCAACCGTCCACTGGAGGTGGACGGGTCGCGGACTGTAACCGCCGGTTCGGATTTTCACCGACCCCGGAGTGCGCTGAACGTCACTGGTACTGCGCCACCAGTGTGCCACGAACATTGCTTGCGGAGGCAAGGGATTGCTGTGGATTGCCTCACACGGGTTAGGCCCGCGGCCGCCGGCCCCGCGGCGCGTGACCCTGAAAACCGGCCAACCCGGGCCGCGTACACGGACGTTGACGCCTGTACGGAATCCGCGTGCGGCGCGACATCAGCGCGACGGTGCGGGCCACGGGCC
>JARAXD010000010.1:148873-242106 GCA_033793685.1 Streptomyces sp. ME19-03-3 | reverse complement strand
GCCGGGTGCGGTGTCGACCGCCGGCGCCACAGGTCCGCGTCGTGCGCGGCGCGACATCAGCCCGGCGGTGCGGGCCACGGGCCGGGTGCGGTGTCGACCGCTGGCGCCACAGGTCCGCGTCGTGCGCGGCGCGACATCAGCCCGGCGGTGCGGGCCACGGGCCGGGTGCGGTGTCGACCGCCGGCGCCACAGGTCCGCGTCGTGCGCGGCGCGACATCAGCCCGGCGGTGCGGGCCACGGGCCGGGTGCGGTGTCGACCGCCGGTGCGCGCGCGCTCGGGCCGTGGCTCACACCTCGGGAGTGAACAAGGCGTCCTGTGCGGCGTCCATGGCCAGGAGCACCGCGCCGCGCAGCACCGCACTGCCCGCCACGGTGCCCGCCCGCACCTGGGTCGGCAGCGGGGACATCCGGGCGAGCCGTTCCTCGACCCGGGTGGCCAGGTCCGTGCCGCCCGCCCGGCCCACCTCACCGCCCAGCACCACGCAGCCGGGGTCGAGCACGGCGATGACGGCGGCCACCCCGATCACCACCCGGTCCGCCAGCGCGTCCAGGAAGAGCTCGCCCTGCTTGCCATCCGCCCGGGCGGTGGTCACCACCGCCTCGGCCGCCGCGGCGTCGTCCTCACCGGACACCGGCATCCCGTGCGAGCGCGCCAGCGCGCACACCGCCGCGCTCCCCGCCAGCGAGTGGAAACCGCCCTCGCAGCCGCTCGCCGTCGGCAGTTGGAAGGTTCCCGGCACGGGCAGGAAGCCGATCTCCCCCGTGCCGCCCGACGCGCCGCGCCGCAGGGTCCCGCCCAGTACCACCGCGGCGCCCACCCCGTGGCCCAGCCACAGCAGGACGAAGTCCTCGCGGTCGCGCACCGACCCCAGGCGGCGCTCGGCGACAGCGGCAAGGTTGACCTCGTTCTCCAGCAGCACCGGCAGGGACAGGCGCCTGCGCAGCTCGGCGACGAGCGCCGAGTGCCAGGCGGGCAGCTGCCCGGTGGCCCGCAGTTCACCGGTGGCCGGGTCGACGAGGCCGGGCGCGCCGACCGCGATGGTGTGCAGCGCGCCGGCGCCGGCGGTGCGTGCGGTCCGCTCCAGCAGCGCCACGGAGCGCTTCACCGTGCGCTGCGGATCGCCGACCGGGTCGACCGGCAGGACGGCGCTGCCGATGGCGTTCCCGAGCAGGTCGGCCACCTCGATCGCCACGCTGTGGGTGCGCACGTCGAAGGCGGCCAGATGTGCCCGGTCAGCGACGATGCCGTACAGCCGGGCGTTGGGGCCGCGCCGGTCGGCTCCCGTCTCCCCGACCACGGCGACCAGCCCGGACTCCTGCAGCCGCTCGACCAGGTCGGCGACACTCGGCCGCGACAGTCCGGTCAGGGACTTGAGCTGGCCGGCCGTCAAGGGGCCCTCGCGCTGCAGCAGCTCCAGCGCCAGCCGGTCGTTGATCGCCCGGGCCGTGCGGGGCGAGGCGGTGCGCCCGCTGGGGGGTCGGATGGCGGTCATGGGCGGATCCTTCCAGAGCCCCGCGGCGGGTGCGAGGGCGGCCGGGGTCGGCCCGGACCGGACCGGGCGGTGGGACCGTGGCCGAAGGCAGTCTATCTTTCAGGAAGCCTGCCTGATAATTTATGCCGAGCCGGGGCGGGACCAGACTGGGAGGGAACATGCCGAAGATGCCGACGACCCCGACGGGGAGGACCGATCCGCGGCTGCGACGCGCCCATCTCGCCGTCGCCGCGGTGTTCGCCGTACACGGCGCCGTGACCGGCAGCTTCGCCACCCGGGTGCCCTGGATCCAGGAACACGCCGGACTCAGCGCCGGGCAGCTCGGCTTCGCACTGGTCTTCGCGGCCCTCGGCGCCTCCGTCGCCATGCCACTGGCCGCGCGCATCTCCCACCGCATGGGCACGCGCAACGCGCTGCGCCTCCTGCTGGGCCTGTGGTGCGCCTCCCTCGCGCTGCCCGCCCTCTCCCCCGGGCTGGGCTGGCTGGGCGGGGCGATGTTCGTGTACGGGGCCTCGGCGGGCATGGCCGACGTCGTCATGAACGCCCAGGGCGTCGAGGTCGAGGAACGCCTCGGCCGCTCGATCATGTCGGGGCTGCACGGCATGTGGAGCGCCGGCACGCTGCTCGGCTCCCTCTTCGGCGTCCTTGCCGCGCACGCCGAACTCGACGCGCGCGTGCACCTCGCCATCGGTGCCGTCCTGCTCGTCGTGCTGGGCCAGGCGGCCTGCGGCAGCGTGCTCGACCTGCGTCCTTCCGCGACGGAGGAAGCCCCCGCGCGCTTCGCCCTGCCGCCGCGCGCGGCGCTGGTCATCGGCGCCATCGGCTTCTGCGCCGTCTTCGCCGAGGGGGCCAGCATGGACTGGAGCGCGGTCTACCTCCGCGACGTCGCCGACGCCTCCCCCGGCGTCGCCGCCGCCTCCTACACCGCCTTCGCCTGCACCATGGCCGCCTCCCGCCTCGTCGGCGACCTCGTCGTACGCCGTTTCGGGGCGGTCCGCACCGTACGCGCCGGCGGCCTGCTCGCCACGGTCGGAGGCGTCCTCGTCGCCACGGCGTTCAACCAGGTGACCGCCATCGCGGGCTTCGCCCTCATCGGCGTCGGCATCGCCGTCGTCGTCCCGCTGTGCTTCGCGGCGGCCGGGCGCAGCGGCCCCAACCCGAGCCAGGCCATAGCGGGCGTCGCCACGGTCACCTACACCTCGGGCCTCGTGGCACCCGCCGCCATCGGCTCCATCGCGGAGGCCAGCTCCCTGCAGACCTCCTTCGGCCTCGTCACCGTGCTGGCCGCCGGTCTCGCCGTGGGCGCGGGCGTGCTCCGCAGCGCGGGCACGGTTTCCGCCGAGCGCGACCGCGAACCTGTGGCGGCGAGCACGCCGCAGGCCTAGCGTGCCGCGCATGCGGATCTTCCTGGAGACCGGGCGGCTGCGGCTGCGGCACTTCACCGACACCGACGCCGACGCGGAACTGCTCGTCGCGCTCGACAGCGACCCCGAGGTCATGCGCCACCTCGGCAACGGCCGCCCCACGCCGTCGGACGTCATCCGGCACGACGTGCTGCCCCGCTTCGCGCGCTCGCAGGTGTGGGCCGCGGAGGAGTCCGCCACCGGCCACTTCGTCGGCTGGTTCGCCCTCACCCCCCGCCCCGGCGGGCCCGGCGACGACCTGGAACTCGGATACCGGCTGCGACACGCCGCGTGGGGCCGGGGCTACGCCACCGAGGGCGCCCGCGCCCTGGTCCGCAAGGCCTTCACCGACCTCGGCGCGCGGCGCGTGTACGCCGAGACGATGTTCGTCAACGCGCGGTCGCGACGGGTGATGGAGAAGGCGGGGCTGTCGTTCGTGCGGGTCTTCCACGAGGAGTGGGACGAGCCGTTGCCGGGCGCGGAGCAGGGGGAGGTCGAGTACGCCCTGACGCGCGAGGAGTGGACACCTTGACATCCTCCCGGGCCTGAAGGCCCGGGATTCCCGCCTGCTCCCACACAAGGCGTGTGGGTCGCTTCGGGTGGGTTCCAGCTTCGCTGCGCGGTGCGGGCACGGGTACCCGTCTGACCTGCGCTCCACAGGCTGACACCGCCAGTCCGGCGGCCTTGGCGACGTTGACCGCCGCGTTGATGTCCCGGTCCAGGACGGTCCCGCACGCCCCGCACGTCCACTCGCGGACGCTCAGCGGCTTGGGGCCGTCCTTGACACCGCACACGGAGCACACCTGGGAGGTCGGCTCGAAGCGGCCGATCTTCACGAAGGAGCGCCCGTACCGGGCGGCCTTGTACTCCAGCATGTTCACGAACGCCGCCCATCCGGCGTCGTGGACGGACTTGGCCAGGCGCGTGCGAGCGAGTCCCTTCACCGCCAGGTCCTCGACGGCAACCGCTTGGTTCTCGCGGATGATCCTCGTCGAGAGCTGGTGGTGGAACTCGCGGCGCGCGTCGGCCACCCGCGCGTGAGCGCGGGCGACCTTCACCCTGGCCTTGTCCCTGTTCCTGCTGCCCCTCTCCTTGCGGGACAGGGCGCGCTGCGCCTTCTTCAGGCGTTTCTCGGCCCGGCGCAGGAAGCGCGGGCTGTCGACCTTCGTGCCGTCGGACAGGACAGCGAAGTGCCCGAGCCCCAGGTCGATGCCGATCTCGGGCGTCGTCTCCGGCAGCACCTCGCAGGCGTCCGTCTCGACGACGAAGCTCGCGAAGTACCGGCCGGCCGCGTCCTTCACTACGGTCACGGTGGTCGGAGCGGATGGCAGGCTGCGGGACCACTTGACCTTGAGGTCGCCGATCTTCGACAGCCGCAGCTTCCCGCCCGGCGTGATCCGCCAGGCCGCGTTCGCGGTGAAACGGATCGACTGCCGGTTGTCCCGCTTCGACTTCAAGCGCGGCGCGCCCATGCGCGGGCGCTTGCCCTTCAGCCCGTCGAAGAAGTTCCGGCAAGACCAGAGGTAGGCGGTCCGAGGCGCGTCCCGCACGGCCCGGGTGCCGTGCGCCGCCGTGCGCGCCGCTTGGTGCCTACGGGCCGGTCGCGGGCGCCGGCACCGGCTTGGTGGCCGCGGTGGGTCTGCCCGTAGGGTGCCGGAATGATCGCGATGCCGCAGGAGTTCGCGCGCAGCACTGCCGCCCGCGAGGGGGCGGCCGGACGGGCGTGGCTCGAGGAGCTGCCCGGGATCGTGGAGGAGCTGCTGGGACGCTGGGAGTGCGTGCCCGACGGCGAGGTCACGCACGGGGGCGTCGGGCTCGTCGTCCCGGTACGGACGCGGGCTGCGGGACGGGCGGTGCTGAAGGTGTCGTTTCCCCATCCCGGCAACGTCCACGAGCCCGACGCCTTGGCCGCGTGGGGCGGCCGCGGTGCCGTCGTACTGCATGAGCGGCACGACGAGCGGTTCGCGCTGCTGCTGGAGCGGGTCCGGACGTCGACTCTGGCGGAGGTCGAGGACGGCGACGAGGTCGTGGCCGTCGCCGGGCGGATCAGCCGCCGCCTGGCCGTCCCCGCGCCGCCCGGCCTGCCGCGCCTCGATGAGCAGGCCGACGTCTGGGAGGAGCAGTTGTTGGGGGACGCCGGGGAGCTGACGCACGCGGTGCCGCGACGGGTGCTGGACGCCGCCGTGGCGACCGTGCGGGAGCTGGGCCGGTCCCAGCCGGACACCCTCATCCACGGCGACCTCCACGCCCGCAACATCCTGCGTGCCGACCGGGAGCCGTGGCTGGCCGTCGACCCCAAGGGGTGTGCGGGCGATCCCGCTTACGACGGCGGCACGCTGCTGAAGTCCCGCGCTCTGACGCTCCTGGAAGCGGACGATCTGCCCAAGGCCGTCCAGCGCGTCCTGGACGTCTTCGCCGAGGCCGCGGAACTCGACGGGGAACGCGTACGGCGGTGGGCCCATTTCCATGCCGTCCAGGCCGCGTTCTGGGGCCGCCGCCACGGTTTCCGCATCGCTCGCAGCGGCCCGCGCGTGGATCGGCTCACCCGCCTCGCCGACGACCTGGCCGAGATCCTCACCGGTCCCTCGTGACATCCCGACCGCGCAGAAGGACGGCGGTTCCCGCCTGCCATGCCGTTGAAGGCTCCGATGTGTCGAGTGGGATGCCCGCTTCGTCGTGCCGTGCCGGGAGACGGGCGCCGGCGCCGGTCCTTCCCGCGCTCCACGGGCTGACACGGCTCGGTCGGCCGCCTCGGGACGTCGACCGCCGCGTCGAGTTCCGGTCCCAGGCCGCCCGCACGCCCCGCAGCCACCCACGGACATCAGGGGCTCGGGGCCGTCCTGGGTGCCGCGCTGCGAGCACGGTTGAGACGTGGGCTCGCGGTGCGGCCGATCCGGATGAAGGCGCGCCCGTACGGTCCGGCTTGCACTCCGGCATGTTCAGGAACGCCGGCCGTCCGGGTTCGTGCACGGACGTGGCCGGGCGCGTACGCCCGATTCCCCGCACCGGCAGGTCCTCCACGGCGCGAGGCCCGGCACGGAAGGCGCCGGACGGGGGCGCCCCCGGCCGAAGGCCGGGAGGGCCGAAGGCCGGGAGGGCCGGCGGGCGGGGGGAACCCGCGACCCCACCACGAAGTCCCCGCACACCGCCACCGCCCGCAGGGGCATCCCCACCGCGCCCCGGCGAGGGCGCTCCGCCTCACTCGATCCGGGGACGGCACGGCCGCCGTACCCGGCCGCCCGGCCGGCCTGCTGGGACGCTGTGCGCATGACGACGGCACGACGGCCGGCCCCCATGGGGGTGGCCCAGGTGGTGGCGCGCATGCGCGCGCTCGGCACGGCGCTCCCGCCGCGGGACGGGGTGGCGGTGTTCAACCGCGTCTATCTGTCCGTCACCCAGGAGCTGGACGGCCGCCTGGCGGCCGGCGGCTTCGCTGATCCCGTCGCCGCCGCCGCGCTGGCCGCCCACTTCGCCGGCCGCTACCTGCGGGCGGTCGACGGTGCGACCGATCGCCGTACCGTCCCGGCCTGCTGGCGGCCGCTGCTGCAGTTGCGCGGGCACCGCGGCATCCGCCCGCTGCAGTTCGCCCTGGCCGGCATCAACGCGCACGTGGGGCACGACCTGGCGCTGGCGGTGGTGGACACCTGCGCGGCGCTGGAGTGCGCACCGGCCGCCCTGGAGCCGGACTTCGACCGGGTGGGGGATCTGCTGACGTCCGTGGAGGAGCGCGTCAGGGAGGAGCTGATGCCCGGCCCCGACCTGCTGGACCTCGCCGACCCGCTGACCCATCTCGCCGGTTCGTGGAGCCTGGAACGCGCTCGGGACGCGGCGTGGGCCGCGTCCCGTGTGCTCTGGTCCCTGCGAGGGCTGCCGGAGGTGTACGAGGAGTTCATCGAGAAGCTCGACGCGGGCGTCGGGCTGGTCGGGCGCTTCCTGCTGACCCCGCTGGGCCGCTGAGGCGTGGCGCGTCAGTCCTCGTCCAGCATGACCGGCGCGATCTCGTCGTAGAGGTCGCCCGGCCCCGGGTTGGTCGGGTCGGTGGTGCCGCCGAACTGGTGCATCACGCCCCACACGGCGTTGAGCGCGGTCTGCACGGCGCCCTCGGCCCAGCCCGCCGTCCAGGAGATGTCGTCGCCGGCGAGGTAGATGCCGCGCTTGTCCTCGGGGAGGGTGTCCTGCATGAAGTGGGTGAACAGGCGCCGCTGGTAGCGGTAGTGGCCGGGCAGGTTCGCCTTGAACGCGCCCATGAAGTACGGCTCGTTCTCCCAGGAAACGGTCACCGGGTTACCGATGATGTGCCGCCGGATGTCGACCTTCGGGTAGATCTCGCCGAGCGACTTCAGCATGACCTCCATGCGCTCGGACGCGCTCAGCGGCAGCCACTTGAGGCTGTCGTCGCACCATGTGTAGGACAGGCAGATCACGGCCGGCTCGTCGGGGCCGTTGTCCAGCAGGTAGGTGCCGCGGGTCATGCGGTCGGTGAGCGTCATGCTCATCACGTCCCGGCCCGTCTGCTCGTCCTTGTCCAGCCAGAACGGCCGGTCGACGGGCACGAAGAGCTTGCTGGACTCCATGTAGTGGGTGCGCTCGATCGCCGTCCAGTGGTCGATCGGGAACAGCGAGTCGTCGCAGTCGATCTTGCTGAGCAGCGACCAGCTCTGCGCGGTGAAGATCGCGGCCCGGTAGGTGCGGATGTCGCCGTCGGCGTCGGTGACGGTGATCCGGTTGCCGGCGGTACGGTGCAGCCGGGTCACGGCCGGGCGGGGGTCGCCGCCGTGCAGGGACTTCAGCGAGGTGCCGTGCGGCCAGTGGACGATCTTGCGCGGCTCACGCTCCCACAGCCGCAGCGGCAGCTGCTGGCTGCCGCCGACGATGCCGCGGTGGTGGTCGTCGGCCTCGGTGTACACGACGCGCAGGATCTCCAGGATGGAGTTGGGGAAGTCGGTGTCCCAGCCGCCGGTGCCGAAGCCGACCTGGCCGAAGATCTCGCGGTGCCGGAAGGACGCGAACGCCTCGGAGTCGCAGAGGAAGCCGTAGAAGGTCTGGTTGTCGAGCTTCTCGACGAGCTTCGACCAGATCGCGCGGATGCGCGGGACGTCGCGCTCGCGCATGGCGCGGTTCATGTCCGAGAAGTCCGCGCCCTCCTCCAGGCAGGCGTTCCAGGCATGCGCGACGTCACGGTAGACCTGGGGCAGGTCGTCGATGGTCCGCGCGTAGTGGGACTCGCCCTTGAGGTCGACGACGGTGGACGGGGTGTCGGGGGCGAGCGGGTTGGGGAACGGCCTGGTCTCCAGGCCCACCAGGTCGATGTAGTGCTGCAGGGCGGTGGAGGACGGCGGGAAGCGCATCGCGCCCATCTCGGCGGTCAGCTTCTCGTCGCAGCCCTCGAAGCCGACGGTGCGCAGCCGGCCGCCGATCCGGTCGGCCTCGTAGACGACGGGCCTCAGGCCCATCTTCATCAGCTCGTACGCGGCGACGATGCCCGACAGGCCGCCGCCGATGACCGCGACCTCGACGCCGTGCTCGGTCGCCGGTATGGAGCCGAGGCCCGCGGGGCTCTCCAGGAAGTCGTCGTACGCGAAGGGGAAGTCCGGGCCGAACATGGTGATCGGTGGCGCCGACCGCACCTCGGGGTACTGCTCGTCGTGGACGGCGGTGGGCACCGTGGACGTCATGGCGTGGTTCTCCTGGCTGTGAAGCGGTGATGCGGGGTGGTGGCGGGAAGGGGCCGGGATCAGCCCAGCGAGCGGTAGAGCTCGGGGCGGCGGTCCTCCAGGTAGGGCGTCTCCTCGCGGACCGCGCGCAGCAGCTCCGGGTCGGCGTCGGCGACGACCAGCTCCTCGGTGGTGCCGGCCCGGGCGCGCACGGCGCCGTCGGGTCCGGCCAGGCAGCTCTGTCCGGCGAAGTCGAAGTCGCCCTCGGGGCCGCACCGGTTGGCGTAGGCGACGTGCAGCTGGCTCTCGTACGCGCGGGCCGGCACCAGGGTCTGCGGGACGAACTCGTAGGGCCGCATCAGCGCGGTGGGGACGGCGAGCAGCTGGCTCCCGGCGAGGGCGTGGGCCCGCACGGTCTCGGGGAACTCGACGTCGTAGCAGATGAGCAGACCGATCCGGACGCCGTCGAGCTCGGCCTGGACGACGGCGTCGTCGCCGGGGGTGAACCAGCTGCGCTCGAAGTCGCCGAAGAGGTGGGTCTTGCGGTAGTTGGCGAGGCGCTCGCCGTCCGGGCCGATCAGCTGGGCGGAGTTGAAGACGCCGCGGCCGGCGCGCTCGGGGTAGCCGTAGACGATGCCGAGTCCGTGTTCGGCGGCGATCCGGGCGACCCGGGCGGCGGAGGGTCCGTCCGCCGCCTCGGCGAGGACCGGGACCTCGTCGCCGAGGGCGTAGCCGGTCAGGTACATCTCGGGCGTGACGAGCAGCCGGGCTCCCGCGGCGGAGGCACGGCGCGCGGCGGCGTCGAGCGCGGCCAGGCTGTCGTCCACCGAGGAGGGGACGCCGCTCGGGCCTTGGTACAGCGCGGTGCGCAGCGGCGCCATGGAGCCTCTTTCGCCTGGTGAGGAGCGTGTTGCGGGTCTGCGTCGACGGTACGGTTCCGCGCCTGGCGGCGACAAGACGCGTCCGTTGCGCACCGACCGCCGATTCGTTGCGTGCCGGGGGCCGGGGGCGGCGATTCGTTGCGCGGCGGCGGCCGGCCGAGGCGGCTCGGCCTGGTGTACCCGCGGTCACCCCTCCGGCTGGTCGGGTGCTCCCGAGTAGCGGCGCAGCAGCGGGGACAGCACGAGGACGGACTTGGTGCGCTCGACGAAGGGTTCGCCCGCGATCCGCTCCAGGACGCGCTCGAAGTGGCGCACGTCGGCGGCGTAGATCTGGACGACGGCGTCCGCCTCGCCGGTGACCGTCGAGGCGGAGGCCACCTCGGGGTAGCGCGACAGGCCGCGCCGGATGTCCTCCGGCGAGGTGTTGTGCCGGCAGTAGAGCTCGACGAAGGCCTCGGTCTCCCAGCCCAGCGCGGAGGGCTCGACGCGGACGGTGAAGCCCGTGATGGCGCCTTCCGCGAGCAGCCTGTCGACCCGGCGTTTGACGGCGGGGGCGGAGAGCCCGACGAGGGCGCCGATGTCGGCGAAGGAGCGGCGGGCGTCCTCGGCGAGGGCGTGGACGATGCGTTCGTCGAGTTCGTTCAGGCGCACGGGGGGTGGGTCACTTCTCTTCGCGAGCGAGCGGGGGAACGGCGCGTGCCGTACCCGAACCAGACTACGAGGCCGCCGGCGGTCCGTTCCCCGGCGGACTCCCCCCGGGAGGGCTGCCGCAGGCGCGGCGTCGTCCCCGTGCCGTGCCCGAGCCGACGGCGGTGACCGGCGGCGGGACACCCCGGAAGGTGCGCGGCACGTCGGCCCGGGTCCGGTGCGGCAGGCCGGCGGCTGCGCACGGGGTGAGGCGAAGAGCCGTCCCGGCACCGCTCGTACGGCCGGCGGACCCGGCGCCCGGCCGGCCGCGGAGGGGGACGGCGATCATGGTTTCGGCACCGGGTACCGCCCGCGCCGACCCGTCACGCCCGCGGTACCGCCGACGGCCCCGGGCCCCGTCCGGTCGCGGCCGCCCCGGGCCCCGTCCGGTCGCGGCCGCCCCGGGCCCCGTCCGGTCGCGGCGGAGGGGGTCCGGGTGCAGGTGCCTACTGCCAGCTGGCGTGCAGCGGCTTGCCCTCGGCGTAGCCGGCCGCGCTCTGGACGCCGACGACGGCCTTGTCGGCGAACTCGGCGAGGTCGGCGGCCCCGGCGTAGGTGCAGGAGCTGCGGACGCCCGCGATGATCGAGTCGATCAGGTCCTCCACTCCCGGCCGTGCCGGGTCGAGGAACATCCGCGAGGTGGAGATGCCCTCTTCGAACAACCCCTTGCGGGCGCGGTCGTACGCGGACTCCTCACTGGTGCGGTTGGCCACGGCCCGGGCGGAGGCCATGCCGAAGCTCTCCTTGTAGGGCCGTCCGTCGGCGGTCTGCTGCAGATCGCCGGGCGACTCGTAGGTGCCCGCGAACCAGGAGCCGACCATGACGTTGGAGGCGCCGGCGGCCAGCGCCATGGCGACGTCGCGCGGATGCCGGACACCGCCGTCCGCCCAGACGTGCTTGCCGTGCCGGGCGGCCTCGGCGGCGCACTCCAGGACGGCGGAGAACTGCGGCCGGCCCACGCCGGTCATCATGCGGGTGGTGCACATCGCGCCCGGTCCCACACCGACCTTGACGATGTCGGCGCCGGCCTCGATCAGGTCCCGGACGCCCTCCGCGGAGACGACGTTGCCGGCCACCACCGGCACCTGCGGGTCCAGGGCACGGACGGCCCTGACCGCCTGGATCATGCTCTCCTGGTGGCCGTGGGCGGTGTCGACGACCAGGGTGTCCACACCGGCGTCGAGCAGCTGCTTGGCCTTCCCGGCGACATCTCCGTTGATGCCGACGGCGGCGGCGATGCGCAGCCGCCCGTCGGCGTCGGTGGCCGGCGAGTACAACGTGGCGCGCAGCGCCGCCTTGCGGGTGAGGATGCCGGCCAGCCTGCCGTCGGCGCCCACGGCGGGGGCGAGCTTGCGGTTGGCGTCCTCCAGGCGGTTGAACGCCTCGCGGGGGTCGATGTCCGCGGGCAGCAGCATGAGGTCCTTGGACATGACCACGGAGACCTGGGTGAAGCGGTCCACGCCGGTGAGGTCGTGCTCGGTGACGATCCCGACCGGACGGCCGTCCTCGACGACGACGGCGGCGCCGTGCGCCCGCTTGGGCAGCAGCGCCAGGGCGTCGGCGACGGTGGCGTGCGGTCCGAGCACGATCGGGGTGTCGAGTACGAGGTGCCGCTGCTTGACCCAGGCGATCACCTCGGCGACCACGTCGATCGGAATGTCCTGGGGGATGACGACCAGGCCTCCGCGCCGGGCGACTGTCTCGGCCATACGGCGGCCGGCGACGGCGGTCATGTTGGCGACCACGAGCGGGATGGTGGTGCCGGTGCCGTCGGGTGACGAGAGATCCACCGCCTGACGGGAGCCCACCGCCGAGCGGCTGGGGACCATGAACACGTCGTCGTACGTCAGGTCGTACGGAGGCTTTGCATCATTGAGGAAACGCACGTACTTCATCTTTGCACGAGCGGAGCGGGAACGGACACGGAGGAAACTCCGGTGCTCACGAAGGGTCGCTCGTAGGTTCCTCCAAGAAGACCCGGAAGGGAAGCACGGCGGGGTCGTGCAAGGCCGCGGCGTCGGCGAGGACCCCGCGCGCCGTCCGCCACTCCCCCGGTTCGGCCGCCGCGAAGTCGCGCCAGCCGCGGACGACCAGGCGCAGGCCTCCCTGCTCGGGGTCGGGGAGGTCGGTGAGGCAGTCGTACAGGGCATCCCAGTTGCGGCCGAACCAGCCGGGCAGCCGCAACTGCTCGGCGCAGCGGTCCATGAACGCGCTCTTGGTGGTGACCCCGTGAAGGTCCAGCACCATCGTTGCCGTCATCTGCGGACCGCCTTGAAGCTCCGGTAGTGGTCGTCGGTGTAGTAGACCTCCCCGCTGGTGCCGGTGACGATGCGCCGCGCGCCGCGGTCCGGCTCTCCCGGGGTCGGCACGGTGTACTCGTGGTAGTAGCCACGCGGATGCGCGGGCAGCAGGCCCTCGATGTTGCCGAAGACGGTGCCGTCCTTCGCGTAGGGGAAGGGGCCCCCGTCATCGATCAGCCGCAGGGTGTCGCGGGCCTCGGGAGGCAGGCTCGCGAGGGCCACCGTGGGCACCGCCGCCACCGGTGCGATGGCGGGCGGGGAGCAGCCGCAGAGCAGCAGCGCCAGGAGCCCCAGCAAGGCGGCGGCGATCGCGTTGGCACGGCGGACGGGCCCGGTCGGCATGCGGCGATGCTGCCATGACCTGCCCTGTCCGCCACGCAGGCCGCGCGGCCGCAGGCGCGCCTATGCCCCGCGCGGCGCCTCGGGGTCCGCGCGGTCGAGGGCGGGACGCGGCATGGGCGCGGTGGAGTCCAGGAGGTAGTCGGCTGCGGCCGTGTCGGTCACGATGCTGGTGACCAGACCCGACCGGAGCACCGCGTCGACCGCGGCGGCCTTGCGCAGCCCGCCCGCGATGGCGAGCACCTCCGGGATGCGGCGCAGCCGGTCCGCCTCAATGGTGATGCAGCGCTCACCCAGGTCGCGGCCGACCAGTCGGCCCTCGGCGTCGAAGAGGTGCGAGGACATCTCCGCGGCGACGCCGAGGGAGGCGTAGTGCTCGCGCTCGGCCTCGGTCAGGGCGTCGTGGACGGTGGAGATGCCCGCCGCCCAGGAGCCGATCGACACCACGGCCACGGTGACCTTGTCGAAGTAGCCCATCGCCGCCGCGATGCCGCTCTGCGCACGCAGCGCCGCCGCGGTCGCCGGGTCGGGCAGCACCATCGGGGCGTACAGCGGGTGGGCCTCGCCGCCGGAGACGGCCGCGGCGGTACGGACCGCCTCGACCGAGCCGCGGTCTGCGGTGCCGGCGTCGTACACGCCGGTGAGCTGCACCACCGTGCACGGGGGCAGCCGGTCGAGGGCGTTGGCCATGGTGATGATGGAGCGGCCCCACGCCAGGCCCAGCACGTCGCCCTCGCTGACCAGCTCGCCGAGCAGTTGCGCGGCCACCGCGCCGAGGTTCTCCGGGTCGGGCCCGTCGGTCTCGTCGGCGGGCGACTCGACGACGACGGCGTGCCGCAGCCCGTAGCGGGCGCGCAGTGCGTCGGAGCGTTCCGCGTCGAGTTCCGCCGGGACCCTGATCTCGATGCGCACGAGGTCACGTTCGAGGGCGGTCTCCAGGACCCGGGCCACCTTGAAACGGCTCACGCCGAACTCCTCGGCGATCTGGATCTTGGATTTCCCCTCCAGGTAGAAGCGGCGGGCCATCGCCGCGGCCTGGACCATCTCGCCGGGGCCCATGCGCACCCCGGTGCGGCCTGTGGTCACGTTCTCTCCCCAGTTGCCCATCTGATCGGCTCCGCGCTCATCCTCGCACGTACTGCGGAGTACCGGGGCGCGGTGCCCACGCAGTGGACAAGGCCGGTCGGCGAGCGGTCAGTGCGCGCAGGCGGCCGCCGCCTGCTTGCGCAATCCACGTACCGCCTCCGCCGGGTCCTCGGCGCCGTAGACGGCGGAACCCGCGACGAAGACGTCCGCTCCTGCCTCGGCGCAGCGCTCGATGGTGGAGGCCGAGACGCCCCCGTCCACCTGCAGCCACAGATCCAGCCCGTGCTTGTCGATCAGCTTCCGGGCCCGGCGGATCTTGGGCAGCATGATGTCGAGGAAGGCCTGACCGCCGAATCCCGGCTCCACGGTCATGATCAGCAGCATGTCGAGTTCGGGGAGCAGGTCCTCGTAAGGCTCGACGGGGGTGGCCGGCTTGAGCGCCATCGAGGCGCGTGCGCCCTTGGCGCGGATCTCGCGGGCCAGACGCACCGGTGCGGCGGCCGCCTCCACGTGGAAGGTGACCGAGCCCGCGCCCGCCTCGACGTAGGCCGGGGCCCAGCGGTCCGGGTCGGCGATCATCAGATGGCAGTCGAGCGGGGTCCGGGTCGCCTTGTGGAGCGACTCCACAATCGGCACGCCGAGCGTCAGGTTGGGGACGAAGTGATTGTCCATCACGTCGACGTGGAGCCAGTCCGCGCCCTCGACGGCTCGCGCCTCGTCGGCGAGGCGCGCGAAGTCGGCGGAGAGGATACTGGGGTTGATCTGCACGGCCATGTGTCCAGTATGGCGGTGGGCGCTCCCTGTCCGCGCACCGGGCGTAGGGCTCGGACGCCACCCGGCGCTGCCTCACGGGCGTGGCGGGCGGTGCGGAGCTCGGCTCGTGTCTCGGGCCGTGTGCTCGCCGAGGCGAGGGTGACGGGTGCGAAGGCCGCACGACCGGGCGGCCGTGGTCCGCGGCCGGCGCGGAACATGGGTCCTGCTCGGCGCTCGGCCCGGTCGTGCCGGCGACGGTCCCCCGCCCTCCCCCGAAGGCCGCGGACGCGTGGCACGGAGACTGACGCACCCGTCCGCCTGAGGGCGCGGTCGTACGCGCCGATCCTGGGACGGTGGAGAGCGGTGAAGGCGGCACCCGTCCCCCACCGGTCCGCGGTCGTCGCGGCGCTCGGCCTGGCTCACCGAGCCGGACGCATGACGGCCTCTCAGGTGGGCGCGCGTGCATCGGGGCCCACTGCACGCGGCGTCTTCGGTGGCCGCGCCGTCGGCCCGGACGACCAGGAGCGCGCCACTCGCCCGCGCGCCGAGCAGCCCGTCCTGTCCGTCCTTCCTACCCGCCGGCGCGGCCGCTCGAAGTGGTCGCCGAGGCGGGTGCCTGGCCGAAGGGCCTCACCGGGTACGGACAGCGGTGACCGCCCGCACCGGGTACGGACAGCGGTGACCGCCCGCACCGGGTACGGGCGGTCACCGCGGCACGGCGTGCGTCACGCGTTGGGACGCTTGCCGTGGTTGGCGCCCCTCTTCTTCCGGGCGCGCCGCTTGTTTCCTCGCTTGGACATGGTGCCCAACTTTCTCATATGGGATATCTCACCGGAGGCCAGTTTATGACCGCCCCTGACGTGCGGCACATCAGCGCCGGGCCGGGGCGAGACGCGGGTCAGTCCGGGAAGTGCTCGCCCAGGAAGGCGTTGCGGAAGACCCCCGACGGGTCCAGCCGGGCGGCGAGCGTCCTGAAGTCGTCGTAGCGCGGGTAGAGCTCCCGCAGCGAGGTGGGTGATGGGGTGAAGAGCTTGCCCCAGTGCGGACGGGCGGAGAAGGGGCGCAGGGTTTCCTCGACGACCTGGACGGCCCGTGCCACCGCCGCGGCGTCCGGAGCCCAGGTGAAGTGGAAGGCGACGCTGTCGCGTCCGTGAGCGGGGCTGAGCCACAGGGAGTCGGCCGCCACTGTGCGGATCTCGCCGATCAGCACCTCGGACGAGAACCGCTCGCGTACCCGCCACAGGGCGTCGAACGCCGCCACGGCGTCGCGCCGGTCGACGAAGAACTCCGACTGGATCTCCTCGCCGCTGCTCGGGGTGAACTCCAGGCGGAAGTGCGGCAGCCGCGCGTACCAGGGGCCGGCCTGGCCCTGCTGCGGCGTGCAGTGGGTGCCGGGCATACCCGGGATCGGGTGCCGGGGCCCGTCGGCCGCGGTGGCCCCGAACCACGTCCGCGGGGCGCCCGGCGCCCCGTCGGAGTCGACCCGCTCCTTGAGCCACACCTGGTCGGCGGCACGGTCCCGCCAGCGGGTGAAGACCGACACGCTGTACCCGGCGGACATCACCGTGTCGAAGTTCCCGAGCAACTCCTCCCGCGGCATGTCCTCGTAGACGGTCTGGCGCACGGCGAAGGCCGGGACGAGGTCGAGGGTCAGCCGGGTCGCCACGCCCAGGGCTCCCAGGGCCACGACGGAGCCGTCGAAGCCGGCCTCGCCGCGCCGGACCTCGGCGAGCTCGCCGTCGGCGGTGACCATGGTCAGCGCGCGGACCGCACCGGCGAGGCTGCGCTGCCCGGTGCCCGAGCCGTGTGTGCCGGTGGCGCATGCCCCGCCCACGGAGATGTGCGGCAGCGAGCCGAGGTTGTGCAGCGCCAGTCCCGCCTCGTCGATGGCGCGGACGATCTCGCCGAAGCGCAGCCCCGAAGCGACCGTGGCGGTGCGCGCGGTGCGGTCGATGTCGATCACGGCGGGCAGCCGCGCGGTCGAGACGTGGTCTCCGTCGGTGTCGGCGACGGTGCTGAAGGAGTGCCGGGTGCCGAGGGCGCGTACGCGCTCTGACCGGGCCACGATCTCCTGGAGCTCGGCGACCGACTCGGGGTGGTGGAGCGTTCGTGCGGTGAAGGCGACGTTGCCGCCCCAGTTCGTCTCCGCTGCCATCGCGGTCGTTCCTTCCTGTCCGGCCCCTGCCGGCTGCCGCGCGGCGCGCGGCCCTGCCGGCCCGGGGATCGGGGCCTGCCGTTCGAGGACGATTCTCGCCGCTCGGGGCGCGGCGGCCGGCAGTGGGGGCGACGGTCGAGCGCGGCCGGGACGTGGTCGGCCGCCGCTCGACCTCTTGACGTGCCCTCGTCACGCTGTCATGGTCTAGACCTAGTTGGGCTCAAAGGGACGGCGCGGTACGGAGGTTCACCCGCACCGGACACCACGCACACCGCGCCCGACCCGTCCGGGCCCTCCCCGGATCCATCCGCGCCGCCGCGCACAGCACGCCGGCGCAGCTCCCTCCCCCCCACGACCGCGGCCCCTGGCCGGGCAAGGAGCGACTCCCTGATGTCCACATCCCTCACCGGACGGCTTCCGGCAACACGTACCGCCCTCGGCTCGTCCGCGGTGTTCGCCGTCCTCGCGGCGCTCCTGGCCACGTTGTTCGTCGCGACGCCCACCGCCCGTGCGGCGGACGGCCAGATCAGCGGCCTGGCCGGCAAGTGCGTCGACGTCGCCGCGGCGAACAGCGCCAACGGCACCGCCGTACAGCTCTACGACTGCAACGGGACCAACGCCCAGCGCTGGTCCAATCCCGGCGACGGGACACTGCGCGCGCTCGGCAAGTGCCTCGACGTCGTCGACCGGAGCACCGCCGACGGGGCTTCGGTCCAGTTGTGGGACTGCACCGGCGGCGCCAACCAGCAGTGGGTCGTCACCGCGGCCCGCGACATCGTCAACCCCGCCGCGAACAAGTGCCTGGACGTCCGGGACAACAGCTCCGCCAACGCCACCCGGCTGCAGATCTGGTCCTGCACGGGCGGAGCCAACCAGAAGTGGAACGCCCCCGCGAGCGGCGGCGGTGGCGGCGGCACGAACCCGTCGGGATTCGTGGTCAGCGAGGCGCAGTTCAACCAGATGTTCCCGGGCCGCAACGGCTTCTACACCTACAGCGGCCTGGTCGCGGCACTGAGTTCCTACCCCGGCTTCGCCAACTCCGGCAGCGACACGGTCAAGCGGCAGGAGGCCGCCGCCTTCCTCGCCAACGTAAGCCACGAGACGGGCGGACTGGTGTACGTGGTCGAGCAGAACACGGCCAACTACCCGCACTACTGCGACTGGGGCCAGACCTACGGCTGCCCCGCGGGCCAGGCCGCCTACTACGGCCGCGGCCCGATCCAGCTCAGCTGGAACTTCAACTACAAGGCCGCCGGAGATGCCCTGAACATCGACCTGCTGGGCAACCCCTGGCGCGTGGAGCAGGACGCGGCCGTGGCCTGGCGCACGGGCCTGTGGTACTGGAACACCCAGAGCGGTCCCGGCTCCATGACCCCGCACAACGCCATGGTGAACCAGGCCGGCTTCGGCCAGACCATCCGCTCCATCAACGGCTCCCTGGAGTGCGACGGCCGCAACCCGGCCCAGGTGCAGAGTCGCGTCAGCAAGTACCAGCAGTTCACGGCCATCCTCGGCGTCAGCACGGGCGGCAACCTCTCCTGCTGAGCACTGCCGCGTCCGCGCCGCGCGGGGGGGGGGGGGGGGGGGGGGGGGGCCCCCCCCCCCCCCCCCCCCCCCCCCCCCGACGACCGTTGGGCGCGCGGCGTGACACGCCGCCCCCGCCCCGACCCCGCGCTGCCTGGGCGCGGTGGCCGCCCAGGATGCGGCAGCGAGGTAGAGAGGCAAGTCATGGGAAGGTATGTGGCCCGCCGGCTGGGTCAACTGGTCATCGTCGTGCTCGGCGCGACGTTGGTCCTGTTCGCCTGCCTGTTCGTACTCCCGGGTGACCCGGTGGGTCAGATCGCGGGCAGCGACAAGGCACGCGATCCCGCCGTGATCAAGGAGCTGCACGAGCGGTACGGCCTGGACAAGCCGCTGGTCGTCCAGTACGGCAACTACGTGGGTCGGCTGGCCAAGGCCGACCTGGGCGAGGACTACACCCAGGGCCGTCCGGTCCGGGAGATCCTGATGCCGAAGCTGGGCAACACGGCCAAGCTGGCGGTCGTGGCGATCGTCTTCGACATCATCATCGGCATGGCCGCGGGCATCCTCGCCGCGATGCGCCGATACTCCGTGTGGGACGTCTCGGTGACGTTCGTGACCACGCTGGCCATCGGCGTGCCGTCGATCGTGCTCGGCATGATCATGCAGCGGGTCTTCGTGGTGCAGCTGGGCTGGTTCCCGCTGCTGTCCGACGGCACGCTGAAGTCGCTGGTGCTTCCCGCGCTCACCCTCGCGATCATCGACGCCGCCCTGGTGGCGCAGCTGGCGCGCAGCACGATGATGGAGGTCCTGCGGGCCGACTTCGTCAAGACGGCCGTGGCCAAGGGGCTGCCGCGCCGTACCGTGCTGACCCGCCACATCCTGCGCAACTCGGTCATCCCGGTGATCACCTACCTGGGTATCTCGTTCGGCGCGCTGCTCGGCGGCGCGATCATCACCGAGACGATCTTCAACTGGGACGGCATCGGGTACGCGCTCATCACGGCGATCCAGCAGAACAACAACCCCATCATCGTGGGTGTGGTGACGATCAGCGTGGCGGTCTTCGTCCTGCTGAACCTGATCGTCGACCTGTTGTACGCCGCCCTCGACCCGCGTATCCGCCTCGCCTGACCCTCCGGGTCGCCCCGTACTAGGAGACACACCATGACCGAGCTCGTCACGGGCAAGGAGTCGGCGACGGCGTCCGATCCCGCCGCGCCCGCGCAGGGGGGCGCTGAGCCGAGCGTTGAGAAGGCCAGCCAGTGGCGCGACATCCGGGCCCGCTTCCTGGCCAACAAGCTGGCCGTGCTGGGCCTGCTGATCGTGCTGCTGCTGATCCTGATCGCGATCTTCGCGCCGTTGCTCGCCCCGCACGACCCGCTCCACCAGAACCTGACCAACACGCTGCAGTCGCCGGGCGGTGACCACCTCCTGGGTACCGACTCCCTCGGGCGTGACCAGCTGTCCCGGCTGATCTACGGCAGCCGGATCGCGATGATCGTGGGCCTGGCGTCCATCTTCGTCGCGGCCACCATCGGTATCACCCTCGGCGCCATAGCCGGCTACTTCGGCCGCTGGGCGGACACGGTGATCATGCGCGTCGCCGACGTGTTCTTCGCGTTCCCGCTGCTCATCGGCGCGATCGTCATCATCCTGCTGTTGGGCCGCGGAGTCTGGCCCGTCGTTCTGTCGCTGGGCATCTTCTCCTGGGCCACGTTCGCGCGACTGCTGCGCAGCCAGGTCCTGTCGGTGCGCGAGATGGACTACGTCCACGCCGCGCAGGCGCTGGGCGCCGGCAAGGGGCGGATCATCCGCAAGCACATCCTGCCCAACTCGCTGACCGCGGTGCTGGTCTACGGCACCAGCAACGTCGGCATCGCCATCGTGGCGGAGGCCTCGCTGTCCTACCTGGGTGTCGGTGTGAGCCCTGAGGTTTCCGAGTGGGGCAACATGATCGCCGCGGGCAAGGACTTCATGGGCGTGAAGGACTACATGTGGGCCTACCCGAGCGCCGCCATCGTCGTCACCGCGCTCGGCTTCATCCTGCTGGGCAACGGTCTGCGCGACGCCCTCGACCCGAAGCTGCGGTGACACACGGCCATGACGGAAACAGACATGAGCAAGCAGGGCGAAGGTGACGGCATGACCACGGTCGAAACGGCCACCGCGAGCACGGGGGCGGCAGGCGCCGCGCCGCTGCTCGAGGTGCGCGACCTCCATGTGGAGTTCAAGGTCCGCGACGGCGTCGCCAAGGCCGTCAACGGCGTCAACTACAGCGTGAACGCCGGCGAGACGCTGGCGGTGCTGGGCGAGTCCGGCTCCGGCAAGTCCGTGACCGCCCAGGCGATCATGGGCATCCTGGACAGCCCTCCCGGGCGGGTCTCCCAGGGCCAGATCCTCTTCAAGGGCCAGGACATCCTGGCCCTGCCGGAGAGCGAGCGGCGCAAGCTGCGCGGCGCGAAGATGGCCATGATCTTCCAGGACGCGCTCTCCTCGCTGAACCCGGTCCTCTCGGTCGGCTACCAGCTCGGCGAGATGTTCCGGGTGCACCAGGGCATGTCCAAGAAGGACGCCAAGATCAAGGCCATCGAGCTGATGGAGCGGGTCCGCATCCCGGCGGCGAAGGAGCGGGTGGGCGACTACCCGCACCAGTTCTCCGGCGGTATGCGCCAGCGCATCATGATCGCGATGGCCCTCGCCCTGGAGCCCGACCTGATCATCGCCGACGAGCCGACCACCGCGCTCGACGTGACGGTGCAGGCCCAGGTCATGGAGCTGCTCGCGGAACTCCAGCGCGAGTTCAACATGGGCCTGATCCTCATCACCCACGACCTCGGCGTCGTCGCCGACGTCGCGGACAAGATCGCCGTGATGTACGCGGGCCGGATCGTCGAGACGGCGCCCGTCCACGAGATCTACAAGCGCCCGGCCCACCCGTACACCAGGGGTCTGCTCGACTCGATCCCGCGCCTGGACCAGAAGGGCCAGGAGCTGTACGCGATCAAGGGCCTGCCGCCCAACCTGCTGCGCATCCCCACCGGCTGCGCGTTCAACCCGCGCTGCCCGATGGCGCAGGACATCTGCCGTACCGAGGTGCCCCCGCTGGTGCCGGTGACGGAGCGAGACGGCGGCGAACTGCCCGGCCGCGGCAGCGCCTGCCACTTCTGGAAGGAGACGATCCATGGCTGACGTCACCAGGAACGACGAGGCCGTCTCCGACGAGGTGGCGGCGGTCGAGGCGGCGATCGCCAAGCCGGTCGAGCGCGGCGAGCCGATCCTCCAGGTGCGCAACCTGGTCAAGCACTTCCCGCTGACCCAGGGCATCCTGTTCAAGAAGCAGATCGGCGCCGTCAAGGCGGTCGACGGGGTCTCCTTCGACCTGTACCAGGGCGAGACCCTGGGCATCGTGGGCGAGTCCGGCTGCGGCAAGTCCACCGTCGCCAAGCTGCTGATGAACCTGGAGCAGGCCACCGCCGGCGAGGTCTTCTACAAGGGTCAGGACATCACCCGGTTGTCCGGCCGCGCCCTGAAGGCCGTGCGCCGGAACATCCAGATGGTGTTCCAGGACCCGTACACCTCGCTGAACCCGCGCATGACGGTCGGCGACATCATCGGCGAGACCTACGAGATCCACCCCGAGGTGGCTCCGAAGGGCGACCGCCGCCGCAAGGTGCAGGAGCTGCTGGACGTCGTCGGTCTGAACCCGGAGTACATCAACCGGTACCCGCACCAGTTCTCCGGCGGCCAGCGGCAGCGCATCGGCATCGCCCGCGGCCTGGCGCTCAACCCGGAGATCATCATCTGCGACGAGCCGGTCTCCGCGCTGGACGTCTCGGTGCAGGCGCAGGTCATCAACCTGATGGAGAAGCTGCAGGACGAGTTCAACCTCTCCTACATCTTCATCGCGCACGACCTGTCGATCGTCCGCCACATCTCCGACCGCGTCGGCGTGATGTACCTGGGCAAGATGGCCGAGATCGGCACCGACGCCCAGATCTACGACCACCCGACCCACCCGTACACCCAGGCCCTGCTGTCGGCGGTGCCGGTGCCGGACCCGGAGTCGCGCGAGCACCGCGAGCGCATCATCCTCAGCGGTGACGTCCCCTCGCCGGCCAACCCGCCGTCCGGCTGCCGCTTCCGCACCCGCTGCTGGAAGGCCCAGGACCGGTGCGCCACCGAGGAGCCGCTGCTGGCCATCCCGCAGCGCTTCCAGAGTGCCGACACCCTGGCCGCGCACGAGTCGGCGTGCCACTTCGCCGAGGAGAAGGACGTCGTTCACGCGACGAGCTGAGCACCACCCGCACCATCCCCGAGGGGCGCCCGCACCAGCACGCGCGGGCGCCCTTCGGGCTGTCCGGCCTCGCTCCCGGCCCGTGTGATGTTTGACGACCTCGTCAAGATTGGCGAGCGTTCCCCGCGCTCCGGTGATCGAGAAGGTCACGCGCGGGCCGCGCGGGCCGGTGAGCCGCTGTGCAATACGTCCGGGTTTGCGGTGTCATGGTGAACCTCGTGTCCCATGGCGTGAAGCTCCCCGAGGAGGCATCCGATGCGCAGGAGCGCGGCGAGGTGGGCCGCCTGCGCGGTCGTGGCCGCCCTGGTGGCGACGGGCTGCGGGGGCGGGGACGGCGGCGGGACCGGCGGCTCCGGCGTGCTCAGCGCGGCGTGGACGGACCCGCAGAATCCGCTGGAGCCGGCCAACACCAACGAGGTGCAGGGCGGCAAGGTGCTGGACATGATCTTCCGCGGCCTGAAGAAGTACGATCCGAAAACCGCGGCCGCCGAGGACGTCATCGCCGACTCGATCACGACCACGGACCAGCGGACCTTCAGGATCAGGATCAAGGACGGCTGGACCTTCGGCAACGGGGAGAAGGTCACCGCCGACTCCTTCATCGACGCCTGGAACTACGCGGCGCTCGTGACGAACAAGCAGATCAACGCGTCGTTCTTCCGGTACGTCGAGGGCTACGACAAGGTCCATCCCACGTCCGGGAAACCGGCCGCCGCCAAGCTGTCCGGCCTGACCAGGCAGGACGACCTGAACTTCACCGTGAGGCTCAACCAGAAGTTCTCCACCTGGCCCGACACCCTCGGCTACGCCGCCTTCATGCCCCTGCCGCGGGCCTTCTTCACCGACCACGCCGCCTGGCTGAGGAAGCCCGTCGGCAACGGCCCGTACCGCGTGGAGTCCTACACCAAGGGCCAGGGCATGCGGTTGCGCGCGTGGGACGGGTACAAGGGGGACGACGCGGCGGTCAACGACGGCGTGGACCTGAAGGTCTACACGGACAACAACACCGCCTACACCGACCTGCAGGCCGGCAACCTCGACCTGGTCGACGACGTCCCCGCCGCCCAGTTGCGGAACGTGAAGGCCGACCTGGACGGCCGCTACCTCAGCACCCCGGCCGGCATCATCCAGACCCTGGCCTTCCCGCTGTACGACAGGGCCTGGTCCGGCAAAGGTTCCGAGAAGCTCCGCCAGGGCATCTCCATGGCGATCAACCGCGAGCAGATCACGCGTCAGCTCTTCCTCAACACCCGTGTCCCGGCGCGGGACTGGACCTCACCCGTGCTCGGCAAGGCGGGCGGCTTCGACGACACCCTCTGCGGCCGGACGTGCGACTACGACCCCGCCCGGGCCAGACAGCTCGTCAAGGAGGGCGGCGGCCTGCCCGGCGGCACCATGAGGATCACGTACAACGCCGACAGCGGCTCGCACAAGGACTGGGTCGACGCGGTCTGCAACAGCATCAACAACGCGCTGGGCAAGGACGACGCCTGTGTCGGCGATCCCGTCGGCACCTTCGCCGACTTCCGCAACCAGATCGTGGGACGGCGGATGACGAACCCGTTCCGGGCCGGCTGGCAGATGGACTACCCGCTGATCCAGAACTTCCTGCAGCCGCTGTACTACACCGACGCCTCGTCCAACGACGCTCACTTCAGCGACCCTCGCTTCGACCGGCTCGTCGACCGCGCGAACGCGGAGAGCGATCCCGCCAAGGCCGTCGACACCTTCAAACAGGCCGAGCGGATCCTGCCGCAGCAGGTCCCGGCGATCGCGCTGTGGTACCAGAACGGCAGCGCGGGCTGGTCGCGGCGGCTCTCCGGGGTCGCCCTCAACCCCTTCAGCGTCCCCGTCTACAACCGGATCAAGGTCAGCTGACGACCATGGGACGGTACGTCATCCGCCGTCTGCTGCAGATGGTCCCGGTCTTCGCCGGCACCACCGTGCTGATCTTCGTCATGGTGTACGCGCTCGGCGACCCGGTCCAGGCCCGTTGCGGAGACCGCGCCTGCGACCCCGCGACGGCCGCGCAGATCCGCCACGACCTGTATCTGGACCACCCGCTGTGGCAGCAGTACCTGCGCTACATGGGGCAGATCTTCCGGGGCGACTTCGGTGTCGCCTGGAACGGACAGCCGGTGACCGGACTGCTGGCCACCGCCCTGCCGGTCACACTGCGGCTGACGGTCCTCGCCATCCTCTTCGAGATCGTCATCGGCATCAGCCTCGGTGTCCTCACCGGGCTGCGCCGCGGCCGTCCCGCGGACACCGCGACCCTGCTCGGCACCCTGGCCGTCATCTCCGTGCCGACCTTCGTCACCGGCTACGTGCTGCAGTACCTGCTCGGCGTCAAGTGGAACGTCATCGCGCCGTCGGTCTCCTCCGAGGCGCGGTTCGACGAACTGATCGTCCCGGCGTTCGTCCTGGCCCTGACCTCGCTCGCCTATGTCACCCGGCTCAGCCGCACCTCGGTGGTGGAGAACGCCCGGGCCGACTACGTCAGGACCGCCGTCGCCAAGGGGCTGCCGAGGAGGCGGGTGATCACCCGTCATCTGCTGCGCAACTCCCTCATCCCGGTGGTCACCTTCATCGGCACCGACATCGGGGCGCTGATGGGAGGGGCCATCGTCACCGAACGCATCTTCAACATCCACGGCGTGGGCTATCAGCTCTACCAGGGCATCCTCCGCCTGGACTCGGCCACCGTGGTGGGCTTTGTGACCATCCTGGTCATCGTCTTCCTCGTCGCGAACCTGCTGGTCGACCTGCTCTACGCCGTCCTCGACCCGAGGATCCGCTATGCCTGAGCCGTGCAACCACCCCGACGAGGCCATGGAGCCGGCCGGCGGCACGGGGGCCGCCATGGGGCTGGGCCAGGACGCGGCGCGCACCCTGGAGCGGGTGCCCGGCCCCGGCACGGCGCCGGCCGTCCCACGCGAGCGCCCCGGCCCGGACCGGCCGCGCAGCCTGTGGTCGGACGCCTGGCGGGACCTGAGGCGCAACCCGGTCTTCGTGATCGCCGCGCTGGTCATCGTCTTCCTCGTGGTCATCTCCGTCTGGCCGCAGCTCATCGCCCCCGGCAACCCGCTCGCCTGCGACCTGGAGCACTCCCAGCAGGGCTCCGTGCCCGGCCACCCCTTCGGCTTCGACACCCAGGGGTGCGACGTCTACACCCGGGTCGTGCACGGGGCCCGCGCCTCGGTCACCGTGGGCATCTGCGCCACCTTCGGCGCGGCCCTGCTCGGCGCGCTGCTCGGCGGCCTCGCCGGCTATCACGGCGGCTGGGTCGACGCGGTTCTCTCCCGGGTCAGCGACATCTTCTTCGGCATCCCGATCCTCCTCGGCGGACTGGTCTTCCTGTCGGTCGTCACCGGCACCACCGTCTGGCCGGTGGTGGGTTTCATCGTGCTGCTCGGCTGGCCGCAGATCGGCCGCATCGCCCGCGGCTCGGTGATCTCCGTCAAGCAGAACGACTACGTCGAGGCCGCCCGCGCCCTCGGGGCGGGCAACGTCCGGCTGCTGCTGCGGCACATCGCGCCCAACGCCGTCGCCCCGGTCATCGTCGTCGCCACCATCGCGCTGGGCACGTACATCTCCCTGGAGGCCACCCTGTCCTACCTCGGCGTCGGACTGAAACCGCCCACCGTGTCCTGGGGCATCGACATCTCCCAGGCCTCCACCCAGATCCGCAACGCCCCGCACATGCTGCTGTGGCCGGCCGGGGCGCTGAGCGTGACGGTGCTGGCCTTCATCATGCTCGGCGACGCGGTGCGCGACGCCCTCGACCCCAAGCTGCGCTGATGGAGCCGGCAGCGACGGCCACCGCGGCCCGGGACGAGCCGCTGCTCGACGTACGCGACCTGCATGTGGAGTTCCGCACCCGGGACGGCGTCGCCCACGCCGTGCGCGGGGTCTCCTACGCGGTGCGCGCCCGCCGGACGCTGGCCGTGCTCGGCGAGTCCGGCTCCGGCAAGTCGGTGGCCGCGCAGGCCGTCATGGGCATCCTCGACTCGCCGCCCGGGTTCGTCACCCGGGGCGAGATCCTCTTCCGCGGCGAGGACCTGCTCACCATGGGCCGCGAGGAACGCCGCAAGGTGCGCGGCGCCAGGATGGCGATGATCTTCCAGGACGCGCTGTCCGCGCTCAACCCGGTGCTGACGGTGGGTGAGCAGCTCGGCGAGATGTTCCGCGTGCACCGCGGGATGTCCCGCAAGGACGCCCGGGCCAGGGCGGTGGAGCTGATGGACCGCGTACGGATCCCGGCGGCGAGGGAGCGGGCGGGTGACTATCCGCACCAGTTCTCCGGCGGTATGCGTCAACGTGTCATGATCGCGATGGCGATCGCCCTGGAGCCCGAGCTGGTCATCGCCGACGAGCCGACCACCGCGCTCGACGTGACGGTGCAGGCCCAGGTCATGGATCTGCTGGCGGAACTGCAGCGCGAGTACGGCATGGGCCTGATCCTCATCACCCACGACCTCGGCGTGGTCGCCGACGTCGCGGACGAGATCGCCGTGATGTACGCCGGGCGCATCGTGGAGACGGCGCCGGTCCACGAGATCTACCGGTCCCCGGCACACCCGTACACCAGGGGGCTGCTGGAGTCGATCCCGCGCCTGGACCACAAGGGCGGAGAGCTCCACGCGATCAGGGGACTGCCGCCCAACCCCCTGCGCATCCCGCCCGGCTGCTCCTTCCATCCGCGCTGTCCCCTGGCCCGCGACGTGTGCGCCACCGACGAGCCGGCGCTGTACCGGATCAGCGCCCGGCGCGGCAGTGCCTGCCACTTCTGGAGGGAGTGCCTCGGTGACGACCAGCGGTGAACCCGTGCTCCAGGTGCGGGGGCTGTACAAGCACTTCCCGCTCACCCAGGGGATCCTCTTCAAACGGCGGGTCGGTGCGGTCAAGGCGGTCGACGGGGTCTCCTTCGACCTGTACCGCGGTGAGACCCTGGGCGTCGTCGGCGAGTCCGGCTGCGGCAAGTCCACCATCGCCCGGCTCCTGGTCCACCTGGAGCGGGCCACCGCGGGGCAGATCCTCTACAGGGGCGAGGACATCACCCGGTTGTCCGGCCGCGCCCTGAAGGCCGTGCGCCGCAACATCCAGATGGTGTTCCAGGACCCGTACACCTCGCTGAACCCGCGCATGACGGTCGGCGACATCGTCGGCGAGCCGTACGAGATCCACCCCGAGGTGGCCCCGAAGGGCGACCGGCGGCGCCGGGTGCGGGAACTGCTGGAGGTGGTCGGCCTCAGCCCCGAGCACGTCAACCGGTACCCGCACCAGTTCTCCGGCGGCCAGCGGCAGCGCATCGGCATCGCCCGCGGGCTGGCGCTGCGCCCCGAGGTCATCGTGGCGGACGAGCCGGTCTCGGCGCTGGACGTCTCGGTGCAGGCGCAGGTGATCAACCTCATGGAGAGGCTGCAGGACGAGTTCGACCTCTCCTATGTCTTCATCGCGCACGACCTGTCGATCGTCCGCCACATCTCGGACCGGGTGGCGGTGATGTACCTCGGGCGGATCATGGAGACCGGCGACGACACCCAGATCTACGACCACCCCACCCACCCGTACACCCAGGCCCTGCTGTCGGCGGTGCCGGTGCCGGACCCGCGGGCCCGCGAGGCCTCCGGGGGCGCCCCGGGCGCGGCCGGGGGGAGGATTATCCTCAGCGGTGACGTCCCGTCCCCGGCCGACCCCCCGTCCGGCTGCCGCTTCCGCACCCGCTGCTGGAAGGCGCGCGAGCGCTGCGCCCTGGAGGTGCCGGAACTGGCGGTGCCCGAGGTCTTCCGCGGTGCCGACTCGCCCGCGGCGCACGACAGCGCGTGCCACTTCGCCGAGGAGAAGAAGGTGCTGCCGCCCGCGCCACCGGGCGAATGAGCCGAAGGCGGCGCGGCCGGTGCCCAAAGGGAAGAGCGCGCCGAGGGCGCGTTCCACGGCACCGCGTTGTCCGCGTCCTTGAGGTGATCCCGGCGAACTCGAGCAGCCGGCGCGGAAACCCGGTCGACCTCACTCGTCGATGTGTCTTGGAGCATGCCGGGAATCGCGGCATGTGCGGAGGACGGCACCACCGTTCTCGCTCCCGTGTGACCGTCCGCAGTTCGTCTCGTCGACTCCTGCCGGGGGGTTACCGACCAGCTCTGGCACCGGGGGCAAGGCGCCGGATAACTGATATGCCGGGATCGCGAGTTCACGTTCAGCGCCCGGTGCCGGCAATGGATGTGGCGGCCATTCAAAGGGGTGAAGCCATCAGCGGCGAGATGCTGATTTTTTTGGGGACAAGGTTTTGCCTGTCGCCGCGGGTGCGTGCCTGACATTCGCCGGCCGGTATCGGCGAACGCGGAACTGTGCGGAGGACGTTGTGTAACGCACGGGCAACGTGACGGACCCGCCACCGAGATACGGACGCGCAACGCTGGGCAACGTACGGCCGTGCGGGTGCCGTGAGCCGGCCGGGGTGGTGCAGATCACTCCGGCCGGCCGCCGTACGGCCGGAGTGAACGCCCGCCCGGCGCGCACCGTATCCGTGGGGAAGGCCCGGAAGGGTGCTGCCGACAGGGGCCGGGAGAGGTGGCCGTGCGCCGGGCGCGTCGGCTCGCAGGAGCGGTCTGCGCCGTCCTGGGGGCCGCCGAGGCGGTCCGGCGGTCCTGCCGTGCCCCGGCCCCCGCGGGCCGCCGCCCGGCCTAGGCCGTGTCGTCGAATGCCCGGCTGCCCCGCGACGCTCCCCCAGCTTCGCTGGGAGGTGCCCCCAGGCACGGCACCTCGCTGCGTTGTCGAATCGTCCGAGTAGCCCACTACGAGGACGACTCTCCGCCTTGCGATGCACCGCACCGGACGCCGCGGGGCCCGCCCTCCGGGCGGCCGCCGCTCATTTGACGACACGGCCTAGGATCCCAAGCCCGGGCGGCGTGTCGCCGCAAGCCGCTCCGAACCCGGCCGGCGGCCTTCCCTCGCCGACGACCGTGCCTAACCCCGGGCGAGGCCCAGGGAGCGCTTCAGGAAGGCGACCTGGAGCAGGAGCAGGTTCTCGGCGACCTCCTCCTGCGGCGTCATGTGCGTGACCCCGGACAGCGGCAGTACCTCGTGCGGGCGGCCCGCGGCCAGCAGCGCGGAGGACAGCCGCAGGGTGTGCGCGGCCACCACGTTGTCGTCGGCCAGACCGTGGATGATCATCAGTGGCCGGACCTCGTCCGCCGGACTCGCCAGACCGGCGTCGGTGACCAGGGAGTTGGCCGCGTACACCGCCGGCTGCTCCTCGGGGTGGCCGAGGTAGCGCTCGGTGTAGTGGGTGTCGTACAGCCGCCAGTCGGTGACCGGGGCGCCCGCCACCGCGGCGTGGAAGACGTCCGGGCGGCGCAGCACCGCGAGCGCCGCCAGGTAGCCGCCGTAGGACCAGCCGCGGATGCCCACCCGGGTGAGGTCGAGCGGGTGCCGTTCGGCCAGCGCGTGCAGCGCGTGGACCTGGTCGTCGAGGGTGACGCCCGCGAAGTCGCCGGCGATCGCCTTCTCCCAGGCGGGGGAGTGCCCGGGGGTGCCCCGGCCGTCCGCGACGACCACCGCGAAGCCCTGGTCGGCCAGCCACTGCGCCTCGAGGTGGATGCGCTGCGTGCTCAGCACCATCTGGCCGTGCGGCCCGCCGTAGGGGTCCATCAGCACCGGCAGCGGCCCGTCCGCCTCCCGGTACCCCGACGGGAGCAGCACCGCCGCCGGGATGCCGCGCTCGCCGGCGCCCACCAGCACCGGGCGCGCGGTGAGCACCGGGGTCTCGGCGTGCGAGGCGATCTCCGCCACCTGTTCGCCGTCCCGCAGGACCCGGACGACCGCGGCCGCCGACTCCAGGGACGCGGAGGACAGCACCGTGACGCCCCCGGCGTGCACCGCGGAGTGGACACCGGGCGCACCGCTCAGCCGGACCGGTCCGCCGGGGCCGCCGTCGGCGCGGTACACATGGATCTCGCCGTACTCCGGGTCCTTGGCGCTGTGCCCCGCGGAGGCCGACAGCAAGATGGCGTCGCCATCGCTTCCGAGCATCGCACGCACGTGCAACTCCGGCCCGGTCCACGGCTGTTCGCCGACGAACAGCGATCGTGAGCCGTTCTCGTCGGAGATCCGCACGAGGCGCTCGCCGGACAGCCACGCGGGCACCCCGGCGAAAAGATCAAGCCAGATTCCGTCGCGGTCCCGGTGGACCTCGCGGGTGCCGCCGGTCGCGGTGTCCACCGCCAGGTACACCTGCTCGCGCTGGTCGCGCGCCTGGACGAGCAGCAGTGGCGGACCCGCCGCCGACCAGTGCACCTGCGCCAGGTACGGGTAGCGCTCCCGGTCCCATTCCACCGCGGTGGCCGCACCGTCCAGCGTCAGCAGCACCAGCGTCACCTCGGCGTTCGGCGTCCCCGCCGCCGGATAGGCCACCTCCGCCGGCGCCTGCCCGGGGTTCGCGGGGTCGGCGATCCACCAGCGCTGGACGGGGGAGGCGTCCACCCGGGCCGCCAGCACGCGGGCGCCGTCCGGGGACCACCAGTAGCCGCGGCTGCGGGACATCTCCTCGGCCGCGATGAACTCGGCCAGCCCGTAGGTGACATCCGGTCCCTCGGGCGCGGCCAGCGCCCGGTCCCCGCTGCCGTCGGCGGCCACCACGCGCAGCGCGCCGTCCGCCACGTAGGCCACCCGGCGGCCGTCCGGCGAGGGGCGCGGGTCCACCACCGGGCCCGGCACGGCGAGCTCCCGGGCCGTGCCGGCCCTCAGCTCCGCCGTGAACAGCCGCCCGGACAAGGCGAACGCGGCCAGCTCCACCGCGTCGTCGGTCGCGTAGCCGACGATCCCGGCCGAGCCCTCCCGGCTGCGCTCCCGGCGCGCCCTCTCCTGCGGCGACAACTCCTCGGCCGCGCCGGACAGCAGCAGAGCCGGGTCCGCCGCGACCCGCTCGGCGCCGGACTCCGGGTCCAGCACCCACAGCAGGTGCGAGCGGTCGGTGCCGGAGCGGGAGCGCAGGAAGGCGACGCGGCCGCCGTCCGGTGACACGGTGAAGGCGCGCGGGGCGCCGAGCGAGAACCGCTGCGTGCGGGCGTACTGCCGTGGGAACGAGAGCGCTTGAGTCATGGGGGGAGTGTGTCACCGCCCGCCCGTGAGCCCCCGCGCACGCCGACCGCGAGATCCGGCCATGCGCCCCCGCATGCTCCCGTGCGACGAGCTATGCGGTGCGCCACAAAGTTATGATCCCCTGCCGAGAGTGGGTAACAACCGGTTGGCAACTGCTGTCGGAATACGAGGCCCTGGAGGTGAGCCGCTGTGGCACTTTCGATTTCGGCGGTGCTGCTGCTGCTGATCGTCGTCTTCCTGCTGGTCAGGAAGGCCGGTTTGAAGGCGGGGCACGCGGTGGTCTGCGTACTGCTCGGGTTCTACCTGGCGAGCTCCTCCATCGCGCCGACGATCCGGGACCTCACCAGCAATGTCGCGGGCATGATCGGGGACTTCAAGTTCTGAGCCCGTGGCTCACCCCTGATGAGACCGGGTGCCTGGCCTAGGCTTTCCTCATGACCGCACTGCCCGCCCGGCGACTGCTGCTCGTCCACGCCCATCCCGACGACGAGTCGATCAACAACGGCGCCACCATGGCCAAGTACGCCGCGCAAGGAGCGCACGTCACGCTGGTGACGTGCACCCTCGGGGAAGAGGGCGAAGTCATCCCGCCCGAGCTGGCGCATCTGGCGCCCGATCGCGACGACACGCTCGGCGCGCACCGGATCGGCGAACTCGCCGACGCCATGGTCCAGCTCGGTGTCACCGACCACCGTTTCCTGGGCGGCCCCGGCCGCTTCCGGGACTCCGGGATGATGGGCGCGCCCCAGAACGACCGGCCCGACTGCTTCTGGCAGGCGGACCTCGACCTCGCCGCCGGGTACCTCGTGGAGGTGATCCGCGAGGTACGCCCGCAGGTCCTGGTCACCTACGACCCCGACGGCGGGTACGGCCACCCCGACCACATCATGGCGCACCGGGTCGCCATGCGCGCCGCGGAGCTGTCCGCGGAGCCGGCCTACCGGCGCGACCTCGGCGGGCCGCACTCCATCGCCAAGGTCTACTGGAACTGCGTCCCGCGCCGCGTGGTCGAGGAGGGCTTCGCCCGGCTGCACGCGGCGGGCCGGCAGATCCCCTTCGAGGGCATCGCGACCGCCGACGACGTCCCGGGTGTGGTGGACGACGACCTGGTGACCGCGGCCATCGACGTGGAGGCCCGCTATGCCGAGCACAAGGCGGCGGCGATGAAGGCGCACGTCACCCAGATCGCGGTGGACGGCCCTTTCTTCGCGCTCTCCAACGACCTCGGACAGCCCCTGTTCGGCGCCGAGTTCTACCGTCTGGTCAAGGGCGTGCCCGCGCCGGCCGGGAGCCTGGAGGACGATCTGTTCGCGGGGACCGGCGCATGAGGCGCGCGGCCTACCCCGTACTCGTGGTCCTGGGCGTCCTGGTCGCCGTCGCGGGGTCGCTGGTCCAGGCCGCCTGGTTCCCCGGCGGGTTGCTGCTGGCGCTCGCCGGGAGCGCGGCGCTGTTCCACGGCGGCGCCAGGCTCACCGGTACGCGGCTGGGCGCCGTGGTGCCGGCGGCGGTCTGGCTGGTCACCGTGATGCTGCTCAGCTCCGCCCGGCCGGAGGGTGATTTCCTGTTCGCCAACGGCATCAGCCCGTACGTCTACCTGTTGGGCGGAGCGATGGCCGGCGTGATGTCGGCCACGCTTGTGCAACCCCGTTTCCCCGCCCGTGGATCACGTGAGGCACCATAGGCGCCACGTTGCGTCCGTTATGGAGCGAGCGTCGTCCGTTTTGACGGTCGACGCCCGTATAAGTCCCTTTGGTCAGGGCGGTCTCCATCCGGCGGGCAGGCGGCTACGACGCGGTGCCCAGTATGGTGGTGCGCGCCGCCGGGCCGCCCGCGGAGAGGCCGTGACGGGTGGCGAAGCGAACCGGGAGAGCCTGCTGTGAGTCGTGAAACTGATCGTCCGTCCCCCGGCCCCCAGGGGCGGGGCGGAGCCGCGTACCCGTCGGGTACACCGCCGTACGGAACCCGGCCGTTTCCGTCGCTGCATCCGCAGGAGGGCCCGCGCGACGGTGCCGCGACCGAGGAACCGGCCGACACTCCGGCAGCGGAGGAGACCAAGACCGAGACCACGCTGACCACCCGGGTACGGATCAACATCCCCGGATCCCGGCCGATCCCGCCGGTCGTCGTCCGTACGCCCGTCGAGGGCGGCGCGGAGGGCGAGGCGCCCGCCGGTTCCGCACCGGCCGCCGGCGGAGCGGAGCCGGCCCAGCCGCCCGCGGGCTGGACCGCCGGCGGCGGCACCGCGGCCGGTCAGGGCGCCGCCCCGGCATCCGCGCCCGAGCCAGCAGCGGAGCCGGCTCCGGCGCCGAGGAGCGAGAAGCCGACGAGCGACTGGTTCGCGCCCCGGAAGACCGCTCCCGTGCCGCCCCCGGCGCCCGGTCCGGAGACGGCCCGGGACTTCTCCGCCCCCGAGGCCACCCAGCCGATGCGGCTCGGCGACATCCCCGCGCAGTCCGGCCCCGCGGAGCGCGGTCCCGCCTCCGCGCCGGGCGGCATCCCCGGCGGGCCCCGGCCCGCCGGCGACCCGTACCTGAACGGCGGCCCGGCCGGTCCCGGGGGTCCTGCGGGTCCGGCCGGTCCCGGGGGTCCCATGCCGCCCGGTGGCCCGGGTGGCCCGGGTGGTCCCGGGGGTCCCATGGCGCCCGGCGGCCCGGGTGGTCCCGGCGGTCCCCTTGTGCCCGGCGGCCCCGGCGGTCCCCTCGCGCCCGGCGGCCCCGTGGCGCCCGGCGGTTCCGCTCGCCCCGCTCCGGCGCAGCGCCCGTTCCCCGGCGGTCCCGGCGCGGGACCCGGGGCTCCCGGCGCCGGCCTGCCCTTCCCGGGACAGCAGCCCCCCTCCGGCCCGACCGCGGGCCCGGTCACCGGTGAGATGCGCGTGCCGACCGCGGGCCCCGCGGCCGGCCGGCCGCCGTTCCGGCCGGCCGCACCCGAGCAGCGGCTGTCCGGGGACACCCTCGTCAGCGGTATCCCGACGGTCCCCGCCGGCGGACCGTCCGCCGGCCGGCCGGGCCCGGCCGGCGCGGCGCAACGCCTCGAGCAGGACGGGCCGGCGGCGCCGGCCGGCCGGCAGAGCGCGGCGGAGTCCGAGGCCAAGGGCCGTTCCAAGCTCATACTGGTGGGCGTCGGCGTGCTGGGCCTGCTCGGCCTCGCCTACGGCGCCGGACTGCTGATGGACCACTCCGACGTCCCGGCCGGCACCACGGTCTACGGCGTCGAGATCGGCGGGAAGACCAAGGACCAGGCCGTCGCGCTCCTCGACGAGCGGCTGGGCTCCCGCAGGAACGCGGCGATCACCGTCACCGTCGGCGACGCCCGCAGGTCGCTGAAGCCCGCGGCCGCCGGCCTCGTCCTCGACACCGACGCGACCGTGCGCAATCTGGCGCACCGCGACTACAACCCTGTGACCGTCATCGGCTCGCTGTTCGGCGGCGCCCGTGCGGCCGAACCCGTGCTGACCACGGACAACGAGAAGCTCCGCGCCCAACTGGAGAAGCTCTCCCAGGGGCTCGGCGGCCCCGGCTCCGAGGGCATGGTCAAGTTCGTGCACGGCAAGGCCGTCGCCGTCCCCGGCGAACCCCACCAGGGTGTGGACGTGAACGCCTCGGTCAGCGCCGTCACGACCGCCTACGCCACGCAGGTCGCCACCGGCAAGGCCGGGACGGTGACCCTGAAGGTCACCACCGTCCAGCCCAAGGTGACCCAGGAGGCGCTCGACAAGGCCGTCAACGGCTTCGGGAAGACGGCCATGTCCGGGTTCGTCATGGTCCGCGCGGGGTCCGGGGCGCCCGTCCCGTTCAGCCCGCAGAAGTCGCTGTCGCAGATCCTCACGATGGTGCCGGACCAGGACGGCAACCTCACCCCGTACATCGACCGCAAGGTGCTCGAAGAGCTGTACGGCGGGGCCTTCGACGGTGTGCTGGTGGAACGGGGGGACGGCAGCAGGACCGCCGTCACCCCGGAGGACGTGGCCTCCGCGATGCTGCCCGCGCTGCAGACCACCGACGCCGCCAAGAAGACCGTGACCATCGAGGGCACCTCCTGACCGCGGGTCGCCCGGTCCGCGTGTGACGGCCGTGGCCCCGGTACTCCTGCCGGGGCCACACCCATGACATCCGTCATCCGCGGCACAGGACGCCCGGCACTGCCGCGCGGACCCCGTCGTCGGCGAGGCTGCTGTCATGACCGCAACCGCCACCGTGTTCGCGCACGTGACCAAGAGCTTCGGTCGGGTCCGGGCCGTCGACGACCTGAGCCTGACCCTCCACCCCGGCGAGACCGTCGCCCTGCTGGGCCCCAACGGCGCCGGCAAGTCGACCACGCTGGACCTGCTGCTCGGGCTGCGCGCCCCCGACACCGGCACCGTCGAGGTCTTCGGCACCACCCCGCGGCGGGCGATCGCCGATGGCCGGGTCGGGGCCGTGCTGCAGAGCGGCGGTCTCATGGAGGAGGTCACCGTGCGCGAACTCGTACGGCTCGCCTGCGACCTGCATCCGCGCGCCCTCCCCGTCGCCGAGGTGATGGTGGCCGCCGGGCTGGAGTCCATCGCCGACCGCAAGGTCAACAAGCTCTCCGGCGGCCAGGAGCAGCGGGTGCGCTTCGCGCTGGCCACGGCGGGGGCGAGTGACCTGCTGATCCTCGACGAGCCGACCACCGGCATGGACGTCTCGGCCCGGCAGGCGTTCTGGGAGGCCATGCGCGGCCAGGTGAGGAGGGGCCGCACGGTGCTCTTCGCCACCCACTACCTGGAGGAGGCGGACGCCGTCGCCGACCGGGTGCTCGTCCTGCAGGCCGG
The DNA here is from genome assembly GCA_033793685.1 of Streptomyces sp. ME19-03-3. Classification (GTDB taxonomy): domain Bacteria; phylum Actinomycetota; class Actinomycetes; order Streptomycetales; family Streptomycetaceae; genus Actinacidiphila. The sequence goes on along the minus strand of JARAXD010000010.1, from coordinate 205,649 downwards.
CCGGCTGGTGGCCGACGGCACCGCCGCCGAGATCAAGGCGCGGGCCGGCGTCCGACGTATCGTCTTCGACCTGGACAGCCCGCCCGACGAGCCCGCGCTGCGGGCCCTGCCGCGGGTGACGGACGTGGAGATCACCGGGCGCACGGTGCGGATCCGCTCCACGGACGCCGACGCGACGGTGCACGCGGTCTACGCGGCCGGGTTCTACCCCCGGCACCTGGAGGTCGCCGGGCTCGGCCTGGAGCAGGCCTTCCTGGCCATCACGGGGTCGTCCGAGGAGGAGGTGGCGGCGCGATGAGGACGCTGGCCCGACTGGAGATCCTGCGCGTCCTGCGCAACCGCAAGTTCATGTTCTTCTCCGTGCTGTACCCGGTGCTGCTCTTCATGATCCTCACGGCCGGCCAGAAGGCCGCGATGGTGCCGTACTACATGGTCGCGATGTGCGCCTTCGGTGCCATGACGGCCGTGCTCATGGGCAACTCCGAGCGGATCGCCCGGGAACGCGAGAAGGGCTGGGTGCGCCAGTTGCGGCTGACCGCCCTTCCCGGGCGCGGCTACGTCCTGGCCAAGGTCGCCTCCGCCGCCACGGTGAGCCTGCCCTCGATCGTGCTCGTGCTGCTCGTCGGCGGCGCCGCCAAGGGCGTGCGGATGGCGGCCTGGCAGTGGGCCGGGGTGCTGCTCACCAGCTGGGCGGGAAGCTTCGTCTTCGCCGCGCTCGGCGTGGCCATCGGCTACCTCGCCTCCGCGGAGACCGCCCGCCCGATCGCGATGATCGCCTACTTCGGGCTCGCGCTGCTCGGCGGCCTGTGGGTGCCCTTCGACTCCTTCCCCGGGTGGCTTCGCGACATTGCGGAGCTGCTCCCGGCCCGGCCGTACGCGGCGCTCGGCCAGGCCGTCGAATCCGGCCGGGCGCCGCACGCCGGGGACGTCGCCGTGCTGGTCGGGTACGGGCTGGTGTTCGCCGGCACAGCCGCCTGGATGTACCGCAAGGACACGGCGAAGGCCTGAGCGGGCCGGAGAGGACGAGGACGTGGCCGCCGGAACGACGCAAGCGTGGGAGGCCGCCGAGCCCCGGGACGACCCGGCGATCGGCAGGGCCCCGGAGAACCGCCGCCAGGCCGTGATCAAACTGGTCTGGGTGGCCATGTGGACGCTCTATCTCGGCGCTCCGGTCAGCGACCTCGCCGAGGGCGGGCACGGCCTTGCCGCGACCGCGCTCGGATGGCTCGGGCTCGCCGGCTTCGTCGGCGTCTACCTGGTCATCGTCTTCCTGCGGACCAACGCGGAACACCAGCCGCGCTGGGTGCACGCGCAGCTCCTGGTGCTGGGCGCGCTGGGCCTGCTGATGACGTTCACCCTCGGCGAGGCCTTCCTCGTCCTGTTCGTCTACCTCGCCGTCGGCTGCGGGGCGGTGCTGCCCAGCCGCCGGGCGAGCTGGGCGCTCCCGCTGGTCGCCGCGGTGCTCGCTGCCGTCGCCGGGATCATCGGGGCGAGCGAGGGACTGGTGGTCTCGCTGCTCGTACCGTGCCTGCTCGGCGGCTACTCCATGACGGGGGTGCGCCGACTGGTGCGGACCACCCGCGAACTGCGCGAGGCCCGTGCCGCCATCGCCCAGCTCGCGGCCACGGAGGAGCGGCTGCGCCTCGCCCGCGACCTGCACGACCTCCTCGGCCACTCGCTCTCGCTGATAACGCTCAAGAGCGAGCTGGCCGGACGCATGCTGCCCGACCGCCCCGGGGACGCCGCCGCACAGGTCGCCGACATCGAGCGGGTCAGCCGGCAGGCGCTGGTGGACGTCCGGGAAGCCGTCAGCGGCTACCGCAGGCCCACCCTCGCCGGCGAGATCGCCGCCGCCCGCGGCGTCCTGCAGGCCGCCGGCGTCCGCGCGGTGCTGCCCTCGGCGGTGACCGCCCCGCTCACCCCGGAGGCGGAGGGCGCGCTGGCCTGGGCGTTGCGTGAGGCCGTCACCAATGTGGTGCGGCACAGCGGCGCCTCGCGCTGCGCGGTCACCGTCGCCGAGGACGACGGCACGGTACGCCTGACCGTCGCCGACGACGGCCGCGGCCCGGACTCCGGCGGCACACGCCGCGGCAACGGCCTGACGGGACTGGAGGAGCGCCTGCTGCTCGCCGGCGGCCGCCTGGAGACCGTCGCGGAGGGCGGCTTCACCCTTCGCGCGGTCGTCCCGGCCGACTACGCTCACGCCCATGATCCGGGTACTGCTGGCGGAGGACCAGTCGATGGTGCGCGAGGCACTGGCCGCGCTGCTGGGACTTGAGGGGGACATCGAGGTGGTCGCACAGGTCGCCCGCGGCGAGGACGTCGTCGGCGCGGCCCGTGACGCGGGGGCGCAGGTGGCCCTCCTCGACATCGAGATGCCCGGAGCGATGACCGGCCTCGACGCGGCCGCCGCGATCCACGCGGAACTGCCCGGGGTACGCGTGGTCATCGTCACCACGTTCGGCAGGCCCGGGTACCTGCGCCGGGCCATGGAGGCGGGCGCCGACGCGTTCCTGGTCAAGGACGCGCCCGCCGGGGAACTCGCGGAGGCGGTGCGCAGGGTGCTGCGGGGGGAGAAGGTGATCGACCCGGTGCTCGCGGCCGCCGCGCTGTCGGAGGGGGCCGACCCTCTCACCCCGCGCGAGCGCGACGTCCTGCGCGCGGCGGCCGACGGGTCCCTCAACGCGGACATCGCCCGCCGCCTCCACCTCTCGGAGGGGACCGTCCGCAACTACCTCTCCACCGCGATCCAGAAGACCGCCGCCCGCAACCGCACCGAAGCGGTGCGCATCGCCCTCGAACGCGGCTGGCTCTAGGGGTCGGGCGGCGTACCCGGAGGCGGCCCGCACCCACCGGGACCGGCCCCGCGCCCCGTCAGTTCAGGAGCGCGCGAGCGGCCCGCGCCTGCCGGCGCACGGCCGTCGCGGTGGTCGGCTCCGCCTCGTCGAGCACGTCCGCGTACGCCTCCAGCTCCGACGCGCCCCGCGCGAAATCCCCCGTGCGCACCAGCAACTGCGCACGGTCGAAGCGCAACCGCGCCGGACGGTGCGGCAGCAGCAGGGCCAGCTCCACCGCCCACAGCTGCGTGGCCAGGTGCTCCGGCCGTGCCGAGGCCCAGGCCCGGATGTTGTTGAGCACGCGCAGCACGATCTCCAGCGGGTCCGCCGGCTCCAGCACCGCCGGGGACGGCGCGGTCCCCGTCACGCCCGCCACCAGCACGCGCAGGTCCTCCTCGCCGAGCCGTCGGCCGCCGTTGAAGGGATCGGCCGGCACGATGCCGCCCGCGGGGTCGCCGAAGCCCACGACGAAGTGCCCGGGGAGGGCGAGGCCGTGGACCGGGCCGCCCGCGCGCCGGACGACCTCCATCCAGACCACCGACAGCAGGATCGGCAGCCCGCGCCGCCGCCGCAGGACTTGGTGCAGCAGCGAGGACTCCAGCCGCTGGTAGTCGGCCGGCGAGCCGCCGAAACCGCAGCGGCGGCCGAGCAGTTCCGCGGCCGCGTCGGCCCAGTCGGCGGGAGCGGTGAGGCCGTACGGCAGGAGCCCGGCGAGGCGGTCGAGTTCCATCTGGGCCGCGTCCCTCCCCGCCTCGTCCAGACAGGGGTCGGCCTCGGCCCCGATGAGCAGGCACAGCTCCGCGAGGTCGGGGCGCGGCTCGCGGGCCGCCTCGGCGAAGCGCTGCCTGTTGGCGTCGTCCATCCGCGTTCGTCACCCTTCCGCGGCCAGCGGGCCGCGCCGGTAGTGGTAGGCGTGGTGGGTCGTGAAGCCCATCCGGTCGTAGAGCGCCCGCGCGCCCTCGTTGCCCGCCTCGACCTGCAGGTACGCGCCGGAGGCCCCCTCGTCCAGCGCCTTGCGGGCGAGCGCGGCCATCACCGCCCCGGCCAGTCCGCGCCGCCGGTGCTCCGGGGCCACCTCGAGGGCGTTGAAAGAGGCGAACCGGCCGTCGACGACACAGCGGCCGATCGCCACGGGCCCGGCGCCGCCCGCGTCGCCGTCCCCCGGCACGGTGGCGAACCACACCGAGGGGCCGCCACCCAGCACCTTCAGCGCCGCCTCGCCCAGGTCACCCGTGCGGTGGTAACGGGCGAGCCACGCCGCGTCGGCCTCGCGGGACAGGCGGACGGCCTCGGCGCCGGGCTGGTCCGCGATGGGCGCCAGGGCGGCCGTGCGCAGCAGGGCGTGACCCTCCGCGGTCCACCCGAGGCCTTCCAGCGCCTGTGCCAGGTTCTCGTCGCTGTCCTCACCGCCGGTGGTGACCTGCACGTACGTCGGCAGTCCGCGGTCGCCGTACCAACGGGCGGTCCGTGCCGCGGCCTCGGCCAGCGGGACACCCGGATCGCCGAGCGGCAGCACGGAGTTGGCGCGCCGGGTGAAGCCGCCGGCCGCCCGGAGCGTCCATGCGCCGAGCCGGGCCGTCTCCTGCGCGGGCCAGCAGCGGGCGGCCGATTCCTGCAGTTCCCGGGCCGTCGCGCGCGGTGCGCGGGCACCGCGACGCGCCGGTGCGCCGGGCACGATCTTGCCTGCCACCAGGGACGATTCCGCGATGCGAACGGTTTCCCCGTCCCGGCGGGTGACCACGAGCACCCCCTGGTCCCAGGATGTGAGAATACCGACGGCGTCGGAGAACACCGGCCGCCCGTCGACGATCTCCGTGATCCTCCGAACCGAGACGCGTTTACCCACGTCAGAAGGGGTTATGCGCACCTCGAGCCGGCCTCCGGCGGTGAAATCCATGCTCATGACCGCCCCTCCTGTTCGTCTGCTGCCCAAGAACGGAGATACTAGGGGCGGGCATCGACGACGCCGCGCTCCCGCGCGAGACAGCCCTATCGAGGAGGAACGACAGCGTGACCTACGTCATCGCGCAGCCTTGTGTCGACGTCAAGGACAAGGCATGCATCGAGGAGTGCCCCGTCGACTGCATCTACGAGGGCCAGCGGTCCTTGTACATCCACCCGGACGAATGCGTCGACTGCGGAGCCTGTGAGCCGGTCTGCCCGGTGGAGGCCATCTTCTACGAGGATGACACCCCGGAGGAGTGGAAGGACTACTACAAGGCGAACGTCGAGTTCTTCGACGAGCTCGGCTCGCCCGGTGGTGCCTCCAAGCTCGGGCTGATCGAGCGCGACCACCCCTTCATCGCCGCCCTGCCGCCGCAGGGCGAGTGACCCGACAGTAGCGGGCGGTCCCGCACGGCACACCGCCGTGCGGGACCGCCGTGTTCCAGGCAGTGGCAGGCCGCGGGCCTGCGAGGAACGGAAAGTGAGCACCACCGTGGCGCAGCCCGTCTCGTCCAGACTCCCCGTCTTCCCGTGGGACCGGCTCGAACCGTACAAGGCCACGGCCGCCGCCCATCGCGGCGGCATCGTCGACCTGTCGGTCGGCACCCCGGTGGACCCGGTGCCGCACATCGTGCAGCGGGCCCTGGCGGGCGCGGCGGACAGTCCCGGGTACCCGACCGTGTGGGGGACGCCCGAACTGCGCGCCGGCATCACCGGCTGGGCCGGCCGCCGGCTGGGCGCCGCCGGGCTCACCGACACGCACGTGCTGCCCGTCGTGGGCTCCAAGGAGCTGGTCGCCTGGCTGCCCACCCAACTGGGCCTCGGCGCGGGCGACAAGGTGGCGTACCCGCGGCTGGCCTACCCGACGTACGAGGTGGGGGCGCGGCTGGCGGGCGCCGAGCCGGTCGTCTACGACGAGCCGACCGAGCAGGACCCGGCCGGGCTGCGGCTGCTGTGGCTCAACAGCCCCTCCAACCCCACCGGTCGCGTGCTGTCCAAGGACGAGCTGACCCGTGCCGTCGCCTGGGCGCGCGAGCACGGCGTGCTGGTGTTCAGCGACGAGTGCTACCTGGAGCTGGGCTGGGACGCCGACCCGGTCTCGATCCTGCACCCGGACGTCTGCGGCGGCTCCTACGAGGGCATCGTGGCCGTCCACTCGCTGTCCAAGCGTTCCAACCTGGCCGGCTACCGCTCCGCCTTCCTTCTGGGCGACCCGGCGGTACTGGGGGAGCTGCTGCAGATCCGCAAGCACGGCGGCATGATGACGCCCGCCCCGGTGCAGGCCGCCACGGTCGCCGCGCTCGGGGACGACGCCCATGTGGCCCGGCAGCGCGAGCGCTACGCGCGACGGCGGGCGGCGCTGCGGGAGGCCTTCGAGGCCGCCGGCTTCCGCATCGAGCACAGCGAGGCGAGCCTGTACCTGTGGGCCACGCGCGACGAGTCGTGCTGGGACACCGTCGCGGACCTGTCCAAGCAGGGCATCCTCGTGGCGCCCGGTGACTTCTACGGCGCGGCCGGGGACCGGTACGTACGGATCGCCTTCACGGCCACGGACGAACGCGTGGCGGCGGCGGTGCGCCGGCTCTCCGCCTGAGCCTTCGGCTCCACGGCGACGCGAAGGGCCCCGGGGAGAGGTGCTCCCCGGGGCCCTTCGCGGGCCGGCCGGAGGCCCGGGCCGCCCGCGGGCGGGGAGCCGTCAGAAGGGCAGTCGGCCGGTGGAGGGAACGTCGCCCGGCAGCCCGGAGCCCTTCGCGGACTTCCCGAGCTCCTGAGCGGTGCCGCCGATGGTCTTGGCGGCCTGGGTCGCGGCGCCCTTGACGGTCGGCTGCGCGCTCTTCGTCAGGCCGCCGACGGCCCCGGTCGTCGCGGGCAGCGTCTCCTGCACGGTCTTCACCGCGCCAGCCTGCTTGGCCACGCCGTTCACGGTCCCGGCGAGCTCGGGGGTCTTGTCCACGTTGGTCAGCCCACCCAGGTTGCCGGCCTGCGGCAACTCGGCGGCGGACGCGGCACCGGCACCGATGAGGGGAGCCGCGGCCGCGCCGACCAGCAGGGCGGCCCGGGCGATCCGACGCGCGAGGGGGATAGACATGGTGCTCCTCTTACGGAGAGACAACGGTTTCGACGTGGCATGTCCGCTGGGCGGACGTCGTGACTACCGCGTGAGGGGGGCCGAAGGTTGCGGCCGCCAAGAGTAAAGAGTTGGTAATGCGGCGGAATTCCCGAGGCGATGAAGCAGGGCAATTCGGGCGAGGTCGCGGCGGGCGTGAAAACGTCACAACCCTTGATCGGAGGCCCTTTCCGTACCCCGGACGAGAGGATTCGCATCTGATGGTTTTGGCGTATCAATCGCCCGCCTGGGGGTGAATACCCGCACTATTGCGCGACGGTGATCCTGACGTCGCCCGCGGTCCCTTGCGCGGCATCGGAACGGACCGCTGTCCAGCCCTGGTCGGAGTCCTTCGCGGACCACTCGCGGTCCCCGAAGGACACCCTCTCCACCTGCAGCTCGTGCGCGTGCGTCACCGCCCACTGGGCCAGGGCCCAGCCCCGCCGGCGATCGCCACCGCCTGCCGTGCCGCCTGCCGGGGCCGACGGCACGGACACGGTGCGCCGGGCCGCCTCCCGACCCCGCACACCCTTCTCGGCCTCCCGCACGCCCTTCCCGGCCTCCCGCGCGGCCCCGCCGTCCGGGCCCGCGGCCGTCGTGGTGATCCGCGGCTTCACCCCGGACCCGAACTCCCGTATCAGCCGGGCCCGTACGGCCGCCGGGTTGCCGCCGGCGCGCGCCCCCGCGGCGACCGGGGTGACGCAGCTCAGCGCCCCGGGATTTCGGCCGGTCAGCGCCCCGGCCAACAGTGCGGCGTCCGCCTCGTGTTTCGCGTACGCCTGCGGGAAGCCGCTCTTCTGCACCTTCTGTGCGGCCACCGTCAAAGGGAGCCGCGCATAGCCGCGGATCTTCTCCAGGTCCTCGAAGAATTCGGTGGAGGCGTAGACCGGGTCCATGATCTGCGCGGCCGTTCCCCAGCCCTGCGAAGGGCGCTGCTGGAACAGGCCCACCGAGTCGCGGTCCCCGTGGTCGAGATTGCGCAGCGCCGACTCCTGCATGGAGGTGGCCAGCGCTATCGTCACCGCGCGTTCCGGCAGTCCACGCGAGGCCGCCACCGCGGCGATCGTCGAGGCGTTCGCCGCCTGCTGCGGCTCGAGGGTGAGACTGCCGCCCTGTGCGGTGACCGTGCAGACCGGATGGCGCGGACCGCCGCCGACGCCGGTCAGATGGTGGTACGCGGCGTAGCCGGCGACCCCCAGCAGGACCAGGCCCGCGGTGAGCACACGGGCTGTGCGCCCGCGCCGGCGGGGGGCGCGTGCGTCGGGTGTCGAGGTCGACGGTGGCTTCGGCACGCGCACACCGTACCGAAGCCCGCTCCGCCGGGGCCCCGACCCGCTCCCGGTAGGGTCGGCGGCATGGAACGGCCCGTGCTCGATCTCAGTCAGGACGCCGCCGCCGTGACGGCGCAGCTCGTCGACATCCCCTCCGTCAGCCTCGCCGAGAAACCGCTGGCCGACGCCGTGGAGAGCGCCCTGCGCGCGCTGCCGCACCTGACCGTGGACCGGGACGGGGACGCCGTCGTCGCCCGCACACGGCTCGGCCGGGCCGAGCGGGTCGTGCTCGCCGGGCACCTGGACACGGTGCCGATCGCCGAGAACGTGCCCTCCCGCCTCGACGAGGACGGCGTCCTGTGGGGCTGCGGGACCTCCGACATGAAGTCGGGGGTCGCCGTCCAGCTGCGGCTCGCCGCCACCCTTCCCGCGCCCAACCGCGACCTGACGTTCGTCTTCTACGACGCCGAGGAGATCGCCGCGGAGCACAACGGCCTGGGGAGGCTGGCCCGGAACCACCCGCAATGGCTGGCCGGCGACTTCGCCGTCCTCCTGGAGCCCACCGACGGCAAGGTCGAGGGCGGCTGCCAGGGCACCCTGCGGGTGCGCGTGGAGACCACCGGCCGCCGCGCCCACTCCGCCCGCAGCTGGCTGGGCGAGAACGCCATCCACAAGGCCGCGCCGGTCCTTGCCCGGCTCGCCGCGTACGAGCCGCGCCGGGCGGTCGTCGACGGCCTCACCTACCGTGAGGGCCTCAACGCCGTCATGATCGAAGGCGGCCACGCCGGCAACGTGATCCCCGACTTCTGTGCGGTGATCGTCAACTTCCGCTTCGCCCCCGACCGTTCCGAGGCCGATGCGTTCGCCCACGTCCGCGAGGTGTTCGAGGGCTTCGACGTGCGCCTGACGGACAGCGCCCCCGGTGCCCTGCCCGGCCTGGCCCACCCGGCGGCGGCCGCCTTCGTCGAGGCCATCGGCACCGAGCCCGAGCCCAAGGAGGCCTGGACCGACGTGGCCCGCTTCTCCGCGCTGGGGGTCCCGGCGGTGAACTACGGGCCGGGCGACCCCAAACTCGCCCACACCCGCGAGGAACACGTCGCCGTGGCTGCCGTGCTGGAGGCGGAGGAGAAGCTGCGCGCCTGGCTGTCGTAACGGGCGATTCGGCGGCGCGTTCTTGATCCGCCCGGTGGACGCGGCAAGGTCGTGGGCCCGCTCTGGGAGTCCCAGTCGTCGACGCCGCCCGATTTCCCGAAGGTTCGCTCGGCCTGTGCGGACATGGGCAAGGTGAACCGGAAGTTCGCCGACGCCCTGGGGACGGTGAAGTGGCCGGCCGAGAGCGTTTTCGGCTGACACTGTCCCGGCAGGTGGCCGGTGAGGTGGCGTTTGGCGAGCCATAGGGCGCTGTCCTGCTCGGTCCAGGTGTGGGAGAGCGGGTAGAGGTGGATGTTCTTGGCGAGGGCCTGGTAGAGGCCCCAGCCGGTGTCGTAGTGGCTCCGGCGTCGGGTGTGCGCAGGATGCCCTCGACGATCATGACTGCGGCTAGCGCGATAATCACTCCATACGCCCGATAAGTAGCAAAAGCATATGTATTTGCGATTTTGTGTGGTTAATGGTTGCGGTTGGCCGGGGCGCTTCCTAGTGGTCGTGCTGATGAACCCTGTCTTTGGCCGGCGCGGATCTACGCTGTGGAGGAGTGTCAGCGAGGCGAAAAGAGCGGACATGGCGATGGGCAGAGGTTTCGAAGAAGCGCGGCAGCCGGACGAGCGGCTGGTCGGCCCGGTGGTGCGGCGTCGGGGTCAGGTGGAGGTGACCACGACCGATCAGCGACTGCTGGACACCCGAGAGCCCGCGGACTGGCTGCACCAGGACCCGTGGCGGGTGCTGCGTATCCAGTCGGAGTTCGTCGAGGGCTTCGGCACGCTCGCGGAGATTCCCCCGGCGATCAGCATCTTCGGTTCCGCTCGCACCCGCCCCGGCAGTTCCGATTACGAAAACGGCGAGCGGATCGCCCGCGGCCTGGTGCAGGCCGGTTTCGCCGTGATCACCGGCGGTGGGCCGGGCGCGATGGAGGCGGCGAACAAGGGCGCTGGCGAGGCCGGAGGGGTCTCGGTGGGCCTGGGCATCGAGCTGCCCTTCGAGCAGGGCCTGAACCCTTACGTCGATATCGGTCTGAACTTTCGCTACTTTTTTGTGCGAAAAATGATGTTTGTGAAGTATGCGCAAGGTTTCGTCGTCATGCCGGGCGGCTTCGGCACGCTCGACGAGGTCTTCGAGGCCCTCACGTTGGTCCAGACCGGCAAGGTCACCCAGTTCCCGATCGTCCTGTTCGGCGTCGACTACTGGGGCGGCCTCGTCGACTGGATCAAGAACACCGTCATCGCCCAGGGCAAGGCGTCCGAGAAGGACCTGCTGCTGTTCCATCTGACCGACGATGTGGACGAGGCGGTGAAACTGGTGTCCAAGGAAGCCGGCCGCTGACCCCGGCCGCCCTCACAGCTTGAGGTTGTCCGCCAGCGACTGGTGGGTGGCGTCCTGCTGCAACTGGGCCGTCATCGCCATGAGCTGGTGCGCGGTGATCGCGGCCTGCTTGGACGCCCCGATGTCCGAGACGACCTCGGAGGCGCCGAACTTCGTCTCGATGACTGTCGGCGTGTGGTCGGGCGTGACACGCCTGGTTAGCGCGGTCTGGTCGACTGGGTGCGCGGCACCGTCGTGGACGAGGGCAAGGCCTCCGCCGCCGACCTGGAACTCCTCCACCTGACGGACGACGTCGACGAGGCCGTCGCCCCGGTCACCAAGGAGATCGGCGACTGAGCCGCCGTCGCCGTCCGGTGCGCGCCCGCCCTCGGCGACCCGGGGCCGCGCGTGCCGGACGGCGCGGCGCCGCGGCACCAGGAGCTACGCCAGCCCCCGACGGGCGACCGCCGGGGGCCGGTGCCCCGCGATCGAGGCCACCATGTCCAGCACCTGACGCGTCTCGGCGACCTCGTGGACCCGGTACACCCGGGCGCCGAGCCACGCCGAGACGGCGGTCGTCGCGAGGGTGCCGATCAGCCGCTCCTTGACCGGGCGGTCCAGGGTCTCGCCCACGAAGTCCTTGTTGGACAGCGAGACCAGCACCGGCCAGCCCGTGGCCGTCATCTCCGGCAGCCGCCGCGTCGCCTCCAGCGAGTGCCGGGTGTTCTTCCCGAAGTCGTGGCCGGGGTCGATGAGGATGCCGTCCCTGCGCACCCCGAGGGTGGCGGCCCGCTCGGCGAGGCCCACCGTCACCTTCAGGATGTCGGCCATCACGTCCTCGTACGCCACCCGGTGCGGCCGGGTCCGCGGCCGTGCGCCGCCCGCGTGGGTGCACACCAGGCCGGCGCCGTGCTTGGCGGCGACCTCGGCGAGCCGGGGGTCGACACCGCCCCAGGCGTCGTTGAGCAGGTCCGCGCCGGCCTCGCAGACCGCCTCGCCGACCTCGTGGCGCCAGGTGTCGACGCTGATCACCACATCGGGATGGCGCCGGCGCACCTCGGCGACGAATCCGGCGGTCCTGCGGATCTCCTCCTGCGCGGACACCTCCTCGCCGGGACCGGCCTTCACCCCGCCGACGTCGATGATCGCGGCGCCCTCCGCGACCGCGGCCGCGACGCGCTCGAGGGCCGGTGCGTCGGTGAACGTGGCGCCCTGGTCGTAGAACGAGTCGGGCGTCCGGTTCACGATCGCCATGATCACGGGCTCGTGCTCGCCGAATTCCCTTGTGCCCAGCCGCAGCATGTCGCGCCTGCCTCCCTCGAAATGTCGTACGCCGATCGAAGATAGTCGCCGACCGCACCCCGCGCGCACGGCGCGACGTGGCACGATCGTGCCGTACACGTCGGGCCGACCCCGGGAGAGGTCTTGTTCTGGTTCATGCTCATCGCGTTGGTCGCGGTGGTCGCCGCGGTCGCCCTCGCGGTGCTCGGCGACGGCGGGGTGCTCCGGGACGTGGAGCCGGACCGGGTCGACGACCGGCTGCCCCCCGAGCGGCCGGTCGGCCGCGCGGACGTCGATCGGCTGCGCCTGCCGGTGACGGTGCGCGGTTACCGCATGGTGGACGTCGACGACGTGCTGGACCGCCTCGGGGCGGAACTGGCCCAGCGCGACGCACACATCGCCGACCTGGAGGCCGCTCTGGCGGGCGCCCACGCGGGGCGGTTCGGCGGCCACGCGCCGGCCGAGGACGCCGCCGAGGACCCGCGGGCCCCCGAGGACCCGCAGGCTCCCGGGAGCGGGCTGTGAGCGACGGCGGCGTGGTGGCCGGGCCGGACGGCCTGGCACGCTGCCCGTGGGGGCTGTCCGCCCCCGATTACGCCGAGTACCACGACACCGAGTGGGGGCGCCCGGTGCACGGCGAGGCGGCCCTGTACGAGCGGCTGAGCCTGGAGGCGTTCCAGTCGGGCCTGTCGTGGATCACGATCCTGCGGCGCCGCGAAGGCTTCCGCAAGGCCTTCGCGGGCTTCTCCCCGGAGGCGGTCGCCGCCTTCACCGACGAGGACCGCGCGCGGCTGCTGGCCGACACCGGCATCATCCGCAACCGCGCGAAGATCGACGCCGCCATCGCGAACGCGGACGCCACCCTGGCGCTGCGCGAGGCCCACGAGGGCGGTCTGGACGCCCTGGTCTGGTCGTACGCGCCGGACCCCGCCGGACGTCCGGCACCCCGCACGGTCGCGGACGTACCGGCCGTCACGGCGGAGTCCACCGCGCTGGCCAAGGACCTCAAGAAGCGCGGCTTCCGCTTCGTCGGGCCCACCACCGCCTACGCGCTGATGCAGGCCTGCGGCCTGGTGGACGACCACCTGGCGGGCTGCTGCGCCCGCCGTTGAGCGGCCGGCCCCTCCTGGCGCCCGGGCTCAGCGGCCGAGGAAGTGCGGCTTGGCCTTCCTCAAGAACGCGTCGACGGCGATCCGGTGGTCCTCGGAGGCGCCGGCGGCCGTTTGCAGCTCGTCCTCCTTGGCGAGGGTGTCGATGAGCGAGTGCCCCTCGCCGTAGGCCAGGGAGGCCTTGACCGCCGCGTAGGCGACGGTCGGGCCCTCGGCGAGCCGGCGGGCGACCGCGGCGGCCTCGGCGGCCAGCTCGCCGGCCGGCACCACACGGTTGGCGATGCCCAACTCGTACGCCTCCTGTGCGCCGATGGTGCGCGGGAAGAGCAGCAGGTCGGCGGCGCGGCCGCGACCGATCAGCCGGGGGAGCGTCCAGGAGGTGCCGGAGTCGGCGGTCAGGCCCACCCCCACGAAGGACGTGGTGAAGGCGGCGGTGTCGGCGACCACGCGGTAGTCGCAGGCGAAGGCGAAGCCCGCGCCGGCGCCCGCGGCGACCCCGTTGACCCCGGCGACGACCGGCTTGGGCATGGTGGCGATCGCGGTCACGATCGGGTTGTAGTGCTCGCGCACCGTCGACATGGCGCCCCCGCGTCCCGCCGTGGGACCCCCCGCCCCGTCGCCGCCCTCCTCGAGCAGCGCCACGTGCTCCTTGAGGTCCTGGCCGACGCAGAAGGCCGGCCCGTTGGCGGTCAGCAGCACGGCCCGCACCGCGGAATCGTCGCCCGCGGTCCGCAGGGCGTCCCGCAGGGCGGCCTTGGTGTCGACGTCCAGCGCGTTCCTCGCCTCGGGGCGGTTGAGGGTGATGGTGGCGAGCCCGTCGCTCACCTCGTACAGCACGGTGTCGGCCATGTGGTCCCCTTCGTCGCGGCTCACGTTCGGGGTCAGCATGCCGGAGATCGCCGGGTGCGGACATGTGACCTGCGTCAAACGCGCCGCGGAGTGCGATCGCCGAAATAGACGGATTTGCAGGACGGGGTTCTCGAACGGATGGGAACCGATGTTGGTCATCAGGTCACCCGATGCGGGATAATGGCTGAGAACCAATGTGTTCGAGTCCGGTGGCGCCTGGGCCGCCGGTTGCGAAGAGCTGGTTTCAGGAAGGGGAACGAGCATGGCGGCCATGAAGCCGCGGACGGGTGATGGCCCGCTCGAGGTGACCAAGGAGGGGCGGAGCATCATCATGCGCGTTCCGCTCGAGGGCGGCGGACGGCTTGTCGTCGAGCTGACTCCGGACGAGGCGGATGCACTCGGCGAGGCTTTGAAGAAGGCCATCGCCTGACAACCGGTCAATCCAAGCCTTGGGCCCCTGGCGTCATGCGCCGGGGGCCGGCTTGTTTCCCCGTCGGGGCGCGCGTCCGGAAACAGGAACATTCCGGGCGGGGGAATTCTCAGTCGCGCCGAACCGCGCAGAGCAACCCGTCGTCGGTCGGCAGCAGGACCGGGGCGAGGGCCGCGTTGTCCCGTACCGTCCGCATCAGTTCGCGCAGCCGGATCACCTCCGGCTCCGAGTGGCCGGCGTCCATGGAGCGGCCCTGCGCGAAGACCCCCTCGAAGCAGACCAGCCCGCCGGGGCGCAGCAGGCGCAGCGATTCGCCGAGGTAGTCCGGGTACTCCAGCCGGTCCCCGTCGCAGAACACCAGGTCGTAGCCGCCGTCGGCGAGGCGGGGGAGGACGTCCAGTCCCCGGCCGGGGATGAACCGCGCCCGGTTCCCGGCGAACCCCGCCTCCCGGTAGGCGGTGCGGGCGAGCTGCTGGCGGTCCGGTTCGGTGTCGACGGTGGTCAGCACCCCGTCGGGGCGCATGCCGTGCAGCAGGTGGATCCCGGAGACCCCGGTGCCGGTGCCGATCTCCACGACCGCCTTGGCGTCCGCCGCGGCGGCCAGCAGCCGCAGTGCCGCGCCGGTGCCGGGGGAGACGGGGCGCACGCCTGCCTCACGAGCTCGCCCGCGGGCTCGTATCAGCGCGTCGTCCTCGGCGACGAAAGCGTCCGCGAACGCCCAGCTCGCCTGCCGGTTGCCGGTAATTGCCCTCTCCTGTCCGCCTGACGGTTGCAGCCCGCCCGGCGACTGTATCCGTTGCGGTCGGGAACCCGCAGATGGGACCGCGCGTTGGTACCCGTGAAGACATGAACGACAGGGACCGGGTGCGACGAGCCCGGTACTTATCCGGAGCTAACGGGCGAGGTGGCTATGGTAGGGGCTCTACTGGACACCACCAGAGCCGACAGGGGAGGTGCGGCTGCTGCGGGTCACCGGGGAGTGCTCTCGCGCATTCGCAGGTCGGCCGGCGAGCCGAAAT
Source organism: Streptomyces sp. ME19-03-3 (assembly GCA_033793685.1). Classification (GTDB taxonomy): domain Bacteria; phylum Actinomycetota; class Actinomycetes; order Streptomycetales; family Streptomycetaceae; genus Actinacidiphila. The sequence goes on along the minus strand of JARAXD010000010.1, from coordinate 190,345 downwards.
CCGTGACCAATACTGCTGACGACCGTCCGCGCACCGATGAGTCCGCGACTGTGGCCGCCAACGCGACCTTCGCCACCGACGGGGACGGCCAGGCGGCGTGGACCCCCCCTACCTGGGAGGAGATCGTCAGTACCCACAGCGCCCGGGTCTACCGCCTCGCGTACCGCCTCACCGGCAACCAGCACGACGCGGAGGACCTCACGCAGGAGGTCTTCGTCCGGGTCTTCCGCTCGCTGTCGACGTACACCCCCGGCACCTTCGAGGGCTGGTTGCACCGGATCACCACCAACCTCTTCCTCGACATGGTCCGCCGTCGTCAGCGCATCCGCTTCGACGCCCTCGGTGACGACGCGGCCGAGCGGTTGCCGAGCCGCGAGCCGTCCCCGGCGCAGTACTTCGCCGACACCCACTTCGACGCGGACATCCAGCAGGCGCTGGACACCCTCGCCCCGGAGTTCCGCGCGGCGGTGGTGCTCTGCGACATCGAGGGACTGTCCTACGAGGAGATCGCCGCGACGCTCGGCGTGAAGCTGGGCACCGTGCGCAGCCGTATCCACCGCGGCCGTTCACACCTGCGCAAGGCGCTGGAGCACCGTGCGCCGGCCGCTCGTCCGGGCCGTGCGCCCGTCCTGGCCACCGGCCGGCCGGCCCTGGAGGGCGGGAGCACGTGAGCGGTGGTGTCAGCCGGCACCTCATGTGTGCCGACCAGCACTTGGGTGACCACCTTGCCGCCTTCGTCGACGGCGAGCTGCACGACGACGCCCGCGACCGGGTGCTCGCGCACCTGGCGACCTGCCCCGACTGCAAGGCGGCGGCCGACGAGCAGCGCCGGATGAAGGACGTGGTGGCCGCCAGCGCGCCGCCCGCCCTCTCGGCGGGCCTGCTCGCCCGCCTCCAGCAGCTGCCCGGAGGTGACGGCGACGGCGGAAGAGGGCCCTTCGGTGACGGCGCCCTGATCGAGAGCGCAGGCCTCGGCGGGGAGCGCCTGAGCGGCGGCCTCTTCGGCACGACGCGCGAGGAGTTCTCGCTGCCCCTGTCCGCCTCCGCCTCCCGCGGCTTCCGGATCCACGAGAGCGGCCGCTCCGGCGCCGCGCCCGTCGGCCCCGCCTCACCCGCCGCCGCGGTCCGCGGCCGGCGCCGTTTCGCGTTCGCCGCGGCCGGCGCGGTCTCCATGGCGGCCATCGCGCTCGGCGGCGCCCTGCCGCTGGACGCGGCGGTCGAGGGCGCCGGCGGCACCGCGCCCTCCCGCAGCGGCGCCGGAGCCCCCGTGGCACCGTTCACGGGCGGCACCGCCCGGGCGGCCGCCGACGTGTGGAGCATGGCCACCGACGACCTGCTGCACCCCGCCGGCGGCATGCACCCGTACGGCGCCGGCGGCCGTACGCCCGTCGGCCCCGTTACCCGGCCGCTGGGCCTGTCCGCCGACGGGGAGTCGGTGACCGGCCCGGCCGCGTCCGTCGTGCCCGGGGTCACCCCGGCACCGGTGCTGGCCCCGCCGGAGACGGACCCCTCCGCTTCCGCCGTCCCGCCGAGCGGCGCCGCGGCCTCCCGGGTCGCGCCCGTCCCGCTCGACTCGGGCACCCCCCTGGTCGGCCACTTCCCGTGACCCGCTGAGCGTCGGCTGCGGGCGGCGCCGACTCCTGGTTCAATCCAGGGAGAACAGGTCGTCGTAGGGGAGCACTGTGGACGAGGGGAAGGCCGAAGGGCCGAAGTGGTGGAGCCGGCCGCAGAAGGTGGCGCCGGTTCCCCCTGAGCCTCGGGAGCGCCCCGCCCCCGAGGCGCCCGGCACACCAGCCGGGCCCGCCGCGGCGGCCCCGCCGCACGCCCAGGACCCGTACGACACCCCGCCGTACGGTGAGCCCGGCCCCTGGGCGCCCGCGCCGCCCGTGCAGCACCCCGCGGGCGCGGCCACGCCGCACCAAGCCGTGCCCCCGCCGCCCAGCGGCCCGCCCGCGCCCCCGCCGCTGTCCGTGGGCCAGTGGCACCGTTACGACCCGTGGGCGCCCCCCGGTGGCACCGCCGCGCAGCCACCCGCCCGGACGACGGGAAGCCGCCGCGCCCCGCTGGCCGCCGCACTGGTCGCCGTCACCCTGATCGCGGGCGGCATCGGCGGCGCGCTGGGAGCGTACGTCCACGACAGCGGCGACATCGCGGATGTGACCCTGCCGCAGGCCACCGCACAGGCCGGGCCCCGGGCCCCGGACAGCATCGCGGGCATCGCGGCCCAGGTCCTGCCCGGTGTCGTGTACATCCATGTCAAGAGCGACGGCGGTGAGGGCACCGGCACCGGCTTCGTGCTGGACGGCGAGGGGCACATCCTCACCAACAACCACGTGGTGGAGGGTGTCGCCAAGAACGGCACCATCTCGGTGACCTTCAACGGCGGACAGGTGAAGCCCGCCACGATCGTCGGCCGGGACACCGGTTACGACCTGGCGGTCATCAAGGTCGGCGGCGTCAAGGGGCTGCACCCGCTGACCCTCGGCGACTCCGACGCCGCCCGGGTGGGCGACCCGGTCGTCGCCATCGGCGCCCCGTACGGTCTGGAGGGCACGGTCACCTCCGGCATCATCAGCGCCACCCAGCGCCCGATCACCGCGGGCGGGGAGACCAGCAGCAGCGACGTCAGCTACGTCGACGCCATCCAGACCGACGCCCCGATCAACCCGGGCAACTCCGGTGGCCCGCTGGTCGACGCCAAGGGCCTGGTCATCGGGATCAACAGCGCCATCCGCTCGGCGGACAGCGGCGCCGACCCCTTCGGAGGCACCCAGGGCGGGAGCATCGGCCTGGGTTTCGCCATCCCGGTCAACCAGGCCAAGCGGGTCGCCGAGCAGTTGATAAACGACGGCAAGGCCACCCACCCGGTGATCGGCGTCAGCATCAACCTGCAGTACTCCGGCGACGGCGCCCAGGTCAGCCCGGCGGGCCAGGGCGAGGGGGACTCGGTCACCCCGAACGGACCCGGCGCCAAGGCGGGCATCGAGCCCGGCGACGTGATCACCGCCATCGACGGCAAGCGGGTGCACAACGGCGAGGAGCTGATCGTGCGCATCCGCGCCCACCGGCCCGGCGACACGCTGCGGCTGACCGTGAAGCGGGGCGGCAAGGAGCGCGCCGTGGAGCTGACCCTGGGCTCGGCCGGCGGAAACTGAGCAGGGCGTATTCGGGATTTACCGGGGCGCGACCTACTGTTGACTCTGCCCACTCCCGTATGGACGGTTGGGGCGGGTACGGTGAGATCCGCGGATTGCGTCCGCCGGCCGAGGACCACGAGGAGCTGCACGGTGTTTTCAGACATAGGCGCGCTGGAGGTCGTCGCGCTCGTGATCCTTGCCGTGCTCGTGTTCGGGCCGGACAAGCTGCCCAAGGTCATCAAGGACGTCATGCAGTTCGTCCGCAAGGTGCGGGAGTTCTCCGACAGCGCGAAGGCCGACATCCGCAAGGAGCTGGGTCCGGAGTTCAAGGACTTCGAGTTCGAGGACCTGCACCCGAAGAACTTCGTCCGCAAGCAGCTGATGGACAACGACGAGCTGGGCCTGAAGGAGATCCGCAACGGATTCGACTTCAAGGAGGAGCTGTCGGCGGTCACCGACGCCGTGCACGGTCACGAGAGCGGCGGCTCGGGCTCCGCGGGCTCGTCCGGTTCCTCGGGCACGCCGGACCGGCTGCGCAAGCGTGAGGGCCTGCCGCCCGGCGAGGCCCCGCCCTTCGACTCCGACGCCACCTGATACGGGGGGCTGCCCCGTATCCGCAGGGTGAGTGGCTATTCTCCCTGTGTTTGCCCTTACGGAGGAGGCGCCGCGCGTATGGAGACCACAGCTGATCCGGCGGATCGTACGGCCGACGGCCATCTCAAGGCCGACTTCCCGTGGTACGGGCTGGACGAGGCGTTCACCGGCGAGCGCTGGCTCGCCCCTGTCGGCCTGAACGCCGACGGCACGGTCGAGCACGGCTCCACCGGGCACGGCGACGAACCGTCCGTCAAGGTCGAGCCCACCGCCGACAGCCGCCGCTTCGTGGTGGTCGTCACGGTCCCCGAGCGCCCGGTCCGGCCCAGTCCGGACGGCGCGGGCGTGCTCGACGCCACCTCCGTGGCCACGGCGGCCTGGCTGGCGGGCTCGGGACTGCTGACCTGCACCTGGCCCACCCGGATGGAACGGCACCTGCGGCAGGACTGGCTCGACCAGCAGACCGCCATCGCCTGGGACCTCGCGGACAACCTCGAGGGCCCCGAGTGGTCGGCGCTCACGCTGCCGGTGGACGGCGTCCCGACGCCCTTCCACTACCGGGAGTCGGAGTACGGCTGGGTGATGGCCGGAGCGGCGCGCGGAGTGCACCTGGGTGCCTTCGGGCGCGGGATGAGCGCCTACGGACTCGGCCTGGCCCAGGTGAGGGCCATCACCGCGTACCGGGCGTGAGAGACGGCTCAGGGGCGCCTCCCGGCCGGGAGGCGCCCCTGGCGTGTCTCCCGGGGCTCGCGGCCTGCGGCGGGTCCGCCGCAGGCCGGGCGCGCGGGATCAGGGACGCCTGATCACGGGCGGCACGACGGCATGGACGGCGTCCGTCAGAACTTGTTGCGCGGGGTGATGCCCAGCGACAGCCCGGCCAGACCGCGCTGGCGCCCGCCGAGCTTGCCCGCGATGGCCCGCAGCGCCGAGCCGGCCGGGGACTGCGGATCGGTGAGCACCACCGGGCGGCCGTCGTCGCCGCCCTCGCGCAGCCGCACGTCGATGGGGATCTGGCCGAGCACCGGCACGGTGGCGCCGGTGGTGCGGGTCAGGCCCTCGGCGACCCGCTCGCCGCCTCCGGCGCCGAAGACGTCGACCATCTCGCCGCAGTGCGGGCAGGGCAGCCCGGACATGTTCTCGATGACACCGACGATCTTCTGGTGGGTCTGCACGGCGATGGTGCCGGCGCGCTCGGCGACCTCGGCCGCCGCCTGCTGGGGCGTGGTGACCACGAGGATCTCGGCGTTCGGGACCAGCTGCGCGACGGAGATCGCGATGTCGCCCGTACCGGGCGGCAGGTCGAGCAGCAGCACGTCCAGGTCGCCCCAGTAGACGTCGGCGAGGAACTGCTGCAGCGCCCGGTGGAGCATCGGGCCGCGCCACACCACCGGGGCGTTGCCGGGGGTGAACATGCCGATGGAGATGACCTTCACGCCGTTGGCCGAGGGCGGCATGATCATGTTCTCGACCTGGGTCGGACGGCCGTCCGCGCCCAGCATCCGAGGCACGCTGTGGCCGTAGATGTCGGCGTCGACCACACCGACCTTCAGGCCGTCGGCGGCCATCGCGGCGGCCAGGTTCACGGTCACCGAGGACTTGCCGACGCCGCCCTTGCCGGAGGCGACCGCGTACACCCGGGTCAGCGAGCCGGGCTTGGCGAAGGGGATCTCCCGCTCCGCCTGCCCGCCGCGCAGCGAGGTGGCCAGCTCGCGGCGCTGCTCGTCGCTCATCACGTCCAGCTCGACGGCCACCCGGGTGACCCCGGGGACCTTCGAGACGGCGGCTGTCACCGAGCTGGTGATGGTGTCCCGCAGCGGACAGCCGGAAACCGTCAGGTACACGCCGACGCGCACCGCGCCGCCGTCCGCGATGTCGACCGACTTGACCATGCCGAGGTCGGTGATCGGCTTGTGGATCTCGGGGTCGTTCACCGTCGCGAGCGCGGCACGCACCGCGTCGGGCGAGGGGGCGGAGCCTGGGTGAGGATCGGTAGCCATGCGTCGATGGTACGTCCCGCACCGTGCCCGCGAGGCCCCCGGTGGGAGGGTTCACACCACCGCGACCACACCCCGGCGATCACTCCGCCTCGGTCCGCCGCAGCTCTCCGATGTCCCGGAGCAGCTCCTGCAGTTCGGAACGGATCCAGTCGCGCGTGGCGACCTCCCCGAGGCCCACCCGCAGTGCCGCCACCTCGCGGGTCAGGTACTCGGTGTCGGCGATGCTGCGCTCGTTCGCCTTGCGGTCCTGCTCAAGGTTGACCCGGTCGCGGTCGTCCTGCCTGTTCTGCGCCAGCAGGATCAGCGGCGCGGCGTACGAGGCCTGCAGCGACAGCACCAGGGTGAGGAAGATGAAGGGGTACGGGTCCCAGCGCAGATGGCGCGGCGCCAGCGCGTTCCACGCCACCCACGCCACGATCACCACCGTCATCCAGACGATGAAGCGGCCGGTCCCCAGCAACCGGGCGATCTTCTCCGACAGCCGCCCGAAGGCCTCCGGGTCGTAGGACGGCAGCGGGCTGAGCCGCCGCACCCGCGGCTGATCGAGGCGGATGCGGGGGCGCTCCTCGCTCACGGCGCCGCCTCATGCAGCTCCGTCTCGCGCCAGTCCTCCGGCAGCAGGTGGTCCAGGACGTCGTCGACGGTGACGGCGCCCAGCAGCGAGCCACCGTCGTCGACGACCGGCACGGACACCATGTTGTACGTCGCGAGGAAGCTGGTGACCGTCCGCAGCGGGGTGTCCGGCGCCAGGGGCTGCAGGTCGCTGTCGAGCAGCGCGCCGACCAGGGTGAACGGGGGGTCGCGCAGCAGCCGCTGGAAGTGCACCGTGCCCAGGTAGGTGCCGGTCGGGGTCTCGTCGGGGGGCCGGCAGACGTAGACCTGGGCGGCGAGTGCGGGGGACAGGTCCGGGTTGCGGACCCGCGCCAGGGCGTCGGCGACGGTGGCGTCGGGGCGCAGCACGATCGGCTCGGTGGTCATCAGACCGCCGGCGGTGCGCTCCTCGTACGACATCAGCCGGCGCATGTCGGCGGCCTCGTGCGGCTCCATCAGACCCAGCAGCCGTTCCTGCTCCTCCTCGGGCAGCTCGGCCAGCAGGTCGGCGGCGTCGTCCGGGTCCATCGCCTCCAGCACGTCGGCGGCGCGCTCCTGCTGCAGTTTGCCCAGAATCTCCACCTGGTCGTCATCCGGTAGCTCCTCCAGGACGTCGGCGAGCCGGTCGTCGTCGAGGGCGGCGGCGACCTCGGCGCGCCGCTTGGGCGACAGGTGGTGCAGAACGTTCGCCAGATCGGCCGGGTGCAACTGGTCGAAGGTGGCGAGCAGGGCCTCCGCGCCCTGCGCGTGCTCGTCCAGAGAGAAGCCCGTGACCGCCGACCACTGCACGGTCAGCGTCTCTCCGGCGCGCCGCAGCGGGCCGCTCTTGCCCCGGCGGACGAAGACCTTGTCGATCTGCCAGTCACGGCGCGCGGCCAGCCGCACCATGGACACGTCCAGCACGGTCACCTCCTCGCCGGTCTCCACGAGCGTCACCCGGCGGTCGAGCAGCTCGCCCAGGACGAGGGTCTCGGTCGGGCGTTGTACGAAGCGCTGCATGTTGACGACACCCGTGGTGATCACCTGACCGGACTCCACGCCCGTCACCCGCGTGACCGGCAGGAAGATCCGGCGCCGGCTGACGACCTCCACCACCAGCCCCAGCACACGCGGCGGCCGGCCCCCGACCCGCAGCATCACGACCACGTCCCGGACCCGGCCGACCTGGTCGCCGTTGGGATCGAAGACCCGCACCCCGGACAGGTGCGAGACGAAGACCCGGGAGGTTCCCGCTGGCATGCCGCCAGGCTAACGCCGCCCCGGCGGGCAGGGCGCGCCGAGATGCTCCACGGGGGCTTCGCACGGCGTTCACAGGGGTTCACCCGGCCAGCGGTACGCTGCGGTGCTGCTGGCTCCGCTTCGCCGCTCCCCTCGCATGACGGGCGCGTACAACCGCAGGAGGAAGAGAACACGTGATTCCCGGCCGCACGTCGCCCGTCCTCGTGCGCCTTCTGGGCGTGGTCCTCCTGCTTGCCGGAGCGACCGGGTGCGCGGGCGATCCGGACGCGGGGACCAACGGCGTCGGCACGCTGCCGGCCGGAACCATCGAGAAGCGCGCCCGCGCCGCCGCCGAGGCCGCCGAGACGGTACGGCTGGCCGGGACCGTCGTCAGCAGGGGCCGTACCTACACGCTCGACATGCGGCTGCGCGGCAACGGCGGCATGGGCGAGGTCACCTCCAAGGGCAGCACCTTCGAACTGCTGCGGGTGGGCGACGACCTCTACCTCAAGGCCGGTGCGGGGTTCTACCGCGACCAGGTGGGCGCCAAGCTCAAGAACAAGTACGTCAAGGTGCCCGCCGCGGACCCCGCCTACGACCAGTTCAGCGGCTTCACCGACAAGAAGGTGCTGCTGGACGACCTGTTCGTGCTGCGGGGCGCACGCGCCGTGGGGGACCACCGCACGGTCGACGGCGTCCGCACCATCGCCGTCACCGCGGACGGTGGCGACGGCGGCACGATCGACGTGTCCCTGGAGGGCAAGCCGTACCCGCTGCGCTACGAACGCGCGGGCGGCGCCGGCACCCTGACGATGGACGACTGGGGCAAGGACTTCACGTTGCGCGCGCCGGACGAGGAGGACGTCGTCGACTACGGCAGGGCGGTCACGCAGTAGGTCCCGCGGCCCGGGCCTTGCGGCGGCGCCGCAGCACCAGCTTCGGCAGGCCTGCCGGGATCGGGCGGCGGGTGATGGCGGCGGTCGGTGCCGGGGCCGCCGCGCCGCTGCCGTCCGGCATCGCGCCCGGGCGCTCCAGCAGGCCGCCGGCGGGCTCCAGGCGCAGCACACGGCACTCGCGGGCCCACCGCGCGGTCATCGTCTCCGCGTCCGGCGCGTTCAGCCGCTTGCCCTTGAGTTCCTGCACGGCGGCCGTCCACGCCTCGCCGTCCGGGCGGAGCTCGGTGACGCGGGCCGGGAAGACGACCAGGCGGCCGCCCTTGTCCTTGCTGCGGACGGTGACCGTGGCGGTGCCGCCGTGGTGGAGTCCCGGCCCGGGCAACGGCTGCTCGCCGGGGCCGTCGCCGACGACCACCACGGCTCCGTCGACCCAGGCGTGCCACAGGGCCCGACCGTCGGCCCACAGCAGACCGGACTTCTTCACGGCCTCCTCGATCAGGGCCTGGTCCAGCTGCGGCTGCGTCACGGTGTCCGTCATACGGCCCAGCCTATGGCGTGGCCCGCGCCGGGCGCCGCCACGGTGCCGCACACATGTTGAATCCTCCCCCCGCTGAAGCAGGGGGATTCCTGGCTCACGTGGGCTGGAGACCTGCGGTCCGTCAGCTCTTACACGATCAACACCAGCCGGGTTGGGACCAGCCCGGTTTGATGAAACAAATCCAGGAGGTGCATGTGCTGTCTTGGCTCTCGATCAGCACGGTTACGCGCTGCTTGGTTCTCGCAACGCACCGCGATCAGCTTACCCGACGGTGTGGACGGTCTTTCGCCCTGACGGCGAAACCCCGTTCCCTGCCCTGCTCCGCAGGGGTCCGATTCCTCCCCGGCCTGAAGGCCGGGGCATCCTCGGAAGGTCCCGGTGAGACGACAGGAGCTCAAGGCCCGGACGAGCCTTACGCTAAGGAGGCCACCGACCCGCCCCGCCCCGAGGAGACCCCGCGTGTCCGCCGCGCCGTCCGCCGAAACCACGCCCGCCGCACCGAAGGCGGACGCCACGCCGGGTGCCGCTCCGCACGGAAAGGCACCGCTGGATTTCGCGCTCCTCACGGTCGCCATCGCCGGTGTCTCGCTGTCCGCGCCGCTGATCGCCGCGACCGCCGCGCCCGCGCTGGCCATCGCCTTCTGGCGGAACGCCATGGCCGTCGGGGTGCTGAGCCCCTTCGCGTGGCTGCGGCACCGGCGGGAACTGCTGGGGATGGGCCGGCGGGCCTTCGGGCTCTCGCTCGCCTCCGGCCTGGTGCTGGCGCTGCACTTCGGGCTGTGGCTGCCGAGCCTCACCATGACCTCGGTCGCCTCCTCCACGGCACTGGGCACCACCACACCGGTGTGGACCACCCTGTTCCTGTGGCTGCGCGGACACCGGCCGCCCCGGATGGTGTGGCTGGGCTCGGCGCTCGCGGTCGCCGGCGTGGTGCTGCTGACCGGCGTCGACCTGTCGCTGTCGCCGCGCGCCCTGGCCGGGGACGCGCTGGCGCTGGGCGGCGGCATCGCCGCGGCCGGCTACGTCCTGCTCGGCGCCGAGGTGCGACGGACCGTCAGCACCACCGCCTACACCTACGTCTGCTACTCCACCACGGCCGTGGCGCTGCTCGCCGTCTGCCTGGCCTCGGGCTCGTCGCTCGGCGGTTACGACGGCGGCGCCTGGGCCAAGCTCGTCGCCCTGACCGTGGCCGCGCAGCTGCTCGGCCACAGCCTGCTCAACCGTGTGGTGCGCGGGCTGGGGGCATCGACCACGTCCACGGCGATCCTGCTGGAGACGCCGGGCGCCGCCCTGGTGGCGGCGGTCTGGCTGGGCCAGACCCCGCCCGTCGCGGCCTACCCCGCGCTCGCGGTCATCCTCGCCGGGCTCGCCCTGGTGATCCTGGCCGACCGCCGCAAGGCCGGTTAGGGCCGGGTCCTACAGCCAGCCGTTGCGGCGCAGGATGCGGTGGATGGCGAAGCAGATCCCGCCGATGGCGATCAGCACCATCGGATAGCCGAACCTCCAGTGCACTTCCGGCATGTGGTCGAAGTTCATCCCGTACACACCGCAGATCATGGTCGGGACGGCGATGATCGCGGCCCATGAGGTGATCTTGCGCATGTCCTCGTTCTGCGCGACGGCCGCCTGGGCGAGGTTGGCCTGCAGGATCGAGTTGAGCAGGTCGTCGAAGCCGACCACCATCTCGTGGACGCGGGCGACGTGGTCGGCGACGTCCCGGAAGTACTTCTGGATCTCCGGGTCCACGAAGCGCATCGGCCGCTCGCTGAGCATCTGCATCGGGCGCAGCAGCGGGGAGACCGCCCGCTTGAACTCCAGCACCTCGCGCTTGAGCTGGTAGATGCGTCCGGCGTCGGTGGCGCGCGGGGACTTGCCCTGCTCGGAGAAGACGTCGATCTCCACCTCGTCGATGTCGTCCTGGACGGCCTCGCTGACGGCCAGGTAGTCGTCCACGACCTGGTCGGCGATGGCGTGCAGCACGGCGGAGGGGCCCTTGGCGAGCAGTTCGGGGTCGTCCTCGAGGCGGTGCCGCAGGGCGCGCAGCGAGCCGTGACCGCCGTGCCGGACGGTGATGACGAAGTGCCGGCCGGTGAAGACCATCACCTCGCCGCTCTCCACCACCTCGCTGTTGGCGGTGAGTTCGGTGTGCTCGACGTAGCGGATGGTCTTGAAGACCATGAAGAGCGTGTCGTCGTAGCGCTCCAGCTTGGGCCGCTGGTGGGCGTGCACGGCATCCTCGACGGCGAGCGGGTGCAGTCCGAACACCTCGGCGATCTCCGCGAACTCCCGCTCGGACGGCTCGTGCAGGCCGATCCAGACGAAGCCGTCGTCGCCGCGCACCTTCTCCTGGGCCTCGCGCGGCGAGATGTGGTCGCTGCCGCGCCGGCCGTCCCGGTAGACGGCGCAGTCCACCACCGAGCTCGGCGTGGCGGACGGGGTGCGGGAGCGGTCCGGGCCGTAGTCGTACGACGTGCTGCTCTTGCGCAGGGCGGGACGGACGACTGCGCGCAGGTCGCGGATCATCGACATGGCAAGCTCCTTCACGGACTGGCCGGGCTGAAATGCGGATCAGGGCAGGGGTGATCACCGTTGATCACTGCGCAGTTCAGGGAGCTCTTCCGGAAGCGGCAGGGGGACCCGGGCAGGGCTCGGGAGCGGGCACGCGGCGATGTCACGCCCTCGTGCTCGTGAGGGTGTCCGGGATTCCCCGGCGGTTCCGTGGTTCTCGGGTTTCACGCCCGGGTGACCGGGTACGGAACGCTGGGGATCAGGAGGGTTGCCGGGCGGAAGAGCTGCCGGTACTGCACGGTCGACTGGGATCCATTGCAGCCCCACCTCCTCCGGCCGATCCCCGCTGGGGGAAAAGCGGCACGCCTCTACCGGCGTAGCCGACGGCTCACCTTAGCAGGCGGCCTTGGCGAGAAGCCGTGGCTTTGCACGTTCCATACGCGCCCTATGCTCGCTGCATGGTCGACGTACTGGAGCTCGTCGAGGCGCGGCTGCGCAAGGCCTTCGGCGAGCCGGACGCCCGCGCGGCGGTCACCTTCGTGGGCACCGAACGGATCGAGGTGCTGCGCTTCCGCGACGGCGCGCTCCTGCGGTACGCCACCCTCGGGATGTCGCGCGCGCCGATGAACGACCCCGTCGCCGTCCGCGCGGACCCCGTGCGCGGCCCGCGCGCGGAGTTGGTGCTCAGCCTGCGCGACCGGCGCGCCGCCGACACCGACAAGGTCCTGCGGCCGCTCGCGGTACTGGCCGCCGGTCCGCAGGTCGAGGGCATCGTCGTCGCGCCGGGGAACTCGCTGGACGTCGGGGAACCGCTGTGGCCCGGGGCGGTCTTCTCCGCCGTCCTGGTCGGCGAGCCCGGCGGTCTGGTGGAGGACCTGGAGCTCGGCGCCCCGATGGACCCGGTCCGCTTCTTCCCGCTGCTGCCGATGACGGCGAACGAGGCGGCCTGGAAGCGGGTGCGGGGCGCCGGGGCGCTCCAGGAGCGTTGGCTGCGGGCGGGGACGGACCTGCGTGACCCGCAGCGCACGGCGGTCGAGCTGACGGACTGAGCCCCTGCTCGTGACGTCCCCTCAGGGCGCCGCGCGGCCCCGCCGCCCGCGGGTGAGGAGCCGCCGCGGGGAGGTACGCGTGCGACGGCGCCGCGCCGGGCCCGGACGGGTGATCGTCCTTGACGCGGGCACGCCGCCGGAGGACCGTGGGGCGTTATGAGGGGCGAACCCAGTTGCCCGAAGTGCGGTGGCCGGGTCCGCGCGCCCGGGCTCTTCGCCGACTCCTGGCAGTGCGACGAGCACGGCGCGGTCCACCCGTTGCAGCCGGTCGTCCCGCCGAGCGTGGAAGCCCTCGGTGTGGTCGTGAGCCGGTCGCGCGTACCGGTCTGGATGCCCTGGCCGCTGCCGGTCGGCTGGCTGTTCACCGGGGTCGCGTCGGCGGGGGACGACCGCAGCGGCGGACGGGCCACGGCGCTGGCGTGCTCGGGACCGGGGCCGCTCGGCGGGCAGGCCGAGATGGTGCTGGTGGCGGAGGAGCTCGGGGTCGGGCTCGGGGCGAGGTTCGCCGGCATCGCGGGCCCCGACCCCGGACCGGCGATGTGCCTCGGCAAGCCGCCGGCCGCCAAGGTGATCGCGGCCGGGCGGCCGACCGGCCTGTGGCACGTGAACGGGACGCCACCGGACCGGGCGGTCTTCGCGGGCGAGTCCTTCGGGCTCTGGCTGTGGGCGGTCGTATGGCCGCAGGAGTCGGGCCTGCTCATGTACGACGAGCTGATACTGACCGATCTGCGCGAGGCCGGCGCCGAAGTCGATCTCGTACCGTGCGGGGCGCTCTCCCGTCTGCTGCTCTCCTGAGATTCAGAGGTCCGCCAGGCAGTTATCCTGGAAATCACAACCCCTGCATCCGTCCGAGCATCGAGCGCCTGGAGTGACCCGCGTGCGAATCGATCTGCACACCCACTCCACGGCCTCCGACGGCACGGACACCCCTGCGCAGCTGGTCCGGGCCGCGGCCGCGGCCGGGCTGGACGTCGTGGCCCTGACCGACCACGACACGGTCGCCGGCCACGCCGAGGCACGGAAGGCGCTCGGCGAACTGCGCGACACGGGCGCCGCGGCACCGGTCCTGGTCACCGGCGCCGAACTGTCCTGCCGCGTCGACGGGGTGAGCATGCACATGCTCGCCTACCTCTTCGACCCGCGGGAACCGGAGCTGCACCGGGAACGCGAACTCGTGCGCGACGACCGGATGCCCCGCGCGCAGGCCATGGTCGCCCGGCTCCGCGAGCACGGCGTGCCGGTGACCTGGGACCGCGTCGCCGAGATCGCCGGCGACGGTGCCGTGGGCAGGCCGCACATCGCCCAGGCGCTGATCGAGGCGGGGCTGGTGGACAGCATCGCCCAGGCGTTCACCCCCGAGTGGATAGGGCCCGGCGGGCGTGCCTACGTCGAGAAGCACGAACTGGACCCCTTCGAGGCGGTCCGGCTCGTGCGGAACGCGGGCGGGGTGACGGTCTTCGCCCATCCTGCCGCCCGCGAACGCGGCACCTGCGTGCCCGAGAGCGTCATCCACGACCTGGCCGCGGCCGGACTGGACGGCATCGAGGTGGACCACATGGACCACGACGAGCCGACCCGCGCGCACCTGCGCTCCCTCGCCGGAGAGCTGGGCCTGCTCATCACCGGGTCCAGTGACTACCACGGCACCCGCAAGACCGTCCGACTCGGCGCGAACACCACCGACCCCGAGGTCTACCGGGAGATCGTCCGCCGGGCCACCGGCGCGGCACCGTTCCCCCCGTGACCCGTCCGCCGACCGGCCGACCCACCGTAACCGCACCACCGCTAGGCCCATGGATCTTTTCTCGCTCACCCTGTTCGGCTCGGTCTTCGTCACACTCTTCGTGATCATGGACCCGCCCGGTATCACCCCGATCTTCCTCGCCCTCACCTCCGGCCGCGCGGCCAAGGTCCAGCGCCGCATGGCCTGGCAGGCCGCCGTCGTCGCGCTGGGCGTCATCACCGTCTTCGGCATCTGCGGCCAGCAGATCCTCGACTACCTGCACGTCTCGGTGCCGGCCCTGATGATCGCCGGCGGACTGCTCCTGCTGCTCATCGCCCTCGACCTGCTCACCGGCAAGGCGGACGAGCCCACGCAGACCAAGGACGTCAACGTTGCGCTGGTGCCGCTCGGCATGCCGCTGCTCGCCGGGCCGGGCGCGATCGTCACGGTGATCCTCGCCGTGCAGCGCGCGCACGGGTTCGGGCAGCAGCTGTCGGTGTGGGTCGCCATCGTCGTGATGCACGTGGTGCTCTGGCTGACGATGCGTTACTCGCTGGTGATCATCCGTCTGATCAAGGACGGGGGTGTGGTGCTGGTCACCCGGCTCTCCGGCATGCTGCTCTCGGCGATCGCGGTGCAGCAGGTCGCGGGCGGGGTCTTCGGCTTCATCCGCGGCGAGGGCTGACGGATCGTCGGTGTGCCCCGGACGCGACGAGGGCCCCGTACCGTGGTGTACGGGGCCCATCGCGTTCATGGCGTCCGGCCGTGCGGCCACGCCGGCATGACGGGGCCTTACTCGGCCGGGCGGATGTAGACGCGCTGGCCGATCGCGGCGGCCTGCTGGACGATCTGGTCGACGGAGGCGGCATCCACGACCGTCCAGTCGACGGCGCGGCCGTCCTGGTCGTTGAGGCGCATGATCTCGAAGCGCATGGTGTTCACGGCTTCTCCCTTCGTCCGGGCACTCCTCCATTGGAGTACGGGGCTGCTACGCAGCCGTTACCTGCCGGGGTCACTTATGTATCAGCAACAGTTGAACCGGTGAAAAGCTTCCCTGTCCTAAAGAAAAGTTTGCTCACGCATCTACCGGCGGGTAGCCACCGGTACCGGCGGTCCTGGTTCCGGTTGTGTGTGCGGACGGAACCGCCGGACAATGTGATCTCTATGAACGACGACGCCCTTTCCGCCATCGCCGCCGGCATCGAGCGCACGAACGAGCTCCTGCAGCGGGTGCTCGCCGAGGTCGCCACGACCCCGGCGACCCACGCCGTGTTCGTCGACGCCGGCTACGTGTACGCCGCGGCCGGCCGCCTCGTCGCGGGCACCGAGGACCGGAGGGCCTTCGAACTCGACGCCGAGGGCATCATCGAGGCCTTCATCGACCGGGCCCGGACCCTCTTCGCCGACAGCCGCCTGCTGCGCGTCTACTGGTACGACGGGGCCCGCAGGCGCATCCACACCGCCGAGCAGGAGCGCATCGCCGAGCTGCCCGACGTCAAGGTCCGGCTCGGCAACCTCAACGCCAGCCGCCAGCAGAAGGGCGTCGACTCGCTGATCCGCAGCGACCTGGAGTCACTGGCCCGGCACCGCGCCATCAGCGACGCGGTCCTCATCGGCGGCGACGAGGACCTGGTGTCCGCGGTCGAGGCCGCGCAGGGCTACGGCGCCCGGGTCCACCTGTGGGGCATCGAGGCGGCCGACGGTCGCAACCAGGCCGACCCCCTGCTGTGGGAGGTCGACAGCCTGCGCACCCTCGACCTCGACTTCTGCAAGCCCTACATCACCCGGCGCGCGGTCCCCGTCTACGGCGACGCGCCGATCCCCACCGGACCCATTCCGACCCGCGAGGACGTGCACTTCGTCGGGGCCCGGGTCGCCGCGCAGTGGCTGGCGACCCGCGGCC
Source organism: Streptomyces sp. ME19-03-3 (assembly GCA_033793685.1). GTDB lineage: Bacteria > Actinomycetota > Actinomycetes > Streptomycetales > Streptomycetaceae > Actinacidiphila. The sequence goes on along the minus strand of JARAXD010000010.1, from coordinate 174,191 downwards.
GCGACTGTCTGGCCGAGCTGCTGCCCGGGCACCCGTACCTGCCGCCCGCATTCGACCAGGAACTGCTCGTCGAGGCCGAGGGCATGCTCAACATCTCGCTGCGCGGCCACGCCGACCTGCGGCGCGTGCTGCGCGACGGCTTCTGGGAGCACCTGCAGGCCCGCCTGTAGACGGGACGGGGCCGCCGGGCCGGCGCGGGACCGGGTTCTAGGCCGCCGGGCCGGCGCCGTCCCAGAAGTCCAGGAGGGCACGCGCGGTGGAGGCCGGCCGCTCGGAGTTGGGGGAGTGCTCGGCGCCCTCGACGACGACCCGGCGTGCTTCCAGGCGCTCGGCCATCGCGTCGAGCCACGGGACGGGCCAGGCGTAGTCCACCGCGCCGGAGAGCACCAGCTTCGGCAGCGGGACCGCCGCCAGTTCCGCCACCCGGTCCGGCTCGTCCATCAGCTGCCGGCCGGTGACGACCAGCTGCTCGGGCACCGTCGCCAGCCAGCGCCGGTGCAGGAACTCCTCGACCGGGCCCCGGGCGTTCGCCGCGCCCTCGAGGTCCTCGGCGTCCAGCTCCCGCATCGCGCGCCACACACCCTCCATGTCCAGCGCCGACAGCGCCTCCAGCAGCAGCTTCGTGCGGGCCTGCTGCGCGGGCTCGATGGCGGCCGGGCCGGAGCTCATGAGGGTGAGCGACGCCCAGGGCAGGGCGGCGCCCCCGGCATGCGCGGCCAGGACGGCGGCGCGGGCGACCAGGCCGCCCATCGAGTGCCCCAGCAGGTGCACCGGCCCGCCGCCCGGGACGGCCAGCGCCGCGGTCTGCGCGGCCACGTCGGCGGCCAGCTCGGCTTGTGCGTACGCCGCCTCGTCCCGTGGGCCGGGCGATTCGTGCTGGCCCCGGCCGTCCACGGCGACCGTGCGGTAGCCGGCGGCCGCGAGGGGTTCCAGCAGCGCGAGGAAGTCCTCCTTGCTGCCGGTGAACCCGGGTACGAGCAGGGCGGTGCCGCGCGGCGGCGTGCCGGCCGGCGGGACGGCATCCAGGACGGCGAAGGCGCCGCGGGCCGTCTCCAGGGGGTACGCGGTGGCGTTCGCGGGCAGCGTCAGGAAGGGCGGTCGGCTCATGGGCCGAGGCTAGCGGGGCGGGAGGGGGTGCACGGGGGGCGGCCCCGGTCTCCCGGCGCCGCGCGGGTGGTGGGACGCCGACGGCCGGACACCCCCTCGGGGGCGCCCGGCCGTCGGCGGTGCGGAGGACGGCGTCAGCCGGTTGCCTCGTCGGCCGGCTTGGCCGCACGGGTACGGCGACGGCGGCGGACGGTCCTGGCCGCGCCCTCGTCGGCGCCCTCGGCGGGTGCTGCTTCCGGTGTGTCGGTCTGCGCGGCGGCCGCGGCCTCGGTGGCGGCGCCGGCGGAGCGCGTGCGGCGGCGGCGCGGGGCCGACAGCTCCTCGTCGGCCGCCGGGGCGGCCGGGACGGTCTCGGCACCCGAGGCGCCTGCTGCCGCGCGGGTGCGGCGGCGACGGCGCGGGGCCTGGGTCCCGGCGGCAGCGGTCTCGGTGATCGTCGCCTCGACGGTCTCCACGACCGCGGCCGCCTCGGCGGAGGCCTCGCCGACCACCTGCCCGCCGCGGGTGCGGCGGCGCTGGCGGGGCGTACGGGTGCGGGCCGGACGCTCCTCCGCCTCGACGGAGGCGGCAGGGCCGGACTTGCGCGCACCGCGGCCGCGGCCGCGGCCACCGGTCTCGCCGAGGTCCTCGATCTCCTCCGCGTCGAGCCCGGCACGGGTGCGCTCCGCACGCGGCAGCACGCCCTTGGTGCCCTCGGGGATGCCGAGCAGCTCGTAGAGGTGCTCGGAGGTGGAGTAGGTCTCCTCCGGCTCGTTGAACGGCAGGTCCAACGCCTTGTTGATCAGCTGCCAGCGCGGGATGTCGTCCCAGTCGACCAGCGTGATGGCGGTACCGGACGCGCCCGCGCGGCCGGTACGGCCGATGCGGTGGAGGTAGGTCTTCTCGTCCTCGGGCGTCTGGTAGTTGATCACGTGCGTGACGCCCTCGACGTCGATGCCGCGGGCGGCGACGTCGGTGCAGACCAGGACGTCGACCTTGCCGTTGCGGAAGGCGCGCAGCGCCTGCTCGCGGGCGCCCTGGCCGAGGTCGCCGTGCACGGCGCCGGAGGCGAAGCCGCGGCGCTCGAGCTGCTCGGCGACGTCGGCGGCGGTGCGCTTGGTGCGGCAGAAGATCATCGCCAGGCCGCGGCCCTCCGCCTGCAGGACGCGCGAGACGAGCTCGGCCTTGTCCAGCGAGTGGGCGCGGAAGATGTGCTGGGTGATGTTGGCGACGGTGGCGCCCTCGTCGTCCGGCGAGGTGGCCCGGATGTGCGTGGGCCGCGACATGTAGCGGCGGGCGAGGCCGATGACGGCGCCCGGCATCGTCGCGGAGAAGAGCATCGTCTGCCGCTTGGCGGGCAGCATCTCGATGATCTTCTCGACGTCGGGGAGGAAGCCGAGGTCCAGCATCTCGTCGGCCTCGTCGAGGACGAGCGCGCGGACGTGGCGCAGGTCGAGCTTCTTCTGCCCCGCCAGGTCCAGCAGCCGGCCCGGGGTGCCGACGATCACGTCGACGCCCTTCTTCAGGGCCTCGACCTGCGGCTCGTAGGCGCGGCCGCCGTAGATCGCCAGGACGCGGACGTTGCGCACCTTGCCCGCGGTGAGCAGGTCGTTGGTGACCTGGGTGCACAGTTCACGGGTCGGGACGATGATCAGGGCCTGCGGACCGTCGACGATGTCCTCGGGCCCGGCCCTCCCGGCCTCGACGTCGGCCGGGACGACGACCCGCTCCAGGAGCGGGAGGCCGAAGCCCAGGGTCTTGCCGGTGCCGGTCTTCGCCTGGCCGATGACGTCGTTGCCCGCGAGGGCGACGGGCAGGGTCATCTCCTGGATGGGGAAGGGAGTGATGATGCCGACGGCCTCGAGGGCCTCGGCGGTCTCGGGGAGGATCCCCAGATCGCGGAAAGTCATGGTGGTGGTCAGGATGCTGCCTCTTCTGTTGGGACGCGGCGCCGAGCGGTATCCGGGGAGGGTCGGGCGCAAGGAACTGCGCTGACCGCGGAATCGTCCGGCCGTGGGCGGCCGAGGTGCGCGGGACCACTGCCCTCGTGCGCGCCGCGAATCTGTCCCCTCCCAGGTGAGGAGGGCGGTCGGTCGGAGCCGATCGGGCCACCGACCGGGCATCCATTCATGCGCGACCCGCCGGGTCACCTGGCGGGTCCATATCACTGTACCCCGGAATCACGCACCTGCGGCGGATGGATTTCCCGGCACCTGGGACAGGGCACGGCGGGGCTCCCGCGCGGCGGGCCGCTCGGGATGGTTGCCGCGCTGGTGGGGTTGGCTATTGTGCGCAGCATGGAGACGTCTGACACCCCCGCCGAGACCCCCGCCGAGACCCCCGCCGAGACCCCCGCCGAGACTTCGGCCGAGACGGCCGTCGCGGCCAGGGACTGGGCCGCCGCCTCCGCGGCCCCGGAGTACCGCGCTGCGGTCGTGGACCTGCTCGGGGCCCTCGCGTACGGCGAACTGGCGGCCTTCGAGCGGCTTGCGGAGGACGCGAAGCTCGCACCGTCCCTGGAGGACAAGGCGGAGCTCGCGGCGATGGCGTCCGCGGAGTTCCACCACTTCGAGCAGCTCCGTGCGCGACTCACCACCATCGAGGCGGACCCGACCGCCGCGATGGAGCCCTTCGCCGCCGCGCTGGACGAGTTCCACCGGCTGACCGCGCCGTCGGACTGGCTGGAGGGCCTGGTCAAGGCGTACGTCGGCGACTCCATCGCGTCCGACTTCTACCGCGAGGTCGCCGCCCGGCTCGACACCGACACCCGCGAACTGGTGCTGGCGGTGCTGGACGACACCGGCCACGCCTCCTTCGCGATCGAGAAGGTGCGCTCCGCCATCGAGGCCGACCCCCGGGTCGGCGGGCGGCTCGCGCTGTGGGCACGCCGGCTGATGGGCGAGGCGCTGTCGCAGGCGCAGCGGGTGGTGGCGGACCGGGACGCGCTCAGCACGATGCTGGTCGGCGGGGTCGCCGACGGCTTCGACCTCGCGGAGGTCGGCCGGATGTTCACCCGGATCACCGAGGCCCACACCCGGCGGATGGCGGCGCTGGGCCTTTCCGCCTGAGTCCGCCCGGCCGCGCGGCTCAGGCCGTGCCCGCCGCCGACCGCCGGGTGCCGTGCGGCCGCACCAGCAGAGAGAGCAGGGCGGCCGCCACCGCCACCGACACGGCGAGGTTGATCGGGAACCGGTCGGAACCGAGGACGGTACGGGTGATGAGACCGCCGAGCACGGCGGCGACCGGTCCGGTGGCGAGCACGAGCCGTGCCGCAGGAAGGCGGCGGCGGGGGAGCAACCGGGTCGCGGCGTACGCGACGGACAGTCCGACGGCGGCGAACGCGAGCGCTTCCCACATCATCGTGCGGCCCCTCCCGGAGACTTCGGTCGCACGGGTCCTACCCCGTGGGCCCGCACGGCGAAACGGCGGGTCACCCCATTCGGGGATGACCCGCCGTGCGTCGTTCCGCTACGGCAGCGACAGGGCTCTGACCGGCCCCGCACCGGGGCCCCGTCCGGGCCGCGCAGGCGCCTCAGGGGCCGTGATGTCCGATGCCCGCCCGCCGAAGATCCGGCACGGCGTCCCCGGTCCGGGGAGGCCGTCGCGCCGGGGTGCCACCAGGGCGTCCGCCGTGCGGTGCACCGCGGGCGCCTCCCAAGCCGGGAGCCGCCGCGCCCGTCCTCCGGAGGCCGCCGCTCATCTCACGGCGCGGACCCTAGAGCTGGGCGCCGAAGCCCACCCGGCGCGCCGACGGCTCGCCGATCTCCACGTACGCCAGCCGGTCGGCCGGTACGAGCACGCGCTTGCCGTGCTCGTCGGTGAGGCTGAGCAGCTTGCCGGTGCCCGTCAGCGCCTCGGCGACGGCCTTCTCTACCTCCTCGGCCGTCTGCGCGCTCTCGATGCTGATCTCGCGCGGCGCGTGCTGCACGCCGATCTTGACCTCCACGGCTATCGTCCCTCCGAACGGTCTGCGGTGTGCGCGGTTGAATCGCGCCGTACGCAGGACACATTAGCCGCGCCCGGCGCCGGGGCACCGGCCGACGGGCACGCCCAGAGCGAACAGCCGCGGGGCGCAGGCGTCAGTGCTCGGCGCCGTGCAGCGGGAAACCCGCGATGCCGCGCCAGGCCAGGGACGTCAGCAGCTGCACCGCGGTGTCGCGCGGCATGGAGCTGCCACTGGAGAGCCAGTAGCGGGCCACGACCTGCGAGACGCCACCGAGGCCGACCGCGAGCAGCATGGACTGCTCGGTGGTCAGCCCGGTGTCCTCGGCGATGACCTCGCTGATCGCCTCGGCGCACTGCAGCGCGACCTTGTCGACGCGCTCGCGGACGGCGGGCTCGTTGGTGAGGTCGGACTCGAAGACCAGGCGGAAGGCGCCGCCCTCGTCCTCCACGTACGCGAAGTACGCGTCCATGGTGGCCGCCACGCGCTGCTTGTTGTCGGTGGTGGACGCCAGGGCGGTGCGCACCGCGTCCAGCAGGGCCTCGCAGTGCTGGTCGAGGAGGGCCAGGTAGAGCTCGAGCTTGCCCGGGAAGTGTTGGTAGAGCACGGGCTTGCTGACACCCGCGCGCTCCGCGATGTCGTCCATCGCGGCGGCGTGGTAGCCCTGGGCGACGAACACCTCCTGGGCCGCGCCCAGCAGCTGGTTTCGCCGGGCCCGGCGCGGCAGGCGTGTGCCGCGAGGGCGCGCCTCAGTCTGCTCGATGGCTGTCACGCCGCCTCCCAAGTGTGTCGTTCTGCGCTGCGGGTGCCATCGTACTTTTCCGGTCGTGGGGCCATGCGCTGTGCGAACGCACATTCTCACCAAGTGGAACTCAGCGGTAGTCGTCCTCGTCGAGCTCCACCACCCTGTGCTGTTCGGCGACGTCCGCGGGGTCGGCGTCGAGCGGACGTTCGGTGATCGGGACATCGCGGTGCTGCAGGAGTTCGAGGTGCTGTTCGGCGACGTCCGCCTCGGGCACCTCGATGTCGGCCTCGGCGTCCTCCAGGTCGTCGATGGCGTCGTCGTCGAAGCTCTCGATGTCGTCGGACACGGGCACCTCCCGTCTGGTCGTGCGCTGCCGGTCCCCCGCTGTTACCCACTGTCCCCCTCTTTCCCCTTTTGTGAGCGTAGGAGACCGGGGCGGACCGTGCAGAGTGACCGGAGGGGTGGAAAATCCCCGGGACGCGTGTGAGGGCGAACACGCGAGCGCACGCGTGATCACCTCGTAACATTGCCCCATGTCGTCGACGGAGTCTTCCGAAGCCGCACTCGCCGCCATGCCCGTACCGCCTTCGGGAGTCAGAGCCGGGGACGGGGAGACGGTGCGCACCGTGGTGTTGCCGGGGCGGACGCTCTCCGTGCGATCGCGGGCGGAGCGGGCCGGAGGGCTGCCGCCCGCGCTCTTCGTGCACGGCCTGGGCGGCTCGTCGGCCAACTGGTCGGAGCTGATGTCGCTGCTGGCGGACCGTGTCGCCGGCGAGGCGGTGGACCTGCCCGGCTTCGGGCACTCCCCGCCGCCGGACGACGGCAACTACTCGATCGGGGGGCACACGCGCGCCGTCGTGCGTCTGCTGGAGGCCTCCGGGCGCGGGCCCGTGCACCTCGTCGGCAACTCGCTGGGCGGAGCCGTCGCCACCAAGGTGGCCGCGGCCCGGCCCGACCTGGTCCGCACCCTGACCCTGGTCTCGCCCGCCCTGCCGGAGGTGCCGCCGCAGCGCGGCGCCTGGCCGACCGCCTTCCTGGGGCTGCCGGGCGCGACCGCGGTGGTGAGCCGTGCGACCCGCGACTGGTCCGTGGAACGGCGCACCCGGCAACTGCTGGCCCTCTGCTACGGCGACCCGGCGAAGGTCAGCGAGGAGTCCTTCGCCGAGCACGCCACGGAGTACGAGCGCCGTCTGGCGCTGCCCTACTTCTGGGACGCGCTGACCCGCTCGGCGCGCGGCATCGTCGACGCCTACACGCTCGGCGGCCAGCACAGTCTGTGGCGTCAGGCGGAGCGGGTGCTCGCGCCGACGCTGCTGGTGTACGGGGGCCGCGACAGGCTGGTCTCCCCCCGGATGGCGTACCGTGCGGCCCGGACGTTCCGCGACGCCCGGCTGCTGACGCTCCCCGACAGCGGGCACGTGGCGATGATGGAGCACCCCGACGCGGTGGAGCGGGCCTTCCGCGAACTCCTGGACGCCACGGACGCGCGGACGGATCACTGACTCCATGGGCAGGCACAGCGCACCGGACGGCCGTGACGGCCGCCGCGACGACGTAGCCGGCATAGCCGGCGGCAGCGGGGGGACCGGCCGCCGCCGGCGTTCGGCGACGACGATCCCCCCGCGGCCCGGCGGACCGGGCCAGGCGCCCGGTGGTTCCGTCCCGGCCGGCCGGGACGGAACCCGGTCCGGCGACGGGCACGGTCAGCAGGAGGTACCGGCCCACACCCACCCCGAGCACCACGAGCACGCGGCCTGGGGCCGGGCCGACTCCTGGGCCCCGCCGAGCACGCCGCGCGGGGCCCGGCCCGCCGAACTGGGTGACGTGCTCGACACCGAGTTCCCCGGGGACGACGATTCCCTCGCCCCCGGCGCGTCCCGGATACCCCGGGTTCCGCGCCAGCGCCGGGCGCCCGGGGCAGGAGCCCGCGACGTCCACGGACCGCGGAGGGACTTCGTCGCGGCCTTCGACGCCCCCTCCGCCCCCGCCCGCACCGGAGCCGGGCCACCCGCCGAGGGCGTGGAGGAGGCCGGGGAGGGTGGGGAACCACCCGAACGGCGCAAGAAGACCGCGTGGGCCCGTGCCCTCAGTGGTGCCGCCGCCGCGGCCGTCGTGACCGTGCTGGCCGTCGTGGTGGCGGGGCAGGTGGCCGGCGGGAGTGAGAAGCGTCACCCGTCCGCCGCCGCGTCGCCGGGCGGCAGCCGGGCCGCCGAGGACTCCGCGTCCCGCTCGGAGGACCGGGCGACCCCTATGGCCTCACCCTCCGCGGCCGCCACTCCGCTCACCTACGGTCAGGCGATGACCCGGGCCTACCCGCTCGACCCGGACCTGAGCCTGGACGGGACGTTCCAGACGGTGGGCGGCCACGAGAAGGCGCCCGGCAAGGGCAGGCTGCTGCGCGTACGGGTGGACGTCGAGAAGGGGCTGCCGCTGGATGCCCGGCTCTTCGCGGACGCGGTCTACAAGACGCTAAATGACAGGCGCAGTTGGGCGCACGCCGGGGTTCGCACCTTCGAGCGGGTCTCAACGGGGCGGGCCGATGTGGTGATCACCCTGGCCAGTCCGGGGACCACGGCCACCTGGTGCGCCAAGTCCGGTCTCGACACCACGGTTGACAATGTGTCATGTGACGCGGCTTCGACGTCGCGGACGATGATCAACGCGTACCGCTGGGCCCAGGGCGCGAAGACCTACGGCCAGGGCCGAATGCTCGCCTACCGCGAGATGCTGATCAACCACGAGGTCGGGCACCGGCTCGGCTTCAACCATGTGCTCTGCCCGAGGCAGGGCGCCCCGGCCCCGGTCATGATGCAGCAGACCAAGCTCCTCTCCTACGGGGGTCTGACCTGCAAGGCCAACGCCTGGCCCCACCCCCGGGGCTAGCTTTTTGACATCGCGCGATTAATCGTTCAATGTTTCCGGCATGCCGCACAGCCCCGCCTCAGACGCCGACGCCAGCTTCGAGCTGGCGCTCATCGGCGTGGCCGGGCACTGCGTGGCCGACATCCTGTGTCGGCGCTCCACGGTGCCGGGCGCGTAGAGGACACCTTCCCTCATCTGCCCCGGACCCTCCGCCCGTGGGCACAGTGCTCGACGCACGATCGATCCCCCCGGCCTCCGCGAGGCCGTCGCCGCTGCCTGCGGGCCTTTCACAGCCCTGCCCACACCATCGCGCAGCCGCGAAAGGGATCCTCGATGTCTCACCCGTCCGTCACACCCCGCCGTCTCGCAGCGGCAGCCGTCGTCCTGGCGATCACCGGCGGCGCCGCCGCCTGCGGTCCGGAGGGCAGCGGGGCCAAGGCGGCCGACGGCAAGCCCGCCAAGGGCGGCACGCTCTACATCCTCAACCAGGCCCCGCAGGAGGACTTCGACCCCGCGCGGCTCTACACCTCCGGCGGCGGCAACATCCCCGGCCTGGTCTTCCGCACGCTGACCACCCGCAACCGGGAGAACGGCGCGGCCGGCGCGAAGGTCGTCCCCGACCTCGCCACCGACACCGGCACGCCCAACGGGGACGCCACCGTCTGGACGTACCACCTCAAGGACGGCCTGAAGTACGAGGACGGCAGCCCGATCACCACCGCCGACATCAAGTACGGCATCGAGCGCTCCTTCGCCGCCGAACTGTCCGGCGGTGCCCCCTATCTGCGCGACTGGCTGGTCGGCGGCAAGGACTACCAGGGCCCGTACAAGGACAAATCGGGCCTGGCCTCCATCGAGACCCCGGACGCGAAGACCATCGTCTTCCACCTGAACAAGCCGGAGGGCGACTTCCCGTTCCTGGCCACCCAGACCTCCTTCGCCCCCGTGCCGAAGGCCAAGGACACCGGAACCAAGTACGAGAACCACCCCTTCTCCTCCGGCCCCTACAAGTTCGTCAGCAACGAGAACGACGGCGAGCACCTCGTCCTGGAGCGCAACGCCCACTGGGACCAGAAGACCGACGAGGAGCGCAAGGCCTACCCGGACCGCATCGACGTGCGCTCCGGCCTGGACGCCGCCGTGATCAACCAGCGGCTCTCTGCAGGCTCCGGCAAGGACGCGGCGACGGTCACCACCGACACCAACCTCACCGCCGCCGAACTCGCCAAGATCACCGGCGACAAGGAGCTGGCGGGCCGCGTCGGCACCGGCCACTTCGGCTACACCGACTACATCGGCTTCAACCCGAAGGTGAAGCCCTTCGACAACCCCAAGGTGCGCCAGGCCGTCTCCTACGCGGTCGACCGGACCACCGTCGTCAACGCCCTCGGCGGCTCCTCGCTCGCCGAGCCGGCCACCACCTTCCTGCCCCCGCAGGAAGCCTTCGGCTACACCCCCTACGACGCGTTCCCGGCCGGCAAGAGCGGCGACGCCGCCAAGGCCAGGGAACTGCTGAAGGAGGCGGGCTACCCGAACGGCCTGACCGTCACCCTGACCCACGACAGCAGCGCCGGCGACGAACAGGGCCCCGAGGTCGCCACCGCCCTGCAGGACGCCCTGAAGAAGGCCGGCATCACCGTCCGGCTCCAGGCCCTGGAGTCCAGCGCCTACAGCGAGAAGATCCACACCGTGAAGACCGAGCCGGGCCTCTTCCTCTCCGGCTGGGGTGCCGACTGGCCGTCCGGCGGCCCCTTCCTGGCCCCGATCTTCGACGGCCGGCAGATCGTCAAGGACGGCTACAACTACAACAGCGCCCAGCTCGACGACCCGGCCGTGAACAAGGAGATCGACGAGATCAACAAGCTCACCGACCTCAAGGCCGCCGCCGCGCGCTGGGGCGCCCTGGACAAGAGGATCGGCGAGCAGGCGCTGACCGTGCCGCTGGCGTACCCCGTCTACAAGCGCCTGTACGGCAAGGCCGTCAAGAACGTCGTCATCAGCGACTGGACCGGTGTCCTCGACGTCTCGCAGGTCGCGGTCAAGTGACCACCACCGACGTGCTCGCCGCGCCCGGCAGCTCTGGCGGCGGCTGCGCGCCCAGCGCGCCGCCCTCGCCGGTGTCGCCGTGATCGCCCTGCTCGTCCTGGTGGCCCTGACGGCTCCGCTGCTCGCCGCGCTGGAGGGCCAGGACCCGGACGCCTACCACGCCTCCGCTGTCGACTCCGCCCTCGGCGGCGTCCCGCTCGGCTCCTTCGGAGGGGTGAGCGCCGACCACTGGCTTGGTGTCGAACCCGGCACCGGACGTGACCTGTTCGCCCGGCTGGTGTACGGCGCGCGCATCTCGCTCGGCATCGGCGTCGCCGCCACTGTCGTCCAGATCGCCATCGGGGTCGCGGTCGGCCTCGCCGCCGGGCTCGGCAACCGCTTCCTGGACAGCCTGCTCAGCCGGACCACCGACGTGATGCTGGCGCTGCCCACCCTGGTCTTCTCCATCGCCCTGCTGGCGATCGTCCCCGCCGGCTTCCCCCGTCCGGTGCTGCTGGTCCTCGTCCTCGGCCTGCTCGGCTGGGCCGGCACCTCCCGCATCGTCCGGGCCCAGACGCTGAGCCTGAAGTCCCTCGACTACGTGGCCGCCGCCCGGCTCGGCGGCGCCGGCCGGTGGCGGATCGCCCGCCGCGAACTGCTGCCGTCGCTGGCCGCGCCCGTGGTGACGTACAGCGCGCTGCTGGTGCCCTCCAACATCGCCTCGGAGGCCGGACTGTCCTTCCTCGGCATCGGCGTCAAGCCCCCCACGCCCTCCTGGGGACAGATGCTCTCCTCCGCGACCACCTGGTACCAGGCCGATCCGACGTACGTACTGCTGCCCGCCGGCCTCATCTTCGTCACCGTCCTCGCCTTCACCGCGCTCGGCGACGGGGTGCGCACCGCCCTCGACCCCCGGGCCGGCAGCCGCCTGCGGGCCGTGGTCCGCCGCCGGAAGGAGAAGCGGTCGTGACACCTCTCGCCCATTTCGCCCTCCGCCGGGTCCTCGCGGCCGCGCTGGTCCTGCTCGTGCTCAGCGTCGCGGTCTACGCCCTCTTCTACGTCGTGCCCGGCGACCCGGCACAACTGGCCTGCGGACCCAAGTGCTCACCGGTGCAGGTGGCCCAGGTGCGCACCCAGCTCGGCCTCGACGACCCCGCCATCGCGCAGTACGGGCACTTCCTGCACGGCCTGTTCGCCGGCTCCGACGTCAGCACCGGCGTCGGCATCGAGCACTGCGGCGCTCCGTGCCTCGGCTTCTCGTACCAGAGCGGCGAGCAGGTCACCTCCCTGCTCGCGCAGCGCCTGCCGGCCACCGCCTCGCTCTCGCTGGGCGCGATGGTGCTGTGGCTGGTCATCGGCGTCGGCACCGGCGTGCTCTCGGCGCTGCGCCACGGCGGGCTCACCGAGCGCCTGCTGACCGCGCTCACCCTCGCCGGCAACGCCGTGCCCGTCTTCATCATCGGCATCCTGCTGATGCTGCTGTTCGTCTCGGTGCTGGGCTGGCTGCCCTTCCCGTCCTACGTCCCGCTGACCGAGGACCCCGGGCAGTGGGCGTGGAACCTGGTGCTGCCCTGGCTCGCCCTGGCCATCCTGGAGAGTGCCAAGTACTCCAGGCTGACCCGTAGTTCGATGCTGGACACGCTCTCCGAGGACCATGTGCGCACCTTCCGGGCCTACGGCGTCCGTGAGCGGTCCGTCATCGGCCGGCACGCGCTGCGCGGCGCCCTGCCGCCGATCATCGCGCTGTCCGCGCTGGACCTGGGGACGATGTTCGGCGGCGCGGTGCTCACCGAGTCGCTCTTCGGCATCCCCGGGCTCGGCAAGAGCCTGGTGGACGCGGTGAAGACCGAGGACCTGCCGGTCGTCGTCGGGCTCGTGCTGGTCACCGGATTCTTCGTGGTCCTCGCCAACGCCCTCGCGGACGTCCTGTACGCGGTGGCCGACCGACGGGTGGTGCTGGCATGACGTCACCGCTGATCGAGGTCGAGGACCTCACGATCGACTTCCCCACCGGCACGGGCACCGTCCGCGCCGTGGACGGGCTCTCCTTCTCCGTGGCGCAGGGCGGTGCCCTCGGCATCGTCGGTGAGTCCGGCAGCGGCAAGAGCGCCACCGCCTTCACCCTGCTCGGACTGCACCGCGGCGGCGGTGCGCGGATCGGCGGCACGGTGCGGGTGGCCGGCGTCGACGTCCTGGGCGCGGGGGAGAAGGAACTGCGCGGGCTGCGCGGAGGGCTGGCGGCGATGGTGTTCCAGGACCCGCTGTCCTCGCTCGACCCGTACTTCGCGATCGGCGACCAGATCGCCGAGGTGTACCGGGTGCACCACCCGCGGGCGTCCCGGCGGGCGGCCCGCGAGCGGGCGGTCACGGTACTCGACCGGGTCGGCATCGCCGACGCCGCGCGACGGGCCCGCCTGAGGCCGCACGAGTTCAGCGGCGGCATGCGCCAGCGGGCCCTGATCGCCATGGCGCTCGCCTGCGAGCCGCGGCTGCTCGTCGCCGACGAACCGACGACGGCGCTGGACGTCACCGTCCAGGCCCAGATCCTCGACCTGCTCGGCGAACTGCGGCAGGAGACGGGGATGGGGCTGCTGCTGGTCACCCACGACCTGGGCGTGGTGGCCGGGAGCGTCGACGAGGTCCTGGTGATGAAGGACGGCCGCGCCGTGGAGCGCGGACCGGTCGGCACCGTGCTGGGCGCGCCCCGGCAGAAGTACACGCGGGACCTGCTGGCCGCCGTCCCGCGGGTGGGGACGGCGAAGCCGCGGGGCGCCGCCCCGGGCGAGGTGCTGCTGGAAGCCGTCGACGTACGCCGGGAGTTCGGCCGGCGCGGCGCCAAGCTCGCGGCGGTCGACGGCGTGTCGCTGACCGTGCGCGCGGGCGAGACGCTCGGCGTCGTCGGGGAGAGCGGCAGCGGCAAGACCACGCTGGGGCGGATGCTCGTGGGGCTCCTGGAGCCCACCGGCGGCGAACTGCGGCGCCCGGGAGCGGGCTCCGGCGCGTCCGGGTTGCAGATGGTGTTCCAGGATCCGGTGTCCTCGCTCAACCCGCGGCGCAGTATCGGCGAGTCCATCGCGGACCCGCTGCGTACGGCCGGGGTGCTCGACGACGCCGCGATCGTCGCCCGGGTGCGGGAACTGCTGGGACGGGTCGGTCTGGACCCCGACTGGTACCACCGCTACCCGCACGAGTTCAGCGGCGGACAGCGCCAGCGGGTCGGCATCGCCAGGGCGCTGGCGCCCGAGCCGCGGCTGATCGTCTGCGACGAGCCCGTCTCGGCACTGGACGTCACGACGCAGGCCCAGGTCATCGCGCTGCTGGGTGACCTGCAGCGGGAACTGGGGCTCGCGCTGGTCTTCATCGCCCACGACCTGGCCGTGGTCCGCCAGGTCAGCGACACCGTCGCGGTGATGCGGGCGGGCCGGGTCGTGGAGTACGGGCCCGCCGGGCAGGTCTACGAGGCGCCGGAGCACGAGTACACCAAGGGCCTCCTGGCGGCGGTCCCGGTGCTCGACCCGGAGGAGGCCGCCGCCCGCCGCGCCGCCCGCCGCGCCCTGGTGGCCACCGCCTGAGGCGGCCGGGGGGCGCCCGGCCGGGCCGGCCGGGCGCACCCCTGTGTCCTGCGTCGCGCCAGGTCAGGCGGCGTCCTCCCGCTCGGGCCACAGCTCGACGCCGTGCGCGTCCACGGCCGCGCGGACCCGCTCCGGTACCGCCCGCGCGGGCTGCGGCGGCAGGCGGCGGCCGTCGCGCAGGCGCAGGGCGGCCTGCCCGTTCGCGGCCTCCTTCGGGCCGATGACGGCCTGGTAGGGGACGAGGCGGGCCTCGCGGATCCGGGCGCCCAGGGTGCCCCGGTCCGGTGCGCGCAGTTCCGCGCGCAGACCCAGGTCGAGGCAGCGCCGCAGCAGCGCGCCGGCCTCGTCCAGTTCCGCCTCCGACACCGGGAGGACGACCACCTGGGTGGGGGCGAGCCACGGCGGGAACGCCCCGCCGTGCTGCTCGATCAGGTGCGCCACGGCCCGCTCCATGCTGCCGATGACACTGCGGTGCACCATGACGGGCCGGTGCTTCGCGCCGTCCGCGCCGGTGTAGTGCAGCCCGAACTGCCGGGGCTGGTGGAAGTCGATCTGCACGGTGGACAGGGTGGCCTCGCGCCCCGCGCCGTCGGCGAACTGGACGTCGATCTTGGGCCCGTAGAACGCCGCCTCGCCCTCCGCCGCCTCGTAGGGCAGCCCCGAGCGGTCCAGGACCTCGGTCAGCAGAGCGGCGGAGCGTTCCCACAACTCGGGCTCGGCGACGTACTTGCCGCCGGGCCCGGGCAGCGAGAGCCGGTGGCGGGCGGGGGTGATGCCGAGCGCGTCGTACGCACGGCCGATCATCCGCAGGGCGGCGGCGGCCTCCTCGGCGACCTGGTCGAGGGTGCAGAAGATGTGCGCGTCATTGAGCTGGATGGCCCGTACGCGGGTCAGCCCGCCGAGCACGCCGGACAGCTCGGAGCGGTACATGCCGCCCAGCTCGGCCAGGCGCAGCGGCAGTTCGCGGTGGCTGCGGGAACGCGAGCGGTAGATCAGGGCGTGGTGGGGGCAGAGGCTGGGCCGCAGCACGAGCTGCTCGCCGCCGAGCTCCATCGGCGGGAACATCTCGTCGCTGTAGTGCGCCCAGTGCCCGGAGATCTCGTAGAGCTCGCGTTTGCCGAGCACGGGCGAGTACACATGGCGGTAGCCCGCCCGGCGTTCGGCGTCACGGACGTACTCCTCCAGGGCGTGCCGGACGGCGGTCCCGTCGGGCAGCCAGTAGGGCAGTCCCGCGCCGATCAGCGGGTCGGTGTCGAACAGGCCCAGCTCGCGGCCGAGTCTGCGGTGGTCGTGCATGGCGGTCTCCTCGCGGACGGCGGGCGAGTGACCGCAAGCGAAAGCCCCGGGGCACTCGCCCCGGGGCTTCCTCATGACATGGGTCAGCGCGCCGGGACACTCTCCGGCGTCGTCGTCATGGCAGCGCGCTTCATGCCGTTCAAGGTAGCAGGCACCCGCGGTGCGCGCGGGGCTATTCCGAATGCGCCGCGCACGGGACGGTGCACGGCCAGGCACCCGCGGTGCGCGCGGGAGTATTCCGCGCCGTCCCGTTCCCCTGCGGGACCACCCGGCGGACGTCTACCCGGACACAACGCACAACGCCGGGGAAAGTCACGTCTCTTCACCCCTTTCGGTGGCCCGGCGGACAACCGTCCGCCGGGCCACCACTTCGCCGGAATACGGTCATCGCGCCCGAACAGACCGGTGCCGAGAGGGGGCAGACGTGCGTATCGCATTACTCGCGGAGGGTGGTTATCCGTACGCCCGGGGTGAGGGGGGCGCCTGGGTCGACCGGCTGGTGCGCGGGCTCGCCGGGCACGAGTTCGCGGTCTACGCGCTGGGCAGGAGCGAACGGGCCGAGGCGTCGGGGATGGTGGCGCTGCCGCCCCAGGTGCGGGACGTGCGCGTGCTGCCGCTGTGGGGGCCCGCGCCGGGGCCGGCGGCCGCGCGCGGCAGGGCGCGCCGGAGGCGGTCGCGGGCACTGGAGCGGTACCGCGACCTCGTCGGTGTGCTGGCTGGCGACGCCGGGGCCGAGGGTGTGGCGGACCGTTTCGCCACCGCGCTCTACGGCCTGGCCGAACTCGCCCGTGAGGACGGCGGCCTGCCGGGGCTGCTCCGTTCCGAGCACGCGGTGCGCGTCCTGGAGGAGGTCTGCCGGGCGCCCGGCGCGCTACCCCTCGTCACGGAGGCCGGGGTGGGAGACCTCCTGCTCGCCGCCGACCAGGTGGAGCGCGCGCTGCGGCCGCTCTCCGCGCCCTGGTACGACGAGTGCGGCGACGCGCTGGCCACCGCCGACCTCTGCCACGCCGTCACGGGCGGCACCGCCCTGCTGCCCGCGCTGCTGGCCAAACGGTTCTTCGGGACGCCGCTGCTGGTGACCGAGTACGGCGTGCGGCTGCGCGAGACCCTGCTGCTGCACCGCGCGGCCGGCCTGCCCGCCCCCGTACGGGCCCTGCTCGCCGCCTTCCACCGCCACCTGGCGGGCGAGGCGTACCGCGGGGCCGCGCTGGTCACCCCCGGCAACGCCCACGCGCGCCGCTGGCAGGAGCACTGCGGCGCCGAACGGGTCCGGGTCCGTACCGTCTACCCCGGCTACCAGGGCCCCCTGCCCGAGCCCGCCGCCGAGGCCGAGGGCGGCGACCCCACGCTGGTGTGGGTCGGCCGGACCGACCGCGGCAAGGATCTGGTCGGGCTGCTGCACGCCTTCGCGGAGGTGCGCAGGGAGGAACCCGGAGCGCGGCTGCGGGTCGTCCGCTGCGGCGAGGGCGACCCCGGTTACCTGGAGCAGTGCCGCTCCCTGGCGGCGCAGCTCTTTCCCGACGAGGCGGCCGACGCCGTCACCGCGGGGGAGAACCCGGTCACCTTCGAGGAGCTCGGCTCGCCGGGCGCCCCGGCGCTGCCCGACGCGTACGCGGCCGGGGACGTGGTGGTCCTCTCCAGCGTCGTGGAGGGATTCCCGGTCACCCTGGTCGAAGCCATGCTGTGCGGCCGGGCCACCGTCTCCACCGACGCCGGGGCCGTACGGGAGGTCATCGGCGGCACCGGCCTGATCGTGCCGCCGCGCAACCCGAAGGCCCTCGCCGAGGCCTGCGTCGCCCTGCTGCGCGACCCCGAGCGCCGCCGGCGGCTCGGCGCCGCCGCCCGCGAACGCGCCCTCGAGCTCTTCACGGTCGAGCGGAACCTTTCGGCGTTCCGCGAGATCTACCTCGACCTGGTCGCCCACGCACCCGGGCGCGATGCCCCGCTGCGCGACCCGGACGGCACCCCCGTCCCCTTCGGCGCACCCGCAGAATCCCGCGTCCCGGGCCACTGGACGGCCCGGCCCGTCTGGGCGCTCGCCGGCCGTGAGCCCGCGTACGCCGGTGCCGAGAGGCGGGAGCGCGCATGAGCCGCCCGCAGGACACCGGGACCGGCGACGGCAGGAGCGCCCTGCGCAGGCGCGGCCCGGCCGACCCCGTCCGCGACCTGATGCACCACCACCGCACGCTGTGCGCCGAGGCGGTCGACCCGCTGGAGATCGTGGCGGGACTGGAGGCGCAGGGCGTCACCGACCGCGTCGCGGCGAACTTCCGGCACCGCGACGTCTTCACCCTCGCCGAGGAGCTGTACGCCCGGGTGCCCAGGGCCGGCACCCCGCCCACCGCGGACCGGCCCGCCGGCCGCCCCGCCCTGCTGCTCACCCTCGTCCCGGGCGCCGTGTGCGCCGCCGCGAGCGGGGCACTGCGCGTGCTGCCGCCGGTTACCGTCGTCGCCGTGGCGGTGCCGCTGCTCCTGCTGGCTCTGCTGGCCGCCCTGCGCCGCGGACCACTGAGGGCGCCCTACGGCACGGGCCCTGGCGGCGCCGTGTGGCACTGCTGGCTGGTGGGCTTCGCGCTGTACGGGCCGCGCGCCGTCGACCGTTTCGCCGGGGGCGTGCTGCCCGCCGCGGCGGCCGCCGACCTGACCGCTCTGGCGTTCTGCCTCGCACCGGCCGCCTGGTGCGCCCACCGCTTCGCGGCGCGCTCCCGCGGCCATCTGCTGCGCAGCCGCACCCTGGCGGAGTTCGGGGGCGCGGTGCGGCCGCTGCTGGCGGGCACGCTCGCGCTCTTCCTCACCAGCGCGCTCGCGCTGCTGTGCGCCGCCCGCGCCGTGGCCGGCGCCCCGCTGACACCCATGGCGCTGGCCGGCCCCGCCGCCCTCGCCCTGCTGCTGTTCACCGCCCGGCTGCTGGCGGTGCACGGCCACCCCGACCCGGCCGCCATCGGCACCGGCCTCGCCTGCGCCTTCGAGGCCGTGGCCCTCGCCGCCGCCCTGCTGGACCGCTTCCCCCTCCCGCCGACGGCGGTCCCCGCCCTGGCCTGCGCGGCCGCCGCCCTGGCGCTGACCGCCCACGCCATGACGACGCTCGCGCGCGCCTCCGCGTACCCGGCGTACCCGGCCGCGGCGGAACCGCGATGAGCGGGCGGCGGCCGGGCCGGCCCGGCACACCCCGCAGATCCGAAGAAGAAGCCAAGGAGCCATCCACGATGACCCACCCGCATCCCCGGCCACGGTCCGCGCAGCGGAGGCGCTCGCTATGAGAGTCCTCCTCCTGGGCGCCAACGGATTCGTCGGCCGCCACGTGGCCGAGCGGCTGCTCGCCGACCCCGCCGTGCAGCTGACCGCGCTCGGCCGCAGCGACGACGCCGACGTGCGCTTCGACCTGTCGTCCGGCAGCCCCGGCGCGCTGGCGCGCTTCATGGACGCCGTCCACCCCGGGGTCGTCGTCAACTGCGCGGGCGCCACGCGCGGCGGGGCACGCGAACTCACCCGGCACAACACGATCGCGGTCGCCTCCGTGTGCGAGGCGATGCGCCGCAGCGCCACCTCGGCCCGGCTGGTCCAGGTGGGGTGCGCCGCCGAGTACGGGCCCTCGCCCACCGGCTCCTCGACGGCCGAGGACGCCGTGCCCCGGCCGGGCGGCCCGTACGGGGTCAGCAAACTCGCCGGGACGGAACTGGTCCTCGGCTCCGGACTCGACGCCGTCGTGCTGCGGGTCTTCACCCCGGTCGGGCCGGGGACGCCCACCGCCTCGCCGATCGGGCGGCTCGCGGAGGCGATGCGCCGCGCCATGCAGACCGGCGACGGCGACCTGAAGCTGACCGGCCTCGGCGTGCAGCGGGACTTCGTGGACGTACGCGACGTGGCCCGCGCCGTGCACGCAGCCTCGCTGTCCGCCGCCCAGGGACTGGTCAACATCGGCACGGGCCGGGCCGTACCGCTGCGCGAGGTCGCGGCCGCCCTGGCCCACGCCGCGGGCTACGCGGGGGCGCTCCACGAGGTCGAGGACCCGCACGCGACGGCGAACGGCAGCGGCCACCCCCATTACCCGGACGGCTGCGGCGCCTGGCAGCAGGCCGACATCCGCACCGCCCGCGACCGTCTGGGGTGGCGACCCCGCATCGCCCTCGAGGAATCCCTCGCCGACGTCTGGATGGAGGCGGCATGCCGCGTGTGAACCCGAGCGGTCTGCGCAGGCCGGCCGACCGCTGTGACGGACTGGGTTTCGGGGTCCCCGCGTACGCGCACCCCCTGGTCGCGCCTGGCGAATGGGCCCAACTGGCCCGGCCGAAGGCCCCGGTGCACTGGGTGGTGCTCAACGCGGCCCGCGGCCCCGGCGCCCGCGTCGACCCGCTCTGCACGGAGGCGTGCGCCAGGCTGCGCGACGCGGCGGTGCCCGTGCTCGGCTACCTGGACACCCGGCACGGGGCCCGCCCCTTCGGTCAGCTGGTCGCCGACGCGCACCGCTTCCTCGACTGGTACCGGGTCGACGGATTCTTCCTCGACCGGGCCCCGACCACGCGCTCGGAGCTGACGGACTGCCGGCGCGTCGTCACCACGCTGCGCGCGCTGCTGAGCGTGGCGGGCGGCAGCACCGGGCACATCGTGCTGGGCCACGGCTGCCATCCTCACGAGAGCTACGCCGAGGCGGCCGACCAACTGGTGACCTTCGCCGGGCCGTGGTCGCAGTACCGCTGGTCGCAGGCCCCGGAGTGGACGGCGGCGTATCCGCCGGAGCGGTTCTGCCACCTGGTGCACGGCGTTCCCGCACCGCACCTGGAGACCGCCATGCGGATCGCCCGCTGGCAGGGCGCGGCGACGGTCTACTTCACGGACCGCACCGACCACGCGGCATGGGACGGCCTGCCGGGCTACTGGGACGAGGCCTCGCGCATGCTGCGGCGTCAGCCACCCCCCAGCATGTGACCACGATCCGTCTCGACAACCGGGACGGCGGTCTCGGAATGAAGAAGGGCGTGGCAGTGTTACGGGTACAACCACCGTAGTGATCGATCGACAAACGGAGTCCCCGTGTCGCTGCCACCCCTGGTCGAGCCGGCCGCCGAGCTCACCGTCGACGAGGTCCGCAGGTACTCCCGCCACCTGATCATCCCCGATGTGGGGATGGACGGGCAGAAGCGCCTGAAGAACGCGAAGGTGCTCTGTGTGGGCGCCGGCGGTCTCGGTTCGCCCGCCCTGATGTACCTGGCGGCCGCCGGGGTGGGCACGCTCGGCATCGTGGAGTTCGACGAGGTCGACGAGTCCAACCTGCAGCGCCAGATCATCCACAGCCAGGCGGACATCGGCCGCTCCAAGGCGGAGTCCGCCCGCGACAGCGTCAAGGGCATCAACCCCTACGTCGACGTGGTCCTTCACGAGGAGCGGCTCGAGGCCGACAACGTGATGGAGATCTTCAGCCAGTACGACCTGATCGTCGACGGCACGGACAACTTCGCGACCCGCTACCTGGTCAACGACGCGTGCGTGCTGCTGAACAAGCCGTACGTGTGGGGCTCCATCTACCGCTTCGACGGCCAGGCGTCGGTCTTCTGGTCCGAGCACGGCCCCTGCTACCGGTGCCTCTACCCCGAGCCCCCGCCGCCGGGCATGGTCCCCTCCTGCGCCGAGGGCGGCGTCCTCGGCGTGCTGTGCGCGTCCATCGGCTCCATCCAGGTCACCGAGGCCATCAAGGTCCTCACCGGCACCGGCGAGCCGCTGGTCGGCCGGCTGATGATCTACGACGCCCTGGAGATGCAGTACCGCCAGGTCAAGGTCCGCAAGGACCCGGACTGCGCGGTGTGCGGCGAGAACCCGACCGTCACCGAGCTCATCGACTACGAGGCCTTCTGCGGCGTCGTCTCCGAGGAGGCGCAGGAGGCGGCGATGGGTTCGACGATCACTCCGAAGCAGCTCAAGGAGTGGATCGACGACGGCGAGAACATCGACATCATCGACGTCCGCGAGCCCAACGAGTACGAGATCGTCTCCATCCCGGGCGCCCGTCTGATCCCCAAGGACGAGTTCCTCATGGGCAACGCCCTGCAGGACCTTCCGCAGGACAAGAAGATCGTTCTGCACTGCAAGACCGGCGTCCGTTCCGCCGAGGTCCTCGCCGTCCTGAAGTCCGCGGGCTTCGCCGACGCGGTCCACGTCGGCGGCGGTGTCATCGGCTGGGTCAACACGATCGAGCCGGAGAAGCCGGTCTACTGATCGCGGCGCCCGCTGATCAACGTTCCTGACGAAGCCCACGGCATCCGAGCCGCTCGGATGCCGTGGGCTTCTGCCGTCGTGGGGTGCCGTCGGCGACCTCGGACGGCTCGGAGACGGCGCGGGACGAACACCGCTTCGCAGATTCCACCCGCACCCGCACCCGCTCCGGCCGACGCCGTCCCGGCTACTGCACGCCGTTGCGGATGACGTCCGGGCGGTTGGTGATGATGCCGTCGGCGCCGAAGGCGGCCATGCGGACGGCCGTGGAGAGGTCGTCCACCGTCCACGCGTTCACGCGCAGCGGCTTGCCGTCGGGGCCCTTGACGCTGTGGACGGCCTGAACGTAGGCGTGACTGACGTCCTTCGCGTCGGGGTTGATCTGGTCGGCGAAGGCCGCGTACTCCTTCAGGCGGGAGACCGGCGGGCTGCCCAGGAAGCCGGTCACGATGGCCGGGCGCAGCTGGTGAGTGCGGCGCAGCGCGTCGGCGCTGAAGCTCTGGACGACCAGCCGGCCCGAGAGGTGCGCCTGGTCGAGCCAGCCGGCCTTCGCCAGGGTGTCGACGGTCTGCTGCTCGATGCCGGGGTAGAGCTCGGGCTGCTTCAGCTCCAGCAGCAGGCCCTGCTGGTCGCGGTCGAGGAGTTGCAGGTACTCCTGGAGGGTGGGGACGCGCTCGCCGCGGAAGCGGGGGGCGAACCAGCTTCCGGCGTCGAGGCGGCGGATCTCGGCGAGGGTGAAGTCGGCGACCCGCCAGGGGGCGCGCTCGGGGAAGACCTGCTCGACGTCGGTCGTGCGGTTCAGCGTCGCGTCGTGGATCACGACCAGGGCCCCGTCCTTGGTGCGCTGGACGTCGTTCTCGATCCACTGGATGTGCTGCTCATGGGCCCGGCGTACGGCCGCCAGGGTGTTCTCGGGGGCCTCGGCGGAGGCGCCCCGGTGGGCGAACACCATGGGGGAGGAGGGGTCCGCGGGCGCGGCGTGGGCCGGCATGGTGACGAACACGGAGGTTCCCACGAGGACGGCGGCCGCGACGGTACGGGCGAGGTCTTGGCGCATGCGTACTCCTCACGCTCCTCACGACGGCGCGGTCCCCTTCCGACCGAGGGTCGCGGCCCCTACCAGGACACGTCGGTGCACGGCATGACAAAGGGGTGAACAGCGTCATCCCGTCACGCCGTCAGGGTGGCACGGATGGCGTCCGGTCGCAGGTCGTGGGAAGCGGTGGGCGGCGCCGGGGCGCGGGGGCAGCCCGGGGCGCCGCCGCGGGCGTCCCGGGCGGACCTCGACCACGCGGAGTGAGGCGCCGGCCAGGTCGTGGGGGTCAGTGGTGGCGGCCCTCCAGCATCGCCACCAGCGTGTCCCTGTGCGGGATCAGCGCGTCGGGGTCGGCCGGCATCGCGCACTCGGCGAGGCGGACCCGGCGGTAGCCCACCCGCAGCATCACGACCGCGTGCCGCAGTGCGGCGTACAGGAGGTGGAAGTCCAGGTCGCGGGGGACGTGCCCGGTGAGTTCCGCGTAGGTCGCGGCGCTGCGGTCGCGGTCGAGGAAGTCGGGCATCCCGGGGAATCCGGCGGTGACGGCGAGGTCCTGGAGGAGGCGGTGCTGGAACACCAGGTGGGCCAGGTCGAGCTCGCGGGGCCCGGAGGCGGCCGTCTCCCAGCCGAGGACGGCCGCCGGGGTGAAGTCCGTGTCGTAGACGATGTTGCCGATCCTGGCGTCGCCCCAGCTGAGCACGGACGGGCCGGGGTCTGCGGGCCAGTGCTTCTCCAGCCGGGAGAAGGCGCGCTCGAGCAGAGGCGAGCGGGGCAGCCCGTCGACGACCTGTTCGTAGCGGGCGTGCTGGGCGTCGACATGGTCGCGCAGGGTCCCCTCGCCGGGGACGGTGTGGAGTTCGGCGAGGACCCGCATCGTCGAACGCTCCAGCCGTGCCCGGTCCTCCTCGCGGGCGTCGAAGAGCCAGTTGCCGCCCTGCGGGTACGGGACGGCCTCCGACGGGACGCGCCCGGGGACGCGCTCCCTGACGAGGAACGGGGCACCCAATGGCTCCGGGTCCGGTTCCAGCCACAGCGGTTCGGGCACGGGGACACGGGTACGGGCGGCGACCGTCCGGATGATCCGGTACTGCGCGCCCACGTCGTACGCCGGGAGGACGGTGTCCGCGCCGGGGTCGTCGGCCAGCCGCAGTACACACGGGCGGATGCGCTGGCGCGCGGTGCCCGCCGGGTGCGGGACGGCCAGGTCGAACAGGACCGTGTCGCCGTACCGGCCGTTCGCGGCGGGGAGGCGCAGGCCGCGGCTGTGGGCGCCGGGGTGCTTCGCGGCCAGCCACGCGTCGAGGCGGCTGCGGAGCAGCAGGGGGTCGCGAGTGGTGGTGCGCACCGTTGTCACATGGCCTCCTGACGGGTGAAACCCCTGGGGGTGTGCCGGCTGAAGCCGCCGTGCTCCAAGATGCCGTAGCCGACCCGGCCGTCCCAGGCGAAACGCGCGGCGTGGTCGGTGACTCCGTACGCGATGGGCGCCGCGACCGCCGGATCCGTCGGGTCGTACGCACGGCGCTCGAGCCAGCCGCGGCCCTTGCCCCGGCCGTGCCGCCGGTCGCGGGCGGGCGGGTGACCGGCCAGGACGGCGAGCGGGCCGGAGAGCATCACCTCGGCCTCGATCCTCCCCGCGGCCAGGTGGACGACGGCCGATACCGGATCCCGGGTGCCCTTCCGGTAGGTGACGTCGACGAGGGCCGGGCCCAGTCGGCGGTCCGGGCCGTATTCGGTGATCTGCAGGACCTCGTCCGGGGTGTGGTAACCGTCGGCGTCCTCCTGGGCGGTCACCAGGACGAAGCTGTCGTCGAACAGGATCGCCATCCACAGCCAGTGGAAACCGCCCGGGCGGTGCCCCTGCTCGGCCCGCCCGGGAGCCTCGCCGGGCGCCGGGCCAGCGCCGCGGCTGCGCTCCCGGGCGGCCGTCCAGCGGCCGCGTTCCACCCGGATCTCCTCGCCGTTCCCGGTGCGGACCACGCCGTGGCAGGTGCCGGCCTGGACGAAGCGGCCGGCCCGCGGGAGGAGCCGGGCGCCCCGGTAGCGGGGGTGGTACGGCTCCTCCACGGCCGGGAAGGCGGCCTCCCACTCCAGGTCGTAGGACAGGAGCGTGTCGTCGCAGGTCAGCCTGAGCCTGCGGAGCGGTTCCAGGACGTCGACGCGCAACGGACCGACGTGCTGCCGAGCGCGGTCCTCGCCGAAGGTGTCGCCGGCACGCACGGCGAGCGTGCCGGTGCGGCGGGTCAGGGTCGCGTAGGCGTCGGCGACGCCTTGGCCGGGCTGCACCCCGAGGCCCGTGACGAGCAGGGCGCGGCCCTCGTGGTCGAGGAAGTGGAAGGTCGAACGGTCGTAGGCGGTCCGGCCGCCGGTCGTGACGTGGTGCACGGGGTGGGCGATCGGAGGGACCGGTTGCTCGTCCGGGGGCACGGGGCGAGGCGCGGACATGTCCCTGATGATGCGTCGGTGGGGTCGCCGTGGAAAGGGGGCGTGCCGCGACGGCCCATGTGGCGGGCTGTGCGGCCGTGTGCCGTGGCGGCCTGTGCCGTGCC
>JARAXD010000010.1:104645-148779 GCA_033793685.1 Streptomyces sp. ME19-03-3 | reverse complement strand
CGTGCCGCGTGGGTGCGCCGGGTGGTGCGGGAGAGGTGTGCGTGCGGGCGGGTCGTGTGGCGGGCTGTGCGGCCGTGTGCCGTGGCGGCCTGTGCCGTGCCGCGTGGGTGCGCCGGGTGGTGCGGGAGAGGTGTGCGTGCGGGCGGGTCGTGTGGCGGGTTGTGCGGCTGTGTGCCGTGGCGGCCTGTGCCGTGCCGCGGGGCCGCGCCGGGTCATCGCGGGCCGCGCGTTGCCGTGTGCCACTCTGTGCCGCTCTGTGCCGTGCGGGCGGGCGCGTCGTGCGGCGGCGCCGCGGGGGGTTGCCGTCGTGGCCCGCTTGCGGTCGATCGGGTGCACCGCCGCGCCGGGTCACCGGGTCACCGCGCCTGCCGCGTCGCCCCGTGCGGCCGATACGCCGTGCCGCGTCGTCAGCTCCCGCCGGTCCCGGCGGCCGGATCGCGCCTGGCCCTGCTCGGCTGCACCCGCTTCGGTTCCCCCGGCATCTTGGGGTGGTCCGGCGGGTACGGCAGGTCGCCCAGCCCGTGGTCGCGTTCGTCGCGCTCGGCCAGGTCCAGGACCGCGTCCAGCCGGCAGGGGTGGTCCTCCATGCCCGCGTGCACGTCGCCCAGCTCGGCGTAGCGCTCGGGCATCGTGGACAGGTCGAAGTCCCGGGGATGCACCTGCGGCACCTCCTCCCAGCGCAGCGGCGCCGAGACCGGGGCGTGCGGCCTGGGCCGTACGGAGTAGGCGGAGGCGATGGTGCGGTCCCGTGCGGTCTGGTTGTAGTCGACGAAGATCTTCTCGCCGCGCTCCTCCTTCCACCACGCGCTGGTGACCTGCTCCGGCATCCGCCGTTCCATCTCGCGGGCGATGGCGATCGCGGCCCGCCGCACCCCCGTGAACGTCCACTCCGGCTCGATCGGGACGAAGACGTGCAGGCCCCGCCCACCGGAGGTCTTGGGCCAGCCGCGCAGGCCCAGCTCCTCCAGCAGACCGCGCAGTTCGCCGGCGACGCGCACCGCGTCGGAGAAGTCGGTGCCCGGCTGCGGGTCGAGGTCGATGCGCAGCTCGTCCGGGTGGTCGAGGTCGGCCCGCCGGACCGGCCAGGGGTGGAAGGTGAGGCAGCCGAGGTTGGCGGCCCAGACGACAGCGGCCGTCTCGGTCGGGCAGATCTCGTCGGCGTGGCGGCCGGAGGGGAAGCGGATGCGGCCGGTGGGGATCCAGTCGGGGGTGTTCTTCGGCGCGCGCTTCTGGAAGAACGACTCGCCCTCCACCCCGTCCGGGTAGCGCTCCAGCGTCGTCGGCCGGTCGCGCAGCGCCCGCAGGACGCCGTCCCCGACGGCGAGGTAGTAGCGGGCCACGTCCAGCTTGGTGAAGCCCGGTTCCGGGAAGTACACCTTCCCCGGGTTCGAGATCCGGACCGTCCGCTCGCCGACGGCCAGCTCGACCGCCTCCGCCATGCCGCCACCGCCTCTCCCGTCCCCCGACACGGTAGGCCCGACGGGCGGGTGGCGCCTGCCGGGCGGAAAATCGGGGCATGGACCTCCCGGTGATGCCGCCCGTGAAGCCGATGCTCGCCAAGTCCGCCGCCGCGATCCCGCCGGGCATGCTGTACGAGGGCAAGTGGGACGGGTTCCGCGCCATCGTCTTCCGGGACGGCGCCGAGGTCGAGATCGGCAGCCGCACCGGCAAGCCCCTGACCCGCTACTTCCCGGAGGTCGTCGAGGCGGTCCGCGCCGAACTGCCGCCGCGCGCCGTCGTCGACGGGGAGATCGTCGTGGCCCGGGAGGGCCGGCTGGACTTCGACGCGCTGCTGGAGCGCATCCACCCCGCCGACTCCCGGGTGCGGCAGCTCGCCGAACGCACCCCCGCCTCCCTCGTCGCCTTCGACCTGCTGGCGCTCGGCGACCGGTCCCTGATGGCCGACCCGCAGACCTGGCGCCGCCAGGCGCTGGTCGACGCGCTCGGGCGGGCCCGGTCCCCGGTGCACGTGGCGCCCGCCACCACCGACATCGAACTCGCGCGGCGGTGGTTCGAGCAGTACGAGGGCGCCGGACTGGACGGCGTCGTCGCCAAACCCCCGGACCTCGGCTACCGCCCCGACGAACGCGTCATGGTCAAGGTGAAGCACGAGCGCACCGCCGACTGCGTGCTGGCCGGCTTCCGCTGGCACAAGTCCGGGCCCGTGGTCGGCTCCCTGCTGCTCGGCCTGCACGACGCCGCCGGCCGCCTCCAGCACGTCGGCGTCTGCGCCTCCTTCCCGATGCGGCGCCGCGAGGAACTGGTCGGGGAACTGGAGCCGCTGCGGATGGACTCCTCCGAGGGCCATCCCTGGGCGGACTGGGCGGAAGCCGATCCGGGCGGCCGCATGCCGGGGGCCCAGAGCCGCTGGAGCGCGGGGAAGAATCTGTCCTGGATCCCCCTGCGGCCCGAGCGCGTCCTGGAGGTCGCCTACGACCACATGCAGGGCGACCGCTTCCGGCACACCGCCCAGTTCCGCCGCTGGCGACCGGACCGCGACCCCGCGGGCTGCACCTACGCCCAGTTGCAGGAGCCGGTCGGCTTCGAGCTCGCGGACATCCTGCGCTGAGGCGACCCGCGCCCGCCTCCCCGGACACCCACCGGAGGACTCGTGGCGCCGCCGGTCAGCGGGGCCGCCGGTCAGCGGGGCCGCGAGGGGACCCGCGTCACAGCGCCTGCCGCCGGGTGAGCTGGGTGAACGCCAGCCAGCCGGGCAGCACCGGCAGCCAGAAGGTCAGCACCCGGAACAGCAGCACCGCGGAGGTGGCCGTCGCCGAGTCCAGGTGGCCGATGGTCGTCAGACCGGCGATGAGCGCGCCCTCGACCGCGCCGAGGCCGCCCGGCGTGGGCGCCGCGGAGCCCAGGGCGTTGCCGGCCAGGAAGATCACCGCGATGGTCGCGAAGTTCACCTCGCCGTGGAAGGTGCGGATGCTCGCGTCCAGGCACAGCACGAAGGCGAGGGTCAGCAGCAGTGTGCCGCCGATGCCCGTGGTGAGCTTCATCGGCTGCTGCAGCACGTCCAGCATGCGCGGCACCACACCGGCGAACAGCGCCCGCACCCGGGAGGAGACGAAGCGCCGCAGCGGCGGGACGGCGGTGACGACCAGGAAG
Source organism: Streptomyces sp. ME19-03-3 (assembly GCA_033793685.1). Classification (GTDB taxonomy): domain Bacteria; phylum Actinomycetota; class Actinomycetes; order Streptomycetales; family Streptomycetaceae; genus Actinacidiphila. The sequence goes on along the minus strand of JARAXD010000010.1, from coordinate 145,668 downwards.
AGCACGCCGGCCGTGAGCAGGCCCGCCATCACCGTCCGGGACGGTGACAGCGAGGGTGTCTTCTCGGTGCCGGTGATGTAGCCGAACACCAGCAGCAGGCTGATGTGCGAGCCGAGACCCACCAGCTGAGAGGCCCCCACGCTGGCCACCGCCAGGCCAGGGCGCACGCCCGACTTCTGCAGGTAGCGCGTGTTGAGCGCCACACCTCCGATCGCGGCGGGCGCCACCAGCTTCACGAAGGAGCCGGCGACCTGCGCCAGCGTGGTGCGGAGGAAGGACAGCTTCTCCGGCACAAAGCCGGACAGCGCCATCGCCGCCGCCACGTAACTGAGCGCGGAGGCCAGCACGGCCACGATGACCCAGATCCAGTTCGCCTCGCCGAGCAGGGTCGCCGGGTCGATGCTGCTGATCTGGGAGAGCAGGAAGTACGCGGCGAAGGCACCCGCGATGATGCTGATCAGCGTGCGCGGCCGTACCCGTTCCAGCCGCACCGGCTCCACCGGGGCCTGGGGGCGGATGAGCAGCATCTGGTGGCGGATCCGGGTGAGCAGGTCCTCCTCGCGGGCCTCCTCCGACGCGTCCTCGATCGCCTTCTTCTCGGCCCGCCGCTCCGCCTTGGTCTCCTTGCCCGCGTCCCTGGCGTCGGCCCCACCGCTCTGCCCGCCCGCCGGCCGGGGCCGGGAGGCGGCCAGCACGGCCTCGCGCTCGCGCTGCGCCCGCTCCCTGGCGAGCTGCTTCAGTGTGGCGCGGGTGGTGCGGCTCAGCGCGATCGGCTGCAGCAGCGGCAGCGAGTCGGCGACGGCGTCCGGGCCCAGCACGGCGACGGCCGAGGCCACCGACCGCTCCGGGCCGACGCGCAGTGCCAGGGTGGTGAGCAGCTGCGCCACGTCCATGCGCAGCACGATGTCCCCCGCGGCGATCTCCCCGCCGCGCAGGTCGGTGAGGAAGACCTCGCCGAAGCGATCCATCTTCAGGGCCTCGCCGACCAGCCTGCGGTGCGCGATCCGGCGCGACTGCAGCGCCTGTACCTGCTCCCAGGCGCCGTGCAGCACCTCGTCGGTGATCTCCTCGTCCGACAGCGCGTCCAGGGAGCGCCCGCTCATGTGCTCGTAGACCAGCATCACGGCGTCCGGGCCGAGCTCGGAGGTGGCGATCAGCCGGGGGGCGTTGGCCCCGGCGGCGATGGCGGCGTAGGCGAGCAGCGCCTCCTGTTCCAGCGCCTGCCGCAGCGACTGCAGGCCGCGCCGCTGGGTGATCCCGCGCAACTGGAGCCGGCGCCACATCCGGTAGAAGAAGCCGTGCGCCTGCTGCTCGCGGTCCACCACCGTGACGTCGAGCAGGGGGCCGTCCTCCAGCGTCACCAGATAGCGGCGGCCCCGGTCGGCGTCGGGCGCGTCGGGGAACTCGTCCTCGGCGCGGACCGCCGTCAGCGGGGCGAAGCCCACCCGGCGCAGGCCCGCGAGCAGGTTCTGGCCGGTCGGCCGGACGTTCGGAGAGCCGACCCCGTAGAGGGTGCCGTACGCCACGGTCCAGCCGATGAGCACGGTCACGATGATCGAGAACGGCGTGGTGTAGCCGCCCACCAGCACCGCGAAGGAGTCGACGACCAGCACGAACCACAGGGCCACCCGCCAGCGCGGGCGTCGGGCCATGCCGACCGCCGTCATGTAGGCGATCACCGGGGCGAGGTAGCCGTGGACGGGGTCGGTGAGTCCGCCGCCGGGCGCGTCGCGGGTCAGCGCGTCGCGGATCGCCACCGGCGCCGCGTCCGACACCCACAGGTCGGTCGCGAGGGACACCCCGTGGGCCAGGACCGCGGCCAGCACGCCGTCCGCGATGCGCAGCCCGTCCCGTTTGATCAGCCGCTCCACGGCGAACGCCACGGGGACGATCAGCACCGCCACGGTCGCCAGCAGCCCGGCGATCGTGATCAGCGGCTCGGGCGCGTGCGTCGCACCCTCGGCGATGTCCTGTTCCACGCCGGAGGTCGTCGCGTGCGCGAAGCCCGCGATCATCAGCAGGATCGCGATGCCGAGCAGCCCGAAAAGGAAGCGCATGAGGTCCGCGGGCCGGTGCACGCGCGCGGGCAGCAGCGGCTCGTCCCGCGCCACCGGGTCGGTGTGCGGAGAGGTGCCGGCGGATTCCCCGGTCGGCACGGGGCCGTCGGCGGGCCCGTCGGTGGCCGCGCTGCCGTCGCCCTCGCTGCCGCCGCCGTCCGCGGCCCGGGTGGCTTCGGCGTCGCCCGGTCCGTCCGGGGCGCCGTCCGCGGGCCGCGCGGGCCTCACCGCCGGCTTCCCGGTCGGGGCCGCGGACGCGGCGCGGCTGTCGTCGCGTGGGGTGTCGCCGGACGTGGGCACGGCCTGCCCGGCGCTTTCGTCCGGGGTCCCCGGGGCGCCGTCACCGGGGCCCTCCGAGGCAGCGGGGACCGCGCGAGCGGCTCCGTTCCCGCTCACGTCGTGCTCTCCGGATGTCTCTTTTTGATCTCGTATCACCAGTCACCGCCCGGATGATGGTGGCACGACCGGCCGGCGCATGGGCGCAGGAGGGGGCAATTCCCCTCCACGGGCGCCCCCGAGCGCTCCCGACGCCCCCACTGTCGGTGCCGTGGGGCACCATGGGACGGATGAGCAAGGACACCGCGCACGACCCGGACGACGGTCCGGACGACGTCCCGGAGCTGCCCGCGTACGCGGAGCGCGTGCTGGACGTCGCCGAGCGCATCCCGCCAGGACGGGTCATGACGTACGGCGACGTCGCGGAGTGGCTGGGGGAGGGCGGCCCCCGGCAGGTGGGCCGCGTCATGGCGCTCTACGGAGGTGCCGTGCCGTGGTGGCGCGTGGTGCGCGCGGACGGCGGGCTGCTGCCGGGCCACGAACTGCGCGCGATGGAGCACTACCGCGCGGAGGGCACCCCGCTGCGCACCGCCCCGCGGGCGACGAAGGGCCACATACCCCGTCTCGACCTGCGCGGCGCCCGCTGGGACGGCACCGAACCCGTGCCGAGCCCCGGCGGTGACGACTGACGACCCGACGTTCACACCATCCAGCTTCCGCCATCCGGGACCGGTTGACGCCATCCGCCGTCCGGACGGCGTACGGCGTCCCGCGGCCGTCCGCCCCCGCATCCGTACGGGAAACGTCGGACGCGCGGCGGCCCCGGTGGCCGGTGGCGTACCGTCGGCTCCCGGCCTTCCCCGGCCACCGGCGGCGCAGCCCCCGCCCGCACCCGCACCCGCACCCGCTCGCACACGGAACCGGCGAACCACGTGACCTCTCCCTCCACCCGCCAGACGGACGCCGCCGCACGGCGCTCCGGGGGGACGGTCGGGCCTTCCGGCGGCTACCGCCTGCTACGCACCGCTCCGGAACCGGTGACGCCCCCTGAGGCGGACGCCGCACAGCGCGCGGTGGTTGAGCACACCGGCGGCCCGCTCCTCGTCCTCGCCGGACCGGGCACCGGGAAGACGACCACGTTGGTCGAGGCCGTCGCCGAACGCGTGCGGCGCGGCACCGACCCGGATCGCATCCTCGTCCTCACCTTCAGCCGCAAGGCCGCGGGCGAACTACGGGACCGCATGGCCGCCCGGATGGGGGGCGCGGCCGCGCCCCAGGCCACCACCTTCCACTCCTTCTGCTACGCACTGGTCCGCGCCCACCAGGCCCCCGAGCTGTTCGCCGACCCGCTGCGGCTGCTGTCCGGGCCCGAGCAGGACCTGACGGTGCGCGAGCTCCTGGCGGGCCAGGCCGAACTGGAACGGCGGGAGCGGACCCGGGTGCGCTGGCCGGACGAGCTGCGTGCGGCGCTGACGACCCGGGGCTTCGCCGACGAGGTGCGGGCCGTGCTGGCCCGCAGCCGTGAGCTGGGCCTCGGCCCGCGCGCCCTGGCCGCGTTCGCCGGCCGCACAGGCCGCCCCGACTGGTCGGCGGCGGCCGGATTCCTCGCCGAGTACCTGGACGTCCTCGACCTCCAGGGCGTCGTCGACTACGCGGAACTGGTGCACCGCGCGGTGCTGCTGGCCGGGCGCGGCGAGGTGGCCCGCCACCTCGCCACGGCCTACGAGGCCGTCTACGTCGACGAGTACCAGGACACCGACCCGGCGCAGGTGCGGCTGCTGCAGGCGCTCGCCGGCGGCGGCCGTCACCTGGTGGCGTTCGGCGACCCCGACCAGTCCGTGTACGCCTTCCGCGGCGCCGACGTGAACGGCATCCTCGGCTTCCCCGAGGACTTCCGGCACGCCGACGGCCGCCCCGCCGACGTCCGCGTCCTCACCACGTCCCGCCGCTCAGGCGCCGCCCTGCTGGCGGCGACCCGCCTGCTGACCCGCCGGATGCCGCTGACCCGGCTGCCGGCCGCCGCTGTCCGCGCCCACCGCGAGCTCAGCCCGGTCCGCGAGGGAGGCTCGGTCGACGTCCGGACCTACCCGACGCCCGGCGCCGAACTCGACGGCGTCGCCGACGTCCTGCGCCGCGCCCACCTGGAGGACGGCGTCCCCTGGTCCGACATGGCGGTGCTGGTCCGTGCCGGGTCCCGCTCCCTGCCCGTGCTGCGCCGGGCCCTGACCTCCGCCGGGGTACCCGTCGACATAGACGGTGACGACCTGCCGCTGCGCGACGAGCCCGCCGTCGCCCCGCTCCTGCTCGCCCTGCGGGTCTGCGCCGAGGCCGCCCTGTCCGACGCCGGGCAGGCGGGCCTGCGGGTCGAGGACGCCCTCACCCTGCTCGGCTCCCCGCTCGGCGGCATGGACGCCGCAGACCTGCGCCGCCTGGGCCGCGCCCTGCGCGAGGAGGAGCGGGCCGCCGGGGTCGCCGTACCGCGGCCGTCGGACGAGCTGATCGCCGAGGCGCTCGCGGAGCCCGAGCGGCTCGTCGCGCACGACCCCTCCTACGCGCGGGGAGCCCAGCGGCTCGGCGGTCTGCTGCGCAGGGGACGCGAGTTGCTGAGCGGGGGCGGCACCGCCGAGGAGGCGCTGTGGGAGCTGTGGGACGGCACCCCCTGGCCCGGCCGGCTGGAGCGGTCCGCGGCGCGCGGCGGCGCGGCCGGACGCAACGCCGACCGGGACCTCGACGCGGTGTGCGTGCTCTTCGACACCGCCGCCCGCGCCGAGGAGCGCACCGGGGGCCGCGGCGCGCTGAACTTCCTGGAGGAGCTGTCCGCGCAGGACATCGCCGCCGACGTGCTGACCCGCCGCGCGGTCCGGCCGGACGCCGTCCGCCTGATGACCGCGCACCGCTCCAAGGGACTGGAGTGGGGGCTCGTCGTCGTCGCCGGTGTCCAGGAGGGGCTCTGGCCCGACCTGCGGCGCCGCGGCTCGCTGCTCGAGGCCGACCGCATCGGGCGTGACGGTCTCGCGGAGCCGCTGACCCCGGGCGCGTTGCTCGCAGAGGAGCGCCGGCTGTTCTACGTGGCGGCCACGCGGGCCCGCGAGCGGCTCGTCGTGACCGCCGTGAAGGCCGCCGCCGACGACGGCGACCAGCCCTCCCGCTTCCTCACCGAACTCGGGGTCGAGCCGGTCGACGTCACGCACCGGGCCCGCCGGCCGCTGTCGGTGGCGGCGCTGGTCGCCGAACTGCGCGCCACGACCGTCGACCCGGGCGCCTCGCCCGCCCTGCGCGCGGCCGCCGCCCGGCGCCTGGCGCGGCTCGCGGCGCTGGAGGACGCGGGCCAGCCACTGGTGCCCGCCGCCCACCCCGAACGCTGGTGGGGCCTGTACGAGCAGACCCGCTCCGAGGTCCCGCTGCGCGACCGCGAGCAGCCGGTCACCCTCTCCGGCAGCGCGCTGGACCAGCTGGCCAACAGCTGCGCCCTGCAGTGGTTCCTCGGGCGCGAGGTGAAGGCCGAGCCGCCCTCCACGGCGGCCCAGGGCTTCGGCAACGTCCTGCACGTCCTCGCCGACGAGGTCGCCTCCGGCAGCACCCCGGCCGACCTGGACGTGCTGATGGAGCGGCTGGACTCGGTGTGGAACGCGCTGGCCTTCGACGCGCCCTGGAAGTCCCGGCAGGAGAAGGAGAACGCCCGCGCCGCCCTGGAACGCTTCCTGCGCTGGCACGTCATGGAGCGAGGCCGCCAGGCCGTCGCCTCCGAGCACGGCTTCGACGTCACCTTGGAGACGGGGGGCGTGGCCGTCCGGATCCGCGGAAGCATGGACCGCGTCGAGACCGACGCGGAGGGCAACGCCTACGTCGTCGACTTCAAGACCGGCAAGGCCAAGCCCACCGCCGCCGAGGTCGAGAGCCACGCGCAGCTCGCCGTCTACCAGCTGGCCGTCCGCGAGGGCGCCGTCGACGAACTCTTCCACGGCACCCGGCCCACCCCCGGCGGCGCCGAACTCGTCCAGCTGCGCATCGGTGCCGCCCGCCGCGACGGCGGCGACACCCAGCCCACCGTCCAGCACCAGGAGGCGCTGAGCGGCGACTGGGCCGACTCCCTGCTCGCCGACGCGGCCGCCCGCGTCCTCGACGAGCGCTTCACCCCCTCCACCGGCCGGCACTGCGAGAACTGCGCCTTCCGGGCCGCGTGCAGCGCCCGCCCGGAGGGACGGCACGTCGTGGAATGAGGCGGGGGTCTCAGCCGCCGGGGGCCTCGGTCCTCAGCCCGAGGTCCTGCGCGGCCTTCAGCAGGCGCTGGTCGTAGGTGACGAACACGAGCGGATCCGCGCCCGCCTGGCCCGCGAGGAGCTGCGCGGTCGCCAGGTGGATCGAGTCGAGAGAGCGGAGCAGCGGATCGCCGTAAGCGGAAGCCGTGGCGCGGACGGCGGCGTCGATCTCGAACCGGTAGAGCCGGGTGATCACCCCGGGGACCCCGGCAAGTGCCTGCGGGGCCGATCGACGCAAGGCGCGCGGCACCTCCACCTCGACGAGCGACGACGACACCAGAGGCTCGTCAGGGCGGTCGTTCAGCCAGCCGACCAACTCCCGAGTGCCCTGCTCCCGGCGGACCATCTTCACGATCGCCGCCGAGTCCAGGTAGATCACCAGCGCTCCTCGTCGCGCAGGGCGACGAGTGTGGCCGCCGTGTCGATCCCCGGGTCGTCGAGCACGGGCGGCACTGGCACCGGACCCGAGGCCACGGGCGGGGTGGCGCGTCCCTCGGCGACCATGCGGTCCAGCACGGACTGGCCGCGCGAGATGGGCACGAGACGGGCCACGGGGGTTCCGCTCACGGTCACCTCCAAGGTTTCGCCGTGCTGGACGCGCGCGAGTACGGCACTGGTGTTCTGGTTCAGTTCGCGTACCGGGATGCGCTCCATGGTTCCAGCGTAGAACGAGATGTTCTACGTCGGTAGGGAGGAATACGCCCGAACAGGTGACCCCGGCGGACCGGGTGCGGCTCGGCCCGCTGTCGGTGGTGCCCGATAGCCTCCCCTTTGTGTCCTCCCGCATCACCGGCCCGGAACAGCTCAAGGAGCTGCTGGGCATCCCGTTCACCCCGGAGCAGCTGGCGTGCATCACCGCGCCGCTCGCCCCGCAGGTGATCGTGGCCGGCGCCGGCTCCGGGAAGACGACCGTGATGGCGGCCCGCGTGGTGTGGCTGGTCGGCACCGGACAGGTCGCGCCGGAGCAGGTGCTGGGCCTGACGTTCACCAACAAGGCGGCCGGTGAGCTGTCGGAGCGCGTGCGCAAGGCCCTCGTCCGGGCCGGCGTCACCGATCCGGATCCGGCCGACCCGGACCACGCGCCGGGCGAACCGCGGATCTCCACCTACCACGCCTTCGCCGGGCAGCTGCTCACGGAGCACGGGCTGCGCATCGGGCTGGAGCCGACCGCGCGACTGCTCGCCGACGCGACGCGCTACCAACTGGCGGCGCGTGTGCTGCGGGCCGCGCCCGGCCCCTTCCCGGCACTCACCAAAGGCATCCCGAGCCTGGTCAGCGACCTGCTGGCGCTGGAGGGCGAGCTGGCGGAGCACCTGGTGCCCCCCGAGCGGCTGCTCGAGCACGACCGGGAGTGGCTGGCCGCCCTCGAGGGCGTCCGGCTGACCAACGCGGATCTGCGCAGGCTCCCCGAGACGGCCCGGGCGCGCATCGACCTGACCGGCCTGGCCGCCGCGTACCGTGCCGAGAAGAAGCAGCGCGACCTGCTCGACTTCGGCGACCAGATCGCCCTGTCGGCGACGCTGGCCCGCACCCGCCCCGAAGTGGGCCGCATCCTGCGCGAGCAGTACGCCGTGGTGCTGCTCGACGAGTACCAGGACACCTCCGTCGCCCAGGGGCTGCTGCTCTCCGCGCTGTTCGGCGACGGCACCGGCCATCCGGTGACCGCCGTCGGCGACCCCTGCCAGGCCATCTACGGCTGGCGCGGCGCCTCGGTGGCCAACCTCGACGACTTCCCGCTGCACTTCGCGCATACCGACGGGACACCCGCCCGGCGCCAGTCCCTGTCGGAGAACCGGCGCAGCGGCGGCCGGCTGCTCGACCTCGCCAACGGCCTCGCCGCCGAGCTCCGCGAGCGCCACGAAGGCGTCGAGGCCCTGCGCCCCGCGCCCGGTGCCGAGCGGGACGGCGTCGTGCGCTGCGCGCTGCTGCCCACCCAGGAGGAGGAGATCGCCTGGCTCGCCGACTCCATCGCGCACCTGGTCCGCACGGGCACCGCCCCCGGCGAGATCGCCGTGCTGTGCCGGGCCGCCGGTCACTTCGCGGACATCCACGCGGCGCTCGTCGCCCGTGACGTCCCAGTGGAGGTGGTCGGCCTGTCCGGGCTGCTGCACCTGCCGGAGGTCGCCGACCTGGTCGCCGTCTGCGAGGTGCTGCAGGACCCGACGGCCAACGCCGCCCTCGTCCGGCTGCTGACCGGGCCGCGCTGGCGGATCGGACCGCGTGACCTCGCCCTGCTCGGGCGGCGGGCACGGCTGCTGGTCCCCGGCCGCGGCGACACCGCGGACCGGCTGGCCGCCGCCGTGGAGGGCGTCGACCCGGCCGAGGTGGTCTCGCTCGCCGACGCCCTGGAGACCTTCGTCGACGGCGAGCCCGCGGACCGCCTGCCCTTCTCGGCCGAGGCGCGGGTGCGCTTCGCCCGGCTGGCCACCGAGATACGCGAGCTGCGCCGCTCCCTCGCCGACCCGCTCATGGACGTCCTGCACCGGGTGCTCGCCGTCACCGGCCTGGAGGTCGAACTCTCCGCGTCCCCGCACGCGCTGGCCGCCCGCCGCAGGGAGACCCTGCACGCCTTCCTGGACGTCGCGGCCGGCTTCGCCTCCCTGGACGGCGAGGCCACACTGCTGGCGTTCCTGGGTTTCCTGCGCACCGCCGCGCAGTACGAGAAGGGCCTGGACAGCTCCCTGCCCGGCGGCGAGAACACGGTCAAGGTGCTCACGGCGCACAAGTCCAAGGGCCTGGAGTGGGACGTCGTCGCCGTCCCCGGACTGGTGCGCAAGGGCTTCCCGAGCGAGCGGGGCCGCGAGCTGTGGCACGTCAACGCCAAGGTGCTGCCGCACGCGCTGCGCGGCGACGCCGCCACCCTGCCCGACGTCGAGGAATGGTCCCGGGCGGGGCTGGCCGACTTCAAGGCGGCCATGGCCGAGCACAACCGCATCGAGGAGCTCCGGCTCGGCTACGTCACCTTCACCCGGCCGCGCTCCCTGCTGCTCGGCTCCGGCCACTGGTGGGGGCCCAGCCAGAAGCGGCCCTTCGGTCCGTCCGCCTTCCTCGAAGCCCTGCGCGCGCACTGCGAGGCCGGCCACGGCGAGGTCGAGCACTGGGCGGGGGAGCCCGCACCCGATGCCGGCAACCCGGCTCTGGCGCGTACCGGCGAGGCGCCGTGGCCGCTGCCGCTGGACCGGGCCGCCCTGGCCCGCCGCCGCGAGGCCGCGCGCAGTGTGCTGGCCCACCTGGCCCGGGTCCGGCATCCGGTGGCCGCCCCACCGGACCCCGACTGGCCGCCGCCCCCCGAGGACGAGGAGAAGCCGCCGTACGACAGCGACGGCGCCTACGACGCCGGCGGCGCCTACGACGACCCGTACGGCGGGGAGGAGGCCGGCGACTGGGAGGACTGGCCCGCCGCCCGGCCGGCCATCCCCGGGCAGCCGGGCCCGCACGACCCGGTGGCGCCCGTGCCCGTACCCGCGCCGCCGCCCGTACCCGCACAGGCGCCGGGAGCCGCGCCCGCGCCCGCGCCCGGGTACGACGGCGGGTACGACGGCGGGGAGGAGGCACTGCTCCCCGAGGAGGTCCTGCTCCCCGAGGAGGCGCGTGCCGTCGCGTCCTGGGACCGGGACCTCGACGCCCTCACCGAGGAGCTGCTCCGCTCCCGCGCCGCCGTGCGTGACGTCCCGCTGCCCACCACGCTCAGCGCGTCCGCCCTGCTGCGGCTCGCCGCCGACCCCGACGGCTTCGCCCGCGAACTGGCCCGCCCCATGCCCCGGCCGCCGCGGCCCGCGGCCCGGCGCGGTACCCGCTTCCACGCCTGGGTCGAGTCCCGCTTCGAGGAACTGCCGCTGATCCCCCCGGAGGAGCTGCCCGGCATCGAGGGCGAGGACGAGATCGCCGACGAACGCGACCTCGCCGCACTGAAGGAGGCCTTCCTGCGCACGCCCTACGCCGAGCGCACCCCCTACCGGGTGGAGGCGCCGTTCACGATCCGCCTGGCCGGAAGGGTGGTACGCGGCCGGATCGACGCGGTGTACCGGGAGGGCGACGGGTACGAGATCGTCGACTGGAAGACCGGTCGGGCCGGCGCCGCCGACCCCCTGCAGCTCGCCGTCTACCGGCTGGCCTGGGCCGAGCGGCACGGATTGCCGTTGTCCCAGGTCACAGCCGCCTTCCTGCATGTGCGGACCGGGGAGGTGACCCGGCCGGAGCCGTTGCCCGACCGGGTCGCGCTGGAACGCCTGCTGCTCGGCGAGCCGGAATCCGGGCCGCAGGGCCCGCCCGGCGCCGGCACCGGGGGTTCCGGCGCGGCCCTATAGGCTCGAGGGCATGAGCACCACCCCGGACAGCGCCGTCCGCGCGTACGTCGCGGCCCACCGCGAGACCTTCCTCGGCGACCTCGCCGAGTGGCTGCGCATCCCCTCGGTCTCGGCCGATCCCGAACACGCCGCCGACGTGCGGCGCAGTGCGCAGTGGCTGGCGGCCAAGCTCGAGGAGACCGGCTTCCCGGTGGCCGAGGTGTGGGAGACCCCCGGTGCCCCCGCGGTCTTCGCCGAGTGGCCCTCCGGCGCTGCGAACGCGCCGACGGTGCTGGTCTACGGCCATCACGACGTGCAGCCCGCCGCCCTCGAGGACGGCTGGGACGGCGAGCCCTTCGAGCCGCGGGTCCGGGACGGCCGGATGTACGGACGCGGCGCCGCGGACGACAAGGGCCAGGTGTTCTTCCACACCCTCGGCGTCCGCGCGCACCTGGCGGCCACCGGCCGTACCGCCCCCGCGGTGAACCTGAAGCTGCTGATCGAGGGCGAGGAGGAGTCGGGGTCCCCGCACTTCGCCGACCTCGTGCGCACCCACGCGGCGCGGCTGGCCTGCGACGCCGTGATCGTCTCGGACACCGGCATGTGGGACGAGGACACCCCCACCGTGTGCACCGGGATGCGCGGCCTGGCCGACTGCCAGATCGACCTGTACGGCCCCGACCAGGACATCCACTCCGGTTCCTTCGGCGGCGCCGTGCCCAACCCGGCGACCGAGGCCGCCCGGCTCGCCGCGGCGCTGCACGACACGGACGGCCGGGTCACGATCCCCGGCTTCTACGACGGCGTGGTCGAGCTCACCGACCGCGAGCGCGAACTGTTCGCGCGGCTGCCCTTCGACGAGGAGCGCTGGCTGCGCACCGCGAAGTCGCACGCGACGAGCGGCGAGGCCGGCTACTCCACGCTGGAGCGGGTCTGGGCCCGGCCGACCGCCGAGGTGAACGGTATCGGCGGCGGCTACCAGGGCCCCGGCGGCAAGACGATCGTGCCGTCCTCGGCACAGCTGAAACTGTCCTTCCGCCTGGTGGCCGGACAGGACACCGACCGGGTGCAGCGGCTGGTCACCGACTGGGTCGCCGCCCGCGTCCCCGCCGGGATCCGGCACAAGATCACTTTCTGGGGGGCCACCCGCCCCTGTCTGACGCCGCTGGACCACCCCGCCCTGCGCGCGGTGACCCGGGCGATGGGCCGGGCTTTCGGCAAGGAGGTCCTGTTCACCCGCGAGGGCGGCTCGGGCCCCGCGGCCGACCTGCAGGACCTGCTCGATGTCCCCGTCCTGTTCCTGGGAATTTCCGTGCCGTCCGACGGTTGGCACTCGGTGAACGAGAAGGTGGAACTCGACCTTCTGCTCAAGGGCGTGGAGACGTCCGCACACCTCTGGAGCGAGTTCACGACCGCGTAAGCATCCGCATCCACCCGCGCGCTACGGGGAGTTGACAGCAATCTTGTCCGATATGTCCGGAACTGGCACCGCCTTCGACCCGCCCGCCTTCCCGCCGCCCCTCGCCCGCCCGTCGGGCGTGGACCGGGCCTCCGAGCACCGGCTCGACGAGGCCTGGCTGGCGGCCGCCTGGAGCCACCCGACCACACGGGTGTTCGTGGTCTCCGGGGGGCAGGTCCTCGTCGAGGACACCGCGGACGGCCGCACCGAGCTGGTCATGATGCCGAGCTTCGAGGCACCGGAGAGCGAGGTGCACCGCTATTTCCTCGGCATCGACGACGCGGGGATCCGCTACTTCGCGTTGCAGAAGGACTCGCTGCCCGGACGCCTGGACGACGCGGCCCGCCCCGCCGGGCTCCGGGAGGTGGGGGCCCTGCTGTCGGACCGCGACGCCGGCTTGATGGCGCACGCGGTCGCGCTGGAGAACTGGCAGCGCATGCACCGCTTCTGTTCGCGCTGCGGTGAGCGCACCGTGGTGGCGGCCGCGGGCCACATCCGACGCTGCCCGGCCTGCGGGGCGGAGCACTACCCGCGCACCGACCCTGCGGTGATCATGCTGGTCACCGACGCGGAGGACCGGGCGCTGCTGGGCCGCCAGGCGCACTGGCCCGAGGGGCGGTTCTCGACGCTGGCGGGGTTCGTCGAGCCGGGGGAGTCCCTCGAGCAGGCCGTGGTGCGGGAGGTCGCCGAGGAGGCGGGTGTGGCCGTCGGCGAGGTGTCCTACGTCTCCAGTCAGCCCTGGCCGTTCCCCTCCAGCCTGATGCTGGGCTACATGGCGCGCGCCACGTCCGCGCAGATCACCGTGGACGGCGAGGAACTCCACGAGGCGCGCTGGTTCTCCCGCGAGGAGTACCGCAAGGCGATGGAGACCGGAGAGGTGCTGCCGCCGTACGGGATCTCCATCGCCGCGCGGCTGATCGAGCGCTGGTACGGGACGCCGCTGCCGGTCCGCCGCTGACACGGGTTCGCCCGGCCGCGCCGAGGCGCGGCCGGGCGAGTGGTCTCAGCCCGCGAGGGCCTGCTTGACCTGGGCCAGGCTCGGGTTGCTGAGCGCGACGGCCTCGGCACCGCTCTTGGGGGAGACCAGCAGCGTCGGGACGAGCTGGTTGCCGCCGTTGACGCTCTCGACGAACTTCGCCGAGTCCGGGTCGTGCTCGATGTTGACCTCCGTGAAGGCGATGCCCTCACGGTCCAGCTGGCCCTTCAGGCGGCGGCAGTATCCGCACCACGTGGTGCTGTACATCGTCACAGTGCCGGACATCGGTGTTCGCTCCTTCAGGGCAGGGATGACGTCGGTTGCGAGAACGCTAACCCCCGACGCGGCATTCCTTGCCGTCGTTCGCGGTGCGATCATCACACCCGGGCTGTGGACAACTTTCCCGGCCGTCTCCCGGGACCTGGCAGCATGGCGGTGTGACTGCACCAACCCACACCCCGCTCCTTCCGGACTTCCCCGCCGTCCCGGACTCGGCGGACGCCGTGCTCGCCGGGCTCGACCCGGAGCAGCGCGCGGTCGCCACCGCCCTGCACGGCCCGGTGTGCGTGCTGGCCGGAGCCGGCACGGGCAAGACGCGCGCGATCACCCACCGGATCGCGTACGGGGTCCGGGCCGGGATGATGCAGCCGGCCAGTGTGCTCGCGGTCACCTTCACCGCACGCGCGGCCGGGGAGATGCGCGGGCGGCTGCGGCAGCTGGGCGCGGGCGGTGTGCAGGCGCGCACCTTCCACTCCGCGGCGCTGCGCCAGCTGCAGTACTTCTGGCCGCGGGCCGTCGGCGGCGAGATGCCGCGGCTGCTCGAGCGCAAGATCCAGCTCGTCGCGGAGGCCGGGGCCCGCTCCCGCATCCGGCTGGACCGCAACGAGCTGCGTGACGTCACCGCCGAGATCGAGTGGGCCAAGGTCACCCAGACCGCTCCCGAGGACTATCCGGCCGCCGCCGCCAAGGCCGCCCGGGACGTGCCGCGCGACCCCGCCGAGATCGCCCGCATCTACACGACGTACGAGCAGCTCAAGCGGGACCGGGGCGTCATCGACTTCGAGGACGTGCTGCTGCTCACCGTCGGCGTCCTGGAGGACCGGCCTGATGTCGCCGACGCCGTCCGCTCCCAGTACCAGCACTTCGTCGTCGACGAGTACCAGGACGTCAGCCCGCTCCAGCAGCGCCTGCTGGACCTGTGGCTCGGCGGCCGGGACAGCGTCTGCGTCGTCGGCGACGCCTCGCAGACCATCTACTCCTTCACCGGCGCCACCCCCGAGTTCCTGCTCGGCTTCCGCGGCCGGCACCCGCAGGCCACGGTGGTGAAGCTGGTCCGCGACTACCGCTCCACCCCCCAGGTGGTGCACCTGGCCAACGGACTGCTGTCCCAGGCCCGGGGGCAGGCCGCCCAGCACCGCCTGGAGCTGGTCTCGCAGCGTGAGGCCGGTCCCGAGCCGGTCTACACCGAGTACGCGGACGAGCCCGCGGAGGCGGAGGGCACCGCCCGGCGGATCCGCGAGCTGATCGACGGGGGCGTGCGGCCCAGCGAGATCGCCGTGCTGTACCGGGTGAACGCCCAGTCCGAGGTCTACGAGCAGGCGCTCGCCGACGCCGGCGTGCCGTATCAGCTGCGCGGGGCCGAGCGCTTCTTCGAGCGTCCCGAGGTCCGCGAGGCCGGGATGCTGCTGCGCGGTGCCGCCCGGGCGGGCGGGGGCTCGGACCCCGGTCTGGACGACGCGGACCTGCCCGCGCACGTGCGGGCGGTACTCAGCACCCGGGGCTGGTCCACCGAGCCCCCGTCCGGCTCGGGCGCGGTCCGCGACCGCTGGGAGTCGCTGGCCGCCCTGGTGCGGTTGGCCGAGGACTTCTCCCGGGCGCGGACGGACGCCACGCTGGCCGACTTCGTCGCCGAACTCGACGAGCGCGCGAGCGCACAGCACGCCCCGACCGTCGAGGGCGTCACCCTGGCCTCGCTGCACGCCGCCAAGGGCCTGGAGTGGGACGCGGTGTTCCTGGTCGGCCTGACCGAGGGCACGATGCCGATCACCTACGCCAAGACCGACGAGCAGGTCGAGGAGGAGCGCCGGCTGCTCTATGTCGGTGTCACCCGCGCCCGGTTCCACCTCGCCCTGTCGTGGGCGCTGTCCCGTTCGCCGGGTGGGCGCGGCGGCAGGCGCCCCTCGCGGTTCCTGGACGGACTGCGCCCGGGTTCGGCGTCCCGGGGGAGGGCGGGCGCCCGTTCGGTCGCCCAGGGCGGCGTGGAACGCGGCCCGGGCGGCAGGAAGCGGCGTGGGCCGGTGCAGTGCCGCGTGTGCGGCCGCACCCTGTCCGACGCGGGCGAGATCAAGCTGATGCGCTGCGAGGACTGCCCTTCCGACATGGACGAGGCGCTGTACGAGCGGCTGCGCGAGTGGCGGGTCGAACAGGCGAAGGCACTGGGGCAGCCGGCCTACTGCGTCTTCACCGACAAGACCCTGCTGGCGATCGCCGAGGTGCGGCCCACCACGGAGGGGGAACTGTCCGTCATCTCCGGGGTCGGGGCCCGCAAACTGGACAAGTTCGGCACCGACGTCCTCGCCCTGTGCACGGGAGGCGAGCTCGGTGGGCAGGCCGTTGCCGAAGCTGTCGCGGAAGAGCCCGGAAAATAGTTTGCGCGCCCCGCGGAGATCCCCATAGCCTGCGTGAGTCGCGAACGACGCGGCTCCGTGAAGGACCTTCCCGGAGCAGTGGGATCCGTGATGTACTGACCCAGCACCACCTGTCAGACCAGCCCAACGAGACGCCGAGAGGAGGCGAGACCAGTGATCAGCTTCATGACGAAAATGACCGATCGTCCGGTCGTCGCCGCATGCTCTCTTGGTGCCTCGCTGCATGGCACCGGTCTGTCCATCCGCCTGTCCGGCGATCTGCCCACCACCGTTCTCTCCATTCGGGAGCGCGGCGGCGAGCGACCGACGCAGGCACCGGCGGTGGCAGTGATGGCTGAGGCCCAGGCCTATGCCTTTGCGGCGACCAATGGTGCCGGAAACCAGAAGCAGCAGCACCCGAAGTGGGCCTTCCGCGGGCTCGAACCCTGGAGTGATCCCGTCTGATCGACGATCAGACCGGCGCCTTCAGGGCCGCGGAATCCCAGACCGGGATCCGCGGCCCTTCTGTTTTCCCCACCCCCGACCAACAGATGAGGAACGAAGCGATCGTGCATCTCACCCCGCACGCACCGTCCGTACCCGCCCCCGAACACCCGCCCGTCGCCCCGCACGATTCCGGTGACGAGGCGCTTCGCGCCGCTCCGCCCGACCCTGACCCGGAGGTCCCCTTGCTGCCCCTCACCGAGCTCGACGACGAGATCGACCGCCTGGGCGTCCCCGTCCCCTGCCGGACCTACGACCCGGAGGTCTTCTTCGCCGAGTCCCCGGCCGACGTCGAGTACGCCAAGTCGCTGTGCCAGACCTGCCCGGTCCGCGAGGCCTGCCTCGCCGGTGCGAAGGACCGCCGCGAGCCCTGGGGTGTCTGGGGTGGCGAGCTCTTCGTCCAGGGTGTCGTGGTGCCGCGCAAGCGCCCCCGCGGCCGCCCGCGCAAGAACGCGGTTGCGGCATGAAGCGCCCAGCCGTCGGAACGATCGACCGTCCCCTCACGCACGACCCCAAGAAGCAGGCCCCGATGAGCCCGTCCGCCACCGAACGCCCCGCCCCGCCCTCCGACGCCCCCGCTGAGCGTCAGAACAGGAACCTTGAAATGCAACTCATGCCAGAAGCCCTGGCCCGTGCCCATATGCGAGAGCGCCTCTACGAAGCCGAGCACGAACGAAGGGCCCTTCGTGTGCTCAAGGCCCGGCGCCTGCACCGCCGCGCCGAACGTGCCTCGCTCCGCGCCCGCCGGGCGCTGGCGATGGCCGTGATGCAGTAGCGCTCGCACTTCCACAACGACACACAACCCCGGGGCCGGTCGATTTCGACCGGCCCCGCGATATCGTCACAAAGTGGACCAGAAGACTCAATTCGAACGGGTCGGGACCGCTCCTACGACGACGACGTGCGCCCGGTGCGGGGCCGTCGCCGAGGGACTCCCCCTCACCTGGACCTGCTCCGTCGAGAACGGCAGCCGCGTGTACTTCTGCGACGACTGCGCCCGCACCCATATCCGCAGCATCGAGGGCCGGCTGGACTCCTCCTGGTGGTAGCGCCCCGGCCCGCTGTGCCTAGGCCGAGGCGTCCTCGGCCTCGGGCAGCGGGTCCAGGCCCTCCCCGGAGAAGCCCGGCAGCCACTCGAGCAGCTCGTCCCGCAGTCGGACCGTGGCTGCCAGCTGGCACAGCACCCCGATGGTGCTGAGCGTCACCCGGTGGATGAGCAGGTACGACGGCGGTAGGTTGAGCTGCTTGCCCAGCTGGTGTGCCGGAGAGCGCGGGTCGGCGATCCGCGCCGCCTGCGCGCGCATCCAGCCGCGCGCGAAGGTGAATTCCTCCACCGCCGCGGGCTCGATGATCGGCCGCAGATAGTCCAGTACCGCGTCGGGGTCGAGCGCGATCGTCGGCTTGACGAAGCCCTCCTGGCGCAGCATCGCGTGCACCGAGTCCGCGTCGTCGGCCAGCGCCAGACGCAGCGCGGTCCCTATCGGCAGCGGCAGACCCTCGGGGAGGCGGTCCACCGTGCCGAAGTCCAGCACGCCCAGCCGCCAGTCCTGTGCCGGGCCTTCGTCGACCAGCAGCCGGAAGTTGCCCGGGTGGGGATCGGCGTGCAGCAGCCCGGTGCGGGCCGGACCGGCGAAGAGGAAGTGTGCCAGCAACTGACCCGCACGGTCGCGCATCTCCGGGGTGCCCCGCGAGATCACCTCCGCCAACGGCACCCCGTCCATCCACTCGGTGACCAGCACCTGGTCCGTGCGGTGCACCACATCCGGCACCACCACGTCCGGGTCGTCGGCGAACTCCACCGCGTGGGCGTGCTGGGCCTGCGCCTCCAGCTCGTAGTCCAGCTCCTCCGCGATGCGGTCGCGCAGCTCCGAGATCAGCGGCTTGACATCCATGCCGGGGATGAGCGGCCCGAACAGGCGTGCCACCCGACTGAGTTGGTTGAGGTCCGACAGCAGGGCGTCCCCTGCGCCGGGGTACTGGACCTTCACCGCGACCTTGCGCCCGTCGTGCCACACGGCGCGGTGCACCTGCCCGATCGATGCGGCTGCCGCCGGCCGGTCCTCGAACTCGGTGAACAGCGCACGCCAGTCCTCGCCGAGGCGCTCGGTCAGCACGGCGTGCACGGTGCGGGCGGGCATCGGGGGCGCCGCGTCCTGCAGCTTGGTGAGGGCGGCACGGTAGGGGCCTGCCACCTCCTCGGGCAGGGCCGCCTCGAAGACCGACAGGGCCTGCCCGAACTTCATGGCACCGCCCTTCAGCTCACCGAGGACCTTGAACAACTGTTCGGCGGTCTGTGCCTGCAGTTCGGTGGCGACCTCTTCCGCGGGGCGCCCGCCGAGCCGCTTGCCCAGCCCCAGCGTCGCCCGCCCGGCGAATCCCAGTGGGAGCGCCGCCAATTTCGCGGTCCGGGTCACCGCTTTGCGCGGAAGATCAGACATGCGCCCCCTCTTTCCGTTCGGTCACCTCGCCATTGTCCCCCGCCTCCGGCGAACCGCGGCGTCGGCAGCGTCACAAACCGGCGGCGTTGCCGGCCACTCCGGCACCAGCGGCATGCGCCCCGCAGGCGCACCGGCGGTCTCCCGGGACCGGCCGCAGTTCCGTGGTCAGCCGGGCGAGTCCCAGCTCGACGCGCCCTCCGCAGCTGGGCGGCCGGCCGCCGTCGACGAAGGCCAGGGCGTGTGCGGCGGCGAGTCCTGCGACCGCGGTGGCGAGTGCGACGTCGCAGGCGGGGATCCCGCCCCGGCCGGACCGCAGCTGCGCCAGCACCCTCGGCCAGGCCGCGTCGGCGTCCGCCATCCGCAGGCCCAGGCATCCCGCGCAGCCCGTGGTCCCCGGCACCACCAGGGGACCCACCACTCCCCGGCCTTCGAGCACCCCCGCGTACAGGTGGGGGATCCCGGCCGTCATCAACGGCTCGGCCTCGTGCGCGTCGGGAGCGTAGGCGGCCAGGCCGTCCCGCGGTGCGAGGACCACCAGCGACAGTCCGGGCTCGGGCGCGGCGGACGGCCCCCGGCGGCCCACCGCCGCGGCCTGCGGATCGGGCGCCGCCCTGCGCACCAGACCGCGCGCCGCCGCGTCCCGGCGCTCGCCGATGTGCTCGGCGGGGATACCGCCCGGCGCGGTGTCCCACGGTTCGACCCGGCCGCCGTCGCGCACGTCGACCCGGCCGACGCCCGCCGCGGACAGGACCGCCGCGACCGTCGCGCCGACCCGCCCCGCCCCGGCCACCCGTACCCGGGCGGCCCGCCGCCGGCCCATCCGGTCCGCCGCGCCGCCGGGGTCGGAGTGCACCACCGACAGCGCAGCGAGGTCGGGACGGAGCCGGTCCAGCGCGGCCGAGCGGTGCCGTATCGTCTCGGACAGTTCGGCGTGCGTCGTCGCGTCGTCGAGTACACCGCCCTCGGCCAGCAACCCGAGCAGCCTTCGGGCCTGCGGGGGCCGAAGCCCCAGCGACTCCGCCTCACGGGAGAGGGGGCCGAGCCCGCGCGTGCCGTCGAGCAGGTCCAGGAAGGCGGCGGCCGCGCCGTCCACCGGGTCCAGGACCACCGCGTGCGCCGGGTCGACGCCGAATTGCAGGCTTTCCCGGCTGCGCCAACTGCGGCGCATCGCCGGTTTGAGCATGGGACGCATCGCCACCCCCGTGGGCAGAGTTCCCGATCGAGAGATCGTTCCGACTTCGTTCCGCACCAGCATGCCCGAAAGCCGCGGACAGCCCGCAAAAGTTATCCACAGGCGTTGCGTATGGTCATTCGATATGACCAGCGCTTACGGCGCCTCCCGCGGTCCCCACCCTCCTCACGGTTCCCACCTCCCCCGCCCTTCTCATACACCGGGCGAAACCGGGGACGGGACTTCCCGGGTGCGGTACGGGTAACGTCGGGGCGTGTCCGCCGACCCCGCCCACAGCCTCTCCGGCCAGCCCCCACGCGCTCCCCGGCCCACCGAGGTCGAAGTACGCCGGAGCGCCCGACGACGCCGGACCGTCTCGGCGTACCGTGAGGGCGACGTCACCGTGGTCCTCATTCCCGCCCGGATGTCCGCCGCCGAGGAGAAGCGGTGGGTGACGGTCATGCTCGACAAGCTCGCCGCCCAGGACAGCCGCCGCCGGCTCGGGGACGACGGGCTGACCGCCCGCGCGGCGCAGTTGTCCGCCCAGTACCTGGGCGGCCGCGCCATACCCCGGACCGTGCGCTGGGTCACCAACCAGAACTCCCGCTGGGGCTCGTGCACGCCGGCCGAGGGCAGCATCCGTCTGTCCCACCGGCTCCAGGGCATGCCCGAGTACGTCGTCGACTACGTCCTCCTCCACGAACTCGCCCACCTCCTGGTGCCCGGCCACGGGTCGGACTTCTGGAAGTTGCTGGAGTCCTACCCCCGCACCGAACGTGCGCGCGGGTACCTGGAGGGCGTCGTCGCCGCGGCCCGGCTGCCGCACCCGCCCACGGCACGCGAGGATTAGCAGGGGAATAGCCCCTGCCACAGCCAGCGGTTAGCCTGGCGCAACGCAACGGGTACGTACGAATGGGGGGACGGTCCTTCGCAATGGCCAGGGAATTCCAGCGTGGCCACAAGGCCAAGATCAGTGACCTGACCGCAGGGACGGATCTGTACGTCGGCGTGCAGATCAGCGGTCCCGGTCTCGGCTTCGACATCAGCTGCTTCGGGCTCGACGCCGGGGAACAGCTCTCGGACGACCGCTACTTCATCTTCTACAACCAGCCCACGTCTCCCGAGGAGGCGATCCGGCAACTGGGGGCGCAGGCCGGGGACACCGAGTCGTTCCGGGTGACGCTGGACCGGATGCCCGCCCAGATCCGCAGGCTGAGCTTCACCGCGACGATCGACGGAGCCGGGCAGATGTCGCAGATCGGCCCGGGGTACGTCAGGATCGTCGCCGGGGGCGAGGAGGTCGCCCGCTACGCCTTCTCCGGTTCGGAGTTCAGCACCGAGCGTGCGGTCATGCTCGCCGACTTCTACCTCAAGGACGTCTGGCGCTTCGCCGCCGTCGGCCAGGGCTTCGACGGCGGACTGGACGCCCTGCTGAAGAACTTCGGCGGCGAGGTCGCCGAGGAGCAGCAGGCGGCGCCCCAGCAGCCCGCCGCGGCACCGGGCTTCGCGCCCCCGGCGGGCCCCGCGCCCGGCTTCGCGCCCCCGGCTGCCTCCGCGCCGCCCTCCCCGCCCCAGCCCGCACCCGCCTTCGGCGCCCCGCCCGCCCCGGTCCCGGCGCCCGTGCACGCGGCCCCCACCATGGCGGCGCCGGTGACCGCGCCGCCGCACCAGGCCCCGCCGCAGGCGCCGCCCGGTCAACCCCCGTTCGGCCAGGTCCCGTCGCCGCAGGCACCCCCGGGCCAGCTGCCGGGTCAGCTCCCCGGCCAGATGCCGGTTCAGCCGCCCTTCGGCCAGCCCGCGCCGGGCCAGCCCCCGTACGGCCAGCCCGCGCCGGGCCAGCCCCCGTACGGCCAGCCGATGTCGGGTCAGGGCATGCCCGGTCAGCCCGCCTTCGGTCGGCCGCCGCAGGCCCCGCACGCCGGCCAGGTCCCGCAGACCCCGGGCGCCGGTCTGGCCGCCGCCATGCAGAAGTACCGCGAGCTGCCCACCGGGCAGCGGTGGACCCAGCAGAACCCGAAGCTGATGCGCGCCGACCTGAGGCAGGCCGGCGGCCGGCCCGTTCTCGCCCGCCAGGGCAGCATGGTGCTGTACCAGGGCAAGGTCGAATTCGGCTACAAGGGGGCCGGGTTCACCGGCCGCGTCGTCGGCAACATGACCGGCCAGGAGATGCAGCTGATGCGCTGCACCGGCCGTGGCCAGGTCTTCTTCGCCGAGGACGCGTCCTACTTGCACCCCATCGAGCTCCAGGGCGACGCCATCTGCGTCTCCGCCGAGAATGTGCTCGCCTTCGACGAGTCCCTCCAGCACGAGGTGCGCCGCATCGAGGGCCACGGCATCCCGGGCGGCGCGTTGTTCACCATGCAGTTCCAGGGCACGGGCACGGTCGTGGTCAAGACCCACGGCACCCCCGTGGTGCTGCCGGTCACGCCGACGACCTACGTCGACAGCAACGCGATCGTCGCCTGGTCGGCGGCCTCGCAGGTGGTGCTCTCCAGCCAGGTGCGGCTGCGCAGGAACGCCTACCCGGGACACAGCGGGGAGACCGTGAACCTGCAGTTCCGGGGCGCCCCCGGCAACTTCGTCATCGTCCAGCCGTACGAGGTCTGAGGGGAGCCCGTCATGGACCAGTCACTGATCTCCGGGTACGCCCCGGCACCGATCACCGCCCGCATGGAGAACCACGGCAGCAGCATGCTGAAGGTGGCCATGAGCAGCGGCCAGGACCTCTACGCGCGCACCGGTTCGATGGTCGCCTACGAGGGCTTCGTCCAGTACGAGCCCAACCCGCCCGCCGTCCGCCAGGCGGCCTCGCAGTGGCTCACCGGTGAGAGCGCTCCGATCATGAAGTGCTCCGGCGACGGCCTGCTGTACCTCGCGGACTACGGCGCCGACGTCGTCTGTGTCTACCTCGACAACGAGGCGCTGTCGGTCAACGGCAGCAACCTGCTCGCCTTCGACGCACACCTGCAGTGGGGCGTGGAGCGGGTGAAGGGCCTGGCCAAGTTCGCCGGCCAGGGTCTGTTCAACGTCGGTATCTCGGGCACCGGCTGGGTGGCCGTCACCTCGCGCGGCACCCCGGTCGTCGTCGACTGCGGACGCGGCGAGGACGAGACCTGCGTCGACCCGGACGCGCTCGTGGCCTGGTCGAGCGGACTGAAGACGAAGGCGAAGCGCAGCTTCAAGGCGTCCGCGCTCATCGGGCGGGGCAGCGGCGAGGCCTTCCAGATCGGTTTCTCCGGTCAGGGCTTCGTCGTCGTACAGCCCAGTGAGGACAGCACCGACCGCCTCCGAGTCCGGGGCTGAGGGGGAGCCAGACATGCAGAGCCCGCTTTTCGGCTACACCGAGGTCCAGACCGAGGACCAGTACGCACTCCAGAACCCGTACCTGCTGCGGGTCAAGCTCGACGGCCGCACCGAGTGCCTGGCCCGCAAGGGCGCCATGGTCGCGTACCAGGGCCTGATCGAGTTCGACGGCGAGTACCAGAGCCATGCCCAGCGCTCCGCCCGCCACCGCACCGGTGAGGGCCTGGACCTGATGCGCTGCACCGGGCAGGGCACCGTCTACCTGGCCAACCTCGCCCAGCACATCCACATCGTCGACGTGGACCAGGAGGGCCTGACGGTGGACGGCGCCTATGTGCTGGCGCTCGACTCAGGGCTGCACTGGGAGGTCATCGCCGTCGACAGCCAGTTCGGCGTCTCCGGCAGCGGCGCCTACAACCTCAACATCTCCGGGCACGGCAAGGTCGCGCTGATGACCTCGGGCAAGCCGCTGCTGATGCCGGTCACCCCGGACACATACGTCTCCGCCGACTCCGACGCGGTCGTCGCCTGGTCGTCCTCGCTCCGGGTGCAGATGCAGGCGCAGACCAGCTCCGCCGGCGTCTGGCGGCGGCGCGGCAACACCGGCGAGGGCTGGGAGCTCAACTTCCTCGGGCAGGGTTACGTCCTGGTGCAGCCCAGCGAGCTGATGCCGCCGCAGAACGCCCAGCTCGGCGGGGGTGTCGCCGCGCAGTACGGCTTCGGCCGGCAGGGCGCGCACGGCATGAACCAGGGCAACATCTTCACCAACCGCTGACCCCTCACCGCGGGTCCCGCCCCGCGCGCCGCCTCAGAGCAGCGCGCGGGTGCGGGCCAGCAGCGTCCGGACGGAACCGTCCGCGACGTCGGCGACCTCGTCGTAGGAGAACCACCGCAGATCCAGCGACTCCTCGCTGATCTCCTCCACCGCGCCGGGCGGGGCCACGGCCGCGTACTGCACGTCAAGGTGCCAGGCGCACGGTGTCAGGTGCCGGTCGAGGTTGACCGGTTCGGGACGCAGCAGCGTGAGCCCGTGGATGCCCGACTCCTCCACGCCCTCGCGCAGCGCGGCCGCGGCCAGCGAGGTGTCCTCCGGTTCGCAGTGGCCGCCCATCTGCAGCCACATCCCGAGCTTCTTGTGAAGAGTCAGCAGCACCCGCCCGCGCTCGGGGTCCACCACCAGGGCGCTGCCCGTGATGTGGCCGTCGGCGCAGGCCTTCCACAGGCCGTCCGGGTGCGCCTCCAGATGGGCCAGGTAGCTCTGCCGGAGTCGCTCCTGGCCCGTGTCGGGCGCGGACCAGTCCTTCAGGACGCGCAGGGCGTCGTCGTGCAGGCTCACTTCTCGTCGTCGCCCTTGCCCTTGTCGGTGCCGTCGTGCTCGTCCTCGTCTCGCCGGGCGTCCTGCGCGGGCCCGCCCGCGGCCTCGCCGAGGATCCTGTCCAGCTCGGAGAAGTCCGGCTGCTCGCCGTGGACGAAGCCGTCGGGGTCGTCCAGATCCGTGGCGGTCGGCAGCATGTCGGGGTGGGCCCACAGTCCGTCGCGCCCGTCGACGCCGCGCGCGTCCGTGAGCGAGGCCCACAGCCGGGAGGCGTCCCGCAGCCGGCGGGGGCGCAGTTCCAGGCCGATCAGCGTGGCGAAGGTCTGCTCGGCGGGGCCGCCGCTCGCCCGGCGGCGGCGCAGCGTCTCGCGCAGTGCCGCGGCCGACGGCAGGTGCGGGGCGGCGGCCGCGTGCACGACCGCGTCGACCCAGCCCTCGACGAGGGCGAGTGCCGTCTCCAGACGTGCCAGTGCCGCCTTCTGCGCAGGGGTGTCCTCGGGCTGGAACATGCCCTGCTGCAGGGCGTCCTGGAGCGCCTCGGGGTTGGACGGATCGAGGTGGCCGACCGCGTCCTCCAGCTTCGAGGTGTCCACCTTGATACCGCGGGCGTACCCCTCGACGGCGCCGAACAGGTGTGCCCGCAGCCACGGCACGTGGGCGAACAGCCGCTGGTGCGCCGCCTCGCGCAGCGCCAGGTAGAGCCGAACCTCGTCCTGCGGCACGCTCAGGCCCTCGCCGAAGGCCGCCACGTTGACGGGGAGGAGCGCGGCCTTGCCGGCCGGGCCGAGCGGCAGGCCGATGTCGGTCGAGCCCACGACCTCACCGGCGAGCGTGCCGAGCGCCTGCCCGATCTGGCTGCCGAACATGGCGCCGCCCATGGAGCGCATCATGCCGAGCAACGGGCCGGCCATGGCCTGCATCTCCTCGGGCAGCACGTCTCCCATCGCCGTGCCGACGCGCTCGGCGACCGGGTCGACCAGGTCCTTCCACACGGGCAGGGTCGCCTCGATCCACTCGGCGCGGCTCCACGCCACGGCCGAGCCCGCGCCGGAGGGCATCGAGGTCACCCCGTCGAGCCACAGGTCGGCCAGCCGCAGGGCCTCCTGGACCCTGGCGCGGTCCGCGGTGCCGACGCTGACGTCCTTCGAGCCCCCCGGGGTGCCCTGGGCCACGGTCTGCCGGGCGATGTCCTTGGCCATCTCCCAGTTCACCGGGCCGCCCTCGTACG
This sequence comes from Streptomyces sp. ME19-03-3, assembly GCA_033793685.1. Classification (GTDB taxonomy): domain Bacteria; phylum Actinomycetota; class Actinomycetes; order Streptomycetales; family Streptomycetaceae; genus Actinacidiphila. Next base: position 119,769 of record JARAXD010000010.1, on the reverse strand, counting down.
AGAGCATCTGGCCCAGCTGCTGGAAGGCAGCGCCCAGGTCGCTGGGGTTCAGCGAACCGAACATCGCGGCGAAGGGGTTGTCCCCGCCCGGGCCGCCGCCGAAGGGATTCCCGCCGCCGAAACCGAGGGGGTTGTCCGGTCCCCGGGAGCCGCCGGAACCGCCCGGCTTCCTGCCGTCGTCCCCTTCCTCGGGCTCCTCGGGAGGGACTCCGAATCCGAATGGGATGTCGCTCACGGTTTCCTCGGCTCTGTGTGTTGTGGGCTGTACCTCCAGCCTAGACACCCGTCAGGCAGGATGGCTGCGTACGGACCGCGGTCGCGGACCGCGCACCCGGTACCAGAGACAACCGTGGGAGACACCTGGTGAGTTCCCCAGAACCGACCGTTCGCCCAGAGCGGAGCGGCGGCAGGGCCCCCGCCGGACCTGTGGTCGCCGTCACCGGCGCCGCCTCCGGCGTCGGGCTGCGGCTCGCTCAGCGGCTGGCCGAATCCGACCAGGTCAAGAAAGTCGTGGCGATCGACGAGCGCCGCGGCGACGTCCCCGGTGCACAGTGGGCGGTGCTGGACGTACGGGACCCGGCGATCGCCGAGCGGCTGCGCGGCGTGGACGTCGTCGTCCACCTCGCGCTCGACCTGGACCTGGAGTCCGACCCCAAGGCGCGCAGCGCCTTCAACGTGCGCGGAACCCAGACGGTGCTCACCGCGGCGGCTGCCGCGGGCGTCCGGCGCGTGGTGCTGTGCACCTCGGCCATGGTCTACGGCGCCCACCCGGACAACGACGTTCCGCTCGCCGAGGACGCGCCGCTGCGCGCGACCGCGGAGGCGTCCTTCGTGGGCGACCTGCTGGAGATCGAGCGGCTCGGCAAGCGCGCCCCCCGCGCGCACCCCGGGCTCAGCGTGACGGTCCTGCGCCCGGCCGTGCTGGTCGGTGGCACCGACACCGCGCTCACCCGCTACTTCGAGTCACCGCGCCTGCTGGTGGTGGGCGGCAGCCGCCCCTGCTGGCAGTTCTGCCACGTGGAGGACCTGGTGACGGCGCTGGAGCACGCGGCGCTGGAGAGGGTCGACGGCGAGATGGCCGTGGGCTGTGACGGCTGGCTGGAGCAGGAGGAGGTCGAGGAGCTCTCGGGCATCCGCCGCATGGAACTGCCGCCCGCGGTGGCGCTCGGCGCGGCCTCCCGGCTGCACCGGCTGGGGCTCACCCCCTCCCCGGCGGGCGACCTGGCGTACACGATGCACCCGTGGGTGGTCAGCGGCAGCCGGCTGCACGAGTCGGGATGGCGGCCGAAGTGGACCAACGAGGAGGTGCTGGCCGTCCTGCTGGAGGAGGTCTCCGGCCGCAACTCCGTCGTCGGTCGGCGGCTGGGACGCAAGGACGCGGCCACGCTCGGCGCGGCGGGTGCGACGGTCGCCCTGGTCGGCACCGCGGCGATGGTGCGGAGGGCGCGCAGGCGCCGCGGTGTCTGAGCGTCGCCGCGCGTACGCACTGCGGAAGGGGGTTTCCGCAGGGCGGCATATGGGGCAGCATGAGCCGCATGGCACAGACGCACCACGAACCCCTCCGGCTCATCGCGGTCCGGGACACCGAGCTCTCCGTGGACGAGGTCTTCCGCGCGGTGGGGCACGACGCCGCGGGAGGTACCGCCCTTTTCGTCGGTACGGTCCGTGATCACGACGGCCCCTCGGACGCCGCGGTGACCGGACTCGGCTACTCCGCGCATCCGGGCGCGGAGGCGGAACTGCGCCGGGTCGCGGAGAAGGTGGCCGCGGACTACCCGGTCAAGGCACTGGCCGCCGTCCACCGCGTGGGCGATCTGCGGGTCGGCGACCTCGCGGTCGTCGTCGCCGTCTCCTGCCCGCACCGGGCCGAGGCCTTCGCCGCCTGCCGGCGGCTGATCGACGACCTCAAGCGCGAGGTCCCCATCTGGAAGCACCAGTCCTTCGCCGACGGGACCGAGGAGTGGGTCGGCGCCTGCGACCACTGACCACGGCGCGCGAGGTCCGCACCGCACCCGTTTCCCCTCGGACCCACTGAGGTGGCCCACCTGCGGTTGCGTAACCTGCGACCCGCTCTGAACGTTGTAGCAGCAGAAGATTAGTCTGCTCATAGTTCTTGATCGGCATGCGCGTCCGGGAGGTCGAAGTGGCAGCGCTCGCATGGTTGCTCATCCCGCTGGTCGCCGCGATCGCCGCGGCCGTCTGGGGAAGTTGGGCGGCGCGTACGCGCTCCACCGGGGACGGCGCCTCGCTCGCCGACTACGAGCGCTTCCGCGAGGCCATGCAGCGCACAGGATCGGGCGGATCGGCCTGAGGCCTCCCGGGGCGGTCACCGTTTCCGTACCGTACTGTCGTTCCATGCCACGCCGCACCGCGACGCTGCTCGCATCAACCCTTACCCTGATAGCGCTGCTGTGCGTGGCGCTGCTGTGGCCCGTTCCGTACGCGGAGATGTCACCGGGGCCCACGGTCAACACGCTCGGGTCGCACGGCGGTGATTCGGTGCTGCAGATCTCCGGGCACAACACGTACCCGACCAGTGGTCACCTCAACATGACCACCGTGCGGGTGACGAGCGCGGACTACTCGATGAACCTGGTCGAGGCGGTCGTCGGCTGGCTGGCGCACGACCAGAAGGTCGTCGAGCACGACACGCTGTACCCCAAGGGGCAGACGGCCGAGCAGGCCGACCAGGAGAACGCCGAGGAGTTCACCCAGTCCCAGGACAGCGCCAAGGTCGCGGCGCTCGAGGAGCTCGGCATACCCGTCGGCTCCCGGGTGGTCGTGGCCGCCGTGGTCAAGGGCGCCCCGGCGGAGGGAGAGCTGCACGCCGGCGACGTGATCAAGGCGGTGGACGGCCGGCCGGTCAAGGCGGCGGGCGACGTCGCCGAGCTGGTCACCAAGCACCAGCCGGGGCAGAAGGTCGTCTTCACGGTCGTGCCCAAGGGCGCCAAGGGCGACGCGGCCCGTGACGTGGGGGTCACCACGGCCAGGTCGGACGACGACGGCGAGGCCCGGGCGGTCGTGGGCATCCAGGCCGGGGTCGAGCACACCTTCCCGTTCACGATCGACATCAAGTTGGCGGACGTCGGCGGCCCGAGCGCCGGCCTGATGTTCGCGCTGGGCATCGTCGACAAGCTCACCCCGCAGGACCTGACCGGCGGCAAGTTCATCGCGGGCACCGGGACGATCGACGACGAGGGCAAGGTGGGCCCCATCGGGGGCATAGACATGAAGACCATCGCCGCGCGGGACAAGGGCGCCGAGTACTTCCTCACCCCCGCGGACAACTGCGCGGAGGCGGCTTCGGACACTCCGAGCGGCCTCACCCTGGTCAAGGTGAAGACCATCGGCGACGCCCTGGACGCGCTGGGGGACATCCGCGAGGGCAGGACGTCGGCCCTCCCGTCCTGCACGACGGGCTGAGCCGGCAGGCGCGCGTACGGCCCGACGGCCCCGGGGGCGCCCCGGGGCCGTCGGTGTCAGTCCTCGAAGGTCGCCGCCAGGGCGTCGGCCAGCCCCGGCACCAGCGAGGAACCGGTGAGCACCTCCGTGGGGGAGTCCTTCTCGCGCAGCCGCACCGCGGACTCGCGGGACCCGTCCCGCAGCACGCCCACGGTCATGCGGACCTCCTGGCGGTCGGGGTGGGCGGCGACCCAGCGCGCCAGCGCCGCGTCGTCCAGCCCCGCGGGGATGGACTGCTCCGCGGACGGCGGCAGCATCAGCCGCTCCACCGTGAGCGCGCAGCCGCTGACGACGCCCGGCCAGGCGATGGTGGCGAGGAACTCGTCCAGCGCGGCGCCGGGCGGAAGCTCGTCCTGTTCGATCGGGGTCAAGCCGGCGGCGGCCTCGCCGAGCCCGAGCTCCTCGGCGAGCTTCGGCTCCTGGGCGCGCAGCGCCGCGGTGTCGACCAGGGCGAAGAGCCGGGCGGGCTGGTCCCAGCCCAGGCCGGACGCGTAGTCGTCGATCTCCAGGACGGCACGGGTGAGCGGGCTCGCGGCGAGCGGTGCACCCTCGGACGTGATGTTGGACATGCTCAATATCCTGCCTGTTCTGTGACCGGCATCCCCAATCGGGAGCCTTGGGGAACTGAGTAAAGCGTGAGTAAGTTGCATCAGTGGGCGCCGGGACGGCGTCCGACGCAGACCGACACTTCGAGGTGCGCACCTTGGTATTCCAGATGCCGGACCGCGGCGGGGGTCCGCACGGCCCGCGGATGAGAGTGGGCCGCCCGTCGCGACGAGCCCGGACATTGCTCATGACCCTGGGCGTACTGGCCGTGCTGGCCATGGCCTTCGTCATGTTCGCGGGCTTCTGGACCGACTGGCTCTGGTATCGCTCCGTCCACTACTCCTCGGTCTTCACGACCACGCTGTGGACCAAGATCGGCCTGTTCTTCGTCTTCGGCCTGCTGATGGCCGCCGCCGTCGGCGTCAACGTGTACCTGGCGCACCGGCTCCGGCCGCCGCTGAGCGCGATGTCGATGGAGCAGCAGAACCTGGACCGCTACCGGATGGGCATCGCACCCTACAAGAAGTGGGTGCTGCTCACCGTCTGCGCTCTTGTGGGGCTGATCGCGGGGGCATCCGCCTCCAGCCAGTGGCGCACATGGCTGCTGTGGACGAACTCCACCCCGTTCGGCACCAAGGACGCGCAGTTCCACGTCGACATCGCCTTCTACGCCTTCGACCTGCCCTGGTACCGCTTCCTGCTGAGCTTCGGCTTCGCGGCCGTCGTGCTGTCCCTGCTGGCGGCGGTGCTGGTGCACTACCTGTACGGGGGCCTGCGGATCACCTCGCCGGGCGGCCGGGCGACGGCTGCGGCGACCGGGCACCTGTCGGTGCTGCTGGGGCTGTTCGTCAGCCTGAAGGCGGTCGCCTACTGGCTCGACCGGTACTCGCTCGCGGTGAAGTCCGGCAACCTCAGGTCGGGCGACTGGACAGGTCTGCGCTTCGTGGACGCCAACGCCTATCTGCCGGCCAAGACGATCCTCTTCGCCATCGCCATCATCTGCGCACTGCTGTTCTTCGCCACCCTGTGGCGGCGCACCTGGTCGCTGCCACTGATCGGCTTCGGCCTGATGGTGCTGTCGGCGATCCTGATCGGCGGCCTCTACCCGGCGATCGTGCAGAAGTTCCAGGTGCAGCCGAACGAGGCAGCCAAGGAACAGCCCTACATCCAGAAGAACATCGACGCCACGCGTGAGGCGTACGGCATCGGCCACACCGATGTGACGGACTACTCGGGCACGAGCGGCGACAGCAAGGAGAAGCTGCGCGGCGACGCCGACACCGCGGCCTCCATCCGCCTGCTGGACCCGAACGTGGTCTCGCCGACCTACCAGCAGTTGCAGAAGGTGCGCGGCTACTACGCCTTCCCGTCCACGCTCGACGTCGACCGCTACACGATCGACGGCAAGGAGCAGGACACGGTGGTGGGCCTGCGGGAGCTGAACCTCGAGGGCATCCCGCAGCACAGCTGGATCAACGACCACTTCAAGTTCACGCACGGCTACGGCATGGTGGCGGCCAAGGGCACCACCACGACCCCCAGCGGCGAGCCCGACTTCACCGAGTACAACCTGCCCACCAAGGGCGACCTCGGGACGTACCAGCAGCGGATCTACTACGGCGAGCAGACCAAGCAGTGGTCGATCGTCGGCGACAAGTCCACGCCGGAGATCGACTACACCGACGACAACGGCGAGAAGCCGTACACGTACACCGGCAAGAGCGGTGTCGCCCTGAAGAACCCGGTGACCCGGCTCGCCTACGCGGTGGCCTTCGGCGAGCCGCAGATCTTCTACTCCGGCGCGGTCGGCGACGATTCGCAGATCCTGTACAACCGCATGCCCAAGGAGCGGGTCGAGGCGGTCGCGCCGTGGCTGACCATCGACGGCGACTCCTACCCGGCTGTCGTGAACGGCCGGGTCGTGTGGATCGTGGACGCCTACACGACGAGCAACGGCTACCCGTACTCCTCGCGCACCACGCTCGGCGACACCACGGCGGACTCGCTGACCGACGGGCAGCGCGCCGTGCTGGCGCAGCAGAACCAGGTCAACTACATCCGCAACTCGGTGAAGGCGACCGTCGACGCGTACAGCGGCAAGGTCACCCTCTACCAGTGGGACACCAAGGACCCGGTGCTCAAGACCTGGATGAAGGCCTTCCCGGACACGGTCGAGCCCAGGTCGGCGATCGACGACGCGCTCATGGCACATCTGCGGTACCCGCAGGACCTGTTCAAGGTGCAGCGCGAGCTGCTGACGCGCTACCACGTCACCAAGGCGTCGACCTTCTACAGCGGCAGTGAGGTGTGGGCGGTGCCCAACGACCCGGCCGCCAAGACCGGGAAGTCGGTGCCGCCGTACTACCTGAGCCTGAAGATGCCCGGCCAAGCCGACCAGGCCTTCTCGCTCACCACGACCTTCACGCCCAACAAGCGGGAGAACCTCAGCGCCTTCATGGCGGTCGACGCGGACGCGAAGAGTCCGGAGTACGGCGCGATCAGGGTGCTGAAGCTGCCGTCGAACACCACGGTGTCCGGGCCGCAGCAGGTGCAGAGCCAGTTCAACTCCGACCCCGATGTGGCGGAGAAGATCAGGCTGCTCAAGGGCGGTGACTCGGAGGTCGAGTACGGCAACCTGCTGACCGTGCCCCTCGACGGCGGGCTGCTCTACGTGGAGCCGGTCTACGTCCGCGGCGCGGGCACCAACTACCCGCTGCTGAAGAAGGTCCTGGTGAGCTACGGCGGCCAGACCGAGTTCGAGGACACCCTCGGGCAGGCGCTCGACTCCGTCTTCGGGACGGACGGCGAGAAGCCGCCTCCGGAGTCGGGCGGCGGCGCAGGCACCGAACCGCCGCCCGCCGGCAACCCGACGGTCGCCCAGGCCCTCGAGGACGCCCAGCGGGCGTACGACGCGGGTCAGAAGGCGCTGCAGGAGGGCGACTGGGGCGCGTACGGCCAGGCGCAGAAGGACCTCGCCGACGCTCTGAAGCGGGCCCAGGAGGCCGAGAAGAAGGGATGAGGGGGCCTGGCCCGCGTCGTGGTACTGTTGGTTCACCGACGCGGGGTGGAGCAGCTCGGTAGCTCGCTGGGCTCATAACCCAGAGGTCGCAGGTTCAAATCCTGTCCCCGCTACTGTTGGAGAGGGCCCGGAGTCAATAGACTCCGGGCCCTTTCACTTGTACGGGGGAATCGGTAACGCTGAGGTTTCGGCCGGCATCATGTCGGGAAGTCGACAAAACGCTGTAGTGACCTACAAAGTGACGTACTGGGATCGGTTGAACTCTGCATGTTTGCCGCATACCAGGTGTACTGCGGGTACGGGTGATGCGACGATGGACCTCATGGGGGATGGTGCAAGGCTGCTGAACGCTCGTGAGATCCGAGATTCCGGGTCCGCGGGACGGTCGACCGTGCCCACGCCCGGTGCCGCGCTCCTGCCGGCCGTCGCCGACCTGCTGCCCGGTCCGCGGGTGGGCGGCCTCGACGAAGAGCGCCTCATCGAGTCCGAACTCCCCGACGAGGAGACCCTGGAGGCCCGCGAGGAGGCCGAACTCGAAGCGCGCCACCGTCGGGCCGCCGAGCACGGCGACATCGGCGCCATGAGTGTGCTGGGCACCATGCTGCTGCGCCGCGGCGACCTCGAGGGCGCCGAGCCCCATCTGCGCGCCGCAGCCGCCGGAGGGGACCGCCCCGCCGCCAACAACCTGGGACTGCTGCTGCATCAGCGCGGCTACGCCGACGAGGCCGCCGCCTGGTGGCGGATCGCCGCGGTCGCCGGGTCCGCCGCGGCCGCGCACGCGCTCGGCCGGCACTTCCGGGAGCGCGGCGACGAGCCCGCCGCCGAGTACTGGCTGCGCCAGGCCGCCGAGTCCGGGCACACCCTAGGCGCGTACGCGCTGGCCGACCTCCTGGACCACCGGCGCGACGTCGGCGCCGAGCGCTGGTTCCACGCCGCCGCCGAGCACGGCCACCGCGAGGCCGCCTACCGGCTCGCCGGCATCTGCGCCGAGCGCGGCGAGGAGCGCGCGGCCGAGCAGTGGTACCGGCAGGCCGCCGCCCGCCGGCACCGCAGGGCCGCCCTGCGCCTCGGCACACTCCTCGAGGAGCGCGGCGAGTTCGAGGAGGCCAAGCGCTGGTATCTGACCGCGGCCCGGGACGGGGAGCCGCGCGCCGCCTGCGCGTTGGGCTTCCTGCTGCGCGACGCAGGGGACGTCGACGGCGCCGCCACCTGGTGGCGGCGCGCCGCCAACGCCGGCGACGGCAACGCCGCCAACGCCCTGGGCGCCCTGCACGCCCAGGACGGCGAGACCCAGACCGCCGAGCGCTGGTACCGGGCCGCGCTGGAGGCCGGGGACGTCAACGGCGCCTTCAACCTCGGTCTGCTCTGCGCCGGCCAGGGCCGCACGACGCAGGCCGAGCAGTGGTACCGCAAGGCCGCCTACACCGGACATCGTGAGGCCGCCAACGCGCTCGCGGTGCTTCTGCTGCAGCGGGGCGACGCGGCGGGAGCCGAGCCGTGGTTCTCCAAGGCGGCGGAGGCGGGCAGCGTGGACGCCGCCTTCAACCTCGGCATCCTGCATGCCGGGCGGGACGACGACGCCACCGCGCGGCGCTGGTACGCGCGCGCCGCGGCCAGCGGCCACGGCGAGGCCGCGCTCCAGGTGGCCATCGCCCTGCAGAAGGAGGGCGACGCGCACGGCGCCGAGCGCCATCTGCGCTGCGCCGCGGGCGGTGGCAGCCCGGAGGGCGCCTTCCGGCTCGGCGCGCTGCTGGACGGACAGGACACACCGGAGGCCGCCGCAGAAGCCGAGGAGTGGTACGCCCGTGCCGCCGGCCAGGGGCACCGCCGTGCCCAGGTGCGGCTCGGCATGTGCGCCGCCAGGCGCGGTGACGTCGTGGACGCCGCCCGCTGGTACCGGGAGGCCGCCGAGGGCGGCAGCCGCAACGGCGCCTTCAACCTCGGCCTGCTCCTCGCCCGCGAGGGCGCGGAGCCCGAGGCGGCCCTGTGGTGGACCCGTGCCGCCGACGCGGGGCACGGACGCGCGGCGCTGCGGCTGGCGCTGCTGGCCGCGCGGCACGGACAGCTCGCGGACGCCCAGGCATGGTGCGCGCGTGCCGTGGAGTGCGGCCCCGCCGAGGTGGCCGAGCGAGCGGCCCGCCTGACCGACGCCCTGGCGCACGAGCTGTCCGCGTGAGACGCGATTTGCGCTGCTCAGCGCCGGGGGGTTAATCTAAGGACACAACGACGCGGGGTGGAGCAGCTCGGTAGCTCGCTGGGCTCATAACCCAGAGGTCGCAGGTTCAAATCCTGTCCCCGCTACTGAAGGAGAAGGGCCCGGAAGCCACGGCTTCCGGGCCCTTCTCCTATGCGTCGGGTACAGCCCGGGCATGGTTAGGGCAAAAGGGTACGGCCGGTCCTGGGCCGCCCGGCGCCGGCGCGCCATCCTGAGAGAAGGCTCTCAGGCGGCGCGAGGAGGCGGGGTTGCTGCGCAGGCGGCGTAACCGGCAGCCGACGGAACTCAGGGATGTGACGCGGTGGGCTCGCCTGTGCTCGGCCGCGGACGTGCAGGAGCTGCTCCGTGAGCTGCGGTGCGCCGCCGCGGACGAGGGCGCGGCCTATGACCGTGCCGCGGCGCTGAGGGCGCTGGCGGCGGCGCCGCCGGCGCTGTGGCTGCGGCTCGACCGCGCCGGCAGGGAGCACCAGGGCGCGCCCCTGGTGCCCGACGAGAGCGAGCCGCTGCGGCTGCTGCTGGCCGCGATGGACCGGGACGGCCGCACCCGCCAGGCCGCGGTGGAGGAGCTGGCGGCGCACGGCGGACCGCTGGTGGCGTCCGCTCTGGCGCTGCGGACGGCCGACTACGCGCAGCAGGTCCGTGACCGCGCCCTGGCGGCGCTGCTGCGCCGTACCGCTCCCGACGAGGCCGCAGCGGCCGTGCGGCTGCTGCTCAGACTGCGCGGCCGGAGCCGGGCCTCCCGCACTCCGGAGGCCTACCGAGGGGTGCTGGCGGCCCCGGAGGGCCGTCGAGCGGTGCGTGCGCTGGCGGCCGACGCGGACCCGCTCACCCGGCGGTTCGGGGTCGAGCTCGCGCTGGAACTCGGTGCCTTCGTGCGCGGCGACCTGGTGCGCACCGCGTTGCGCGACCCGGACCAGGTGTGCCGGAGGCTGTGCGCCGAGCGGTTGCTGCGGATGGACCCGGACCAGGCGGGGCGTCTGCTGTGGGCCCGGTCGGCGGCCGTGCGGGAGCTGGCGGTCGCGGCGCTGCCGGACGACGTCCCGGCGGCCCGGCTGACCGCCCCGCTGGCCGATCCTGCGCGGATCGTGCGGGCCCAGGCACGCTGGCGGCTGTACAGCAGGGGCGAGCCCCCGGCACCGGCGTACCGCAGGCAACTGCTGCGGTGCGGGCGTCAGAGCCCGCCGCGGCTGGTGGCAGGACTGGTGACCGGCCTGGGGGAGTGCGGGGACGTCTCGGACGTGCCGCTGCTGCTGCAATGGGCGCGTGAGGCGCGCGCTCCCTGGCCGCCGGTGGTACGCCGGGCCGCTGTGCGCGCTGCCGGCCGGCTCGTCCCTCGGGAAGAGCTGCTGCGGCAGCTTGCGCCGCTTGCCGAGGACCCGGACGCGGGGGTGGCCAGGGAAGCCTTCGAAGCGCTGGCGAAGGTGGCGGGCCACGTGCCGCCGGAGCTGGTACGGGCGGGCCGCGCCCGGCCGGAGCCGGGCGTGCGGAAGGCCGCCGAACGGCTGGGGCGGGCGGCGCAGCGTCAGGCGCAGGCGGGGCACAGGCCCCGGTAGGTGACCTCCACCGCGGAGACCGCGAAGCCGAAGCGCTCGGCGTCGGGCAGGTCCGCCAGCGGGTTGCCCTGCGGGTGGACGTCCCGGACCGTGCCGCAGCCGGAGCACACCAGGTGCTGGTGCGGGCGGTGGGCGTTGGGGTCGTAGCGCTTGGCCCGGCCGTCGGTGGCGACTTCCATGACCTCGCCCAGCGACACCAGTTCGCCCAGGGTGTTGTAGACGGTCGCGCGGGAGATCTCGGGCAGCCGCGCCGCGGCCCGGGCATGGACCTCGTCGGCGGTCAGGTGGACGTGGTCGCCGTCCAAGACCTCGGCCACGACACGCCGCTGCGCGGTCATACGCCACCCGCGGCCGCGCAGTCGTTCCAGTAGGTCACTCATCTGACTTCACCTATCAGTGGGATGGGAACAGCTTAACAGTGACCGTCCGTGTTCCGACAAGGTACTAAGTTGGGTTTCTTCTTTACTTGGACACTGTCTATCGTAGGATCGCATCCGGCGAAAGCCACGGCACAGCACCAACCCAGGGAGAAGCACGTGACGGTTCAGGAGTCCGGCCCGCTGACCACGGAGGCAGGCGCCCCGCTCGCGGACAACCAGAACAGCGAGACCGCGGGCCCCGGGGGACCGGTCCTGGTCCAGGACCAGCAGTTGCTGGAGAAGCTCGCCCGCTTCAACCGCGAGCGCATACCGGAGCGCGTGGTGCACGCCCGCGGCGCCGGCGCCTACGGCACCTTCACGGTGACCGCGGACGTGACCAAGTACACGCGGGCGAAGTTCCTCTCCGAGGTCGGCAAGCAGACGGAGACCTTCCTGCGGTTCTCCACCGTGGCCGGCAACCTCGGCGCGCCGGACGCGGTGCGCGACCCCCGTGGTTTCGCGCTGAAGTTCTACACCGAGGAGGGCAACTACGACCTCGTCGGCAACAACACCCCCGTGTTCTTCATCAAGGACGCGACCAAGTTCCCCGACTTCATCCACACCCAGAAGCGCGACCCGTACACCGGCTCCCAGGAGGCGGACAACGTCTGGGACTTCTGGAGCCTGTCCCCGGAGTCGACGCACCAGGTGACCTGGCTGTTCGGCGACCGCGGCATCCCCGCGAGCTACCGCCACATGAACGGCTACGGCTCGCACACCTACCAGTGGAACAACGAGGCGGGGGAGGTCTTCTGGGTCAAGTACCACTTCAAGACCGACCAGGGCGTCAGGAACCTCACCCAGGACGAGGCCAACCGCCTCGCCGGTGAGGACTCCGACTCCCACCAGCGCGACCTGCGCGAGGCCATCGAGCGCGGGGAGTTCCCCAGCTGGACCGTGCAGGTGCAGATCATGCCCGCGGCCGAGGCGGCGGCCTACCGCTTCAACCCGTTCGACCTCACCAAGGTGTGGCCGCACGAGGACTACCCGCCGATCGAGATCGGCAAGCTGGAGCTCAACCGCAACCCCCGGAACATCTTCGCCGAGGTCGAGCAGTCGATCTTCTCCCCGGCGCACTTCGTGCCCGGCATCGGCCCCTCCCCGGACAAGATGCTGCAGGGCCGGCTCTTCGCCTACGGCGACGCCCACCGCTACCGCGTGGGCATCAACGCCGACCACCTGCCGGTGAACCGCCCGCACGCGACCGAGGCGCGCACCCACGGCCGTGACGGCGCGCTCTACGACGGCCGCCACGGCGGGGCGAAGAACTACGAGCCGAACAGCTTCGGCGGCCCCGACCAGACCGGCCGTCCGCTGTGGTCGGCCACCGAGGTCACCGGACACACCGGCAACCATCAGGCGCCCTCGCACGCCGAGGACGACGACTTCGTCCAGGCCGGCAACCTCTACCGGCTGATGTCGGAGGAGGAGAAGGAGCGCCTGGTCGCCAACCTCTCCGGCTTCATCGCCAAGGTGTCGCGCGACGACATCGCCGCGCGCGCGATCGGCAACTTCCGCCGTGCCGACGAGGACTTCGGCAAGCGGCTGGAGGCCGCCGTGCAGGCCCTGCGCGGCTGACCGGCGTCCGTCCCACAGGCCCGGAGGGGGCCGGGTGCGTCCAGGCACCCGGCCCCCTCCGATCCACGTTCCGGAGCGGCCGTCAGCCCGCCAGGGCCTCGTGTGCGGGTTGCCAGCAGCGCACGATGTCGCGTACCGAGACCATGCCGACCGGATTGCGGTCGTCCAGCACCACCAGGTGCCGGAAGCCGCCGCGCACCATCGCGGCGGCTGCCTCTTCGAGGGTCCACCGGGGTGCGGCGAAGACCACGTCGGTGGTGGTGTGGGCGGCGGCGAGTTCGCGGTCGGGGTCGAGCCCCGCACCGACGGCGTTGAGGACGTCGCGCTCGGTCAGGATGCCGAGACCGCAGGTGTCGGGGTCCAGAACCACGGCAGCGCCCACGCGGCGGGCGGACATCAGCCGGGCGGCCTGGCGGAGGGTGTGGGCGGGACCGACCGTGAGAACGAGCGTGCTCATGGCGTCGCGTACGAGCATGGATACCCCTCGGGCTGCGTCGTGGCCTTCTTGAGAAGGATTTCACAAATGCACAAGCTCGGGCATTCTCATGTTCACATGCGGCCGGGTCCGCGGCAAGGGGCGTGCGGAGGGTGACCGGTGGTGTGAGGGCGGTGGCTCACGGCCGGTTCAGGAAGGCGAGCATCTCCTCGTGCAGCAGTCCGTTGGAGGCCGCCGCGCTCCCGCCGTACGGCCCCGGCGTCCCGTCCAGACTGGTGAAGCGCCCGCCGGCCTCGCGCACGATCACCTCGTTCGCCGCCATGTCCCACAGACTCAGTTCCGGCTCGGCGCAGATGTCCACCGCACCCTCGGCGACCATCATGTACGGCCAGAAGTCGCCGTAGGCGCGCGTCCGCCAGCAGGACCGGGTCAGGTCGAGGAAGCCGTCCAGGCGGCCCTGCTCCTCCCAGCCGCTCAGTGAGGAGTACGCGAAGGAGGCGTCCGCCAGCCGGCCGACCTGCGACACCCGCAGCCGCGTGGCGGAGGCCAGACTCCGCCCGGTGTACGCCCCACCGCCCTTCGCGGCCCACCAGCGGCGCCCCAGGGCGGGCGCGGACACCACGCCGACCACGCCCTCGTCGCCGTGCTCGCCGCGCACCATCAGCGCGATCAGGGTGGCCCACACGGGCACCCCGCGGACGTAGTTCTTGGTCCCGTCGATCGGGTCGACGATCCAGCGCCGGGGGCCGCTGCCCTCCGTGCCGTACTCCTCGCCGAGCACGGCGTCGCGCGGCCTGGCCCGCCCGAGCTGGCTGCGGATCAGTTCCTCGGCCCGTTTGTCGGCCTCGCTGACCGGAGTCATGTCGGGCTTGGTCTCGACCTTGAGGTCCAGGGACTTGAAGCGCTCCATGGTGGCGGCGTCGGCGGCGTCGGCAAGGATGTGCGCGAGGCGCAGGTCGTCGTTGAAGTCCGGCATGGAGCGAACAGTATCGATCGCGGCACGCCGAGGTCACGCAAGGGGCGCGGGGAGGGTTGACGCCGGCCGACGGCGCGTCAATTGTGGCGGCACGGTCGCATGCGGTGCCGGGTGCCGACCGCGGCACCCGGCACCGCATGCGACCGCCGCCCATCGTTTGCGGCTGTTCGAGACCGGTTGGAGGCGAACGTGCCGACAGCGCGTGCATCACTCCTGGACGCGGCGCTGACCGCACTGGGCCACCGGCCCTGGGTGACGGTGAGGATGGTGGACGTCGCGGCCGCCGCCGGGGTGTCGCGGCAGACTCTCTACAACGAGTTCGGCAGCAAGGAGGGACTCGCCCGGGCCCTGGTGCGGCGGGAGGCCGAGGCGTTCCTGGCGGGCGTGGAGCGCGCCCTGGACGCCGCGGCCCGGCACGGCGCCGACGCGGGGGACTGCTTCGCCGCGGCGGCCGCCTGGACCCTGCACAGCGCCCGCCGCAGCCCGCTGGTGCGCGCGGTGCTCACCGGTTGCCGCGGGGACCGGGTCCCCGCGGCGGCGGTCGTTCCGGTGCCGTTGCCACGGCGGCCGGGCGGGCGGCCGTGCCGGGACGACGCCCCGCTCGCGCCGGCCGAACTCCTCGATGGCTTCCGGGCACGCGCCGTGACCGTGCTCGGGCGGCGCTTCCCCGGGCTCGACAGGGCGGCGGCCGACTGGGCCTGTGGGGCCGCGGTGCGCGTCACCGTCTCCTACGTCCTCGCGCCCGCGGGCTCCGACGAGCAGGCGTGCCGGCAGGTCGCCCGGCTCGTCCGGGGACTGCTCCGCGGCGACTGCTGACGGGCGGCGCGGCCCGGCAGCCGCGCCGGGCGGCGAGGGGGTCGGATCAGTGGGTGGAGCCGGAGAGCTGGAGCCCGATGACACCCAGCACGACCAGGCTGATG
>JARAXD010000010.1:0-104549 GCA_033793685.1 Streptomyces sp. ME19-03-3 | reverse complement strand
GATGGAGACCAGCTTCAGGGTCGAGACGACGTCGCCGAGGAAGGCCATGCCGTAGATCGCCGTCCCGGACGCCCCGATGCCCGTCCACACCGCGTACGCGGTCCGCGGCGACTGCTGACGGGCGTGGGCCGGCAGCCGCGCCGGGCGGCGAGGGGGTCGGATCAGTGGGTGGAGCCGGAGAGCTGGAGCCCGATGACACCCAGCACGACCAGGCTGATGGAGACCAGCTTCAGGGTCGAGACGACGTCGCCGAGGAAGGCCATGCCGTAGATCGCCGTCCCGGACGCCCCGATGCCCGTCCACACCGCGTACGCGGCCCCGACGTCCAGTTTCCTCAGGGCGAGCGTGAGCAGGCCGAAGCTGCCGAGGGCGAAGGCGCAGAAGGCGATGGTCGGCCACAGCCGGGTGAACCCGTGGGAGAGCTTGAGGCTGACCGCGAAGCCGGTTTCGAGGAGTCCCGCGACCACCACGAGGAGCCAGGCCATCGAGCGCCCTCCCGTTTCCGTCTGTCGATGAGCGATCATCACACAGCATGCCCGGAAACGGCGCCTCAGTCCCCTTCCTTGCGCTCACGCGTCGCGAGCAACCGCCGCAGCGAGAACAACCGGGCGGGTTCGGCGTGGCCGTCGGCGACCCAGGCGTCCAGCGCGCAGTCGGGTTCGTCGTGGCTGCAGGCGCGCGGGCAGCCCTCGGTGCCCGGCTCCAGGTCGGGGAAGGCGTGGATGACCCGGGACGGCTCGATGTGGGCCAGGCCGAAGGAACGCACCCCTGGGGTGTCGATCACCCAGCCCTCCCCGGACCCCAGCGGCAGCGCGAGCGCCGAGGTCGTGGTGTGCCGGCCGCGGCCGGTGACCGCGTTGACGTGGCCGGTGGCGCGCTGACGCTCCACCAGCGCGTTGACCAGGGTGGTCTTCCCGACGCCGCTGTGCCCGACGAAGGCGGTGACGTGGCCCTCGAGGTGCTTGCGCACCTCCTCCGTCGCCGCGGCGTCGAAGTTCTCGTGAGTGGTCACCACATAGGGGACGCCCAGCGGGGCGTACGTCTCCAGCAGCGGTCCGGCGGACGCCAGGTCGGACTTGGTGAGCACCAACAGGGGTTCGAGCCCGGCGTCGTAGGCGGCCACCAGGCAGCGGTCGATGAGCCGGGGACGCGGCTCGGGGTCGGCGAGGGCGGTCACGATGGCGAGCCGGTCGGCGTTGGCGACGACCACCCGCTCGTACGGGTCGGTGTCGTCCGCGGTGCGGCGCAGCACCGAACTGCGCTCCTCGACGCGCACGATCCGCGCCAGGGTGTCCTTCTCACCGGACAGGTCGCCGACGATGCCCACCCGGTCGCCGACCACGATGCCCTTGCGCCCCAGCTCACGGGCCTTCATCGCGGTGACCGTGCGGTCCTCGACGAGGCAGGTGACGCGGCCCCGGTCGACGGTGAGGACGAAGCCCTCCTCCGCGTCCTCGTGCTTGGGCCGGATGCTGCTGCGGGGGCGGTTCCCCTTGCGGTTCGGGCGGACCCGGACGTCGTCCTCGTCGGTGTGCTTGCCGTAGCGCCGCATGGCTCAGTCCCGCGCCGGGGACGCGGGGGCCGCCGGTGCCGCGCCCAGCATGTCCGTCCACATCTGCGGGAAGTCGGGAAGCGTCTTGCCGGTGGTCGCGACGTTCTCGATCCGGACGCCGTCGACGGCCAGACCCAGAACGGCGCCCGCGGTGGCCAGTCGGTGGTCGTCGTAGGTGTGGAAGACCCCGCCGCGCAGCGGCCGCGGGCGGATGCGCAGTCCGTCCGCGGTCTCGGTGACGTCGCCGCCGAGTTCGTTGATCTCCTTGCACAGCGCGGCCAGCCGGTCGGTCTCGTGCAGTCGCAGGTGGCCCACACCGCGCAGGACGGACTCGGAGTCGGCGAGCGCCGCGACCGCCGCGATGCCGGGGGTGAGCTCGCCCACCTGCGACAGGTCGGCGTCGATGCCGCGGATCCGGCCGGAGCCGGTGAAGACCAGACCCGCGTCGGTCAGCTCGCAGGAACCACCCATCCGGGTGAACAGCTCGCGCAGCGCGTCGCCGGGCTGGGTGGTGCGGTGCGGCCAGTCGGGGATGACCACGCGGCCTCCGGTGACCAGCGCGGCGGCGAGGAAGGGCTGGGCGTTGGACAGGTCCGGCTCGACGGTGAGGTCGACACCGAGCAGGGCGCCCGCGTCGACCCGCCACACGTTCGGCTCGCCGCCGTTCTCCGGGGTGTCCACCTTGGCGCCGGCGTGCCGCAGCATCTCCACCGTCATCTTGATGTGCGGCAGCGAGGGCAGCGTCGGGCCGGTGTGCCGCACCTCGACGCCCTGGTTGAAACGGGGGCCTGACAGCAGGAGGGCGCTGACGAACTGGGAGGACGAGGACGCGTCGACCGACACCGGGCCGCCGTCCAGTGCCCCGCCGCCGTGCACGGTCAGCGGCAGCGCGCCGCGACCCTCGTCGTCGATGCGGGCGCCCAGCGAGCGCAGCGCGTCGATGACCCCGTTCAGCGGTCGTTCGTGGCTGCGCGGGTCGCCGTCGAAGTGCACCGGGCCGTCGGCTAGCGCGGCGACCGGCGGCAGGAACCGCATCACGGTGCCGGCGTTGCCGACGTCGACCGTGGCCGGCCCGTGCAGCCCGGCCGGGATGACCCGCCAGGCCTCGCCGCCGTAGGGGTTGACCACCTCGTCGATCTGGACGCCCATGGCGCGCAGCGCGTCGGCCATCAGTACGGTGTCGCGGCTGCGCAGCGGACGGCGCAGCCAGCCCGGCTCCGAGGCGAGCGCCGCGAGCACCAGGGCGCGATTGGTGACCGACTTGGATCCGGGCACGGTGACCGTCGCGTGGACGGGAGCGGACGCGAGCGGCGCGGGCCACAGGGCGGTGTGCGCGGGGTTACCGGTCATGGCCCCAAGCGTAGTGGCTCAAAGAGAAGGCGAATCGCGCACAAAGCAGACGAAACCTGAAGGAAACAGTAAGCCGCTCGCAAGGGTTACAGACCCGCCAGCCAGCGGCCGCCGCCGAGCAGCGACAGCAGCGCCACCGCGTGGAACAGCAGCATCCACAGCGCCGCCGGGGTGTGCGTCAGCCGGGCCAACTGGTCCGCGTCGGAGCCCGGAGCGGCGCCGCCTCGGCGCTTGCGCTGGAGCTCCAGCACCGGCCGCACGCCCCCGAACAGCAGGAACCACACCACGAGGTAGGCGAACCCCGCCTGGACCGCGGGCCCGGTCAGCCAGGACACCAGCACGAAGAGGGCGCCGGTCAGGAACACCGTCAGGACCCCGTAGGCGTTCCTGATCATCACCAGCATCACCAGCAGGAGCGCCGTCGCGCCCCAGAGCAGCACCGTGATGCGCCCCGCAGCGAGCAGCAGGGCGCCGCCGAGGCCCAGCAGGGACGGCGCGGTGTAGCCGGCCGCCGCGGTGAGGATCATGCCGAGGCCGTACGGCTTGCCGCGGGAGACGGTCAGGCCCGAGGTGTCCGAGTGCAGCCGGATGCCCTGCAGCCGGCGTCCCGACAGCAGGGCGACCAGGCCGTGGCCGCCCTCGTGGGCGATCGTGATCGCGTTGCGGGACAGCCGCCACATGGCGTGCGGCAGCACCGCGGCCAGGGCGACGGCCGCGGTGACGCCCACCAGCCAGGGCGAGGGGGCGGGCTGGGTGCCGAGGAGGGAGTCGATGGGCTGCACGGTTCCGCACCATACGGCGTCCGGGTGGGTTCGCGCCGTGGCAATCTGGCACTCATGTGCGGTCGATTTGCAGCGAGCCGGCGGCCCGAGGACCTCGTCGGGATCTTCGACGTGCGGCAGTGGGATCCCACCGAGGCGCTGGACCCCAACTGGAACGTCGCGCCCACCGACGGCACCTACGCGGTGCTGGAGCGACCCGACAAGGAGACCGGCGAGGTCGTGCGCCAGCTGCGCACACTGCGCTGGGGGCTCGTGCCGAGCTGGGCGAAGACACCCGACGTCGGGGTCAAGATGATCAACGCGCGGGCCGAGACCGTCCACGAGAAGTCCTCCTACCGCCGTCCCTTCGCCTCGCGCCGCTGCCTGCTGCCGGCCGACGGCTACTACGAATGGGTCACCGGCGGGGACGAACGCCGGCTGGAGGAGCAGGGGAAGCGCAAGCGGCCCCGCAAGCAGCCGTACTTCGTCACCCCGGTTGACGGATCGGTCTTCGCGATGGCCGGACTCTACGAGTTCTGGCGCGACCGCACCCTGCCGGACGAGCACCCTCGCGCCTGGTGGGTGACCTGCACCGTCATCACCACGCAGGCAGAGACCGAGCCCTTCGCCGACGCCGACGAGCGCCCCGGCGGTCCGCGCTCCCTGGCCGAGATCCACCCGCGCATGCCCCTGTGGATCACCCCCGACCACTGGGACGCCTGGCTCGACCCCGCGCGCACCGACGTCGAGGACCTGCACGGGCTGCTCGCGCCGCCGCGGCCCGGCCTGCTGCGCGCGTACCCGGTGCGGACCGAGGTGAGCAACGTCCGCAACAACGGTCCGGAGCTGGTCCAGCCGATCGAGGCGCCCGAGGAGGCGACGCTGTTCTGACGCCCCGGTGACAGACTGGCCGCTGTGAGTGAGATCACCCAGATCGTGACGACGCCCGCCGGAGACGCCCGCGTCACCTGGCACCGGGCCCGCCGCCCCCGCGCCGTCGTGGCGCTCGGCCACGGCGCGGGAGGCGGGATCGAGGCCCGCGACCTGCGGGCCCTGGCCGCGGCACTGCCGCCGCACGGCTGGACGGTCGCGCTGGTGGAGCAGCCCTGGCGGGTGGCCGGGAAGAAACTGGCGCCCGCGCCGAAGACCCTGGACACCGCGTGGCGGGCGCTGTGGCCGGCGCTGGCCCGGCCCGGTCTGCCGGTGGTCGCCGGCGGCCGCAGCGCGGGAGCCCGGGTGGCCTGCCGTACGGCGGCGGAACTGGGGGCGGCCGCGGTGCTGGCGCTGTCCTTCCCGCTGCACCCGCCGGGCAAGCCGGAGAAGTCCCGGGCCGGCGAGCTGACCGGTGCCGGGGTGCCGCTGCTGGTCCTCCAGGGTGAGCGCGACCCCTTCGGCCGCCCCGAGGAGTTCCCCGAGGGGTACGAGCCGGTCGTGGTGCCGTTCGGCGACCACGCCTTCGCCGTACCGAAGTCCGCGGACCTCACCCAGGAGGCAGCACTCAGCGTCATCACGGACGGGGTGCTGGGCTGGCTGGAGGAACTGCCCCCGCTTCGGGAATGAGCGGTGCGCGGCCCGTGTTGTGCGATGCGTCGAAGGACGCAAGAACGTACGCACAGTGAGGAAGGCAGCCGGATGGTCAGAGCCGAATGCCCGGCGCGCGCCGATGCGCCGTACCTGTCATGGCCGCAGTGGCCGTCGACGGGCGGGGCGAACCGGATCGGCGCTCCGATCCCGCCCGGGATATCCTCCGATGGCGTGGGGTCCGCTTACGGCCCCGTGACCGTCGTGGAGGAGGTGGGTCCGGTCAGCGGCAACGACGACAGCCCGTCCGAGGTGCCTGAGGTGCAGGTGGCCAAGGAGTCCGATGTCGAGCGCAGCGCGCGCTTCGAACGGGACGCCCTGGAGTACCTGGACCAGATGTACTCGGCGGCGCTGCGCATGACCCGCAACCCGGCCGATGCAGAGGACCTGGTGCAGGAGACGTACGCGAAGGCGTACGCGTCCTTCCACCAGTTCCGTGAGGGCACCAACCTGAAGGCGTGGCTGTATCGCATCCTCACCAACAGCTTCATCAACTCCTACCGGAAGAAGCAGCGCGAGCCCCAGCGCAGCGGCACGGAGGAGATCGAGGACTGGCAGCTGGCGCGTGCCGAGTCGCACATGTCCACGGGACTGCGCTCCGCCGAGTCGCAGGCACTGGACCACCTTCCCGACTCGGACGTGAAGCAGGCGCTGCAGGCGATCCCGGAGGAATTCCGGATCGCGGTCTATCTCGCGGACGTCGAGGGCTTTGCCTACAAGGAGATCGCCGACATCATGGGTACGCCCATCGGTACGGTGATGTCCCGTCTGCACCGGGGGCGGCGGCAGCTGCGTTCGATGCTGGAGGACTACGCGCGGGAGCGCGGGCTCGTCCCGGCGGGCGCGGGAGACGAGAAGGGCTCGGGCACATGAGCTGCGGCAACCCGCATGAGACGGACTGCTCCGAGGTACTCGAGCACCTTTACGAGTACCTGGACAACGAGATGTCCGACGACGCCTGCGCCAAGTTCAAGGAGCACTTCGACGAGTGCCACCCCTGCTTGGAGAAGTACGGCCTCGAGCAGGCCGTCAAGAAGCTGGTCAAGCGCTGCTGCGGGCGGGACGACGTGCCCACGGACCTGCGCGCCAAGGTGCTCACGCGGATCGAGCTGATCCGGACCGGCGATGTGGTGCCGGTACCGGAGCCGGCCGACGGCGGCGGCGCGCCGACGGGTTCGCCGGCCGGCTGACGCGCCCCGTACCGGCACACCGCGCCGGCAGGTCACCCGGGATCACCCGAAGGCGGGAATCGCGGCCGCTCGCCCCCCGGGCGGCGGCCGCGCCCCTAGCCTCGGGGGGTGCGTGCGATGCGGGCTGTCGGAATGCTCCCCGCGGCGGCGCGGGTCTACATCCCGGTCGTCGTGGTGTCGGCGTGCGGCGCCCTTGTCACGGGCCCCCACGAGGGCAGCGGCTGGGCCACCGCAGGCGTGCTGGCGGTGCTCTACGCGGCGGGGGAACGCACGGGGGCGTCACTGCCCCCGGTGCTCTTCGCGGCCGTGCTCCTGCTTCCCCCGGGCGCGGCCGCGCTCGTCGCCGTGCCCGGGGGCCTGCTCGCTCCCGTACGGGGTGAACCGCGCCTGGTGCGGCGCGTGTGGCACGCCGCTCAGCTCGCCCTGGCGACGGCCGCCGCGGCCCAGGTGCGCGCCGCCTTCGGGGACGGCCCCTTCGCACGGCTGCCGGGGCTTTTGGTGCCGGCGCTCGCGGCCGTCCTCGTCTTCTGCCTGTACTCCGCGGCCCTCACCGCGGGCGTGCTGATCACCGCCGAGCGCACCGCCCCCTCCCCGGCCTGGCGGGAGTCCCTGCTGGAGCCGCTCGCGCCGCACCTCACCTTCGGTTTGGTGGGCCTGGTGGCCGCGGTGCTCTGGCAGGGCCCGTACGGCGCGGTGGCCGCGCTCCTCGCCCTGCTGCCGACGCACATCGCGCGCTGGGTCGTGGACCAGGCCCGCCGTGAGCGGGCCGCGCACCAGGCGACGGTGCGAGCGCTGGTGCAGGCCGTGGAGATCAAGGACCGCTACACCCGGGGCCACAGCGAGCGCGTCGGCCGGGCGTCGGCGCTGATCGCCCGCGAGATCGGTCTGCCGCCGGAGCGGGTGGAGGCGCTGCGACTGGCCGGCATCCTGCACGACATCGGCAAGCTGGGCGTGCCCACCCGGGTGCTGCGCAAGGACAGCCCGCTCACCTCCGAGGAGCGGCGGATCATCGAGCTGCACCCCGGCTACGGCCACGAGATGGTCCGCGGCATCGCCTTCCTCGACGACGCCCGCGCGGCGATCCTCCACCACCACGAACGCCTCGACGGTTCGGGCTACCCGTACGGCCTGGCCGGGGAGGCCATCCCGTCCTCCGCGCGGCTGGTCGCCGTGGCGGACGCCTTCGACGCGATGACCTCCACCCGCGCCTACCAGGCCGCCCGTGCCGTGGACGACGCGCTGGGCGAACTGCGCCGCTGCGCCGGCAGCCACTTCGACCCGCTCATGGTGCAGGCACTGGTCCGCGCCGTCCGGAGGGAGGGCTGGAACCCGGCGGTCACCGCCGACGAGCCGGAAGCCCTCGCCCCCGCCCAGGCCCGGCGCCACGCCCGCCGTCAGGCCCTGCCCCGCCGCACGCCCGAGCCCCGCCCGTGAGCGCCTCCGGACGCCCCGGCGGAGCCGACCACCGGCGGCATCGCAGGCATACGCCGTCCGTCGTGTTCGCCGTCCACGGGCTGGCCCTGGCCGTCGGCGGCGCCGCGGCGCTCTGGACGGCGACGCGGGGCGTCGCCGACCCCGCAGCGGCTGCCGCGTTCGGCGCGCTCGTCGTCGTCGGCGAGGCCTACCGGATCCCGGAGCCCGAGGGCCGCGAGGCCGCTCCCGTCGCCTTCGCCGGGGCCCTGGCATACGCGCTGCTCGCGGCCGAGGCGGTGGCGGTCGTGGTGGCGGTCTCCGCGGCGGCCGCCTTCGTGGGGCAGCTGAGGGGCGCGCCGCGCGACGCGGCGGCACGGCGCGTACTGACCGTGGCGTTCGCCGCCGCGACCGCGCAGCCGCTGGCCGGCGGCAGCCATCCGGCCTACGCCCTCCTGCTGCTGGCCGGCACGATCCTCTGTGACGCCGTGCTGGCCGCGGTGCTGGGCGCCGCCCGGGCCGGGCATCCCTTCGCCTCCGTTCTCCGTGACGAACTGGCCGTCCTGCCGGGCGTCGGCTCCGCCGTGTGCGCCGGCGGGGTCGTGCTGGCGCAGGCCGAGCAGGCCGCCGGCCTGTGGGCGCTGCCCGTCTGCGGGGTGCCGCTGCTGCTGACCCAGACGGCCTTCCGGCGGCACGCGGTGATCCGGGCCACCCACCGGGAGACCATCACCTCGCTGGCCCGGGCCACCGAGCTCGCCGGCTACACCCCGGTGGGGCACGCACGCCGGGTCAGCGCCCTCAGCCACGCCATGGGGCGCGAACTCGGCCTGGGCGGAAAGGCGCTGGCGGCCCTGGAGCACGCCGCGCTGATGCACGACATCGGCCAGCTCTCCCTCGTCGACCCCGTGCCCGGCGGTGCCACCTCGTCCCTCGATCAGGTGGATCGCCGCCGCATCGCCCTGCTCGGGGCGGAGGTCGTACGCCGGACGGGCGCCCCCGAGGAAGTCGCGCGGATCGTGGAGGGGCAGGCCGACCCGTACCGGGAACAGCCGCTCGCGGGACGCATCGTGCGGACGGCCAACGCCTACGAGGACATGGCCGCGGGAGGTACGGCCGCGGGCCGGGCCCTGCAGGCGCTGGAGCGGTTACGCCTCGATACCGCGCACGAATACGACCCTCGTGTGGTGGAGGCGCTGACCAGGGTCGTTGCCCGGGCCGGGCAGGTGACCCACCGGTAATGAGCGGGCGAACCAAGGGGCATGGTTGGATGCCCGCAGAGGCGCAGAGCGCTCAAGTGGCGCACCATGGCGCCGATGCTGCCAAACCGACGAGCCCGGCCGTGTGTGACAGGCCCTGTCGAGGGCAAGGAGGACTGATGAGCACCGCTGAGCACGGGATGTGGGGGAACGGACGGGGCACCGTGGAGCACCAGCGAACGCGAACGGCAGGCGGGACACCTTGAAAATCTTCGGCAGGGCACGGCATCGCCCGTCCGCCACCTGGCGGCAGGCGACCGACCGGGCGTTCACGCTGATCAGCGACGGGCGGTACGAGGACGCCGGTGCGCTGCTCACCCGTGCGGCCGACCTGGAGCCCTGGCGTTCGGAGTCCTGGTACAACCTCGCACTGCTGCACAAGTTCCGGCACGACTGGGAGCAGGCCCGCACCACCGGCCTGCGGGCCGTCGCCCTGCTGGACCGCGCGCCCGGCGCCCCCGACTGGTGGAACGTCGGCATCGCCGCCACAGCCCTGCAGGACTGGCCGCTCGCCCGCCGCGCCTGGCAGGCGTACGGGCTGCGCCCCGACGCCGAGGGGACCGGTCCCGTCACGATGGAGCTGGGCAGCTCCGCGGTGCGGCTCTCCCCGGAGGGCGAGGCGGAGGTGGTGTGGGGCCGCCGGATCGACCCCGCGCGCATCGAGGTGCTGAGCATCCCGCTGCCGTCCTCGGGGCGCCGCTGGGGCGAGGTCGTGCTCCACGACGGCGTCCCGCACGGCGAGCGGCGCACCACCGAGGGGGGCACGTACCCCGTCTTCGACGAGATCGAGTTGTGGGCGCCCTCGCCCGTGCCGACCTGGCTCGTGCTGCTGGACGCGGCGACCGAGGCGGACCGGGACGCCCTGGAGAAGCTCGCCGCGGACGCCGGCTACGCCGCCGAGGACTGGTCGTCCTCCGTACGGCTGCTCTGCCGCACCTGCTCCGAGAGCCGGATGCCCACCGACGACGGCTCCGACGCCTCGCGTGACCCGCACGACCAGGGCGAGCCGGGCCACCCGGGCCACCTCAGCCACCGCACCCCGGGTGCGCTGTGGGCCCCCGAGCGGGAGTGCGGCATCGCCGCCCCCGTGGGCCTGGTGCGGGGTCTGCTGGACGGCTGGGTCGCCGACAGCCCGGACACCAGGGACTGGCGCGATCTCGAAGAGGTCTGCTGACACTGTGCGGGGCACGTACCCTTGATGGGCTATCGAGCTTCACCGGGAACTTCCGAGGATGCCCCGGCCTTCAGGTCGGGGAGGAATCGGACCCCTGCGGAGCAGGGCAGGGAACGGGGTTTCGCCGTCAGGGCGAAAGACCGCCCACACCGTCGGGTAAGCTGATCGCGGTGCGTTGCGAGAACCAAGCAGCGCGTACACCGTGCTGATCGAGAGCCAAGACAGCACATGCACCTCCTAGATTTGTTTCATCAAACCGGGCTGGTCTCAACCCGGCTGGTGCTGATCGTGTAAGAGCTGACGGACCGCAGGTCTCCAGCCCACGTGAGCCAGGAATCCCCCTGCTTTAGCGGGGGGAGGATTCAAAGCAGGCCCCAGGAAGGCGTACGACGGACCATGTCCCAGCAGGAGACCGAGCAGACCGCGTTCACCGACGACGTCACCGGCGCGCAGGAGCGTGAGGCCGCCCACCGCGAGCGCGGCACGGCCCGCCCGATCACGGTCGTCGGCAACCCGGTGCTGCACCACCCGTGCACGACGGTGACGTCCTTCGACGAGGAGTTGGCCGCGCTGATCGACGACATGTTCGCCAGCCAGCGGGCCGCCGAGGGTGTCGGCCTCGCCGCCAACCAGATCGGTGTGCCGCTGCGGGTGTTCGTGTACGACTGCCCTGACGACGACGGCGTCCGCCACGTCGGCCACGTGGTCAACCCGGTCATCGACGACCTCCCGGCCGAGCGCCGCGTCCTCGACGACGGCAACGAGGGCTGCCTCTCCGTGCCGGGCGCCTACGCCGAACTGCCGCGCCCCGACTACGCGGTCTGCCGCGGCCAGGACATGCACGGCAACGACATCGTCGTCGAGGGCAGGGGCTTCTTCGCCCGCTGCCTGCAGCACGAGACCGACCACCTGGGCGGCTACCTCTACATCGACCGGCTCTCCAAGCGGGACCGCAAGGACGCGCTGAAGCAGATGGCGGAGTCCACCCCGAAGTACGACACGGTCCCGAACGACTGAGCGCCCGCCCGCACCGCGGACCGGCGTCGCCCGGTCCGGGGTGCGCGCCGGCCCGCACGCCCCGCGCGGCACTTCCCGCCGCACCCCGGCACGAGACCCGGCTCCAACGGTGGACCGGCGCGAGAGGAGCGTCGCGGCACGACCGCAGTGGCTAGGCTGAGCTGCCGCGTTCTGACCGCGCGCACGGGCGGGGTCACGGGCAGCGGCGACCGCCCGTCACCCCGCCCCGCGCGGATCAGAAGTCGTCGTCGAAGGAGACCGTGCCCTCGACCGCCACCTGGTACGCGGAGGCGCGGCGCTCGAAGAAGTTGGTCAGCTCCTGGACGTTCTGCAGCTCCATGAAGGAGAACGGGTTCTCCGAGCCGTAGCGGGCCGGCAGGCCGAGCCGGACCAGGCGCTGGTCGGCGACGCACTGCAGGTACGCGCGCATGGAGTCGGTGTTCATGCCGGGCAGGCCGTCGCCGCACAGGTCGTGGGCGAACTGCAACTCGGCTTCCACCGCCTCCTCCAGCATCGCGGTGACCTGCTTGCCCATCTCCTCGTCGAAGAGGTCGGGCTCCTCCTGGCGGACGGTGTCCACGACGTGGAACGCGAAGTCCATGTGCATGGACTCGTCGCGGAACACCCAGTTGGTGCCGGTGGCGAGCCCGTGCAGCAGGCCGCGCGAGCGGAACCAGTACACGTACGCGAAGGCGCCGTAGAAGAACAGCCCCTCGATGCAGGCCGCGAAGCAGATCAGGTTGAGCAGGAAGCGGCGGCGGTCCTCCCTGGTCTCCAGGCGGTCGATGGACTCCACCGAGTCCATCCAGCGGAAGCAGAACTGGGCCTTCTCACGGATGGAGGGGATGTTCTCCACGGCCGCGAACGCGGCCGTGCGCTCCTCGGGATCGGGCAGGTAGGTGTCGAGCAGCGTCAGGTAGAACTGGACGTGCACGGCCTCCTCGAAGAGCTGCCGCGACAGGTACAGCCGCGCCTCGGGGGAGTTGATGTGCTTGTACAGGGTCAGCACGAGGTTGTTCGCCACGATCGAGTCGCCGGTGGCGAAGAAGGCCACCAGCCGGCCGATCATGTGCTGCTCGCCGGGGGAGAGCTTGGCGAGGTCGGCGACGTCGGAGTGGAGGTCGACCTCCTCCACGGTCCAGGTGTTCTTGATCGCGTCGCGGTAGCGCTCGTAGAAGTCCGGGTAGCGCATCGGACGCAGGGTCAGTTCGAAGCCCGGGTCGAGCAGGTTCTTGGTGGAACTCATCACTGGCAGGCCTCGCAGGACTCGGGGTTCTCAAGGGAGCAGGCGATCGCGTCGGCGTCGGGCGTCGCCTGCTGGAGCGGGATCGGGGCGGCCGCGCGGGCGGACTGCGCGATCCGCGTGGCCGGGCGGGAGCGCAGGTAGTACGTCGTCTTCAGGCCCTGCTTCCACGCGTAGGCGTACATCGAGCTGAGCTTGCCGATGGTGGGCGAGGCCAGGAAGAGGTTGAGCGACTGGCTCTGGTCGAGGTACGGGGTTCGGGCCGCGGCCATGTCGATCAGGGCGCGCTGCGGGATCTCCCAGGCCGTGCGGTACAGATCGCGCACGTCCGCGGGGATCCAGTTGAGGCCCTCGACGGAGCCGTTGGACTCGCGCAGCGCGTCACGGGTCTGCGCGTCCCAGACGCCGAGCTTCTTCAGATCGGCCACCAGGTAGGAGTTGACCTGCAGGAACTCACCGCTGAGCGTCTCGCGCTTGAAGAGGTTGGAGACCTGCGGCTCGATGCACTCGTAGACACCGGCGATCGAGGCGATCGTGGCGGTCGGGGCGATGGCCAGCAGCAGCGAGTTGCGCATGCCGGTGGCGGCGACGCGGGCGCGCAGCGCCTCCCAGCGCTCGGGCCAGTTCGCCTCGGTGTCGTAGTGGTCCGGGTGCAGCACGCCGCGGGCGGCACGGGTCTGCGACCAGGCCGGGTGCGGGCCGTGGCGCTCGGCCAGGTCGCAGGAGGCCTCGTAGGCGGCGAGCATGATGCGCTCGGCGATCTTCGTCGACAGGGCCTTCGCCTCGGCGGAGTCGAAGGGCAGCCGGAGCTTGAAGAAGACGTCCTGCAGGCCCATCGCGCCGAGCCCCACCGGACGCCAGCGCTCGTTGGAGGAGGCGGCCTGGGAGGTCGGGTAGAAGTTGATGTCCACGACCCGGTCGAGGAAGGTCACGGCCGTGCGGACGGTGGCGTCCAGCCGCTCCCAGTCGATCACGTCCTCACCGGTGGCGGCCTCGGCCACGAAGGCGCCGAGGTTGACGGAGCCGAGGTTGCAGACGGCGGTCTCGCCGTCGTCGGTGACCTCCAGGATCTCCGTGCAGAGGTTGGAGGAGTGGATCACACGGCCGGGCTCGGCGGTCTGGTTCGCGGTCCGGTTGGAGGCGTCCTTGAAGGTCATCCATCCGTTGCCGGTCTGCGCCAGGGTGCGCATCATGCGGCCGTACAGCTCGCGCGCCGGGAGGGTCCTGCGGGCCAGGCCCGCGGCCTCGGCCCTGCGGTAGGCGGCGTCGAAGTCGTCGCCCCACAGGTCGACCAGCTCCGGTACGTCGGCGGGGGAGAACAGCGACCAGGTGCCGTCGGTGTCGACGCGGCGCATGAACTCGTCCGGGATCCAGTGCGCCAGGTTGAGGTTGTGGGTGCGGCGCGCCTCCTCGCCGGTGTTGTCGCGCAGTTCCAGGAACTCCTCGATGTCCGCGTGCCAGGTCTCCAGGTAGACGCAGGCCGCGCCCTTGCGGCGGCCGCCCTGGTTGACCGCGGCGACGGAGGCGTCGAGGGTGCGGAGGAACGGCACGATGCCGTTGGAGTGCCCGTTGGTGCCGCGGATCAGCGAGCCGCGGGAGCGGATGCGGGAGTAGGACAGGCCGATGCCGCCGGCGTGCTTCGACAGCCGCGCCACCTGGTGGTAGCGGTCGTAGATGGAGTCCAGCTCGTCCAGCGGGGAGTCCAGCAGGTAGCAGGAGGACATCTGCGGGTGCCGGGTGCCGGAGTTGAAGAGTGTGGGGGAGCTCGGCAGGTAGTCCAGCCGGCTCATCAGGCCGTAGAGCGCCTCGACCTCGTCCACGGAGCGGACGGAGGAGTCCTGCGCCAGGCCGCAGGCGACGCGGAGCAGGAAGTGCTGCGGGGTCTCGATGACCTGGCGGGTCGTCGGGTGGCGCAGCAGGTACCGGCTGTGCAGGGTGCGCAGGCCGAAGTAGCCGAAGCGGTCGTCGGCGCCGTCGGCGAGGGCCTTGCCGACGAGCGCGTCCAGGCGGGCGGAGTGCCCGGCCACGAACGCGGCGGTGCCGTCGGCGATCAGGCCCTCGCGGTGGCCGACCGCGATCGACGCGGAGAACGAGACCGCGCCCTCGCCGGCCGCCTCGTCGGCGATGGCGAGTGTCAGCAGCCGGGCGGCGAGCCGCGAGTACTGCGGGTCCTCCGCGATCAGCCCGGCGGCGGCCTCGGTGGCCAGCGCCCGCAGTTCCGCCTCGTCCGCGGCGGCGCTGCGGCCGCGCAGCGCGGCGGCGGCGACCCGGCCGGGGTCGGTGTCGGGGAGGTCTGCGGTCAGTTCCGTCAGGGTGCGCAGCAGCTCGGCTCCGGTTGAGGCGGGTTCCGATGCGGTGGCGGGTGCGGCGGGCGCGATGGTCACGTGTGCTCTCTCCCTCGTACGGCAGCGACGCGGAGGAGCGACGGGGCGCACGCAGGGCAGCGCAGGGCATGCCGCGGCGCGTCCGCCGGCCCAACCCGCGAGGCCCGGACACTTCACCGCCCGGACGGCGCGCCGGACGGTGCCGTCGGCAGGTACTCGGACTCGCGGGCATGCCTCCAGGCACCCGCACACCGTTGCGGGGCAGTCCCGGATTCACACCGGCTTCCCCTGCGGCGACAGCGGAGTTGAGCATACATCTAGTGGCGCCTGCCCGTGACGCCACCAGATGTTGTGTCGATGCGGTTACACAGTGGCGGCGCAGGTGTGCAGATCGCGGGGTCGCGCCGGTGCCGGCGGGCGCTGTGCGAGGCGGTGAGCGCCTTCGCCCGCCCGGGTGGGCGGCACCACCCGTCGGGCGTACCGCCGCCCCTTCCGGGCCCGGGCCGGCCCCCGTACCGCATGACGACGGGCCGCCGCCCCGTCCCAGGGCGGCGGCCCGTGCTCGTGGCCGGTGCGAGCGGTCAGTGACCGGTGCCCACCGGCAGGTCCTTGCGCACGCCCGGTTCGCCGGCGTCGGCCGTGAAGTCGGCCTTGCTGGTCTCGTCCACGCCCTCGGGTGCCTTGAGGGCCCGCAGGACGAAGGTGAGGACCACGGTGACCACGACGTTGAGCACGAAGGCGGTCAGGCCGATGTAGCCGATCTGGCCGATGACCGGGATCGTGTCCGAGGAGCCGCCGAAGTGCTTCTGGGACGGGCTGGCCACGCCGTACGCGACCCAGGTGCCGTACACCATGCCGACCGCCCAGCCCGCCAGCAGCGCCCAGCGGTGGAACCAGCGGGTGAACAGGCCGCCGACGAGGGCGGGGAAGGTCTGCAGGATCCAGATGCCGCCCAGCAGCTGGAAGTTGATCGCGACCGTCTTGTCCATGGTGAGGACGAAGACCAGGGCGCCGACCTTGACCAGCAGCGACACCACCTTGGAGACCTGGGTCTCCTGTGCGGGGGTGGCGTCGGGCTTGAGGAAGTCCTTGTAGATGTTGCGGGTGAAGAGGTTGGCCGCGGCGATCGACATGATCGCCGCCGGCACCAGCGCGCCGATGCCGATCGCCGCGAAGGCGACGCCCGCGAACCAGGACGGGAACATGTTCTCGAACAGCTGCGGGATCGCCAACTGGCCGTTGTAGCCCTTGACCCCGGCGCCGACACCGCTGGCCAGCGCCATGAAGCCGAGCATCGCCAGCAGGCCGAGCATCAGCGAGTACAGCGGGAGCACGGTGGTGTTGCGGCGGATGACGTCACGGCTGCGGCTGGAGAGCACGGCGGTGATGGAGTGCGGGTACATGAACAGCGCGAGCGCCGAGCCCAGTGCCAGCGTCCCGTACGCCCACTGCGCGTTGTCACCCGGGGCGAGCGCTCCGCGGGGCTTGCCCGTGGCCGGGTTGACCTGGGCGTAGGCGTCGCCGGCCTTGGCGAAGATGTCGTCGAAGCCGCCCAGCTTGATCGGGATGTAGATGATCGCCACCGCGATGACGAGGTAGATCAGCGTGTCCTTGACGAACGCGATCAACGCGGGCGCCCGGAGGCCGGAGGAGTACGTGTAGGCGGCCAGCACACCGAAGGCGAGCAGCAGCGGCAGGTCCTTGACGAACCAGTTGGACGACTCGCCGCCGCCGACGCCCATCACGTCCAGCACGGCCTGGATGCCGACCAGCTGCAGCGCGATGTACGGCATCGTGGCGAGGATGCCGGTGACCGCGACCGCCAGCGACAGGCCCTTGGAGCCGAAGCGCCCCCGCACGAAGTCGGAGGTGGTGACGTAGCCGTGCTTGTGCGACACCGACCACAGCCGCGGCAGGAAGGTGAAGATCAGCGGGTAGACCAGGATCGTGTACGGCACGGCGAAGAAGCCGGACGCGCCGGCCGCGTAGACCGCGGCGGGCACCGCCACGAAGGTGTAGGCCGTGTACAGGTCGCCGCCCAGCAGGAACCAGGTGATCCAGCCGCCGAAGCTGCGGCCGCCCAGGCCCCACTCGTCGAGGTGCAGCGCGTTCTCGGCCTTGCGCCAGCGCGCGGCCAGGAAGCCCAGGACCGTGACGATCAGGAAGAAGAAGATGAAGACGGCGAGTGCGACGCCGTTGACCCCGTCCTTCACTTCGCCGCCTCCTTCCGTGCCTGCTCCTCACGGCGGACCAGCACGTACGCGACGTACGTCAGTCCGGAGGACAGGAACACCCACAGCATCTGGTACCAGTAGAAGAAGGGGATGCCGATGAACTGCGGGGTCAGCTTCGCGTACGAGCCGACCCAGAGCATGGCGACGAAGGGGATGACGAGGCAGACACCGGCGATCACTCGGGTGGGGGTGACCACCGGTGGTCGCCCGGAGGTTCCGGATGGTTCGGACATTGCTACGGCTCCGTCCTGATCTCTTACTCCTGTGTAATGCGCAGGAAATCTAGGGTCAGGACGGGAGGTGCGTCACTACCTGCTCGCATTGCGGTATGGAAACGATCGCAAGGCCCGGGAACAGTGCGGCGGTTACGGTCGTTGCAGGCGCGCCACGAATTTGTAGCGGTCGCCGCGGTAGACCGAGCGCACCCACTCCACCGGCTCGCCACCGGTGTCGATCGAGTGCCGGGACAGCAGCAGCATCGGCAGCCCCACGTCCGTGCCCAGCAGGCCCGCCTCACGCGGCGTGGCGAGCGAGGTCTCGATGGTCTCCTCCGCCTCGGCGAGCCGGACGTCGTAGACCTCGGCGAGCGCGGTGTAGAGCGAGGTGTACTTCGCCAGGCTGCGCCGCAGTGCGGGGAAGCGCTTGGCGGACAGGTGGGTGGTCTCGATCGCCATCGGCTCGCCGTTCGCCAGGCGCAGACGCTCGATGCGCAGCACGCGGCCGCCCGCCTTCATGTCCAGCAGTCCGGCCAGCCGGTCGTCGGCGGTGATGTAGCCGATGTCGAGCAGCTGGGAGGTCGGCTCCAGCCCCTGGGCGCGCATGTCCTCGGTGTACGAGGTGAGTTGCAGCGCCTGGGAGACCTTGGGCTTGGCGACGAAGGTTCCCTTGCCCTGGATGCGCTCCAGCCGCCCCTCGACCACCAGTTCCTGCAGCGCCTGCCGCACGGTGGTCCGCGAGGTGTCGAACTCGGCGGCCAGGGTGCGCTCGGGCGGCACCGGGGAGCCGGGGGGCATCGTCCTGGTCAGTTCGAGCAGATGGCGCTTGAGGCCGTAGTACTTGGGCACCCGTGCGGTCCGCCCGGCCGCGGCCCCGGTCGCCTCCGCGGTCTGTGTCACCGCCGCGCCGGCGTCGCCGTCGGTCCCCATCGCCCCTGCTCCCGAGTGCTGTCGTGCTGCCGTCACCGGCTCCTCCGTCATTCGCGGCTCAATGGTGGCACGGCCAGGGCCCATATCGCGTTACGAGCCCAGATGTCGGTCCGGTAACGGACGCGTCCGGTGCTCTTATACACCCTTGACACCCCCAAAGGTCTAGGCCAAGCTTCGGGCACTGGTCTACACCATTGGATTCACTGCCCTGGGGAGGGTGTTGTGAAGCGCAAGCTGATCGCGGCGATCGGTGTCGCCGTCATGGTCGCCGGCGTTGCGGCCTGCGGTTCGGACGACAAGGGCTCCGGTAAGGCCTCGGCGCCCGAGGAGATCACCGTCTGGCTGACGGTCGACGCACAGAAGAACTGGCCGGAGCTGGTCAAGCAGGCGGACGACGCCTTCGAGGCCAAGCACAAGGGCGTCAAAATCCGCCACGAGTACTACGAGTGGACCGCCAAGAACCAGAAGCTCGACGCCGTCCTCGCCACCAAGAAGGTGCCCGACGTCGTCGAGATGGGCAACACCGAGACGCTCGGCTACCTGGTCAAGGGCGCTTTCGCGTCCATCGACAAGAGCAGGTTCGAAAACTCCGGCGACTGGCTGGCCGCCCTCGAGGGCTCGGTGACGTACAACGGCAAGACCTACGGCGTGCCCTACTACGCCGGCGCCCGCGTCGGCACCTGGCGCAAGGACGTCGCCAGGGCGGCCGGCGTCACCAAGGCGCCGACCACCTGGGCCGAACTGACCGCCGCACTCGACAAGATCCAGCAGAAGAACGGCGGCAAGTTCTCCGCCTGGTACCAGCCCAGCCGCGACTGGTACACCGCTCTGGCGTTCGTCAAGGACGCCGGCGGCGACGTCGCCAAGGAGGACGGCGGCAAGTGGACCGCCACCCTCTCCGACCCCAAGTCCATCGAGGGGCTGAAGACCTGGAAGTCCGTGCTGGACACGTACTTCCACGGCGACAAGAACAAGGACGAGTCGGACCGCTACATCGTCTACGGCCAGGGCAAGTCCGCGCTCATCTACGGCGCCAGCTGGGAGGGCGGTGCCGCCGCCGACCCGAAGACCGACAAGACCGGCAAGCTCAAGGACAATCTGGAGACCTTCGCGCTGCCCGGCCCGAACGGCGAGCTGCTGCCGAACTTCATCGGC
Source organism: Streptomyces sp. ME19-03-3 (assembly GCA_033793685.1). Lineage (GTDB taxonomy): Bacteria > Actinomycetota > Actinomycetes > Streptomycetales > Streptomycetaceae > Actinacidiphila. Next base: position 85,157 of record JARAXD010000010.1, on the reverse strand, counting down.
GGCTCCGACCTGGTCATCCCGGCCAAGTCCGCCGCGCAGGACCTCGCCGCCGACTGGATCGACGGCTTCACCGACAGCGCCGCGCAGAAGGTCCTCGTCGCCAAGGGCAACCTGCCCAACGCCACGTCGCTGCTCGCCCCGCTGAAGGACGACCCGGCGACGGCCGCCTCGGCCCGGGCCAACGAGAACACCTGGTTCGTCCCGACCGCCCCGGGCTGGCTGCAGGTCGAGAAGAAGCAGATCCTGCAGAACATGCTGAACGACATCGCGGTCGACAAGGCCTCGATCGAGGACGCGGCCAAGTCCGCGGACGACCAGATCAACGCGGTGATCAACGCGGGCTGACCGGCACGCGGCAGCACAGTGACCGACGCCTGCCGGCCGCCCCATGGCGGCCGGCCCCGGCGCGCCGCCGGGGACCGGAGTACCCGAGGAGCCATGTTGAGTGCCGTTGACACACCGCTGGAGAAGGTGCCGCCCCCGCGGCGGGCGGCAGCGGGCCGCGGGCCCCGCCGCTTCGGCGGTGCCGTGCTGCCGTGGACCCTGCTCGCCCCGACCATCGGCGTCCTGCTGCTGGTCCTCGGCTATCCGCTGGTCCGGCTGGTCGTCCTGTCCTTCAAGCAGTTCGGGCAGGCGGAGCTCTGGCAGGGGCTGCCCGGGCAGTGGCAGGGATTCGCCAACTACACCCGTGTCCTGGGGGACTCGGTCTTCTGGGGCGTCGTCCTGCGCACGCTGCTGTTCACCCTCGCGGCGGTGCTGCTCACGCTCGTCGTCGGCATGGGCGTCGCGCTGCTGATGCAGCGGGTCTCGCCCTGGGTCAAGGCGCTGCTCAACATCGTGCTGGTGGCGAGCTGGGCGATGCCCGTGGTCGTCGCCATCACCGTCTTCAAGTGGATGTTCGACAGCGACTACGGGGTCCTCAACTGGCTGCTCAGCCGGCTGCCGGGGGCCGACTTCAGCGGCCACAACTGGTTCACCGACACCAAGCAGGGCTTCCTCGTCATCACCCTCATGGTGGTGTGGGGCGCCATCCCGTTCGTCGCCATCACCCTGCACGCCGGCCTCACCCAGGTGCCCAGGGAGCTGGAGGAGGCCGCCCGCATGGACGGCGCCGGGCCGGCCAAGGTCTTCCGGCACGTCACCCTGCCGCTGCTGAGGCCGATCATCGTCATGCTGACGACGCTGTCGGTCATCTGGGACATGGGCGTCTTCCCGCAGGTCTTCCTGATGCGCGACGGGCATCCCGAACCCGCCTACCAGGTGCTCACCACCTACTCCTACGACCAGGCCTTCGTCTCCAACGACTACGACGCGGGCGCGGCCATCGCCGTCGTCACGGTGCTGCTGCTGCTCGGGGTGATGGCCGTCTACATGCGCCAGATGCTGAAGATCGGAGAGGTGGAGTGACGACCATGCTCGACACGGCTCCCACCGAGAGGGCGCCGGCGGCCGCTGCGGCCGCGCGCGCCACCCGGCGGCCCCGGCGCAGGGGGCGGACGGTCTACAACCTGATCGGCCTGCTGATCGTGGTGGTCTGCGGCTTCCCGGTCTACTGGATGCTCAACACCGCGTTCAAGCCCGCGAAGGACGCCATCGACCCCGACCCCAAGTTCTTCCCGACCAGCCTGTCCTTCCAGAACTTCGCCGACGCCCTGGACGTCGGCGACTTCTGGGGTGCGGTGGGCCGCAGTCTCGTCGTCGCCGGCTCCACCGTCGGCCTCGGCCTGGTGATCGGGCTGCTGGCGGCACTGGCCATCTCCCGCTTCGCCTTCCGCGGCCGCAAAGCGGTGATCGTCGCGATCCTCGCCGTGCAGATGGTGCCGCTCGTGGCGATGATCATCCCGGTCTTCCTGCTGCTCAACCAGATCGACCAGATCGACAGACTGACCGGGCTGATCGTCACCTACCTGACCTTCGTGCTGCCCTTCACGGTGTGGACGCTGCGCGGTTTCATCGTCAACATCCCCAAGGAACTGGAGGAGTCGGCCATGGTCGACGGCTGCACCCGCATGGGCGCGTTCTTCCGGGTCATGGTGCCGCTGCTCGCCCCGGGACTCGTCGCCACCTCCATCTACGCGCTGATCCAGGCCTGGAACGAGTACCTGTACGCGATGCTCATCATGAGCCAGGAGCACCAGACGGCGACCGTGTGGCTGGGCAACTTCGTCACCTCGCGGGGCACGGACTACGCGCCGATGATGGCCGGTTCGACCATGATGGGCGTGCCCGTGGTGGTCTTCTTCCTGATCGTGCAGCGCAAGGTCGCCGCCGGACTGACCGCCGGGGCGGTGAAGGGATGACCGGGACCTTGAGCCAGACCCACGACGGCGCCGCGGACACCGAGGCCCTCGTCCGCGACGCCCTGACCGTCCTGCAGCCGGGCTTCCACGGCACCACCGCCCCCGAGTGGCTGCTGCGCAGGCTCGCCGAGGGACTGGGCTCCGTGGCCCTGTTCGCCCGCAACATCGCGTCGCCCGGCCAACTCGCCGCGCTCACCGCGCAACTGAGGGCCGTACGGCCCGAGGTCCTGATCGCCGCCGACGAGGAGGGCGGCGACGTGACCCGGCTGGAGGCCCGCGGCGGTTCCTCCTTCCCCGGCAACCTCGCCCTCGGCGCCGTCGACGACACCGCCCTGACCCGCGCCGTCGCCGCCGAACTCGGCCGCCGGCTGGCCGAGTGCGGCGTCAACCTCAACTGGGCGCCCTCCGCGGACGTCAACTCCGACCCCCGCAACCCGGTCATCGGCGTGCGCTCCTTCGGCTCCGAGCCGGCGCTGGTCGCCCGGCACACCGCGGCGTACGTCGAGGGCCTGCAGTCCGCCGGGGTCGCCGCCTGCACCAAGCACTTCCCCGGCCACGGCGACACCTCCGTCGACTCCCACCACGCCCTGCCCCGGGTGGACGTCACCCCGGGCACCCTGCACGCCCGTGAACTCGCGCCGTTCCGGGCCGCCCTGGCCGCGGGCAGCAAGGCCGTGATGAGCGCGCACATCCTCGTGCCCGCCCTCGACCCGGACCGCCCGGCCACCCTCAGCCCCGCCGTGCTGACCGGACTGCTCCGCGACGAACTGGGCTACGACGGCCTGATTGTCACCGACGGCATCGAGATGCGCGCCATCGCCGACACGTACGGTGTCGAGCGCGGCACCGTCCTGGCGCTCGCCGCCGGCGCCGACGCCATCTGCGTGGGCGGCGGCCTCGCCGAGGAGGAGACGGTGGTCGCCCTGCGCGACGCCATCGTCGCCGCCGTAGGCGACGGCGCGCTGCCCAGGGTGCGGCTCGCCGACGCGGCCGCACGGGTGCGGCGCCTGGCCGCCTGGGCCGCCGAGCACCGCGCCGCGCGGACGACCGCGGCGCCGGATCCCGGGATCGGTCTGGCCGCGGCCCGCCGCGCGCTGCGGGTGACGCGCACCGACGGCTACCGGCCGATCACCGAGGCGCCCTACGTGGCCGCCTTCACCCCGGTCGCCAACATCGCCGTCGGCGACGCGACCCCGTGGGGCGTCGCCGCCGAACTCGACCGGCTCCTCCCGGGCACGGTGACCGGCGGTTTTCGCCAGGGCGACGCCCTGACCGCACAGGTGCTGAGGGCGGCGGGGGCTCGTAGGATCGTCGCAGTGGTGCGTGATGTGCACCGCCACCCCTGGATGGCCGAGGCGCTGGGCGCACTGCTCGCCGCCCGCCCGGACACGGTGGTGGTGGAGATGGGCGTACCGCAGGCGCCGCCCTCCGGCGCGCTGCACATCGCGACCCATGGCGCCGCCCGCGTGTGCGGGCGGGCGGCAGCGGAGGTCATCGCGGGAAGAGAGGCCGGCGACTGAGGTCCGCCGCCGCCCATCCGTTCCGGACCGACGTGGAGGCCCAGGAGATGTCCGCCCCGACGACGACCGGCCGGCAGTCGATGCCGGGCCGGATCATGGCCGGCGAGATCGCCGAGCAGCCCGCGGTGCTGCGCCGCCTCCTCGGGGAGGGCGCCCCGCGGATCCGGCGGACCGCCGAGGAGATCGCCGCACGCGGACCGCGCTTCGTCCTGCTCACCGGGCGCGGCACCTCCGACAACGCCGCGCTGTACGCGAAGTACCTGGTGGAGGTGGCCCTGGGCAAACCGGCGGGGCTGACGTCGATGTCCACCACCACGGCGTACGGCGCGCGACCGGACCTGCGGGACTGCCTGGTCGTCACGGTCAGCCAGTCGGGCGCGGCTCCCCGGACCTGGTGGCCTCCACCCGGGCCGCGCGCGAGGCCGGTGCGATCACCCTGGCGGTCACCAACAACGCCGGCTCGCCGCTGGCGGCGGTCTCCTAGTTCCACATCGACGTCCTGGCCGGTCCGGAGAAGGCGCTGCCGGCGACCAAGACGTACACGGCCGAACTGCTCGCGCTCCATCTGTTCGTCGAGGGGCTGCGGGGCGGCGACGGCGGCGCCGCCAAGGTGCTGCCCGAGCTCGCCGAGCAGATCCTCGCGCGTCAGGACGAGGTCAGGGCGCTCGCCGCGCGCTACCGCTTCGCCGAGCGCCTGGTGCTCACCTCCCGCGGCTACGGCTACCCGACCGCGAAGGAGGCCGCGCTGAAGCTGATGGAGACCAGCTACGTCCCGGCGCTGTCCTTCTCCGGCGCCGATCTGCTGCACGGCCCGCTGGCCATGGTCGACAACGTCTTCCCGGTCATCGCGATCGTCACCGAGGGCAAGGGCGGCGAGGCACTCCAGCCCGTGCTGGACCGGCTGCGCGGCCGTGGGGCCGATCTGGTGGTCATCGGCAACCGGGCATCGGTCGACGCCGCCTCGGCCGGCTTCGTCCTCCCCACCGGGGGCGTCGCCGAGGAGGTGCAGCCGATCCTGGAGATCCTTCCGCTGCAGATGCTGGCCTACGAGGTCGCGATTGCCCGCGGCCAGGATCCGGACGCGCCGCGCGCCCTGGCGAAGGTGACCGAGACGCACTGAGCCGGAGCGGACCCGGTGGTGGAGGGCGCGGACCGGGGCGGGGGCACCGAACGGGGCCCTGACACCACTTCGGGCCGCGGCGCCGGGACGGGACCCTCAACCCGCCCAGCACCGCAGCCCGGAGCTGCCATCGGCCCGTGACGCGCGGGATGTGCGGATCCCACGGTCCGTGAGGGCCGACCATGAGGCCTGGCGCAGTCAGGGCAGAGAGCACCCCGGCCTCGCTCCGTCCTTCTGTGCGGGAAGGACGGAAGTCGGTTGTTCGCCAATTCTGGACTAGACCACTAGTGCCTGTCCATAAGATGATGCAGTCAGATCATAGGTCGTCGAAGGCCTTTGTGGGGAATGGGTGGCAGCGTCCGCCATGAGCGCGGGTACGCTCATTTGCGTGCCCTCCATGAACGATCTCGTACGCCAGCACACGGATCTCGACGACTCCGATCTCGAGTGGCTCCATCTGCTGGTATCGGAGTGGCAACTGCTCTCCGACCTCTCGTTCGCGGATCTCGTGCTCTGGGTTCCGACCAGTGACGGGACCCGCTACGTATCGGTCGCGCAGATGCGGCCGAACACCGGCCCGACCTCGTACCAGGACGACATGGTCGGCCACCTGGTGCCGCGCGGCCGCCGCCCGATGCTCGACGCGGCACTGGACGAGGGCCGGATCGTCCGGGAGGGCGACCCGGAGTGGCGCGAGGAGGTCCCGGTCCGGGTCGAGTCCATCCCCGTGCGCCGTGCGGGCCGGGTCCTCGGGGTCATCGCCCGCAACACCAACCTGCTCACCGTGCGGACCCCCAGCCGTCTCGAGCTCACCTACCTGCAGAGCGCCTCCGACCTGGCGCAGATGATCGCGGCGGGCAGCTTCCCGTTCCCCTCCGAGCAGGTGGACATGGACGCCTCGCCGCGCGTCGGCGACGGCCTGATCCGGCTCGACGCCGAGGGCGTCGTCCAGTACGCCAGCCCCAACGCGCTCTCCGCCTACCACCGGCTCGGCCTGGCCGCCGACCTCGTCGGCCACCACCTGGGTGCGGTCTCCGCGGACCTCGCGCCCTCGCGGACCAAGAGCCACGAGGCACTGGTCACCGTCGCCGGGGGCAAGGCGCCGCGGGAGACCGAGATCGAGGGCAACGGCGGCGTCATCCAACTGCGCGCGATCCCGCTGAGCCCCAAGGGCACGCACAACGGCTCCCTGGTGCTGCTGCGGGACGTGACCGAGCTGCGCCGCCGGGAGCGCGAGCTGATCACCAAGGACGCCACCATCCGGGAGATCCACCACCGGGTCAAGAACAACCTGCAGACGGTCGCGGCGCTGCTGCGGCTGCAGGCCCGCCGGATGGACTCCGACAAGGGCCGGGAGGCATTGGAGGAGGCCGTGCGCCGGGTCGGCTCGATCGCGATCGTGCACGAGACGCTGTCGCAGAACCTCGACGAGTGCGTGGAGTTCGACGAGATCGCCGACCGGGTGCTGGCGATGGTCGCCGAGATCTCCCCGGGCAAGGTGACCACGCGCCGCAGCGGGCGGTTCGGAATCCTGACGGCCGAGGTGGCCACCCCGCTGTCCATGGTCCTCACCGAGCTGCTGCAGAACGCCCTCGAGCACGGCTTCGGGCCGGGCGAGCAAGGCACCGTCGAGGTGGCCGCCGAGCGGCGCGGGCGGAAGCTGGGGATCGCGGTGCGGGACGACGGGCGCGGCCTGCCCCCCGAGTTCGACCCGCAGCGGGCGGGCAACCTGGGGCTGCAGATCGTCCGGACCCTGGTGGTGGGGGAGTTGGGCGGAACCTTCGACATGGTCCCGGCCGAAGGCCGTGGAACGAAGGTCGTTCTGGAACTCACCCTGGAGGACTGACGCTTCCCCGCAGCCGGCGCCGGAGCCGGCCGGGGGAACGCGGGAGCCCCGGCTGCTCGGGGAGCGGCCGGGGCTCTTCGCGTCGTGATGCTGCGCGGTTCGCAGGTGCTGCGCGCTGCGGTTCGGGGGTAAGCGAGTGCGTCAGGCGCTGGCGTTGCGGGCGCGGTTGCGGGCGGCGCGGCGCTTCATCGCGCGACGCTCGTCCTCGCTGAGGCCACCCCACACGCCGGCGTCCTGGCCGGTCTCCAGCGCCCACTGCAGGCACTGCTCCATCACGGGGCAGCGGCGGCAGACGGCCTTGGCTTCCTCGATCTGCAGCAGCGCGGGACCGGTGTTGCCGATGGGGAAGAAGAGCTCGGGGTCTTCCTCGCGGCAAACGGCGTTGTGACGCCAGTCCATGGCTGCTCCATCTCCTTGTGTTGCATGCAAGTTGCTTGTGAATGTGAACGCTTTCACGAATCCTCGGACACGACACGGGACATCGCCCAGTCTCCTGGTGCGGTCCCGATGGGAAGTGGTGAGGATTCCGGCTGTCGAGGACGCCCGATGAGCGGCTGTCCCGATCGCCAGGAAGAGCCTCGCAAACCTGGGCTGCGGATACAACCCCTTCCAGAAAGTTTTTTTTGAATCCTCGGTGTCGGCTCCGTCACAGCCGTACTTCCATGGGGTGTAGGGCAGCCTAAACGTTCGAGTGAAAGGACTTTGTGGGCTTCTACTTACGCAATCACACGCAGTGCACGGCGAACGCCTGTGAAGGTTGCGCTCGTTCGCAGTCCGAGGTGGTCTCCGTCCACCTGGAAGGGCAGTGGCGCCTGCGATTGCAAGGTGAAGTCCGTCAGATCGTGCAGGGAGGTCGCGTGCTTGCCCTCGGGCCCGCGCTCCGGCGTCGACAGCAGCAACTGGGTGGCGTAGCGGGCCACCGCCGCGGTGGACAGCCGGGAGAGTCCGAGCACGTCGAGGGCGGTGTCGAAGGAGGCCCGCGGAGAGGCGTAGACGGGCCGATTGCCCAGATAGGTCCAGGGCGCGGTGTTGCAGACGATGGCCAGCACCAGGTCCGTCACCGGGTCCTCGCCCGGCCGCTCCAGCGTGATCGCGCCGGCGCGTCGGCTGGGCTCGGCCAGGAACTGGCGCAGAACCTGGCGTATGTAGAGCGCGTGGGTGGAGCGTCTGCCCTGCTCGCGCTGCTGCTCCACCCGCCCGACGACACCCGCGTCGAACCCCAGCCCGGCGCAGAAGGTGAACCAGCGCGCCGGCACCCCCTCGTCCTCGGTGCCCGGGGTGCCGCTCACCAGGCCCAGGCCGACCGTGCGGGAGCTGCGCCGGCGCAGCGCGTCCAGCAGCGCACCGGTGGCCTCCACTGCGTCGTTCGGCAGCCCCAGGGCCCGTGCGAAGACGTTCGTGGACCCGCCGGGCACCACCGCGAGCTTCGGCAGGCCGTCCGGGTCGGGGCCGTTGTGCAGCAGCCCGTTGGCCACCTCGTTGACCGTGCCGTCCCCGCCCAGGGCGACGACCAGCTCGATCTCCCCGCCCTCCGCGGCCTGCCGCGCGAGATCGCGGGCGTGACCGCGGTACTCGGTCGCGGCGACCTCCAGCTTCAGGTCGCTGGCGAGCGCGTGCGCGAGGACGTCACGCGTCCGGGCGCTGGTGGTGGTGGCGGCTGGGTTGACCACGAGGAGGGCGCGCATCCCGCCAGCGTACCTACCGGGCGGTACCGGGCCGTACCCCTGGGGCCCGGGTACGGCGGCTACCCTGCTGGGGTGAGTGGCAACGAGAAGCCCGCGACGCTGCCGGGCCGTACGCACCGCCTCGCGGCGGCGGCCGCGGTCGCGGCACTGGAAGGCGCCGCCCTGGCGGCGTGGGGGATCGCGATGCTGGTCCTGGGGATCCTCGGCGACCCGGACAGCCCGCGCCAGGCGGAGGCCGGCGGCGTCACCGTCCTCGCCCTGGCGGTCATGCCGCTGGCCGCGGCCTACGGTCTGTGGCGGGCGCGCCGCTGGAGCCGCGGGCCCGCGCTGATCATCCAGCTCGTGGCGCTCCCCGTCGCCTGGTCCATGGTGCAGGCGGGCGGCGCTGTGATCGCCGCGGGCGCCGCCCTGGGCGCGGCCGCGATCGCCGAGCTGGTACTCCTCGTCCACCCCGCGGCCACCGACGCCCTGGGGATCGGGCGCACGGCCGAGCAGTGAACCGCGGCGCCCACCGGCGCCGCCGTCACCTGCGCCCGGCCGTCACTCCTCGACCAGGAGCTTGTCGCGAAGCTGGGCCAGGGTGCGGGCCAGCAACCGGGAGACGTGCATCTGGGAGATGCCGACCTCCTGGGCGATCTGCGACTGCGTCATGTTCCCGAAGAAGCGCAACAGCAGGATCTTCTTCTCGCGCGGCGGCAGCTGCTCCAGCAGCGGCTTGAGCGACTCGCGGTACTCCACGCCCTCCAGCGCGTCGTCCTCCGCGCCGAGGGTGTCGGCGACGGCCGGCGACTCGTCGTCGGTGTCGGGCACGTCCAGCGAGAGTGTGCTGTACGCGTTGGCGGATTCGAGGCCCTCCAGGACCTCCTCCTCCGTGATCTTCAGGTGCTCGGCCAGTTCGTGCACCGTCGGGGCGCGCCCGTGCCGCTGTGAGAGCTCGCCGGTCGCCGTCGTCAGGGCCAGCCGCAGCTCCTGCAGACGGCGCGGGACGCGCACCGCCCAGCCCTTGTCGCGGAAGTGCCGCTTGATCTCACCGACGACGGTCGGGGTGGCGTAGGTGGAGAACTCCACCCCGCGCTCCACGTCGAAGCGGTCCACGGACTTGATCAGCCCGATCGTGGCGACCTGGGTCAGGTCGTCGAGCGGCTCACCCCGGTTGCGGAACCTCCGGGCGAGGTGCTCGACCAGCGGCAGGTGCATGCGGACCAGCCGGTTGCGCAGTTCGGCACGCTCCGGGGAACCGGGCGGGAGCTTGCTGAGCTCCACGAAGAGCGCCCGGGCCCCGGCCCGGTCGTTGGACTCGTGGTGCCCGTGCTGCTCCTGCGGCTGCGCGCCCTGCTCCTGCTGCATCTGCGGCTGCGGCTGCGCGCCCTGCTCCTGCTGCTGCTCCTGCGCCATGCGATCCGCCCGATCCACCTGATCCGTCTGCCCGGTCGCGTCACTGCTCCCGAGGCCGGCCACGGGTCCGGTACCGGGATGCGGCCGCGCCTCGTGACGCGCCGCAGGGGCGGGTACGGGGCGGCCCCGCACCCCAGGGGTGCTGCCTTCCAGATCGTTCACGGCGATTCCCCCGTTACAGCTGTCCCGGTCCTGCACCGCGCTTCTTGTGCAGGGCGATGCTCACGGTCTTGTCATCGGCCACGCTGGAGTCCACCTCGCCGGCCAGTGCCGACAGCACCGTCCAGGCGAAGGTGTCGCGCTCCGGGGCGCGGCCGTCGGTCGTGGGCGCAGACACCGTCACCCACAAGGCGTCCCCGACCAGGCGGAAGACGCAGCTCAGCACGGACCCCGGGACCGCCTGCTGGAGCAGGATGGCGCACGCCTCGTCCACGGCGATGCGCAGGTCTTCGATCTCGTCGAGGGTGAAGTCCAAGCGGGCCGCCAGCCCTGCCGTCGCCGTACGCAGCACCGACAGGTAGGCCCCCGCCGCGGGCAGCCGGACCTCGACGAAGTCCTTCGACCCGGGCTCGCCTGCGATCTGGGACACCCTCACCTCCAAGGTGGCACACGCACTGCCCTCATCGGCATTGCACTGATCTGGTTCGGTTCGCCAGCGACGCTACCGCGATCCGTGCCCCGGTGTCGCCCGGACGGAGCACGGCCGCCGCCGTGGATGAGCCCTGACCGGCACTCCGCGGCTGTCACCCATAGTAGGCGCATGCGCACGCAACGTGGCTAGTGGTCCGGGGTCTCAATTCGAAAGAGATGTCGCTTCGTTGATACGTGCCTGCTCAGCGAGGGCGCGAAGCGGCTCGCCGGTCAGCCGTTGTACCGTCCATCCGTCCTGGGGGCGGGCGCCCATCGCACGGTAGAAGGCGATGGACGGCTCGTTCCAGTCCAGCACGGACCATTCGAAGCGCTCGTAGCCCCGTTGGACGCATATCGAGGCCAGTGCGGCGAGCAACGCCTTGCCGTGGCCGCCGCCGCGCGCATGGGGGCGCACGTACAGGTCCTCCAGGTGGACACCGTGGGTCCCGGTCCAGGTGGAGAAGTTCCGGAACCACAGCGCGAAGCCCACGGGCGCGCCCAGGGTGTCGTCCTCGGCCATGAGCGCGAAGACGGCCGGATCCGGGCCGAAGAGCGCGTCGTGAAGCTGACTCGTGGTGGCCCGCGCGCTGTCCGGCTCCCGCTCGTACTCCGCGAGTTCGCGGATCATCGCGTGGATCTCGGGGACGTCGCCAGGGGTCGCGGCTCGGATCATGCCAGCAAGGCTAACCGGTCGGCCGCCCGGTCACGACGGCCGCGAGCGTGGTCCCGGGGGCGAAGGCACCCTCATGCGCCAGTGAGAACAACCCGTGCAGCATCTTCGCGACGTACACCGAGTCCGGCACGAAGCCGTGGCGCGCGCCGAAGTCCTCCGCGAACACCCGGAGCCCGGGCGGGACGCGGGCGTAGCCGCCGTGGTGGAAGCGGTCGTCCAGCCGCCAGCTGCCGCGCGGCCCGCCGAAGGCCGTTTCCTGGAGCCGGCGTACCTCCCCGGCCAGGAATCCGCCGCCCTTGAGCACCGGGAAGCCGATGGCCCGCTGTCCCGGGTCCAGCCCGGCCGCCAGGCCGGCCAGGGTGCCGCCCGTCCCGCACGCCACGCCCACGACGTCCGCCCGTCCGCGCAGTTCCTCGCCGAGCGCCACGCAGCCCCGTACGGCGAGCGCGTTGCTGCCGCCCTCGGGGACGACGTAGGCGGGGCCCAGGCGATCCAGGAGGGCGGCGAGGACCTCAGGCTCGCTCTTGCGGCGGTAGGTGGCCCGGTCGAGGAAGTGCAGCCGCATCCCGTCCGCGGCCGCCTGCGCCAGCGAGGGGTTGAGCGGGCGTCCGGCCAGCTCGTCGCCCCGCACGACACCCGTGGTGGCGATGCCCAGCAGCCGGCCCGCGGCGGCGGTGGCGCGCAGGTGGTTGGAGTAGGCCCCGCCGAAGGTGAGCAGCCGGCGGTGGCCGCCGTCGAGGGCGGCCCGCAGGTTCAGGTGGAGCTTGCGCCACTTGTTGCCGGGCAGGTCGGCGTGGATCAGGTCGTCTCGCTTGACCAGCATCCGCAGACCGCGCCCGGTCAGCCGTTCGTCGCCGCGGAGCTCGACCAGCGGGGAGGGCAGGTGGGCGTCCGGGATCATCCGCCCATTATTCAGGCGACGGGACCCCCGGACGCCACGTTCCGCGTCACCTGGGCGAGAGGTGGACGCGGTAGCCCGGGTGGTAGGAGAGCCCGGGCAGCGGCCGGTAGGGCCAGTCACGCGCGTACGCGGGCGGGTGCCCGCCCGGGGGAGTCAGGACCGCGACGGGCTGGGTGCGGGCCAGCCGCAGGATGCCGTCCGGGGTCATGTTCTCGTTGTTCCCGGCGGTCTGGCCGGAGGCGCAGCGCGCCTGGTAGCCGACCGGCGTGGCCATCGGCCCGGTGACCAGGCACGGCGGGCGCACCCCCAGCCGGTTCAGTTCCGCGGCGATGCGGGCGTAGTCGTCGTTGCCGATGGTCGAGACGCGCACCGCACGGTGCAGCACGATCTGCTGGGTGACGAGTTGCGCCAGCACCGCTGCCACCACGGCGCCGGTGACGGCCGGCCGCAGCCCCGGCCGTACCCGCCGGGGCAGCAGGACGAGGCACTGGGCGGCGGGCAGGGCGAGCAGGGTGTACGCGGGGAGCAAGAAGCGCGGAGCGGCATAGTCGATGAGGACGAGATAGGGCAGCGCGAGGGACAGGCCGCACGCCGCCGGCAGGTATCCCGCCCCGGGCGCCTGCCCCTCCCGTCGCGGCGAGAGGGCCACTCCGGCCGCCACCAGGACGGGCAGGGCGAACCACCACACGGCGTCACCTTTGTGCTGCCAGACGGCGTCGCAGGGGCGGCACAGCGTGTGGGAGGCGTCCAGGGTGCTGAGCTGGTCGGCGAAGGCCAGGTGCCAGCCGAGCCCGCCCTCGATCGCGTTCGCGCGGTCCATCCGGGCGAGGATGCCGCCGTAGGCGGTGAACGCCTCGACGACCCACTGGGCGCCGCCCAGCAGCACCCCGGCGGCGATGACCGCGAGCAGGACCAGGCGGCGCCGGCCGCGCAGGAAGAGCGCGGCCACACCCAGGGGAAGGGCCAGCCAGGCGGCGTCGTGCGGCCGCAGCAGGGTCAGCGCGGCGAACGCCGCGGCCAGGCCGGCGAGCACGCCCCGGCCGGTGTGTCCCGGCGCGGCCGCGCGCAGGTAGCAGCCCACCGCGATCAGGGCGACCAGCGCGACCCAGAGGTTGGGCATCGCCTGCGGGCCGTACAGCAGGGTCACCCACAGCCCGGTGAAGAGCAGCCCGGCCAGGGCCACCACCTTGGTGCCGAGCAGCGGCCGCCACAGCCACAGGGCCAGGAACAGCGTGGCGCCCGACAGGACCGCCAGGTAGACCCGCAGCGCCAGGGTCGACGTGGTCAGCAGCGCCACCGGTGCCACGAGGGCCGGCACGCCCCGGGAGCGGGGAGCGCTGAAGAACGCCGAGGGGATGCCGGGGGAGACCTGGCTGACGTAGACCGACTCGTCCCAGCCCAGGCCCATGCCGGGCGCCACGACCAGGAGGAGCTGGACCACGGTGAACAGCGCCGCCAAGGAGGCGAGCGCGAGGACCCCTGCGTGCGGGCGGCTGCGCGGCGGTGCGGCGTGGCGCGCACGGGGCCGGGCATCCGGTGACGTCAGCTCATGCGTCGTCGCCATAGTCGGCATGGCAACAGCCGCGACGCATGTGATCAAGGCGGCGCGCCGCTCCCCGGGGGGCGGCGGGGCCGGTGGGGTGACCGCCGCCGCGCGTCACCCGGCCGTGACGTCGACCGCGCCCGTCAGCCGCGCCCCCGCGGCCGGGGCGCGCTCCGCCCGCGCGGGCAGCGGCTGCTCCGCCCAGATCACCTTGCCCCCGGGGGTGTAGCGGGTGCCCCAGCGCTCCGCGAGCTGCGCGACGAGGAACAGCCCGCGGCCGCCCTCGTCGGTGGTGGCGGCGTGCCGCAGGTGCGGCGAGGTGCTGCTGCCGTCGGACACCTCGCACGTCAGGGTGCGGTCCAGCAGCAACCGCACCCTGAGGGGCGCGGAGCCGTAGCGGATCGCGTTGGTGATCAGTTCGCTGAGGATCAGCTCCGTGCCGAACGCCAGCTCGGACAGTCCCCACGTGTCCAGCTTCTCCGCCACGGCGGACCGCATACCCGCAACCGCGGCGGGGTCGACGGGCACGTCCCATGCGGCGACGTGGTCGGCGGGAATGGCGCGGGTACGGGCGATGAGCAGCGCCACATCGTCCTTGGGCCGGCCCGGCAGCAGCGCCTCCAGCACGGCCCGGCAGCTCTCCTCCGGCGACCGGTCCGGGTGGGCCGCCAAAGCCTGCCTCAGCATCTCCATGCCGACGTCGAGGTCCCGGGCGCGGTCCTCGATCAGCCCGTCGGTGTACAGGACGAGCTGGGCGCCCTCCGCAAGCTCCACTTCCGCGGTCTGGAACGGCATGCCGCCGAGGCCCAGCGGCGGCCCGGCGGGCAGGTCGGGGAACTCCACGCTGCCGTCGGGGCCGACCAGGGCGGGCGGATGATGTCCGGCGCGGGCCATCGCGCAGCGTCGCGAGACGGGGTCGTAGATCGCGTACAGGCAGGTGGCGCCCATGACGCCGGCACCGACGCCGGTGCCGGACTCGTCCTGGTCGATGCGCCCGACCAGGTCGTCCAGGTGGCCGAGGATCTCGTCGGGCGGCAGGTCGAGGGTGGAGAAGTTGTGCACCGCGGTGCGCAGCCGTCCCATCGTGGCGGCCGCGTGCAGTCCGTGGCCCACGACGTCGCCGACGACCAGCGCCACCCGGTTGCCCGGCAGCGGGATCACGTCGAACCAGTCGCCGCTGACGCCGGACTGGGCCGGCAGGTAGCGGTGCGCCACGTCCAGGGCGCTCTGCTCGGGCAATGCTCGTGGCAGCAGGCTGCGCTGCAGGGTGACGGCCAGGGCGTGCTCCCGGGTGTAGCGGCGCGCGTTGTCGATGTTGATCGCGGCCCGGGCCACCAGTTCCTCGGCGAGTGAGAGGTCGTCCTCGTCGAAGGGCTCCGGCTTCTGGGAACGCCAGAAGTTGGCGACGCCCAGCACCATGCCGCGGGCCTTGAGCGGGGCCGCGATCAGCGAGTGGATCCCGTACGCGACGACCCGGCCGGTGCGTTCCGGCTCCTGGGCGAGCCAGCCGTGGTCGGCGGAGAGGTCGGCGACGATCTGCGAGCGCCCGCTGCCGAAGCCCCGCGCCTGCGGGGTGGAGGGCAGGAAGTCGATCAGCTTGCCGAGCGGGTAGAGCGGGGCGTCGGAGCAGATGCCGCCCACGGCCGTGCGGCGCAAGCCGGAGCCGGCGACACCGCTCGGCTCCTCGCCGCGCAGCACGGGGTCGGCCAGGTCGACGGTGACGAAGTCGGCGAAGCGCGGCACGGCCACCTGCGCCAGCTCCTCGGCGGTGCGCACCACGTCGAGGGTGGTGCCGATGCGCAGACCGGCGGCATAGAGCAGCTCGAGCCGTTCCCTGGCGGCCTCGGCGCGACCCGACAGGGCGCGCAGCTCGGTGGAGTCGCGCAGCGTCGCGACCGAGCCCCTGGGGCCGCCGTGGCCGTTGGTGGGACGCTGGCTCACCGCCAGCAGGCGGTCGCCTGCCGGGAGCACCTCGTCCGTCGCCATCCGACGGGAGGTCAGCAGCTCGATGGTGCCGGGGTCGAGCCCCGGCAGGTCGGTGATCCGCCGGCCCTCGGCGTCGGGGCCGAGATCGAGCAGGCGTTTGGCCTCGTCGTTGGCGAGCAGCAGCCGCCCGTCGTCGTCGACGATGAGGACGCCCTCCCGCACGGAGTGCAGCACCGTGTCGTGGTGCTCGTACATGCGGGCCATCTCGGCCGGGTCCAGGCGGTGGGTCTGCCGGCGCAGCCTGCCGGCGACCAGGGCCGTGCCGGCCATGGCCAGGGCGAGCGCGGCCGCTCCGGCACCGAGGATGATCGGCAGCTGCATGACGACCACGCCGGTCACGTTCTTGACCTTCATGCCGGCCGACACCAGCGCCACGACCCGTCCGTGCGGGTCGTCGACGGGGGCGAAGACGGGCACGACCGCCTGGACTTCCTGACCCAGGGGGCCGTGCACGCTCTCCGTGTGCACCCTGCCCCGCAGGGACGGCCCGATGGTGCCCACGAACCGCTTGCCGATCTGGTCGGGGATCGGGTGCGTGTAGCGGATCCCGTCGGTGCCGATCACCACGATGAAGTCGACCGCGGCCTCCTTGCGGGCCAGTTCGGTGATCGGCTGGAGGGTCCTGGAGGGGTCCGGCTGTTTCAGGACGTCGTCCAGACCGGGGGAGCGGGCGAAGGTGCTCGCGGCCGCGAGCGAACGGTTGACCGCCTCCCGCTCGCTGTCGTGCCGGGACTGCAGGAGGACCGCGAACACGCCGCACGCGACGAGCAGCACGACGATCGCCACCTGCAGGATGAAGACCTGTCCGGCGACGCTCCGCGGGCCCTTCCCGGTCAGTGACCGCATTCGTACGCCCCGAATCGGTCGAAATCGTCGACCATGCCGCTATTTCTAACACTGCCCCGGTCGGCGTAGCCATAGGCCACATGGCTGCCCGCAGCGGCCCGGGTGTGGGCGACCCCCGCCGTACGCTGAAAAGCGGGACGGTCGGTGAGATCGCGGGAGGTCGCGATGGAAGGGACGAGGACGAACCGACGCCGCTACGCCCTGTCCGGGCTCGTCGCGGCGGCCACGGTGGCGGTCGCGATCGGGCTGGGCGCACCGCCCGGCGCGGTCTTCATCCTCGCCGTGGCCCTGGCGGGCCCGTTGCTGATGCTGGTCATGCTGCACGCGCTGCGCGGCTCCGAGGCCCATCGCGGCGCCGTCCTCGGCGCCCTCCACGGCACCGCCACCGGCGGCACCCCTCGCGGCCGCGGGACCGGCGCCGCGGCCGGTCACCGGGGCCCCGGTGACCGGTCCGGGCCGGGTCAGCCGGGCTCCGGCTGACCCGGCCCGCGTCGCGCCGCGTACCCCGGCGTCGCGTACCCCGGCGCCGGTCGACGACCCTGCGCCGTTTTCCTCCGCCCTCGGTGCGGGACGACGTGCCCCGCCGTTCCGGGCGGTCGCATCGGCCCTCCCCTCGACGGTCTCGGTGCTTCTCGCGGGGGGACCCGCCCCGCCCCCGCCGGGCGAAGCACGGCACGCGCACCCGGCGAGGCACGCGTCGCCCTTCCCGGAGTGAGGCGCCGATGAGCCCCCGGCAGTCGCCGCCGGTCCGGTGGGCCGCACCGCGCCCCCGCGGGGAGCGGCGGCGCAGGGCCGGACCGCTGGTGGCCGGCCGCAGTGTGCGGTGAGGGATCGCTGCCTCGGCGGCGAGCGGAAGGCACCGGGTGGCAGCGGGGCGAGGAGGGGGTCGCGGTGGGGGTTCCGCGTGGCCGGTCCGGTGGGTGTGTCGCGGCCCCGCGGTCGCGTGCGCACCGCGTGGCCGGGGTGGTTCGGGGGTGGCCGCCGAGTCATGGGCGAGGGGTCGAGCGGTCCGGGCGCGTCCCGTTGGGCGCCGACGGCAGTGACGCCGCGGCCCGTCGGCGTCTCGGCGGCCACACCACGTGGGCGCGCTCCCGGAATTCGTCGCGCACACATCGGTCACCGGTTCCGCCACGTGCGGTCTGCGCGGGGATGGCGTCCCGTCGGCGAACCCAAGCAGCATGCATATATCTGCCGCCGCGTATGCGGGGAACGTAGCCCACAAGGTGCTATCGCCTGATCGGACGGGCCAAAAGCGGCCAGTTTTGGGCAACCGGGTTTCGGGGGCGTTGATCACCTCTAGATTCCGTCCGACGTGACCGGCGCCGGGCGTGACGTGCCGCGTCCCGGAGCGTTGAAGGTAAGGGTTCCGGAGGAGGGAGGGCAGTTTTGGCGACGCCTGAGGGAACCGCCCGGGGGAGCGCGCGATCCCCACGGGGATCGCGGGTCGCGAAGCGCCTTCCCGGAAGAGCCCGGCGGCGCGGCCGGACGGAGGCGGCTGCGGGTCACGACGTCCATAGCCGTCGGACGATGTGTCCGGTGAGGATGGACGCTAGCCCCTGGCCCGCCCGGCGGCAAGCACTTCGCGGCAGTTCGCTCCGGCCATCGTGGTGTGCCGGGGTGAAGGTGCAGGTGAGCGCTTGCGGGTCCGGGGCGGTCGGGTGGGGCGGCTGTAGACTCGATCTCACTCGGACGGGTCAACCGACGTGCTAGCAGGAAGAATCCATCCCGTGGTGAACGCACTGCAGGAACTGATCAGGCATCGGCTGGAGCAGCGGAGCTGGTCGTACGGTGATGTGGCGCGCCGGGGTGGGGTCCCGCGGTCGACGGTGCATCACCTCGCGACGGCCGCGCGGGTGACCCGGATGCCGCAGCAGTCGACGCTGGAGGGACTGTCACGAGGCCTGGAGCTGCCGCTGGAGGCGGTGCGCCGGGCCGCGGCGGAGGCCTGCGGGATCCACCTGTACGTCGAGGACGGCGCCGGCGCCACTGCCGACCCCGAGGTCGCCACCCTCATCGCCAGCGTCCAGCAGCTGTCGGAAGCCGACCGGCGGCACGTCGCGGCACTCGTCGAATCGCTCCTGCGCAGTTCCGCGGAGCATCCGCCGCAGGCCGGTCCCGAGTCCGGCTGACCCGCTGGGGCGCCCGTCGACGCAGCGAACATCGCAACGCCAATCGCCGCCGGACGTCTACTGCCCATGGCCCGGTCCATCTGGTGCAGCAGGGTGTTGATTTGGCCATTGTCGCTGTCCGCTGACCGGTACCGGGCGTTCGATGGGGCCCGCCCATGCCGGTTCTGACGGGGCGTGTGGTGGTGAAGCAACCCAGAACGGACAAAGAGCGGGGAGTGCGGGGATATTCTCTCCACTCTCGGGACGAGTTCGCGGGCCCGAGGCCTCCGGTGAGAGGGGTGCACGTGCTTGTCGTTCAAGGGGCGACCGCCACCGCCGTCGTCCGCCACCGGACCGGAGAGCCGGTGGTCCTGCTTTCCGGCGAACTCCCCGCGGTCCTCACGCGGGCCGCCCTGAACGAACTGCTGAATCTGGCCTCGGCCGTTCTCACGGCCGAGGAGATGGCCCTCTTTCGCAGTTGCCTGACCGCGCTGCGCTGCGGGGAGAAACTCCAGGAACGCCGTATCGAGGTCAGCGGCGCGGTCCTCACCGTCTACAGCAGCTGAGCGGCGGGACGGGCGGAACGGAATACGCACACGGGTGGGCCCCCGGGGATGGGAGAAGTACCCGTCCCGGGGGCCCACGTCATGGCCGGCCGGTTCAGCGGCGGTAGCGGCAGTCGCAGTCGCGGTCCAGCCGGTACCGGGCGAACCCGAAGCGGTCGTACCGCTGGTGGGCGAAGCCGCGGCCGTGGCCCCGGCCGCGATCCCCCCGGTCGTCCCACCTGCCGTAGCCCCACAGGCGTGGGCCACAGCGGTCGTGGTCACCGCCCCAGCGGCCGTGGTCACCGCCCCAGTGGCCGTGCCCGGCGCTCCGGTGGCCGCCGGAGGCGAAGTGGGACGGGGCGGCCGACGCCGTCGCCGTCATGGGTACCGCCATGGCGAGTGTGGCCAGTGCTGCCGTTGCGGCAGCGCGAAGGAGTTTTCTCACCGCTTTTCTCCTCAAACTCGGTGAATTGCCGGATGGCCCGCCAGACGTTACTCGGGACTTCTGCCGCATTCATTCCACCGATCGAGGCCGGGCGGCCGAACGGGCGACGGTCCGCCCTGCTCCCGATTTTCTGCGGAAACCGCCCCTGAGCTTTGAAGGTGTGTCCGGGAAGCCTAGTGCGAAGGGTCCGGGAAAACACCCTCCAGGGTGATCCGCATTCGGCATGTCGCCCGCCGTGGCGCGTTTTGTGAAATGCCCCGTCAAATGCGATCCCAAAAAGCGTTGGGTGGATCCGATGAGCTGCTGTAGACGGTGAGGACCGCGCCGCTGACCTCGATACGGCGTTCCTGGAGTTTCTCCCCGCAGCGCAGCGCGGTCAGGCAACTGCGGAAGAGGGCCATCTCCTCGGCCGTGAGAACGGCCGAGGCCAGATTCAGCAGTTCGTTCAGGGCGGCCCGCGTGAGGACCGCGGGGAGTTCGCCGGAAAGCAGGACCACCGGCTCTCCGGTCCGGTGGCGGACGACGGCGGTGGCGGTCGCCCCTTGAACGACAAGCACGTGCACCCCTCTCACCGCGGGCCTGGTGGGCCTCGGGGATCGAGAGGATAGCCACCGGTTCGTCGCGCTTCGCCCTGCCGGCCGGGGCATCCCCACGTCGGGCAGCGGGCGGATTGACCCGTTCGAGTGATATCCGATGGCCGGACCCGATCGTGCGAGGTGTCCGCGCCGGCGCTCTCACCTGTCGTTTCCCTTGCCCGGCCGCCCTGTTGGCGGACGGTCGTGCACCCGAACCGCTTGCCGGGGCCGGTACGCCCCACTACTGTCCAACGCCGTCAGACAGATCGTCCGGTGTGGATGGACGGGTCGGCCCTCGGGTCCGGTCCGCGTCCGCACCCCTCGTCCGAAGGATCCCCCATGCTCGACATGCGTGAGCTGGACACCGAGTCCGCGGAGCTGCTGCCCGGCCGCGAGGCCCTGGGCAAGCTCAAGTTCAGCTTCGTCAAGACCACGCACGTGACCAAGCACGTGGCCCACGTCGACGCCCACAACGAGTCGCTCGCGGCCAACGAGTGGTCGCCGTACGCGGTCGCCCAGTCGCAGGCCACCCAGGCCATCAACATCCGCCAGTAGTCAGCGGCCCACCTCCTTCCGCATACCGAGAAAGGTATCCCCCTCATGAACATGGAACAGCTCGACGCCGAGTCCGCGGAGCTGCTGCCCGGCCGCGAGGCCCTGGGCAAGCTGAAGTTCAGCTTCGTCAAGACCACGCACGTGACGAAGAACATCGCGCACGTCGACGCCCACAACGAGTCGCTCGCGGCGAACCAGTTCTCCCCGTTCGCGGTCGCCCAGTCCGAGGCCGTCCAGGCCATCAACATCCGCCAGTAACAACACCCGTACGTGTGCGGACCGCGCCCGTCGTGGCGCGGTCCGTCTCGGGAGGAAGAGCAGGGACGTGGCGGACAGTCACATTGCTCACGGCCCCGGCCCGACGGGTACGGCGGTGTACGGCTCGGACATGGTGGAACCCGCCCCCTACGACACGGGTTTCCCCGTCCCCCGGCTGGGCGCGGGCCTGCAACTCCTCGGCGAGTACAAGGGCTCGGGGACCACCGAACCCCGGTACATCGTCCGCCGGGCGGACGGCCAGGTCGTCCAGCTCAGCCGGCTGCTGTACCTGGTCGCCCGGGCCATCGACGGACGGCGCGACACCGAGGCCATCTCGCACCGGGTGAGCGGGCGCTTCGGCCGTGAGGTCAGCGCCGACAACGTGCACTACCTGATCGAGAACAAGCTCCAGCCGCTGGGCGTGACCGTGCCCTTCGGACAGGAGGACGACGAGGTCAGCGGACCCACCGCGGACCTCCTGCTCGTCCTGAAGGGCCACCGGGTCATCTTCCGGGAGCGTCAGGTCGCCCGGATCGCCCGCTCCCTGGCCTGGCTGCACCGCCCGTCGGCGGTGGCGCTCGTACTCGCCACGGCGGTCGCCATGGAGATCTGGCTGTTCGCCGTCCACGGGGCGATGACCCCGGTGCTCCAGGTGCTGGAGCAGCCGGTGCTCATGCTGGTGGTGTTCGCGCTGACCGTGGCCTCGCTCGTCTTCCACGAGTTCGGTCACGCCTCCGCGTGCCGCTACGGAGGGGCCCGTCCCGGGGCGATCGGCTGCGGCATCTTCCTCATCTGGCCGTCGATGTACACCGACGTCACCGACGTCTACCGGATCGGCCGGGGCGGGCGCATGCGCACCGACCTGGGAGGCGTCTACTTCAACGTCGTCTTCATACTGGCCCTGGCCGGCGGCTACTTCGCCACCGGGCAGTCCTTCTTCCTCGCGGCCGTCTACCTCGCGCACTTCGAGATCATCGAGCAGCTGATGCCGGCCGTCCGGCTGGACGGCTACTACATCCTCGGCGACCTCGCCGGCGTCCCGGACCTCTTCGGCAAGATCAAGCCCATCCTGCGCAGCATGCTGCCGGGCCGCCCGGTGCCGCCCGAGGTGTCCGACCTCAAGCGTTCCGCCCGGATCATCGTCACGACCTGGGTGCTGACGATGGTGCCGCTGCTGCTCGCCGAACTCGGCTACGTGCTGTGGAACCTGCCGCGCCTGCTCGCGACGAGCGTGCGGTCCCTGGTCGAGCAGCTGACCGGGACCGGCTCGGCGTTCGCCGAGGGCCAGTTCGCGGCCGGCACGGTCGGGGTCGTCGGCAGCCTCATGCTGATCTTCCCCCTGGCCGGGGCGGCGTACCTGTCGGTGCGCCTCGGAGGCCGGCTCGTCCGCTACGTCGTCCGCGCCACGGAGGGGAACCTGCGGCTGCGGCTCATCATCGGCGGGGGCACGCTGGCCGGAGCCGCCGCGCTGTGCGCCGCGTGGGTGGGCGGGGTGACCCCCAAGCCCCTGCCGCCCCAGCCGCCGATCGCCCCCATCCTGCAGCCCGGAGTGCCCGAGATCCGACCCCCGCGGCCGGTCGCCCCCAAACCGCTGCCGAGCGCCCCCGCGCCCCCGGTGACCGTGGCGGCCGCGGAGCCGTCCGCGCCCCGGCCCTCGGCGTCGCCCTCGGCGTCCGCGTCGGCCGACGCCTCCGCCTCGGCGAGCGCCGGCCCCTCCCCGGCGACGTCGCCGAGCGCGCGGACCTCGCGCAGCGGCGAACCGGAACCGAGCGGCACCCGGACCACGGCCACGGCCCAGCCGAGCCCGTCCGCGAGCTCGCCCACCGCCTCGCCGTCGGACTCCGAGACTCCCTCGCAGTCCCCCCTTCCAAGCTTCACCGTGTCCTTCCCCGAACCCTTCCCGACCTGACACGGGCCACCCTCCGGCCCTTCCCCAGTTCCGAAACCCCTTCCATCCGTACAGGAGAAGTCCGTGACGCACCGAAAGCCCCGTACCAGCACGGTGGGCCGCAAGGCCGTCCGGCTGGGCATGCTGACCACCACCGGCCTCGTCGCCCTCGCCACCGCGGCCCCGGCCGGCGCGGCCTCGGGGTCGCGCATCCCGCGCAGCGTGGGCGCCGCCGTGGACGAGGCGCACACCCTCGCCAACCGGGCGCACCCGGTCCAGTACGACGAGGAGTTCTCGATCCACGCCTTCGGGCCGCTCGTCGCCGCCGCCGCGCACAACCGTGCGGTCGCCGCGTCCGTCGGGTGCTCGCTCTCGCGGCCGTGCCGTTCGATCGCCCTCTCCTACCAGATCGTCACCACCTCCGGTGTCGACCTGCGGCGGATCAACGCCACGAACCTCAGCCGGGCCGTCAACGAGCACTGCGGTGGATGCCAGACCTTCGCGGGCGCCTACCAGTTCATCGTGGCGACCCCGCGGCCACTCACCCTGAGCGCCCGCGACCGGAACCGGCTGGCCGACATCCGGCGCCGGGTGGCCGAGCTGAGGCGGTGCGGCGACCCCATCGCGGAGATCGAGCGCCGCGCGGACGCACTCGCCGCGGAGGTCAGGGACGTCCTCGACCGTGCCGCGGCAGCGGTGCCGGCCGGCGCGGGCGCCGCCCCGTTGCGGGAGTTCCGGCCCACCGTGACCATGCACCGCCACGTCAGCTGACGCACCCACCGCTTCCGGGCCGGGGGCGCGTCCCTCACCTCCCAACCCCCAGACGCGTCCCCGGCCCGGGACCACGACCGGCCTTCCGGAGGCATACGTGCCCAGACGTTATCCCCCCGAGCTGCGCCGCAAGGCCCTCGACCTGCTGGCCGCCGGCGAGCCCGTGAAGAAGGTCGCCACGGACCTCGGCCTCGGCGACCAGACGATCTACCAGTGGCGGCGCACGCACCTGCCGCAGCTGGGCAGGCCGCGGCGCTCACCGGTGGGCACCGCGGAGCTGACCGCGGCGCGCCGGCGCATCACCGAACTGGAGACCGAACTCGCGGTGCACCGGCGGGTCACCGAGCTGCTGCGGGATGTGGTGTCCCCAAAAGGCGATTCGAGGCCGTGCAGGTGATGGCCGCCGAGGGGCTTCCGATCCGGACCGCGACCCGCGTCCTCGACATCTCGGAATCGGGGTACTTCACCTGGCGCGGGCGGCCGCCCTCCGCCCGAGCCACCCGGCACCTGTGGCTGACGGACCTCATCGCCTCCATCCACGCCGCCTCGCGCGGCACCTTCGGGTACCGGCGCATCCACGAGGAGCTCACCGTGCGGCACGGGATCTCCGTCAGCCACGGCACCGTGGAGCTGCTCATGCGACGCGCCGGGCTCCAGGGCCGACCCGGCGTGCCCGACCGGCTCTGGGTGACCGACGCCGTCGAACTCACGACCCGTCAGGGCCCGCTGCTCTGCGTGGTCGTGCTCGACGCCCACGGCCGGCGCCTGATGGGCTGGAGCACCGGTTGCGCACCGGCCGCCGCCATGGCCGCGGACGCCCTGAGCAGGGCGGTGCTACGGCACTCCGTCTACCCCGGGCCACGGCCCGAAGGGCGCTTCACCACGCTCGTGTTCACCGAACGCGCCCACGCCCGCGGCCTGGCGCCGCCCACCGGTCTGGTCGCCGACCGCAACGACCACGCCGTGATCGGGGCCTTCTGGGACCGGGCTCGCACCGAGCTCCTGGACCACCGCGCATGGCACAGCCGGCTCGACCTCACCACCGCCCTGTCCGACTACTTCGAGGGAATGCGAGCTTGACCGTGGACCGACCGACGCCCGTCCTGCCGATCTCCCACCTGCTGCGCTCCCAGATGCGTCCGGGCCAGATCCTGGCGCCCACCCAGGCGCACGAGGTCATGCTGCACTGCGCCCTCGACGCCGCCGGTGTCCCGGTGCGCCGCGACGACGCGGACGCCGTCGCCAGGATCGCCGAACTCGACTACGCCACCGTCAACGCGGTGATCGGCTGGCTGCGTGGCCGCAGACCGGCGGCGTGCTGAATGCCCGGCAGCGCCCTTGGGGGGCGCCTGCTGCGGCGTCTGGCACGCGGGCGCGCGCTGCGCGGAGCGGACGGGCGCATGCCGCGCGGAGCGGCGACCGGGCACCGGGGGGAGGGGTGGTCGGCCGCACCGATGACGGCGTTGTGCGCCCTCGACCAGTGCGGCTTCCTGGACCGCTGCCGCTCCGCCCGAGGCGGCTCGGAGGTGCCGGGGCTGGGCTCGGACCCGCCGGGGCGGTGGCAGAGCAGCGCAGGAGCGATGTGACCGGGCGGCGACGCGCCGTCGGCCGGCTCCGGTCGGCTGCTCGATGCCCGGGGCGAGGGCGGCGGCCCCGGGGCGGCCCCGAGACGGGGCCGGGGGACGGCGCCCCGCACACGGACTTCCGCGGTCTCTCCCGCGCCCTTCCGCAATCCCCCCGCACGCGGGAGCGCGGGAGACGGCTCAGGCCGGCGTGCCGGCGCCCCGCGGAAGCGCCCCCCCGGGCCGTCACTTGCCTCCGGCCCGGGGGGCGGGAGGAGGCCCCGGCACCGCCCTCGCGACCCGCGCGGGGCCACCCGCTGTGCGGGATCCGGCCGGGGCGCCGCCCGCGCGGTCCGATCGGGAGGGACCGGACCATGGCAGGGATACGACCGCGCCCGGCCCGTACGGCCCGTGTAGGGGCCGCCCGGACCGGGCGCGGTTCGCCGACGGCAGGTCAGGCCTTCTTCGTCTCCTGGAAGATGGCGTCGATCTGGTCGATCAGGTCGAGCAGCTTCTGGCCGGTCGCCGGGTCGGTCGAGGCCTTGGCGGCGCTGCCCGCCTTCAGCGCGTCGTTGAAGAGCTGGTGCAGCTGCGGGTACTTCTCGAAGTGCGGGGCCTTGAAGTAGTCGCTCCACAGCACCGACAGGTGGTGCTTGACGAGCTCCGCGCGCTGCTCCTTGATGACGACGGCGCGGGCCCGGAAGTGCGGGTCCTCATTGGCCTGGTACTTCTCCTGGACCGCCTTGACGGACTGCGCCTCGATGCGGGCCTGGGCCGGGTCGTAGACACCGCAGGGCAGGTCGCAGTGAGCGCTGACCTTGACCTTGGGCGCGAACAGGCGAGCGAGCATGACTGTCCTTCCTCGTGATCGTCTTTCCACCAGGGAGATTACTCCCCTGTCGAGTGGTTTTCTCGGGTGCCCTTGGTGCTTAGGACAAAAGTCGGGTGTCACCCTGGGGCTGGTGGAGCATGAGGAGGAGGCCGGAGCATGCGCGAGGCCGGGGCCGAGCAGAGGAGGAGCGTGCCGTACCAGGTGGTCGAGGTGACGGGTCCGTCGATGGTGCCGACGCTGCGGAGCGGCGACTGGCTGCTGGTGCGGCACGTCAGCAGCGCCGCGGAGGTCCGCGAGGGAGACGTGGTGGTGCTGCGGCATCCGCTCCAGCAGGACCTGCTGATCGTCAAGCGCGCCGTGGAGCGGCGCGAGGGCGGCTGGTGGGTGCTGGGGGACAACACCTTCGTGGAGAACGACAGCAGGGAGTTCGGCACCGTCCCGGACGAGCTGGTGCTCGCCCGGGGGCGGGGGCGCTTCCGGCCGCCGCGCGAGGTTCAGCGCTCGGTGGCGGGTGTGGCGGGCTGGCTGGCGTCCTGCGTCAGGCCGCTCAGGGCCGACCGCTCGTTCTCCAGGCGCTTGCGGGCGCGGTAGGCCGCGACGTTGGCGCGGGTCGCGCAGCGGTCCGAGCAGTAACGGCGGGACCGGTTGGTCGAGGTGTCGATGTAGGCGTTGCGGCACGTGGCGGCCTGGCAGATGCCGAGCCGGTCCACGCCGAGGTCGGTGAGCTGGAAGGCCAGGCCCATGCAGGCGGTCGCGGCGTACGAGGCGGTCGCCGTGGCCGCGTGCTCCGCGAGGTGCATGTGCCAGTCGGGCCGGCCGCTCTCGTCGAGGTACTCGTGGCCGGAGACCTGGGGGCTGACCGGGAACTCCAGCAGCAGCGCGTTCAGCAGGTCGACGGCACGCACCTCGTCGCCCTCGGAGGCGGCCTCGAAGACGCCGCGCAGCCGGGTGCGGACGGTGCGCAGCCGCTGTACGTCGGCGTCGCCCGCGCGGCCCGCGGCCAGGCTGGACGGACCGAACAGCTCGCGCACGGCGTCGACCGAGGTCAGATTGTCGATGCCGCGTTCGGGCTCCTCGCTGTTCACCAGGCGCACGGCGTAGTCGGAGTAATAGGCGAGTTCCACTTGTAGTCCTTACGCGTGCGCTCTAAGGTCGGTAATGACCGCTCTTGCTCTAAGGGTATTACGACTGGAGGGGAACCGTATGTCCGACACCACCGCGGCGGCGACCGACTGGCAGGCCTGGCAGGACAGCTGGGACCGGCAGCAGGAGTGGTACCTGCCGGACCGCGAGGAACGGTTCCGGGTCATGCTCGACATGGTGGAGGCGCTGGCCGGCCCCGAGCCCCGCGTGCTGGACCTGGCCTGCGGCACCGGCAGCATCTCCGACCGGCTGCTGCGGCGCTTCCCGGGCGCCCGCTCGACCGGTGTCGACCTCGACCCGGCACTGCTGACGATCGCCCGCGGCCACTTCGCCGGCGAGCGCAGGATCGAGTTCGTCACCGCCGACCTGCGCGACCCGCACTGGTCGCGCGCCCTGCCGCACGACTCGTACGACGCCGTGCTCACCGCGACCGCCCTGCACTGGCTGAAGCCCGGGCCGCTGATGGCCCTGTACGGAACGCTGGCCGGCCTCCTGCGCGACGGCGGGGTCTTCCTCAACGCCGACCACATGCCCGACGCCTCGACGCCCCGGCTCAACGCGGCCGTGCGCGAGCTGGACCGGGCCCGCCGCGAGCGGCAGCGGGCGGCGGGCGTGCCGGACTGGGAGCAGTGGTGGGCCACCGCCAAGGCCGACCCGGTGCTGGCCGGTCCCACCGAGGAACGGTTCGTGATCTACGGCTCCCACGCCGACGGCGACGAGCTGCCCCCCGCCTGGCACGCCGCGGCCCTGCGGGAGGCAGGCTTCGGGGAGGCGCGGGAGGTCTGGCGTTCGGTGTCGGATGCGATCGTCCTCGGGCTGAAGTGATCCGTACCCCGCTGCGGGGGAACGCGTGAGGGGCGGCACCGTCCGGCGCCGCCCCTCACGCACGCGCGTTCAGAGGACCTTGGAGAGGAAGGCCTTGGTGCGGTCGTGCTGCGGGTCGGTGAGCACGTCGCGCGGGTGGCCGGTCTCGACGACGACGCCGTCGTCCATGAAGACCAGGGCGTCGCCGACCTCGCGGGCGAAGCCCATCTCATGGGTGACCACGATCATGGTCATGCCGTCCTCGGCCAGGCCCCGCATGACGTCCAGGACGTCGCCGACCAGTTCCGGGTCGAGCGCGGAGGTGGGCTCGTCGAAGAGCATCAGCTTCGGCTCCATCGCCAGCGCCCGGGCGATGGCCACCCGCTGCTGCTGACCGCCGGACAGCTGGGCGGGGTAGTGCCCAGCCTTGTCGCGCAGGCCGACCCGGTCCAGCAGGGCGAGCGCCCGCTCGCGGGCGACCGCCTTGGACTCCTTCTTCACCCGCACCGGGGCCTCGATCACGTTCTCGATCGCGGTCATGTGGGGGAAGAGGTTGAAGCGCTGGAAGACCATGCCGATGTCCCGGCGCTTGGCGGCGACCTCGCGGTCCTTGAGCTCGTAGAGCTTGTCGCCCTTCTGCCGGTAGCCGACCAGTTCGCCGTCGACCGAGAGCCGGCCGCCGCTGATCTTCTCCAGGTGGTTGATGCACCGCAGGAAGGTGGACTTGCCCGAGCCGGACGGCCCGATCAGGCAGAACACCTCACGGGGCGCCACCTCCAGGTCGATGCCCTTGAGGATGTGGGCGTGGCCGAAGTGCTTGTGCACCGCCTCGGCCTTGACCATCGGGTGGGCGCCCGTGCCCTTGCTGAAGTCGGTCATCGTGCCACCTCCGGGCGGCGGAAGGTGCCCAGGTTGGCCTTGACCCGCTGCCACGGCGTGGGCGGCAGGTTGCGGGTCGTACCACGGGCGTAGCGGCGCTCCAGGTAGTACTGGCCGACCGAGAACACCGACGTGAGGATCAGGTACCAGACCGCGGCGAGGAAGAGCATCTCCACGGTGGCACCGGTGGTGTTGCCGATGTCGGTGGTGGAGCGCAGCAGCTCCGCGTACTGGGCGGCCTGCGCGGCCAGCGACGAGGTCTTCAGCATGTTGATGAACTCGTTGCCGGTCGGCGGGACGATCACCCGCATCGCCTGCGGAAGCACCACGCGGCGCAGGTTCTGGCCCTGGGTCATGCCCAGCGCGTGCGAAGCCTCGGACTGGCCCTCGTCGACGGACTGGATGCCGGCCCGCACGATCTCGGACATGTAGGCGGCCTCGTTCAGACCCAGGCCGAGCAGCGCGGCCATGAAGGGGGTCATGAACTGGTTCATCTCGTCCTTGTAGAAGCCGAGATTGATGACCGGGAAGATCAGCGCGAGGTTGAACCAGATCAGCAGCTGGACGTAGACCGGGGTGCCGCGGAAGAACCAGATGTAGCCCCAGGCCACCGACGAGGTGACCGGGTTCTTCGACAGGCGCATCACCGCGAGGACGATGCCCAGGACCAGGCCCAGCGCCATCGAGACCACGGTGATGACGACCGTGTTCCGCAGGCCCTTGAGCACCGTGGAGTCGAACAGGTAGTCCGGGATCGCCCCGTAGTGCACGTTCGCTTCGGCGAACGCGTTGACGAGCAGTCCGAGCACGGCGAGCACCAGGATCGCCGAGATCCAGCGGCCGTAGTGCCGCACGGGGATCGCCTTGATGGCCTCCGGATGGGAGGCGCTGGCGGGCGGGGTCCCGGCCGGGGTGCCGGCCGGGACCTTGTCATTCGCTTCTGACATGGAGGGAAGCCCCTTGCTGTCGTGACTCAGGAGCCGCCGTTGATCTTTGCCTCGGTGACGGCGCCGTCGGTGACGCCCCACTTCTCCATGACCTTGGCGTAGGAGCCGTCCTTGATCACGGCGGTCAGCGCGGCCTGCAGCGCGTCGCGCAGCTCGGTGTTGCCCTTGGCCACCGCGATGCCGTAGGGGCCGGCCTCGACCTGCTCGCCGGCCAGCTCGAAGTCGTTGCCGCCACCGGAGGTCTTCACGGCGTAGGCGGCGACCGGGAAGTCGGAGACGTCGGCGACGACGCCGCCGGCCTTCAGGCGGGTCTGCGCCTCGGTGTCGGTGTCGAAGGCCTGGAGCGACATCGGCTTGTCGCACTTCTGGGCCTTGAGCAGGTCCTGGGAGGTGGTGCCGCGCTGCACGGCGACCTTCTTGCCGCACAGGTCCGCGAGGGACGTGATGCCCTCCGGGTTGCCCTTCTTCACGATGATCGAGGAACCCGCGGTGAAGTAGTCCACGAAGTCGACGCCCTCGCCGACCTTCTTGCCCGTGGAGGAGTCGACGCCGTCCTGGCGGTCCTTGGTGTCGCTCATCGCCGACATCACCATGTCGTAGCGCTTGGCGCGCAGACCGGTCAGCAGGGTGTCGAAGGTGCCGTTGTTGAACTCGACCTTCACGCCGAGCTGCTTGGCCATGGCGTCGGCCAGGTCCGGGTCGATGCCGACGTTCTTGCCGCCCTCGACGAACTCCACGGGCGGGTACGCGATGTCCGAGCCGACCTTGAGCACGCCCGCCGACTGGACCGACTTCGGGAGCTTGTCGAAGAGGGGGGCCTTGGACGCGCCGCTCGACGCGGACGACGAGCCGCCCTTGTCCGTCTGGTCGCCGCAGCCGGTGAGGACGAGGGCGCCGGCGACCGCGATCGCGCCGACCGCGGCGAAGCGGGTCGTCACGGTCGAGCGACGGGTGGTACGTGCGGTCATTGCTGGTTCCTCCTGCGGGGAATCCTGGGAGCAGCCGTTGGGGTTCACACGTTCGGGTGTCGCTTACGTGTGTGATCTCCGCATCTTGCCATCCGGACACGCACTCATGGGGGTCCGGATGTGTCAAAATCGCATAACGGGCGATCCCCTTGTCTCCACCGGGCCGGTACACCAGGGCCGGACCGCGGTGGGGCCCTGCCGGGACATCATGTGAGTGTTGCGCGCATCACGTTTTTTGTCCCGCTATTCGGACGCGTTGTCGCGTCGCGCACGGACGTTCGCGACATGCGACACCAAGCCGCACGAACGGACTCGTCAGCGGAAACCGACTTCCGGTAGAACAGTCCCTCACCCCTCACCGGGGGCCCTCGGCGTGCGTGCGGCGCGCCCGGCCTCCGTCCCGCCCGGGACCACTCGCGTCCGGGTGTACGGAAGCCGAGCCCACCTGTCCCCTGCCGCAGGGGATAGTACCCTCATAGACAATTCAGACAAAGGGGTCAGAAGTGGCAGCGGAGCTTGTCAATCCTCGCGCCGGCAGCGCCGGCAGCACCGATCACGCGGAGAGCGCCGAAGGCGACGGTCCGCAAAGCCCCGTGGACCCGGTGTTCGCCCTCCACCGCGGCGGCAAGATGGAGGTGACGGCGACCGTTCCGGTGCGGAACGCCGACGACCTGTCGCTCGCCTACACCCCGGGCGTGGCCCGCGTGTGCACCGCCATCGCCGAGCGGCCCGAGCTGGTCCACGACTACACGTGGAAGTCCCAGGTCGTGGCCGTGGTCACGGACGGCACGGCGGTGCTGGGCCTCGGTGACATCGGCCCCGAGGCGTCCCTGCCGGTGATGGAGGGCAAGGCGATCCTCTTCAAGCAGTTCGGTGGCGTGGACGCCGTCCCGATCGCGCTCGCCACCACCGACGTGGACGAGATCGTCGACACCGTCGTGCGCCTCGCCCCCTCCTTCGGCGGAGTGAACCTCGAGGACATCTCCGCCCCCCGCTGCTTCGAGATCGAGCGCAAACTGCAGGAGCGCCTGGACATCCCGGTCTTCCACGACGACCAGCACGGCACGGCCGTCGTCACGCTCGCCGCGCTGCGCAACGCCACCCGGCTGACCGGCCGCGCGCTGGGCGAGCTGCGGGCGGTGGTCTCCGGAGCCGGCGCGGCCGGCGTCGCCATCGCCAAGATCCTCGTCGAGGCCGGCATCGGGGACGTCGCCGTCACCGACCGCAAGGGCGTGGTGCACGCCGGCCGCGAGGACCTGAACAGCTCCAAGCGCGAGCTCACGACGTACACCAACAAGGCCGGGCTCAGGGGGACGCTGGAGGAGGCGCTCGCGGGCGCGGACGTCTTCATCGGCGTCTCCGGCGGCATGGTGTCGGAGGAGGCCGTCGCGACCATGGCGAAGGGCTGCTTCATCTTCGCGATGGCCAACCCCACGCCGGAGATCCACCCCGACGTGGCGCACCGGTACGCGGCCGTCGTCGCCACCGGCCGCAGCGACTTCCCGAACCAGATCAACAACGTGCTGGCCTTCCCCGGTATCTTCGCGGGCGCGCTGCAGGTGCGGGCGTCCCGCATCACCGAGGGCATGAAGATCGCCGCAGCCGAGGCGCTCGCCGCCGTCGTGGACGGCGAGCTGTCCGCGCACTGCGTGATCCCGTCTCCGTTCGACGAGCGCGTGGCCCCCACGGTCGCCGCCGCCGTCGCCGCGGCCGCCCGCGCCGAAGGCGTCGCCCGGCGCTGACCCCGCCGTACGCCCACAGACCACGCCGACGCGTGGCGCGGTGCCCGCCGGGCGGGGGTACCGTGCCGCGCGGCGCGTGTCACATTCCCTTCCGGTTACGCCGGGGCACCACGCGGCGCTAGCGTCACGGTCATGTTCGCTGCCTACGCCGCCCGAATCGACCGCGACCAGCCCCTGAACGGCCTTGAACTCGGGGAGCGCCCCGAGCCGCAGGACCGGCCCGGCTGGAGCACCGTCACCGTCAAGGCCGCCTCCCTGAACCACCACGACCTCTGGTCGCTGCGCGGGGTGGGACTCGGCGAGGAGAGCCTGCCGATGATCCTCGGCTGCGACGCCGCCGGGATCGACGAGCGGGGCAACGAGGTCGTCGTCTACCCCGTCGTCGGCATGAGCGGGCACGGGGTGGGCCCCGACGAGCCGCGCAGCATCCTCACCGAGAGGTACCAGGGCACCTTCGCCGAGAAGGTCTCCGTGCCCACCTGGAACCTGCTGCCCAAGCCGGAGGAGCTCTCCTTCGAGGAGGCCGCCTGCCTGCCCACGGCGTGGCTGACCGCCTACCGCATGCTCTTCACCAACGCGGGTGTGCGCCCGGGTGACTCCGTCCTGGTCCAGGGCGCCGGCGGCGGCGTCGCCACGGCCGCCATCGTGCTGGGCAAGGCCGCGGGGCTGCGGGTCTTCGCCACCAGCCGCGACGAGGCCAAGCGCAAGCGCGCCGAGGAACTCGGCGCCGACGCAGTCTTCGAGCCCGGGGCGCGGCTGCCGCAGCGCGTGGACGCGGTCCTCGAGACCGTCGGCGCCGCGACATGGTCCCACTCGATCAAGTCGCTGCGCCCCGGCGGCACGCTGGTGATCTCCGGCGCGACCTCCGGACCCAACCCGAGGACCGCCGAGCTGAACCGGATCTTCTTCCTGGAGCTCAAGGTCGTCGGCTCGACGATGGGCACCAAGGAGGAGCTGGCGGACCTGCTGAGCTTCTGCGCGCTCACCGGGGTGCGCCCGGTCGTCGACACGGTGCTGCCGCTGGACCGGGCCCGCGAGGGCTTCGCGAAGATGGCGGGCGGCGACCTGTTCGGAAAGGTCGTCCTGACCGTCTGAGGCCGGGGGCGCGAAAGGCGCCGGCGACCGGTCCCGCTTCGCCGTGGGCGGGGAACGACGGAGGGCGCCTCCCCGTGCGGGGACGGCGGCCTCCGGGCAGCGGCCCTCCCGGCCACCCGTCCGGTCCCGCGCGGGCCGCGCACCCGGTACCGGACCCTGCCGGCGGTGCCGTCGTCACCGGCCGGGCCGCCGAGGCGCTCCCGCCCCCGCGTCCGCACGGCCGGCGGCGTCCGGCCGGGACCGGTGCCGCCGTACCGCGGGGCCGGCGAGGGCGCGCGGCCGCGGCATCGGGGAGCCGAAGCCTGCCCTCCGCGGCCGTGGTGTCCGGGCCCGGTCGGCCGGCGGGGCCGGGCCCGTGCCGGTCCGGGACGCCGTCGTTCGTCGTCGAGCCGGGGTTATGCCCGGTCCCCGCCCTTGCCGCGCAGCACGACGCCGATGTGCGCCGCCGCCGTGGACAGATGGCGCCTCACCTCGCGCAGCTGCTCGGCGTCCACACCGTTGTCGCGGGCGGCGTCGCGGACGTCGTCGCGGAAGCGGTCCAGCAGGCGTTCCAGGTCGCGGGCCGGATCCCCGGTCACGGCGCCGTCCTCGGCGCCCCACTCGGGTGCCTGCGCGGGCTCGGGCTTCACATACGGCGGCCAGGCGGACGTGCGGCCGAACTGGCCCAGTTCCCGGGTGAGTTCCGCCAGTCCCTCGCGGACCCCGGTCTGCCAGTCGCCGCGGCGGACGTGGTCCTGCACCTCCTCCTGGACGCGACGCGCGATGCGCTGCACCTCGACCCGGGCGGCGTCCTGGGCCTCCTTCGCGGCGCGCTTGGCGGTGCGGGCCTCCTCGCGGGCCTGCCGGATCTCCTCCTTCGAGCGGCGCATCTGCTCCTTCCAGTCCGCCGGGGAGGACCCCGGCCGGCTGTGCGAGGCCTGCTGGGCGGCCGCCCGGATCTCGCGCCGCAGGTCGCCCGCGGCGCCGCGGACGTCCTCGCGGATCTCGGCCGCGAGGGCGGAGACGGAGTCGCGGATCTCGTTCTCCAGGTCGGCGATCTCGTCGCTGCGCGAGGCGAGTTCGGCGCGGCCCGCCCCGGTGATCGCGTACACCTTGCGGCCGCCCTCGGTGGAGTGGGTGACCAGCCCCTCCTTCTCCAGCTTCGCCAGCCGCGGATAGACGGTGCCGGCGGAGGGGGCGTACAGGCCGTGGAAGCGCTCCTCCAGCAGCCGGATCACCTCGTAGCCGTGCCGGGGGGCCTCGTCCAGGAGCTTGAGCAGGTAGAGGCGGAGCCGGCCGTGGGCGAAGACGGGAGCCATGTCAGACGCCCTTCCGGAACGGGTCCGTGTCCGCGGGCCCGTGCTCCTCCTGGCGCGGGCGGCGCAGCAGGGCGATCGCGCCCGACACCGTGGTGGCCTTGAGCCGGGAGCCGCCCGACCCCATCCGGCCGGAGATCCGCTTGGCCCCCCACTGGCCGCTGACCCGCAGCTCGTCGAAGGCGCAGGAGACGTCGCCGCTCGTGGTGTTGGCGTCCACCTCGGCGTCCGCGGGGTCGGGGATGCGGATCGCGATCTCGCCGGACACGGAGGTCAGACGCACGTCGGCGCCGCTGCGCGGGTCGAGGTCGAGCACCATGTTGCCGCTGACCGAGTCGGCCTTGACGGTGGCGCCGCTGCCCTCGACCACGGTCAGGTCGCCCGAGACCGTGTTGACCCGCAGGTCGCCGGAGACCGCCTGGGCCTCCACGTTCCCCGCGACGGTCTCGGCGGAGACCGGGCCGGCCTGGCCGACCAGCGTGATGTCGCCGCTCACGCCCCGGACGGCGGTGCGGTCCGAGATCCCCGAGATCACGGCGCTCGCCCCGACGACGCCGACCGACACGCTGGTGCGCTGCGGGACCGCGAGCGAGACGACGGCGTGCCGCCGCCAGCCCTTGCGGTCGAGCCACTTGAGCAGGCCCTTCCAGGGCAGGTCCTCGTAGCTGACGGTGAGCGTGCCGCCGTCGTGGGACACGATCAGCGGCGGGCCCTCGAGCTCGCTCACCTCCAGCCGGGCCGGGCCCTCGTCGACGCCGACCACGTTGACGGCACCGTTGACGACCCGGACGTGCAGGGTGTCGACGCTCCCGTCGAAGACCATCTTGTGCGGCTCGGTGACCGTCCACTCCCGTGAACCGGGTGTTCCGCTCATTTCGCCCCTCCTTGGGGTCGCCCGGGCACCCCGGGGCAGCGCCGACAACGCAACATATCGCGTCTCCTGCCAGACACGATATATCGCGTGGAGGGGAAGTCAAGGGAGCGCCGTGCGCGCCCCGGTGGCGGATCGGGGCGGAAGGCCGCGTCCGGCGCGGTGGCACGGCATCACCTGCCGACGGGGTCCTCGCCGAGGCATCGTCCCGCGGGACACGCGCCCTCGGGACCGCCGCCACCGTCCGCCCGCGGTCCTCGCGGTCCTCGCGGTCCTCCGCGGTACCCGGCGGCCCGTCAGCGGCGCCCCCGTCGCCGAGGCAAGCCCCGCGCCGCCAGGACGCCCGCACGGCCGCCGTGCGGGCGGTGGCCGCCGGGTCGAGGCCCTCGACAGGCGGGGCGGCCCCCCGCGCCGGTCGACGCGGCAGCCGCTGGCGGGAGCGGGACCGCCGAGGTCACCGCGGCCGGGCGACCCGGTGGGTGCGGGGCTCGCGGGGTGCGCTCACTCGTCCTCGTCGTCCAGCCGGGCCAGCCAGGTCGCCAGGCGTTCCACCGGGATCTCGAACTCCGGGTTGAGGTCGACGAACTCCCGCAGCCGCTCGGCGAGCCACTCGAGGGTGACCTCGTCCTGGCCGCGCCGGCTCTCCAGTTCCTCGATGCCGCGGTCGGTGAAGTACAAGGGGTGCTCCGGATCAGGGTCGAAGGGGGCGTACCAGGCCAGGATAGGTACTCCGGCCGCCGGGACCCGGGGCTGCCCCTCCCGGCGGACCCGCGCACGCGGTGGGGCCCCGCACTCGCCGAGTGCGGGGCCCCTTCCCCTGGTGTCGCTCAGTGCCGCGTCAGAGTTCGAAGACCTCGCGCACCAGCTGCTCCTGCTCCTGCTGGTGCCGCTTGGCCGAACCGACCGCAGGCGACGAGGAGGACGGACGCGACACGCGACGCAGCCGGTCGGCGTTGTCGGGCGCGGCGCCCAGCACCAGGTCGAGGTGGTCGATCAGGTTGAGGGCGATGAACGGCCAGGCACCCTGGTTGGCCGGCTCGTCCTGGGCCCAGACGTACTTCTGGGCCTTGGTGAACGGGGCCAGGGCGGCCTGGATCTCCAGGCCCGGCAGCGGGTAGAGGCGCTCGATGCGGATGAGGGCGGTGTCGAAGGCGCCCCGCTTCTCGCGCTCGGCGACGAGGTCGTAGTAGACCTTGCCGGAGCAGAAGACGACCTTGCGGACGTCCTCGGGCCTGCCCGCGCCCGAGGAGAAGTGCGGGTCACCGATGACCGGCTGGAACTGGCCGGAGGTGAACTCCTCCGTCCTCGAGGTCGCCGCCTTCAGGCGCAGCATCGACTTCGGGGTGAAGACGATGAGCGGCTTGTGGTGCGGGTTGTGGACCTGCCACCGCAGGAGGTGGAAGTAGTTCGCCGGGGTGGTGGGGACCGCGACCGTCATGTTGTTCTGCGCGCACAGCTGCAGGAAGCGCTCGATGCGGGCGGAGGAGTGGTCCGGTCCCTGGCCCTCGTAGCCGTGCGGCAGCAGCAGGGTGACGCCGGAGGTCTGGCCCCACTTCTGCTCGGCGGAGGAGATGAACTCGTCGACGACGGTCTGCGCGCCGTTGACGAAGTCACCGAACTGCGCCTCCCAGGCGACCAGCGCGTCCGGGCGGGCCAGCGAGTAGCCGTACTCGAAGCCCATCGCCGCGTACTCGCTGAGCAGCGAGTCGTAGACGTTGTAGCGGGCCTGGTCCTCGGACAGGTAGAGCAGCGGGGTGTAGTCCTCGCCGGTCTCCCGGTCGACCAGGACGGCGTGCCGCTGGCCGAAGGTGCCGCGACGGGAGTCCTGGCCGGCGAGGCGGACGGGGGTGCCCTCCATCAGCAGGGAGCCGATGGCGAGGGTCTCGCCCATGGCCCAGTCGATGGTGTCGTCCTCGACCATGGCCGCCCGGCGCTGCAGCTGCGGCATCAGACGGGGGTGGACGGTGATCCGCTCGGGGATGTTGACCTGCGAGGCGGCGATCCGCTTCACGCTCTCCGGGCTGATCGCGGTGTCCACCGGGACGGGGAACTCCGGACCGGCGGCCCGGGTCTCCACCTGCTGCGCGGCGGCCGGCGCGGTCGCCTCGCGGACCTCGGTGAACACCTTCTCCAGCTGGCCCTGGTAGTCCTGCAGGACCTGCTCGGCCTCTTCCAGGGTGATGTCGCCGCGACCGATGAGGGACTCGGTGTACAGCTTGCGCACCGAGCGCTTCTTGTCGATCAGGTCGTACATCAGCGGCTGGGTGAAGGACGGGTTGTCGGCCTCGTTGTGACCGCGGCGGCGGTAGCAGATGAGGTCGATGACGACGTCCTTGTTGAACGCCTGGCGGAACTCGAAGGCGAGCCGCGCGACGCGGACCACGGCCTCCGGGTCGTCGCCGTTGACGTGGAAGATCGGCGCCTCGATCATGCGCGCGACGTCGGTGCTGTACATCGACGAGCGCGAGGACTCCGGGGCGGCGGTGAAGCCGACCTGGTTGTTGATCACCACGTGCACGGTGCCGCCGGTGCGGTACCCGCGCAGCTGCGACATGTTGAGCGTCTCGGCGACGACGCCCTGGCCGGCGAAGGCCGCGTCGCCGTGGAGGACGACCGGCATGACGGTGAAGTCCGTGCCGCCCTTGCCGATGACGTCCTGCTTGGCGCGGGCGATGCCCTCGACGATCGGGTCGACCGCCTCCAGGTGGGAGGGGTTGGCGGCCAGCGAGACCTTGATCTGCTCCCCGTCCAGGCCGGTGAAGGTGCCCTCGGCGCCCAGGTGGTACTTCACATCGCCGGAGCCGTGCATCGACTTCGGGTCGAGGTTGCCCTCGAACTCGCGGAAGATCTGCGCGTACGACTTGCCGACGATGTTGGCCAGGACGTTCAGCCGGCCGCGGTGGGCCATGCCGACGACGACCTCGTCCAGACGCGACTCGGCGGCCGCGTCGATGACGGCGTCGAGCAGCGGGATGACGGACTCGCCGCCCTCCAGGGAGAAGCGCTTCTGGCCGACGTACTTGGTCTGCAGGAAGGTCTCGAAGGCCTCCGCGGCGTTGAGGCGGCGCAGGATGCGCAGCTGCTCGTCACGCTCGGGCTTGGTGTGCGGGCGCTCGACACGGTCCTGGATCCACTTGCGCTGCAGCGGGTCCTGGATGTGCATGAACTCGATGCCGACCGTGCGGCAGTACGAGTCGCGCAGCACACCGAGGATGTCGCGCAGCTTCATCAGCGACTTGCCGGCGAAGCCGCCGACGGCGAAGTCACGCTCCAGGTCCCACAGGGTGAGCCCGTGCTCGGTGATGTCCAGGTCCGGGTGTTTGCGCTGCTTGTACTCCAGCGGGTCGGTGTCGGCCATGACGTGGCCCCGGACCCGGTAGGCGTGGATGAGCTCGAAGACGCGGGCGGCCTTGGTGACGTCGTCGTCGTGGCTGGCGTCGATGTCCTTGAACCAGCGGACCGGCTCGTAGGGGATCCGCAGCGCCTTGAAGATGTCGTCGAAGAAGTTGTTCTCGCCCAGCAGGAGCTGGTTCATGATGCGCAGGAACTCGCCGGACGCCGCACCCTGGATGACCCGGTGGTCGTAGGTGCTGGTCAGCGTCATGACCTTGGAGATGCCCAGCTTGTTCAGGGTGTCCTGGGAGGTGCCCTGGAACTCGGCGGGGTAGTCCATCGAGCCGACGCCGAGGATCACCGACTGCCCGGGCATCAGCCGCGGCACCGAGTGGACGGTGCCGATGCCGCCGGGGTTGGTGAGCGAGACGGTGACGCCCGAGAAGTCGTCCATCGTCAGCTTGCCGACGCGGGCGCGGCGGACGATGTCCTCGTAGGCCTGCCAGAACTCGAAGAAGTTGAGGGTCTCGGCCTTCTTGATGGCCGCGACGACGAGCTGGCGGTCGCCGTTGGGCTTGACCAGGTCGATGGCGAGGCCGAGGTTGACGTGGTCGGGCTTGACCAGCGTCGGCTTGCCGTCCTTCTCCGCGAAGGACCAGTTCATGGCCGGCATGATCTTCAGCGCCTGCACCATGGCGTAGCCGATGATGTGCGTGAAGGAGACCTTGCCGCCGCGGGCGCGCTTGAGGTGGTTGTTGATGACGATGCGGTTGTCGAACAGCAGCTTCACCGGGATGGCGCGCACGGACGTGGCCGTGGGCAGCTCCAGCGAGGCGTTCATGTTCTTCACCACGGCCGCGGACGGGCCGCGCAGCGTCACGTACTCCGGCCCCTGGGGAGCCTCGGTGTCCGGGGCGGCCTTGGCGGTCGGCTGCGGCTGGGCGGGCGTGGGCTTCACGGCGGCGGGCCTCGCGGGGGCCGGAGCGGGGGCCTGGGCCGGAGCGGCCGGAGCCGGTGCTGCGGCGGGCGGCGTCACGGGCGGCGCGGCCGGCGCCGCGGCGGCGGGTGCGGCAGCGGGCGCGGCCGGAGGGGCCGTCGGCGCTGCGGGGGCCGCCTGAGGCTGGCCCGAGGCGACTGCGGAACCCGTATCCGCTCCCGGCTTGTAATCGGCGAAGAAGTCCCACCAGGCTCGGTCCACCGAGTTCGGGTCCTGGAGGTACTGCTGGTAGATCTCATCGACAAGCCACTCGTTGGGCCCGAATCCCGCGGCAGGGCCCTGGCCCTGCCCATCGGTTTCGGTCCCGTGGGTACCGCCCGACCGGAGGTCGGGGGAGCTCGAGCTACTGGGGTGTGGCGACACGGCGGCAACCGCCCTCTTCCGCTTCACAAGGTGATGGACAGCGGAAATAAAGGCTACGCCTACCCGGGCCTTTCCTGCAGGCGGGGAGGCCAGTCGTCGCCTAAGTCACATCGAAAAGGCGGTTTCGGGGCGGAGTTTGGCGGGAATGAGGTGCTGAATCGACTCATCCGGTTGCCTCTGGCGACGTCTTCCCTGGCAGAGGCGTCAAGCAGATGCCGCGGAGCCGCCCGGAAGGCTGACCCGGATCCGGCAGCCGCGGGGGGATTCGGCCACCGCGATGTGTCCGCCGTGGAGGTCCACCGCCCAGCGCGCGATCGCCAGCCCCAGCCCCGTCCCGCCGTCGCCCGGTCCCGCGGTGCCGCGGTTGAAGCGCTCGAAGACGCGGGTGCGCTCGGCCTCCGGTATGCCCGGGCCCTCGTCCAGGACCTCCAGGGCAAGGCTGCCGGGGCCGGTGCCGCGCCGGGCGCGTACGGTGACCCGGCCGCTGGGCGGGCTGTGCTTGACGGCGTTGTCGATCAGGTTGGCGACCACCTGGTGCAGCCGCTCGGCGTCCGCGTACGCCGTGAGCTCCGGCGGTGAGACGTCCAGGTGGAGGTGTACGTCCTTGCGTGCCCGGCCGCCGGGCGCCTGGGCGTTCTGCAGGCCGAGGCCGGCCGTCTTGAGCACCGCCGACAGGTAGGGCCAGACCTCGAAGCGCT
Organism: Streptomyces sp. ME19-03-3; assembly: GCA_033793685.1. GTDB lineage: Bacteria > Actinomycetota > Actinomycetes > Streptomycetales > Streptomycetaceae > Actinacidiphila. The sequence continues at coordinate 44,038 of JARAXD010000010.1, read as the reverse complement.
TGGCGTCCAGGGGCACGACGCCGTTGTCCAGGCGGGAGAGGTCCAGCAGGTGGGCGACGAGCAGGCTCAGCCGCTCCGCCTGCTGCAGCGCGGTGCGCATGGTCTCCGGATCGGCCTCGGAGACCCCGTCGACGACGTTCTCCAGTACCGCCCGCAGCGCCGCGATCGGGGTGCGCAGCTCATGTGAGACGTTCGCCACCAGCTCTTTTCGATGCCGGTCGACGGCCGCGAGGTCGGCCGCCATCCGGTTGAAGGTCTCGGCCAGCTCGCCGACCTCGTCGCGGCGTCCCGCGGTGACCCGGCGGCTGTAGTCGCCGCGCGCCATGGCCCGGGCGACCGAGGTCATCTCGCGCAGGGGCGCGGTCAGCCCGTGCGCCACCAACTGCGAGATCAGCAGCGAGGCGATGATCGAGAAGATGGTGATGACCCGGATCTCGGTCGCGGAGTGCATCGCCACGAAGATCAGGCCCGTGGTGATCAGCACGGAGGCGAGCACCAGGTACTGCAGTGCCGCCTTGATCGACCGGAAGGGGTCGTACGGCCTCAGCGCGGCCCAGACCCGTTGCCGCAGCTTCGGCGTGGGCGGCGCGCTGTAGGGGCTCACGGCGTGGGCGTCTCGAGCGCGTAGCCGACGCCGTGCACGGTACGGATGCGCTCCGCGCCGATCTTCCGCCGCAGCGCCTTGACGTGGCTGTCCACGGTGCGGGTGCCGGAGGCGTCCGCCCAGTCCCAGACCTCGGCGAGCAGCTGCTCCCGGGAGAGCACCGCGCGGGGCTGCTGGGCCAGGCAGACCAGCAGGTCGAACTCGGTCGGGGTGAGGTGCACGTCGGCCCCCCGCACCCGGACCCGGCGCTGGGCGTTGTCGATCTCCAGGTCGCCGAGCTGCAGGGTGGCGCCGCGTGGGTCGCGAGCGGCGATCGTGGCGCGTTCCACGCGGCGCAGGAGCACGTGCACCCGGGCGACCAGCTCGCGCAGGGAGAAGGGCTTGGTCATGTAGTCGTCGGCGCCCACGCCGAGCCCGACCAGCATGTCGGTCTCGTCGTCGCGGGCGGTCAGCATCAGCACCGGCACCGGGCGCGAGGCCTGCACGCGCCGGCAGACCTCCAGGCCGTCGTACCCGGGGAGCATGACGTCGAGGACGAGGAGGTCGGGCTGCCAGGAGGCCGCGGCCTCCACGGCCGCCGGGCCGTCGCCGGCGGTACGGACCTGAAAGCCCTCGGCCCGCAGGCGCACCGCGATGGCCTCGGCGATCGTCGCGTCGTCCTCCACCACCAGCACGCGTCGCTGCGCCCCGGGGGTGGCCGTCGCCGCCGCTGCGGCGTCGACGGTCGTCGGCTGTGTGCTGTCCATGTGGGGTCCCCCATGGTCGTTTGCGTTGCGCAGCAGCGTACGGGGCGGGGCGACGCCGCGGCTATACCGGTTTGATTGCCAGGTGCACGACATCCGGAACGCCCCGGTTCACCGGGATCTCGATGGTCCGGACCTGCGTGAACAGCGCCGCCCTCAACGCGTCGTCGAACGCGGCGGACGGCTGCGCCGACCATACCGCCAGTACGCCGCCCGGTTCGAGCCGCGCCCTGCAGGAAGCGAGACCCGCCGGGCCGTACAGGCCCCCGTTGCCCTCGGTGACCGTCCAGTCGGGGCCGTTGTCGATGTCCAGGCACAGCGCGTCGTACCTCACGTCCGCGTCCCGGACGTACGCCACCAGATCGCCCTCGACCACACTGACCCTCGGGTCCTCCAGTGCGTGTTCGGAGAACTGCGCCAGCGGGCCCGTACGGTGCCACTCGACCACCGCCCGCTCCCGTTCGGCGACGGCGATCCGCGCCCACCGCGGCTCGGCCACCGCCCGGGCGAGGGAGAAGCCCACCCCCAGCCCGCCGATCAGCACCGACGGGTCCGCCCGGTCGGCGGGGAGGGCGTCGAGCGCAGCGTCGACCAGCAGCCGTTCCGAACGGCCGTCGGAGGTGTCCATCAGGAAGGTGCCGTTGGCGATGATCTCGTACCGCCCGCCGCTGCGCCGCAGCGCGACCTCGCCGTACGGCCCGTCACGCCGGTCGAGCGTGACGGGCCGTGTCTCGTCGTTCGCGTACATGGACCCAGCGTAATGAGGTGCTTCCGCGGGAAGGGAGGGCCGGGTGTCAGCGGCTGCCGGCGCAGGCCGGTCCCCGGGCCGTCACCAGGACGACCCCGCCGACGAAGAGGGCGCCGGCCGTGACCCATGCCGCGGACTGCGCGTCCGGCTGCATCGACCAGGACCGCGGGCCGGGTGGGGATGAGGGCCACGCGGGCGACCTCCGCGCGGGCCTGTTCGCCACGGCGCCCACCGCGTCTCCCGGGCCCGAAGTCGCGTGCAGCGGGTCCACCGGGCGTCTTCGACGCCCGGTTCGTCGCAGTGAGCCCCGAAGGCCCGCTCAGTGGCCGCCGCGCGGCTCGAAACAGCCGGTCTCCGGAAACCGGCCGTTGACCGAGACCTGGTAGTTGGTCGTCTGCACGAACGCGGTCACACAGGCGTCGTGACGGACGTAGAGGGCGATGCCGGAACCCGGGTTGCTGCCGGGGTCGTGAGCCCGCACGACGAGCGTTCCGCGCCCTTGGTCGCTGTCCGGACCCTCGTCGCGATAGCCGAGCTCGAGCAGCGCCTTGCGCACACTCTCGGCATCCCAGGTCCCGGCCGCCCAGAGCCGCTTGAGGACGGGCTCGATGCGGGCGGCCTCCGCGCGGGCGGCCTTCTCACCGGCGGGGGACATCTTTTCGGGGATCTTGAAGCCGTTGTTCTCGCGATAGTGCGGGGCTCCGTCGTGGGAGCCGGGCTCCACGTTGCCACGTGCCGGGCCGCCGGGGGAACCGCCGGGTGAGGAGGAGACGGTGCCGCCGGGGCTCGGGGCGGGATCGGCCGCCGCGGCCGCCGCCGGCCCTGCGTGCTCCCGGCCACAGGCGGTCATGGCCAGGGCAGCACCTACGAGAAGGCCCGCGGCAACGTATGGGGGTATCCGCATGGGGGGACTCTGCCACAGCGCCGTACGCGGTCGCCGCCGGCTCGCGAAACCGGAGCGCGGGCAGGATCCGCCCCACCGTGCGACCTCGCGGGCAAGGGCGGAGCCGCACATCTTGTGCAGGCGCGTGCGGAGACGTGCGGGTGCGTGCCCGTGGGTGGCCGGTTCGCTCGCGCAGGGCACCGACGGGAGCCGGTGCCGCCGTCGCCCCGGTGTGCGCTGCGGCCGATCGCTCAGAGCGAACACGCCTCGGGGAACAGCGGGGGCATCAGATGCATTGAGCCTGTGTAGCTCAACTTCATTGCTTAGGGAGAGATAATGGCTCAATCGTCTTCGTCGGCGTTCGCGCCGCTCACCCTGCCCGTGCTGCCCCTCGACGACGCGGTGGTCCTGCCCGGCATGGTCGTGCCGGTGGACCTGACCGACGCCGAGGCGCGCGCCGCGGTCGAGGCCTCCCAGGCCGCGCAGCGGTCGGCTCAGCCCGCACCCGGCAACAAGCCGCGGGTCCTGCTCGTTCCCCGGGTAGAAGGGGACTACGCGGGCGTCGGCACACTGGGCACCGTCGAGCAGGTGGGGCGTCTGTCGGACGGCGATCCCGGCGCCGTGATCCGTGCGGTGAGCCGCGTGCGCATCGGCGCCGGCACGACGGGCCCCGGCGGCGCCCTGTGGGTGGAGGGCACCGAGCTCTCGGAGCCCGCACCGGCCGAGGCCCCGGGCACCGTCGCGGAGCTCATGAAGGAGTACAAGGCCCTGGCCACCAGCTGGCTGCGCAAGCGCGGCGCCTGGCAGGTCGTGGACCGCGTCCAGCAGATCGAGGACGTCTCCCAGCTCGCGGACAACGCCGGCTACTCCGGCTTCCTCACCACCAGCCAGCGCATCGAGCTGCTGGAGACGCTGGACCCGGTCGCCCGGCTGAAGCTGGCCACCCAGTGGCTGCGCGACCACCTGGCCGAGCAGGACGTGGCGGAGACCATCCGCAAGGACGTCCAGGAGGGCATGGAGAAGCAGCAGCGCGAGTTCCTGCTGCGGCAGCAGTTGCAGGCCGTCCGCAAGGAGCTGGCCGAGCTGAACGGCGACCCGGAGGACGAGGCGGACGACTACCGCTCGCGCGTCGAGGCCGCCGACCTCCCCGAGAAGGTGCGCGAGGCCGCGCTGAAGGAGGTCGAGAAGCTGGAGCGGTCCAGCGACGCGTCCCCCGAGGGCAGCTGGATCCGCACCTGGCTGGACACCGTCCTGGAGCTGCCGTGGAACACCACGACCCAGGACGCCTACGACATCCCCGGCGCCCGGGCGGTGCTGGACGCCGACCACGCGGGCCTGGAGGACGTGAAGCAACGCATCACCGAGTACCTGGCCGTGCGCAAGCGCCGCAGCGACCGCGGTCTCGGGGTCGTCGGCGGCCGCCGCGGAGGCGCGGTGCTGGCCCTGGTGGGTCCGCCGGGCGTCGGCAAGACCTCGCTGGGCGAGTCCGTGGCCCGCGCGATGGGGCGGAAGTTCGTGCGCGTCGCGCTCGGCGGCGTCCGCGACGAGGCGGAGATCCGCGGCCATCGGCGCACCTACGTCGGGGCGCTGCCCGGGCGTGTCGTGCGCGCCGTCAAGGAGGCCGGGTCCATGAACCCGGTGGTCCTGCTCGACGAGATCGACAAGGTGGGCTCCGACTACCGGGGCGACCCGGCCGCGGCCCTGCTGGAGGTCCTGGACCCGGCGCAGAACCACACCTTCCGGGACCACTACCTGGAGGTCGAGCTGGACCTGAGCGACGTGGTGTTCCTCGCCACCGCCAACGTCCTGGAGGCCATCCCGGAGCCGCTGCTGGACCGCATGGAGCTGGTGCGGCTGGACGGCTACACCGAGGACGAGAAGGTCGTCATCGCCCGTGACCACCTGCTGCCGCGCCAGCGCGAGCTGGCCGGGCTCGGCGAGGACGAGGTCGCCGTCGACGACGCGGCCCTGCGCAAGCTGGCCGGGGAGTACACCCGCGAAGCGGGCGTGCGCACCCTGGAGCGGTCGATCGCCCGCATCCTGCGGAAGGTCGCGGCCAAGCACGAGCTCGGCGAGCGCGAGCTGCCGTTCACGGTGACCCCGGAGGACCTGCGGGACCTCATCGGGCGTCCGCACCACGTGCCGGAGTCCGCGCAGGACCCGCAGGAGCGGCGCACGGCGGTGCCGGGCGTGGCCACCGGCCTGGCGGTGACCGGCGCGGGCGGCGACGTCCTCTACATCGAGGCGTCGCTGGCCGATCCGGAGACCGGTGGCAGCGGACTGCAGCTGACCGGTCAGCTGGGTGACGTGATGAAGGAGTCCGCGCAGATCGCGCTGTCCTTCCTGCGTTCGCACGGCGCCGAACTGGAGCTGCCGGTCGGCGACCTGAAGGAGCGCGGCGTCCACATCCACGTCCCCGCGGGCGCGGTCCCGAAGGACGGTCCGAGCGCGGGTGTCACCATGACCACCGCGCTGGCCTCCCTCCTGTCGGGGCGGCGGGTCCGCACCGACGTGGCGATGACCGGGGAGGTGTCGCTGACCGGGCGGGTGCTGCCCATCGGCGGCGTCAAGCAGAAGCTGCTGGCGGCGCACCGCGCCGGGATCACCACCGTGGTGATCCCCAAGCGGAACGAGGCGGACCTGGACGACGTCCCCGCGGAGGTCCTGGAGAAGCTGGAGGTCCACGCGGTCTCGGACGTCCGCCACGTGCTGAGCCTGGCGCTGGAGCCCGCCGTCACCGGCGCGGACTCCGCCGAGGCCGGCGGCCTGCCCGCGGCGCAGGAGCCCCCGGTCGCTGCCTGACGCGCGACCGGGTGAAGCGGGTGCGGCCCCTCCCACGACCCGAGGAGGGGCCGCACCCGTACGGCGAGGTGGCGGCGGGTCCGCGGGCCCGCCGCCACCGTGCCCGTGCGAGCCCTGCCCGTGCGAGCCCTGCCCGTGCGAGCCCTGCCCGTCCGATGCGGTCCGTCCGATGCGGTCCGGGACGCGGGGCCGTGCGCCAAGGCCGGCGACGCCTACGCCCAGGTCAACCCGGCCACGGGCAAGCCCCGCGGAGCGCTCGCCCCAGGCACGGCCGGCGTCGGGACACCGGGAACGCAAGGGCCCCTGGTCACGCCGTTGGAGCGCGCCTGCGAAATACTGGGAACGCCGCGCACGGCGGCCGAGGACGAGAAGTCCCCACGACGGAAAGCGGGTGACCAGGTGGCCGGAACCACCGGCTCCCCCAGGGAGGCGGACCCCGTGATGGAGGCGCTCGAACGTGAGCTCACCGTCCTGTTGCGGCGCGCCCGCGCCTCCTCCGGGGAGATGGCCCGCGAGGTACATCCGGAGCTGGAGCCCTCGGCGTACGGGATCCTCGCCCGGCTCGCCGAGACCGGCCCCGAGCGGGCCACCGTGCTCGCCGGCTACTTCGGTGTCGGCAAGGCCACGATGAGCCGGCAACTGCGCGCGCTGGAGGAGCTCGGGCTCCTGCGGCGAGAACCGGACCCCGCCGACGGCCGCGCCTTCCTGGTGCAGTTGACCGCGGAGGGCGCCGAGCGCTTCTCCCGCGTCCGCCAGGCGCGCCGGGCGCGCTACGTCAGCCGGCTCAGGGGCTGGGACCGAGACGAACTGCGCGAGCTGGCCCGGCTGCTGGGCCAGCTGAACGCCTCGCAGCAGCAAGAGGGCGCCTAGCTCACGGGGCCGTCCGCCCGGTAAGGGGTCTCTCCGCCGTCACCACCGCGCGATCACCGCGGTCGCGTCGTCGCGCACCTTGCCGCGCGGGAAACGCGTGCCGTCCGGGTCCGCGGACTCCGCGGCGCGCACACGGCGCAGGAGATCCTCGGGCCCGGCCTCGCTCAGCAGGCCGAAGACGCCCTGCCAGTCCGACTCGTGGAAGACCTCGACCAGCCGGGCCGCACCGTCCGTCAGGGCCGCCACCGCGCGGACCTGCGACCGCGGCCGGGTTCCCGTGACGGCGCGGTCGGCGACCGAGGGGTCGGCCGCCGCGGTGAAGAAGCCGCCCTCGGCGTTGCGCAGAGCCTCCACCGCCCGCCCGTACTCCGCGGCGGCCTCGGCGCGGGCGGCCGTGCCGCGCGGCAGGGCGCGCACGGCGGCGCGCAGCGAGGGCAGCGGCTCGGGCAGCCGGTCCAGCCGGTCGTCGCGTACCGCACCGACCTGACCTGCGGTGTCCTCGATGAGCAACACCGAGTCGGATAGCACCAGATGCTCCACGGTGTCCGCATTCCACCGGACCGCCACCACCGTCGCCTGCGGGGTGCGGCGGTGATAAAGGTCACAGGTGTCGCGGTGCGCGTCGGCGGTGCGCAGGACGGCCTCCGCGAGACACTGCGCCAGGCTGGGGCGCGTGGGGGAAACGGACAGTTCGATCATGGACCCGCCCAGCCGGGCGACGTACCAGGGCACTTCGTGACGGCATCCCGTGGAACCCTCGGGAGGCGTGACGCCGTCCAGCAGGACCAGTGAACCGCCGTCACCGGACGCGGGCATGGCCACCGCCACGAAGTCCTCGTTGGGTCGTCCGGGGCTGCCGGGCTCGGTGGCCGTCTCGATGCGCATGCGGCCAGTGTGCAGCAGACCCCCAGGGGGACCTGTTCGAACTCCCGGGCGGCCCAGCGGGGGTTACCGGCGAGTGAAGGCGCGCATCCTGCCAGGACGGCGGCCGCGATGCCAGTCGCGAAACCGACCGGCGGGCGGAAGCGCGCGCGCCGGTGCGGCAGGGGAGTTGAACGGCAACTTGCCGGTGCGATTCACTCCTTCGGGTGTCGAGGCGGGGGACGCACATCTGCATTCGGGGCCGGCCTGAGAAGGTCGGAACGATGCCGGGATGAGGCCAGACGTTGCCGTGCTCGGTGCTCGGCGATGTGTCGTCATCTCGGGACCAGTGGATCAGGCGAGACGGGATAGCGAGCACCGGTGCGAACACGACGTAACCCGCGGACCAAGCGCGTACGGCAGAGACTGCTGGGCGCCCTGCTGATCTGCGCCGTCACGGTCCTGGCCGCCTCCGCTCCTGGCGTTGCCACGGGCGTGCGTGATCTGGCCGAGTCACAGCGACTTGTCGGTATGGCGGGATTCGGGGCCCAGGCGGTCTCCCTGTCCCACGCACTGGCCGACGAACGCGACGGCATGGCCGTCTTCGTGGCCGGCGGCCGCTCAGCGAAGCACGGCGCCGGCGACCTCACGACCCAGCGGGAGCGGGTCGACCGCCAGGTGGCGGAGGTGCTGGCGGCGGCCGCCGACGCCGACACCGACAACGCCCCCGCCCTCGCCGGCGCGACCGCCGAGGTCGTCCGCCAGCTCGGGGAACTCCCCGCCGCCCGGCGGAAGGTGCTCTCCGGTCCCGGCTCCGCGGAGGCCGCCGTCGCGGCCTACGACCCGGCGATCCGGGCGCTGAACGGGGTCGGTGCCGCGGTCGCCCGCTCGCTGCCCGCCCGGGGCGCCTCCGCCGACACCGCCGCGCTGCCCGAACTCGCCCGCGCCGTCGACCAGGCCTCCGTCCAGCGCGGTCTGCTGGTGGCCGCGCTCACCGCGGGCGGCCGGGAGTCCGGACTGGTGGGCGCCGCGCAGACCGCCGCGGTCGGCGAGCGCTCCGCACTCGCCGACTTCCGCGGCACGGCCTCGCAGACCGCGCTCGATCAGTACGACCGGACGGTCACCGGGTCCGACGTCAACGGCGCCGAGAAGCGGCTGAAGCAACTGCTGAACGCCTCCTCGCTCTCCGCCGGCGACCGTGCGCTCGAGCCGCGAGCGGTCCAGGCGGCGCTCTCCGCGCGGATCGACATGATGCGCGGCGTCGAGTCCTCGCTCACGGCCGAGGCCGCCGACCGGCTCGCCGCGCTGCGCGACGACGATGTGACGGCCCTCGAACTCCGCATCGCCCTGGCGTCGGTCTGCTTCCTGCTCGTCCTCGGCGTCTGCGTCTCCACGGCCCGCTCCATCACCCGGCCGGCCGCCGCTCTCCATCGCTTCGCCCGCGGGGACGTCGCCACCGGCGAGCAGGTCAGAATCGTCGGCTCCGACGAGTTCGCCGCGACGGCCCGGGCGGTCAACGCGCTGCGCGCCGAGGTCGTCGGGCTGCGCGGGCGCGTCGCCACGCTGGACGCGGAGCACACCGAACTCCAGGGCGTACGGGACGCCCTCGCCGCGGAACGGGATCTGCTGCACGACCGGCAGGACGCCCTCACCACACGCCTGGGCACCCTGCGGGAGAACGTCCACGGCACCTACGTCGACCTCACCCTGCGCACCCTCGGTCTGGTCGAGCGCCAGCTCACGCTGATCGAGCGGCTGGAGGAACTGGTCCACGACCCGGAGGAGCTCTCCCAGCTGTTCAAGCTGGACCATCTGGCCACCCGCATGCGACGCAACAGCGAGAACCTGCTGGTCCTCGCGGGCGCCGAGCACGGCCACGCGCACCCCAAGCCCGTCCCGCTGGTCGACGTGGCGCGCGCCGCGGTCTCCGAGATCGACACCTACGAGCGGGTCCGCATCCGGCAACTGCCCGCGGGGCGCATCGCCGGTTTCGCCTCCGACGACCTCAGCCATCTGATCGCCGAGCTCCTGGAGAACGCGGCCGCGTTCTCCGCGCCGGACACCGAGGTGCTGCTCTCCGGCTGGATGCTGGAGAGCGGCGAGCTCATGCTGTCCGTGGAGGACCAGGGCATCGGCATACCCGCCGCCCGGCTGGACGAGCTCAACACCCTGCTGACGCAGGCCGACCCCGCGGAGCACCCCTCCGCCGCCGGGACCACCGGCATGGGCGTGTACGTCGTCGCCCGGCTCGCGGCCCGGCACGGCATCCGTGTGCAGCTCCGCGATGCCAAGCGCGGCGGCACCACCGCCGTGGCGGTCGTCCCCACGGCGCTCACCGCGCCCGCGGAGGACCCCGACGGCCCGCAGACCCCCGTGGAGGCGGCCGTCGCGGGAGAGCCGTGGCAGCCGCGCAAGGCGCTGCGGCGGGCGCGCACGGAGCAGACCGAGGAGCAAACCGAGGAGCAGGCAGGGGATCAGGAGCGGACGGAGCCGTCGGCCGTGCGGCGTGTGCCGGAGCCGCCCGGCGAGCCGGGCGGTGACTTCTCCGCCACGACGGACGGGCACGACGGCGAGGCCATCGAGCACGCGCGCGCCGACCAGCCCGCGACGCCCGCTCCTGAAGCCGAGCCCGCTCCTGAAGCCGAGCTCGCCCCCGAAGCTGTGCCCGCCCCGGCTCCGGCCTCGGCACCGGCGCCCGACGGCGGCGCGCTCACCGCCAAGGGGCTGCCCCAGCGGGTGCCGCGGTCCACGGGGCTCTCGGGCGAACCGCAGGCCCGCGGGCGGGCCCGGCAGGGGGGCGGGGTGGATCCGGAGGAGTTGCGGCGCAAGCTCGGCGGCTTCGCGCAGGGCCTGCGCGAGGGCCGGGCGGAGGCCCGGGCCGAAACGCAGGAGATCCGGCGCGGCCTGCCCGCACAGAGAAACGCCGCGGACGCGGACGCGGCCGCGGCGCAAGGCAGTCCGGGGGGACACCAACAAGTCGAAGCCGAAGGCGTCGAGGAGGCACGCGGTTGATGTCGGCCGGTACGGACACCCACAGTGAGCGGGGCCTGAGTCACGAGGCACGGAACCTCCAGTGGTTGCTGACCAATTTCGTGGAGGACGTGCCCGGGGTGCGCTCCGTGGCCGTCGTGTCCTCCGACGGACTGCTGCTGCTGAGCTCGGAACCCGAGTACGAGGCCGAAACGGCCGAAACGGCCGACACCGCGGCCGACGGCGCGCCCGGACGGCCCAAGGGCCCGGCGGGCACCTCCGCCGATCTGGCCACGGTGGTCTCCGGCATCGCCTCCCTGACCGACGGCGCGGCACGTCTGATGGACGGCGGCGGTGTGCGGCAGACGGGCGTGTCGATGGAGAACGGCAGCGTGTTCGTCATGACCATCGGGGACGGCTCGCTGCTCGGCGTCCACGCGGACGCCGAGTGCGACATGAGCGTGGTCGCCTACCACATGGCCCTGTTCGTGGGCCGGGCCGGCCATGCGCTCACCCCCGCGCTCCGCACGGAGCTGCGCCAGGCGATCGAGGAGGCCCGTTGATGCGCTCCGCGGCGATCACCGCGGCCCAGGCGGCCGCCGCCCTCCCGGTACGGGGTGCCGGGCGCAGGGCGGCCCGCGTGCGGCCGTACGCGTTGACCGGCGGCCGTACGACCTTCGGCCATGTGCTGCTGGTGGAGACCTTCGTCGCGACGGTCGACGGCCCCACCGAGCGCCCGGAGCTCACCTCGGGCGGCTGGGCCGAGCGTGTCATGCCGGAGATGCGCGCCATCGTGGAACTGTGCCGCCGGATGCGCTCGGTGGCGGAGATCTCGGCGCTGCTGCGCATGCCGCTCGGGGTGGTCCGGGTGCTGCTCAGCGACCTGGCCGATCAAGGAAGAATCCGCGTGTACGGGACCGGGCACGGGCCCGGAGCCCCGGATCGCGCGCTGCTGGAGAGGGTGCTCGGTGGACTTCGCAGGCTCTGACATGTCGTCCCTCGCGGAAGAGGACGGCCTGCAGGAGTGGCAGCTCGACGTGAGCCGTGCCCCCACCTCGACGAAGATCGTGGTGGCGGGCGGCTTCGGCGTGGGCAAGACCACCTTCGTCGGCGCGGTCTCGGAGATCACCCCGCTCACCACCGAGGCGGTGATGACCCGGGCCAGCGAGGACATCGACGACCTCGGTTCCACCCCGGACAAGACCACCACCACGGTGGCGATGGACTTCGGCCGCATCACACTCGACCGGGAGCTGGTGCTCTACCTGTTCGGCACCCCCGGCCAGCAGCGCTTCTGGTTCATGTGGGACGACCTGGTACGCGGGGCGATCGGCGCGGTCGTCCTCGCCGACACCCGCCGGCTGGCCGACGCCTTCCCGGCGCTGGACTACTTCGAGAGCAGCGGCCTGCCCTACGCCGTGGCGGTCAACCGTTTCGAGGGCACCACCGCCTACGACGAGACCGACGTCCGCGAGGCGCTCGCCGTGCCGGACGAGGTCCCGGTGGTGATATGCGACGCCCGCGACCGCCGGTCGGTGGTCCAGGTGCTGCTGGCCCTGGTCAGGCAGGCGCTCGTCGCCCAGCCGCAGTAGCAGACCTCCGGCGGCGTCGTGGGGACGCCCGCCGGACGCACCCAAGCCGCACCGTACGAGAGAGCATGCCGCCTTGCGCAAGATACTGATCGTGGGAGCCGGCCAGTCCGGGCTCCAACTGGCCCTGGGCCTGCAGTCCCGGGGCTACGAAGTCACCGTCATGTCCAACCGCACGGCGGACGAGATACGCCAGGGGCGTGTCATGTCCACCCAGTGCATGTTCGGCACGGCGCTGGCGCACGAGCGCGATCTGGGCCTGAACCTCTGGGAGGAGCAGACCCCCCGGATCGAGGGCCTGGGGGTCTCCGTCGCCGCCCCCGACGGATCACGGCCCGTCGACTGGATGGGACGGCTGGACGCGTACGCGCAGTCCGTCGACCAGCGGGTGAAGATGGCCGGCTGGCTGGAGACCTTCGTGGAGCGGGGCGGCAGGCTGGTCGTCCACGGTGTGACCGTAGGGGACCTGGACTACTTCGCCCGCGCCTATGACCTGGTGCTGGTCGCGGCAGGCAAGGGCGAACTGGTCTCCCTGTTCGGCCGCAACGCGGAGCGCTCCCCGTACAGCAGCCCGCAGCGGATGCTGGCCGTCGCCTACGTCCACGGCCTCGCCCCACGCCCGGAGCACCCGGACGTCCAGGCGGTGCGGCTCAACATGGTGCCGGGCGCCGGTGAACTGATCGTGATTCCGGCGCTCACCACCTCCGGCCCCTGCGACATCCTGTTCTGGGAGGCGCTGCCGGGCGGTTCGCTCGACGTCTTCGGCGGAGTCAAGGACCCGCGCGAGCACCTGCGCATCACCCTGGAGTTGATGAAGCGTCACCTGCCCTGGGAGTACGACCGCGCCCGGGACGTCGAGCTGACGGACGCCGGAGGCACGTTGTCGGGGCAGTTCGCCCCGGTCGTCCGGCATCCCGTCGCGCAACTGCCCTCCGGCGGACTGGTGCTGGGCGTCGCCGACGTCGTCGTGGCCAACGACCCGATCACCGGTCAGGGCTCCAACAGCGCCTCCAAGTGCGCGGCCGCCTACCTCGACGCCATCGTCGACCACGGGGAGAAGGCCTTCGACCGGGACTGGATGGAGTCCGCCTTCGCCCGGTTCTGGGCCACCGCGGAACCGGTGACCAAGTGGACCAACGCCCTGCTCGGCCCGCCGCCGGAGCACGTCCTGGGCCTGATCGGCGCCGCGGGGCAACTGCCCGCGGTGGCGGACCGCTTCGCCAACGGCTTCGACGACCCGTCGGACTACGAGTCGTACTTCTACGATCCGCAGGCGGCCTCCGCCTACCTGGCTTCGGTGGCCGGAGCCTGACACCGCCGCTGCACCGGCGGTGCACCCACCGGCGCCGCGGTGCCGGACGGCCCGCCGGTCTCAGCCCCCCAGGCGGACGCGCTGCATCGACGCGAGCCGCAGCACCACGGCGATGCACAGCGCCCCGGCCAGGACGTAGAGCGCGGCACCGGCCGTCTCTCCCGCCGCCGGGCCCGCGGTGGCGGCGGGAGAGGCCAGAAGCTGGGCCGCCACGAAGACCAGCCACCACGAGGTCAGCAGCCAACTGGTGCGTCGCGGGCGGCCGGGCGCGGCGCCGGCGGCCCAGATGTCGTTCATGATCCGCTTGGGCAGGACGAAGCAGGCCAGCGGGATCAGCCAGGCGCCCGTGGTCCAGCCCCGCCGCATGCGGTGGCCGCCGGGCGCCAGCGCCTCGGCGTTCACCCGCATCTGCCACAACCAGCGCAGGAAGACGACCCCGGTGAGCAGGAAGGCGAGATGGCTCAGGCCGGTCAGCGCGGCCACCTCGTCCGTCCGCGCCAGGGCGGCCCGCGAGCCGTCGGCGGCGCGGTAGAGCAACAGCCGGTCGGCCAGGAGTGCGGCGTTCACCAGCACGCAGACCGCCAGCGCGGCCACGACGACGACGGTCGTCGCCTTCGGGACGAAGACCGGCTCGCTCGTGGCCGGGCGCGCGGGCGGGGATATGACGATGGCGTCGTCTTGGGTCACGCGGCCGCAACCTACCGCCGGACTCGACCTCCGGTCCAGCGCCGCCCGCGCCCCGGCCGCCGCGCCCCGGCCGCCGCGCCTCTGTTGCCGACACCTCCGTTGCCGCGCCTCTGTTGCCGTGCCTCATCTGTTGCCGTGCCTCTGTTGCCCGCGCCCCGGCCGCCGCGCCTCCGTCGCCGCGCCCCCGCTCCCGGAGGTCCGGCGCGGGCCGGGCCGGCCGGGCGCTGACGGCCCCGCCTTGGCAGGTCCCCGGGGCTGTGCAACGCTCGTGGTACGGGAGATCTGTCCGGCGGCCGCACGCGGCTCCCGCACGGCTGTCCGGCCGTCCGCCGCCAGGCGCCAGGCGCCAGGTCAAGCCTCCCGTACGGGAGAGGGCACCGCCATGACGACGACCGAGCACGACCACGGAAGCCTGCCGGACCCCACGTTGTACCGCACCCCGGCGGACGCGGTCGCCGCGCCACCGGAGAGCCTCGCCTATGTCGCCGGGTTCGACCCGGCCGGCGAGCGCCCGGACGCGCTGTTCACCGTCGTCACCGACCCGGCGTCCCCGCGGTACGGCCGGGTGGCCGCCCACGTCGAACTGCCCGGCCGTGGCAACGAACTGCACCACTTCGGCTGGAACGCGTGCTCCAGCGCACTGGCCCACCCCGGGCACCACCACGCCGCGCGCCGCTACCTCATCGTTCCCGGACTGCGGTCCTCCCGGCTGCACGTCCTCGACACCGTCCCGGACCCGGCCCGCCCGCGCCTGGTCAAGGTGGTCGAGGCGGCGGAACTGGCCGCCGGGGCGGGGTACTCGCGGCCGCACACCCTCCACTGCGGCCCCGACGGGGTGTTCCTGTCCTGCCTGGGCGGCGCGGACGGCGCGGACGGGCCCGGCGGTGTCGCGCTGCTGGACCACGAGACCTTCGACGTGCTGCGTGCCTGGGAGAGCGAGCGCGGGCCGCAGCGGCTCGCCTACGACCTCTGGTGGCACCTGCGCCAGAACGTCGCCGTGACCAGCGAGTGGGGCAGCCCTTCGATGATCGAGGACGGGCTCGTGCCCGAACTGCTGCTGGACCGCCGCTACGGCCACGCCGTGCACTTCTGGGACCTGGCCGCCGGCCGGCACCTGCAGCGCGTCGACCTGGGGGACCGCAACCAGATGGTGCTGGAGCTGCGCCCCTCCCACGACCCCGAGGCGACCTGGGGGTTCGTGAACACCGTGGTCGACGTCGAGGACCTGTCGGCGTCGGTGTGGCTGTGGACCCGGGAGGGCGGGCGGTTCGCGGTCCGCAAGGTGATCACCCTGCCCGCCGAGCCCGCCCTGGCGCAGGACCTGCCCCCGGCGCTGCGCCCGTTCGGCGCCGTGCCCCCGCTCATCACCGACATCGACCTGTCGGTGGACGACCGGTGGCTGTACGTGTCCGCGTGGGGGACCGGCGACCTCCTCCAGTACGACGTGGGCGACCCGCTCCGGCCGAGACTGACCGCGTCCGTGCGGCTGGGCGGCATCGCCGGCCGGCAGGCGCACCCGGCGGCGCCCGACGTCCCGCTGACCGGCGGATCGCAGATGGTCGAGCTCAGCCGCGACGGACGGCGGGTCTATGTGACGAACTCCCTCTACGCCGCCTGGGACGAGCAGTTCTACCCCGGTGGCATCGAGCCCTGGATGATCAAGCTCGACGCCGACACCTCGGGCGGCGGGCTCCGCGTCGACGACGGCTTCTTCCCGCACGGCCCCGACTTCCTGGGGCTGCGGGTGCACCAGACGCGCCTGCAGGGCGGCGACGCCTCCTCGGACTCGTACTGCTACCGCCACTGAGCCCGAGGGGCGGGCACGTCACTCCGCGACGTCCACGACGACCTTGCCCCGGCCCTCGCCGCGCTCGACCACCCCGTGCGCGTCGGCGACCGTGCCCAGGGTGAAGCGGCGGGGGTCGACCAGCGGCCGTAGGGCCCCGTCCTCGGCGAGTGCGGCGGCCTCGCGCAGGATCTCGCCGTGGTGCTCGCGCCCGCGGCCGGTGAGCAGCGGCAGCAGCGTGAAGACCCCGGAGTAGGTGGCCCCGCGGAAGGACAGCGGGGCGAGGCTGTGGGTGCCCCAGCCGAGGGCGCTCACCACGTGCCCGGTGTAGGTGCGCACCGCGGTGAAGGAGGCGTCCAGCGTGTCCCCGCCCACGGTGTCGACGACGACGTCGAAGCCCTCGCCGCCGGTGTGCTCGGCCACGTAGGCGTCGACCGGGGTCGTGGTGCGGTCGATCGGGGTCGCCCCGAGGCCGGCGATGGTCTCCAGGCTTCGCGGCGAGCCGGTGGCGAAGACCTCCGCCCCCCGGGCGCGGGCGATCTGGACGGCCACGTGCCCGATGCCGCCGGCGCCGCCGTGGACGAGCACCTTCTGCCCCGTGCGCACGTCCGCCCGGTCCACCAGCCCCTCCCAGGCGGTGATGAAGACCAGCGGGAGTGCCGCCGCCTGACGCATCGTCAGGGATGCCGGCTTGCGGGCCAGCAGACGGGCGTCCACAGCCGCGTACTCGGCCAGCGAGCCCTGCAGGCCGCCGACCCCGCCGGTCATGCCGAAGACCTCGTCCCCGGGCGTGAAGCCGGTGACGTCCGCCCCCACCTCCTCGACGACGCCGGCCAGGTCGAGGCCGAGCACGGCGGGCGGCCGGGTGCGGGCGTGGGGCGCCTTGCCGGCGCTGATCTTGGTGTCCAGGGGGTTCACCCCGGAGGCCGCGATCCGCACCAGCACCTGGCCGGGGCCGGGCGCGGGGGTGCGGATCGCGCCGAGGACGAGGGGGCTGCCGAACTCTTCCAGCAGGACCGCGCGCATGTGCGGGTCCACCGGGGGGCGGGAGGGGGTCATCAAACGTCCTTTCGAACAGACAGGTCTGTTTTGTCGGGCGGTGGAAATCCCTCGTCCCCATGGTGCGGACGAGGGCGGGGGTCTGATCAGGCCTGGGGCGTGATCAGGCGGGGGACGGGCAGGCCCGCTCGACCGCGGCGCGCGCCGCGGCCTTGGCGGCGGCGGGCATCGCGGGATCCTGCTCGAGCTTGCCGGCGGCCAGCGTGCCGTCGATGAGCAGCGTGAGCTGGAGCGCGAGCTCGTCGGGGTCCGCGGCGCCGGCCGTCTCGGCCAGCTCGCGCACCCAGGCCCGTACGACCCGCTTGTGCGTCACGGTCACCTCGTGCGGCAGGCTCCCCGGCTCACTCTCCGCGGCGGCGTTGATGAACGGGCAGCCGTGGAAGCCATGGCGCTCGTAGGCGGCCGAGACCGCGTCGAACAGGCCCAGCAGCTGCTCGCGGGGCTCGTCCCCGGCGGCCAGTGCGGCGGCGCGCAGCTTGCCCCGCCAGGAGTCGTCGACCCGGCGCAGGTAGGCGGCGGCCAACTCGTCCTTCGAGGGGAAGTGCACATAGAGCGTCGACTTGGCGACGCCCGACTCGGCGATGATCCGGTCGACCCCCACGCCGCGCAGGCCGTGGGCCGCGAACAGCGCCTCGGCCGTGGTCAGTATGCGCTCGCGCGCCGGGAGGCGCTTCGCCGTCGTGGGCATGGTGCTCACCGTGATCCTCGCCGGGGCCCGGAGGGCCCCTCGCGGAGAAAACTAACAGACAGGTCCGTCCGATGCCGACGAGACCTCGGTCACGCCGCCTTCGCTGCCCGTCCGCGCGGGGCGCCGGCCCGGCTTCACGAGCGCGAGGCGGTGCCGAGCGGGGTCGGGTCGGTGGCCGACCTGGGGGCGACCGGGGAGACGTAGTGCTTCATCGACGGGTCGTCGGAGTCCGGCCGGACGGCGCCGAGGACCGGGTTGGCCGCGATCGGGGAGATCTTCACGACGCTGCCGGGGCGCGGCGCCTGGATCACCATTCCGTTCCCGATGTACATCGCCACATGGGTGGCGCCGGGGAAGTAGACCACCAGGTCGCCCGGGCGCAGCAGGTTCAGCGGCACGTGCGGCAGCTGCTTCCACTGCTCCTGGCTGGTACGCGGGATGGTGGTGCCCGCGTGCTCCCAGGCCTGCGAGGTGAGCCCCGAGCAGTCGTACGCCCTGGGGCCCTCGGCACCCCACACGTAGGGCTTGCCGAGCTGGGCGTAGGCGAAGCTCAAGGCCCTGTTGCCGGCCTTCGACGGTGCGAGCGCCGCGCTGCCGAGCCGGCCGGAGCGTAGGAAGGCGGCCTGCGCCTGCTCGATGCCCTGCTGCTCCAGTCGCTGCAGGTCCTCGATCTGGGTGCCGGTCAGGCCGGCGAGGATCCGTTCGACGTCGGCGAGTTGCCGCTCGATCTCCTCCTTGGCCTCGCGCTGCTTGTGCTCCAACTGCTCCGAGCCGTCCAGCGCGTGCTGCTGGGCGCGGTTGAGGGCGGCGATCCGCTTCTCGCCGTTCTCCAGTTGGGCGACGAGCTCGGCCTGGCTGCCCGCGGCGCGGTCGAGCATGTGCCCCTGGGCGAAGACGTCCTGCGGGTCGTCGCTGAGCAGCAGGTTCAGGTACGGGGAGACGCCGCCGGACTTGTACTGCTGGCGGGCCAGCTGCCCCGCCACAGCGCGGGCGTCGCTGAGCTCGGTGCGCTCCTCGGCGAGCTGCCGGTCGAGGCGGTCGGCCTTGCTCTGGTTCTCCTCGAGGTCGGCCTTGGCCTGGTCGTAGGTCTCGGTGGCCTGCTCGGCCTTGAGGTAGAGGTCCTGCAGCTGCTCCAGCAGTACGACGAGCGTCCGGTCGTCCGGCACGGGATCGGTGGGTACGGCATGGGCCTGGGCGGGGATCCCCAGGGCCGCGGCGGCCAGCAGCGCCCCGCAGACGAGTGCCCTGCGCACCCACTCCTTGGGTCGGTGTGCTGCTGACATCCCGTCACCTCCGCCTGTCCGGCCGACACCTGCGGGTAGATCCTTACATGATCGGGTCGGCTGCGACAGAGGGACGGGCCGGAACGGCGCGCTCCGCCGGTCGGGTGGCCCCCCGTTCGTCCGGCGTCAGCCGGAACGTCCGTCGGTGTTCGGCTCGTGTTCAGCGTCGGCGGACCCGTCTCTGGGCCGTGGTGGTGGGTGCGGCGCCGCACTCGGTCATGGGGCCCGGCGCCCTGGTTCGCAGCGGAAGTGGTCGGTTCCTTGCCGGTGTTGCCGCCGGCGGACCGGACGGAAGGCGGTGAGGGCGGCGGCAGGTCTGGGGGCGTTCGCCTGCGTCCCGGACAGCCGTGTGCGGCGAGGCGGAGGCCGGCGCCCGTCCCTCGCCGTACCCGCACTCCGGTCCCCGGACCGGTCCTGCGGGAGGTGAGCGGGAGTCAGGTCACCAGGGTGGACGTGCCCGGGAGGTGCGCGCCGGCCGCCGGACCCCGGGACCGTGGCGTGTCGCTCGCGGCGAGGCGGAGGCCGGCGCCCGTCCCTCGCCGTACCCGTACTCCGATGCCCGGACCGGTCCTGCGGGAGGTGAGCGGGAGTCAGGTCATCAGGGTGGACGCCGGATGCCCGTCAGGTGAGAGCCGGGCCCTGGTGACCGCCGCAGCGCGCCGGACGCGGCGGGCCCGCCTCCCTCGCCGGACCGCGGCGCGCGGACCGGTCGTCCACGGCTCGGGGCCCTGGTCCGCCCGGATCACCCGCCCGCGGGGACGCCCGCCCGCACGACCGCCCCGGCCGTCACCCCCGCCGCCTCGACCACGGCCAGCGCAGCCCCTCCGGCCGGTTCCCCTCCGGGTCGTAGACGAAGACCCAGCGCGTACGGCGCTGCGCGCGCGGGCCGGGACTGGGCTCGCGATGATAGACGTGCACGACGGGGGGTGCGCCGTCCTCCTGGGGCACCGGCACCTCGTACACCTTCGGCGGCTGCCCGGTGATGCCGGTCAGCACCCCGAGCACGCGGCCGTCCAGCGGCCCTCCGACAAACTCCGTGTCCTCATGCCTCACCAGGTCAGGGTAGGCCCTGCGGAGCGGGTGACGTTCAGGAAACGGCAGGTGGGAGCAGATGTGCGACTGCCCCGGCCAGCGGGGTCACCCGGCGGGCCAGGTCCCCGGCCGGGCTGTCGGGGCTCTCCCGCCCCAGTACGGCGAGCGCCACCTCGGCGGTCTCCTGGTCGGTGGTGGAGCTGACCAGGAGCAGCGCGAGAAAGTGGTCGACCAGCCACCGCCGCAACTCCTCGGCGGACGGTCGCTTGCCCTCCTCCAGCCAGGTCAGCGAGACGGCCTCGACGCCGGCGATCCACGAGCGCACCGTCATCGCCAGCCGCGGCCCGGGGCGCGGGGCGCCCAGGTGCAGCAGGATCTGCTCGGCCGCGGCGCGCCGGACGCCGTCGACGATGGCGTCGGTCCGGCTGGTCTCGGCCACGCTGCCGCCGCGCAGCAGCGCGCAGTACGCGGCGGCGTGCTCGTCCACGTAGGCGAGGTAGCGGTCCAGCGCGTTGGACAGGCGCAGGGTCGTCCCGCCCTCGGCCGGCTCGACGAAGCAGGCTCGCAGCTCCTCGGCGGCGCCGCGCATGGCCTCCTCGTACAACTGCTGCTTCCCGCCGGGGAAGTAGCGGTAGACCAGGGGGCGGGAGACCCCGGCGGCCGCCGCCACGTCGTCGACCGAGACGTCCTCCGGCCTGCGATGCCCGAAGAGGTTCACCGCGGCGGCGAGCAGCTGGGTGCGGCGCTGCTCGACGCTCAGCCGGCGGTAGGCGGGAGCGGCGGGCGCCGGCGTCGAACGGCCGTTCATGGCCGTCAGCGTATCCGCCCGCGCGTGGTGCTAGCCGAGAAGCCCGCTGGTGCGCCACATGCGCCGTACGCCCGGGCCCTCGAACATGCCGATCCCGTCCAGGAAGTCCATGAGCCTGCGGGCGGCCTGCCGCATCACGTCCCGGCGGTGCGGGCTGGTCCGGGCCAGCTCGGCGGCGTATCCCGGGTCCAGTCCCACCGAGGTGTACACCCGTGGGCTGATCAGCGACCGGGCGATCACCCGGGCGGCCTCGGCGGAGGCGACCCGGGTGAGGGCGAGCTCCCAGCGCGGCGCCGCGCTCATCTGGCGGCGCAGCTCCTCACGGGCGTAGCGGATGTGCCGGGCCTCCTCCACCACGTGGATACGGGTGACGCCGCGGACCAGCGGCTGCACGCGCTCGTCCGGGAAGGTCAGCCGCTGCATCCAATCGAGGATCTCCTCGGCGAGCAAAGTGCCGGTGAAGGAGCCGGGCGTGGTGGAGAGCGTCTTCAGCACCCGGCCGAGGTTGTGGTCCAGGCGCGAGGGCCGGTACACGGGCGTGCCGAGCCGGGTCACCAGCCGCGCGAACATCTTCGAGTGACGGCACTCGTCGGCGATCTCGGTCAGCGCGTAGCGGACGTGTCCGCTGGTGGGGTCCAGGTCGTAGGAGTGCCGCAGCAGCAGCTGCATGAGGATGATCTCGAACCAGACGCCGACGGAGGCCAGCGACGCCGCCTCGTGCCGGCTCAGCTCGACGCGCTGCTCCTGCGGCATGCGCCTCCACAGCGGTGTGTCGTACAGGGAGCACAGCTCGGGCGGCCAGAACCACGCGCCGTCCTCGAACGGGGCGTCCCAGTCCAGCTCGGTGTCGGGGTCGTGGGAGTGTCGCGCGGAGGCGTCGAGCAGCCGCTCCGCCACCTTCTCGCGCGCTGCGGGAGGGATGCCGGCTGTCATGCCCTTATGAGACTGTGTGTCAGCAAGCCCGTCAAGAGACGAGGAGACGCCAATGCCGTCGCATGACACCGCGTGGGAGATCCCGGCTTCCGGAGCCGCCCGCTTCTCCTGGCAGTACGACGACGGGCGCGATCGGCTGCTCGCCCTCTACCAGAAGGGCAAGGACAAGCAGTGGGACGCGGTCACCCGCATCGACTGGGACATCGAGGTCGACCCGTACGACCCGCTCGGCGTGCCGGACCAGAACATGACCGTCTACGGCACGCCCTACTGGGACAAGATGTCCGAGCAGAACCGGCGCGACATGCGCCGTGCCTACGCCTCCTGGCAGTTCAGCCAGTTCCTGCACGGGGAGCAGGGCGCCATGGTCTGCGCCGCCCGCATCGTGGAGTCGGCCCCCGACCTCGACGCCAAGTTCTACTCCGCGACCCAGACCATGGACGAGGCCCGGCACGCCGAGATCTACTCCCGCTTCCTGCGCGAGAAGGTCGGCATGGTCTACCCGGTCAACGACTCGCTGCAGGCCCTGCTCGGCGACACCCTGCGCGACTCCCGCTGGGACATGCCGTACCTGGGCATGCAGGTGCTCATCGAGGGCCTGGCGCTCGCCGCCTTCGGCATGCTCCGCGACACCACCGACAAGCCGCTGCCCCAGCAGATCCTCGCCTACGTCATGCAGGACGAGGCCCGGCACGTCGCCTTCGGGCGGATGGCCCTGCGCGACCACTACAAGCAGCTCTCCGACGCCGAACTGCGCGAGCGTGAGGAGTTCGTCATCGAGGGCTGCTACCTCATGCGCGACCGGCTGCGCGGCGCCGAGGTGCTGGAGGACTTCGGCATCCCGCGGCAGGAGGCCGAGGAGCTGAGCGAGCGCTCGGAGTACCTGCGGCTCTTCCGCAAGTTGCTGTTCAGCCGCATCGTGCCGTGCGTGAAGGACATCGGGCTGTGGGGCGAGCGGCTGCAGCGCGCCTACGTCGACATGGGCGTCCTGGAGATGGGCGACTGCGACCTCGACCTGCTGATGGCCCAGGACGAGGAGATCGCCGAGAAGCTCGACGCCGAGCGCTTCGCCAGGGAGGAGACCGCGCGGGCGGCCGAGGTCGAGGAGGCCATCGCGCTGGGCGCCGAGGACTGACGCGGCCTGTGCGGGATCAGCGCCTCAGCACCGCACGCACCACGGCGCGGGCGACCGGGGCGGCCTTGCCTCCGCCGCTGATGTCGGCGCGGTCCGCGGCCGCGTCCTCCACGACGACGGCGACGGCGACCTTCGCCGGGGCCCCGCGGCTCTCCTTCGCCCAGGCGATGAACCAGGCGAACGGGTTCTCGCGGTTGTCCTCGCCGTGCTGCGCCGTGCCCGTCTTGCCGCCCACCACCACGCCGGGCAGGGCGGCGTCGCGGCCCGTGCCGTGCCGCACCACGGCGACCATCATGTCCTGCATCGCGAACGCCACGGCCGAGTCCATCACCTGCCGGTAGGCCCGCTCCACGGTGATCTCCAGCGGCAGCCCGGCCGCGTCGGTGACCCGCTCCACCAGGTGTGGGTACATCAGCGTGCCGTCGTTGGCCACGGCCGCGGCGACCATCGCCATCTGCAGCGGGGTGGCCCGGGTGTCGTACTGCCCGATGGACGACAGCGCCAGCTGCGCCCGGTCCATGCGACGGTCGAAGACGCTCACCGCGGGGTGCGAGGGAACCCCGACGGAGGGGTCGTTGAAGCCGAAGGCCTCGGCCGTCTCGCGCATCGCCCGCAGTCCCACGTCGTCGCCGAGCTTGCCGAAGACGGTGTTGCAGGAGACCACGTACGCGTACCGCAGCGGCGCGTCCTCGCAGCGCGCGGACGCCGACTCGTTGCCCAGCGTCGTCCTGGTGCCCGGCAGGGGGTACGGGTCCGGGGAGTCGGTGGGCTCCTCGATGTCCTTCACCACCCCGGAGGCCAGCGCGGCCACCGCCGTCACCGTCTTGAAGGTCGAACCCGGCGGGTACGTCTGGCGCAGCGCCCGGTTGAGCATCGGCTGGTCCGCCGCGGTGACCAGCCGGTGCCAGGCGCCGAGCGCCTCAGGGCCGGTGCCGGCGATCGTCCCCGGGTCGTAGGAGGGCGTGCTGACCAGTGCCAGGATCCGGCCGGTCGCCGGGTCCAGGGCGGCGACCGCGCCCTTCTTGCCGCCCATCGCCCGGTACGCGGCCTCCTGCGCGGCCGGATCGATGGTGGTGCGGACGTGGCCCGGGCGCTGCGGCCGCCTGCTGATCGCGTTCCACAGCGGGAGCGCGGACAGGCCGGGGGAGGAGCCGGACAGCACCTCGTCCTCGGCGGCCTCGAGCAGGGCCGTCCCGTAGGTCTGGGAGGAGAAGCCGGTCACCGGGGCGTAGAGCGGGCCGTCGGCGTAGGTGCGGACGAAGTCCAGTTGGGCGCCGGTGGACCTCGAACCGGTCACCGGCCGCCCCGCGACGAGGATGTCGCCGCGCGGTTGCCCGTAACGGGCGATCGACAGCCGCCGGTTGGCCGGGTTGCCGTCGTACGCCGGGGCCCGCACCACCTGGATCCGCACGGCGTTCACCAGCAGGGCCACCAGGAGCAGCAGGCACAGCGCCGCGGCCCGGCGGGCGTGCCCGATCACGCGGCGGCCACGCGGCCGGCGGTCCGGTCCGCGTCCGGAGCGGGCAGCGGACGGCGGGCGGCGTCGCTGAGCAGGATCAGCAGCGCGACGATCACCCAGTTGGTGACGACCGAGGAGCCGCCCTGCGCCAGGAAGGGCATCGCCATCCCGGTCAGCGGGATCAGGTCCGTGACCCCGCCGGCGATCACGAAGACCTGCAGCGCCACGATCGATGCCAGCCCCACGGCCAGCAGCCGGCCGAACGGCTCCCGGATCGCCAGCCCCGCCCGGTGGCCCCGGGCCACCAGCAGCCCGTACAGCAGGAACACCGCGGTCAGTCCGGTCAGCCCCAGTTCCTCGCCCGCCGTGGCCAGGATGAAGTCGGACTTCGCCGCGAAGCCGATCAGGACCGAGTGCCCCTGCCCCAGGCCCGTGCCGAGCAGCCCGCCGGCGGAGAACGCGAACAGCGACTGCGCCAGTTGGCCCGGCCCCTGCCCCGCCTCGACGCCGGCGAAGGGGTGGAGCCAGTCAGCGACCCGGGAGTGGACGTGCGGTTCGAGGGTGCCGACCAGGAAGGCGCCGGCCGCCGACAGCAGCACCCCGACCGCGATCCAGCCGGTGCGGCCCGAGGCGACGTAGAGCAGGATCACGAAGAGCCCGAAGAGCAGCAGCGAGGTGCCCAGGTCGCGTTCCACGACCAGCACCCCCAGGCTGATCGTCCAGACCGCCAGCACCGGGCCGAGCACCCGGCCGGCCGGCAGGCGCGGCCGCCGCGGCCGCCGCAGCCGCCCCGGCCGCCGCAGGCCGCGTCCGGCGTGCGCGAGCGCGGCGCGGTTGTCAGCGAGGTACGCCGCGAAGAACACCGCGAGCAGCACCTTCGCGAACTCGCCGGGCTGCAGGGACAGGCCCGCGAGGCGGATCCAGATCCGAGCGCCGTTCACGGCGGGGAACAGACTCGGCGCGATCATCAGCACCAAAGCCGCCGCGACACCGAGGTACGCGTACCGGGCCAGCGCGCGGTAGTCGCGCAGCAGCAGGACGACCGCGGCGAACAGGGCCACGCCCAGCGCGGACCAGACAAGCTGGGCGGGTGCGGCGGCGTCGGGCGTCTCCAGGTCCAGGCGGTGGATCAGGACCAGGCCGAGGCCGTTGAGCAGCACCCCGATCGGCAGCAGGAGCGGGTCGGCGTACGGGGCGCGCAGCCGCACGGCCAGATGGGCCACCAGCGCCAGGCCGCCGAGCGCCGCACCGTAGCCGGCCGCGCCCCGCGGCACGGCGCCGTCGCGCGCCAGGCCGACGGCGCAGTAGCCGTACACCGGGATCAGCACCGCGCCGACCAGCAGCGCCAGCTCGACGCCCCGGCGCCGGGGCAGCCGGACGGCGGGCACGGCGAGGGCCGGCGGCGAGGCCCCGGGGGCGGGGGCGGGGGCGGTCATGGGACGCAACGTAGCAAGACATCACGGACAAATCGCTCA
Organism: Streptomyces sp. ME19-03-3; assembly: GCA_033793685.1. GTDB lineage: Bacteria > Actinomycetota > Actinomycetes > Streptomycetales > Streptomycetaceae > Actinacidiphila. Next base: position 18,311 of record JARAXD010000010.1, on the reverse strand, counting down.
CCCTATGGCAAGGTGGCGCTGTCACAGGGGGCCGCTAGCGTGGCCGCCATGACCTCCAAGGCCCCGCAGTCCCTGTCCGAGCTGCCGTACGCGCAGGTGCTGGAGCCCTTCGACGAGCCCGCACTGGGCGTCGAGGAGCGCTACGACTGCCTCCACTTCGACGGCCTCACCCTCGGCGAACAGGACGCCGCAGGCGCCGTCTTCCTGGAGTGCGCGATCACCGACACCGTCCTCGAGGGCGGCAGCCTGCGCCGGGCGCGCTTCAACGAGGTCTGGCTGCAGGGCGACCGCTTCGTCGGCACCTCGGCCGCCGAGACCCACTGGACGGACGTCACCGCCGACTCCTGCGTGCTCGCCGGGGTCGAGGCCTTCGGCGCGGTGCTGCGCCGGGTGGTCTTCCGGCGCTGCAAGCTCGACTCCGTCAACCTGCGCGGCGCGCGGCTGCACGAGGTCGTCTTCGAGGACTGCGTGCTGCGCGACGTCGACCTCGGCGGCGCCCGCCTGAAGGACGTCTCCTTCCCCGGCACAGCACTGGAGCGCCTGCGCCTCGGCCGCGCCGAACTCGACGCCGCGGACCTGCGCGGCGCCACCCGCCTCGACCTCGCCGACGGCCACGACTCGCTGCGCGGAGCCGTCATCGGCAGTGCCCAACTGCTCGACCTGGCCCCGGCGCTCGCCGCCGCGCTGGGCATCGCCGTCCGGGACGGTGAGGACGACCGCCCGCGCCGTCCCCGGCGAAGCTGATCCGCCCGGCGCCGAAGAGCCTGGGCGGCGGCCGGGCCGTCACGGAGAATGACCGTATGGGAAAGACATACGAGCGCATCGACGGGCGCCTGCGTGCCTTCATCGAGGACCAGAAGGTCTTCTTCACCGCCACCGCTCCCCTCGCCGGCGACGGGCATGTCAATGTGTCACCCAAGGGACTCGACGGTTCCTCCGCCCTGCTCGACGACCGCACCTTCGCCTACGCCGACCTCGGCGGCAGCGGCGCCGAGACCATCGCCCACCTGCGAGAGAACGGCCGGATCACCCTGATGTGGTGTGCGTTCACCGGACCGCCCACCGTCGTGCGGCTGCACGGGCGCGGGGAGCCCGTCTTCCGCGACGACCCGCGCTGGGACGACCTCCTCCCGCACTTCTCCGACGACATCCGCGGCCGGACCGACCTGCGCGCCATCATCGTCGTCACCGCCGAACGCATCAGCGACAGCTGCGGATTCGCCGTCCCCGAAATGGACTTCCGTGAGGAACGGCCGCTGCACGCACGGCGCTTCTCCCGGGAGACGGAGGAGTCCTTCAGCGACTACTGCGCGGGCAAGCCGTACGTCGCCGTCAGCCTCGACGGCCTGCCGGGGCTGCCGCTACCGCTGCCACCGCGCACGACCTGAGGGGCGGGGGAGCGGCAACCCGGTTCAGGGCCGGAGCTTTTGGGACGACCAAGTCCTGGAAGCACCCTTGCGGCGACAAGATCCATCTGTCGTACTTGTACGGCCGTGTGCCCGGAACCGAGAGGCGGTCCCCCATGCCCTTACGCGCCGCGCGCGGGCGCCATCGCAGACCCCAGCCGCCGAGCCGGCTCTCGCCGGTGTCCGTCGCCGTCACCGCCGCCTCGGGCGCGGGGCTCGCGCTGCCGTTCATCACGGCCCCGGGTGCCGCCGCCGCCACGGCCGGGACGTGGGACAAGGTCGCCGCGTGCGAGAGCAGCGGCAAGTGGCACCTCAACACCGGCAACGGCTACTACGGCGGACTGCAGTTCGCCCAGTCGACGTGGAAGGCGTACGGCGGCGCGAAGTTCGCCGCGCGGGCCGACCTGGCGACGAGGTCGGAGCAGATGGCGACAGCCGAACGCGTGCTGGACGGGCAGGGACCCGGGGCCTGGCCGGTGTGCTCGCAGCGTGCCGGGCTCTCCCGGGGCGGGCAGGGGGCCGGGGACCGGCCGCCGCGCGAAGCAGCGTCCGCCGGGAAGAAGTCCGGGAAGAAGCCCGGCGCCGCGGCCGAGGGCCAACGGCAGGCGAAGGAACCGACGGGCCGCCACCACAGCCCCCGGCAGGGTGACTACACGGTCGTCAGCGGGGACACGCTCTCCGGGATCGCCGACGAGCAACACGTGAAAGGCGGCTGGCAGCGCCTCTACGCCGTGAACCGCGGGGTCGTCGGAACCGACCCGGACCTCATCCTCCCGGGGCAGGAACTGTCCGTCCCCGGCGTGAAGCCCGCGAAGGAAGGGCAGCCCGCGAAACCCGCGAAACCCGAGAAGTCTGCCAAGCCCGCGAAGTCTGCCAAGCCCGCGAAGTCTGCCAAGCCCGCGAAGCCCGCCAGGCCGGCGGAGCGTTCGAAGCAGGCGGAGCGGCGCGCCGCACCGGACTCCGCCGCGCAGGCGTTCGTCGCGCCGGTCAGCGGAGGGCTCGGCACCCCGTACCACCGCAGCGGATCGCACTGGGCCGGCGGCTACCACACCGGCCAGGACTTCACCGTGCCCACCGGCACCTCCGTCAAGGCGGTCGCCGAGGGCACCGTCGTCGAGGCAGGCTGGGGCGGCGCCTACGGCTACCAGGTGGTGATCCGTCACCAGGACGGCACGTACACGCAGTACGGCCACCTGTCCTCACTGACCGTGCGCGCCGGTCAGTCCGTGGCCGCGGGCCGCCAGGTCGGCCGTTCGGGCTCCACGGGCAACGTCACCGGCCCGCACCTGCACTTCGAGGTCCGCACCGGCGAGGGGTACGGCTCCGACATCGACCCCGTCGCCTACCTGCGGCGGCACGGCGTGCGGCTCTAGGGCACCAGGCCGCCGCGCGGCGCCGCGGTCCCGGCGGCCCGCCGGGACCGCGGACCGGGACCGCGGGCGCCGTCGGTGGGCCGGGCGGCGGGGCCGAGGGCGACGCGCATGGCGGTGGAGGAGCGCCCCCACCGCGGCTATTCGGCCCAGGCGTGCTCCAGCAGGGTGCGGAAGGTGGCGGGCGGCCGGCCGATCAGTTCGGTCAGCGTCGGGTCGACGGCCGCGAACTCGCCGTTCCGCGCAGCCGCGAAAATGCTCAGTATGAGGTCGGCGATGGGCGCGGGAGCGCCGTGCGCCACAGTCTGCTCACGGAAGGCGTCGTCGGGGACAACGGTGCGGGTGAAGGGCCGTCCGGTCGCCTGGGACGCGATCTCGGCGACGGCGTCGAAGTCGAGCCTCACCGTGCCGGTGAGCGGCGGGGTGGGCCCCTCGAAGCGGCCCTCGTCGACGAGGATCGCCGCAGTGGCCTCGGCGAGGTCGTCGTGGCCGGTCCAGGCGACGGGGCCGTCCGCGGGGAGGGCGATGTCGCCGGTGTGGCGGGCGGACTCCAGGAACTGCAGAGCGCTGGTGGTGTAGAAGCCGTTGCGCAGCGCGGTCCAGGGCAGACCGGTGGCGCGCAGCAGGTCCTCCGTTCTGGCGTGGTCGCGGCACGCCTGGAAGCGGGCGTCATGGCCGGCGCCCATCTGGCTCGTGTAGAGGATGCGGCCGACGCCGGCCTTCACGGCGGCGTCGATGGCGGCCCGGTGGCCGCGCACGCACTCCTCGCCCGTGCGGTCGAGGGAGACGAGGAGCAGTTGCTCGGCGTCCTCGAAGGCGTGCACGAGCGAGGCGGGGTCGTCGAAGTCGCCCTGCCGGACGCGCACACCGCGGGCGGCGAGGTCCTGGGCCTTGCGGGGATCGCGGACGCTGATGCCGACGCGGTCGGCGGGGACGCGCTCCAGGAGGCGTTCGACGGTGCGGCGGCCGAGCTTTCCGGTGGCTCCGGTAACGATGATCACGTGCCTTGTCCCATCTCTGTATCAGTGGAATCGGCACCATGGTATCACTGGAACTAACGCCGAAAGCAAGCCTGGGGTATCATTGATACATGCCTGCCTCCGACACCAAGGACAGCCCGCGTCGCCGCATCGTCGAAGCGGCCGTCGAACTGCTGGAGAGCGGCGGCCCGAACGCGGTCAGCACCCGCGCGGTCGCCGCCGCGGCCGGGCTGCAGCCCCCGGCGATCTACCGCTTCTTCGGCGACAAGGAAGGGTTGCTGGAGGCGGTCGCCGAGCACGGCTACGCGCAGTTCCTGGAGAGCAAGCGCGCGCAACTCGACCCCGCGCCGCAGGACCCGGTGGAGGAGCTGCGCCGCGGTTGGGACATGGTGGTGGAGTTCGGGGTCTCGCGCCCCGAACTGTTCACCGTGATGAACCGGGCTACCGGCCGGGGACCGGACACCGCGCACCGCGCGGGCCTGGAGATCCTCCGCGGCCGGGTGCGCCGGCTGGCAGCCGGGGGGTGGCTTCGGGTCGACGAGGAACTGGCCGCCCAGATCATCCAGGCGACCGGCCAGGGCGCGGTCACCACCTGGAACTCCACCCCCCCGGAACGCCGCAATCCCGCGCTGCTGACGGTGCTGCGAGAGTCCATGATCGGTGCCGTCACCCGCGCCGAACCGGCCATCCCCGCCGCGGAGTCAGGACCCGCCTCGGCGGCCCGTGCGCTGCGCGCCGCTCTCCCCGAGGACGCCGACGCCTTGAGCGAGGCCGAGCGGTTCCTGCTGCGCGAGTGGCTCACCCGCCTGGCGGCGGACGGGGGCGCGCCGCACGCGTGACCGCGCAGCCGGCGCCCTCGTTCTCGTCCGTTCCCGTCCGTCCCCGTCGAGCCTCGCGGTCAGCCCACCTAGTGCTCGCGCTCGACGAGGTCCTTGAAACGTTCGAGGTCGTGGCGGACCGTACGCTCGATCGCGCTGGCCTGGGCGAAGCCCTTGGGTCCGCCGAAGGCGTCATGGATCTCGGCGGGGTCGTACTCCATGCGTATCTGGACGCGGCTGTGCTGCTCGTCGATCGGGAGGACCGAGCACGTTCCGGAGATCTCGGCGCCTCCGCTGGTGCGCCAGGTCATCTCCCGGGTGTCGCTGTGGGCCTTGGTGCGGTCGGAGAACTCCGCGTCGAGCGAGCCGCCGCCGGTCCCCGACACGCCGAGCCTGGCCTTGCCGTCCCCGGCGGCGCTCGCCTCCCGGACGCCCCCGACGAACTGCGGGTAGTCGTCCAGGTGGTGCAGGTGCTGCCACGCCACCTCGCTCGGAACGTTCAGGTCGATCTGCTCTTCGAGTCTGCTCATGAGCTGTCACCTGCCTTCCTCCTTCCAGCGTGCCCCCTGCCCCGAGCTCACGCCACGCTGACCTCCGGGACGACAGGGACCTCCGGCACCTCCGTCGCCGCTTCCGTCACGGCGACGCGGCCGCCGAGGCGGGGGGCGGTGCGCAGGCCGGCGTCGCCGTGGGTGAGGAGACGGACGGCGGCCCAGGGGAGGTTCACGCCGGTGAAGGCAGTCTGGAAGATACCGGCGGAGGGGCGGGGGTTCGCCTCCAGGAGCACGGGTTCGCCGTCGCGGTGGCGCAGTTGGACATTGGAGAGGTAGGCGAGGCCGAAGTGCCCCACCAGCCGCCGCGCGATGTCCGTGATCCCGGGGTCGTCCAGCAGCCGCCGGTAGCGGCCCTCCTTGGCCCGGGGGACGGCGGCGAGCAGCCGGCCGCCCGGTGCGGACAGGCAGTCGACGCTGACCTCGGGTCCCTCCAGGTACGGCATGACGATCATGCTGGGGACGTGCTCGCCCTCGTCCGCCGCCCGCTTCATCGCCTGGGCGACCGCGTCGACCGAGGCCACCGGCCGGGCGGGGGCCAGGAGGTCGCGGATCCCCAGCGGCCGGTCCTCCAGGATGCGGAAGCCGAAGGCCGAGAACTCGCCGGCGGGCTTGATGCACAGCGTCTCGCCGGTCGCCGCCAACTCGTCCACCGCGGCCCACAGGCCGTCGGCGTCGTGGACCACCCGCCACGGCGGCACCGGAAGGCCGGCGCCGAGCGCCTCCTGGTACGTGCGGCTCTTGCTGGTGAGCACCTTGACCGAGGCGGCCGGCGAGCACATCAGCCGGGTTCCCGCCGCCGCGAACACCTCCGCCCGCCCGGCCAGCGCGGTCAGCCGGCGCGGAGGCACGAGGACGTCGATGCCGTGCCGGCGGCAGAAGTCGAGGGCGAACTCGGCGTAGGCGTCGTCGCCGACGTGACGGGGCTCCACCTCGGCCACGTCGCACGCGGCCAGGGCGGGTGCCGACGGGTCGACGTTCGTCCCGTAGACGCGGACGTCCACGGAGTCGGGGTTGCCGCGCAGCATGCGCATCACCTGCGTGGTGGCCACCCCCGCGCTGCTGAGCCATATCCGGAGGGCTATCGGATGCTCCCTCATGCCTGGGAGGCGGCAGGGAGGCAGGCGGCGACGCACGCCTCCCGGCCGTCCGGGACGAATGTGAGGCGGATCATATCCGTGTTCGATGACGCCGGTGTTTCACGTCCGGCGCGAGGACCCGCCAGCAGGCCGCGGGACCTGCCTGCGGCACGGCCGCAACACTCATGGCCCCGCAGGGCATCGCCGAGGGCCCGGGCCGGGGCCTCAGCCCATGCGCACGGCGACGGCCGCGCGGTGGCCGTCCCCGACGGCGACGTCGGAGAGCGACCAGCCCTCGGGGCCCGCGGCGGGGGCGGGGCCCGAGCCCACGTAGTCGTGCGACAGGTCCCTGGCCAGGCCCGTCCCCAGCCCCTTCAGGTAGGCCTCCTTGCGTGCCCAGGCGCGCGCGAAGGCCTCACAGCGCTCCACCGGCGGCAGCGCCCCGAGTTCGTCCACCTCCGCCGGGTGCAGCGAACGCCACACGCCGTCCACCGCCTCCTGGCCGGGCACCGCCTCCACATCCACCCCCACCGGGCTCGCCGCGAAGGCCATCAGCGTCAGCTCACGGGAGTGGGAGAGCGAGAACTGGGGGGCGCCGCTCCTCACCGCGGGCCGCCCGTGCGGGCCGCCGCAGGTGGGGCAGGTCTCCCGGGTCAGCGGCACCGCGCCGGGCGGCGTCCCCAGGTAGGCCGCCAGCAGCAGGCGCAGCGCCACGTGCGCGGTGACGTAGCTGGAGCGGTCGCGTTCGAAGCGGAAGGCCGAGGCCCGCTCGCGCTCCTCCCGGTCCAGCAGCCCGGGCGCCAGGTGGACGGCGGCGGCCGCGTTCGCCGCCGTGTCCACCAGGCACAGCCGCGGCGGATCGCCGGGCTCCGGCGGGGTGAGCCGCCGGGCCGCCGCCGCCACGGTGAACCGCTCCGGGACCAGCGTCACGGCCGGCCCGCCGGGGGCGTGGAGGCGGCCGGGACGATCGCGAACGCCTCGACCTCCATGAGCAGTTCGGGCTTGATCAGGGCCGCCACCTGCACCGCGGAACTGGCCGGGGGCCGCTCGGTGTCGACGTGTGCGTCGCGCGCCTCGCGGAGCGCGGGCAGGAAGGCGACATCGGTGACGAAGAAGGTCAGCTTGACCACATCCCCCCAGCCCGCCCCGGCGGCCGCGAGGCAGCGGCCGAGGTTGGCGAAGACCTGGCGTGCCTGCGCCGCCGGGTCGTCCCGCCCGACGAGTTCGCCCCGCTCGTCCACCGCGATCTGCCCTGAAACGGCGACGAACCGGCCCTCGCCCCACACGACGTGGCTGTAGCCGGCGCCCGGAGGGACCCCTTCAGGAGCGGCGACGTGGGTCAGGTGCGTCATGCGTTCCCCTTGATGATCGACACCGCTCCATGCTCTCCCACGGGGTCGATCCGGCGCCACAGCGGACGTCATGACCGGTGTCATTGGCCAGTGATTCTCTGGGCATAAATGGTCATATGGGCGGAGACAGGAGATGCCCCTCATGAGTCATGCCGAAACCTACGAGCTGACCTTCCCCGTCTCCGGCGACACCGTGCTCGTCAAGCGCACCGAGCGCAAGGGCGCCGGAGGGCACCCGGTGTACAGCGACGACACCGGCATCGTCCAGGCGGAGATCAGCGACCGTGGCGAAGTGCGGATGGTCGCGACGGGCGGGCACCAGCACCACGACGTGCCCTCGCGGGCGACACCGCACTGAGCCCCACTCGTGTGCCTCGCCCGCCGTGCCCCTCCTACGTCGCCGGAGCCCGCGGACGACGTCGCCCGCGACGGATCGTGACCGGGCCGGGCGACGCGTCCGGCGTCGTCCCCGCTGACGTCAGCGGACGCCGCGCGTGCGGAACTGGATGCTGATCCGCGGTCCCACGGCGCGCGTGCTCTTGGGGATCGCGTGTTCCCACGTCCGCTGGCAGGAGCCGCCCATCACGACGAGGTCACCGTGGCCGAGGGGCAGCCGCATCGAGGCGGCTCCCCCGCCGCGGGGCCGCAGCGCCAGGTCGCGCGGGTCGCCGACGGACAGGATCGCCACCATCGTGTCCTGGGTCGCCGAGCGCCCGGTCCGGTCCCCGTGCCAGGCGACGCTGTCCCGGCCGTCCCGGTAGAAGCACAGGCCCGCCGTGACGAAGGGCTCCCCGAGTTCGCCCGCGTAGTGGGCGTCGAGGGCGGCCCCCGCCTCGTCGAGGACGGGGTGGGGCAGGCGGTCGCCCTCGCCGTAGAAGGCCAGCAGCCGGGGCACGTCGACCTCCCGCTCGTACATCTGCCGCCGTTCGGCGCGCCACGGCACCGAGCCGGCCAGTTCCTCGAACAGCGCGTCGGCCCCCCGCAGCCAACCCGGCAACAGGTCGATCCAGGCGCCGCTGCCGAGTTCGGTCCGCCGGAGGCCGTCCAGCGGACCGAGCGACAGATCGTCGGTCTGGTCGAAGAGCGATCCTTGGAGCGGTGCGGTCATGCTCCCCAGGGTAACGCTTCAATCGAACGTATGAGCTAATGAGGGAACACGGCGTCGAGCCCGGGCCGCTGCGCGGCGGCCGGGACGTCCGCCGGACGCCGCGCCCGCCACGACCGCGCACCCGCGCCCGCGACGCCACTGGCGCTTTCGGAGTGCGCGCGGTGGACCGCGCCCGACCTTGCGCCGACCACCAGGAGGACGCCCACTCCTAGGCCGCGGTCACGCCCCGCTCGCCGCCGCTAGCGTCCCGCCCCGTACTCCTCGGCGCAGGGTGGCAGCAGGTTCACGAACTCCTCCGTGGTCAGGATGGCGTGCGCGTAGACCGGCGCGTTCACCTCGAACGTCGCCTCCATCTCCGCGGGGCTGAAGCCCGCGATCGCGTCCCGCACCAGGGTGACGTGGTAGCCGAGTTCCTGCCCGAAGCGTGCCGTGGTGTCGATGCAGGTGTTGGCCCGCATGCCGATCAGCACGATGCGCGACACCCGGTGCTGCTTCAGCTGGAAGTCCAGGTCCGTGTTGGCGAAGCCGCTCGACGACCAGTGCTCGTGCACCCGGATCTCGCCGTCGACCGGCTGGAAGTCGGGATGGAACTCACCGCCCCAGGAGCCCAGGGCGAAGATCTGGCCCTCGATGGTGGCCGCCTGGGCGGGGGAGAGGTGTTCCCAGTCCTGGTAGTCCCCGGGGGCCGTGCGGCGGTGCGCGACGAAGAACGTCCGGATACGGCGGGCCCGGGTCTCCGCGAGTACCTGGCGCATGTGGTCGAGCAGCCCCACCCGCTCGGCCACCGTCTTCGCGCGGGGCCAGAGCTTTCCGCCGTCGGAGAGGAAGTCGTTGTACGGGTCGATCAGCAAGAGGCCGGTGTTCGCGCTGCTGTATCCCACTGCTTCCATGTACCCGATTGTCGTCCCCGGCCCGTGGAGCCACCTGCGTAGCAGGTCAGAGCAGGTGCGGGCGGTCAAGCCGTGAACCGGGACGGCCACGAGGCGCAGCACAGCGCCACCGCCGCGGTCCGTTCGGGCCTGCGAGGACTGGAACCCACCGGCGGCCAGGTCTCCACGTTTCGCGACACCTCGGTCCGCGCACCGACCGGCCGGAACGTTCGGCGCGACGTCCCGTGCCCGTGGCGGGACATGGCCCCGCGGGGGCGCCCGCGTTCCCCGGACAAGGGAACCCCGGCGGATGCCTCACGGCCGAGAAACACCCGTGAAACACCGGCCCTTCCCCGATTCCCGCAGCCGAAGCACTCCGCCCGCGAGGGTGCACATAATGGGACGGGAGGGCGCGCGGGAATCGACCCCGACCCCGTCCCCGTGCCCCACGTCTGGGGAGAGTGCTGTGAGTTCCCTACCTCCTCCGCCCGAACGTCCCACCGGTCCTCCGTCCGGCCCGCTGTCCGGCCGGCCGTCGGGAGAGCACCCGCCGCCGGGGACACCGCCCCCACCGCCCCCACCGGCGACGCCGCCACCGCCCGCACCACCGGGCCCACCCGGCCCCCCGGGCGCCGGGGGCACCAGCGGCCCACCAGGGGAACCCGGCCGGCACCGGGGACCTCCCGCACCCTGGTGGCGGACCCGCCGCACCCTCGTCACCGCGGGGACCGCGATGGTGGTGGCGGTAGCCGTGATCTTCGCCTTCTCCTTCCTCGGCGGCACCAAGGGCGGTGGCGAGATCTTCCTGCAGAACGCCTCCGCGGCCGGCCCGGACCCCTTCACCCCCTCCACGGCGGGCGAGCCGGGCACGGCGGTCACCCCCACCATCACCCCCAACGAGTCCTCGGCCCCCGGCGGCACCCTCAAGGTCAGCGGCGCGCACCCTGGGCTGTACAGCGGCAAGCAGAACGAGGCCGCCTGCGACGTCGAGAAGCAGATCACCTACCTTGTCCTCGACCCCGACCGCGGCAAGGCGTTCGCCGACACCCTGAAGGTGAAGCAGCAGGACCTCGCCTCACGTCTGCGCTCGCTGACGCCCGTCCAGCTGAACTGGGACACCCGTGTCACCAGCCACGGATTCAAGGACGGCAAGGTCACCGACTACCAGGCCATCCTCCAGGCCGGCACCCCCGTCATGGTCGACGACCACGGCGTCCCGGTGGTCCGCTGCACCTGCGGCAACCCGCTGAGCGCACCCGACGCCGTCAACGGCACCCCGACGTACAGCGGCCGGCAGTGGGAGACCTTCCGGGCGGCGGGCCTGGTGGCGGTCGTCCCGTCCGACAAGCCGATGAAGACGCTCACGCTCTACGACCATGACGGCAAGCACTGGTTCGAGCGGCCCAGCGGCAAGGTCGAGGGCAAGCGCGACCACAAGGTCGAACCCCCCGAGGGCCGGTCCTCCGACTCCTCGGTGCCGGTGCTGCCGTCGCCGTCCACGGGCTCGCAGCTGGAGCCGCCGGGGACGACGGCGCCGCCGCCGGGCGAGGAGAAGAAGAAGGAGGAGCCGCCGAAGGACGAGTCCCCGAAGAGCGGGGAGCCGAAGAAGGAGGAGCCGCCGAAGGGCGAGGAGAAGTCCCCGGACAAGGAGAAGGGCAAGGAGGAGTCCCCCAAGAGCGAGGAACCGAAGAAGGAGGAGTCCCCGAAGCAGGAGCAGCCCAAGCCACCGGACCACCAGGAGCAGCCGGAGAAGCCCCCCTCCGAGCAGCAGCAGCCGCAGCAGCCCGAACGGCCTGAACAGCCCCCGGCCCAGCCCAAGTCCTCCGGCGCAGGCGGCGGCACGGGCGACCAGCCCCAGCAGCAGCCCCCCGCCCAGCCCAAGTCCGTCCCGCTCTCCCCGGCGGCCCCCACATCCGGCTGACACCCGCCTTCCCCCACAGCCCTGCCCCCCCCCGCCAGGGACGGGGCTGTGGTCGTGGTCGTGGTCGCACCCCACCCCCCGCACACCCTGCGCGAACCGGCCCGAGGCCGGTGACCTGGGAATGCGCCCCCGGCGCGCTCGGATCGGGCGGGGGCGACGTGTGCGGCCGTGTGGGAGTCTGAGACGGAAAGGAGGCGATATGACTTCCTTGTGGCGTGACGGGCGAGGCGTCTTCTGGCTGCTCGTCCTGTGTCTTGTGCTGATCTCCGTCCTGCAGTTCGGCACCGCCGGCCGCGGCCTCGTGCGGTGGTCGGGATACTCGGTGCTCATCCCCCTCGTGGCCGCCGCGCTGCTGTCGTTCCGGCGCACCCTGATCGTGGGCGCCCTGAGCCTTGTGGCCGTCATCGTCACCTACGGCGTCGTCGTCGGGGGGCTCTCCGCGGGCGGCCGGGCCGTCGTCGTCTCGGCGGTGGCGGTGTCGTTCGGCGTCAGCCTCCAGGTCTGCAGAGTCCGCCTCGACCGGGAGGAGCGGCTGAAGCGCGTCATGATCGCCCGGGACCGGCTCGCCCTGGTGAGCGACGCCAGCAAGCGCATCGGCGGCACGTTGAACGTGGCACGTACCGCCGAGGAGTTGGTTGAGGTCGCCGTTCCCCGGTTCGCCGACTACGCCGCCGTGGACCTGTTCGACGCCGTCCTGCGCGGCGAGGAACCGCCCACCGCGCCCATGACGGGCTCGGTCGCGCTGCGCCGCGTCGCACAGCGGTCCGTTCTCGAGGGCTGTCCGGAGAGCGCGCTGAGGACGGGGCAGGGGGAGAGCCATCCGCCGGTGTCGCTGCCCGCCCGCTGCCTGGCCGCGGCCCAGCCGGTACGGGCCCGGTTGCTGGAGGGCACCGAGGTGGACGAGTGGCTCGTGAACGACCCGCGCAGAGCCGCCCTGGCACGCGAGTACGGCATCCACTCGGCGATCGCGGTGCCGCTGTGCGCCCGCGGCAGCGCTCTGGGAACGGCGCTCTTCCTGCGCCACCGGCGACCGGACCGCTTCGACGCCGACGACCTCGTCCTGGCCGAGGAGATCGCGGCCCGTGCGGCGGTGTGCGTCGACAACGCCCGCCGCTACACCATGGAGCGGGAGACCTCGCTGGCCCTGCAGCACAGCTGCCTGCCGCGGCACCTGCCGCAGGTCGCGGCGGCGGACGTGGTGAGCCGCTACCTGCCGGCGGGATCCGGCGTCGGCGTGGGCGGCGACTGGTTCGACGTGATCCCGCTGTCCGGCGCCAGGGTCGCGCTGGTCGTCGGCGACGTGGTCGGCCACGGCCTGCAGGCCTCGGCCACCATGGCCCGGCTGCGCGCGGCGGTGCGCGCCCTGGCCGACATGGACCTGCCGCCCGACGAACTCCTCACCCACCTCGACGACGTCGTGCTCCGGCTCCGCACCGAGGGCGAGGAGGAGGCGGCGGGCCCGGGCGCGCCGGAAAGCGTGCACCACGCGGGCGAGGTCGGCGCCACCTGCCTGTACGCGGTCTACGACCCGGTCGCCCACCGGTGCGCGCTGGCCCGCGCCGGCCACGTCCCGCCCGTCGTCGTCATGCCCGACCACAGCACCGAGATCATGGAACTGCCGCCCGGTCCTCCCCTCGGTCTGGGCGGGTGGCCGTTCGAGTCCGCCGAGGTGGATCTTCCGGAGGGCAGCCTGCTGGTCCTCTACACCGACGGCCTCGTCCGGTCCCACGGCTACGACCTCGACAGCGGGCTGCAACGGCTCCTGACCGTCCTCGCGCGGCCCGAGGCCTACCTCGACGCCGCCTGCGAGGCCGCGGTGCGGGCCCTGCGCGACGACCACCCCACCGACGACGCGGCCCTGCTCATCGCCCGTACCCACGTCCTCGACGCCGACCACGTCGCCACCTGGAGCCTGCCCGCCGACCCGTCCGTGGTCGCGCAGGCCCGCGAGGACGTGTCCCGCCAACTGGCCGCCTGGGGCGTCGCGGACGCGGCCTTCACCACCGAGCTCGTCGTCAGCGAGCTGGTCACCAACGCCATCCGCTACGCGAGGCCGCCCGTGCAACTCCGCGTCATCCTGGAGCGGGGCAGCCTGACCTGCGAGGTGTCGGACGGCAGCGACACCTCCCCGCACCTGCGGCGGGCCCGCACCTACGACGAGGGCGGGCGGGGGCTGTTCATCGTCGCGCAGCTCGCAGAGCGCTGGGGGACCCGCCACGGCCCGGAGGGCAAGATCATCTGGGCGGAGCAGATCGTCGAGGCCGCGTGAGCGGCGCCGCGGGGTGACATGCGGATCGACGTGCACCGGGCCGACGGCGGCGTGATCGCGGCCGAGGTGGTGGGGGAGCCGGACGCGCCCGCGGTGCTGTTCTGCCACGGGCTGGCCGACTCCCGGCTGTCCGCGTACGACTTCGCGGGCGCGGCCCGGGCGCTCGGCCTGCGCGTCATCGCCCCGGACCGCCCGGGGATCGGCGGCACCGACGCCCGCCGGCTGCCGCGGGTCGCGGACTGGGCAGAGGAGGCGGCCCTGGTCCTGGACGCGTCGGACGTCGACTCCGCGGCCCTGCTCGGCGTCTCGGGCGGCGGGGCGTTCGCGGCGGCCTGCGCGTCCCGGCTGCCCGACCGCGTCCGCGGCCTGCTGCTCGTCGCACCGCTCGGCCCGCCCTCCTGGACGACCCGGGGGATGGCGGCCGGGCAGCGCGCGTCCCTCGGGATCGCCCGGCACGCCCCGGGGTTCGGCGGCTGGTTTTTGGGACGCCTGGCCGTGCTGGCACGCCGGGCGCCGGGGCCGTTCGTGCGCCTGGCGACCAGCGACATGCCGGCCGCCGACCGCCAGGCCCTCGCCGTGCCGGAGGCGCGTGCGTCCTTCCTGGCCAACTTCCTGCGGGCGTTCGACCGCGGCAGTGGCGGAGTCGGGCAGGACCTGCGGGTGCTGACCAGGCCCTGGGGCTTCGACCTGGAGTCGATCGCGGTGCCCACCTGGATCCACCACGGGGACGCCGACACCACCGTCCCGCTCGAGCACGCCCGCCGCTTCGCCGCCGCGATCCCGGGTGCCTGCCTGCACATCCACCCTGGCGAGGGCCACTTCTCGATCCTCACGGCCCCGGAGCGGATGCTGGCGGCACTCGCCGCATGACTCAAGCCCCCCGCCGCAGCTGACAGCCAGAAGGAAACTAAGTAAGATGCAATCTACGTAATATCGAAACTGCCATACCGGGAGACTGTCCGTGGAGTTCAAAGGAAGGGCGGCCGACCTGGATCTGCTGGCACGGCAGCTGGGCCTGGTGATCGACGGCGGAGGCGCTACCCGCGGACGAGCCGTGATCATCACCGGGCGGCGCCGGGTGGGGAAGTCCCGCCTGGTCCAGGAGTTCTGCGACCGGTCCCGGGTGCCGTACGTGGTCTTCCAGGCGACCCGGGGCCGCAACGCGGTGGCCGAGCGAGCGGACTTCACCGCCACGATCGCCCAGTCCGCCCTGCCCGGGGCGGAGCTGGTGGCCGGGCTCCAGGCCGCGGACTGGAACCAGGCGCTGCGCTCACTGGCCATCGCGGTTCCGGACGACACTCCCAGCATCGCGGTGATCGACGAGGTGCCGTGGCTCGTCGAGCAGGACGCGGAGTTCGAGGGGGCGCTGCAGACCGTCTGGGACCGCCACCTGTCCGCCAAGCCGGTCCTGCTGATCCTGGTCGGCAGCGACATGTCGGTGATGGAGGCGCTGCAGTCGCACGGCCGTCCGTTCTTCGGGCGAGCGACGAAGATGACCGTACGGCCGTTGCACCTGGGCGATGTGCGGGCCATGACCGGGCTCGGTGCGGCGGACGCCGTGGACGCGCTGCTGATCACCGGAGGCTTCCCGGAGATCGTCCAGTCATGGCGGCCAGGGATGGGAAGGACGGACTTCCTGCGCGAGGCGGTGGCGAATCCGCTGTCCCCTCTGCTGGTGGCGGGCGAGCTGTCGCTGCTGGGGGAGTTTCCCGAGGCCTCGCACTCGCGGGCGGTGCTGGAGACGGTGGGCAGCGGCGAGCGGAACTTCTCCGCCATCGCGGCAGCGGCCGGGGGAACGAGTGCCCTGCCCTCGGGCACGCTGTCCCCGCTGCTGAACACGCTGCTGGCCAAGCGGGTGCTCGCGGCCGACCTGCCCCTGTCCGTGAAGGCCGACACCAGGAACAAGCGCTACCGCATCGCCGACCCGTATCTGCGCTTCTGGCTGGCTTTCCTGCAGCGGGGGCTTCCGCTCATCGAGCGCGGCCGGGGCGATCTGGCCTTGGAGCGCATCGAGCGGTCCTGGACGACGTGGCGCGGGCGCGCGGTCGAGCCGCTGGTCCGGGAGTCGCTGCTGCGGCTGCTGCCCGACGAGCGATGGCCGGGGACAGAGGCCGTCGGCGGCTGGTGGAACCGCCAGAACAACCCCGAGATCGACCTGGTCGGCGCGGACCGCGCACCCGTGGCGGGCGCGGTGCACTTCGTCGGCTCCATCAAGTGGCTGGAGTCCCAGCCGTTCGGCCGGCGCGAGTACGACGCGCTGGCCCGGGACGTACTGGCGGTACCAGGCGCCGGCCGGGACACCCCGCTGGTGGCGGTGTCCCGCAGCGGCGTCGCCGCCAACCTGCCGCTCGCGGCGCACTGGGGGCCCGAAGATCTCATCGGCGCCTGGCAGTAGGACGGGGAAAGGGTAGGAACCGCAGGAGGGGATCGGATGCACGTTCTCGGGGTCGACGCCTGCGGCAAGCAGGGATGGGTGGGGATCAGGCTCACGGACGGCGCGTACGCGGGCAGCCTGGTGGACCTCCGGCTCGAGAGGCTGATCGAGCGCGCCGCCGAGGTGGACGCGGTAGCGGTGGACATGGCGTTGGGCCTGGTCGAGAAGGGCTGGCGCGCCGTGGATCTCGCGGCCAGGGCGCTGCTCGGGGTGCGGCGCAGCAGCGTTTTCCCCATAGCGCCAAGACTGGTGTGGCTGGAGCAGGACTACCCGGCGGCCGCCGGCCGATGCCAGGAGCTCACGGGTAACCGGCTGAGCCGGCAGGCGTGGGCGCTGAAACCGAAGCTGCTCGAGGCGCGGGAGTGCTGGCTCGCCGATGAGCGCATTCACGAGGTGCACCCAGAGGTGTCCTTCTACGCGCTGGCCGGCGGAGTGCCGCCGGCGTACCCCAAGAAGACCTGGCGCGGCCAGAACCAGCGCCGCGCGCTGCTCGCCGAGGCCGGCCTCGTGCTCCCGGACGAGCTCGGCGAGGCGGACCGCATCCCTGTGGACGACGTACTCGACGCAGCCGCCGCGGCCTGGTCGGCGCACCGGATCGCGCTGGGGACAGCGCACCGGGTCCCGAAGACGCCTCAGCCGGATGCGGACGGGCGCCTCGTCGAGATCCGCTACTGATCAATAAACCAACATACCGGCCATGCGCGAAGTGCGCGGGCTTCGCCGTGCGTAGCGCAACCGAGCTCCGGTCCGAGAACAGCCCGCCGACGTGGCCGTGGGACAGGTTCGTCACCGAGCGGGGGAGGACGTCGAGCGGATGATCGGAGCCTTGACGCCTTGGACAGTCACGAGTCGCCGTCGGACAGCAGATCCGCCTGCGTCGGCAGACGCCAGTGTGCGGGGGCCGGGGCTGAGGGGCCGAGTGCCGGACCTCCATCGGCCGCCACTCGCCACTGTCGTCATACGCGTATTACGATGGGTGCCGTGGCGAAGACACGCATCAGCATCAGCCTGGAGCAAGACCAGGCCGAACGCATCAGGCACCACGCGGAACGGGCGGGCATGGACGTCTCGGCGTACCTGGTGCACGCCGCAACGCGTCAGATGGCCGAAAGCGACGCCATAGAGGAACAGTTCGCGGAGGTGGACGCACTCATCGCCCGAGCGGAGCGAGCAGCGGCCGGGCTACCCGCCGAACCCACGCCAGAACCGGCCGCAGAACTGACGGAGCAGGAACGCCGCGAGGTCGAGGAGGCCCTGCGTCTCGTCCATGGCCGGGACCGACAAGGCCGCCGGCCGGGCCACGCCGCGTGAGCGCGCGGGTGCCGGTCTACGACACCGGCATGCTCATCGCGCTGGCCGACCGCAAGGCCAAGGCGGTGGCTCTCCACCAGGGGCTGCGCACGGTCCCGCACCGAGTGCTGGTGCTCGGCCCGGTCCTCGCCCAGGTGTGGCGCCCGCAACCGGCGCTGGTGCATGCCCTGTCCGGCGTTCTGAAGGACTGCACGGTCCCTCAGGCGCGTACGTCCGAGCCACCCATGCGCGACACGACGGCGGGCCGTCCGGAGTGCCTGGCCTGCGCGACGGGCCCGGATCTGGCGGACTGGCGTCGCATCGGCACCGCTCTGGGGCGGGCGGCCCTACCGGCGAAGAAGCGGCCGGACGCGGTGGACGCCTGGGTAGCTCTGGCAGCGGCCCGGCACGGCAGCGCGGTGATCTTCACCACCGACCCGGTGGACATCCACGCTTACCTGAGGGTCCTCGCGCCGACGGACGTCCACGTGGTTGCTATCTAACGACCGAAGGCACGCTGCGCCCCGCCAGGGGTTGCGCAAGCCGGCACCGAGTTCGACGGACCGTGCTCAACGCCGTGTGGCGCCACGTACGACGCGCCACACGGCAGAAGTTGAACCTGCGCACACGGCTCCGGAGGGCGCTTGACTCCAAGGCAACGCCGCTAATCGGGACCCCGCAGACGCTCGGTCGGCCGAGGCCCGTCCACGGGTAGTCCATGGGAACCTGAACCAATCTGAGTCTGGTGGAGGCTCGACTTCCCTAAGAAGCTGTTGTTTTTCCGTAGGTGATGGCTGCGTTTCTGCTGGTCAGGCATGGTGGCGGTGGTTCGGCGGCAGGGATGGCGTGTCGTCTCTTCGTGGG
>JARAXD010000001.1:15377-532163 GCA_033793685.1 Streptomyces sp. ME19-03-3 | reverse complement strand
CGAACTGCTCGCCATGCGCCGCGACCGCATGGGCTTCGTCTTCCAGTCCTTCGGCCTGCTGCCCATCCTCAGCGCCGCCGAGAACGTCGGCGTGCCCCTACGCCTGCGCAACACCCCCCGCCGCGAACGCGAGGAGCGGGTCGCCCTCCTGCTCTCCCTCGTCGGCCTCGAGGACCACGCCGACCAGCGGCCCGGCGAGATGTCCGGCGGCCAGCAGCAGCGCGTCGCCATCGCCCGCGCCCTGGCCAACCGCCCCTCCCTGATCATCGCCGACGAACCCACCGGCCAGCTCGACGCCGACACCGGCCGCGCCGTCATGGAGCTCCTGCGCGCCGTCGTCCACAGCGAAGGCGTCACCGCCCTCGTCGCCACCCACGACCCGACGCTCCTCACCCTCGCCGACCGCGTCCTCGAACTCCGCGACGGCCACATCGTCCCCACCGAATGACCGGAGTGACCTGACCGGACCGACCCGACGGGCCGGCCTCCGTGCCACGGGCACGCGGGCGGCCCACGTGTCCATTGCGCTTCTGCGCGAGGTGGCCGCGGCGCAGGAGGCTCCGGTGTTCGGGCCGGGTCGCGCCCGGCCCGGTCTCCGTTCGCGCCGGGCCGCGCGCCGGCCCCCTGCGGTGCGAGGCCCACGCCCGCACGTCGTATGCGGCGGGTCTCCCGCGACCCCGCAGGGGCGCCTTGCCCGGGGCATCGTGTTACGTATAACGTTCGCGCATGTCCCGTATCGCCCTGGTCACCCTCGTCGTCCGCGACTACGACGAGGCCATCGCCTTCTACGCCGGCGCCCTCGGCTTCGAGGTCGTCGAGGACGAGCCGCGCCCCGGCGGGGGCCGCTGGGTCGTCGTGCGCCCGCCCGGCGGCGCCGGGGGCAGCGGGCTTCTGCTGGCCCGCGCCGCGAACGACGCGCAGCTCGCGCGGGTCGGCGACCAGACCGGCGGGCGGGTCGGATTCTTCCTGCACACGGAGGACTTCGCGGGCGACCTCGCGCGGATGCGCGCCGCGGGGGTGGCCTTCCTGGAGGAGCCCCGCCACGAGGCGTACGGCTCCGTCGTGGTCTTCCAGGACCCGTACGGGAACCGCTGGGACCTCCTGCAGCCCGCCCCCACCGCAGCCACCGCCCCCACCGACCCGGAGTGCACCGCGTGAGCGCCCTCGACACCGACCTGATACGCCGGCTCCCCAAGGCCGTGCTGCACGACCACCTCGACGGCGGCCTGCGCCCGGCCACCCTGGTCGAACTGGCCGCGGAGGCCGGCCACGCGCTGCCGGCCACGGACCCCGATGAGCTGGCCGCCTGGTACTACGACGCGGCGAACTCCGGCGACCTGGTCCGCTACATCGCCACCTTCGACCACACGATCGCGGTCATGGGCACCCGTGAGGGCCTGTTGCGCGTCGCCGAGGAGTACGTGCTGGACCTCGCCGCCGACGGCGTCGTCTACGGCGAGGTGCGCTACGCCCCCGAACTCCTGGTGCACCGCGGCCTGTCCCTCGCCGAGGTCGTCGAGGCCGTCCAGGAGGGCCTGGCCGCCGGCATGGCGAAGGCCGCCGCGGCCGGTACGCCGGTGCGCGTGGGCACCCTGCTGTGCGCGATGCGTACGACGGACCGCAGCCGCGAGGTGGCCGGCCTCGCCGTCGCCCACCGCGACGCGGGCGTCGTGGGTTTCGACATCGCGGGGGCGGAGGACGGGTTCCCGCCGGCCGACCACCTGGCCGCCTTCGCGTACCTGCGCCGTGAGAACATGCCCTTCACCGTCCACGCGGGCGAGGCCCACGGTCTGCCCAGCATCCACGAGGCCGTTCAGGTCTGCGGCGCTCTGCGGATCGGTCACGGCGTCCGCCTCACCGAGGACATCGTGGACGGCAAGCTCGGCCGCCTGGCGGAGTGGATCCGCGACCGCCGCATCGCTCTGGAGGTCTGCCCGACCTCCAACCTCCAGACCGGCGCCGCCACCTCCATCGCCGGGCACCCCATCACCCTGCTGCGCGACCTCGGCTTCCGCGTCACCGTCAACACCGACAACCGCCTGGTCTCCGCGACCACCATGACGCGTGAGATGGGACTGCTCGTCACCGAGGCGGGTTGGACGGCGCAGGACCTGCGCCAGGTCACGGTCAACGCGATGAAGAGCGCGTTCCTCCCCTTCGACGAGCGGAACGCGATCATCCGCGACCTCGTCCTGCCGGGCTACGAGGCGGTGGCGGCCGCGGGCCGCTGACCGGCGAGGGGCCACCGGGCCGAGCCGGCTCCCACGGGTGTCCGCCGTGCGCGCCGCGGCGACTGTGACCGGACGGGGCCGAAGGGGCGAGTGCCGGCCGCCGCCGCGCGTGGACCGCACCTCCGCCGTGGCGCGGGGCCGGGCCGGTGGCGGTGCCCGCGCCGCCCCCGCGACGGTGCGGGCTCGGTCCTGATGCGGGCCCGGGACCCGTGGCGCAGCATGGGGGGCACCGGAACCGGACCCACCGCTCCGTTCGGAGGCGCCGATGCAGACTCCCCCCTCCGCCCGAAAGCCACGCGGTCGCGGCAACGTGTTCTTCGCCTTCGTCCCGTGGATCGCCTTCGACATCGTCGCCGGGCCCAGCACCTGGGAACTCGCCGCCGTCGTGGGTCTCGTCGCCTCGGTGGTGCTGACCGTCCCGGACGTGGCCCGCGGCTCGGTGAGGCTGCTCGACGTCACCGGCATCGTCTTCTTCACCGTCATCACCGTGTTGGGCGTGGTCCTCGACCGGCACGACCTGATCTGGCTGGAGACCTACGCACAGGTCCTGGCCAACGCCGTGATCGCCGGTGTGGCCCTGGGGTCGCTCGCCGTCGTGCCCTTCACCGAGCAGTACGCCCGTGAGTCCACTCCCCGTGAGATCTGGGCGACTCCCGCGTTCCGGCGCACCAACCAGGTGCTGACGCTGGTGTGGGGCCTGGTCTTCGCGGTCACGGCGGTCCTGGGACTGGTCGCCCTGCGTGTCGCCGCCGGAACCGACTGGCTGAACTGGGTGATCCCGGTGGCCCTTCTGGTGCTCGCGGTCCGCTTCACCGAGTGGTACCCGGAGCGCGTGCGCGAGCGCGTGCACCGCGCCCAGGAGGCGGGTGGCGGCGCCTGAGCGACACCCTGCGCCCGCCGGGACGTCGGAAAGCCGTGGCGGCCACCGGTTGCCCCGACCCCGTGTGACACCTCCTGGTGCCCAGACGCACCTTCCGGGCCGGCATGAGCATTGCCGATACCCCTTGAAGTCGCCGATCGGCGGCTCTTGCCCTCGCGTAGTTCGAAGCGGCCTTTTCGCCGGTACGTCGTGTCGCGAAGTGGACATGGCATCCATCCGCCACAACATCGGCGTCGGGTGGCCGGGCACAGTCCGGGCGCCTTGCGGCGTCTCGACCGCACCTATGTGACGGCCGCCGTGCCCGGGTCCGTGTCTGGCCTCTGACCTGCTGTGACAGGCCGAGAAGTGGGGCAGCGGCACAATTGCGCACGTTGACCTGACGGCGCACCGGGAACGAGCAAAAGCCCCCAACAGGCCCGCGCTGAAACAATATTGACGGTGTGATGAATTTTTTCGAGCGAAAGGCGTTTCTGTTATCAACAGGCCATGGACAATTTCTTTTCCGGCTGGCGACGTGCCGGGGCCGGGGCCGCGGCGGCGGCGTTGATAGCCCTGGCCGTGACGGATCCCGCCGCCGCTCTGGGCCCTGCCGGACGTGATGGCACGCCGATCCCGGCGGCCCGCGCCACTTCCCACGAACTCACACTGATCACGGGCGACCGCGTCACGGTGACGGTGGATCCGTCAGGCAACCAGGGCATCGCGGTCACACCGGCACAGGGTCGTGAAGACACCGTGTTCGTCAAACGGAAGGGCCCGGACGGCTGGTCCGTCGTTCCCGCCGACGCGTTGGGGTTGGTGGAGGCGGAACGACTGGACCCACGCCTGTTCGACGTCTCGACCCTCGTAAGGCAGCGGCACACGGACGGGTCGGTGCTGCCGCTGATCGTGGAGTACGACGGCGACGCGCGCACCGCCGGGGCGCGTCACGCGATCGCGGCCGACGCCCGTCCGATCACGGGTACGGCGTTCGCCGCGCTCACGCAGCGGCCCGGCGACGCCGGCACGTTCTGGAAGGGCATCGCGCCGCGGGCGGGTGCCGGTGGCTTCGGCGCCGGAGTCCGCCGTGTCTGGCTGGACAGCTCCGCAAGGATCCCGCAGGGCGGCAAGCCGTCGCACCGCGCGGGCCGCGACACCGCGCGCAGACTGCACGAGTCGGTGGCACACATCGGCGCTCCGCAGGCGTGGTCCAAGGGCTATGACGGCAGCGGCGTCAAGGTCGCCATCCTCGACGGTGGCTACGCCGCCGACCACCCCGACCTGAAGGGCGTGGTGACCGAGACCGCGAACTTCACCACCGACCCCGACATGGCGGACCACAACGGGTTCGGCACGCATCGCGCCTCGATCATCGCCGGCTCGGGAGCGGCTTCGGACGGGCTGCACAAGGGTGTCGCACCCGGGGCCGAACTGATGATCGGCAAGGTCTGCTACGCCGACGGCGACTGCCCCAACTCGGCGATCATCGAGGGCATGGAGTGGGCCGCGCAACACGGCGCGAAGGTGATCAACATCAGCCCGTACGACGTCGACGCACCCGGGCAGGACGCGCTCGAGGCCGCGGTCGAGTCCGTCAGCGAGAAGTACGGCACCCTGGTCGTGGCGGCCGCCGGCTTCGGCGACACCCTGCAGACCCTTTCCTCGCCGGCCTCGGCGGAGGCGGCACTGGCCGTGGGAGGGACCTTCCTCGACGACGAACGTGCGGGCGGCTCCGCGCTGGGACCGCGCATCGGTGACTGGGGCCTGAAGCCCGACATCGTCGCTCCCGGAGCCGACGTCCTGGCCGCCTGGGCAGGTGGTACCGGACCGGACGACTACTACATCTACGACAGCGGCACCGGTGTCGCCTCACCGCATGTCGCGGGAGCAGCGGCCATCCTGGTCCAGGAGCACCCCGACTGGACGCCGGAACAGATCAAGTCCCAGCTGATGAACACGACGGTCGGCGGCTTCGAGCCGGGCGCCTACCGGCAGGGTGCGGGCCGGGTCGACGTCGCCCGCGCGTCGGCCCAGACGGTCACCGCGGAGCCGGCCGGCCTGGACTTCAAGCGGATCCACTGGAACAACGCGGGCCGTCCCCCGGTGGCCAAGTCCCTCACCTACCGCAACCCGGGCAGTGAGCCGGTCACCCTCGACCTGTCGACCAAGATCACCTACGACAACACGTCCCCCGCCCCGGACGGGCTCTTCCGGCTGAGCGCCGACCAGGTCACCGTCCCGGCGCACGGCTCGCAGACGGTCACGCTCACCGGCACCCCGGAGGCGGCGGGCACCCACTACGAGGCGTTCAGCGGCGTGGTGAAGGCCGTCAGCGCGGACGGCACGGTCTCCGTGCGGACCCCGGTCGGCATGGACGTCGAGGAGCCCGTCTACGACCTGAGCGTCAGGGTCATCGGCCGCACCGGTCACGCACCGACCTCGGCGACCGTCTTCGTGGACGCACTCGACAGCGCGAACGGCAACGTCTACCAGGTCCCGATCGCACCCGACGGAACCGGCACGGTCCGCGTTCCCCGCGGCACCTGGTCCGTCTCTGGCCTGATCGTCGACTTCCCCACCGCCGATGCCTCGAAGGCCCAGACGACCGTCACGGGCATCCCCCGCATCGCGATGCTCGACGACAAGACGGTCACCTTCGACGCCCGCAAGGCCCATAAGGTCACCGCCACCGCCCCCCGGTCCTCCCTGCGCATCACCCGGGCGAACGTCGGCACCCTCAGCAAGGGCGTCAACTTGGGGGTGGAACTGCCGGGAGCCATCGGCCGCGCCTCCCTGGGCGACGTCTACGCCCTGGCCACCGACACGACCGACTACGACGGGTTCGCGTACGTCCTCGCCACCAACTGGGAGACGCCCGCGGACCGGCTCCACGCTCCTGTCACGTACCACCTCACCCGATCCGTCGTCGGAGGCGTCCCCGGCAACCCCGGATACCACCCCCGCGCCTCGGACCTGGCGAAGGTGCACACCACCTTCGCGGCGGCGCGTCCCGGGACCACCGCAACCCGTTCGCTCGACACCTATGTGGCAGGGCAGCACTGGAACGGCGACAGGATCAGCTCGGTGCCCGTCCCCTCGCAGCGGACCGACTACTTCTCGGTGTCCGACGGCCTCCAGTGGCAGCCCGGCTTCGACCAGAGCCCGGTGTTCGGGGGCGACGGCACCACCATCCCGGGGCAGGTCTACATCGGGGAACGCCGCGGTTACCAGGCGCGTACCAGCAGCGAGGAACGCTGGAACGGCGCGGTGCAGGGCTTCGGCCTCATGCCCGGCGTGGCGGGCAACGTGCGCGACGGGGGCATCATGCGCTTCAACCTCCAGATCGGCGCCAACGGGAACCTGGACCGCTACGTCGGAAGTGAGACGGGCGTCCTCCGGGGGCAACTGCGACGCAACGGCGAAGTGATCTCCGACAGCCCCTTCACGTACGAGGACGCCACGGTCCCGGAGGACGAGAACGGCGCCGACTACCTGCTGACGGCCTCCTACGACCGCGACCCCGCCCTCAGCGACATCTCCGCCGGCACACGGGGGGAGTGGCGGTTCCGCTCCGCCGGTGCCGAAGAAGCCCGGTCGCTGCCGATGTACGCGGTCCGCATGTCCCCCGAACTCGACGAGTGGAACCGCGCCAGGGCCGGCAGCACGCTGGAGATCCCGGCGTATGTCCAGCGCGAGGCGGGAGCCCCGGAGTCGGCCATCCGGACGTTCACCGTCGAGGTCTCCTACGACGAGGGCAGCACCTGGCAGCGCGCCGAAGTGAAGGGCTCAGGCACACACCGCACCGTGAAGGTCTCCCACCCGAAGCACTCCTCGGGCGGCTCGGTGTCGTTGCGCACCTTCGTCCAGGACGCGGCAGGCAACTCCTTCAGGCAGACCGTCCTCAAGGCCTACCTCCTCAAGTAGCGGGCCGCACACTTGGCCCGGGCCCGCCGGAGTGCCGTCCGGCGGGCCCGGCCGTCCACCGGCGTCCAAGAAGTGGCGGCGGGGCGACGCGATGTTCGTGACCCCAGGTGCTCCGGCTGCGCACGAGGGAGTCGGGCTTCGCCCACGCGGCCAGGGGCGCCGCCGGGGCGGCCGGCAGGGATCGACGTCACAGGGCCCCGGGTGCCCGCGGCGCTCCTCTCACGCCGGTCGCCGCTCCGGACTATGTCGTCGCCGCTCGAGCAGCAGACGTGGGGCCCGCGGGCCGAGCGAGGACGACCACCGGTGCGGTGACACGGCGAAGGAGCCCTGTCCGTCGCCCCGGCCCCGAGGCCGACCGGGACGACCGACAGGGAGGACCTCCGGCGTATCGCCGCACCCGCCTCCCTGGGGTTCCGCCCGTTACTTGACCGATCCGGCCATGACGCCCTCCACGAAGTGCCGCTGGAAGGCGAAGAAGACCGCCAGCGGCACGATCAGCGACAGGAAGGCGCCCGGCGCCAGCACGTCGATGTTGGAACCGAACTGCCGCATCTGGGACTGCAGGGCGACCGTGAGCGGCTGCGAGCCGCTGTCGGCGAAGATCAGCGCGACCAGCATGTCGTTCCAGACCCACAGGAACTGGAATATGGCCAGGCTCGCGATCGCCGGACGGCCCACCGGCAGCACCAGCCTGCGGAAGATCATCCACTCCGACCCGCCGTCCATGCGGGCGGCCTCCAGCATCTCGCGCGGGATCTCGGCGAAGTAGTTGCGCAGCAGGAAGATCGCGAACGGCAGCCCGTACGCCACGTGGAAGAGCACCACACCCGCGGTCGTCCCGAACAGCCCGACCGCGCCGAACAGCCGGGCCACCGGCACCAGTCCGATCTGGACCGGCACGACGAGCATCCCCACGACGACCAGGAAGACCCAGTCGCGTCCCGGGAAGTCCAGCCACGCGAAGGCGTACCCGGCCAGCGCGGCCAGCACGACGACGACGGCCGTCGCGGGCACCGAGATCAGCACGGTGTTCCAGAACGCCCCGGTGATCCCGCTGTCGCCGAGGATCGCGGAGTAGTTGCCGAAGGTCAGCGTCCCGGGGTGGAGCAGGGCGGTCCACCATCCCGAGCCGGCGTTGTCGTCGGCGCTGCGCAGCGAGGAGACGAAGAGCCCCGCGGTCGGCGTGAGCCAGACCAGTGCGACGACCGTCAGCAGGACCTGGACGAGCCCGCCGCGCAGCACCGAGACCAGCCGGCCCGCCACGGAGGGACGCCCGGGTGCCCGGCCGGCCGGTCCGCGGGGCGCAGTGGGCGGGGCGGGGCGCGGAGCGGCGGTCTGCACGGTCATCGGGTGCTCCTGCGGAAGCGTCGGATGTTGAGGGCCATGGCGGGCAGTACCAGGAGCAGGAGGACGACGCCGATCGCGCTGCCCAGGCCCTGGTTGTTGCCGCCGCCGAAGGAGACCAGCCACATCTGCAGCGCCAGGACGTTGGCGTCCTCCTGCACCGGGCCCGGCGCGATGATGTAGACGAGGTCGAAGACCTTCATCACGTTGATCACCAGCGTCACGAAGACGACGCCCAGCACGGGCGCGAGCAGCGGCACGGTGATCCTGCGGAAGATCTGCCACTCGCCCGCGCCGTCCATCCGGGCGGCCTCCAGCGTCTCGCGCGGCAGGGAGGACAGCCCGGCGCCGATCAGCACCATCGAGAAACCGGTCCAGATCCACAGGTAGGCGCCGATGATCGCCGGGGTGACCAGTGTCGGGCCGAGCCAGTCGATGCCGGCGTACGGCTGCGCGAAGTTCCTGCCGGGCAGCCGGACACCGTAGGGACCCTCGCCTGCGCCGGGGAAGCGGAAGGAACCGTCGTCACCCGTGGTCGTGGTGGCGACGACCTTGTCGCCGTTGGTCAACTCGACCGCCATCTGCGGCAGGCCGCGCTCCTGGGGGTCCACGGCGCCGGGCGTGCCCCCGCCGCCCGGGACGAAGTCCAGGTAGACCACACCTGTCACCGCGTCGTCGGATGCCGGTGCGGACGCGGCAGGACGGGCCTGCTCGGGAAGGGACGCGGGCGGCAGGCCGACGAGGCCGAGCGTGACGGCCCTGCCCGGCTCCACCTGTGCGACCGCCTGGTAGCCGCCGTCGTGTGACTGCTTCAGCACGTCGGTACCGCGCGGGCGGGCGCCGGGATAGGCGGAGGAGTCGCTGAAGGTGTCGTGGACGGCGACGGCGACGGCGTTCATGACGCCGCGCTGCGGGTCCTGGTCGTACACCAGGCGGAAGGTGATGCCCGCGGCGAGGAAGGAGACCGCCATCGGCATGAAGATCAGCAGTTTGAAGGCGGTGGCCCAGCGGATCTTCTCGGTGAGCACGGCCAGCACCAGGCCGACGCCGGTGAGCAGTGCCGGGGCGGCCACGACCCAGATCGCCGTGTTGCGCACGGCCTTGAGCGTGGCCGGGTCGCTGAACATCTCCTGGTAGTTGTCCAGGCCCACGAAGCGGTCGCCGCTCGCGTCGAACAGGCTGCGGCCGACCGAGAAGAGGATGGGATAGCCGACGAGGGCGCCGAGCAGGACGAGCGCCGGGAGCGCGAAGGCGATCGCCGTGATCCGTGCCCGGCGCGAACGCCGCCGGACGGCGGCCGGGGCGGTGCCGCCCGCCGGGGCGGGCGGCACCTTGCGGGTGGTGGCGGACATGATGCGGCCTCAGCCCTTGTAGGCCTTGGCGGCCGCGGCCTCGAGTTGCGCCGCGGTGGCCTTCGGGTTCGACGGGTCGCGCAGGAAGTCCTGCAGGATCTTCCACTCGCCCTTGCCGGGTGTGCCGCCGAAGGCGGGCGGGGTCTGGTCGGACATGTCGAAGCGCACCGTGTCGCCGGCGTCGACCAGGGACTTGGCGGCCGTGCGCAGGGTGTCGTCCGCGTAGGCGGCCGGGTCGAGCCTGGTGTTGGGGGAGAGGAAGCCGCCCGCCTTCGCCCAGATCTGCGCCGCCTCCGGGGTGGCCAGGTAGGCGATCAGCTCCATGGCGGCCGTGGCGTTCTTCCCGGACTTCAGCGCCACGGCGGCCTCACCGCCGCCGACCACCGGTGCCGGCCCGCCGTCGACCGAGGGGAAGGGGAAGAACTTGGCGTCCTCGCCGACCTTGCCGCCGAGGTCGCCCGCGATGACACCGCCGACGAAGTCGCCCTCGTAGACCAGGCCGGCCTTGGGGCTCTTGCCGAAGACGTGCGCGACGGAGTCGGGGAAACTGGTGGCCAGGGCGCCCTTGCGGCCGCCGGCGAGCAGGTCGTCCTTTCCGAACAGCTGGGACAGGGTGGTGAGCGCCTTGACGACGGTGGGGTCGCTCCACGGGATCTCGTGCCGGGTCAGCTTGTCGTAGTTCTCCGGGCCCGCCTGCGAGAGGTAGACGTTCTCGAACCAGTCGGTCAGCGTCCAGCCGTCCGAGCCGCCGACGGCGAAGGCGGGCAGGCCCGAGTCGGAGACGGCGCGGGCGGCGTCCAGCATCTCGGCGAAGGTCTTGGGCGGCTGCACGCCCGCCGTCTCCAGCGCCTGCGGGCTGTACCAGACCGTCGACTTGTCGGAGGTCTTGAAGTACAGGCCGTAGTAGGTGCCGTCGACCGTGCCGAAGGTCTGCCAGATCTTGGCGTAGTTCTTCTGCGCTGCGCCCTTCACGGCCGGGGACAGCGGCTGCAGCCAGCCCTTCCCGGCGAACTCCTTCAGCACGCCGGGCTGCGGCACCATCGCGACGTCGGGCGAGTCACCGCCCTCGATCTTGCTGCCCAGCACGGTGGCGAAGTTGTCGCCGGTGGAGACGTACGCGACCTTCGCCCCGGTCTTGGCGGTGAAGCCGTCCAGGACCTTCTGGAAGTTCTGCTGTTCGACGCCGGTCCAGACGGCCGCGACGGTCACCGTCTGGCCCTTGAGCTTCTGGCCGCCGGCCGCCGGTGCGGCGTCGGAGGAGGCCTTGGTGTCACCGCCGCAGGCGGTGGTCGCGAGGGCGAGACCGCACAGGGCGGTGGCCGCGACCAGGGTGCGCTTCATCGAGGTGGTGTCCTTTCCACGGTGGGTGGTTCATCGGGGTGGCGCGCGGTCGGCTGCCGCGCGGCGGTCAGGTGTGCGCCGGCTCGTGGACCCACCAGGCGGCGGCGTTGCCGGGCAGGACACCGGGCGGGCAGGGGGCGCTGGACAGCAGCGGTGCTCCCGGCACGGGCGCGGGGACGGGCTCGTCGCCGAAGTTCACGGCGCAGACCAGGCCTTCGCCGCGGACGAAGGCGAGCACTCCGGGCGGTGCCTCCAGCCAGCGCAGCGTGCCCTCGCCGAGTTGCGGGAGTCGGGCCCGCAGGCCGAGTGCCTCCCGGTACAGGTGCCAGAAGGAACCGGTGTCCAGCAGCGCGCGGTCGGCGCTGTGCTCGGCGAACCAGTCCGGCTGCGGCAGCCAGGGCCGGGCCGTGCTGCCCTCGGCGGTGAAGCCGAACGGCGAGGCGTGGCCCGACCAGGGCAGCGGCACCCGGCAGCCGTCCCGGACGAAGCGCCGGCTGCCGGTGCGGTGGAAGATGGGGTCGGTCAGCACCTCGTCCGGCAGGTCGACGACCTCGGGCAGCCCCAGTTCCTCGCCCTGGTAGATGTACGCGGCCCCGGGCAGCGCCAGCATCAGCAGTGCGGCGGCGCGCGCCCGGGCGGGGCCGAAGTGTCCGGCGGGGCCGCCCGCGTAGCGGGTGACGGTCCGCACCTGGTCGTGGTTGTTGAGCACCCAGGTGACGGTGGACCCGGTACCGGCGATGTCGCGCAGGGCCTCGGCGATGGCCGTGCGGAACGCCGCCGCGCTCCAGGGCGCGCTCAGCAGGTGGAAGAAGAAGGCCTGGTGGAGCTCGTCGGGGCGGACGTAGCGGGCCTGTTCTGCCGGGGTGGCGACGGAGACCTCTCCGACCAGCAGGCGTTCACGTCCGTCGCGGGAGGTGTACTCCTCGCATATCGCGCGCCACCGCCGCCACACCCCGTGCACCTCGGGGCGGTTCCAGGCCAGCGGGTTGACGGAGTCGCGGGACCGCTCGTCGGCCGCGGGGTCGGGGGAGTCGGGGAGGTCGGGGTGCTTGTACAGGCCGGCTGCCACGTCGATGCGGAAGCCGTCGACGCCCCGGTCCAGCCAGAAGCGCAGCACGTGCTCGAAGTGCTCGCCCACCCGCGCGTCGCGCCAGTTGAGGTCGGGCTGCTCAGGGGTGAACAGGTGCAGGTACCACTGGCCGGGGCCGCCGTCCGGTTCGGTCACCCGGGTCCAGGCGGGGCCGCCGAACATCGCCCGCCAGTTGTTGGGCGGCAGTTCGCCGTGCTCGCCGCGTCCGTCGGCGAAGTGGAACAGCGACCGGGCGGGGCCGCCGGGACCCTCCGCCAGTGCCCGGCGGAACCACGGGTGCGCGGTGGAGCAGTGGTTGGGCACGACGTCGACGACGGTGCGCAGTCCCAGCCGGTGCGCGTCGGCGACGAGGCGGTCGAACTCGGCGAGATCGCCGTAGAGCGGGTCGACGGCCGTGTAGTCGGCCACGTCGTAGCCGTGGTCGTGCTGCGGCGACGGGTAGAAGGGGCTCAGCCAGATCCCGTCGACGCCCAGCTTGCGCAGGTAGGGCAGGCCCGCCCGTACACCGGCCAGATCCCCGACCCCGTCGCCGGTGCTGTCCAGGAAGCTGCGGACGTAGACCTGGTAGACCACCGCGTCACGCCACCAGGGGCGGGAGGCGGTGAGCGCGGTGGAGGGAGCGGCGGCGGTGGAGGCACCGTCCTCCAGAGGGGCTGTGAACACCCGTCACCATCCTGACTGCGGGCGCACGGACGGACATGACGCTGCACGCCGCGCGGGGTGGATCGTTATGCATGCATGTTAGGTAGTCATATCGGGAAGATGTCAACGGAGTTGCCGACATCAGAGGGCTGCGACGGTGTTTTGTCAGGGTATGGATCAGCGTATGGATGGCGCATGGGATGCGCAGGGCTCTTCGTCGATACCTAACATGTATGTAGTGAGCTCAGGAGAGGACGCCGCCCAGGAGGGAAGCCGTGGGATCAGCGGTCCCGCACGATCTCCCGCAACTCGCGGTCCAGCCGCTCCACAGCCTGGGCCGGCGTGGTGTGCAGCGCCAGCGCGTCCCGGCTCACCGCCGCGACCGCCAGGCTCACCTGCTCGTAGCGGGCGCTCTTCGGGCGCGGCTTGGCCGCCTTCAGGCTCTGTTCCAGCACCGGCAGGTACGGGTAGCGGCGCACCAGCGCCGGGTCCCGGTACAGATCGGCCCACACCGGCGGCAGCGAGCCCTCCGTGAGCACCTGCCGCTGCACGGACTCACTCGTCATGTAGGCCATGAGGTCGGCGGCCGTCCGCGGATGGCGCGAGTGCGCGTTGACCGCGAGGTTGGACCCGCCCAGCACGCTCGCCCCGGGTCCCCCGGGCCCGGGCAGCGGCACCGCCCCGAAGCGGCCCGCGATCCGCGAGCCCGGGGCCGAGGCGAGGTCGTACACATAGGGCCAGTTGCGCAGGAAGAGCAGCCGGCCGTCCTGGAAGGCCCGCCGGGACTCCTCCTCCTTGAACCGCAGCGCCTCCCGCGGGATCCAGCCCTCGCGCACCCCGCGCACCAGGAAGCCCAGCCCCTCGCGGGCCGCGTCCGAGTCCACGGTGACCCGGCTGCCCTCCCCGCCCAGAATCCCCGCGCCGGCCGACTGCACGGCCTCGGTGACGTTGACCGTCAGGCCCTCGTACGGCAGGAACTGCCCGGCGTAGCCGCCGATCCGGTACTTCGGGGCCAGGGCCTTCGCCTGCCGTTCCAGCTCCGCCCAGGTCCGCGGCGGGTCCAGGTGCTCCCGGTCGAGGATGTCCCTGCGGTAGTAGAGCAGCCCGGCGTTGGTGACGTAGGGGACCGCGTACAGCCGCCCGCGGAAGGTGGCGGTCTCCTGCACCGACGTCAGCAGCCGGTCCAGCGGCAGTCCGCGCGGGTCGACCGGTGCGATCCAGCCGGCGCCGGCGAACTCGGAGGTCCAGGCCACGTCGATGTTGAGTACGTCGAAGCGCTCGCTGCCCGAGCGCAGGCTGTCGGCCATCTGCGCGCGCACCTCGTCGGCCGCCTCGGGCAGTTCGACGAGGGTCGCCTTCTCCAGGGGATGGACGCGGTTCCAGCCGTCCAGCACGTGCTGGAGGTACCCCGTCAGATCCCGCCCGGTCGCCAGGGTCACCGGGCCCCGACCGCTCGTGCCGGACGGGCCGTGGGTGGCGCCCGCGGAGGCGTAGCCGGTCAGCAGCAGCGCGCCGACGAGCAGGGTCCGGCCCGCGGCCCGCGCCCAGCGCATACGATCCTCCAGGTCCCGCTTCCGGCGACGGCGTCGTCGTCCGGAGGGACATGTATACCTGTTGGACATGCGCGATACTAGCCGTTGCGGCAAGCCGGCCGGCTCACCGACGACCGGGCGGTGAGCGGCCCCTGACAAGCAGGTAGCCGGGGAGGAGACAGGACCAGAGCGTGCGCCTTCCTCTCATGGCACTCCTCGCCAAGGGCCCCGCCCACGGTTACGAACTCAAGACGGCACTTGAGAAGCTCTTCGGTGCTGCCTATCCTCAGCCGAACATCGGCCAGATCTACGTGACGCTGGCGCGCCTGGAGAAGTCGGGGCTGATCCGGGGTGAGGACGTCACCCAGTCCGGCCGGCCCAACAAGCGGATCTACGAACTGACCGACGCCGGGCGGGAGGCGGTCGCCGCCTGGTTCGACGAGCCGTCCAGCGAGCCGCGGGTGCGCGACGAGTTCTTCATGAAGCTCGCGCTCGCCCCGGCCACCGGCATGGCCGACCAGGTCTCCCTGATCAACAAGCAGCGCCGCCACTACCTCAACCTCATGCGCGCCATGTCCCGGCTCGCCGCGGCGGAGGACCGGGACGACACCATCGCGCAGCTGCTGATCGAGGGCGCGACGCTGCACCTGCAGGCGGACCTCGACTGGCTGGAACGCTGCCAGGAGGAGCTGGAATGACAAGGCCCGAGCCGCCCCCCGCGGCGTTGCACATGCTCCGGGTCGAGGGCCTGGTCAAGACGCACCGGGTGGACGGAGGCGAGGTCCGGGCCGTGCGCGGGGTCGACCTCGAGGTGCGGCCGGGCGAGTTCGTCGCCGTCACCGGCCCCTCCGGCGCGGGCAAGTCCACCCTGCTGCATCTGCTCGGCGGCCTCGAACGCCCCGACCGGGGGAGGATATGGCTGCGGGGCCGGCGGGTCGACCAGCTCAGCGAGGCGCGCTGGGCGCTGCTGCGGCGGCGCGAGGTGGGCATCGTCTTCCAGTTCTTCAACCTCGTCTCCACCCTCACCGTCGCGGACAACATCGAACTGCCCGCCCTGCTGGCCGGCCGCTCCCCCCGTCAGGTACGCGCCGCACGCCGGGAGCTGCTGGCAGAGCTCGGCCTGACGGGCAAGGAGGACAGCACCCCCGCCGACCTGTCGGGCGGCGAGCAGCAACGGGTCGCGCTCGCCCGGGCGCTGGTCAACCGCCCCGCCCTGCTGCTGGCCGACGAACCCACCGGCAGCCTCGACAGCAAGGGGACCCGCGAGGTACTGCGGCTGCTGATCCGCTGCCACGAGCGCGGCCAGACCATTCTGCTCGTCACGCACGACGCCAAGGTGGCCAGCGCCGCGGACCGGGTGATCAGCCTCTTCGACGGAGCGGTCGTCGACGACATCACCCTCGACGCCCCGCAGTACGCCTCGCGTCCCTCCCGCGCGGCCGCCGACGTCGTGAAGCTGCAGGGCTGACCGCCGTGCACGCCACCGTCCGCTGGGCCCTCGCCGATCTGCGCACGCACCGGGGCCAGGCCCTGTCGATCGTCCTGGCCACCGCGGGCATCACCGCGGCGCTGCTGCTCTCCGTCGCCCTGCTGGTCTACGCGGCCAACCCCTGGCAGCGAATGTTCACCGCCACCGAGGGCGCGCACGTATGGCTGCGCACGGACGGCGGCGCCGACACCGCGGGCCTCGCCCGGATCGACGGGGTCGCCGCGGTCTCCGGACCCTTCCCCACCCTCACCGTCACCGCCCAGCACGGCCGGGAGAAGGCCGCCCTGGACCTGCGGGCCGCGGGCGCCGGCCCGCCGTCGGTGGGCCGGCCGCTGATGGACCGCGGGAGCTGGCTGAGCGGCGGCGCGGGCGACGGCATCGTGCTGGAGCGGTCGGTGGCGTCCGCGCTGTGGGCCGAGCCGGGGGACGAGATCAGCGTGACCCGCGACGGACGGCGGAGCACCGTCCGCGTGGTCGGCGTCGCCGGGACCGCCGAGCCCCTCTACTCGCCCGGGGACAACCCCGGCGTCGCCTGGGCGTCACCGACGCTCGTCAGCGGCCTCGCCACGGGTGGGACGCGGCCGGGGCAGACCGTGGGTCTGCGGCTGAAGGACCCGGCGGACGCCGCCTTCGTCGTCCAGCGCGCCGTCACCGCCGTCGGCTCGGACCGCGTCACCAGCGTCGCCACCTGGCGCGAGGCCCGCGCCGACGCCGAGGGCGACAACCACCTTCTCGGGCTGCTGCTCGGTCTGTTCGGGCTCGCGGCGCTCCTGGCCGCGGCGATCGCCGTGACCGGGGGCATCACCACCCGCGTCCTGGCGTACGTGCGCGACATCTCGATCCTGAAGGCGGTCGGCTTCACCCCGGCCCAGGTGGTGCGGATGTTCCTGGTGCAGCACGCGGTGCTGGCCATCGCGGGGGTGCTGCCCGGTGCGGTGGCCGCGGAGACGCTCGGGCCGGGCATCCCCGGGCCGATGGGCGACGCGGTGGGGCTGTGGCGGCAGCTGCCGCAGCACACCTGGGCGCTCCCCGGCACGGCCGCGGCGACCGTGCTGGTCATCGCCCTGGCCACGGTCCTCGCCGCCTGGCGGGCCGGCCGGGTGCCGGCGATCCCCGCCGCGCGGGGGGCCGTCCCGGGACGCCGCAGGATGTCCGGCGCGGCCCGGGTCGCACTGCGCCTTCGCACCCCGCCGGCCCTGGTGCTCGGCTGCCGCGGCGTACTGCACCGGCCCGCCCGCTCCGCGGCCGCCGTGGCCCGGCTCGCACTGCCGATCCTGATGATCACCGTTGCGCTGGGGACCTGGACCACCCTCGACCGCTTCGAGCACCACCCGGAACAACTCGGCCAGGCGGGCGCGCTCACCGCCCGGCCCAACGGCCTCACCGACGACGCCGTCCAACACCTGCTGGCGCGGCCGGGGATCGCCGCGGTCCACCCGGGCGTCGAACTCGCCGCACTCGCGCCGGGCCAGTCCCAGTCCGTCACCCTGCGGGGGATCGGCACCACCGCCGACCCCTACCCCTTCGCCGTCGCGGAGGGCCGGCCTCCCGCCGGACCCGACGAGGCACTTGCCGGACAGGGCCTGCTCGACGCGCTCCACACCGAGGTCGGCCAGTGGGTCCGGGTCACCGTCGGCGGCACCCCGCACATTCTGCACATCGTCGGCCGCAGCATAGAGACCGGGCACGGCGGACGCGTCATCTCCGCCCCGCTCGACGTCCTGCGGGCCCAGGACGCCTCGGTCCGGCCCTCCTACTACAGCCTGGTGCTGCGCCGCGGCGCCGACCCCGCGGCGGTGCGCGGCGCCCTGACCGAGGCCTCGCACGGCGCCCTGGAGGTGCGCGAGGTCACGGGCCTGGGCGCCGAACTCTCCCCCGTGCGCGGCGTGATCATCGGACTGGTCACCGTGCTCGCGCTGATCGCCCTGGCCGAACTGTCCACGGCCGTCGGCAGCGGCATCCGCGACCACGCACGCGACATGCGCGCCTACCGCGCCGTGGGCCTGACGCCCCAGCAGAGCGTGGCGACCGTCGTCACCGGCGTCGGCCTGGTCGTCCTGGCCGCCGCCGCGACGGGCGTCACCGCGGGCGTGTTCACCTCCGACTGGCTGATCGACCTTCAGGGCGGCTCCAGCGGCGTCGGCGCGGGCATCGCCCAGTCCCCTCCGACGGCCGCGCTCCTCCTCATCGTCGGCCTGTGCGTCGCGGTGGCGGTGGCCGCCTGCGTCCTGCCCGCCTCCCGCGCGGCGGGGGACCGCAACCCGCGGATGCTGCTCAACGCGCCGTAGCGCAGGACACCGGAGGCGGTGCGCCGCCGAACGGGACCACCGGGCATGATCTTCGGTAAGAATGAAGCCCACCGGCCGGCCCGGCTGCGCGGTCCTTGACCGCTTCGTCGGCCGTCGCCGATGCTTGCCTTGCGGTATGTGTGGAATGTGCCGTAATAGGAAAAGCCCGCCCCAGGGTCCGTACCAGTCGAGGAGTACCCATGGCCCACCAGGTCCGCGCCGTCGTCGCCCGGGAGAAGGGTTCCCCCGTCAGCCTGGAAACGATCGTCGTGCCCGACCCGGGGCCGGGGGAGGCGCTGGTGCGGATCCAGGCCTGCGGGGTCTGCCACACCGACCTGCACTACCGCGAGGGCGGCATCAACGAGGACTTCCCCTTCCTCCTCGGCCACGAGGCCGCGGGCGTCGTGGAGTCCGTCGGCGAAGGCGTCACCGACGTCGCCCCCGGGGACTTCGTCGTCCTCAACTGGCGCGCGGTGTGCGGCCAGTGCCGCGCCTGTCTGCGCGGACGCCCCTGGTACTGCTTCAACACCCACAACGCCAAGCAGAAGATGACGCTGCTCGACGGCACCGAGCTCTCCCCGGCCCTCGGCATCGGGGCCTTCGCCGAGAAGACCCTCGTCCACGCCGGGCAGTGCACCAAGGTGGACCCGTCGGTCTCGCCGGCCGTCGCCGGGCTCCTCGGCTGCGGCATCATGGCGGGCATCGGCGCGGCCATCAACACCGGCGACGTCGGCCGCGGCGACTCCGTCGCCGTGATCGGCTGCGGCGGGGTCGGCGACGCCGCGATCGCCGGCGCCCGGCTGGCCGGTGCCGCGAAGATCATCGCGGTGGACATCGACCCGCGGAAGCTGGAGACGGCGAAGAAGCTGGGCGCCACGCACACCGTCAACTCCAAGGAGGCCGACCCGGTCGAGGCGGTCCGCGAGCTGACCGGCGGCTTCGGCGCCGATGTCGTCATCGACGCGGTCGGCCGGCCCGAGACGTACAAGCAGGCGTTCTACGCCCGCGACCTGGCGGGCACCGTCGTCCTGGTCGGTGTGCCCACTCCCGAGATGAAGCTGGAGCTGCCGCTGCTGGACGTGTTCGGGCGCGGCGGCGCGCTGAAGTCCTCCTGGTACGGCGACTGCCTCCCCTCGCGCGACTTCCCCATGCTCATCGACCTCCATCTGCAGGGCCGGCTGGACCTGGACACCTTCGTCACCGAGACCATCGCCCTGGACGAGGTGGAGAAGGCGTTCGAGCGGATGCACCACGGCGACGTGCTGCGCTCGGTGGTGGTGTTCTGATGGCCGTCCGGATCGACCACCTCGTCACCTCGGGGACCTTCTCGCTGGACGGCGGCACCTGGGACGTCGACAACAACGTCTGGATCGTCGGCGACGACACCGAGGCGATCGTCATCGACGCGGCGCACGACGCCGACACCATCGCCGGGGCACTCGGCGGACGCCGCCTGGTCGCCATCGTCAGCACCCACGCGCACAACGACCACATCGACGCCGCGCCCGCCCTCGCGGCACGCACCGGCGCACCGATCCTGCTGCACGGCGCCGACCTGCCGCTGTGGAAGCAGACCCACCCCGAGCGGTCCCCCGACGGGGAACTGACCGACGGCCAGGTCCTCACGGTGGCGGGCACCGAACTCACGGTGCTGCACACCCCGGGCCACGCGCCCGGCGCCGTCTGCCTGTACGCACCCGCCCTCGGCACCGTCTTCACCGGAGACACCCTCTTCCAGGGCGGCCCGGGCGCCACCGGGCGGTCCTTCTCGCACTTCCCGACCATCATCGACTCCATCCGCGACCGGCTGCTGACCCTGCCGCCGGAGACGGTCGTCCGCACCGGCCACGGCGACAGCACCACCATCGGCGCCGAGGCCCCGCACCTGGACGAGTGGATCGCCCGCGGCCACTGAGCCCGCGCCGCCCGGCGCCCCCGCGGGACCGACGAGCGCAGGCCGCCGGTCCCGCGGGCCCCGGCGGCCGACACGGCCACCCGCGGGCGCGCCGGGCGTCGTCGCCGCCGCAGGCGGCACCAGGCCGGCGGCCCGGGTTACCCGGTGCCGGCGGACGGGCCCGAGCAGCACGCCGGCGGCGGCCTCCCCCCGTGGGGACGCGGCGGGTCCGCACCGCCGTCCCGGTCCGGCCGACGGCGTACCCGTAGGGCGCGAGCCATCTCGCGGGCGCGGACGGGAGACAGGCCCGAGCCGCCACCCGGACGGCGTGTGGCGCACCGCGGACCGCCGCCGGCGGGAGCCCGTTCGCCGTTCAGGCCGTCAGCACCCGCAGCGGCGTGCCGTCCCGGAAGGCCGCGATGTCCTCCACCGCCTGCCGGTGGAAGACCTCGTACGTCGCCTCCGTGACGTAGCCCAGGTGCGGGGTGAGCAGCGCGCCCGGCAGGCTCCGCAGGACGTCCCCGGCGGGCAGCGGCTCGGTGTCGTAGACGTCCAGCGCCGCACCGGCGATGCGGCGTTCGCGCAGCGCGGCGACCAGCGCCGGGGTGTCGACGAGCGGCCCGCGGGAGGTGTTGACCAGCAACGCCGTGGGCTTCATCCAGCCCAGCTCCTCGGCGCCGACCAGCCCCGCGCTGCGCGCGCTGAGCTTGTAGTGCACGGTGACGACGTCGGAGCGCGAGAACAGCTCCCGTTTGCCGACCGCCCGAGCGCCGCACGCGGCGGCGTGCTCCGGGTCGAGGTTGGTGCTCCAGGCCAGGACGCGCATCCCGAAGGCGGTGCCGATCGCGGCGACCCGGGCGCCCAGACGGCCCAGCCCCACCACGCCGAGCGTCCGACCGTGCAGGTCGCCGCCGATGGTGTGCTGCCACTCCCCGCGCCGCATCCCGGCCGCCTCCTCGGGAATGTGCCGGATCAGCGACAGCACGAGCCCCCAGGTCAGCTCGGCCGTGCCGTGCGGGACGCTCTCCGTTCCGCACACCGTCACACCGTGCCGGCGGGCGGCGTCCAGGTCCACGGACGCGTTCGCCATCCCGGTGGTCACCAGCAGGCGCAGCGCCGGCAGCGCCGCGAAGCGCTCCTCGGTGAAGGCGGTGCGCTCGCGCATGGCCACCACGACGTCGCAACCGTCCAGTGCCTCGGCCAGCTCTGCCGTACCGGCGATGTGGTCGCGGTGGAAGACCACCTCGGCTCCCAGCGCGTCCCAGTCGGCGAACCGGTGCGCCGCCTGCTGATAGTCGTCCAGGACGGCGATGCGCATGGTGCGGTCTCCTCGGCTCGATCGGTCGAAGGGGTGTACCCGGGCCTGTCCCAGTATCGGCTCGTACCACGGCCGAACCGAACGGGGGGTGGCGTGCGGCGACCTCCGGCGCGGGCATGCGGCGGTGCCCCCGCTCGCCGCACCGGGGCCTGCCGCCCGCTCGTTTCCCCGCACCCCGCGGCGGTCCGCTCGGTGCAACGCTCCGGACCACGAGGCCACGCCCACCAGGGCGGCGAACCGGAGCCTGCCCACGGGTGCCGGGCGGGAGGGCCCGGTCTCCCCGCAGCGTTCGCCGGGCCTCGGGCCGCCGCCTGCCGCGCCCGGGTGACGGCTTGGGCAGGCCCGGCGGGCGGGTCGACGGGGCCGTCCGGGAAAAGCCTCGGCGGATCGAGTGGGGAGCGCGGGTGCCCGGCCGCTCGCGAACCCGGTCGCCGGGCCTTGGACCGGCCGAACCGCGGAAGGCGATGTCCGCCGCGTCGGCCACGGGCCGCCGCGCCGGGCCGCGGACCGGCACCGGTCGGTTTCGTGTCATGCGCGGGTCGGTTCCTCCGGACCTTCCTCACGGAGCGGCCACCGGAGTGCCACGGGTCCGCGCCGGACGCGTGTGACGTCGACCGCACGGCCCCCTCTTAACTTGAATCCGCGATTCGCATTATCTAGCCTCAAGGCATGCGCCTGACGAAGTCCACTGACCTCGCGCTCCGTGCGGTGATGGCCCTCGCCGTCAAGGACGAGCCGTCCACCGCCCGGGACGTGGCCGAGGCGGTGCGCGTCCCGTACTCCCACCTGGCCAAGGTCGTGGCCCGTCTGCAGCACCTCGGGGTCGTCGAGACCCGCCGTGGGCGCGGCGGCGGCCTGGAGCTCACCGCCGCCGGACGGACGGCCTCGATCGGCCGGCTGGTGCGGGAGCTGGAGGGGGTCGGCGACGTCGTGGACTGCGAGGGGGAGGCCCCCTGTCCGCTCGCCGGTGCCTGCCGGCTCCGGGGCGCGCTGCGCCGGGCGCAGGAGGCCTTCTACGCCTCCCTGGACCCGCTGACGGTCACCGACCTCACCGCCGCGCCCACCGGACCCGTCCTGATGGGTCTGGTCGGCTCCGGCCCGCCCGGTCCGCGGGACTGATCCGCCCCCCCCGAAACCCCATGCCGAGGGTGCGCCCGCGCCTGCCCTCACCCTTTAATGCGAATCTGAAATACCAAATAGGAGCCCTTCATGCTCAGCGAGAAGTCCGCCGCGACCGTCCGCGCCACCCTGCCCGCCGTCGGCGGCGCTATCTCCGAGATCACCGCGATTTTCTACGACCGGCTCTTCGCCGCCCACCCCGAG
This sequence comes from Streptomyces sp. ME19-03-3, assembly GCA_033793685.1. Lineage (GTDB taxonomy): Bacteria > Actinomycetota > Actinomycetes > Streptomycetales > Streptomycetaceae > Actinacidiphila. Next base: position 509,536 of record JARAXD010000001.1, on the reverse strand, counting down.
ATGCTGAGGGACCTGTTCAATCGCGGCAACCAGGCGGCCGGCACCCAGCGCGAGGCCCTCGCCGGAGCCTTCGCCCACTTCGCCGCCGTCCTGGTCGAGCACCCCGAACAGCGCCCCGACGCGATGCTCGCCCGTATCGCCCACAAGCACGGTTCGCTCGGCATCACCCCCGGCCAGTACCACGTCGTGCACAAGCACCTGTTCGCCGGCATCACCGAAGTACTGGGAGACGCGGTCACCGAGGAGGTCGCCGCCGCCTGGGACGAGGTGTACTGGCTGATGGCGAACGCCCTCATCGCCATCGAGCAGCGGCTGTACGCCGAGCGCGGCGTCCTGGCCGGGGACACCTGGCGCCCCTGGGAGGTCGTCGAGAAGGTGCGTGAGACCGAGGACGTCGTCTCCTTCCGGCTCCGCCCCGCGGACGGTCTGCCGCTGCCCGACTTCGGCCCCGGCCAGTACGTCTCGGTCCGCGTCGAACTCCCCGACGGCGCGCGGCAGATCCGGCAGTACAGCCTCTCCGGCGCCCCCGGCGACACCACCCGGCAGATCACCGTCAAGCGCGAGCGCGGCGTTGCCGGGAGCCCGGACGGCGAGGTCTCCGCCCACCTGCACGACCACGTGGACGGAGGCGCCCGGGTCGAACTCTCGGCCCCCTACGGCGACATCGTCCTCGCCGACGACGGCGGGCCCCTGCTGCTGGCCTCGGCCGGTATCGGCTGCACCCCGATGCTCGCCATGCTGCACCGGCTCGCGGGCGACGGCTACGCGGCACCCGTGACCGTCGTCCACGGTGACCGCACGCCGCGCCACCACGCTCACGTCACCGACCACCGCGCCCTGGCCGAGAAGCTCCCCGAGGGCGCCGCCCACTTCTGGTACGAGGACCCGGGCACCGACGCCGCCCCGGGCGACCGCACCGGCCGGGTCGACCTGTCCGGCGTCGAACTGCCCGAGGGGCTCCGTGCCTACCTGTGCGGGCCGCTGCCCTTCATGCGCGCCGTACGCAGCCAGCTCATCGAGCGCGGCGTGCCCGCCTCGGCCGTGCACTACGAGGTCTTCGGCCCCGACCTGTGGCTCGCCCACGAGTGACCGGCCACACTGGTCGGATGGATCGGAAGGCGGTCAAGCGCAGCGCGGGGATCCTGCTCTTCCACGGCACCTCGGGCGGTACGCCCGAGGTGCTGCTGGCCCACATGGGCGGCCCGTTCTGGTCGTCCAGGGACGCCGGGGCGTGGACCATCCCCAAAGGTGAGTACGAGCCCGACGAGCCCGCCGAGACGGCCGCCCGTCGCGAGTTCCGGGAGGAGCTGGGCCTGCCGGTGCCCGCGGGCGAACTGCTGCCGCTCGGCGAGAACCAGCAGTCCAACGGGAAGATCGTGACCGTCTGGGCGCTGCGGGGCGACCTCGACACCGGCCTCGTGGTACCCGGGACCTTCTCCATGGAGTGGCCCCGGGGCTCCGGGCGGCTCCGGGAGTTCCCCGAGGTGGACCGGGCCGCGTGGTTCCCGCTCGGCCCGGCCGCCCACGAGAAGATCCTCGCGGCGCAGCGCACGTTCCTGGACCGGCTGCGCCGGATGCTCGACGGGGGCGGCGCGGGCGGGCCCGGCCAGGAGGGCGGCGCGGCGTAGGCCGAGCCGACCGGCGCCGCGTCTCCCTGCCTCGGCCGCGTTCACTCCTCCGGCACGTCCGGCCCTTCGCCGCCGAGGCGCGGAACACGCGCCGGCCGCCCGTGCCGTCGGCGAGCCCTGATGAGCTGCTGGATGACCGGGGTGCTCTTCTCGGGGTGGTGCATCAGGGCGACAGCCTCGACGAGGAAGCCGTACTCGGTGAGCAGGTCCTCCCACACCTGCGGCGCGAGCACCCACATCCGGGTCGGGAGGGGCGGATCGTCGCGCAACAGGATCATCTGCTCGCGTGGTGCCACCTCCGTGCACGGACCGCGGCCGTACAGATCGGTGTGCAGGAGCGAAAGCACGAGCGGGGCACCAGGACGCAGGCCGTCGCGCAATGCGGGCAGTACGCGTCGCGGATCGATGAACGCGAGGGTGCCGATGGCGTAGGCCGCATCGAACGGCTCGGCCTCGGCGAGACAGGCGGCCACGTCCCCCTGGACGAAGGCCACGCCCGGGACGGCCGCGTGGGCTGAGACGGCGCGCGCGTGCTGGGTCGGGGAACGTTCGATCCCGGTGACGAGAGCGCCGTGGACGTGGGCGAGATACACGGCGTGGTGACCCGCCCCGGAGCCGATGCCGAGGACACGCCGGCCGGTGATGTCGCCGAGGACTTCGGCCCCCGGTCCCACCCCCGCTCAGGGCGACCAGCCGAGGTGGTCGGGAACGGGCGGGACGAAGGAGCGCGCGAGCTGCCGCGCGCCGTAGACGGTCCAGGCTCGGGTGTTGATGTCCTCGATGGACATGGCGTCTCCTCGATGGCCGAAGTGCCCCGGGTCGTTGGGGTCAGTCGGTGAGGTACGCCGGACCCTCACCGCGCCGGGCCCGCTCGACGGCGTCAAGACGGGCGAAGGCCTGGGGCGCCATCAACTTCTGCCAGGCGGCGAGATCGTGGACGGCCCACATGTCGTGCTCGGCGGGATCGAGACGGATCCGGCGAAGCTGGTCCCTGCTGAGCCGGCCGCCGTCGAAGACCAGGCCCACCGTGTTCAACAACATCCGGGGCCCGGCGTGCAGGAAGTGCGTCAGGAGCAACCTCGGGGAGCCCAGGCCGAGTTCAAGGCCGGTCTCCTCCACCGCTTCGCGCCGGGCGGTCTGGAGAGGATCCTCTCCCTGTGCGTCGAGGTTTCCCCCCGGGAACTGCCAGAGCCGGGATCCGTAGACCGAGCGCAGCTGTACCGGCCGGTCGTGCTCGTCCCGGATGTACAGGCAGCCGTACACCGTGTGATGGGGGACGGTCTGCGTGTACTGCGCGGGGCTCATCGGCATGGGGTGGCCGGGCCGAGCGGGACGGTGACCGAACTCGATGGCGATGAGGCCGAGCGCCTCCTCGGCCGGCGGTTGGAGGGCGCGGAGTTCGCCGGGCGACGGCTCGCACGTCGCGTCCGGATCGATGCGGGCGTGGTCTTCCGCGCTGAGCAGGTCCTCGAACGAGGCGTACCGGGTGATCCGCTCCACGATGACGTCGAGTTCCCGGTCGCTGCCCCGGTCGTGGAAGACGAAGGCGTCCCCGACGCCCACGGCCGCGTTCTCCGGGGTGGCGGCGCGCACCTCGACCGTCTTGCGCCCCGACTCCACCTGCCGGTAGGAGCGTCCGAGGAGATGGACGTGGTGCCATCGCCGTGGGGCGTGTTCTCCGTCGTGGACATCCGGCGGCGTGCGCCGCGCAGTGACGCGCGGTGTGGCCTCGTTCCGCTCCGGCCCGTGCAGGACGAGGATGACCAGCCCGTCGGTGTCGTGCCGCTCGGCAGTCGCCCATCGGTTCACCAGGCGTGCGAGCTCGTCCTCTTCCAGGGCGGTGCCCCGCCGTTCCGCGGGGGTGTCGGCGGCGAGCGGTGCGATGAGCACGAGTGCGCCGCCCGGCCGCAACCGCCGGCCCAGCGACTCCAGAGTGCGGTCGCGGGAGCTGAGGAACGGGGCGACGAATCGCAGGGTGATCAGGTCGTAGCCGTCGGCGTGCAGGGGAGCCCCGCCGTCCCCCTCGATGTCCGAGCGAAGCCAGCGGGCGGCGTCGCCGTGACGGGTCCGGGCTTCGGCGAGAGCGGCCTCGGACCAGTCGACGGCATCCACGGTGTATCCGGCCGTGGACAGGTGGGCGGCGAGTTCGCCGGTTCCGCACCCGACGTCAAGGGTCCGCCCGGCGGCGGCGGGCGGCTGAAGCGTGGACAGGAGCGAGCGTTCGGCGTCGGTGAGTGCCCGGTAGCGGCGGCCTTCGGTGTAGCCGCGGTCCCATTCGTCCTGCGTGGTGAACATGAGGGCAGTCATACCCCTTTTGGGAGCGGTACAAGGGGCGGCACGGTCGTCCGCCTCAGAGGGTGAGGTCGCCGGCCGCATCGGCCGCGCGCACCCCGCCGTCGTGAGCGCGACGAGCATTGCCCCCGCCCCGGGCCCCGCGATCGCGCACCCCGCCCTTCGGGCCCGGCGACTGCTCACCCCCGCCGTCGCACCAGCCACAGCACTGCCCGTCGGCCCGGCTGTGCCATACGGCGGCGCCGACGCGTCCGATGCCGGGCCGGCCGCCACCGACGGTGTGGCCGCGGTGCTGGAACCCCAGTGCCAGGCGCATGAACCTCCGTGCCACGCTCGCCACCGATCTCCCGGAATGAGAAGGCGCCGGCGCGGGTCTCAGCCGCGTACCGCCTCGGCCACGCGGTTGCGGGCCTCACCCTTTTTCCGGTGCGGTCGTCCGTCGAAACTTCCGGTGACAAGTGGCACCGCGTCGTCCGACTCGAACGTCGCCGCGGGAGGGCGCATGGCCGAGTGCGGATGTCTGCGCATGGTGGGGAATGCGCCGCAGTAGATGCCGCCGTGCCGGACTTCCCTCTTCATCACGCAAGTTGCCGCGACGACCTTTTCAGGAGCGCCCAGTACCCGCCTCGCCAGGGCCTTTTCGGAACCATTACCCGGTACGGCCGGGAAAACCGCCGATCTCGCGCCCTCCCGGCGTCACGGCCCCGCGTACGGCGAGCGATGCCGCACCCAGCGCCGGAGTGGAACGCGGGTGCTCGCGCGCGGTGCTGTCCGGTGCTGCGTCGCGGTGGCTCACCTGAGACGTCCGCCCACTCGCCGGCTGTTTCGCATCGACGGGGGGTCGTCCCGCTCGTGGTGATGCGATCCGGCCGTACGGCGCCGCCATGGTCGAGTCACGGTGCGGGGATGCCCGCGGGATACGGTCGAGCAGGACCGAAACACGAACCTGATCGCTTTCATGCGTGAGGGTGGTATGGGCCGGGTGCCGCCGCTCGCTTCCGCGTTTGCCTTTCGGGCAACCCGATGCGCAGACCACTCGACAAGCGTTCGCGATGACAGGCGCCGGTGAGGCCGGGGGATTGCACCACGCATTCCCCTTGTGGTCACGGGCGCGGGAGCCCTGGTCGAAGGGGAGAGCCCCCTCCGGCCTTTACAGGCACCGGCTGACACCAGCCGCAGATTTCCGCGAAAAAAGCCGCGCTCATACCGGTTCGCAGATGTCGAGGCATCGACAACGGGCCCTGAACGCGCCCGTCCGGCCCTGCGGAGTGTCCCTATGCTCACGACCTCAAGATCAGCAAGGTTCCGGAGGTACTTCCTCATGCCCATACCCCGCATACGCGCCCACGCAGGGCGAGGGCGGATGCGTGCTCGTGTTGCCGCACTGGCGATGGCCGGGCTCACGTCGGCCCTGCCCGTCACCGCCGTGGCGGCGACGGCCGCACCGTCCGCGAACGCCGCTACCCCGGTCGCGGCGGCGGCATCCGCCTCCGACTGGCCGTACGCCGGCGGCACCCTCGGTGACACGCACAACGCGGCCGCCGAGCGCACCATCGGCACTGACAACGTTGCCAATCTGCAGAACAAGTGGACCGTCACCACAGGAGACAGCGTCTCCGCCACGCCGACCGTGGCGGACGGCTACGTGTACGCGCCGGACTGGGCAGGCAACCTCTACAAGGTGCAGGCGACGACCGGTCAGAAGATCTGGAGCCACCAGATCAGCGAGTACACCGGGATCGCCGGCGACATCTCGCGTGTCAGCCCCGCGTACTGGAACGGCGAGATCGTCACCGGCTCCGGTGAACAGCGCAGCGACAGCACGGACGGCGCGTTCCTCTTCGGGATCGACGCCCTGACCGGCACCAGGCTCTGGAAGACGCAGATCGACGCGGAACCGACCGCCATCGTGACGTCGTCGCCCGTCATCGCCGACGGCGTCGTCTACGTCGGAGTGTCGTCGAAGGCCGAGAAGTTCGCCCCGCCGTACACGTTCCGCGGCAGCGTCGTCGCCCTGGACGCCGTCACCGGCGAGAAGCTGTGGAAGACCTACGTGGTGCCGCAGGGCTACACCGGCGGCGCCGTGTGGGGCAGCAGCCCGGCGGTCGACGAGAAGACCGGACTGGTGTACGTCGGAACGGGCAACAACTACACCGTGCCGCCCGGCGTCTGCACCTCCCCCGACGAGACCGACTGCGATCCCGGGGCGCCCGACAACTACCAGGACTCCATCGTCGCCTTCGACATGCACACGGGCGAGATCGTCTGGGCCACCAAGACCCTGACCGCCGACACCTGGACCGTCGGCCAGCGGTTCGGCGACGACTTCGACTTCGGTTCCGGGCCCAACCTCTTCACCACCACGGTCAACGGCAAGGCCACCGACCTGCTCGGCATCGGCCAGAAGAGCGGCGTCTACTGGACGCTCGACCCGGCCACCGGCAAGATCGTCTGGTCCACGGCGGTCGGCCCCGGCGGCAACCTCGGTGGCCTCCAGTGGGGATCGGCGGTCGACGGCAAGCGCATCTACGCCGCCAACACCAACACCAACCACCTGTCGGTCACGCTCACGTCCGCGACCGGGCAGAAGTCGACCACCACGGGCGGCTTCTGGGCCGCCCTCGAGCCGGCCACCGGGAAGATCCTCTGGGAGACCGCGACACCCGACTCGGCGTCTCCGATGTCCTTCGTGTCCAGCGCGAACGGCGTCGTCTACGGCGGATCCACGAACCCCACGGGCAACAACATGTACGCCCTCGACGCCGCGACCGGCGTCATCAAGTGGGGCTTCCCCAGCGGGGGCGCCGTCCTCGGCGGCGCGTCGATCGTGGACGGCTCGGTGTACTGGGGTTCCGGGTACCACACCCAGAACCTCGGCCCGTTCTTCCCGTCCAAGGGCGACAACAACAAGCTCTACGCCTTCTCCCTGCCGCAGACCCTCCCGCAGACGGTCTACGTCTCGCCGACCGCCGCGGCTTCCGCGGCGGACACCAGCTGCAGCACCCCCGCGTTCCGTTCGATCAACGCGGCTGTCAGGGGGGTGGCCGGCGGCGGCCGAGTCGTCGTCTGCAGCGGCACGTTCCACGAGAAGGTCGCGGTCACCAAGCCGCTGGCCCTGGAAGCCCGCTCCAACGTCACCATCGACGCCGCCGGGCTGGTCAACGGCATCGAGATCAGCGCGCCCGACGTCACGGTGACCGGGTTCACCGTGAAGAACGCCGTCGGCGAGGGGATCCTGGTCAACAGCGTGAAGAACACGACCATCGCGAACGTCATCGTCTCGGGCAACAACACCGGTACGGGACCGAACGCCGTCGCCAACTCCTATGCCCCGTGTCAGCGGGCGCAGGACAGGCCCGGCGACTGCGGCGGAGGCATCCACCTGCTCGGCAGTTCCGGCGCCACCGTGCTGGCCGGCACCGTCAGCGGCAACGCCTCCGGGATCGTCGTCAGCGACGAGACCGGTCCCGCGTCGGGCAACACCTTCAGCGGGAACTCCGTGCACGGGAACGCCCTGGGATCCGGCTTCACCCTGGTCTCCCGCAACGGCGCGGCGGCTCCCGGCGGCGTGCGCGCCCCCGGCGCCGGCGGCGTCTTCGGCAACAGCCTCACCGGCAACAACGTGTTCGACAACGGACTCGAGGCGGGCGGAGGCGGGGTCACCCTCACCTCGTCCGTGGCCGGCGGCGCGGTCTACGACAACACCGTGCAGAGCAACGTCATGACCGGCAACGGCTGGGCGGCCGTGGCTGTGCACGGCAGCGCGTCCGGCGTGGACCTGGGCGGCAACACCGTCATCAACAACCAGATCGGCACCAACAACGCCGTCGGCGACCCCGGTACGGGCACGACCGACGACCCGCGCACCACGGGCCTCCTGGTGAGCACGGAGGACCCGATGGCCATCCAGATCACCGGGAACACCATCTCCGACAACGTCTTCGGCATCTGGACGCACGGCCCGGCCACGGTGGGCGACGCCGCCGGCGCCAACCGCTTCAGCAACGTCACCACCCCGGTGTCGGCCCACTAGCCCCGCGTACGCGCGCGGCGAGACGCCGACCGCGCCGCGTCCTGCCGAGGACCGCTTCGGCAGGACGCGGCCGCTGTGGCCGGCGCGCTCCCCTGGTCACGCCCCGGGCAGCCCCGGGCCCTGGTGGACCGGCGCGTGTCGGCGCGCAGTGCCGTGCGGCCGCAAGTCCCAGACCCGCTCGAGTGGAAGACGTCCGCGCGCGCCGTGGGCGGGGCACTGCGCCGCCTCGACGGCATCAGCGACCGAGTGAGCTCGGTGTCTCGCCGAACTGCCGCTTGAAGGCCCGGCTGAAGTGACTCACGTCGGCGAAGTGCCATCGCGCTGCCAGGGCGGAGACGGTGTAGCGCCCGCCCAGCGCGACGAGTTCTTCCCGTGCCCGCTCCAGACGGCGCCGCCGCACGTAGGCCATCAGGGATTCATCGACGTCGGCGAACGCCCGGTGCAATGTGCGAACGGAGACCGACAGGGCCCTCGCCACCTCTGCGGGAGACAGGTGAGGGTCCAGAAGGCGGGCTTCCACGCAGTCGCGGGCGGCTGTGCGCAGCGGACGGCGGAAGGCCGGGTCGGCGGAGACCCCACGGGCCATGAGGGTGCCGGCCAGCAACTGCGCCACGGATTGCTGGGCGGCCCGTACCCCCGCCGGACTCAGTTCGTCCTGTGTCTCGCGGATCAGCCGGAGCTGTCCCAGCAGCAGTCGCGCCTCGGGAGCGGTCTGGGAGATGAGCGTGAGCGTCGGCAACCGGTCGAGACCTGTGTCGGTCAGTGTTCGCGACGGCAGCAGGAGTACCCGCGCTCGTGTGCCGGGCCGGTAGGTGAACTCCCGGGGTACCTGCGCGTCCCGTACGCACAGCGTGCCCGGTGCGACCTGAACGGTCCTTCCGGCCTCGGTGAGGGTGAGACCGCCGCTGCGCACGATGTGAACCACCGTGCGCCGCTCCGTGGCCTGCTTCATCCCGACGACGCCTTCCACCGCGTCGCCGTACTGGTCGCTGACCGCGATGTCGCCGATCGCGGAGGAATCCAGCCAGCAGCGGTAATGGCCAGTCGTGTACTGCCGGGGAACGCGCAGGGAACGCACGTGCCAAGGACGAGCGCGGTTCAGGTTCCGCCATTGCTGAGTCAGTAACTCGTCGCGTCGCGCATGAGCCAGGGCGACCTGGATGTGCATGCGAGGTGAACCGGAACGAGACGGCGAGTCGACGCCCGAACCTGACACAGTCACACCCGGGAGTGTATACGATATTTGCGCCGCGGTGACGTGTGGGTGACAGGTGCGGCGCCGCGGCGGCGCGAACCTCCACTTCGACATGGAGGCAGGTCATAAACGTGATTGCCGTGCCGAGCCCGATGTTCGGACATGACTGTCACCAGGCCGCCGCGGACGGCCCCGCCCCGTGGCGCCGAGAGCCGGTGCGGCACGTGATCCGCCGCACCGACGTCGACAGCCCGCCTGCCGGCACGCAGGGCGGCGAGCCTGCGGCGCCCGCCCCGCGTCTGGAGCCGTGTTCCCGCGCCGGCGTCAGGCGCGACACCCACCTGTGCCGCCCAGTTCACCGCGCCTGCGCTCGGGAGCTCCCACAAAGGTTGCCGCACCTCGCGCACATGTGCGGGGTGACTTCGGCCCGTCGGTCGAAGTCACCTCCGCGCGCCGTTCCCGAGGAGCATTCGGCTCCGGAACGTCCGCAGACGCCAGGGTCAGGTGGTCTTGGCGACGGTCAGCAGTACGGCCGCGTCCTCGAGGGCTTCGAGGCTGTGGCGGGCGGGTGGTACGAGGAGGAGGTCTCCGGTCCTGCCCTCCCATGCTTCCTCGCCGCTGTGCAGTCGTACGCGACCGCGGAGAACGAGGACGGTGGCCTCGCCGGGGTTCTCGTGTTCGGCCAGCGCGGTGCCGGCGCGCAGGACGATGAGGGTTTGCCGCAGCGTGTGTTCGTGCCCGCCGTAGAGGGTCTCGGCGCTGCGCCCGGTGGAGGATGCGGCGGTCCGTTCCAGGTGTTCGCGGATGCGGGCGTCGAGGGAGAGTTTCCGCATGGGTGGTGCGCCGTTTCTGTGTCGGTGGCGGACGCCGATGCGCCGCCGGCGGTCGGTTCGGGCGGGGTGGGTCGCGGTGCGGGAGCGGTAGGGGACGAACAGGCGCCACAAGTACCACAGCGGAACGCTCCCGGCGTGGATGAGCGGGAGTGAAGGGCCGCACGGACGCCATCGAGGGGCGCTGGGTAGGCTTGGCTCGCTGCCCTGGGTCCGCGAGCGCGCCGAGCCTCGGCAGCGAGCCCGGCGGGCGGGGAGAGACCGGCGAGTGGTGGCACACACCAGGGGAGAGCCCGGCGGCGGTCCCGTGGCAGGCGGCTCGTTGTAGTCTGGGGAGACTGCCCTTGACCTGCAAAAACGCAGGCAGGGAGCCTATGTCCAGGAGTACCCGATGATGCGCACAATGTTCAAGTCCAAGATTCACCGTGCCACCGTGACCGAGGCCGACCTGCACTACGTCGGGTCCGTCACCGTGGACGCCGATCTGATGGACGCCGCCGACCTGCTGCCCGGCGAGCTGGTCCACATCGTCGACATCACCAACGGCGCCCGTCTGGAGACCTACGTCATCGAGGGCCGCCGAGGCTCCGGGGTGATCGGTATCAACGGCGCCGCCGCCCATCTGGTGCACCCGGGCGACCTCGTCATCCTGATCAGCTACGCACAGGTCGACGACGCCGAATCGCGCGCCCTGCGGCCGCGCGTCGTGCACGTCGACGCGGGCAACCGCATCGTCGCGCTGGGCGACGACACCTCGGAGCCGGTCCCCGGGAGCGGCACCCAGGCGAGCCCCAACGCGGCGCAGGCCGGCTGAACGTCCGTACGAGCGGCTGTGCTATTGTCCGGGCAACTTCGAGGTATCCGTCCAGGTGGGGTCCGGTGGTCACGGGCATCGCCGGGACCGGGAGCGCGGCCCGCTGCCGTCGGCCTCCCACAGCACTCCTCGGGCCTGACGCATCAGCAGTTCACCGGGCTCCGGCGGATTGCTGGGCTGCCACGGGACTCCGTGACGGGCCCGGACACTGTCGCTCTCGGGGGTGGGCGATGAGAGCACACCTTTGTTCGGCCCGAAAGGAACTGAGTTCATGCACGCTGGCGGAGCTGCCAGACTGCGCACCGTGACCCTGGCGGTCCTCACGCTCTCCCTGACGGCCGCGGCCACCGGCTGCGGTAACGACGCGGACGGGCAGGGCGGGGAAGCCACGGTCGGTATCGCCCTTCCGACCCGGGCGCAGACCCGGTGGATCAACGACGGCGACAACATGGTGAAGCTGTTCAAGGATCAGGGGTACAAAACCGACCTCCAGTACGCCGCCGACAGCGTCGACAAGCAGGTCGCACAGGTCGAGGAGATGATCGACCGGGGCGACAAGGTCCTGATCATCGGCGCCGTCGACGGATTCGAACTGGGCGACGCGCTGCAGAAAGCGGCCCGGGCCGGTGTCAAGGTCATCGCCTACGACCGGCTGCTGCTGGGCTCCAGCAACGTCGACTACTACGCGAGCTTCAACAACTACCAGGTCGGCCAGCTTCAGGCCAAGTACATCATCGACGAGCTCAAGTTGAAGAAGGGCGGGCATGCCGGCCCCTACAACCTCGAGGTGTTCGCCGGCGACGCCAACGACAACAACGTCCAGGGTTTCTTCAAGGGCGCCATGGACACGCTGTACGAGTACATCAAGGACGGCCAGCTGGTCGTCAAGAGCGACCAGACCCGGCTGAGCCAGGTCACCATCTTCCACTGGGATGGGGCCATCGCCACCGAGACGATGACGACCCGGCTGAAGGACTACTACAAGGGCGGCTCCACGGTGGACGCCGTCCTTGCCCCCAACGACGGCATCGCGCGCGGTGTCATCACGGCCCTGCGGAGCAAGGGGTACGGCACCGGTTCCAAGCCCATGCCGGTCGTCACGGGCCAGGACGCCGAAGTCGAATCGGTGCAGGAGATCATCAAGGGCGATCAGTCCATGACGGTCTACAAGGACACCCGCAAGCTCGCCGCCGTCGCGGTCAAGATGGCCCAGGACCTGCTCAACAACAAGCGGCCCGAGGTCAACGACACCGAGACGAACGACAACGGCAACAAGATCGTGCCGGCCTACCTCCTCGCCCCGGTCGCCGTCGACAAGTCCAACTACAAGAAGCTGCTCGTCGACAGCGGGTACATCAAGGCCTCCGACATCAACTGAGCCCGGAGTCCGCGCATACGCGGGGCCGGGAGGAACACGGTGTTCCTCCCGGCCCTCGTCGTACCCGGCGGCGGCCCCGCGTCAGATGAGCACGTTCATCCGGCCGTAGTCGTAGACACCTCCGTGACCTCGACCGACCTTGTCGCCGAACGCGTAGCCGAAGTCCTCATGGACGAAGCCGGCGGTCCTTCCGTGGCCGCCAGGGCCCTTGGCGAGGCCAAGGGCGTGGACACCATTGCCGAACCCAATGCCATAGCCGTAGCTCACGCGGTACTTGTAGCTGAAGCTGAACCGGTAGCCGTGCTTGTTGCACTGCTTCTTGTGGTGCTTCTTGTGCTTCTTGTCGTGGCCCTTGTCGTGGCCCTTGCCCTTGCCGCCCTTGTTGTTTCCGCCCTTGCCCTTGCCGCCCTTGCTCCCCTTGTTGCCGCCCTTGTTGCCGCCCTTGCTGTTGCCCTTCCCGTTGTCTTCGTCCTTGTCCTTGTAGGTCGCGTTGTCGCCGTTGTCCTCCTTGCCTCCCTTGCCGCCGTTGTTGTCGCCGTTGCCTCCCTTGCCGCCGTTGTCCCGGCCGTTGTCGTCGTCATCGTCGTCCCAGTTGCTGCCGCCGCCGCGGCCGTTGCCCCCGCCGCCCCCTCCGCGGCCGTTGTCCCCATAGCCGCCGTCGTCCCCGTTGTTCCCGCCGCGGCCGTTGCCGCCGCCGCCGCCTCCGCCGCCGCGGCCGTTGCCGTCGTCGTCCCAGTTGCTGCTGCTGCCTCCGCCGTTGCCGCCGCCGCCCCCTCCGCGGCCGTTGTCCCCGTAGCCGCCGTCGTCGTCCCCGTTGCCGCCCCCGCCCCCGCCTCCGCCGCCGCGGCCGTTGCTACCGCCACCGCCACCGCCCCCGCCGCCGCGGCCTGTGTCGCGGTAACCGCTGTCTCCGTCGCCCCCGCCGTAGCCGTTGTCCCCGCCGTTGTCGCCGTATCCGTCGTCGTCGCCGTAGTCGTCGCTGCCCTTGCTGTGAGAGCCGTTCCCGCCGTCATCGCTGCCCGTGATGGCGACAGCGCTGCCGGTCGAGGCGGCCAGGAGGCCGGTGGCAAGAAGTCCGGTCGCGACGCTGAGAGCGGTGCGGCGCATCAGACTGGTTCGCATGAGTGTCCTTCCTTCGGACGCATGGCGGGCGGCGGTCGCCGCCGCCCTTGAGATCCAGTCGTACGTCGCGCGGTAAACGGCCGCCCGTCGGGCGGAGCGTCCGGGCGACAGCGTGGCCAAGGAAGTGACGCAGTGCCACGAGGGGCGCAACGGCCGTCCTCACCAAGCAACGGAGCGTCAAGACGGCGTAAGGGAACCGGCCCGCGGTGGCCGTGCCGGCGGCCGGTGGCGGGTCCCGCGACGCACGGGGCTGGGGAGGCAGCCGCCTCGGGCCGGTTCACCGGACGTCCGTGCGGCGCGAACTGGAGCTGCGCGGCGAGGTTTGACGTGGCCCCCGCGTCGGGGATCGACGCGCCGTGACCTCGGGCCGTCCGTCCGTCGCGGACCGGCGGCTCGGCGTGCTGCGGGCGCGGCGCGGGCCAGTTGTCCGTCGAGTGTGCAGGCGCCGGCGATCGCACCTGCGCAACCGTCCGGCGCCTACCGACGCCCCCGCCGTCCCGGGTTGCCGGCCGCCGTCGGCAGCCGCGGGGCCATGGAGCCCGCCACCGCGAGCGCGACTTCATCTCCCCGGCGATCATGGATCGTCCCGCCCGCCGGCTCTCTGCGCAGCCGGGCCGCGACGGCGCGGGCGTGACGACGTATCCGGTCGGACAGCACCGGTGGCCGCGGCGCTGCGGCGACCAGTTGCTCCGACAGCCACAACGAGTGCTTCTCGAGGTCCAGCTCGTCCAGCAGCCTGTCGATGTCGACCAGCAGTGCCCCGTACAGGTCCCGGCTGTCCCAACGCTGTTCCGTCTCCGCCCGCAGCACCACCGCGATCCGGTCCCGCTCCGCCCGGCCGCGCCGCAGGGCCTCCTTCAGCCGGGCCTCCGCCCGGTCGGCGCCCTCCGTGACCTGCGCGGCGATCAACCCGCCGAAACTCCCGGCGACGTCGGCCATGTCGGCGAACAACTCGTCGATGCCGACGGCGAGCCTGCCGGTGAACACCGGCTCCCGCCCGCCGCGCTCGCGGTCCAGCTCCGTCAGCGAGCGGCACAGCGTTCGCAGCAGCGCGGTCGACACCTCCAAGGTCTCCAGCCCGCTGCGCAGCGGCAGCCGGGCCATCGCGCCCTCCACCGGTCGCACCCGCGGGTTGAGCCGGGTCCCCTCCTCCGCCCTGCGCAGCGAGGCGCCGAAACGGGCGATCTCGTTGTCCGGCCGCCGTGCGTCCATCAGCCAGGAGCGGGCCTGCCCCGCGGTGGCTCCGGCGTGTACCTCCCGGCCCATACGGAGCATCAGCGACCGCAGGTGCTCGGCCGGCTCGCGCACCGCGTCACCGGCCGGCTCCACGAAGGCGGGGGGCGGTACGACCACGTTCGGCAGGTCCCCGATGACGGCCCCGACGATCGTCTCCAGCACGCGGTCCAGAGCCTCACCGGAGGCGGGGACGGCCAGGACGAGCATCGCGCTGATCGCGACCTCGGCCACGAACGCGTCCACCCGGATGAAGTGCCCGATCACCAGCGACGCCAGGACGATCAGTCCGAGGCTCCACCAGGTGAGCCCGATCGGTTCGGCGAAGCCCACCGCGATGAGGACGCCCGCCACCACGGTGACCACGCGTCGGACGCCTGTGGTCGCCGTCGTGCAGAGCGTCACCTGCACCACGAGCAGGGCCGCCGGTGGCGCCGTCGGCGGCCCGGGTTGGGCAGCAGGCGGACGGCCACGACGTACGAGAGCACCGCGGCCACGGTGGAGCGCACCGTCCGCACGGCGATCGGGTCGGTCGTTGCCGCGCCGCAGGAGGTCGGCGAGCGGGCCGGGGAGGACGCCGGGCACCCGGCCGGTCTCCCCGGGTGCGGGACGCCCGCACCGGTTGGCCGGGACGGTTGCGCCGACCGCGTGAATACCCGGCCCCGACACGCCCCTGAGGCCCCGTCGGCGGACCCCGCGGGGGCTTCATGGTCCGGGGCCGGAGTGTGTCCGAGCGCGGGAGCGAGGTTTCTATGGCGTGCGGGGTGCGGCGCTCGCGGGCCCTGGCCGCGGTGCTCGTCCTCGCGGCCGCCGCGGTGGCGTGCGCCGGCGGTGCGTCACGGCCGTCCGGACGGACGACACTGGACTGGTACAACTTCCCCGACGACTCCGGAGCGCTGCAGCAGGCCGCCGACCGGTGCAGCCGTGCCTCCGGCGGCCGCTACGTGATCCGCTACAACAAGCTACCGCGGACGGCCGACGGCCAGCGGCAGCAGCTCGTGCGCCGGCTGGCCGCGCACGATCCCGCGCTCGACATCCTCGGCCTGGACGTCACCTGGGCCCCGGAATTCGCCGAGGCCGGCTGGATCCGCCCGTGGACGGGCGCCCGGCGCGCCGAGGCCGCCCGAGACACCCTCGCCGCCCCGCTGCGCACGGCCACCTGGAAGGGCCGCCTGTACGCCGTTCCGTACAACACCAACGTCCAGCTGCTGTGGTACCGCGCGGACCTCGTGCCGAAGCCGCCCACGACGTGGTCCGGGATGCTGGAGACGGCCCGCGCCCTGGCCAAGGCCGGCAAACCGCACCGCATCGAGGTCCAGGGCGCACAGTACGAAGGGCTCACCGTCTGGTTCAACACACTGGTCGCCAGTGCCGGCGGGTCGATCCTCAACGCCGACGCGACGGCGCCCTCGCTCGGCCCGCCCGCGGTGCGGGCCGCGGGGATCATGCGCGACCTGGCGGTCTCGGCCGCCGCCGACCCGTCGCTGCCCAACCAGACGGAGGACCAGAACCGGCTGGCCATGGAGTCCGGCAGTGCGGCCTTCCAACTGAACTACCCGTTCGTGTATCCGGCGATGAAGGCCGACAACCCGGCTCTGTTCCCGCACTTGCGCTGGGCCCGCTACCCGCGGGTGGAGGCCGGCCGACCCGCACGGGTCACCATCGGCGGCATCGACCTCGCCGTCGGCTCCTACAGCCGCCGGCCCGAGCTCGCCTTCGAGGCGGCGCTGTGCCTGCGCGACCGGGACAACCAGCGGACCGCCGCGCTGCGGGGCGGTCTGCCGCCGACCCTGCGCTCCCTCTACGACGACCCCCAGGTGCGGCGGAGCTACCCCTTCGCCCAGGACATCCTCGCCGAGCTGGAGAACGCCGCCCTCCGTCCGCAGACCCCCGCCTACCAGAACGTGTCCATCGCGGTGTCCCACGCCCTGTCACCACCCGCCAGGATCCGGCCCGTGGCCTCCGTCCGGGATCTGCGGGGGCAGATCGAGGACGCGCTGCAGTCCAAGGGGCTGGTCCCGTGACGCGGCTGTCGCAGGGCGCCCGGCAGGAACGGCGGCTCGGCTGGCTGCTCTGTGCCCCCGCCGTCCTCGTCATGCTCGCCGTGACCGCCTACCCCGTGCTGTACGCCGTCTACCTCTCCGTGCACCGCTACGACCTGCGCTTCCCCCAGCTCGCCCGCTTCGTGGGTCTGGACAACTACGCCGCGGTCCTGACCTCCGGTTTCTGGTGGGAGGCCTTCTGGGTCACGTGCCTGATCACCGTCGTCTCGGTCGCGGTGGAACTCGCCCTCGGCATGGGGCTGGCCGTCGTCATGCACCGGGCGGTCGTCGGCCGGTCCGGGGTGCGCACCGCGGTCCTGCTGCCGTACGGCATCGTGACCGTCGTCGCCGCCTTCTCCTGGCAGTACGCCTGGACCCCCGGCATCGGCTACCTCGTCGACGCGGCGGGACAGGCCCCGCTGACCGACCACTGGAAGGCCATCGGACTGATCATCCTGGCCGAGGTCTGGAAGACCACGCCCTTCATGGCACTGCTGCTGCTCGCGGGGCTCGCCCTGGTGCCCGAGGAGACCCTGCGCGCCGCCATGGTCGACGGCGCCTCCAGGTGGCAGCGCTTCCGGCTCGTCACCCTGCCCCTGATGAAACCGGCCATCCTGGTGGCGCTGCTTTTCCGCACCCTGGACGCGTTCCGGATCTTCGACAACATCTACGTGCTCACCCAGGGCTCCAACGGCACCGGCTCCGTGTCGATCCTCGGCTACGACAACCTCTTCACGGCCCTGAACCTCGGCATCGGCTCGGCGATCTCCGTACTGATCTTCTTCTGTGTGGCGGTCATCGCCTTCTCCTTCATCAGGCTGTTCGGCGCGGCCGCCCCCGGATCGGAGGACACCGGACGATGAGCACGAGCCCGGCGCAGCGGCGGCGGATCGCCCGGTGGAGCGTCGTCAACACCGTGGTGGTGCTCTACGCGCTGTTCCCCGTGTGGTGGATCGTCGCCCTGTCCTTCAAGGACCCCGCCACGCTCTCCGACGGCAGCTTCGTCCCCCGCACATGGACGCTGGAGAACTACCGGGGCATCTTCGCGACCTCCGAGTTCACCCGCGCGCTGGTCAACTCCATCGGGATCGCGCTGATCTCCACCGTCGTCGCCGTCACGCTGGGCACCATGGCCGCCTACGCCGTGGCCCGGCTGCGCTTCTCCGGCAAGGGCCTGCTGATCGGGACCTCGCTGCTGATCGCGATGTTCCCGCCGATCTCGCTGGTGTCGCCGCTGTTCAACATCGAGCGCTTCCTCGGGTTGTTCGACACCTGGGCCGGGCTGATCATCCCGTACATGACCTTCTCGCTGCCGCTGGCGATCTACACGCTGTCGGCGTTCTTCCGCGAGATCCCCTGGGACCTGGAGAAGGCGGCCAAGGTCGACGGGGCCACCCCCGCCCAGGCCTTCCGGCTGGTCATCGCGCCGCTCGCGGCACCCGGGGTGTTCACCACGGCGATCCTGGTCTTCATCTTCTGCTGGAACGACTTCCTCTTCGCGATCTCCCTGACCTCCACCACCGCGGCGCGCACCGTCCCTGCGGCGATCGCCTTCTTCACCGGCAGCTCCCAGTTCCAGCAGCCCACCGGCTCGATCGCCGCGGCGGCTGTGGTCATCACCGTTCCGATCGTCGTCTTCGTGCTGCTGTTCCAGCGGCGCATCGTGGCCGGACTGACCTCCGGCGCAGTGAAGGGCTGAAGGACCGTACATGGCCGAGATCACCCTCGAGGGCGTCACCAAGCGCTACCCCGACGGCGCGGTGGCCGTCCGCGACGTCAGCCTCACCATCGCGGACGGCGAGTTCGTGATCCTGGTGGGTCCGTCCGGCTGCGGCAAGTCCACGACGCTGAACATGATCGCCGGGCTGGAGGACATCACCGAGGGCACCCTCCGCATCGGCGGCCGGGTGGTCAACGACAAGGTCCCCAAGGACCGCGACATCGCGATGGTCTTCCAGAGCTACGCCCTCTACCCCCATATGACCGTCCGCCAGAACATGGGTTTCGCCCTGCGGCTGGCGGGCGCGGACAAGGCCGTCATCAAGGAGAAGGTGGAGGAGGCGGCCCGCGTCCTCGACCTCACCGGCCACCTCGACCGCAAGCCCGCCAACCTCTCCGGCGGGCAGCGCCAGCGGGTCGCGATGGGCCGCGCCATCGTGCGCGAGCCCAAGGCCTTCCTGATGGACGAGCCGCTGTCCAACCTCGACGCCAAGCTGCGGGTCCAGATGCGCACCCAGATCGCGCGGCTGCAGCGGCGCCTGGGCACCACCACGGTGTACGTCACGCACGACCAGACCGAGGCCATGACCCTCGGTGACCGGGTCGTGGTGATGCGCGGCGGCGTCGTCCAGCAGACCGGGTCGCCGCAGGAGCTGTACGACCGGCCGCGCAACCTCTTCGTCGCCGGGTTCATCGGCTCGCCCGCGATGAACTTCCTGCCCGCCGCGGTGGAGCAGGACCGGCTGCGCACCCCGCTCGGCGACCTGCCGCTCGACGCCCGTCTGCGCGCCGCCCTGGCACGCCGAGGCGCCCCGCGCGAGGTCGTCGCCGGTTTCCGGCCCGAGCACTTCGAGGACGCCGCGCTGGTCGACCCCGACCGCGGCGGCGCCACCCTCACCGCCACGGTCGACGTCCGCGAGTCCCTGGGCTCGGACGTCTTCGTCCACGTCGCACAGGAGGGCGGCGCGGCCGCTGCCGAGCAACTGGCCGAACTGGCAGCCGACTCCGGCCTCGCCGACACGGGCGCCGGCGGGCCCGAGGTCGTCGCCAGGCTCTCCACCAGGACCCGGGCCCGCGAGGGCGAACGGCTGCGGCTGTGGCTCGACACGGCCCAGGCCCAGATCTTCGACCCGGCCACCGGTGACAACCTCACGCTCAGCGAACTTCCCCGCGACCCGGCCGCGGGCTGAGCCCATGCCACCGACCGCGGCGCCGCCGCCGCTGCCCGGCCGGCTCGCCGACCTGGCCCCGCTCCTCGACAACTGGGGCTACCTGGCGGTCGGCGTCCTCGTCCTGCTCGACAACGGCGGCATCCCCGTGCCCGGCCAGACCGTGCTCGTCGTCGCGGCCGCCTACGCGGGGACCGGGCGGATGGACATCGCCGGTGTCGTCGCCGTCGCCGTCGCCGCGGCAGTCGCGGGCGACTGCCTGGGCTACCTGATCGGACGCAGCGGCGGCCGGGCCCTCGTGCACCGCTGGGGCCGGTACTTCCTGCTCACTCCCGAACGCTTCGCCCGCGGCGAGGAGTTCTTCGCCCGCCGTGGCGAGCTCGTGGTGCTCTTCGCCCGATTCGTCGACGGTCTGCGCCAGACCAACGGCATCATCGCCGGCACCGCGGGCATGCCCTGGTGGCGCTTCATGCTCTTCAACACCCTTGGTGCGCTGCTCTGGGTCGGGGTCTGGGCCGGTCTCGCCTACGCCGCCGGCACCCGCCTCGACACCCTCTACGCCTGGCTCACCCGCTTCCAGCTCTACGCCCTGCTCGCGGTGGCCCTGCTCGCCGCGGCCCTGACCGTCCGCCACATCCGCCGCCGTCGCCGCCGCGACCCGGGCCCCTGACGGGGCGCGGAACCGCCCGGACCCCTCGCCGTGCCGGTCCGGTACGCCATTCGGCGCCGCGGTCCCCGGTCGAGACGCCGCACCCCCGCCGGCCGGCGCGGAGCGAGCCGGTGCCGGGGGCCGAGCCCGCGCACGCGCCACGCCGTTCATGGCGGGCACGGCTGTCCGGCGCGCCAGGGCCGGCCGCCCGCACAGCTGCCCGCGGCGTCCCCAGCCCGGTGACGACCGCCCACCGGCGGTTCACGCACTTCACGAAGTGCCGGGGCTATGGTCGCGCCATGCGTCAGATGCCCTCGGCCGACATGGTCAGCCTGATCTCATTTCTCGCTGTTCTGCTGATCTTCTTCAGCATCGATGTGCGCTCCAGGAATTCCGACGTCTCGCAGCCGTGGCACGCCCGCTTGTTCGAATGGGCCTCGCGGGTGGGCGGCATCGCCACCGCCCTCGCCCTGTGCCTCGGGTGGGTGGACCTCTTCCTCCCGGACGAAAAGGCACCGATCCACGTGGTGTTCGTGGCCGTTCCCGGATCGGTGGCCGTGCTGTGCGCCATTGTGCTGGGGCTGGAAATGCTGTGGCAGCGGTGGGAACCCTCCTGAACCCGCTCCCCGCGGGCTCCAGGGGCGCCCCGGACCGCTTGCCGCCCACCGAGACGTCCACGTGGAGCGGGTACGTGACCACCTTGCCCTCGGGTGGCGCGGAGGGCTGCGTCGCCGAGCTTTCCCCGGGTACACCGACGCAGAGCCGTCACTCGCCAGGTGGCGAAGCCGTCCGGTGCGTCCTTCGGCCGGTGGCGCGGCGCGTGGCCCGGCCGGTGCCCGGCACCGGAGCCCTCAGGCCGCCCGACGGGGACGACAGCCGCTCAGCCGTTCTCCTCGATCCTGAAGCCGACCTTCAGCCCGACCTGGTAGTGCCCGACCTGCCCGTCCTCCAGGTGACCGCGGATCTGCGTCACCTCGAACCAGTCGAGGTTGCGCAGGGTCTCCGAGGCCCGGCTGAGCCCGTTGCAGATGGCGGCGTCCAGGCCCTCGCTGGACGAGCCGACGATCTCGGTCACCCGGTACGTGTGGTCGGTCATTGAGGCCTCCCTGGTCGTGGGGGCGGGCGGTTCCGCCGCCCCTCCACGGTGCCTCATCGCCCGCCGGGCCGCGAGGGGAACGTCGGCCCACGGCGTTAGCCCACGGCGGGCCACGGGAAGGGGCCTTGCATGGCCAGGGCCAACGACGAGGTCGAAGCCCTGCTCCGCGAGTACGCCGACCTCATACACATCACCGGCGGTGACGCCTACAAGGCGCGCGCCTACGAGAAGGCCGCCCGCGCCATCGGCGGCTACCACGAGGACGTCTCGCGGCTCGGCGACAAGGAGCTGCGGAAGATCCCCAACGTGGGGAAGTCCGTGGCCGAGAAGGTCACCGCATACCTGCGCAGCGGCACCGTCCCCGCCGTCGAGGAGCTGCGCGCGCGCATCCCCGCGGGGGTGCGGGAGCTGACCGCCGTCCCGACGCTCGGCCCCAAGCGGGCCATGATGCTCTACCGGGAGCTGCACATCGCCTCGGTGCAGGAGCTCGCCGACGCCATCCACGAAGGGCGCCTGCGCGACCTGCCCGGCTTCGGCGCCCGCACCGAGGAGAACCTCCTGCACGGCATCGGCCTGATGCAGTCCTCGGGCGGCCGGGTCCCGCTGAACGCCGCCATGCAGGTCGCCGAGGAGGTCGTCGCGGAGCTCTCCGCCCTCGCCGGCTGCGAGCGCTGTGCGTACGCCGGCTCACTGCGCCGGATGCGGGAGACCGTCGGAGACGTCGACGTCCTCGTCGCCGCCGAGCGGTCCGGGCCCTTCATGGAGGCGTTCACCCGGATGCCGGTCACCGCCGAGGTCATCGTGCGGGGCACGAAGAAGACGTCGATCCGGACCACCAAGGGGCTCCAGGTCGACCTGCGGGTGGTGCCGCCCGACTCCTGGGGCGCGGCGCTGCAGTACTTCACCGGCTCGAAGGCCCACAACATCCGCATGCGCGAGATGGCCGTCCACCGGGGCCTGAAGCTCTCCGAGTACGGGCTCTTCGACACCGGGAGCGGCGATCGCCTCGTCTCCCGGACCGAGGAGGAGGTCTACGCCCGGCTCGGCCTGCCCTGGATACCGCCCACCCTGCGCGAGGACCGGGGCGAGATCCAGGCGGGGCTGGCCGGCACGCTCCCCGAGCCGCTCGCCCTGCACGCCGTCCGCGGCGACCTGCACACCCACACCGACCTGACCGACGGCCTCGCCGGCCCGGAGGAGATGATGGCCGCGGCGGCCGCGCGGGGCTATGCCTACTACGCGGTCACCGACCACGCGCCCGACCTGTACATGCAGCGCATGACCGAGGCGAAGGTCCTCGCCCAGCGCGAGCGGGTCCGCCGCCTGGACCGCGCATACCAGGGCATGCGCGTCCTGCACGGGACCGAACTCAACATCGGCCCGGACGGGGGCGTGGACTGGCCGGACGAGTTCCTGGCCGGCTTCGACCTGTGCGTCGCCTCGATCCACTCGCACTTCAACCAGGACCGGGACGCCCTCACCCGGCGCCTGGTGCGGGCCGCCGAGAACCCGTACGTCAACATCATCGGCCACCCCACGACCCGCCTGCTGGGAAGGCGCCCGGGCGTCGACGCCGACCTCGACGAGGTCTTCGCCGCCTGTGCCCGCACCGGCACGGCGCTGGAGGTCAACGCCCAGCCAGACCGGCTCGACCTCAATGACGAGCTTATCCTGCGGGCCCGCCGGTACGGCGTGAGGTTCGCCGTCGACAGCGACGCGCACTCCATCGTCCACCTGGACTTCATGCGCTACGGCGTCGGAACGGCCCAGCGGGGCTGGCTCACCGAGGACGACGTCGTCAACGCGTGGCCGCTCACCCGGTTGCGGCGCTTCCTGCGCAAGGGCGGCCGTACGCATCCGTGACCGTACCCGGGGTAGGCGCAGGGCGAGGGCCCGGTACCACGCCCGACATCGAGGAGGACATGATGCTGCTGCTGGGACTTGTGCTCATGGGCGCCATTGCCGCCTTCACCGGACTCCTGATCGCGGAGAACCTCGGCGGAGGCCCTGACTACACCGTGACGCTGTTCGGCTCGGACATCGGCACCGTCAACACGCTCGGCGCGTTCCTCGCCGGCCTCGCGCTCGCCCTGGTGTTCTGCCTGGCCTCGGCCATCGCCCTGGCCGGCGCCGGGCGGGCGCACAGCCGCCGCACGGAGCTCCGCCGGCTGCGCCACCGTGCCCGCGCCGCCGACACGGCGCCCGACACCACCACCGCCGGTCGCCCGGCGACGGCCACCGGGACCGGCGCCACGACCCGCGAGGAGACCGACACCACACAGAAGACCCCCGCCGGCTCGACCCGCCGCCGGGGCATGCACCTGTTCGGCCACTGACCCGGGTCACCGACCCCGCCACCGGCCCACCGGTCCCGCCACCGACCACCTCACCGGCCTCCCGGCCGAGGCAGGTGACACCAGCGGGCGGTACGTACGACGGACCGCCGAAGATGCCCGCCGGAGCCACTGCCGCCATTCTGGGAACGGGGCAGGACAAGGAGGCCGGTACGTGTCCACCGCGAAGATCTGCTGTGTGGCGGGCGCGCCGTGCTGGGTCAGCCTGATGGCACGCGACCTGGACGCGGCGAAGGCGTTCTACGGGCCACTGCTCGGCTGGGAGTTCGAACCCGGCCCCTCCCGCTGGGGCCCGTACGAACGCGCGCTCGTGAACGGCACGGAGGTCGCCGGCATCGGGGCCATCGCCCGGGACTGGGAGACCTCGGTGTCGTGGACCACGTACTTCGGGGTGGAGAGCGCCGACGCCACCGCCTCCGACATCCGCGAGCGGGGCGGCACGGTGGCCGTCGGCCCGCTCGACTTCGACGCCGGGCGGCTGGCGCTGGTCGCCGACTCCATGGGCGCCTCCTTCGGCATCTGGGAGGGCGAGCACGGCCCAGCCCGCAAACTGCGGATGCACGGCGCCCCCTCCTGGATCGAGCTGCGCACCCGTGACGCCTTCGCCGCGGCCCTCTTCTACGGCGAGGTCTTCCACTGGGACCGGCGCGGCCCCCGCTACGTCGTGGAGTGGGAGAACGACCGAGTCGTCCTCTACGTCGACGGGCACAGCGTCGCGGGCATCCGCGGGGGCGGCGTCGAGGCGGCGGCCGATCCCCGGGTCCGGCCGCGGTGGCACGTCTTCTTCACCGTCACCGACGTCGACGAGGCCGTCCGGCGGGCCAAAAACCTCGGCGGCGAGGTGACCGGCGAACCCCTCGACAGCGCCTACGGCAGGGTGGCGGGCATCCGCGACCCGGAGGGCGGGCTGCTGTCCCTGGTCGCCGACCACCAGTAGCGGGCGGCGTACCCACCGCATCGGACGAACCTCGTCCCGCCCCCGTCCCGCCGGACCGCGGACATCCTGCGGGGGCACTGGAGAAGCGGCCATGGAGTGGTTCACGGCACCCGGCTACTGGCTGAGCCGCGTCGTCGTCCAGCGCGGGCTGGGGGCGCTCTACCTGGTCGCCTTCCTCACCGCCGCCCGCCAGTACCGCGCCCTCATCGGCGAGCACGGACTGCTGCCCGTCCCGGACTTCCTGCGGCGGGTGCCGTTCCGCCACGCACCCAGCCTCTTCCACCTGCGCTACTCCGACCGCCTCTTCGCCGCCGTCGCATGGGGCGGTGTCGCGCTGTCCGCCGCCGCCGTCGCCGGTGCCGGCGACCTCCTGCCGCTGTGGGCCGCCATGCTGATGTGGGCGGCGCTGTGGCTGCTCTACCTGTCGATCGTCAACGTGGGCCAGACCTGGTACGCGTTCGGCTGGGAGTCCCTGCTGCTCGAGGCCGGCTTCCTGGCGGTGTTCCTCGGCAACGACGACACCGGGCCGCCCGTGCTCGTCCTGTGGCTGATGCGCTGGCTGCTCTTCCGCGTCGAGTTCGGCGCGGGACTGATCAAGATGCGCGGCGACGCCTGCTGGCGCGATCTGACCTGCCTGTACTACCACCACGAGACGCAGCCCATGCCCGGCCCGCTGAGCTGGTTCTTCCACCACCTGCCGCGCTCGGCGCACCGTGCCGAGACCGCCGCCAACCACGTCGCCCAGCTCGTCGCGCCCCTCGCCCTGTTCACCCCGCAGCCGGCGGCGAGCGTCGCCGCCTGCGTCGTCATCGCCACCCAGCTGTGGCTCGTGCTCTCCGGCAACTTCGCCTGGCTCAACTGGCTGACGATCGTCCTCGCCGTCGCCGCGCTCGACGGCTCGTACGCCGCCGCGCCGCCACCCCCGGCCGCCGCGCCGCCGCCCGGCTGGTACGCGGCCCTGGTGGTCGCCGCCACCGTCCTGGTCGCCACCCTCAGTTACTGGCCTGCCCGCAACCTGCTCTCCCGCGGCCAGATGATGAACGTCTCCTTCAACCGCCTGCACCTGGTCAACTCCTACGGTGCCTTCGGCAGCGTCAACCGGATGCGCCTGGAGGTCGTCGTCGAGGGCACCGACGCCGCCGAACCGGGCCCCGGCGCCGCGTGGAAGGAGTACGGCTTCAGGGGCAAGCCCACCGACCCGCATCGGCTGCCCCGCCAGTTCGCGCCCTACCACCTGCGGCTGGACTGGCTGATGTGGTTCGCCGGGATCTCCCCGGCCTACGCGTGGAGCTGGTTCGTCCCGTTCGTCGGCAAGCTCCTGGTGAACGACCCTCACACGCTCCGGCTGCTGCGCCGCAATCCCTTCCCGGACACCCCGCCCACCTACGTCCGCGCCCGCCTCTACCACTACCGCTTCACCGACTGGCGCACTCTGCGCGCCACCGGCGCCTGGTGGGAGCGCAGTTACGTGCGCGAGTACCTACCGCCGGTCGACCTCGAGGGCCTGCGGCGCCACGGCTGACGGTGCCCGCCCGTCCCGCCCCCAAGCCCGGGCGGGCCCTCAGCGGCGCCAAGGGGTGGGGCGGATCTCGAAGCCGGCGAGCCCCTCCGGCTCCTCCTCGGTGACCTCCACGCGGTCCACGACGGACAGCGGCGAGCCCTCGTGCGACCAGGCGACCATCTGGTCGACCGCCTCGGGCGGGCCCTCGAAGACCGCCTCCACCGTGCCGTCCGGCCGGTTGCGGCACCACCCGGCGACACCGGTCCCGTCCGCGGTCATGCGGCAGGTGTCCCGGAAGTACACCCCCTGGACGTCGCCCGTCACCACGACCCGCCGCCGGATCATGACGGCCGTACCCGGCCGACGGCGTCGCGGAAGGCGTCGGCGTCCAGCACGGCCGCCCCACCCGGGTCGTTGTTGAAGTACACAAACACGTCGGAGCCCTCCGGCCAGGTATCCGTGATGCGGTGTGCCCAGGTGGTCAGCGCGTGGGAGCCGTAGCGGGGCCACGGCCGGGCGATGCCCTCATGGAAGCGTACGTAGCCCCAGTCGGCGGTGCGCCACAACGGCGTGGCAGGACGTGCCCGCCGGTCGGCCCAGCACAGTGCGGCGCCACGCCGCCGCAGCAGCGCGCGGATCTCGGGGGTCCACCAGGAGGCGTGCCGCGGCTCGACCGCCACCCGCACGCCCGGCGGGAAGCAGCGCAGGCACGTCTCCAGGGCGCGGGCGTCGGCCCTCAGGTTCGGCGGCAGCTGCAGCAGCACCGGGCCCAGCCGGTCGCCGAGCCCCTCCGCCTGCGTCAGCAACCGCCGCACCGGCTCCTCGGGATCCCTCAGCCGCTTCATGTGGGTCAGGTAGCGGCTGGCCTTGACCGCCATCACGAAGCCCTCGGGCGTCTGCGCGCGCCAGCCCGCGAAGACCTCACGGGACGGAAGGCGGTAGAACGCGTTGTTGCTCTCGACGGTGCCGAACCTGCGGGCGTACTCCTCCAGCCACAGGCGCTGCGGCACCTGGGGCGGGTACAGCACGCCGCGCCAGTCCCGGTACTGCCACCCCGAGGTTCCCACGAGGACGGGCATCACGCGGTCCCTGCCGGTTGCTTGCTGGTCCTCATTCAGGGTAGGTCGTAAGAAGTCCCGCATCCTTCCGCACGCGGGGATGGAACCATGCACTTCACCGACCGAGCGGATGCCGGACGGCAGCTCGCCGAGCGGCTGCGGCATCTGGACCTGGACAACCCGATCGTGCTCGGCCTGCCGCGGGGCGGCGTGGTCGTCGCCTACGAGGTGGCGCGGGCCCTGCACGCCCCCCTGGACGTCATCGTCGTCCGCAAGCTCGGCGTCCCCTACCACCCGGAGCTGGGGTTCGGCGCCATCGGCGAGGGCGGCGCCAAAGTGCTCAGCGACGACATCGTCCACATGAGCCATGTCTCCCGCGCCGACATCGCCGGCGTCGAGCACCGCGAGGAGGCCGAGCTGGCCCGGCAGGCGCACCGCTTCCGCGAGGGGCGCCCGCGGATACCGCTGGCCGGCCGCGCGGTGCTCCTCGTCGACGACGGCGTCGCCACCGGCGCCACCGCCCTCGCCGCCTGCGAGGTGGCCCGCGCCCAGGGCGCGGCCCGGGTCGTGCTCGCGGTGCCCGTGGCCTCGCCGCAGGCGCTGCCGGCGCTGCGGCGCGCCGCGGACGACGTGGTGTGCCTGTCGGCGCCGAGCGCCTTCTTCGCGGTGGGGGAGTGGTACCGCGACTTCGCCCAGACCTCCGACGACGAGGTGTCCGGGCTGCTCGAACAGGCCGCCGCCCGGGGCGGCCCCCGCACCACCGAGGTGGACCTCGCCGTGGGTGGCGAGGCCGGGGCGCGGCTCGCCGGGACGCTCACCGTGCCCGCCGACGCGCGGGCCCTGGTGGTCTTCGCCCACGGCAGCGGCAGCAGCCGGCACAGCCCCCGCAACCGGGCCGTGGCGACCGTCCTCAACCACTCCGGCCTCGGTACCCTCCTGTTCGACCTCCTGACCTCCGCGGAGGAGGCCGATCGGGCCAACGTGTTCGACATCGCCCTGCTCGCCGGCCGCCTGGTCGACGTCACCGCCTGGGCCCGCGGCCTGAACCTGCCCCTCGCCTACTTCGGGGCCAGTACGGGCGCTGCCGCCGCACTGTGGGCCGCGGCCGACCCCCGGGCCGCTCCGTACGTCTCATCGGTGGTGTCCCGGGGCGGCCGCCCCGACCTCGCCATGTCCCGGCTCGGCGAGGTCCGGGCGCCCACCCTGCTCATCGTCGGCGGCCGGGACACCACCGTCCTGGAGCTGAACCAGCGCGCGCAGGAGGCGCTCGACTGCCCCAGCCTGCTCCACGTGGTGCCCGGCGCGACCCACCTGTTCGAGGAGCCGGGAGCCCTCGACGAGGTGGCACGCCTGGCACGTGACTGGGTGGCGGGCCACCTCGCTGCGATGGCCGGTCCGTGACCTTACCCTGAGGTCGGGGGCGTGGAAGTGAGGAGAGGATGCGCCGATGAGCAGCGCGGTGACCATACTGGACTCGCTCCGGCCGGCCCACCGCCGGGCCTTCCTCGACCACGCCCGGAAGGTCAGTTTCCCGCAGAGCTGGCGCATCTGCGCCGAGGGCAGATTCGCCGACCGGTTCTGGGTGATCGAGTCGGGCGCCGTCTCCATCGACATGGAGGTGCCCGGCCGCGGCGAGGTCTCCGTCGAGACCCTGGGCCCGGGCGAACTCATCGGCTGGTCCTGGCTGTTCCCTCCCTACCGCTGGCAGGTCGGTGCCCACGCGCTGGGCTCGGTGGGCGCGTACGAGTTCAACGCTGCCGAGGTCCGCGACCTGTGCAAGGAGAACCCGGTCCTGGGGCAGGCGATCGTGCTGGCCGCGGCCCAGACCATCGCCCAGCGGCTGAGTGCGGCGCGGGCCCGGATGCTCGACCTGTACGGCCCGCGTCTCCAGGAGCACTCCTGACCTTCCCGTACGGCCCGCGGGACGCTGCGGCCGCGCGCGGCCGTCCCGCTGCCCGTCCCGGGCCCGCGGGCCCGGGACGGGCAGCGGGACGCACCGCACGGGACCGCGAGGCCGCGAACGCGGTGAGGCCTTCGAGGCTGCCGTCGGCGCCGCCCGGCGTGTCCGGGGCGCGCCGGCCGGCCTTGGCCTGTCGGCACTGGCCCGGTCGATGCCTCTCCCGGTGTCCCGGGCACCGTCCGGAGTGACGCTGCGGCGTCCTGCGTCTCGCGGAACGCGGAAGGCCGCTGGGTATTTCACGGTCCGCCGTAGGGCCGGGTACCGGGGTGCCTGGACCCGGCGCGGTGGCGGGCCCTCGGCACCGCCGGTGACCGCCTCGGCGCCGCATCCTGTGGAGGATCGCGGGACGCGAGCCGCCACTGTCGTCGCGGCGGGGCGGGGTCGCCGCGTCCGCCTCTCGGTGCGCGGGTGGGCGGGTCGCCGGCCGGGCTCGGGTACGTCGGGGCCGGGGGTGTGGGCGGTGTCCTGGGGCGGGGTCGCGCGGACGCGCGGGTCGCCGGCCGGGCTCGGGTACGTCGGGGCCGGGCTCGGGGACGCCGGTGCCATGTGCGGGTACGTCGGGGCCGGGGGTGCGGGCGGTGTCCTGGGGCGGGGTCGCCGCGGAGGCTCCGTGCGCCGTCCGCCCGGATCGCCGGGCGCGGACTCGCGGACGCGCGGGCTGCCGCCGGGCTGCTTAGCCTGACACCGTGACCCGGCATCAGCCCACCGCCCCGCCTCCCGCCCCCGGGCTCGCCCACGGCTGGCCGCACGCGTTGGCGGCGGTCCTGGCGGGGTACGCCGTCATGGTGGTCGTGGCAGCCCTGGGCCTGTGGCTCGCGGGGGCGTCGGAACTGCCGCAGGGCGCCTTCCTGCCCGTCATCGCGGCCACCGTGGTCATGGCCGTCGGGGGGCGCGTCGGGGTCGAGGGCGGCGCGGGCACCATCGCCCGGTCGGACGCCGCGGTGACCGTCTTCCCGTTGTCGGTCGCCCTCGCCGGCGCCCTCGTCACCGCCTACGTGGTCGTCCGGCCGCTGCGCCGGCACGCGGTGCTACCCGGCCGCCGCATGGTGTGGCTCTTCGTCCGCACAGGCGTCCTGTGGGCCCTCGCCACCCTGCTGCTCGCCCTTGGCGCACGCCACACCTTCACCATCTCCACGGGAGAGGAGATCCTGGGCGATCTCAGCGACCTGCTCGGCGTGACGCCCACCGTCGGCTTCCGCGCCGACGTACCGGTCACGGTCGTCGCCGGACTGCTCTGGCTGGCTGTCGTCCTCGTCCTGGCCTTCGCCGTGTCCAGGAGGGCGCCACTGCCCGCACGGCTGGTGCCCGCGCACGCCCTGGTCCGGCCCGCCGCCCGCGCCATGGTGGGCGTCCTGCTCGCGTACGTGGCCGTCGGCGCCGTGATCGCCGTGGCCGGCGCGTTCACCCGGGCCGAGCCCGCCGACAGCTTCGCCGTCGTCTTCCTGGGTCTGCCCAATGTCGCCTGGCTCGCTCTCGGCCTCGGCATGGGCGCCTCGTGGCACGGCAGCGTGCAAGGGGCACTCGGTGTGCCCATGCCGGAGCCGCTGGCCGCCGTGCTGCGCGGCGGGGACGGGGACGGAGACGTCACCCTCGACCTCGGCTCGCTGTCCGCGTACGACGGCAGGGCGTGGTGGTTGGTGGCCGCAGCCGCCGTCGTCATGCTGGCCGCCGGCTGGGCCACGGCACGGCGCGCGGCGCCCGGCACCGGGCACGTGGGCAACGCCGTCCACCTGGGGGTGGCGTCCGCGGTGGCCATGCTGCTGATCGGCGTGCTCACCCGGATCGACGCGCACTACGGCCTGTCGCTGTTCGGCATCGGCGACCCCTCCGACACCGGTGGCCTCGGCGGTTCGGTCGTCCTGCTGCCGAACCTGCTTCCGGCGGTCGGCATCGCCGCGTTGTGGGGCGTGGCGGCCGGGCTGCTCGGCAGTATGGCCGCCCGCATCCTGGCCCGCGGCCGCCCCGTGCGACCGGGTGCACCGGCCCGCTGAAGCCGCCGGTCGACGGCCTGGCCCGCGCGTGTGGTCGCGGCGCGCCGCTCGTGGCGGCTGTCCGCGTGCGCTCCGGCGCTCCCGGGCCGCCCACACAGCCGGCCCCGGCGGGCGATCGTCCGGCGAGGGAAGCACTGTCACGGAGCCGGGTGCCGCTCCGCCGGCTGCCCGGTTTGGGCAGGAGCCCCGGTGCCGCCTGCCGGCCGCTCGGTCAGCGGTCGCCCGTCCACGTGATCGGGCGGGTCTCGGTCGGGGAGAGGTCGCCGCCCGGCGGGGGGTCCGCGACGGGAGGGGAGTCGCCCGGGCGCATGGCGGGGGGTGCGGCGGGGGCATACGTGGCCATGCGCGTGCCGTCGCAGTAGCACCAGCGGTCGTGCTCGGCGTCGAAGAGCCACACCGCCTCGCCGTCGACGACGGCACCGATCCGGATGCCGCTCGTACCGCGGTCGAAGGTCTCCAGGTCGATCCGGCCGGCCGCGAGATCCTGCACCATGGCCCGGTACCCGTCGAGCGCCTCGACCAGCCGGCCCAGCAGGGGCCGGGCGTCCGCCGTGCGGGCCGGGGAGCCGCCGACGGCGGGAGGGCCCTGCGGGACCGTGATCAGCAGTCGCCCGTCCACCCACGCGGACCAGCCGTTGGAGCAGACGATCCGCGCCCAGTCGCCCCGGTGCTCGGTCACCCGCACCGGGAGCAGCGGGTCCAGCCCGGCGGAGGGGCTGGAGTCGTCCGGCGCCCGCCAGGTGGGGAGTCCCGCGGCCGGGGCGACGTGGGTCGGGATGAACTCCGGCGCGTACATCTGGGCCTACCTCCGCATGACGGCCGGCTCCTGGCGGCGCAGCAGCCTGGTGACGACGAGCCCGAATACCGCCGACAACACCACGAGCATGCCCATGTCCAGAAGCCATATCGAAGGGACGGACCGGAACAGCGGGTCCGAGGTCACGGTGCCCGGAGTGAGGGCGCGCAGGTCCAGCGTCGCCGCCATCGCTCCCAGGGCCCAGCGCGACGGCACCAGCCAGGCGACCTGCTCCAGGCCGGGGACACCGTGCAACGGCAGCAGCGCACCGCAGAAGACCACCTGCACGATGGCGAGCAGCACCAGCAGCGGCATGGTCACCTCCTCCTTGCGCACCAGGGCCGAGATCAGCAGCCCGAGCATCATCGAGGTGAACGCCAGCAGTGCCGCCGCCAGCGCGATCTCGAGCAGCGGCGGCATCAGGACCCCGCTGCCGCCCTGGGGTCTCAGCCGCACGCCGGCGAGGGCGACCATCGTCAGGACCACCGCCTGGGCGACGGTGACCAGTCCCAGGACCACGACCTTGGACGCCAGGTACGCCGAGCGGGACAGGCCCACGGCCCGCTCCCGCCGGTAGATCACGCGTTCCTTGACCAGCTCGCGGACCGCGTTGGCGGCTCCGGTGAGCACCGAGCCGACACTCAGGATCAGCAGCACGTTGAGCGCGTTGTTCCGGCCCAGCGAACCGCCGGCCAGGGCACGCGCCATCCCGCCCATCACGAAGGGCAGCGCCACCATGACCGCCAGGAAGGTGCGGTCGGCCGCCAGGGACGCCGTGTAGCGGCGCACCAGCGTCCACAACTGGCCGACCCAGCCCTGCGGCTTGGGCGGCTCGAGGGGTTCCAGTTCCGGCGGACCATCGACGCCGGCGGGCGCCGGCGTCGCCGCCACGTATTCGTCGTAGAAGGGGGAGGCCTCGTACTGCGCGGCCCAGTCGCGGTTCTCCTCGTGCTCGAACGCCTCGAAGGCTTCCGGCCACTGCCGGAAGCCGAAGAAGGGGAGCGTCTTGGCGGGCGGCCCGTAGTAGGCCATGCGCCCGCCGGGGGCCATCACCAGCAGGCGGTCGCAGACCTCGAGGCTGAGCACGCTGTGCGTCACCACGATGACCGTGCGGCCGTCGTCGGCGAGCCCGCGCAGCATCGTCATCACCGAGCGGTCCATCCCCGGGTCCAGTCCCGAGGTCGGCTCGTCCAGGAAGAGCAGCGAGGGCTTGGTCAGCAGCTCCAGTGCGACACTCACCCGCTTGCGCTGGCCGCCGGAGAGCGTGTGGACCGGCTGCCGCACCCGGGCCTGCAGACCCAGTTCCGCGATCACCTCGTCCACCCTGGCCTGCCGCTCCCCCTTGGCGGTGTCGCCGGGGAAGCGCAGCTCGGCGGCGTACGAGAGGGCACGGCCCACGGGCAGCTGCTGGTGCAGGATGTCGTCCTGCGGGACGAGACCGATGCGCTGGCGCAGGTCCGCGTACTCCCGGTAGAGGTCGCGGCCGTCGTAGAGCACCGTGCCCTGATCCGCGGGACGCAGACCGGTCAGCGCGTTGAGCAGCGTCGACTTGCCCGAGCCGCTCGGCCCGACCACCGCGAGCAGGCACTTCTCGCCGACGCGGAAGCTGATGTCGTCCAGGAGCACCTTGCCGTCGCCCACCCGCACCGACAGGTCGCGGACGTTGAGCGCGACCTCACCGGTGTCGATGAACTCCTGCAGTTCGCCGCCGACCAGCCGGAACACCGCGTGGCCGACGTCGATGATGTCGCCCTGGTGCACGACCGCGCGGTCATCGACGCGCCGGCCGTCGAGGTACGTGCCGTTGTGGCTGTCCAGGTCGACGATCTCGTAGCCGCCGTCCGGAAGCGACCGCAGCTCGGCGTGGTGCCGCGAGACCAGCAGGTCCGAGACGACCAGGTCGTTGTCGGCGGCCCGCCCGATGTGGATCGTGCGGTGCGGCAGCGACCGTACCGACGCCGGGCGGCGGAAGGTGCCGGTCGCGGCGGGGGAGGCGATGGGCGGCGCCCGGTAGACGCCGGTGGGCGCCTCGGCGCTGCTCAGCCGGGCGCAGGGCCCCTGCTCGGCATGCCCGAAGCGGATGACGCTGCCGGGCCCGACGCCCCACTGCCGGACCGGCCGGCCGGCCACGAAGGTGCCGTTGGTGCTGCCCATGTCGTGCAGCATCCAGCTGTCGCCCGCGGGGCGGATGACCGCGTGGTGCCAGGACACCCGGGGGTCGTCCAGGACGATGTCACCGTCGGGGTCCCGACCGACGTGGTAGTCCCGACCCGGGACCAGGATGCGGGTGTCCCCGTCGGTCTCGAGCACGAGCTTGGGCGCGGTGGGCGCCACACCTCGCTCGGCCACGTTTCGATCGTAGTCGCGGACCGGCCGCCACGCCGTCCCACCGACCCTGTCCCCCCGCCCCGCGACGGGCCGTCACATGGTCCCGGAGAACGGCGCCGGGGCCTTCACCACTCGGTCGGCGCGTAGTCCTTGAGGAACACCCCCGACAGGTCCTCGCCCAGCTCGCCGCGGACGATCGGGTCGTACACCCGGGCCGCACCGTCGATGAGGTCCAACGGGGCGTGGAAGCCCTCCTCGGCCATGCGGACCTTGTCCGGGTGCGGGCGCTCGTCGGTGATCCAGCCGGTGTCCACGCTGGTCATCAGGATGCCGTCGGTCTCCAGCATCTCGCGCGCACTGGTACGGGTCAGCATGTTGAGCGCGGCCTTGGCCATGTTGGTGTGCGGATGACCCGCTCCCTTGTAGCCGCGGGTGAACTTGCCCTCCATCGCGGAGACGTTCACCACGTACTTGCGGCGGGCGGCAGCCGCGGCCATCGCCGGGCGCAGTCTGCTGACCAGGATGAACGGCGCGGTCTCGTTGCACAGCTGCACTTCGAGCATCTCGACCGGGTCGACCTCGCCCACGGCCCGGCTCCAGCTGTTGGCCGCGTCCAGGTCCGGGACCAGCCCACCGGCGTCGATCGCCGTGCCGGCCTCGATCCGGGCGAGTGAGGCCGAACCGCTCACCAGCGCCAGATCCGTGACCTCCCGGGCCCGGGCCGACAGCTCCGCGCGCGGGGAGGGCAGCGCGGGCTGGGCGCCGCTGCCGAAGGTGCCGATGACCTCCGAGGCCGGCAGGGCGCCGGCCGGGAGGGGCGCGGACTCGCCGGCCACCAGCTCCGCGTACGCCGCGGGGGAGCGGCGCACGGTCTGGGCCGCGTTGTTGATCAGGATGTCCAGCGGGCCCTGCGCGGCCACCGAGTCGGCGAGCGCCACCACCTGCGCCGGGTCGCGCAGGTCGATCCCGACGATCCTGAGGCGGCCGATCCACTCGTCGCTGTCCGGCATCGCCTTGAAGCGGCGGACGGCGTCCGCGGGGAAGCGTGTGGTGATGGTGGTGTGGGCGCCGTCGCGCAGCAGCCGCAGCGCGATGTACATGCCGATCTTGGCCCGGCCCCCGGTGAGGAGGGCGCGCCGGCCGGTCAGGTCGGCGCGCGCGTCGCGCCGGGCGCGGTTGAAGGCCGCGCAGTCCTGGCACAACTGGTGGTAGAAGGCGTCGACCTCGACGTAGCGCTGCTTGCACACGTAGCACGAGCGGGGCCGCTGCAGGATGCCGGCGATCTCGCCGGTCACCGAGGAGGACGGCAGCAGTCCCTGGGTCTCGTCGTCGATGCGTTCCGCGGAGCCGGTGGCCGTGGCCTCGGTGACGGCCTTGTCGTGGGCGGTCTTGGCGGAGCGCCGTTCCTGGCGGCGGCGCTGCTTCACGGTCCGGTAGATGCCGGCCGTGGCCTTGCGCACGGCGACGGCGTCCGGGTGGTCCAGCGGCAGGTCGTCGAGTTCCCTCAGCACGCTGAGGCACAGTTCCAGGCGTACCGGGTCGATGCCGGGGACGCCGTCCCGGGCCGTGGCCGTGCTCTGCTCGTTCTCGGTCGCCGTCATGCCCGCCGTCGTTCCCTGGATCGTGTGTTCCCACTGGTGTCCTGCGGAACTCTACGGAGGCGGCGGCGCCCGGCCAAAACGGCGGCTTGTCACCCGGGCGGTGTCCGGCGGCCGCGGGCGCCGGCCCCGGGCGTCCCGCAGGGGCGGTTTGCGGCGCCGGGGTCAGTCCAGGGGGGCAGTGGCCTCGCTCTCGTACGCGTAGTCCCACGGCTCGTCGGCCACGTGCTCGAGGCGCTTGTAGTAGGCGGCGCTGTCCGGCCAGGCCTGATGCGCCCCGGCGTCCTGCACGCTGATGGCCAGCGGGTCGTACAGGATGCCCTCGGGTGGCTGGCCCCCGGTTCCCAGGACGATGCCCAGGGTGAGACCGTCCCCGGGGCCGCCGTGCAGTCGGATCCTGGTGGTCATGGAGGTCACCTCCTGTAGCCATGATCTCTCGCCGACGGCGAATTGGTGAAGAAGTGGGACGGCGGCCCGCCGTCGTCCCACGGAGTGTGAGAGATCCGCCACAGATCGTGTGTCCGCGGCTGTCCCTGTGCAGCGCCCGCGTCACGGGAGCGTTCTCGCGCCGGCTCCCGGCGAACCTTGGGACCCTCGCCGACGCGGAGTGCATGATCCGGGGCGCGGGCACGCCACGAGGTCGGGGCGGCCCACGGGGAAACGGGAGCCGCCGGGGCGGCGACCGCGGGCCCGGTTCAGCCGGAGAGCGCGCCCAGACGGCCCTCGAGCAGCAGGAGGAGCTCGGTGAGGATGCCCGCCAGTTCCTCGCGGCGGCCCTCGGGGAGCCCGGACAGCAGCTCCGTCTCATAGGCGAGCTGCTCGGGCAGGACGCGGTCGACCAGTGCCAGCCCCGCATCGGTGAGCCGCAGATGGGAGACGCGGCGATCTCGGCCGTCCGGGCGGCGCGCGACCAGGCCGCGCTCCTCCAGCAGCTTGATCCGCTTGGTGACCGCGGCTCCCGAGGCGAAGGTCTCCCGGGTCAGCCGGCCCGGGGTGACCTCGCCTCCCACGCGGCGCAGGGCCATGAGCATGTCGTACTCGGCGCGGGTGAGGCCCTCGCTCCCCAGAGGCGTCTCGGTGACCTGTTGCAGCAGTGCGGCGCAGCGGCTCAGCCTGCCGATCACGGCGAGCGACCCGAAGTCCAGTCCGGGGTAGACGTCCTGCCACTGGCGCACAACCGTCGCGACGGCGTCGTCCACGCGAGTCGTCCCTCCTCCGTACGCCGGCGGCTCCGGCGGCGTCAGGTGATCGTACGCGTCGGCACGGCACGGTGACCGACCAGGCGCCGCCACCCCGCCGGCGGGAGGACCGTTGCCGGGGGCGGTGCCACGGCGGGGTGTGGTGGCCGGACCTCCCCGCAGGCCCGGCCACCCTGGATCCGCGAGATCAGGCGGGGAACGCCAGCGACAGCGCGAACCGCCGCTCGGTGTCGGTCCACCAGTGCCGAAGGATCAGACCGGCGGCGGCCAGTTCGGCCCGCACGCCCTCCTCGCGGAACTTCGTCGAGACCTCGGTGCGCATCTCCTCACCGCGACCGAAGTCCACGGTCAGATCGAGCGCCGGGACCTTCACGGTCACGTCGGCGCGCGCCCGCAGGCGCATCTCGATCCACTCCCGCGCGCGGTCCCACACGGCGACGTGGTCGAAGTCGTCCGGGCGGAAGTCCGCCCCGAGCTCACGGTCGATGACCGACAGCACGTTCTTGTTGAAGGCGGCCGTGACGCCCCCCGCGTCGTCGTACGCCGCCACCAGCGTCGCCTCGTCCTTGACCAGGTCCGTGCCGAGCAGCAGCGCGTCGCCGGGGGAGAGCAGTGCCCGGACCGAGGCGAGGAAGCGGGCCCGCTCCTGCGGCAGGAGGTTGCCGATCGTGCCGCCGAGGAAGGCGACCAGCCGCGGACCGGGCGTGTCCGGCAGGGCCAGCCCCTGCTGGAAGTCGGCTACGAGCGCGTGCACGGCCAGATCCGGGTGGTCGGCGAGCAGGGCGTGGCCCGCGCCGGTGAGCGCGGACTCGCTGACGTCGATCGGCACGTACGTCAGCGGCGCGCCCAGCGCATCGATCAGCAGCCGGGTCTTCTCCGACGAACCGGATCCCAGCTCGACCAGGGTGCGGGCGCCGCTCGCCTCGGCGATCCGAGACGCCCGGGCGTGCAGGATCTCCCGCTCGGCGCGGGTCGGGTAGTACTCGGGCAGCCGGGTGATCTCCTCGAACAGCTCGCTGCCGCGGGCGTCGTAGAACCACTTGGGCGGGAGCTGCTTGGGGCTGCGGGTCAGCCCGTACGCGACGTCGGCGCGCAGCGCGGCCGCGGTGGAGTCGGCGGGCAGGGTGCGGGTGAGGGTGAACGGGCTCACGGGTGCGGCTCCTTGAGCGGGATCAGCAGGACCTCGGTGGGATCGCCGTACAGCAGGTGGCGGTCGGGGACCTCGGTCCAGCGCGGACTGTCGTCGTACGGCTCGGAGGCCACGACGAGGGATCGGCCGGGCGCGTCCAGGTACCAGAGCGTGTCGCCCCAGGCGGTGCCGGCGATCATCCGGCCGTCGGTCAGCAGGAAGTTGAGCCGGGAGTCCGGGGTCAGCGCGGCGAGCCGGCCGACGGTGTCGGCGAGCGCCTCGTCCGGCGGGGCGCCGGCCCGCAGCCGGTGCAGGGTCAGCGCCCAGGCGAGGGCCGAGTCGCAGCGCGCCTCCAAGGTCAGCAGTTCCTGCGGGGGCAGCGTGCGGGCCGCCTCGGCGACCGAGTGCGGCCAGCCGCGCAGCGCGCCGTTGTGGCTGAACAGCCAGCGGTCCGCCGTGTACGGGGCGGCGGCGGACTCGTCGGCCACCGAGCCCTCGGTGATGTCGCGGACCGCCCCGAGCAGCGCTCCCGAGCGCGTCACCCGGCACACGTCCGCGAAGGACGGGTCGTCCCAGATCGGCCCGGAGCGCCGGTAGCGCGCGGGCAGCGGGTCGCCGTCCGCGTACCAGCCGAGACCGAAGCCGTCGGCGTTGACCGTGCCGTACTTCTGCCTGCGCGGTGCCCACGACTGGCGGTACAGCGAGTGAGGCGGGTCGATGACGAGTTCGCGGAGCGCGACGGGCGGCCCGACGTACGCCAGATGCCGGCACATCAGCCGCGCCCCCCTCTCGTCGGGGCGCTCACGCCTGCTCCGGGCGAGCGTCGCGGGCGGTGCGGAAGCCGGCGAAGATCTGCCGCCGGATCGGAAGGTCCCAGTTGCGGAACGTGCCCCGGCAGGCCACGGCGTCCACGGCGAAGGAACCGCCGCGCAGCACCTTGTGGTCGGGGCCGAAGAAGACCTCCGAGTACTCCTTGTACGGGAACGGGGCGAAGCCCGGATAGGGCAGGAAGTCGCTCGCCGTCCACTCCCACACGTCGCCGACCAGCTGCCGGACGCCCAGCGGCGAGGCACCGGCCGGGTAGCTGCCCACCGGGGCCGGCCGCAGGTGCCGCTGCCCGAGGTTGGCGTGCTCCGGGCCGGGATCCGCGTCCCCCCACGGGTAGCGGCGGGAGCGGCCGGTCGCCGGGTCGTGCCGGGCCGCCTTCTCCCACTCGGTCTCGGTCGGCAGCCGGCGTCCGGCCCAGCGGGCGTACGCGTCGGCCTCGTACCAGCACACGTGCAGCACGGGCTCCTCGTGCGGCACCGGCTCGGTCACCCCGAAACGGCGGCGCAGCCACGCACCGCCCTCCCGGTGCCAGAACAGCGGGGCGGACAGGCCGTGCTCGCGGACGTGCGCCCAGCCGGCCGGGCTCCACCAGCGCTCGTCCTCGTAGCCGCCGTCCTCGAGGAAGGCGAGGTACGCGCCGTTGCTCACCGGCACGGTGTCGATGAAGAACGGCGCCACCTCGCGCACGTGCGAGGGACGTTCGTTGTCCAGCGCCCACGGCTCGGTCGAGGTGCCCATGGTGAACAGGCCGCCGGGGACCAGGACCTCGGCCGGCAGCAGCGCCGCGTCCGCGGGTGCGGGCGGCGGCGGGGGCGCGGTCAGGGCCGCGGGTCCACGCCGTAGCTGATGGGTGATCAGCATCGTCTCGTCGTGCTGCTGTTCGTGCTGGGCGATCATGCCGAAGGCGAAGGCCGCGTCGGTCAGCGGGGCCCCGTGCAGAGGCGCCCGCTCCAGGATGTCCAGCACCCGGCCGCGTACCTCCGCCGCGTAGGCGTGCGCTTCCGCGGGCGGCAACAGCGGCAGCGTGGGCCGCTCCGAGCGCGGGTGCTCGAAGGCGTCGTAGATGGGGTCGATGTCGGGGCGCAGGGCCTCACGGCCGCCGACGTTCCGCAGCAGCCACTGCTCCTCCTGGTTGCCGATGTGCGCCAGGTCCCAGACCAGGGGGGACATCAACGGGGAGTGCTGCGCGGTCAGTTCATGATCGTCGACGCAGGTGGTGAGCGCCCTGGTGCGGTCACGCGCGGTGGTCAGGGCGTCCAGTGCACGCCGGCGCAGGGCTTCGGGGTCGAGCGCGGGTGCGGTCACGTGCGGCTCTCCTTGAGTAGAAAGGCGTCGAGCAGGTCGTCGGCGGGACATCGACCGCGCTCGACGTAGCGCTCGGTGAAGTCGTCCACCGCCCGCAGCACGGCCTGGTCCGCCCCGAGCCGGGGCAGGGCCTCGCGGGCCGCGGCGAAGCAGGTCATGGCGGTGGCGTGAAGTTCGGGGTCGGCCAGGCCGTGCCGGGCGGCGCGCCGCCACAGCGGGTTGCGGGGCGCCGGGTCCGGGCCTGCGGCATCGGCGAGCGACTTCACCGCACGGTAGGCGACCTCGGAGGCGGCGGCGTCATCGAAGAGCGCCGTGGTCACGGCCAGCGGCACGATCCAGCCGTCCCGCCCCGGTTGCGCGTCGATCATGCGCAGCTCCAGGTACCCGCGCGGCCGCACCGGCGGGAAGAGCGTCGACAGGTGGTAGTCCAGGTCCGCGACGGTCGGCCGGCGGTGCGCCCCACCACGGATCCACTCGCGGAAGGTGAGCCCGTAGGGCACCGTCCAGGGTGCCTCGTCGCCGCGGATGCAGAGCACCGGGGCGTCCAGGGCGTAGGCCGTCCACGCCGCACGCGGGCTGGTCCCGGTGGGCGGGGCGAGGGTGCGCCCCGGGTCCAGGGCCGCCCACACCGCCTGTCGGGTGGAACGCCAGCCGGTCGGGCGGCCGGCGCCGAGCGGCGAGTTGGCGAACGCGGCGACCAGGACCGCCCCCAGCAGGTGCGCCAGCAGCCAGCGTCTGCCCAGCCCGAAGGGGCCCGGCTCCTCGGTGCCCGCGTCCAGGCAGACCTGAACGGAGGCCGTGGAGCACATCATGGCTCGCCCCGCGGGTCCGGAGCGGTCGAAGTACGTCTCCATGGCCGCGTACCGGGGCTCGTCCAGCAGCCGGCGGGGCGGCCGCCAGGGGTCGTGGCCGTGACCCGCGAGCGCCAGGCCCTCCCGGCGGAGCCGGTGGCGTACGGAGTGGAGGTCGGCGGCCGCGTCGTTGACGCACGCGGTCAGTGAGGGGGCGGGCGGCGAGCTGAGCTCCAGCTGTCCGCCGGGCTCGGTCGTGAGCCGGGAGTGGAGGTACAGGTCACGCAGCCCGGCGACGGCGGTGCCGAGCCGTGCGGGGCCCACCGGGCGGGCCGGGTCGTGCGGGTCGTGGAGGAACCATTCCAGTTCCACGCCTGTGCGGCGAG
Organism: Streptomyces sp. ME19-03-3; assembly: GCA_033793685.1. Classification (GTDB taxonomy): domain Bacteria; phylum Actinomycetota; class Actinomycetes; order Streptomycetales; family Streptomycetaceae; genus Actinacidiphila. The sequence continues at coordinate 468,175 of JARAXD010000001.1, read as the reverse complement.
GCGGGCCGGTCTTGAAACAGATGCCCTGTATATGGGCCTCCGCTGCTGTCTCGCTGATCGGTTCGGATGTCTCCATCCGCTGATTGGTGCCGGGCATGGCCGGGACCTCCCGTCGAAGGCGGTTGTCCGTGTCCGCCCGGCCCCAGCCGGGCGGTGTCCGTACCACCTAAGCCGTTCGGCGCGGGCCGCTCAAGTCCGCCCCGGACGAACGGCCGAGGGACGGCAGTTCACCCGAGTCGAGGGCGGCCTCTGCCGTCCGGTCCGAATCAAGAGTGGACCGCCACCTGACCGCCCGCATCTCCAGAGGGAATCTTCGCAGGTCAGCGCGTCGAGGTCGGCTGCTCATCCGCGATCGCCCGGTCACCGCGCCGGGCCGGCCGGCGTCCGGACGGCCGTCATGGCGCGCAGGACCCGTGGTGGGCCGGCGTGCGTACGGGAGGCGACCGCGCCGGTCTGCGGGACCCCCCGTAGCGGAGGCCGGGGGCCCCGGGCCTCCGCTACGGGGGCCCCGACGGAGAGGCCGGACGGTCGGTGACCCGGATCCGTTCGCGAAAGCGGAGCGGGGCGGTGAGCGCCGTGCCCGGAACCGCGGCCGCGGCACCCCTACGCGCACCGCGGCTCCGGTCCGCGGCGGATGCGAACCAGGGGGGTTGTTCGGGAGCGCGCCGCGGTCGGCCGGACGACCCCGACGCAGTGGCGGCCGCGGGGCGGCTCTCCGCGGCACTCGGGGCACCGATCAGCGCCCTCGACGCACTCAGCCGTGGCGCGTCCGTACGACGCACCACGGCTGAGGAGGTGTCCGGGATCAGGCCTTCGGGCCCTCCTGGTCGGCGCCCTGCTCGGCGATGGACTTGCGGACCTCGTCCATGTCCAGGTCGCGGGCTTGCTTGATCAGGTCCTCGAAGGCGGGCGCGGGCAGCGCGCCGGGCTGGGAGAAGATGGCCACCTTTTCACGGATGATCATCAGAGTCGGGATGGACTGGATCTGGAACGCGGCGGCCAACTCGGGCTGCGCCTCGGTGTCGACCTTGCCGAACACCAGGTCCGTGTTCTTCTCGGCGGCCGACTCGTAGACAGGGGCGAACATCCGGCACGGGCCGCACCAGGACGCCCAGAAGTCGATCAGAACGAAATCGTTGCTGCCCACGATCTCGTCGAAGTTGTCCTTCGTGAGCTCAACAGTGCTCATGCTTCCCTTACCTGCTTCCGGGTGCCGTCGGTCGGGACCCACTGACCGTAACCGAAGGCAGCGCTGCGCTATTCCGGACGGTCCGTCGGCGCGTCTCCCGGCCGCCCCGGTGGAACGGGATGCGGGGAACCGGACGGAGCCGGATGCTGAGAGGAGGCGGGGCCTCCGTCCCCCCGCCGGGCAGGCGCGGGAGCGACCCACGGGAGTGTCCGATGGTGACGACGATGCACGCTGTTCGGGCCCATCGGCGCGGCGGGCCCGAACAGCTCCGCTACGAAAGCGCGCCCCGACCCGAACCGGACGAGGGCGAGGCACTCGTCGCGGTGCGCGCCGCCTCCGTCACCGCGGGGGAGCTGGCCTGGGACGCCACCTGGACCGACAGCTTCGACGGCTCGGGCCGCGACCGCACCCCCACCATCCCCTCGCACGAGATGTCCGGCGTGGTCGCCGACGTGGGACCAGGGGTCGTCACCCCGAGGGTCGGGGACGCCGTCTACGCGCTGATCCCCTTCGTCCACGACGGTGCCGCCGCCGAGTTCGTCACCCTCCCGGCGGCCGTCCTGGCCCCCAAGCCGCGGCGGCTCGACCACGACGCGGCCGCCTCGGTGCCGCTCGCGGCGCTCACCGCCTGGCAGGCGCTCACCCGGCACGCCGGGGTCACCCCGGGGCGGCACGTCCTCGTCCACGGCGCGGCCGGCGGCGTCGGGTCCTTCGCCGTGCAGATCGCCGCCGCACTCGGTGCGCAGGTCACGGCGACCGCCGCCGCGCGCGACGCCGCCTTCGTGGCCGGACTGGGCGCGCGGCGCGTCCTGGACTACGCCGCCGGGCGCTTCGAGGAAGAGGTGGCGGACGTGGACGTGGTCTTCGACGCCGTCGGCGGCCGGACGCAGGACCGCTCCTGGTCGGTGCTGCGCCCGGGGGGCCTGCTGGTGAGCATCGTGTCGCCGCCCGACCCGGAACGAGCCCGGGCGCGCGGCGCCCGCGGTGTCTTCTTCGTCGTCGAGCCGGACCGGGCCGGCCTGGAGGCGGTCTCCCGTCTCATCGACAGCGGCAAACTCACCCCGCGGGTCGACCGCGTGGTGCCGCTCACCGAGACCCGCGCCGCCTATGAGGCGCTCGAGCACGAGCACCGTCGCGGCAAGGTCGTCATCCACGTCGCCGACGGGGCCTGACCGCCGATTGCCGCCCCCGAGGGCGGACGGCCCGGGCGCCCCCGTGCGGGGCGGGCTAAGGGACGACCGTCACCGGCCAGCGGCCCGCCTTGACCAGCCGTACCGCGACCGAGCCCACGAGCCGGTGACCCGCCTTCTCGGAGGCGCCGACCACGACCGCGTCGGCCTTGAGCTCGTTCGAGGCCTGCGAGAGCCCGCTGAACGCGTCGCCCGTGAAGGTGTGGAACTCCCAGCGCAGACCGGACGCCGGCTGGATGCGCGCGGCGGCCTTCTCTATCTCCGTCTTGAGCTGGTCGGCGATCTGGGCGGTCGCCTCCCCGACCGGGGCCCCGAAGGCGGCTCCCGCCGCCAGGACCGGTTGCACGTACACGATGGCCAGCAACGCGTTCTGGCGCCGTGCCAGTCCCGCCGCGTAGGCCACGGCGCGCCACGACGGCTCCGATCCGTCCAGTCCCGCCACGATCACCTTGGGACCGTCCGTGCCCCGCTCGAAAGCCGCCTTGTCACTCACGGTCCGAGCCTACTTGCGCGGCCGCCGCCCGCGCCGCACCCGGCGCGAGGAATCTCGGCCGGGACGCGGGGGCGTTGCGGCGGCCGCCGCAACGCCGAGGCGACACCCGCTCGTGCCCGGGCTGCTCCCCGCCGGGAGGGGCGCCGGCAGGCCGGTGCGGACGCGCGCGGTGGCCGCCCGGCCGCGGGCGCCGACCTCCCGGCCCGCCGGTCCGGCCCGGCGGTGATGGACGACCCCGACGGTCCGTGAGGAACGGGCCGCTCGGTGCATGCCGGACCGCTCCGTCCTCCGCGGACCTTGGCGACGGCAGGCCGGCCCAGCCGGCCGTCACCCGTGGCGCGGACGACGGCGTCGGGGTCCGTGAGCCGAGCCTCCAGGAAGGCCACGTCCCCTCCGATGGCCGCGGCGCTGACGGCGAGCCGGCGCTCGTACGCCCCGCGTGCGTCCAGTTCGTCGAGGAGCGGCCGGAGCGCGCTCCCACGGCTGTCACGGTCGTTGACGACACGGCGCACCCAGGCCGCGAGGGCCCGCATACGGGCGGGGTAGGCCAGGGGATCGAGGGTGGCGCAGAAGGTGTCGACGATGGCGCGGGCGTCGGGTTGTTCGGTGGGCATGGCCGTCATTGTGCTGCCACCGGGCCGCCGGGCCGTACGCATTTTCGTACGGCCCGGCGGGCGCCCGCGGTGTCGGCCCGGCGGGGCGGCCGCGCGTGCGGACGCCTCAGGATGTCGTTGGGCGCTCCATCAGGACGTAGTCGCCGTCCTCGCCCGTGCGGCGGTAGCCGGCGCCCTCGTACAGGTGGAGGGCCGGATTGGCGCGGTGGACGCCGAGCGCCAGCGTCGCGTGGCCGGCCGCGCGGGCCTGGGCGGCGAACGTGTCGAGGAGGAGGCGGCCGAAGCCGCGGCGCCGCAGCGCGGGCACCACGTGGATGCCGATCAGCATCGCCTTGCCGTCCGAGGGCATCCACATCGTGGAACCGCCCGGCTCACCGTCGGCCTCGAGGACCAGTGTCCGGTCCAGGCAGTCCACCCACAGAGCGAGGTTGCGGTCGATCGCCTCGGTCCAGCCGGCCTCGGCGGCCGGTTCGACGGTACGGATGTAGTCGCGTTCCCACCGCAGCAGATGTGGCAGGTCAGCGGGTCGCGCGGGGCGGGTGACGGTTGTCGGCGTGGGGCTGTTCGACATGCCGGTCACCCTAACCCGCCGCCCGGCCGGCGGCCCGGTCCGGTCACGAGGTGCGCGGCACCAGGAGGACGGGTCCGGCGACGAACGGTTCCCCAGTGCCGGTCCGGACGCGCGGGCGACGTCCTCGGGCGGGCACGGCCGGGGAACGCGCCGCAGCAGCCGGGAGGACGGGAACGTCGCATACCGACTGGTCGGTGTTTGCGGATATCGTGGCCCGGACGAGGCAGGTACCCACGCGGAGGGAGTCGCGGTGCGCGCGATCCAGATCACCGAGTTCGGCGGGCCGGATGTACTGCGGCAGGTCGAACTGCCCGAACCCGCGCCCGGGCCGGGGCAGTTGCTGGTCGAGGTTGCGTCGGCGGGCGTCAACTACGCCGACACGCACATGGTGGAGAACTCCTACCTCGCCAAGGCCACGCTGCCCCTCGTGCCCGGCGCGGAGGTGGTCGGCCGCACCGCCGACGGGCGCCGCGTCGTCGCCCTCACCGACAACGGCGGCTATGCCGAGCGGGCCGTGGTCGAGGAGTACCTCACCCACGACGTCCCCGAGGGCGTGACCGACGGCCAGGCCCTCGCCCTGGTCGTCCAGGGCCTCACCGCCTGGCACCTGCTGCGCACCTCCGCCCGCATCGCCGAGGGCGAGTCGGTGGTCGTGCACGCGGCCGCGGGTGGCACCGGCTCGCTCGCGGTGCAGCTCGCCAAGGAGTTCGGCGCGGGACGGGTCATCGCCACCGCCTCCTCCAAGGAGAAGCGCGACCTGGCGCTGGAGCTCGGCGCCGACGCCGCGGTCGAGGCGGACTCCACGGACGCGACGGGGCTGAAGGAGCGGCTCGTCGAGGCCAACGACGGCAAGCAGGTCGACATCGTGCTGGAGATGACCGGCGGACCGGTCTTCGACGCCTCGCTGGCCGCGCTCGCCCCCTTCGGCCGTCTGGTGACGTACGGACTCGCCTCCCGTGTCAGCCCGGCCCCGGTGCAGGCGGCCCAGCTCATGGGCCGCTCCCGGGCCGTCGTCGGCTTCTGGCTGATGCACTGCCTGGGGCGCCCCGGCATGTACCGCGAGCCGATGGCCGAACTGATGGCCATGACCGCCGAGGGCCGGCTGAAGCCCCAGGAGGGCGGCAGGTACCCGCTGTCCGAGGCCGCCCGTGCCCACCGGGACCTGCGGGCCCGTCGTACGTACGGGAAGCTCACGCTGGACCCGGCAGGCTGACGGCGGGCAGGCGGGCAGGCTGACGGCGGGCAGGCGGGCAGGCGGGCAGGCGGGCCGCGCGGGCGCGCCCTCCGTTCGCGGCCGCGCGGAGGCACAATCGACAGCAGAGCACGAAGCCGCGGCGGCGGCCCGGAGAAACGGGAGGGGCCAATGGACAGGACCCGCTTCGCCCCCGACCGGGGGCTGACCACCCGCATGGTGGTCACCATGTTCATGATCGGGCTGCTGTACGTCGTCTTCGTCGGTGTCCTGCTCGCCCTGCTGCGCGGGGCCTGGCCGCTGATCCTGATCGTCGCGGGCGGTCTGTTCATCGCCCAGTTCTGGTTCAGCGACCGGATCGCCGCGTTCAGCATGGGTGCCCGCGAGGTCACCCCGGAGCAGGCACCCGAGCTGCACGGCGTCGTCGACCGGATCTGCGCCCTGGCCGACATGCCCAAACCCCGAGTCGCGGTCGCCGACAGCGACGTCCCCAACGCCTTCGCCACCGGACGCAACGAGAAGGCCGCCCTGGTCTGCGCCACCACCGGTCTGCTGCGCCGCCTGGAGCCCGAGGAACTGGAAGGCGTCATCGCCCACGAACTCTCGCACGTCGCCCACCGGGACGTGGCGGTGATGACGATCGCGTCCTTCCTGGGCGTCCTCGCCGGCGTGGTCACCCGTATCGGCCTGTGGGGCAGCCTCGGGCGCAACAGCCGCGACCCCGGCACGGCCATCGCGGTCGTCCTCATCCCGCTGGTCAGCGCGCTCGTCTACTGCGTCAGCTTCCTGCTGACGCGGATGCTGTCCCGCTACCGCGAGCTGTCCGCCGACCGCTCCGCCGCGCTGCTCACCGGGCGGCCCTCCGTCCTGGCCTCGGCACTGACCAAGGTGTCCGGGCAGATGGCCCGCATCCCCACCGAGGACCTGCGCAAGGCCGAACCGTTCAACGCCTTCTACTTCGTCCCCGCCTTCGCCGGCGGCCAGAGCCTGGCCCAGCTGCTGTCCACGCACCCCACCCTGGAGCAGCGGCTGCAGCAGCTCGGCCGGATCTCCGTCGAGCTGGGTCGGCGCTGATGGGACTCCTGGACGCGCTGCTGGGCCGCAGCAAGCCCGTCAAACCCGACCTCGACCAGCTGTTCGGGCTCCCGTCGGCGGCCATCACCCTCGAGGCAGCCGCCGGTTTCCGGCCCACCGGCCTGGGATCGGTGTGCTTCGCCGCCGTGGAGGGCGGCGCCTTCGCCGAGGTCCAGCAGGACGTACGGGCGCTCCTCGACATGGACACCGGCCAGGGGGCCGTCCCGGTGGAGTCGGAACGCGACGCGTACGGGTACACCTGGCTGGTCGTCCGGCGTCCGGCGGAGGATCTGCCGTCCCTGGTCGGCGACCTCCACGCGGTCAACTCGGCGCTGGAAGGGCACGGCTTCGGCCCCCAGCTGCTCTGCTCGCTGGCCGCCTTCCGCGACGGCCAGGGGCGCTCCCTGGCGCTGGTCTACCTCTACAAGCGGGGCTCTTTCTACCCGTTCGCCCCGCTGCCGGGGGAGAAGCGCGACAACCCTCTGGAGCTCCAGGTGAAGGCGCTGCTAGGCAACGACCTGCGCCTTGAGGAGGACCTCGGCCGCTGGTTCCCGCTGTGGGGCGCGCCCGGCCTGGGCGGCTGAGGCCCCCCGGCGATCGCCGTCCCTCCGCGCCCCGCCGCCAGGGGACGGCCCCGGCTCACCCCCACGGCTCCACGGCCACCACCGCCTCGACCGGCAGGGGCCCGTACGCGTGCGGGAACTCCGCGCGGTCCGGTGGCATGGCCTCGTACCTCAGCCGGACGCCGAGCCCGGGCCCGGCCCACGACCGGCACCACGAGGTCGTCGGAGCCCTGTGGTCGCCGTACCCGGACGCCGCGACGCGCGGGAGCCGGCCGCCGGTCGGGACATGGACGAACCTTTCCTGCTCCAGGGTGCGGCCGCGGGCCGACATCGCGTAGCCGCCGGACGTGCCTTCACAGGTCGGCATGCGGTGATCCGAGGAGCCGGGCGCGCCGCGCGCATCCGTATGTGCGGCGCCGTTCCGGACGAGGGGGTCCGGCGCGCGCCCGCCGCCGCCAGGGCAGGGCGCACCGCGGCGAGCGGCGCGCATGGTCAGCCGCCGTCGGCGAACACACCGATGCCGTTGGCGACGAGACGTTCCGTACCGCCCGCCGGGTGGTTGCGGACCGCCACGAGGGGCGCTCCGGGAGCGCGGGTGACGAGGGTGGAGGAACCGCCGCCGTCGAGGTTGACGGCGGCCTGCGCGCCGATGCCGGACATCAGGGAGGCGAGTTCGGCGACCGTGAGGCCGGCGCCGGACTCGGCCTTGCCGTCCAGGGCCAGCAGGTAGACCACATGCCCGTCCTCGCCGTAGCCCGCCGCCGTGCGGGTCGCCGCGGCGCCGTTCTCCAGGCCGGCCAAGGGCAGGCCGTCGCGCAGGATCGGACAGCCCCCTACGGCGAAGCGGTACCTGCCGCCGTACGCGGAGGCCACGAGTCGCGGCCGTACGTCCACGGCGTCGCCCGGACGCAGCGCGCGCAGCGCCTGCGCGCCCGCCTCACGGCCGACGAGGACGACCGTGCCGGGCGGGATCTCGCCCCGCGCCGGGCGCTCGGCGACGTCCGCGACCGCCCCCTCGCTCACCGTGACCTCGTAGGTGTCGTCGCTGCACGGCGCACCCCGCCTGGTGTCGTCCCCGCAGGCGGCGCGGAGCCGGGAGGCGGTCCCCCAGTCCGAGGTGTACGCGCCCACGCCGCCGACGGGGAGCGCGTACTGGTTCAGGCCGCCGAGCGGCACCGTGGCCCCCCCGAGGCCGACGGTGCCGGCCAGCCGGAGCCGGTCGAGCCGGGCGACCCCGTCGGTGCCGACCGCGAGGACGTCCTCGGTCGACGTGCCGGGCGGCAGCCTGGGCCCGAAGCGCTGGGACAGGGGCACCGCCGACTTCAGCACCCGTCCCGCGGCGATGGCCGGCCCGACCGGGGCGCTGGTCGCGGGCACCCCGGGGTGCTGGCTCTCGCTGATGTTGAAGAAGTCGGCGTTGACGCCGCCCACCGCGCCCGCGGCGGACGCGAGCTCCGAGACCCTTCCGCGACCGGCGACGGCGCCGGGGTGCAGCAGGTCCACCGTGACGCCCGGATCGCGCAGGTCCGCCGTCAGCAAGTGCCCGCGAACCCTGCCGTGGGCTCCCTGGTAGGTGAACGTGCGGTAGTCCACGCCAGGGGCGAGCTCGGTGGTCGCGCCGTAGCGCAGTCCGTCCCCGGCGACCGCGGCCGCGGCGCCGCTCGTGCCGCCGAGCAGCGCGCTCCACGCGAGCACCGCTGAGATCACCAGGCGCACCCGGCGGGGTCGTCGAGTCACGTTGCTCCAGCCCGAAAACCGATCATCTGACGAAAGGTCATGCTGGTCCGGAGTGTCCGCGCTGTCGCACCACCACGCCGCGCGCGGCGGGATCCGACTCGATACGGTGAACCGCCGGAGGCAGACACGGGCCGGGCGGGCCCGGCCATCCGGGTCGTCCCCGCGGTCGCCCCCCCATGGCTGCCGGCCGGGTCGGCCGCTCAGCCGGGGAAGGCGTAGACCGTGGTGGCGTGCGCCGCGGGCTCGCCCGCGCCTTCGGGAGTGAGCGCGACATCGATGAACGCCAGCCGCCGCCCCAGCTTGGTGACCCGCGCCGTGACCAGGACGTCGGTGCCCATGACCGCCCTCTGGAACGTCGTGGACTGCTGGACGGTCGTCATGGGCCCGTAGCCGCCGCGGGCCGCCGACACCGCGATGACCGTGGCGGTGTCGGCCGCGGCCATCAGCGCCTGGCCCGACAGTGCGCCGCCCTCCCGGGCCAGCCGGTCCGACCAGGGCAGCCGCAGCACGGCGTGCCGCTCGCCGGTCTCCTCGACGGTGAGCCCCAGATCCCGCACCCAGGGCGCGAAGTTGTCGCCCAGGACCCTGTCCGCCTCGGCGGTGGTGAACGTCACGCGGACATTCTGACGCACCGTCGGGGGCGCGCACCAGGGCGCGAGGCGACGCGGTCGACCGCGGCCTCGCTGCGCCCGCGGGAGGCGCTCGTCTGCCCGTGGGACCTCCACGGCCGCCACCAGCACCGTGCACAGGGAGCCGGCCCGGGGCACCGGGCACGGCGAACGGCTGCTGCTGACCCGGACCGGCGTCCCCGAGGTGCCCGCGGCCCTCGCGCCGGACGTCTGGCGGGACCTCGTGGAGAGCCTCGCGGCGAGGCCGGCGGCGATGACCCGCTGACCGCGAAGCGCGCCCCCGCCGGTGGGGGCGGGGGAGCGGCCGGGCGCCCCGGCGGGGGCGCGTCTGCGGGGCCGGCCTGGCGCCGGCCTCACCACCGGTCGCGCGCCTGCTCCAGGAACTCCCGAGTGGGCCCGGCGGGCAGCGCCTGGGCGCTCATCCGGTCCAGTGCCTCGCGGAACCGGGAGACGTCCTCGCGTTCGTCGAGGTAGACGGCACCGATCAGACTCTCCGCGTACGCGATGTCCGGCAACTCGGGCAGCGGGAAGCGGAAGATGTGGAACGGTCCGTACATCGCGGGATGCGGCCCCGACGCGAAGGGCATCACCTGGAGCCGGACCCGGGGCATCCCGCACGCCTCGATCAACCGGTCGATCTGCGAGCGCATCACCTCGGGCCCGCCGATGGGGCGGCGCAGTACCGTCTCGTCCACCACGACCCACAGCAGCGGCGCGTCGTCCCGGGTGAGCAGTGCCTGCCGCTCCATGCGCAGCGCGACGCCGCGCTCGATCTCCTCCGGTGCGGCGTGCGGCCTACCCGCGCGCAGTACGGCCTCCGCGTACTGCGGGGTCTGCAGCAGTCCGGGGACGTAGTGCGGTTCGTAGGCGCGGATCAGCTCGGCGGAGCCCTCCAGGCTGACGAAGGCGCTGAACCACTCGGGGAGCACGTCGCGGAAGCGGTGCCACCAGCCGGGGCGGTTGGCCTCTCGGGCCAGCTCGAGGAAGTCGGCGATCTCGGTGGGCTCGGTGACCCCGTAGGTGAGGAGCAGCTTCTCCACGTACGGGATCCGCAGGCCCACCTCGGCCTTCTCGATGCGGCGCACCGTGGCGTGGGTGACGTCCAGGGCGTGGGCCGCCTGCTCGTAGGAGAGCCCGGCCCTCTCGCGAAGGTCCTGCAAGCGTCTGCCGAGCACCACCCGCAGCACGGTGGGAGCGCTTGCCGCCCGCGCTTCAGTCACGGTCCCTCTCCTCCAACGCCACTGGGTCTCGGGTAGTTTGTCACGGCGTCAGGACCCGGCACAGCATGTCGGCGACGCTTCGAACAGTCCGGAACGCGCCATCTCAGCGGCGGGGCACAAAGGTGACGGATCGTCAGAGCGGTTTGGGTGCGGAGGCGGAACTTCCATAGGATCCGCCAATGATCATAAGCAAACGGCTGGCGGCGGGGCTGTGCGGCCTCGCGGCCACCCTCGCCACCGCGCTCTTCCCGGCCGCGGCGCCGGCCGCCGCGGACGACGGGCCGCAGACGGCGCGCGAGGCCCCCAAGGTCGAGCTCGTGCTCGACGTCAGCGGCTCGATGCGGGCCGACGACATCGACGGCAGGTCCCGCATGTCGGCGGCCAAGCAGGCGTTCAACGAGGTCATCGACGCCGTACCGGACGAGGTGCGGCTCGGTATACGCACCCTCGGCGCCAACTACCCCGGCAAGGACAAGAAGGTCGGCTGCAGGGACACCGAGGCCCTCTATCCGGTCGGCACCGTCGACCGGACCGAGGCCAAGACCGCGGTCGCCACCCTCGTCCCCACCGGATGGACGCCGATCGGCCCCGCCCTGCAGGCCGCGGGCAAGGACCTCGCGGGCGGCGACGCCAGCCGCCGTATCGTGCTCATCACCGACGGCGAGGACACCTGTCAGCCGCTCGACCCGTGCGAGGTCGCGCGCGAACTCGCCGCCGAGGGGACCCACCTGGTCGTCGACACCCTCGGCCTGGTGCCCAACACCAAGATCCGCGAGCAGCTCAGCTGCATCGCCGAGGCCACCGGCGGCACCTACACCGCCGTCGACCACGCCGACCAGCTCTCCGACCGCATCAAGCAACTCGTCGACCGCTCCGCCGACAACGTGGTCGTCACCCCCACCGCGACCCAGGGCGCCGACCGGTGCGCCGACGCCCCTCTCCTCGGGGCCGGCGTCTACAGCGACCGCGAGGCCTTCTCCGAGCACCGCTGGTACCGGGTGAGCGTCACCGACGGCCAGGAACTGCGCGCCTCCGTCAGCGTCGGCGCCGACCGTGCCGTCAACCGCGACTACGGCGTGCTCGTGCGGGCCGCCACCACCGGCGGCAGGGAACTCGTCCGCGGCGCGGACGCGAGCAGCGGACGCACCGACGTCATCTCCTCCGGTCTGCGCTACGCGTGGCCGGAACGCGACGACGCCGACGCCGCGACCGCCCGCACCGTGTGCATCGAGGTCAGCAACTCCTTCTCCGCGCCCGACGCCGTCAAGCGCACCCCGGGTCTGCCCCTCGAACTCAGCGTCGACCTGGTCTCCGCGCCCGACGAGTCGTCCGACGTCGCCTCCTTCGGCCTGGGCCGCGGCTGGTGGCTGCTGGCCGTGCTGGCCGTCACCGGCCTGGTCGCGGGTGTGCTGTGGGGCTGGATCTCGCGCTGGCGCGTCGCCGTCTGGAGGACCAACTGATGCGTACCATCCGAACGGCGCGCCGGGCGGCCGCCGTACTGCTCGCGGGCGCGGCCCTGTTCGCCGCCGCTGGGGGCACCGCCGCGGCCGACGACGCCACGCCGAGCCCGAGCGGCTCGGGGACGGTCGAGGAGAGGGTCCAGCCCGGGACCGGCTTCCGCACCGCGGGGAACCTGCGGCCGGGCGTGCGGACCCTCCCGGCGAGCGCCTCCACCGGTGACTACCTGTACTGGGTGTTCCCCGCCGCGGCCGGCGAGGTGCCCACCGTGTCGGCGACCGTCACCCTGCCGGAGTCCGCGTCCCGGCACGGCAATCAGACCTGGCAGCTCGACGTCTACGACGGCCTGCGCCGCCGTCAGGCCTGCGCCGCCGGCAAGCCGACCAGGACTGCCTCCGCACAGGACACCGCGCTGGAACTGAGCTGCCGGCTGCGCACCGTCCGCGCGTGGTCCGAGGCCTGGGCCAACGACCCGCTGCCGGGTGCGTACTACATCCGCCTGACCGTGTCGCGGCTCCCCGACGAGGACCTCGGCCTGCCGGTCCAGGCGCAGGTCGGCACCACCTCGACGAACGCGGGCGGCTCCCAGGCCGTCGACGGTGCACTCGCCGCCCCGCTCACCCCGGTGGCCAAGGCCGGGGCCACGCTCGACCCCGACGCGGTGCCGTCCGCCTCGGCCACGGACGAGTCCGACGAGGCGGCCGGCGACGCGGTCGACCCCAGCGCCTCCCCGGTGGCGGCCGGGCTGGCGCAGCCCGAGGACGGCTGGGGCGGCGGTTGGTGGTCCGACCGCTGGGTCTGGACCGCGGCCGGAGGGGTACTCGGCGCGCTCGCGGGCATCGCCGGCTACAGCCTCACCCGTGGACGGGGACGCGCCCGCCCGGTCGCCTGACCACGGACCCGGCTCCCGCGCCGGTACGGTGCCCGGCGGCTCCGTACCGGCGCGTTCCGTGTTCACGCCGCTGCGCAGGCCACCTCCGCGCCTCCGCGCCTCCGCGGGCCTCCGCCTCCGCCTCCGCGCCTCCGCGCCTCCGCGCCTCCGCGCCTCCGCGCCTCCGCGGCGCGTGGCAAGGCCGTTGTCCGCGGGCGCGCCGCGCCCGTTCCAGCGGGGTGAGCCCGGTGCCGTGGTCCTCGCGCGGTCCCGGATCACCGCCGTTCCCCGCGCAACCTCGCGTCGCCGCCGTGAGCGGGGAGGTGGCGCACCGCCTCCCCATGGCCGCAGCCGACGGAGGCGCCCGGCGGTGCGCCGTCGTGGCAGCGGCCGCTCCGGGTGTCCTGCCGCGCCCGGCGGCAGGCGGCGAGGCCACTGCTGCCGCTCCGTTCACCGTCGCCGCGTGGAGCGCGGGATTGCCGGCCTGGCCGGCGCGCGTTGCGCGGAACCCGTCGCGGTCCCCGGCGGTCCGCGGGTCGCCGGACCCCGCGCGGGTCGCCGGACCCGGCCGCCGTCACCGGGGCCCGGCTGAACTTCGTACGGCGTTCGCGGTCAGCGGCCTCCGAACCTGCCGGACGCGCCGTCAGTGCGGCTTCGGCAGCGTCGCCCTTGCCTGCTCGACCGCGATGGCGACCCGGGGCGATCCGCAGTCCCGGGCCAGGTCCACGGCGTCCTCGGTGAGCGTCCGGGCGGTGCCGAGGTCGCCGCTCCGGGCGCGGGCAAGGGCGGCGCGCGCGGTGTAGAGCGTGCGGTCACGCCGGTAGAGGGGGTCCTGGATCGCCAGAGCCTTCTCCAGCAGCGGGGCCGCCTCCTGCACCCGGCCCAGGTCGAGCAGCGCGATCCCGCTCTGCGCGCACAGTTCCGCCTCGTCGAACCAGTAGATCCACGACGGGTCGTCATCGACGGGAGCGGTGTCCAGCAGCCGCCCGGCCTGCTCCAGCGACCGCCGGCACGCCGTGTCCTCGCCGAGCCCCGCATGCGCCCGGGCGCGGCGGGTGGCGAGCATCGCCCGGGTGCGTGACGTGGCGTCCGGCGCGGCGGACTCCGCGGCCCGGGCGGCCGCGAGGGCGTCGCCGTGACGGCCCGCGAACACCGCCTGGATGCTCAGCCCCGCCCACAGGTTGGCGGCCTGCGGGCCGTCGCCCGCGCAGTGCGCGAGGCGCAGCCCGGTCAGGTAGTGCCGCTGCGCCGCCCCGTGCCGTCCGCAGTCCGTCGCCGCCCAGCCGCCCAGTTGGGCCAGCCCCGCGGCGACGCGCAGCAGGCGGGCGTCGAGTCCGCCCCGGTACGGACCCCGGCGCAGCAGCTCCAGGGCGATCCGCAGATCGGCATCGACCCGGTGCCGCACGACCGCGCCGCCGAGCCGGTCGTCCAGCCGGCGCAGGCCGGGCACGCCGCGTTCCAGCCAGGCCACGGTCTCCTCGTCGGCCGCCGACCCGCCCCGGCCCGCGGCCGCGCCCGCGCCGCCCGGCGGCGGCCCGAGTCCGCTCTCCGTCCCGGCCGCCCATTCGGTGACGGCCGCGCGGAACTCCGGTCCCTCCAGCACGGGGCGGCCGCGCGGGTCGCGTCCGCCGCCGTCCAGCAGGGCGTCCAGCGCGCCGAGACCGCCCGCCCGGTTCCATGGCAGCCCGGCGGGGACGCCGTGGAACGACGGTAACCAGCCGGGCCACGGGCGGGCGTCGACCTCCGGCAGCGGTACGCCCAGTGCCCGGGCCAAAGCGCGCTGGCTGTCCCGCTCCGGCACCACGCCCCAGTGCTCCCAGCGCCACACCTTCTCCCGCCGGGCCGCCATGGGCACGCCGAGAGCACGGGCGTTGTCGGCGACGACCCGGGCGAGGTCCTGGTAGCTCCAGCCGTGGCCGCGCCGTACGGAAGCCAGGGGGTGGGACGGTGCCGGGCCGGTGTCGTCCACCACGACATCGCTCCTTCGTCTCGTATCCGTGCGTTCGAATATCAGGCATGGCCCGGGCCGCGCAGGCGGTCGGCGAGATCCGTCCGAATCCGTGTCTTCGTATGTCCGGGAGCGGCGGCTGTCCGCGCCCGGACGCACGTGCGGGACTACACCGAGACAACACCCCCGTACTTGAAGTGGACCTGCTCATACCGGTTGGCTTCCTGTGACCAAGCGATCACCGGACGCCGAACGGGAAGCCCCGACCCGGGCCGGACATCACGCGCGCGCGCCGTGGAGGCACCCCGAGGATGACTCCTCCGCCACCCCCGTTCGGTTTCTCCCGCTCCCGGGACGGCCTGCGGTTCGACCCCGCCCTGGACGACGAGCCACTGGCCGGCGCCCGCACGGCGCTCGCCCAGGGACGCTGGACCACCGCCCGCAGCCTGCTCGCCGGGACCGGCGACGACTGGGACCGGCGCGGCCACCGCCTGGTCGTTCTGGGCCAGGGAGTGGCGAGCGCCACCTGGGCCCGAGAGTGGCGACTCGCCGAGCCCGGCAGCAGCGACGCGGCCGCGCTCCTGGCCTGCGCCATGGTGTTCCGTGCCGTCACGGGCAAGGAGACGCCCGAGCGGGCCCGCGAGGCCTGCCAGGCCGCCGCCGCGCTGACCCCGGCCGACCCCACGCCGTGGCTCTGCCTGCTGATCCTGGCCCGCCACACCGGCACCCACGACGAACAGATGCGCGCCTTCGACCAGGTCCGCGGCCGGCACCGCAGCCATCACCACGGTCACCACCTGATGGCCGCCTGCCTCGCCGAACGCCCCCAGCCCGCCGCTGACGGCGCGGCGTTCCACGAGGTCCACGAGTTCGCCGAGTGGGCCGCGGGCGAGGCCCCCGCCGGCTCGCCGCTGGCCGTCCTCCCGCTCGTCGCCCACGCCGAGCTGTACCGCGTCCTCGCCGGCTCCGGCACACTGCCCGCCGACCCCGCGGCCTCCGGGCACTGGAACGGCTGGCGGGCCCGGCAGGCACTTGAGAGGGGCTTCGACTGGTGGCTGGACCGGGACGGCGGCGGGCACGACCACTCGCGCCTCCACCTCGACCTCAACTTCCTCGCCCATGCCCACTTCCTGCGGGGCCGCACCGCCGAGGCCGCGGCCCTGTTCAACCGGATCGGCGGGTACGCCACCCGCGTGCCGTGGGCCTATCCGGACCGCGACCCCCAGAAGGCCTTCCACGCCGCGCGGGAGGCCGTCCTCGGCCCCGGCTCCCTCTAGGCCGTGTCGTC
Source organism: Streptomyces sp. ME19-03-3 (assembly GCA_033793685.1). Lineage (GTDB taxonomy): Bacteria > Actinomycetota > Actinomycetes > Streptomycetales > Streptomycetaceae > Actinacidiphila. The sequence goes on along the minus strand of JARAXD010000001.1, from coordinate 452,138 downwards.
ACATGCCTGGCTGCCCCGCGACGCCCGACACGGCACCTCGCTGCGTTGTCGAATCGTCCGAGTAGCCCACTACGAGGACGACTCTCCGCCTTGCGATGCACCGCACCGGACGCCGCGGGGCCCGCCCTCCGGGCGGCCGCCAGTCATTTGACGACACGGCCTGGGGCGCGCCCCCACATGACGTACCAGCACAGCCACGACCCCTCCCAGGAAGGAACCGCCATGCCGACGGGCAACGACGGGATCAGTACGTTCAAAGGCGAGGAGAGAGCCCTGCGGGCCGACCGCCTCGGCATGTCAGGACTACTGCTGTCGGTGGTGGCCGCCAGTGCGCCACTGATGGTGGTCGCGGGCGTCATGCCCACCACGTACGGCGTGATGGGCATCGTCGGACAGCCGCTGCTGTTCGTCATCCTGGGCGTGGTGCTGCTCCTCTTCAGTGTCGGCTACGCCGAGATGAGCCGTCACGTCCACAACGCGGGCGCCTTCTACGCCTACATCGCCCGCGGCCTCGGCGGCACGGCGGGCGCGGCCGCGTCGCTCGTCGCCCTGGTGTCGTACAGCGCCATGCAGTTCGCTGTCTTCGGACTCTTCGGCTTCGAGATCTCCGGGCTCTTCCAGACCTACCTCGACACCACGATCGCCTGGTGGATCCCGGCCGTCCTGGGCGTCCTCCTGGTCGGTGCGCTCGGCTGGCTGAAGATCGACGTCAACGCCAAGGTGCTCGGCGTCCTTCTGCTGATCGAGATCGCCCTCGTCGTCATCTTCGATGTCGCCGCCGTCGGCAGCCCCGCCAAGGAGGGCCTGTCGCTGCACGCCTTCGACCCGAGCACGCTCGGCGGCGCGGGCCTGGGCACCGCCCTGTGCTTCTGCATCGCCAGCTTCGTCGGCTTCGAGCAGTCGCCGGTCTACGCCGAGGAGACCACCCGGCCGCAGGTCGTCGTCGCCCGTGTCATGTTCCTCGCCGTCACCTTTGTGGCCGTGTTCTTCGCCGTCAGCTCCTGGGCGCTGAGCATCGCGGCCGGTCCGTCCCGGATCGTCGAGGCATCGCAGAAGCAGGGCCCCGGGCTGCTCTTCGGCCTCAGCGAGTCGATCATCGGGGCCGCCTTCACCGACGTCCTGCACGTCCTCTATGTGACGGGCATGTTCGCCTGCCTGCTGAGTTTCCACAACGTCGTCGCCCGGTACGCCTTCGCCATGGGCCGTGAGGGCCTGCTCCCCTCCGCCTTCGGCCGCACCAACGCCACCAGCGGCGCCCCCGCCTTCGGCTCGCTGCTGCAGACGCTGGTGTCCCTCGGCTTCGTGATCGCCTTCGCCGTCACCGACGGCAGCGCGGCGGCCGACCACGACCCGACCGCGCCGGTGCTGAAGCTCTTCACCTGGTTCGGCAACGTAGGGGCCCTCGGCGTCATCGTGCTGCTGGCGACCGCGTCCTTCGCCGTCATCGGCTACTTCGTGCGCCGCGGGGCGCTGCGCACCCAGGCGCCACGGATCGCCGCCTCCGCACTCGCGGGAATCGCCCTGGCCGGCATCGCGGTCTACGCGGTCAAGGACTTCGACGTCCTGGTCGCCGGCGACGGCTCCGCCGTCTCCTTGGTGCTGCCCGGCATCATCGGCGCCGCCGTCCTCGTCGGCCTGGTGTACGGGGCTGTGCTGCGCGCCACGCGGCCCGAGATCCACGCCCGCATCGGCCTCGGCAACGAGGCGTTCCGGATCGAGCAGGCCCGTGAGACCGCGGGCACCGACGCGCGGACCGCCGCCCCCTGACCCGTGTCCGGCTCGTCGCTCCCCCCGCGAGTGGCGGGCGAGCCGGTGCCAGGTCCGCTCCGCCGCGTAGCGCAACGACTCACATCCACCCAAGGGGTGTCCCATGTCCTCCTGCTGCCACACCGACGCCGACTCCGCACCCGCCGCATCCCATCCCCTCGACCCGCTGACCGCCGACGAGATATCCGCCGCCCGCCGCATCCTCGCCGAGGACGGCCGGGTCACCGACACGACGCGCTTCCCCCTCGTGCTGCTCGACGAGCCCGACCGGCACACCGCCGACGCCCACCGCGACGGGGACCCCGTGGTGCGCCGACTGCGCGTCACCCTGCTGGACTCGGCCACCGGCGCCGCCGCCGAGGCGCTGGTCGACGTCACGGCGGGTGTCGTCGTCGCCCACCGGGTGCTCGACACGGAGCAGGAGGGCCAGCCCCCGGTCACCTTCGAGGAGTACGAGATCGTCGAGCAGGTCGTCAAGGCCGATCCCGGCTGGCGCAAGGCCATGGCCGACCGCGGCGTCACCGACCTGGAACTCGCCGTCGCCGCGCCCCTCGGCGCGGGCCCGCTGCGCTTCGCGGACCGCCCCGGGGCGCGCCTGATGCGCTCCCTGACCTGGCTGCGCTGCGACGCCTCCGACAGCCCCTGGGCGCACCCGGTGGCCGGGCTCGTCGCCGACGTGGACGTCATCGAGCGGAAGGTCGTCCGCCTGATCGACACCGGCGCCGTGCCCATTCCCACCGAATGCGGCCGCTACGAGCCGGAGTTCAACGGCCCTGCCCGCACCGACCTGCGCCCGCTGGAGATCACCCAGCCCGAAGGTCCGTCCTTCGCCCTCGACGGCCGGCTGTTGACCTGGCAGAAGTGGCGCCTTCGCATCGACTTCAACGGCCGCGAGGGCCTGGTCCTCCACCAGATCGGCTACGAGGACGGCGGCCGCGTCCGACCCGTCCTGCACCGCGCCTCCCTGGCCGAGATGGCCGTCGCGTACGCCGAGCCCGGCGCCGACCGCAACTGGGTCGCCTTCCTCGACGCGGGCGAGTACTCCCTCGGCCGCAACGCCAACGCCCTGGAACTGGGTTGCGACTGCCTCGGCGATATCACCTACCTCGACGCCGTCCTCTGCGACGACCTCGGCAACCCGCAGACGCTGCCCAACGCCGTCTGTATCCACGAGGAGGACTACGGCCTCCTGTGGAAGCACACCGACATCTTCAACGGCATGGCCGCCGAGAGCCGCCGCGCAAGGCGCCTGGTCGTCTCGTACATCGCCACCGTGGGCAACTACGACTACGGCTTCTACTGGTACTTCCACCAGGACGGCACGATCGGCTTCGAGGCCAAGTCCACCGGCATCGTGCAGACCTCCGCAGTGGAGCCCGGCACCGCAGACGCCGTCGGCACGGAGGTGGCCCCCGGCCTGCTCGCGCCCTTCCACCAGCACCTGTTCTGCGTACGGCTGGACACGGCGGTCGACGGCCACGCCAACTCCGTGCAGGAGGTGGACGTCGTCCCCGTCCCCAGTGGGCCGGACAACCCGGGCGGCAACGTCTTCACCACCCGTGTGACACCCGTCTCCGACAGCGCCGAGGGGGGCCGGCTCGCCGACCCGCTGGCGGGCCGCCGTTGGCGGATCACCAATCCCGGTTCGCTCAACCGCATGGGCAAGCCCGTGGCGTACACCCTCGTGCCGCAGCCGGGGCCGGTCGTCCTCGCCCAGCCCGACTCGGCGGTCGCCCGGCGCATGGCCTACGGCACCAGGCATGTGTGGGTCACCCGCCACCGCCCGGAGCGGCGCTTCCCCGCGGGCGACTACCCCAACCAGAACGCGGGCGGCGCCGGACTGCCCCGGTGGACCGCGGCGGGCGAGTCGCTGGAGGACACCGAGCTGACCGTCTGGCACACCTTCGGCCCCACCCACCTGCCGCGGCTGGAGGAGTGGCCGGTCATGCCCGTCGACCACAGCGGTTTCACGCTCAAGCCGACCGGATTCTTCGACCGCAACCCCTCGCTCGACCTCCCCAGGCCGACCCCGCGCGGCGAGGGACACTGCCACACCGCCTGACGCGAGCCGCGCCCGCGCCGGTGCCCGGCCCCGCGGTCCGCACCGGACCGCGGGGCCGGGCACGCCGGATCAGGGACGGCGCACCGGGACGTTGTCGTGGACCCGCTTGGGGTCGGTGACGGCGACCGGCTCCAGGATCTCCTCGATCCGCGCCATGAGGTCCTTCTCCAGGACGACGCCCGCCGCCTTGGCGTTCTCCGCGACCTGCTCGGGACGGGACGCGCCGACGATGGCCGCCGAGACGTTCGGGTTCTGCAGCACCCAGGCGACCGCCAGCTGGGCGAGCGACAGCCCGGCCTCGGCGGCCAGCGGCTGGAGCCGCTGGACGGCGTCGAGCACATCGTCGCCCATCCAGCGCGAGATCATGCCGGCGCCACCCTTGTCGTCGGTGGCGCGCGAGCCCGCCGGGGGCTCCTGGCCCCGGCGGTACTTGCCGGTCAGCACGCCCTGCGCGATCGGCGAGAAGACGACCTGGCCCATGCCCAGTTCCTCGCAGGTCGGGACGACCTCGCCCTCGATGACCCGCCACAGGGCGTTGTACTGCGGCTGGTTGGACACCAGCGGGATGTGCAGTTCCCGGGCCAGCGCGTGAGCGCGTCGGATCTGCTCCGCCGGCCACTCCGAGACACCGATGTAGAGGGCCTTGCCCGAGTGGACGACGTCGGCGAACGCCTCCATCGTCTCCTCGAGCGGGGTGGCCACGTCGTAGCGGTGCGCCTGGTACAGGTCGACGTAGTCGGTCTGCAGGCGGCGCAGCGAGCCGGCGATCGACTCCATGATGTGCTTGCGCGACAGCCCTCGGTCGTTGCGGCCCGGGCCGGTCGGCCAGTACAGCTTGGTGAAGATCTCGATGCCCTCGCGGCGCTCGCCCTTGAGCGCCTCGCCGAGGACCGACTCGGCACGCGTGCCCGCGTAGGCGTCGGCGGTGTCGAAGGTGGTGATGCCGGCCTCGATCGCCGCGCGCACGCACGCGGTGGCGGCGTCCGCCTCGACCTGCGAGCCGTGGGTGAGCCAGTTGCCGTACGCGATCTCGCTGATGACCAGGCCGCTACGGCCGAGATGGCGGTATTCCATGGGAGCTAAGCCTCCGTTGGGCGTGTCCGTGTGTCCCGGCCGGTCCCGGGTGCGGGCGCACCGGGACCTGCCGGGGGGCGCGACGCCCGGAGGCGTCCGCCGAGGACAGGTGGCAGGACAATACATCTGATGATTGCACGTTTCCGGGCCGGCGCGATGATCGGTCCCCCGGCGTCCCACCGGACCTCCGGGCCCCCCGCCCCCGGGTCGTCGCGCTACGGCGCCTTCCGCCGTGCGCTCCCGGACACCCAGGTCGTGGCGCCCTTGGCCGCCGGCGGCGGCGCCGTCGGGGCCGGCAGACCGATCACGGCGCTCGCACCAGGGGCCGCCCTGCGTCGCCCGCCCGAGCGCGGCGGCGCTGCGCCGCCAAGACGATCACCCTGGCCCGGGACGCGCTCGGCGGCGAACGGGCCGGCGGCCGGGGTCACGGTCCGCCCATGTGCCTTCGCAGACCATCGCCGGGCGGCCGCCGCCCCCCGTCCGTCGCGGAACTGCGCCGCGTCCGGGTCGTCCCCGCCGCACGCCGCACCGGCGGCGCCCGCGCTGCTGGTCGCGGCCGCCGAACGCGTGGCCCGCGAACGCGTGGGCGCCTCGGTGATCCGCCTCGACACGCGCGCGGACCTGGTCGAGGCACGGGCCCTGTACGCGGGGCCGGGACACCGGGAGACCGCCGACTACATCGGCGAACCCCACGCCGATCACCGGTTCGAGAAGCATCTCGGCCGGGACCCCGGCGCGGCATGGGCCCAGGCTCGCGGTCGCACGGCCGGGCTCCGCAATAATGCACCGGTAGTCCAGCCAGAAAGCAGGTCGCACATCGTGACGACAACGGTCTCGGTCGAGCGCAGGATCGCCGAGGAACTCGGCGTACGCGAGGGTCAGGTCACATCGGCAGTCGAGCTGCTGGACGGCGGCGCGACCGTGCCGTTCGTGGCCCGGTACCGCAAGGAGGCGACGGACGGCCTCGACGACGCCCAGCTGCGGACGCTGGAGGAGCGCCTGCGCTACCTACGCGAACTGGACGAGCGGCGGGCGTCGATCCTGGAGTCCATCGAGTCCCAGGGCAAGCTCGACGACGCCCTCAAGGCGCAGATCCTCGCCGCGGACTCCAAGGCCCGCCTCGAGGACATCTATCTGCCCTACAAGCCCAAGCGGCGCACCAAGGCGCAGATCGCCCGCGAGGCCGGCCTGGAGCCGCTCGCCGACCGCCTTCTCGGCGACCCGTCCCTGGACCCGCAGGCCGAGGCCGCCGGCTTCGCCGACGCCGACAAGGGCGTGGCCGACGCCGCCGCGGCGCTGGAGGGCGCCCGCGCGATCCTCACCGAGCGGTGGTCCGAGGACGCCGACCTCGTCGGCGAACTGCGCACCCGTATGTGGGAGCGGGGCCGGCTCGTCGCCAAGGTGCGCGAGGGCAAGGAGGAGGCGGGCGCGAAGTTCGCGGACTACTTCGACTTCGCCGAGCCGTTCACCAAGCTCCCCTCGCACCGTGTGCTCGCCATGCTGCGCGGCGAGAAGGAAGAGGTCCTCGACCTCACCATGGAGCCCGAGGAGCCCGCGGAGGAGGGCCCTTCCACCTTCGAGCGCAAGATCGCCCACCACTTCGGCATCACCGACCGCGGCCGGCCCGCGGACAAGTGGCTCGCCGACAGCGTGCGCTGGGCCTGGCGCACCCGCTTCCTCGTGCGGCTCGGTCTCGACCTGCGGGTACGGCTGCGTCAGGACGCCGAGGACGAGGCGGTCCGGGTGTTCGCCGCGAACCTGCGCGACCTGCTCCTCGCGGCCCCCGCGGGCACGCGCGCCACCATGGGGCTGGATCCGGGCTTCCGCACCGGCGTCAAGGTGGCCGTGGTCGACGCCACCGGCAAGGTCGTCGCCACCGACACCATCTACCCGCACGTACCGCGCAACCAGTGGGACGCCTCCATTGCGACGCTCGCCCGCCTCGCCGCCGCCCACCAGGTCGACCTCGTCGCCATCGGCAACGGCACCGCCTCGCGCGAGACCGACCGGCTCGCCGTGGACCTGATCAAGCGGCACCCCGAGCTGAAGCTCACCAAAGCCGTGGTGTCCGAGGCCGGGGCGTCGGTCTACTCCGCCTCCGCCTACGCTTCCGCGGAGCTCCCCGACCTCGATGTCTCGCTGCGCGGCGCCGTCTCCATCGCCCGCCGGCTCCAGGACCCGCTCGCCGAACTCGTCAAGATCGACCCCAAGTCGATCGGTGTCGGCCAGTACCAGCACGACCTGTCCGAGGTGAAGCTCTCGCGCTCACTCGACGCGGTCGTCGAGGACTGCGTGAACGGCGTGGGCGTCGACGTCAACACCGCCTCCGTGCCGCTGCTGCGCCGCGTGTCGGGCATCACCGAGTCCCTGGCCGCCAACATCGTCGCCCACCGCGACGCCAACGGCCCGTTCCGCCGGCGCACCGCCCTGAAGGACGTGACCCGGCTCGGCCCCAAGGCGTACGAGCAGTGTGCCGGCTTCCTGCGCATCCCCGACGGCGACGACCCGCTGGACGCCTCCAGCGTGCACCCCGAGTCCTACCCCGTCGTACGGCGTATGAGCACGGCGGCGGGCACCGACATCAAGACGCTCATCGGCAACACCACGGTGCTGCGCGGGCTGCGGCCGCAGGAGTTCGTCGACGCCACCTTCGGTCTGCCGACGGTCACCGACATCCTCTCCGAGCTGGAGAAGCCCGGACGCGACCCGCGCCCGGCCTTCAAGACCGCCGCCTTCAAGGAGGGTGTCGAGGAGCTCAAGGACCTCGAGCCGGGCATGGTCCTGGAGGGTGTCGTCACCAATGTCGCGGCCTTCGGCGCCTTCGTCGACATCGGCGTCCACCAGGACGGGCTCGTGCATGTCTCGGCCATGTCCAGGAACTTCGTGAGTGACCCGCGCGAGGTCGTCAAGCCCGGCGACATCGTCCGCGTCAAGGTGCTCGACGTCGACATCCCGCGCAAGCGCGTCTCCCTCACGCTGCGCCTTGAGGACGAGGCCGCCGCGTCCAAGAGCGCGGGCGGCGGCCGCCAGGACCGCGGCCCCCGCCCCGACCGTCAGGACCGCGGGGCCCGTCCCGACCGCCGGGGCGGCAATCCGCCCCGCCAGTCCCGTGGCGACCGCGACCGCCCGGTCCCCGGCGGTGCCATGGCCGACGCCCTGCGTCGCGCCGGCCTGGACAAGGGCCTCGGCGGAGGCGGCGGCCGCCGCGGCTGAGCACGTTGCCGAAGGCGCGCTCCCTCGGCGGTCCATGGGGGAGCGCGCCAGGCGGCGCCCTCAACGGCAGACGGTGCCGTCGGCCGGGAGCCGGCCGTGCAGGAAGTAGTCGTCGACGGCGGTGTCGACGCAGGCACTGCCCTGCCGGTAGGCGGTGTGCCCGACGCCGTCCCAGGTCAGGAGCCGTCCCGAGTCGAGCTGGGAGGCCAGCGACCGGGCCTGCTCGTAGGGGGTGGCGGGGTCGCGGGTGGTGCCGATCACGAGGATGGGCGGGGCGCCTCGGGCGGTGATGCGGTGCGGCACCTGGGTCGGCCGGGCCGGCCAGTGGGCGCACATCGGGAGGAACCCCGCGTAGTAGGCGCCGAACTGGGGTGCGGCGCGGTGGAACTCGGCCATGGCCGCACGCGTCTGCGCCGCCGTCGACCGCGGACCGAGCGCGGAGCTCAGGCAGTTGACCGCCACAAGGGACTGCTCGCCCGGTAGTGCGCTGTCGGCCGTGCCGAGAAGTAGTCGCCGGGTGGCGGCGTCGCCCGCCGCCACCTGGCTGAGCAGATTGCGCAGTTCACCCCAGGCGGGAGCCGCCAGTGCCGAGGTGACCGCGGTGAGCAGATCGTCGCCGGTGGCGGGAAGGCCGAGGTCACCGCCCGCCTTGGAGGCTTCGTCGAGTTCCGCGACCAGGCCGTCCAGGATCCGGCCCGCGTCCCGGACGGAGTGGCCGACCGGGCAGCCGGGGCGGGCGACGCAGTCGGCGGCGAAGGCGTCCCAGGCCGCCTGGTAGCCGCGCGCCATGCCGAGGGTGGCGCGAAAGGCGTCCATGCCGGGGTCGATGGCGCCGTCGAGGACCATGCGGCCGACGCGGGAGGGGAAGAGCTCCGCATAGGTGGCCCCCAGATAGCTGCCGTAGGAGTAACCGAGGAAACGGAGCCGGTCGTCTCCGAGCACAGCCCTCACGACGTCCATGTCGCGGGCGGCGTCCGGGGTTCCGACGTGGGGCAGGAGCCGGCCCGCGCTGTGTGCGCACGCGTCGGCGACCCGTGCGAAGCCCGATCCGGGGTCCGTGGCTCCGGCCTCCGCTTCGGCGTCGCGGCCCGCTACGGCACCGGGCAGCGACGTGCCCGACCCGCAGTCGACCGGGGCGCTGCGCCCCACCCCCCGGGGATCGACACCGACCAGGTCGTACGCGGCGCGCAGAATGGGAGAGAAAGCGTCGGCGAAGGAAAATAGGTCGTCCACCGCCGAGACGCCTGGCCCCCCGGGATTGAACAGCAGGGAGCCGATACGGCCGGACCGCGGGCCGGTGGCCTGGCGGCGGACGACCGCCAGCCGGATGTCGCCCGCCTCCGGACGGGCGTAGTCCAGGGGCACCGTCACCGAGGCGCACTCGAACGATGCCGCTTCCCGGCAGGGCCGCCAGGCCGGCCGTTGCCGGTAGTAGCGGGATGTGTCCGGCGCGGAGGCCGATGCGGAGGGCGCCGCGGACGCCGACGCGGCGGTGCCGGAGCCGGCCGGGACGACCGGGGTCGCCGACCGCTTCGCGCCCGTGGGCCGCCGCGGGTGCTGGGATGAACAGGCGGTCAGCAGCAGGCAGCCGCACATCAGGCCGGCCGCGAGGCGCCTGCTCCGGCCGGACGGGGCATCCGTGGCCCGCACGGCGGCCATCGCCCGTCAGACGCAGACCGCGCCGGCGGACGGGAGCCGGCCGTGCGTCAGGTAGTCGTCGACGGCGGTGTCGACACAGCGGCTGCCGCGCTGGTAGGCGGTGTGCCCGTCGCCGTCCCAGGTGAGCAGCCGCCCGGAGGACAGCTGCCCGGCCAGCGCCTGCGCCCAGTGGTACGGGGTGGCCGGGTCGCGCCGGGTGCCCACGACCAGGACGGGTGCCGCGCCCGTCGCGGTGATCCGGTGCGGGAACTGGTCGGGGCGCACGGGCCAATGGGTGCACATCGGCAGCGTCCCGGCGAAGTACTCGCCGAAATGCGGGGCGGCGCGGCGGTATTCCGGCAGCGCCGCCCGCGCCTGTTCGACGGTCGACCACGTGCCCAGCGTGGCACTCAGGCAGGACACCGCGTAGTACGACTGGTCGCCGGGGTCGGCTTCCTCCTCCACGCCCAGAAGCGTCTGCACGGTCGTGGTGTCACCGTCGCGGAGTTCCGCGAGCGCGGCGCGCAGCGCCTCCCAGTCGGGCCTCCTGAGTGCGAGGATCACCGCGGCGAGTACGGAGTCCCCCGTGACGGTGATGTCCTTGCCCTGCCGCAGGGAAGTCCGGTCCAGCCTCGCCACGAGGCCGTTCAGAACGCGGCCGGCCTCCTGGACCGAGTGGCCCACGGGGCAGTCCGGCCGGGTGGCGCAGTCGGCGGCGAAGGACGTCCAGGCGACCTCGTAGCCCCGGGCCTGGTCGATCGTGAACTCGTCGCCGTCCAGGGCCGGGGCGAGGGCGCCGTCGAGGACCATGCGGCCGACGCGGGAGGGGAAGAGCTCGGCGTAGGTGGCGCCGAGGTAGGTTCCGTACGAGAAGCCCAGGTAGTGGAGCCGCTTGTCGCCCAGCACAGCGCGCACGACGTCCATGTCGCGAGCGGCGTCCACGGTGCCCACGTGCGGCAGCAACCGTCCCGCGTGCCGTCGGCACGCGGCGGCGACCTCCTCGAAGACCGCCGCCGAGGCGTCGATGTCCGTCTTGCGCGCTTCGGGCTCCGGGAGGGCCGCGGGGGTGTTGGCCGCGCAGTCCACCGGGGTGCTCGCCCCCACGCCGCGCGGGTCCACGGCGACCAGGTCGTACGCGGCGCGGACCGCGGGGGAGAAGGAATCGGCGCTGTCGAGGAGATAGGCGATCGCGGACGAGCCCGGTCCACCGGGGTTCATCTGCAGCGAGCCCACGCGGGCGGCGCCGTTGCCGGTGGCCCGTCGGCGTATCGCCGCCAGGGTGACGTCGCCCCCCTCGGGGCGTTCGTAGTCCAGTGGCACCCTGATCGAGGCGCACTGGAACGACGGCACCTCCGGACAGGTCTTCCAGTCCGGCTTCTGCCCGTAGTAGCGGGCCAGTCGCGTCGGTTCGGTGGTGGCCGCGCCCCCGGAGGGTGCCCCGACGGGCGCGGCCGGTGTCTGCCGGACGTCGCCCGCGGCGCACGCGGAGAGCAGCAGCCCGCAGCTGCCGAGCATGGCGACCAAGCCCTGGAGTGTGCGTCGAGGTGCGTTCAAGGCCACGCCTTTCTGTGCGCCACGGGGGCGCGGAGCGGTGGTCGCGTCAGCGGCAGACCGCACCGGTGGGCGGGAGCAGGCCGTGCAACAGGTAGTCGTCGACGGCGGTGTCGACGCAGCGGCTGCCGCGCTGGTAGGCGGTGTGCCCGTCGCCGTCCCAGGTGAGGAGCCGGCCCGAGGTGAGCTGGGAGGCCAGCGACCGGGCCTGGTCGTACGGGGTGGCGGGGTCGCGGGTGGTGCCGATCACGAGGATGGGCCCGGCGCCGCGGGCGGTGACGCGGCGCGGAAGCTGCGTGGGCCGCGCGGGCCAGTGGGCGCACGTCGACAAGTCCTCGTTGTAGAACGCCCCGAACTGCGGCGAGGCCCGAAGGAACGCGGGCAGCGCGGCGAGGGTCTGGGCGGGGCTCGAGCGCGACTCGAGGGCGGAGCTCAGGCAGTTGACCGCCGTCATGGACTCGTCACCGGGCGCGAAGTCGTCCTCGGAGCCGACGAGTTCCCCCAGCACGGTGGTGTCCTGGGCGCGCACTCCGGCCAGCAGCGTACGCAGCGTCTCCCAGTCGGGCGCGCGCAGCGCGGTGACGACCGCGCCGAGCAGGGCCTCGCCGTCGAGGTGGTCGTTCTTGCCCCGCCGTACGGGCGCGCGGTCGAGCGCGGCCACCAGCGCGTCCAAGGTGCGGCCCGCCTCCTTGACGGAGCGGCCGACCGGGCAGTACCGGCGGCGGGTGCAGTCGGCCGCGAAGGCGTCCCAGGCGGTCTGGTACCCGCGGGCCTGGTTGAGGTAGGCGTGGTAACCGTCCATCGCCGGGTCGACGGCGCCGTCCAGGACGACCCGGCCGACGCGCGAGGGGAAGAGCTCGGCGTAGGTGGCGCCCAGGTAGGTGCCGTAGGAGAAGCCGAGGAAGTGCAGGCGGTCCTCTCCCAGAGCGGCGCGGACGACGTCCATGTCCCGCGCCGCGTCCAAGGTGCCCACATACGGCAGCAGCCGCCCGGCGTGCCGGGCGCAGTGCGCGGCGACCTCCGCGTGATAGGCCGCCCAGGTGTGGATGATCGTGGCCCGGTCCGAGGCGGGCGTACCGCGCGTCATGGAGCCCGGGGGTCTGGCGGCACCGCAGTCCACCGGTGTGCTGTGGCCGACCCCGCGTGGGTCGACGGCGACCAGGTCGTACGCCGCCCGCAGGGAGGGCGAGTAGGTGTCGGCATAGGCCCGCAGGTCGTCGACGGCGGAGATGCCGGGCCCCCCGGGGTTGATCTGCAGGGCGCCGATGCGCTCCGTGCCGCTGCCGGTGGCGGGTCTGCGGATCACCGCCAGGGAGATGTCGCCCGCCCGCGGGTGCGCGTAGTCCCGCGGCACGAGCAGGCTCGTGCACTGGAACGACCGGTCGGGGCAGGGCCGCCATCGCAGGTCCTGCGTGTAGTAGTGCCGCAGGTCCAGGCGGATCGTGCCGGCGGCCGGGCTCGCGGTGGCCGACCCGGAGGGAGCGGGCCCCGAGGTCTCGCGTGAGTGCGTCACGGCGGTGCACGTGGCGAGCAGCACCCCGAAGACGACCAGTACGGCGAGCGCGCAGAGAAGTCCGCGCCCGGGTATTCGGCCGGCGGCCGGGACAGGTCTCATCGCCACGCCTCCGTTTCCGCCCGTTGCGAGGCGCGGGGCTGGTCGGCATCCGGTGAGCGGCCGCGGGAGCGGGCCCCGGGACCGCGCCCCGGCAGGGAGCGGTCACGCCGTCGCCCCGCCCCTCGGCTGCGTGACCAGGTCATCACACTTCGTGTTCGGGGGATCGCCGGGCTGAGCCGAACGCGTGAACCCGGCACACTGCCCCTTCGGGGCGCCGGCCGTCGCCCTGCCTGATCGCCCTCATGCTCGGAGGAGGCGGGCGGGTAGGGTCAGCGGGTCAGCGATAGATGTACGAGGAAGCAAACAGCACCCGTGGACAGCACCAAGAAGAACGCCGACGGCGCCCCCGCCGACGGAGCCGCGGCGCGCAGCGTCACGGCGGACGGCACCGAGGAAGGCGGCAGCCGCCGCGGGCGCTGGCTCATGGACACCCGTCCCCTGCGCCACCCCGCCTACCGAAGGCTGTGGAGCTCCACGACCGTGACCGCCGTGGGCAGCCAGCTCACCGCCGTCGCGGTGCCCAAACAGATCTACGACATCACCGGTTCCTCGGCGTGGGTCGGCTACTCCAGCATCGCCGGGCTGATCCCGCTGGTGGTCTTCGCCCTGTGGGGCGGAGCCGTCGCCGACAGCGTGGACCGACGCAAGCTGATGCTCTACACCAACATCGGCATCGCCGTGACCTCGCTGCTCTTCTGGGTGCAGGCCTTCGCCGGCGCGCAGTCCGTCTGGCTGCTCATGGTGCTCCTCGCCGCTCAGCAGGCGGCGGCCGGCATGAACGCCCCCGCGCGCAGCGCCGCCATCGCCCGCCTGGTGCCCGCCGAGGAACTGCCCGCCGCCATCGCGCTCGGCTCGACCGTCATGCAGACCGGACTGATCGTCGGTCCGCTGCTCGCCGGCGTGCTGATACCCGTCATCGGCCTGCCCGACCTCTACCTCATCGACGCGATCGCCCTCACCGTGACCGTGTGGGCGGTGTGGCGGCTGCCGGCGCTGCCGCCCCTTGAGGCGAACGGGGCCCTCGTCACCCGGCGCGGGGGCTGGCGCGAGGTGGGCGCCGGGTTCCGCTACATCACCGCGCAGCGCATCCTGCTGCTGTCCTTCCTCGCCGACATCGTCGCCATGGTCTTCGGCATGCCGCGCGCCCTGTTCCCGCAGCTCGCCGACACCACCTACGCCTCCTGGGGCGAGGGCTACGCACTGGGGCTGCTGTTCGCGGCCATCCCGGTCGGCGCGGTCGCCGGCGGGCTCTTCTCGGGTACCTTCTCCCGCGCCAAGCGGCACGGTCTGATGGTCGTCATCGCGGTCTGCGGATGGGGCGCGGCCATCGCCGGACTCGGCCTGAGCGGCAGCCTGTGGTGGGCGGCGGCCTTCCTCGCGCTGGCGGGCTTCGCCGACATGGTCTCCATGGTGTTCCGCAGCGCCATTCTGCAGTCGGTCGCCACGGACGACATGCGCGGCCGTATGCAGGGCGTGTTCACGGTCGTCGTGGCCGGCGGTCCCCGAGTGGCCGACCTGCTGCACGGCACGGCCGGTTCCGCGTTCGGGACGCGCACCGCGGTCACCGCGGGCGGGGTCCTCGTCGTGGTCGGGATGCTGGGCCTGGCGGCGGCGTTCCCCGCCTTCACCCGGTACCGGGGGGCCTGAGCGAGAGTTGCCGAGCGCCCCGTCCCCGCTGTGGCGGTTCCCGGCGGCGACCCGGCCGCCGCCCCGTCCCGGTCGGGCACGCGGGGGGCGGAGGCACGTCCGCGAGGTTCCGGGCGGCGTGCCGGGCTTGATCGTACCCGCTGCGGCGTACCGGGTGGCCGAGGGAGTCCGGCGCGCCTCGCCGCCGCGCGCGGAGCCGCTGATCCGCGCCACTGATTGGTGCCGCTGATCCGCGGCATTCTTTTCGCGCCCGTGATCCGCGCCCGTGATCCGCGCCCGCGGCGGTCCGCGCGGCGGCGCGCTGCGCCCGGCGGGTGAACACGTGTGGCGATCGGCGTAGTGCGCCACGGGATCCCGGTGCGAGCCCGGCTAAGAGTGGGGGGTACGCATCCGGAGGAGCAGCGCATGCCGCATGCCGCAGCGGGACGTTCCCGCCGGGTCCCGGCAGGGACCGCGGTCGCGCTTTTCGTGGCGTTGGTGTGCCTGCTCCAGGCGCTGTGCGCTCCGGGGTTCGTGGCGCCGCGGCAGCCGGAGCGCACGGCGGACATCGCCGTCGCCACGGACGACCGGGGCAAGGAGACGCATCACCTCCCGGTGAGCGTCGGGCGGCGGACCGCCCCGCAGGCCGGCCCCCAGCAACGTGCCGGTACCGTCCCGGGCCACGCGGGCGACGTCGTCCACGACACCTGCCCCCCGGATCCGGTCGGCGCCGCGCTCCGCGGTGCCGCCCGGCACATCGCCCCCGCGGGCAGACCCGACCACCTCCACCTCGTCCTGCGCTGCTGACGGCGCCCCTGCGGCCGACGCCCCGCGTGTCGGCCCGCAGCGCGGCCATGCCCGTCAGCAGGACGAGACTCGCTGGAGGAACCCACCATGCCCCTGGACATCTACGCCGCCCTGAGCGCGTTCGTGCGCGCCGAGGCGGGCCGCCACCGCGAGCGGCCGGCCGCCGCCACCCGGCCCGAGACCGCCCCCGAGCACACAACGGCGCCGGACGCGCTCCCCGGGGACGCGAGGGAAACGACCGAGCACCGGCACGAGTAAGGGCCCGGGGACCGCGCCCTGCCCGGTGCGGGCAGGGCGCGCCGTGCGGGGGGAACCGCGGCGCGTGATGGCGCGTTCACTCCAGTGAGTGCGGCACGTGCCGCAGACGGAGGCGGGAAGATGTCCAATCGAGCGAAGGTCGCCGTCGGCGGCGTGGCCGTCGGCCTGATCCTGTTGTGGGTGCTGCCCTGGTGGCTTGCCCTGCTGGTCATCGTGGGCGTCCCCGTGGCCGCCTACCTCACCCTGGATCCCTCCCAGCGGCGCAGGTTGCGCCGGGCCGGCAGGCGCCAGATCGGCAGGTGACGGCGCGCGCCGCGCGGGGTGCGGCGACGGCTCAGGTCACGGAGCCCGCGGCAGCGCCCGTCCGCAGGCCGGGGCCCCAGCGGTCCAGCGCCGCCTGCAGGTCGAGGGGGAGCGGGCCGGCGAGTTCCTGGCCCGCGGGCCAATCCTCGCGGGGCACCCGCCACATGACTTCGAACTCATTGCCGTCGGGATCGTGGGCGTACAGCGACTTCGACACGAGATGGTCGCTGGAGCCGACGAGTGCACCCCGTTCGGTGAGCAGGCGGGCGGTGTCGGCGAGTTCGCCGAGCGTACCGACCTCCCAGGCCAGGTGGTAGAGCCCGACGTGGCCCTGCTGCGGGCCGGGGGCGTCCGGGCCGACGGCGAACAGCCCGAGGTCGTGGTCGTTGAGCGTGTCCTCGGCGCTCAGGAAGGCGGCGCGCCCAGGGATCTGCGCGTCAACCCTGAAGCCGAACACTGCGGTGTAGAACTCGACGGAGCGCGCGACGTCTCGGATGTAGAGCACGGCGTGGTTCAGGCGGCGTACAGGCATGGGTTAAGGCTACCCCGGCATGATTGAAAGTTCAAGCAATGCGTGTGACGGGGCCCGTCGAACCAGGGAGCAGCGCCATCATGACCGCGACCGTCACCGCCGTCAGCCGCGACAAGGGACACCACTTCAGCAAGCCCACCCGGGACCGGATCCGGCTGCTGACCGGACTCGGCGTGGAGGGCGACGCCCACCTCGGTGTGACGGTGCAGCACCGGTCGAGGGTCGCCCAGGACCCGACGCGGCCCAACCTGCGCCAGGTCCACCTCATCCACGGCGAGCTCCATGACGCGTTGCGCACCGCCGGCTTCGAGGTCGCCCCGGGCGAGCTCGGCGAGAACGTCACCACGCGCGGCGTCGACCTGCTGGGCCTGCCCGTCGGGACACGACTGCGGCTCGGTGCGCAGGCTGTCGTCGAGGTGACCGGGCTGCGCAACCCCTGCCTGCAGATCGACCGCTTCCGGCACGGTCTGCTCAAGCAGGTCGTCGGCCGGGACGAGCATGGCGCGGTCGTCCGCAAGGGCGGCGTCATGGCAGTCGTCCTGCAGGGCGGGGAGGTGCGGCCCGGCGACCCGGTCGGCATCGAGCTCCCCGACGGTCCGCACCGTCCCCTCGAGCGGGTCTGACTCAGGACACCGCGCAGGAGTTGACCACGTCCCCGCTCGCCGGCCGGGGAACGGTACGGTCCGCGGGAGGCGTCCGGCCCCGCTCCACCCATGAGGTCAGCGCGTCGAACGCGGCCCGGTAGCAGGGCAGGATCGGGCGCAACCGGTCCGGATACGTGTCGTACAGGCCGTCGACGTGGTTGCCGTCCTCGACCCTGTAGTAGCGGTGCAGAGCGCCCCGATGGGCGGCGTCGACCATGCGCGCGTAGACGTCCGAGTCGGTCGCGATCGGCAGCAGCGTGTCCAGGGTGCCGTGCAAGGTGATCATCGGCCTGCCGATGCGCCCCGTGAGCGACACCCGGCCGACGGCCCGGTGCACGGCGGCCGGGCGGGCCGCGTAGTCGTAGTCGGCGTCCGATGCGCAGGGCGCCAGGATCTCCGGCACGGTCGAACCCGCGCTCGCGCCAGGGCACGCCGGGTCGTAGGAGGGGTCGAACTCGGCGCGGTACGCCTTCTGCGTAAGGCCCCAGTAGGCCTGCTGGTGGTAGGCCCACAGGAACTCGGAGCCCGGCGCGAACCCGGCGGCCAGCATCTCGGCGTCGCCGGCCCGGCCTTGGGCCCGGGCCACCGTGACCGGCAGAGACGTCAGCAGATTGGGGCCGTCCGCCGTCCAGAGCGTGCCCTCCCAGTCCACACCGCCGTCGTAGAGGGCCGGGTGGTGCTCCAGTTGCCAGCGGGTGAGGTACCCCCCGTTGGAGATGCCGGTCATGTAGGTGCGGCGGGGCCCGTGGCCGTAGCGTGCGGCTACCGCCGCCTTGGCGGCGACCGTGAGCTGGGTCGTCCGCAGGTTCCACTCGGCCATCGCGTCACCCGGGCGGCGCCCGTCGGTGTAGAAGTCCGGACCGCTGTTGCCCTTGTCCGTGGATGCGAAGGCGTAGCCCCGCGCGATCGCCCAGTCGGAGATCAGAACGTCGAGCGAGTACTGCTTGCGGGTGCCCGGCGCACCGGTGACGATGAGGCCGCCGTTCCATCGGTCCGGCAGCCGCAGGACGAACTGGGCGTCGTGCTGCCAGCCGTGAGTGGTGTTGAAGCCCGAGGTGTCGGGGAAGTAACCGTCGACCTGGACGCCCGGCACACCGGTCGGGCGGCTGGTGCCGGCTGCCGCCAGACCCGCCTGGTCGGCGGTGTCGGTGTACGCGGTGCCGGCCAGCGCCGTGGTGGTCATGTCGGGCAGGCAGGCCTTTCGCTGGTGCTCGGCGCCGGGCACGGTGACCCGGGTCAGGCCGGCGCAGTGCCCTGCTCCGCCCACGGCCGCCTCCGCGCCGGCGGGGACCGCGGTGGTACCGAGCGCGAGCAGGGCGGCGGCGAGCAGGGGAACGCCTCTCCAGGGGCGCATGGGGAGCCTCCATTGTCGGGGACGGCTGCCGCCACATCGTGGCCCGCCCGTCCCGGCACGACCATGGCGTCGCCCCACGCCCGTACCGGTCGGCTCATGGGGCCGGATGACATGCGCCACCGCTCTGGATGATGCTGCGCATCAGTCCAGGCCCGGACTCCCGCCGGTGCGCCGCCGTCATCGGGCCTCGGCCGCGTCACCTGACCTGTCCGGGAACACCCGGGCCCATCAGGCCGCTCGGCACGGCGGCGGCCGCGACCACCGGCTGAGACGCGCGGCCCGCACCGCACGCGGTTACGGTGCCACCATGGGCACGGCCACGGCCGAGGACGGCACTCTGCGGATCGGCGCACCGCCGCGCTGGCTGCGCCTGCTCCCGGTCGGGCTGCTCGCCGCGCTGGTCCTGGCCCAGGGCGTCACCCCCGGCAACGTGGAGCTCGGCGCCTACTACGCGGCCGTCGCCCCGCTCGCCGCGCTCACCTACGGGGTGGCGGGCACCGCCGTCCTGGCCGCCGCCGTCGTCATCATCATGGAGCTTCCCGTCGTAGGCTCGGGGACGCTCGTCGGCGCCGAGCTCGGCGCCGTTGCTCTCATCGGTGCCCTGAGCGTGGTCATCGCCGCGCTGCAGCAGCGCTTCCGGGGCCGCCTGGTGCTGGCCCGGACGGTGGCCGAGGCCGCCCAGCTCGCCGTCCTCGCCCCCGTACCCGCCACGGTGGGGAAGGTGCGCTGCGCCGCCCTGTACCGGGCCGCGCAACGCGGCACTTTGGTGGGCGGCGACCTCTACGACGTGCGGGCCGGGCCCCACTGTGTACGGGCACTGGTCGCCGACGTCCAGGGGCACGGCCTCGCCGCGGTCGGCACGGTCGCGGCGCTGCTCGGCGCGTTCCGTGAGGCGGTGCTCGACCAGCGGGAGCTGTGCGGCGTGGCCGAGCGCCTCGAACGGCGGCTCTCCCTGGACGCCGGTGGCGACGCCGAACTGTTCGCCACCGCCCTGCTCCTGGAGTTTCCCGACGACGGGTCCCAGGTAAGGCTGGTCTGCCAGGGGCACCCGCCCGCGCTGCTGCTGCGCGGCCGCGAGGTGCGGGAGCTCGAGTGCGATCCCGGTCCGCCGCTCGGCGCCGGCCTGCCCGACCAGGCGCCGGCCCAGCCGTCGGTGGTGACCCTGGTGCCGGGCGACGTGATCCTCGCGTACACCGACGGTGTCACCGAGGCGCGCGACGCCTCGAAGATCTTCTACCCGCTCGCCGAACGCCTCGCCGCCCTGCTCGCGGAGGGCGCCGGCCCTTCCCCGGAGGCGGTCGTCGACGCGGTCTGGGAGGATCTTCATCGGTATGCGGGCGCGGTGGGCGACGACGTCGCGTTGCTGGCGCTCGCGCCCCGCTGACACCTGCCGGTCAGCCCCCGTTCGCCGCTGCGCGCAGCGGCGGGCGGCCCTGCAGCCTGGCGGCCTCGGCGCGGATGTCCGGCAGCTTGCCGTACAGCTCCTTGCCGGGACAGTCGGTCGTATAGGCGTCCCGGTGGCCCGCGATGGCATGGAAGACCGCCGGCTCGCCCTTCTTGAAGCGGCTCTTGCTGCTGCTCGACACCAAGGTGACCTTGCTTCGGGGATCGACGTCGGACAGCCCGAGCTTCCAGGCGGCGATCCGGGCGATCGCCTCGGCCATCGCCCGCGGGACGCTGCCTTTGGCGTCGTAGGTGCCGATCGCGGCGATGCCCATGGTGTCGTTGTTGAAGCCGATCGAGTGCGCCCCGGTGACGGGGCGGTCGGAGCCGCCGGCCCGCCCCTCGTAGATCGTGCCGCATCTGTCGACGAAGAAGTTGTAGGCCACGTCGTCCCAGTGGCGGCTCTGGATGTGGCCGGAGTAGATGTCGCGGATGATCCGGGGGACGTCCTTGCAGTCGTAGTCGTTGCCGCTGTCCGTGTGGTGCAGGAACACCGCTTTGACCGTGGTGCTGTAATGCGGGGGCTCGGTGCGCAGCGACTCGTCGGCCCCCCAGCTCTTGCGCGGCACGATGGCGGGTTCGCGGGCCGGGTACAGCGGTACGTGCTGCAGCCTGGCCCGGGCGGCCAGATCGGGGAAGGGCATGAGCTGGGGGCTCGGCGCCGGAAGGGCGTGGACGGAGGACGGGTCCGCCCGCATGATCGCGCCATACACCCCGAGGACGGCCGCGGCTGCGACGCCGGCCGCTCCCGCGGCGGTCGCCCACACGCGGGCGGCACGCCGTGGACCTCCGGCCGCGCGGCGGCGTGCGTGCTTGGCCGCACGGTGTGAACCCATGAAACGAACATCAGCTCATATGACCGACTCGCGTGGAGAAGGCACGCCGGGCGGGCCGCCGGGCTCACCCGGATGCCCCGGACCCCCGGTCCCGGTCGGTCCGGGGCCGTCCCGGATGACCCGCGCGCTGCCCACCCTCACAGCCGCCGTGTCATCCGCAGCTCCGTCAGGTACCGCTTGACGACGCGACCGCCGTAGCGGCCGTCGAGCAGCGAGCGGACGCACGCGAGCAGACCCTGTCGCCGTGTGCCGGCCAGGGCCCGGTGATCGGAGTAACTGAGCAGCAGGTCCAGGTACGCGGCGGTGGTGTACGTCAGTTCGCGCTCGTAGCGGTGGAAGACCGCCCGGCCGAAGCGCCCGGAGCGATCGGTCTCCCCGCTGTCCCGCGGCACGAGGGCAGCCGCACGCGGCCGCAAGCCCGGCGTCGTCGCCGGGTCGAAGCGCTCGTAGCATTCCTGCACGTCCGCGAAGAAGTCCCGGGTGCCGCCGTCCACGTGATGGGTGGTGACGACAGCCAGCACCCCGCCGGGCCGCAGCGCGTCGGCGGACTTGACGACGGCCACGGCCGGATCGATCCAGTGGAACGCCGTGGCCGAGACGACGGCGTCGAACGGTTCGTCCGGCAGCGGCCAGTCCTCGAACGCGGCGACGACCACCTCGACCCCCGGGTGGCCGGTCAGCCTCCGCCGGGCGACCGCCGCCATCGACGGTCCCAGCTCGACGGCCGTGACACGGTAGCCGCGCTCCATGAGCGGCACGGTGGCCTGCCCGGTCCCGCAGCCGATCTCCAGCACGCGTGCTCCGGGACCGAGGCCCGCGAAGGCGGCCAGGTCGTCGAAGAGCACGCCCGGATACCCCGGGCGGACCCGGTCGTACAGTTGCGCGTCCTCGTCGAAGACGCCCCTCAGCGCACGCGGGTCGGTCACCCGTCGAGCGTACGGCGTGGTCCTAGTCCGGCGGCAGGGGAACGGCCGGCCCCTGCGGTGACGCGAGGAGCACGGTGCGGATGTAGTCCTCGACCGCCGCGTCCAGGCCCACGTCGCGCTGCGCCCGCTCCGACATGAGCCAGCGGTGCTCGAGCAGCTCGTGGTAGATCTGCGCGGTGTCCAGCGTGCCGCGCAGCTCGCGCGGCACGGTACGGACCGTGGGCCGGAAGACGTCGCGGACCCACCGGTGGGCCAGCACCTCGGGGCGGGCGCCGAGCGGATCGCCGGGGGCGTAGTCGTCCTGGGTCGCCATCCAGGTCTCGAGGTCGTTGAGGAGACTGCGGGCCTGGTTCTCCTCGGCGTCCAGGCCGGTCAGCCGGAGCAACTGGCGCTGGTGGTGACCGGCGTCCACGACCTTGGGCAGGAAGGTGACGTTGTCGCCGTCGGGTGACTTCTGGATCTGCATCTCCGCCACGTCGAAGCCGAGTTCGTTCAGCCGCCGGATGCGCCGGTCGATGTAGTGCCGCTTGGTCACCGGGTACACCGATTCGCGGGTGAGCTCGTGCCACAGCTCGTCGTAGCGGTCGGCGATGGCCTGACCGAAGGTGATCGCGTCCACGGAAGGGTGCAGCGAGCCGCCCGCCTCCAGGTCCATCAGCTCGCCCGCGATGTTCACCCGGGCCACCTCGATGTCGTACTCCCGCTGACCGCGCGAGAGGCTGGGCTGGATCTGCCCGGTCTCGGCGTCCACCAGGTAGGCGGCGTAGGCGCCCGCGTCACGCCTGAAGAGGGTGTTCGACAGTGAGCAGTCACCCCAGGCGAAGCCCGCGAGATGCAGCCGGACCAGCAGCACGGCGAGGGCGTCCAGGAGCCGGTTCACCGTGCCCGGGCGCATCGTCGTCTCGAACATCGAGCGGTACGGCTGCGAGCCCCCCAGGTGCCGGGTGATCAGCACCGGCTCCAGAGGCTCCCCGCGTTCGTCGGTGCGCCCGGTGACGACGGCGAGGGCGTCGACCGCGGGTATGCCCATGCGGTCCAGGTCGCGCAGCAACCCGTACTCGCGGACGGCCGCCCACTCGCCGACCTCCTTGACCGCCACGACCTCGTCACCGGCCAGCGCGAAGCGCACGACGTGCCGCGAGATGCCGCGCGGCAGCGCCACCAGGTACTCCTCCGGCCACTCCTCCAGCGGCACGTTCCACGGCAGGTCGAGGAGGGCCGCCGGATGGTCGGGGGAGGTCGCCGTGATCTGCAGGTCCATGGCGTCCAGTCTGCGGCACCAGGGTGGTCGTACGGGACACCGGGTCAGGGCATACGCTGCGGGGCATGAGGGAACGGCTGGTCGTCATCGGTGGGGACGCCGCGGGTATGTCGGCCGCGTCCCAGGCACGCAGGCGGAAGGGACCCGGGGAACTGGAGGTCGTGGCCTTCGAACGCGGCCGCCGCACCTCCTACTCGGCCTGCGGGATCCCGTACTGGATCGCCGGGGACGCCACCGGCCCCGATGCGCTGATCGCCCGCACGCCCGAGAAGCACCGCGCCCGCGACATCGACGTGCGGCTCGGCACCGAGGCCGTCGAGATCGACCGGGACCGTGGGCGGGTGCGCACCCGGGACGTCTTCGGGACCGAGCGATGGACGGGGTACGACCACCTCGTCATCGCCACCGGCGCCGTGCCCAAGCGCCCCGCGATCCCCGGGATCGACGCCGAGGGCGTGCACGGCGTGCAGATCCTCGACGACGGCGAGGACATCATCGACGCCCTCGACAGCAGGCCCCTGCGGAACGCCGTCGTGGTCGGTGGCGGCTACATCGGTGTGGAGATGGCCGAGGCCCTGCTGAGGCACGGGCTGAGGGTCACCCTCGTGGAACGCTCCGAGCAGCCCATGGCGACCCTCGACCCGGACATGGGCCGGCTCGTACGGGAGGCCATGGAGGGGCTCGGCATCACCGTCGTCACCGGAGCCCCGGTACGCGAGGTGCTCACCGGGCAGGACGGCCGGGTCCGCGCCGTGGCCACCGACCGCGGCGAGTACCCCGCGGACGTCGTCGTTCTCGGTCTCGGGGTCACTCCCAACACCGGCCTCGCCCGCGACGCGGGGCTGCCGGTCGGCGCGCACGGCGGGCTGCTCACCGACCGCGCGATGCGGGTGCGCGGAGAGGAGGCCATCTGGGCGGGCGGGGACTGCGTCGAGGTCCTCAACCTGGTCTCCGGTGGGATGCAGCACATCCCGCTGGGCACCCACGCCAACAAGCAGGGCCGGGTCATCGGCACCAACATCGGCGGCGGCTACGCCACCTTCGCGGGCGTGGTGGGCACGGCCGTCAGCAAGGTCTGCGACCTGGAGATCGCCCGAACGGGACTGAAGGAGTCCCAGGCGCGGGCCGCCGGCCTGCAGTACGTCAGCGCGGTCATCGAGTCCACCAGCAGGGCCGGCTACTACCCCGGCGCCGCTCCGATGACGGTCAAGGCCATCGCCGAGCGGCACACCGGACGGCTGCTCGGGCTGCAGATCGTCGGCCGTGAGGGCGCCGCCAAGCGCGTGGACATCGGGGCGGTGGCGCTCACCGCGGGCATGACCGCCGAGCAGATGACCGGTCTCGACCTGGGCTACGCCCCCCCGTTCTCTCCGGTGTGGGACCCGGTCCTGATCGCCGCGCGCAAGGTCGACGGCAAGGTCCGCGCGGACGGCCCCAACGCCTGAGCCGTACGCGTCCATTGCTCAGGCGGGCCGTACGGCCAGCTTCTCCAAGGCCTCCAGCAGGCCGGGCAGCTCGGCACCCCGGCCGACCGGCAGTACTTCGCCGGGCCGCTCGTCGAGGAGCACGAAGGCGATGTCGTCGGTACGCGCCACCAGGCTCCAGCCCTCGCCGTCCACGCGCAGGGTGCGTACGCCCTCGGCGGCTCCGGCCGAGCGTATGCGGCCGGGCGGCGGGGGTGTGCCCAGGTACTCCTGTGCGGCCTCCAGCGCGCGCCGCACTCCGGGGTGGATGCCCTCGCCGGTGGAGTCGTCGGTTCCGGTCGCCTCGCCGGACTCCCGTGCGGGCTCCTTTCCGGTGGGTACCCGCCCGTTCGGTGCGCCGGCCTCCGGGGGCGTGTCCGCGGCGCCGGAAGGGTCGGCGCCGTCCGCAGCGCCGGACTCGTCCGCGGCGTCGAGCTGTTCCCGCCAGACGGGCCACTGGAGGGCTATCTCGTCGGCCCCCAGGCGCCGCTGCGCCGGCCCCCACGTCCCGGTGTCGGGCGGCGAGAGCGGCGGGCCGTCCTCGGCCTCGGGCGGATCGTGCGGAGCGGGCACGCCGGGAGCGGCCACCGCGACGGGCAGCGGCCAGCCGGGCAGTGCGGCGACGACCGAGTGCTCGTCCGGGGAGAGGTCGTACTCCAGCCCGCAGTCCCATGCCGCGAGGGCGCACGCCACCAGCGCCGTGTCGCTGATCACCACCGTCCATCGGGCGCCCGTCCCGTCCTGGCCGAAGACGAGGCCGTAGCCGTCGTCCACCGCTTCCAGCCCGAGTTCGGCGCACGCCGCCGGATAGTCGTCGGCTAGGACGCCCGGGAACCGTGCGGGCGTCAGCATCGCCGCCGTGAGCACGAACAGCGCGTCGTCCTCCGTCGCGGCCATGGGCATCCCCTCTCCGCTGGTTCGCAGTGGTGCGCGCACCCTAACCACCGGGTAACACCCGCGTCGAGACCGGGGCGCGCCCTGTGGAAAACCGTCCGGTCGCCGGCTCGCCGGCCTCTATGCCGAGCCCGACGGCACCTGCCGCCGCGTGATCCCCGTCCCGCATGCCGGACGCTTCTCTCCTTGGTCGAACGTCCCGCGGGCCACCCGCCCGCGTCGCCCCCGGCCGGACCCGCAGGCCCCGCACTCAGGGCTTCAGGGCGTCCAGGGTGGTGCGCAGCCAGGCGAACTCCGCCTGCGTGGTGGCCCGTGCGATCGTCAGGACGCCCTGCCGGAACGGGTCGTCCACCTCCTCCGCCCGCAGCGGGCGGTCGCCGTCATGGAAGAAGCTCGTGGGCTCCTCCAGGAAGGCGAGCCGCCGGCGCAGCACCGCGCTCTGCAGGGCGGGGTCGTCGAGATGACGCAGGAAGGCGAGGAGCATGAACCAGCGGTTCTCGTCGGAGATGTCGGCGGCGTCCGGCTCCGCGAGCCGCCTGCGCAACTCGGCGCGGCCCTCGGTGGTCAGCGTCAGCACGTGGCGCGGCGCGGCCACGGCGCCCGGCTGGGTCTCGCGGCGCAGCAGACCGGCCTTCTCCAGCCGCTTGATGGCCGGGTAGAGCGTGCTTTCGGCCACCGGTTTGACGTGGCCGGTGAGTGCGGCGATGCGCTTGCGCAGCTCATAACCGTGCAGTTCGGTGTCGTAGAGAAATCCGAGGATCGCGAGCTCCAGCATGGTGCCATTGTGCCGCAGCCGCGTTGTACCTCGTTGACGTAATACATCGACTTCGAGGTACAGTCCTTCCATGCAGCAGACACGATTCACCGAGGACGGGGCGTGCATCCGCTGGACCGGGACGCCCGGGACCGGACCCGCGCTCGTCCACGTGCACGGGCTGGGCGCGGCATCCTCCGTCTACTTCGCCCACATAGCGGCGCACCCGGCCCTCGCCGGGCGGCGTTCACTCCTCGTCGACCTGCCCGGCCACGGCATCAGCGACCGGCCGGTCGCCTTCGGCTACACGTTGGAGGAGCACGCGGACGCCCTCGCCGCGGCACTCGACGCCGCCGGGACGGGCCCGGCCGAGGTGGTCGGCCACAGCATGGGAGGTGCCGTGGCGATCGTCCTCGCCGCGCGCCGGCCCGACCTGGTGGCGGGTCTGGTGCTGGCGGAGGCGAATCTCGACGCGCGTCCTCCCGTGACGGCCGGCAGCAGCGGCATCGCTGCCTTCACCGAGGAGGAGTTCGTCAACGGCGGGGGCTTCGCGCGCGTCCTGGAGCGAGTCGGACCGATGTGGGCCGCGACGATGCGCCTGGCCGACCCGGTCGCCCTGCACCGCAGCGCCTCGTCGCTGGTGCGGGGGAGCGATCCGGTCATGCGCGACCTGTTGCTCTCGGCGCCAGTCCCGCGCACTTTCCTGCAGGGCGAGTTGAGCGGCGATGTGGCAGGACGAGCGGCACTGGAGGCGGCCGGGGTCTCCGTTGTGACTGTCCCCGGTGCCGGTCACAACATCATGTTCGACAACCCCTACGCCTTGGTCGAGGCCATGGCGAGGAACCGCTCGTCGGTGTCGGCGTAGGAGGTCATGGTCCACCCCGAGGACTCCAGCAGCGGCCCCAGGTTGGGCTCGGCGCGCAGGTCGTCCGCGGTGAGCCGACGGCCCTGCCGGGCCGCCAGCGCCGCCCGGCCGATCGGGTGGAACAGGGCGAGCCGGCCGCCCGGACGGGTGACCCGGGCCAGCTCCCGCAGACAGGCCCGCGGGTCCGGCAGGTGCCCGATCAGCCCCGCGGCGAAGACGGCGTCCAGGGTGGCGTCGCGCAGCGGGAGCCGGGCGCAGTCGGCCAGCAGCAGGGCGCCGTGCTCCCTGCGCCCGGCCCGAGCCGCGGCGGCCAGCATCTCCGGTGTGAGATCGGCGCCCAGCACCGTCCCGGAGGCCCTGACGGCCGCGCGCAGGAAGGGCAGCGCCCGGCCCGTGCCGCAACCCGCGTCGAGCACCGTCTGGCCCTCGCGCAGGCCCAGTTCGGCCACCCCCGCGCGGTAGGCGGGGGCGTCGTCGGGGTAGCGGGTCTCCCAGTCGGCGGCGCGGGCGGCGAAGAACGCGCGGATCTGCGCGGGGTCGGTGTGCACGACGTTCCACCTCCGGTCGGGGGAGCACAGGGCGCGGGCATCATGGTCGCATGATCTGGTTCCGCTCGGTCTCCTTGTTCCTGCTCGCCGCGCTGCTGGAGATCGGCGGTGCCTGGCTGGTCTGGCAGGGGCTGCGGGAGCACCGCGGATGGGCGTGGATTGGGGCCGGCGTCATCGCCCTGGGGCTCTACGGGTGTGTCGCCACCCTGCAGCCGGACGCCGAATTCGGCCGCATCCTCGCCGCCTACGGCGGCGTGTTCATCGCGGGTTCCCTCGCGTGGGGGATGGTGGCGGACGGCTACCGGCCCGACCGCTACGACGTGACGGGCGCCCTGGTGTGCCTGGTCGGCGTGGGGATCATCATGTACGCGCCGCGCGGTGGCTGAAAGACGCTTCCCGTGCGCAGGTTCGTGCCGCACGCGATCGCTGGAGTCCGCATTCGGAAAGCGCTTCGTCAAAAATGACCGGGTTCGGTCATGGCGCGAGCGTGCGGTCACCTTCGCACTAGCGTCCGGGGGCCATGGGACACATGGACCACGCCGCCTTCGGCTGGCTGACCCCGCTGCTCTCGTACGCCATGGCGTGCGCCGGCGCCGCCCTCGGACTGCGCTGCACCGTACGGGCCCTGGGCGCGACCGGACGCTCCCGGCGCAACTGGCTGATCACCGCGGCGAGCGCCCTGGGCACCGGCATCTGGACGATGCACTTCGTCGCCATGCTCGGCTTCCGCGTCACCGGGACCGAGATCCGTTACGACGTCCCCCTGACCGTGCTCAGCCTGACCGTCGCCATGGTGGTCGTCGGCCTCGGCGTCTTCACCGTCGGCTACGGCGGCGGCCGTTTCCCGCCCCTACTGGTGGGCGGCCTCACCACGGGTGTGGGCGTGGCCAGCATGCACTACCTGGGCATGGCTGCCGTGCGGCTGCACGGAGCGGTGTCCTACGAACCCTGGCTCGTGGCGCTGTCCGTGGTGATCGCCTGGGCCGCCGCCACCGCCGCTCTGTGGGCCGCGCTCACCATCCACCGGCCCGTGGCCGTCGCCGGCGCCTCCCTGGTGATGGGCGCCGCGGTCAGCAGCATGCACTACACCGGGATGCTCGCCGTGCATGTCCGGGTCCGGCCCTCGGCGGATGCGCTGCCGGGCGCCGGCGCGACAGCGTTCCTGTTCCCTCTCATCGTCGGCCTCGGCTCCTACCTCTTCCTGACCTCCGCCTTTGTGGCGCTTTCCCCGACGGCGAAGGAACGCCTCGCCTCCGCGACCGCCCAGCGCGCCGGTGAAGGTGCCCTGTGACGCCGCCACGGGGGCGCGGAGCACACGCCGGGCTCCCCGCGGACGAGGAGGCCCCGCGGACCGACGGCGTACGGGGCGACGGGACGCGGCGCCGGCTGAGCCTGCGGCCGAGGAGCGTACGCGCGAAGATCGTGTCCCTCCTCATGGTGCCCGTCGTCTCCCTGATGGCGTTGTGGGCCTTCGCCGCCGTCACGACGGCCCAGGACGTCTCCGCGCGGCTGCGCGCCCAACGCATAGCGGAAACGATCCGCGAGCCGGTCACCGACGCCGTGAGCGCCCTGCAGGCCGAACGCCGCGCAGCCACCCGTTATCTGGCCCGGCCCACCGCCGGAGCCGCCGCCGAACTGAGCAGGCGCGCCACGGCCACCGACCGCGCCGCCGCCGCGCTGCAGCTGGGTGACGGCCACACCGTCGCGGACGGTACCGGGCTGCCGGGCACCGCGGCCGTGCGGATCCGCACCTTCGTCGGCGACCTGGAGCGCCTGCGCAGGGCCCGTTCGGGCATCACCCGGGGCACGGCGGACTGGCAGCAGGCATGCAGTTCCTACACCGGCGCCATCGCCGACGGCTTCTCGGTCGGCGGGAGCCTGGCCACCTCCCGCGGCGAACGCGCAGCGCTGGAGCTCGGCCGCGCCGCCGAGCAGCTCTCCCGTGAGGACGCCCTGCTCGCCGCGGCCGTCCTCACCGGTGACCTTCCCGCGGACCGCTACCGCGACCTGAGCGGTGCCGTCACCGCCCGCCGCGTTCTGCTCGAAAGCTCCACCACCGACCTCGGCGGCCGCAGCCGCACCGCCTGGCAGCGGCTGGCCCGTTCCACCGCGTACCAGGACCTCGAGGCCATGGAGGACGCCGTTCTCGACGCGGGGCCCGGCAAGGCGGCCGCGGACGTCGCGAGTCCCGAGTCCTGGGACCGGGCGGCCGTACCGGTGCTGTCGGGGCTGGGGAAGGTCGCCGTGGCCGCGCCCGCCGAGCAGACCGTCGCCGGGGCCCTGCTGAGTACGTCGGGCGTCGCCGTCCTGCTGGGCCTGCTCGCGGTCGTCGCCTCCCTCTTCATCTCCGTACGGATCGGCCGCGGCCTCGTCGTCGAGCTGATCGGCCTGCGCAACACCGCGCTCGAACTCGCCCGTCGCAAGCTGCCGCGGGCCATGCGGCGGCTCCGTGCCGGCGAGGAGATCGACCTCGGCAAAGAGGCGCCCCTTCGCAGGTACGGCGCCGACGAGATCGACCAGGTCGCCGAGGCCCTGGCCACCGTGCAGCGCGCCGCGTTGCGCGCCGCCGCGGAGCGTGCCGAGCTGGTCGACGGGGTCTCCGGTGTCTTCGTCAACCTCGCACGCCGCAGCCAGGTGCTGGTCCACCGTCAGCTCGCGCTCCTGGACGGCATGGAGCGGCGGACCGAGGATCCGGGTGAGCTGGAGGACCTGTTCAGGCTGGATCACCTCACCACCCGCATGCGGCGGCACGCCGAGGGTCTGATCATCCTTTCCGGTTCCGCTCCCGGCCGCGCCTGGAGCAGGCCCGTACCGCTCACCAATGTGGTGCGCGCCGCCGTCGCGGAGGTGGAGGACTACGCCCGTGTCGAGGTCCGCCGTCTCCCTCTGGCGGCGGTCGTCGGATCAGCGGTCGCCGACCTCACCCATCTGATCGCCGAACTCGTCGAGAACGCCACCCAGTTCTCCCCGCCGCACACCAAGGTGCGCGTCTACGGCGAGCAGGTCGGCAACGGCTACGCCCTGGAGATCGAGGACCGCGGCCTGGGCATGGGCAAGGAGGCCATGGCAGAGGCCAACCGGCGCATCGCCCAGGCCCAGGCGCTCGACCTGTTCGACAGCGACCGGCTGGGCCTGTTCGTCGTCAGCAGGCTCGCCCGCCGGCACGACGTCAGGGTGTCGCTGCGTTCCTCCCCGTACGGCGGCACCACCGCCGTCGTCCTGCTTCCCACCGCCCTGCTCGACATGAGGGCACCCGAGGCCCGCGCCCCGCAGGGCGCCGGGACGGCGGGCGCCGCGTCCGGCCCGCCGGAACGGCGGTCCTTGCAGGTGCCGCCGGCGGCGGCGGCCTCCCCGTTCGGCGCGGACGGGCTGCCCCGCCCGTCCGCGCCGCGGCCCGTCCCCGCGCCCGAACCCGCGGCGGCGCCGGCTCCCGCGTCGACCCGTGGCGGAGCGCCGGCTCCCGCTACCGCCGGGGCCCCTGCGGCGGGGGCGGAGACCACGGGCGGACTCCCGCGCCGCATACGCCGCGCGAGCCTCGCCCCGCAGCTCCTCGAGCCCCGCGCACCCGAACGCACCTCCCCGCCGGACACGGGGCACGGGGCACCCGCGCGGACGGCGGAGCAGGCGCGTACGACGATGGCCGCCTATCGCCGCGGCTGGATCCGGGGCGGTGGAGCCGCGGCACGTGACAGCGCCGACGCGGAACCCGCCGGCACGCGCCCCCCGCGACCCGGCGCCGAACCTGTCGGCGCCGGGCCCGCCCCAGGAGAACCGGGTCACCGGGACGGTTCCCGCACAGCACACATGGACGGCGGGCGGGACCGCGCCCGCACCACGGACCTGGCACCCCGCGAAGGAGATCACGCATGATCGACGCATCCAACCGGTCCGTTGAGCTGGACTGGCTGCTGGACGATCTCACCGACCGGGTGGCCCACGTCCGCCACGCCGTGGTGCTGTCGGGCGACGGCCTGGCAGTGGGCTCCTCACGCGGACTGACCCGTGAGGACGCCGAGCACCTTGCGGCCGTCGCCTCGGGCTTCCACAGCCTCGCCAAGGGCGCCGGACGCCATTTCGCGGCCGGCGAGGTCCGGCAGACCATGGTCGAACTCGACCAGGGCTTCCTCTTCGTGGCCGCCGCGGGCGAGGGATCGTGTCTCGCGGTGTTCACCGGGGTGGCCGCGGACGTCGGCCTGATCGCCTTCGAGATGGCCCGCCTCGTCAAGAGGGTGGGCGAACACCTGCACACCCCGCCACGCCTCGGCGCCGCCGGCCCCGGCGTGGGCCGACCGGGCCACGGGTGATGGACGGCGGGCACCAGCGCGGGCCGGACGGCCACTGGTACGACGACGCGGCCGGACCCCTGGTACGTCCGTACGCGATGACGCGCGGCCGCACCCGGCCCGCCACGGCGGTCGCCGCCCTGGACCTGATCGCCCAGGTGCTCGCCGCACCCGGTGCCGCGGACGATCCCGCGCTGGAACCCGAGCACAGCACGCTGCTGGCGCTGTGCCGGGACGAACCCCTGTCGGTGGCGGAACTGGCGGCCGACGCCGACCTGCCGGTGGGCGTCGTACGCGTCCTCCTCGGCGACCTGCTGACGCTCGGCAGCGTACGGGTGCGCGCGCCCGTACCACCGGCCCAGCTACCGGACGAGCGCATCCTGCGAGAGGTGATCAATGGACTCCGGGCACTCTGAGACGCCGGCCATGGCCTTGAAGATCCTCATCGCGGGAGGCTTCGGGGTCGGCAAGACCACCATGGTGGGGGCGGTGAGCGAGATCCGGCCGCTGCGCACCGAGGAGCAGCTGACCGAGGCCGGGCGCCATGTGGACGACACGGTGGGAGTCGAGCGGAAGTCCACCACCACCGTGGCGATGGACTTCGGCAGGATCACCATCAGGGCAGGACTGTCCCTCTACCTGTTCGGCACACCCGGCCAGGACCGCTTCTGGTTCCTGTGGGACGAGCTGTCACAGGGCGCGCTCGGCGCCGTCGTACTCGCCGACACCCGCCGTCTCGAGGACTGCTTTCCGGCTGTGGACTTCTTCGAGCACCGCAAGATCCCGTTCGCCGTCGCCGTCAACCGCTTCCCCGGAGCGCTGGAGCACCGTCCCGAGGTTGTCGCGCGCGCCCTCGACCTGCAGGATGGCACTCCCGTCATCCTGTGCGACGCACGGGACCGCGCGTCGGGCAAGGAGGTACTGATCGCCCTCGTCGAGCACGCCGGGCGGATGCACGCGGCGCGCCTACTGGAGTCGGTGCGCTGACGCGCCGTCGCAGGGCGGGGCACCTTAGCAGAGCGGAACTCTCGATGAGGGAACTCACAGCGCATTGAGAGACGGTCGAACCGCGAGCGTACGGGTGGCCAGACGGGGCGCACGGGCCCCGACGCCCCTACCGCCCAAGGAGTCCAGATGCACGAGCGGATCGGTGCCTCTGTCACCGGAACGGCCGCCGCCCTCCTCCTGGTCACCGCTTGCGGTGGGTCGAACGGTTACAGCCAGGCCGGCAGCGTGGCCCCGGCGGCCCAGCAGCAGAACGCGGCACGGTCGGCGTCCGCGCAGCCGTACTACGGGACCTCCGCGGGCGACGACGGGTACGACAGCGAGAACCCGGCGGACCCTTCCGCGGGCACCGATGACGGATACGCCGGCGGTACGGGCGACGGCTCCGGCGGCGGCAGCGCCGACTCCGCCTCCGACAAGAAGTGGCCCATCCTCTCCGTCGTCAAGGACGCCGCGCTCGGCGACATCCTCGTCGACTCCCAAGGTCGCAGCCTGTACCGCTTCGACAAGGACACCGACTGGCCGATGGCGTCCAACTGCACCGGCGAGTGCCTCGAGAAGTGGCCTGCCGCCAAGCCCGTCATCAAGGCGCAGGCCGAGGCCGCCGGCCTCAACCCCCAACTTGTCAGCACCTACACCCGGCCGGACGGCGCCAAGCAGCTGTCGTACGACTGCTGGCCCGTCTACTGGTACGCGGGTGACACCAAGCCCGGTGACACCAACGGCCACGGCGTGGGCGGCACCTGGTGGGCCGTGGGCGCGAACGGCAAGAAGGCCAACGGCGGCAAGCCGATCCGCTGATCCGGGTCGGCGGCGCGAGGAGGCTCAGTCCGCCACACCGGATTGCGCGAGCACCTTGTCGATCCGTACCCGGACCAGAAGTTCGCCGGGCACCCCATTGCGCGCCCCGAACTCCTCGGCGACGTCCTCGCCCATGTAGCGGGCGGCGATCCGGGAGGCCCACTCCCGCAGGGGGCCGGGCTCCTCGCTCACCTCCGCCCGTCCCCGCAGCACCACGTACGCGAACGGCGGCCGGTCATCGTCCACACACAGGGCGACCCGGCCGTCACGCGTGATGTTGCGGCCCTTGACGGTGTCAGCGCCGGTGTTGAACACGAACCCGTCGCCGTCCAGCAGGAACCAGACGGGCGCCACGTGAGGAGTGCCGTCCGCCCGTGTGGTCGCCAGTTTCCCGGTGCGCGTCCCCGTGGAGACGAAGGCCCGCCACTCTTCCTCGGTCATCTTGTGTCCCATGCGCCCATCCTGCCCCCTGACCAGAGCGGACGGCCTCAGGACCCGCTGGAGGGGTGCGGCGGCTCGACCTCCTGGTGGAGCGGCACGTCCACTCTTCCCTGCCGCAGCAGCCGGCGCCAGAGCACAGGGTCGTACTCCTGCGGCGCGGTGGTGGCGAGGAAGTCCTCCAGTACCTCCACGAATCGCCCGGGCGCGTCATGGTGCGGGAAGTGCCCCGCGTCCTTGAACAGTTCCAGCCGGCTGCCGGGCATCGCCGTGTGCGCCCTCACCGCATGGCCCACCGGGATCACCCCGTCGTGCTCGCCCCACATGATGAGGGTCGGCAGCCCGGCCGTCAGATAGCTGCGGTCCATCATCGTGATGACCTGTCCGCGGACGTCGACGCCCGCGCGCAGGGTCCGCAGGAATGCCTGGCGCGCCATGGAGCCGTCCAGCATGAGATACCGCTCCAGGACGTAGTCGAAGTCGTGCCGGCCGAGCCCCAGTCCGCCGGTGGCCCGCAGCAGCGGCGCGAGCAGCCGCATGGCCCGGCGCACGGGCGGTGAGGTGGCCAGCGGCAGTGTCAGTTCGGCACCCGGCCCAGCCGCCAGCCTCAGAAGCGGGTGTACTTCGAGGCCCAGACCGCCGCCGCCCACGATCACCAGGCGTTCACACCGCTCCGGAAACTGGTAGGCGAACTGCATCGCCACACCCGCCCCGAGTGAGTGCCCCACGACCGACACCCGGTCCACGTCCAGCACGCCCAGCAGGTCGCGCATCCCACACGCGTACGCCGCCACGGCGTAGTCGGCGCGGGGCCGCTGGCTGTCGCCGTGCCCCAGCAGGTCGGGCGCGATGACCGTGTGCCGGCGTGCGAGCCGGGGCAGGATGTGCGCCCACGTCGCCGACGAGTCGCCGAGGCCGTGGATCAGCAGCAGCGGCGGCCCGCTGCCACCCAGCCGGAACGCACGCCGGTAGCCGTGGATGTCCCGGTGGACCAGAGGGACGCCCTGCAGGCTCTCCAGCGCGTCCGGGACGGAACCGTGGATCTGGCGCACGACCTGTCCGCGTTCCATGCGTCCAGCGTGCGGCAGGGGGGTTTTCGCCGCAATGCCGGGCCGCTGACAGTGCCGTGCGGGCGATCGCGGCGAAGCGTTCACGGCCGGTGAGGATACGCCGCCCGATCGTGCGCCGCACCCGCAGGCGTCAAGGCGAAGGAGATTGTGAGATGTCACAGTCGGTGTCACCAACGGAGTGTTCGTAGGCCAGACTGTGCCCCTCCCCATCGAACCCATGGTCGACCGAGGACCTCACGCATGCGCCTGCGCCCCCGCACCATCCGCACGCAACTCGTGGTACTTCTCCTGGTACCGCTGATCTCGCTGGCGGGTCTGTGGACGTACAGCACCCTCACCTCGGTGCGCGGGGCCTTCGCCCTCGTGGGGGTAGCCGACACCTACCGGTACTACGGGATCCCCGCCGACGACCTGGGGCAGGCCCTGCAGGTCGAGCGGCGCCTCGCCGTCGCCTATGTGGCGTCCGAGGGCGCGGCCGGCCGCGAGGAACTGGAGCGCGCGAAGCGCAGCACCGACCAGCTGCTCATGGTCGTCCGGAAGCACGCTCGCGAGCCGGCGCAGGGAACCGAACTGGACCTCGCCCAGCGACAGCGGCTCACCGAGCTGATCACCGCCGCCAAGGACATCGAGCCGCTGCGCGAGGACGTCGGGCAACGTGACGTGGGCTGGTCGATGACGCTCCACCGCTACTCCGCTGTGATCGACCCCGTCTTCCGGCTGCGCGGATCGCTCGCCGCGCTGCAGAGCGGAGAGGTCGCCCGGCAGAGCGGGCTCGTCACCGACCTCGCACGCGCGAGGGAACTGCTGTCCCGCGAGGACGCCATCCTCACCGCCGCGCAGGTCGGTCCGGCGATGACGGCCGGGCAGTACCGCGAGCTCATCGGCACCATCGACGGGCGCAAACTGCTGCACTCCGTCATCGACCCCGAGTTGCCCAAGGCCGCCAAGGAGAGTCTCGACGAGTTCGAGGGCAGCAGCGTCGCCTGGACGCTGGACTCCCTGGAGACATCGGCTCGTTCGGCGGGTGCCGGGGACGTCGGCCTC
Organism: Streptomyces sp. ME19-03-3; assembly: GCA_033793685.1. GTDB lineage: Bacteria > Actinomycetota > Actinomycetes > Streptomycetales > Streptomycetaceae > Actinacidiphila. The sequence goes on along the minus strand of JARAXD010000001.1, from coordinate 416,063 downwards.
GTCGTCTCCCGCGACCGCTGGCGGCAGAACGCAGACCGGGCACTGACCGAACTCGGCGACATCAACCTCGCCGCCGCCCGCGAGGTGGGCGAGCAGGCGCATGACGACGGCATGGCAGTGCTGGTGCGCACCGGTGCGGTCAGCCTCGCGGGACTGTTCCTCGTCGTCTTTTCGGTGGTCGTCTCGCTGCTCATCGGACGCGGCATCGCCCGCCGGCTCACCCTGCTGCGCAATCAGGCACTGGAACTGTCCGGCAAACGCCTGCCGGAGGTGCTGCGCAGACTGCGCGCGGGCGAGGAGATGGACGGGGCAGCCGTCGCCCGCGCCGCACCCGACCTGCGTTTCGGCGCCGACGAGATTGGGCAGGTCGGCCGGGCCTTCAACAACGCCCAGCGCGCGGCCGTCCAGGCGGCCGTCGACCAGGAGAAACTGCGCCGCGGGGTCTCCGCCGTCTTCACCAATCTGGCCCGCCGCAGCCAGGTGCTGCTCCACCGGCAGCTGACGCTGCTCGACGCCATGGAGCGCCGCTCCGGTGACCCGGCGGACCTGGAGGACCTCTTCCGCGTCGACCACATCGCCGTCCGTATGCGCCGGCACGCCGAGGGCCTGCTGATCCTCTCCGGCAACGCACCGGGCCGAGCCTGGCGCCGCCCGGTCCGGCTCGCGGAGGTGGCGCGTGCGGCAGCCGGCGAGGTCGAGCACTACCAGCGGGTCGTCGTCCGGCGCATGCCCCGGGTGGCACTGGCGGGCGCCGCTGTCGCCGACGTGCTGCACCTGCTGGCGGAGATCATCGACAACGCCACCGCCTTCTCGCCGCCCGACACCAAGGTCGAGGTGCGTGGCGAGGTCGTCGCGGGCGGCTACGTCCTGGAGATCGAGGATCGCGGGCTGGGTATGAGTGCCGAGCGGCTCGCCGAGGCCAACAACGCACTCGGCGAGGCCGGCGCCGGGGAGGAACTTCCGGAGACCGACCGCCTGGGCCTGTTCACCGTCGGGCGGCTGGCAGCACGGCAGGGGGTGTGCGTCACCCTTCGCCGCGGGCGGTTCGACGGCACGGTGGCGGTGGTGTTCATCCCGCAGGCGGTGCTCGTGGACGCCTCGGGCGACGACGTGGAGACCGGTGAGCGCGTGCTCCGCACACGAGCCGCGCCTCAACCGCAGGTAGCGGACCGCGCGGACGCCGCGCCGCGCACACCGAGGCCGCCGCGGGGACCGACCCGGCCGCGCGAGGAAGGCCGCACGGGGACGGGGTTGCCCAAGCGGCAGCGGCAGGCGAGTCTCGTAGCGCAACTCCGGGACGGGACCCGCGAGAGTACGGTGGGGGAGCCGCCCGGTGGGGGAGACGAAGGGGAACGATCTCCAGAAGAGGCTCGTTCCACCATCACGGCGTTCGCCCGCGGCCTGGCCCGCGGCAGGGACGCCGCAGCACCGCCGGGCACAGCGGAGACCGGGGAGGACGGGGGATGACGGTGAGCAGTGGACTCACATGGCTGATGGACGACCTGACGGAGCGGGTGCCGCACCTCCGGCACGCCTTGGTGCTGTCCACCGACGGTCTGGTGACCGGAGCGAGTACCAGTCTGGACCGTGCCACGGCCGAGCACCTGGCCGCCGTGTCGTCCGGGTTCCACAGCCTTGCCAAGGGCGCGGGACGGCACTTCGACGCGGGCGGCGTACGGCAGACGATGGTCGAGTTCGACGACGGCTTCCTGTTCGTGACGGCAGCCGGCGAGGGCAGTTGCCTCGCGGTGCTCAGCGGGGTGCAGGCCGATGTCGGGCAGATCGCCTACGAGATGACCCTCATGGTCCACCGGGTCGGTGAACACCTCGGTGTCACGCCACGCCGGCACGACGCGGCGGCACCGGGGGAGTGATGAAGCATGATCCCGAGCCCGCCGGGAGACGAGGGCGCGCTCTGGTATGACGACGAGGCCGGTCCCATGGTGCGCGCCTACACCATCACCGGCGGCCGCACCCGGCCGGATGCCGAAGGTGACGTCGACCTGATCGCCGTCATGGTTCCGGCCGTCGGCGCGGCCCCGGACGACGACCTGGACGAGGAGCACCTGACCCTCCTGGACTTGTGCCGGGACGGACCGCTCACCGTGGCCGAGTTGGCCTCGGAGGCCGATCTCGCGCTCGGCGTCGTCCGCGTGCTGCTCGGCGACCTTCTCCGCGAAGGCCACCTGCGGGCCATCCGGCCCGTACCGCCGGCCGAACTGCCCGACGTGGGGCTGCTCAAGGACGTCATCGACGGCCTGCGCGCCCTGTGAACACGGCGGTTGTCCGGCTGCGTTGTCGGACCCCGGGCGTACGGTGCCTTGATGGAGGGCATCACGTACGTCCGAGGGGACGCCACCGCGCCGGATGGCCAGGGCGTCAAGCTGATCGTCCACGTATGCAACGATGTGGGGGGCTGGGGCAAGGGATTCGTCCTCGCACTCTCCCGCCGCTGGCCGGAGCCCGAGGCGGCCTACCGGCGGTGGCACCGCGGCCGCGCCGGCAACGACTTCGCCCTTGGCGCCGTACAGGTCGTGCAGGTCGGCGAGTCGACCTGGGTGGCCAATCTTGTCGGTCAGCGCGGCATCCGCCGGGGCGGTGCGGGCGTCCCCGTGCGGTACGAGGCGATCGACGCCGGGCTTGCCCTGGTGGCACTGAAGGCGGCTGAACTCGGTGCGTCCGTGCACATGCCGCGCATCGGTTGCGGTCTGGCGGGTGGTGAGTGGAGGCGGGTCGCGCCGTTGGTCGAGAAGCGGCTCGTGCGCAGCGGAATCCCGGTGACGGTGTACGACCACGGCATGTGACAGGAGTTATCCACAGGGCCGCGGCGAGTGTCGCCGCGAGGACCTATCGTCGTGACTGAAAGTGATGAGTCGCTACGGAAGGTCAGGGGGAATGGTATGGCTGTCAAGGAGGCCGCCGACCGACGGACGCTCGGCATGCAAAGAGCCCGCGAGGAATTGCGCCTGGATCCCGAGGCGTTCGAGGTGGCACTGCAGATCGGCGAGGTGCGCACGGCACCGGCCGTCGGAGGACGCCGACGTGTCGTGCGCGAGGACGTGGACCGACTGAGGGAGGAGGAGGGCTTCCCCGAGCGCCTGCGCACGCGCCTGGAGGTGGTGGGCGGCATCGAGGGCGCGGCACTGATCGGGGTCAGCCGGGAGCGCTTCACCCGACTGGCCAAGGCGGGCTTCCTCCGCCCCGTCCGCTGGTACGTCAACCGCTACCGCGCTGTGGTGTGGCTCTACCTCGCCGAGGACGTGCGGCGGTTCGCCCGTGCTCATCCGGGGCTCCTGAAGGGCCGGCTCCCCGCTGAATTGCGTGAGGCCCTCGCCGCGGGCGAGGACCACCGCGCCCGCGGCTGGCGGGCCCGGCGCGTCGAGGAACTCGTGCGCGACGCGGAGGATGCCTGGGCCGAGGCATCCGCCTGGTCCGCGCTGCTGGGCCCCCGAGCGGCCGCGGACGTCGTGCCGGACGACCGGGAACGGGCCTACCTGCGCCGGCTGTGCCCGGTGATCCCGGCTGGGAGCACCGGCTCCCGTGCGACGCGCGAGCTCATCGAGGCCCTGACTGTCGCCTCCCACCCCGACGAGCTCGTTCTCGCCCGGGTCTCGATTGCAGACGCGCTGCTCAGGGCACGCGCCGCCCGCCCTGCCCCACCCCCCGAGCGCGCCGTCCCGGCACGCATCCCCCCTCCGGCCGCCTCGCCGCCCCCGGCCGGGTCCCCGAAGCCAACGGCGTTCCGCAGTTGGCGGCGCCTCCTCGGATGGGGATGAGAAGGCGACCACTTACGGCTGCACTGACAGCGCCGCAGCGGACCGGCCGGCAGGACATGCCGTCTGGTTCGCTTCCCAGGCCGCCGACGCGCCTGTTTCACCGTGCCGCTTGCGGCGTGTGCGGGTGAGAAAACCGGGTGCGGCGGGTCGGCGGCGAGGGTGAGACTGTTGCGGGCCCGCCGCCTCCTGTCGCGTGCCTGCCTTCCTGCCGATCCCAAGGAGCCTGCCCCTTGCAGGGTGTTGTCGCCGTCTCGCCTTCCCAGGTGCCCGAGCTGCTGCTCAACCTGGCCACCGTCCGCCCGGTCTTCCTGTGGGGGGCGCCCGGCATCGGGAAGTCGTCCTTGGTCAGGGAGTTCGCCGACTCCCTGGGGCTGGACTGCGTGAGTCTCATCGGGACACAGCTGGCTCCGGAGGACCTCATCGGCGTGCCGCAGATAGTCGACGGCCGATCCCGCTTCTGCCCGCCGGAGACGATCGCCCGCGACGAGCCGTACTGCCTCTTCCTGGACGAGCTGAACGCGGCCACCCCGGATGTGCAGAAAGCCTTCTACTCCCTGATCCTCGACCGCCGCATCGGTTCCTACGAGCTGCCGCCCGGCAGCATCGTCATCGGCGCCGGCAACCGGGCCACCGACAACGCGCTGGCGCGGCCGATGGCCTCCGCCCTGGTCAACCGGCTCGCGCACGTCCATCTGAGGGCCTCCGCCGCTGACTGGCTGGTCTGGGCCGCGGGTGCGGGTATCCATCCGTGGATCACCGACCACCTCACCGACCGGCCGGACCACCTGTGGTCCCCGCCGCCCAAGACCGAGGAGCCGTTCTCCACTCCGCGCGCCTGGCACATGCTCTCCGACGCGCTGCACTCCTTCGGACCCGCTCTCGACGAGGAGACGCTGAAGGTGCTGGCGTACGGCACGCTCAGTCCGGCGCACGCCACGGCGTTCTGCGGGTACGTCAAGATCGTCCGGCACGCGTACGGACTCGACGCCATCCTCAAGGGCGACGCTTCCTGGCCGCGCCGCATCGAGGACCGCGACCTGCTGTACTACCTCGCCGACTCCTTCCGCGGGCGTCTGATCAAGGAGTTGCCGGCGCAGCGGGAGCACGCGCCCCAGTCAGTGCGGCAGATGGCCTACCGGGCCAAGTCGCTGCTGGTGCAGTTGGCCGAGCTGTCCGTCGAGGTGGCCCAGACCGTGATCGCCGACGGTGACGACGGCAATCCGGTGCTGCCCTCCTGGTTCCTCTTGGAGGCCGCCCGGGACATGCCCCGGCTGGTCGAGGCCCGCCGGTGAGCAGCGCGCACGGCGGCAGGTCCCGGGAACGGTCGGCCCCCCGCAAGGACCCGGCCGCCGAGGCCTTCGCCGCAGGCGTGGACCTGCTGCGCCGCAACACCGCCCTCGCCCCGCTCACCGCCGTCAACGGCCGTCTCTGCCGGAGCACGGAGTGCGCGGAGCACCCCGGTGGCGGCTGGGCCGCGGTGACCTCCAACGGCGTCGTGCACGTCGCTCCCCTGCGCCGTGCCGAGCCGGAGGAGTGGGCCTGGGTGCTCGCTCACGATCTCCTGCACCTCGGTTTCGGGCACGTGCCGGCCGACCGGGGCGAGCGGGATCAGCCCGACCGGTTCGAGCTGGCCGCCCGCTGCACGGTGGTCAACCGTTTCCTGGACACCTTCTCCGTGGGCCGGGCACCCGTCCAGCTTCCCGCGCTCTTCCCGGACGGCGACGAGGAGCAACTGGCCGCACGCTGGCGCCGTGACGGCATCCCGGCCGAGTTCGCGGCGGGCGGGACCGCGGGCGCCGAGCCGGATCAGGTGCTCCGGCCCTGGGCCAATCACTGGCGCGACCCGGAGGACTGGACCGTCGCCTTCGCCGGTGCCCTGACCCGGACGATGTCGGCGGCCCTGGATGTCGCCGGAGGCCGCCGCGAGGAGCTCACCGGGGCCAGGCGCCCGCTGCGCCCCTGGGAGCGCGCCCTGAGCTGGTTCGTCTCCTCCTATCCGCTGCTCGGCGGCATCGCCGCCGGGATGACCCTGGTCGCCGACGCCGAACTCGCCCGTGCCCAGCGGATCTCGGTGGCGGCGGTCAACGCCGAGGCGGGGGAGGTCTACCTCAATCCCCTGTGCCGGTACACCGACGAGGAATGGCGGTTCATCCTCGCCCACGAGATGCTGCACGCCGCGCTGCGCCACGGTGAGCGCCGGGGCGGCCGGGACCCCTACCTGTTCAACGTCGCCGCCGACTACGTGATCAACGGCTGGCTGCTGGAGATGGGTGTCGGGCAGATGCCCGGGGGCCTGCTGCACGACCCGGCTCTGGCCGGACTGTCCAGCGAGGAGGTCTACGACCGCATCGTCGGGGACGAGCGGCGGCTGCGCCGGCTGGCCACGCTGCGCGGCAAGGGCCTCGGCGACGTCCTCGGCGAGCCGCTGCCCCGCCCCGGGGAGACCGCCCCCACCTGGGTGGACCTGGACGAGTTCTACCGGCGCGGGCTGCTCCAGGGCTTTGAGCTGCACCGGCGCGAGCGGGGGCTCCTGCCCGGCGGACTCGTCGAGGAGATCCGTGCGCTCTCGCAACCACCCCTGCCATGGGACGCGAGGCTGGCCCGCTGGTTCGACGAGTACGTGCCCCGCCCCGAGGCGGTGCGCAGTTTCGCCCGCCCCTCCCGGCGGCAGGGGTCCACGCCGGACATCCCCCGCGCCGGCCGCAGCCACCCGCCGCAGGAAGTGGCCCGCTGCACCTTCGGCGTGGTCCTGGACACCTCGGGATCGATGGACCGGACCCTGCTGGGCAAGGCGCTCGGCGCCATCGCGTCCTACGCGACCGCCCGTGACGTGACCGCCGCTCGCGTGGTGTTCTGTGACGCGGCCCCCTTCGACGCGGGCTACCTTCCGGTGACCGAGATCGCCCACCGCGTGCGCGTCAGGGGCCGCGGCGGCACCGTGCTGCAGCCGGGTGTCGACTTCCTCCTGCGCGCCCCCGACTTCCCGCCGACGGCCCCGATCCTGCTGATCACGGATGGCGAATGCGACGTTCTGCGGGTACGCCGCACGCACGCCTTCCTGATCCCCCACGACGGCCGCCTTCCCTTCACACCCAAGGGCCCGGTCTTCCGCATGCGCTGAGGCCGGGGGCGGCGGAGGGACGCCTGCCCGGGGGTCGGTGCTGGGCGCCTGCCCCTCGAGGCGGGCGCTCACTCGCGGTGCTTGCGGAACAGCCCCTCCTGGACCACGGAGACCAGCAGCCGGCCCTCGCGGTCGTAGATGCGGCCGCGGGCCAGTCCGCGTGCCCCGGTCGCGATGGGGGACTCCTGGTCGTAGAGGAACCACTCGTCGGTACGGAACGGCCGGTGGAACCACATCGCGTGGTCCAGCGAGGCCATGTCGAAACCGCGCGGCCCCCACAACGGCTCGACCGGCACGCGCACCGCGTCCAGCAGCATCATGTCGCTGGCGTACGTCAGGGCGCAGGTGTGCACCAGGGGGTCGTCGCCGAGCGGGCCCACCGCGCGCATCCAGACCGCGCTGCGCGGCTCGGCGCCTTCGACCTCCTCCGCGGTCCAGCGCAGCCGGTCCACGTAGCGGATGTCGAACGGCTGCCGCCGTGCCATCCGCTCCAACTGCTCCGGCAGCTCGCCGAGGTGCGCGCGCAGTTCGTCGCCCAGCTTCGGCAGGCTTTCCGGGTCCGGGACCTCGCGCATCGGCGACTGGTGCTCGAACCCGGGCTCCGGCACGTGGAAGGAGGCGGTCAGGTTGAAGATCGTCCGGCCCTGCTGCACCGCGACCACGCGCCGTGTGGTGAACGAGCGGCCGTCGCGGATCCGCTCCACCTGGTACACGATCGGCACTCCCGGGCGCCCCGGGCGCAGGAAGTACGCGTGCAGGGAGTGCACCGGGCGGCTGCCGTCCGTCGTGCGACCGGCCGCGACCAGCGCCTGGCCCGCCACCTGGCCGCCGAACACCCGCTGGAGGCGCTCCTGGGGGCTTGCCCCGCGGAATATGTCCTCCTCGATCCGCTCCAGATCGAGGAGGTCCACCAGCCGCTCGGCGGGGTTGGTCATCGGGCGCGCTCCTTCGTGCGGGCGGTCGCTCCCGATGTCACAGCGCGCCCACGGCCGTCACCTTGACCACCGCGCGGCCCTCCTCGTCGGAGGCGGTGAGGTCGATCTCGGCGGAGATGCCCCAGTCGTGGTCGCCGTCGGGGTCGGCGAAGGTCTGGCGGACCTTCCACAGACCCTCGTCGGGACGCTCCTCGATCCGCAGGAGCTTCGGGCCGCGCGCGTCGGGCCCGGTGCCCAGGTCCTCGTACTCGTCCCAGTAGGCGTCCATCGCCTCGGCCCACGCGTCCGCGTCCCAGCCGGACGCGGCGTCCATCTCGCCGAGTTCGCCGAAGCGTTCCAGCGCGGCCAGTTCCACCCGGCGGAACATGGCGTTGCGCACGAGGACGCGGAAGGCGCGGGCGTTGGCCGTGACGGGCTTGACCTGGTCGGCTCGCTCCTGGGCCTCCTCGGCCGTCATCTCCCCGGGGTTGGCGAGCTGCTCCCACTCGTCGAGCAGACTGGAGTCGACCTGGCGGACCAACTCACCGAGCCAGGCGATCAGGTCCTGCAGATCCTCGGACTTCAGGTCGTCCGGGACGGTGTGCTCCAGCGCCTTGTACGCGCTCGCCAGGTAGCGCAGCACGATGCCCTCGGTCCGGGCGAGCTCGTAGTGGGAGACGAACTCGGTGAAGGTCATCGCCCGTTCGTACATGTCGCGCACGACCGACTTGGGCGCGAGCGGGTGGTCGCCGACCCAGGGGTGGCTCTTGCGGTAGACGCCGTAGGCGTGCGAAAGGACCTCTTCCAACGGCTTGGGGTAGGAGACGTCCTGGAGCCGCTCCATCCGCTCCTCGTACTCCACCCCGTCGGCCTTCATGGCGGCGACGGCCTCACCGCGCGCCTTGTTCTCCTGGGCGGCGAGGATCTGCCGGGGGTCGTCGAGGGTCGACTCGACCACCGACAACATGTCCAGTGCGTAGGAGGGCGACTCCGGGTCCAGCAGCTCGAACGCGGCCAGCGCGAAGGTCGACAGCGGCTGGTTGAGTGCGAAGTCGTGCTGCAGGTCCACCGTCAGCCGGACGATGCGCCCCTCCTCGTCGGGCTCGTCCAGCCGCTCCACGACCCCGCCCGCCAGCAGCGAGCGGTAGATCGCGATGGCCCGCCGGATGTGCCGCAACTGGGACCTGCGGTCCTCGTGGTTGTCCTCCAGCAGCCGCCGCATCGCGTCGAAGGCGTTGCCCGGGCGGGCGATGACCGACAGCAGCATCGCGTGGGTGACCCGGAAGCGCGAGGTCAGCGGCTCGGGATCGGAGGCGATGAGCTTCTCGAAGGTGCTCTCCGTCCACCCGACGAAGCCCTCGGGCGCCTTCTTGCGCACGACCTTGCGGCGCTTCTTCGGGTCCTCGCCGGCCTTCGCGAGGGCCTTCTCGTTCTCGATCACATGCTCCGGCGCCTGGGCCACCACGAAGCCGGAGGTGTCGAAGCCGGCCCGCCCGGCGCGGCCCGCGATCTGATGGAACTCACGGGAGCGCAGCACGCGCACGCGGCTGCCGTCGTACTTGGCGAGGGCGGTGAAGAGCACCGTGCGGATGGGCACGTTGACGCCGACACCCAGGGTGTCCGTGCCGCAGATGACCTTCAGCAGTCCCGCCTGCGCCAGCTTCTCCACCAGGCGCCGGTACTTGGGCAGCATGCCGGCGTGGTGCACCCCGATGCCGTGCCGGACGTAACGCGACAGGTTACGGCCGAACTTCGTGGTGAAACGGAAGTTCCCGATGAGTTCGGCGATGGCGTCCTTCTCGGCACGCGTACACATGTTGATGCTCATCAGCGCCTGCGCCCGCTCCACGGCGGCCGCCTGCGTGAAGTGCACGATGTAGACGGGGGACTGGCGGGTCTCCAGCAGCTCGGTCAGCGTCTCGGTGAGCGGGGTGAGCCGGTACTCGTACGACAGCGGCACCGGACGCGTCGCGGAGCGCACGACGGCCGTGGGGCGGCCGGTGCGGCGAGTGAGGTCCTTCTCGAAGCGCGAGACGTCGCCGAGCGTCGCCGACATCAGCAGGAACTGCGCCTGCGGCAGCTCCAGCAGGGGGATCTGCCACGCCCAGCCGCGGTCGGGCTCGGCATAGAAGTGGAACTCGTCCATGACGACCTGGCCGATGTCGGCGTCCTTGCCGTCGCGCAGCGCTATCGACGCCAGCACCTCCGCCGTGCAGCAGATGACGGGCGCGTCCGGGTTGACCGAGGCGTCGCCTGTCAGCATGCCGACGTTCTCGGTGCCGAAGAGCTTGCACAGGTCGAAGAACTTCTCCGACACCAGCGCCTTGATCGGGGCGGTGTAGAAGGTGACCTCGTCCCTGGCCAGCGCGGCGAAGTGCGCACCCGCCGCGACCAGGCTCTTCCCCGAGCCGGTGGGGGTCGACAGGATGACGTTCGCTCCCGACACCACCTCGATCAGCGCCTCCTCCTGGGCGGGGTAGAGGGAGATGCCGCGGCCCTCCGCCCAGGACGAGAAGGCCTCGAAAAGGGCGTCGGGGTCGGGCTCGGAAGGCAGCTGATCGATGAGGGTCACACCCCCATCTTGCCTGGCTCCCGGACCCGGGGGTGAACCGGCGGCGCACACGAAGATCGACCGACGGTATGGTGTGCCGTCGACTGGGCGTCAAGTCCGCTACTGGAGCGGGCCGAAAGGGCGGGACACACACCATGATGGGACCGGCACATTCCCTCTCCGGAGCGGCGGCGTGGCTGGCGGTGGGAGCAGTCAGCGGAGGGCTCGGTCATCCGATGCCGTGGCCGACCATCGTGGTCGGGGCGCTGATCTGCGCCGGCGCGGCCCTCGCCCCCGACCTGGACCACAAGGCGGCGACGATCTCACGCGCCTTCGGCCCCATATCCCGCGGGCTGTGCGAGATCATCGACAAGCTGTCGTACGCCACGTACAAGAAGACCCGCAAGCCCGGCGACCCCGTGCGCCAGGGCGGACACCGCACCCTCACCCACACATGGCTTTGGGCGGTCCTGATGGGTGCCGCCGCCTCCGGACTGGCCCTGGCGGGCGGCCGGTGGGCGGTGCTCGTCATCCTCTTCGTCCACGCGGTACTGGCCGTCGAGGGGCTGCTGTGGCGGCAGGCCCGGGTCTCCAGCGACGTCCTGGTCTGGCTGCTCGGCGCGACCAGCGCCTGGGTGCTGGCGGACGCCCTCGACAGCACCGCGAGCGGCAAGGCCTGGCTGTTCACAGGGGCCGACCAGCAGTACCTGTGGATCGGCATCCCCATTGTGCTGGGCTCCATCGTGCACTGCCTGGGCGACGCCCTGACCATGTCCGGCTGCCCGGTGCTGTGGCCCATCCCGATCGGCCGCAGGCGCTGGTACCCGATCGGCACGCCCAAGCCCATGCGCTTCCGCGCCGGCAGCAAGGTCGAGGTCAAGGTGCTGACGCCGGTCTTCTTCGTGATCGGCGGCGTGGGCGCGGCCGGCGCCCTGTTCTTCGGCTGAGGCCGCACCTGTGCGGTTCGTCCGGGTCCACGCCCTGGCGGGAGTGCCCCGCCGGCACGGTGCCGCGCCTCGACGCGGCACCGTGCCGGTGCGCTATCCGTGCCAGGACCGCCACAGCGCCGCGTAGGCGCCGTCGGCCTCGACCAGCTGGTGGTGGCTGCCCAGCTCGCTGATGCGGCCGTCCTCGACCACCGCGATCAGGTCCGCGTCGTGTGCGGTGTGCAGCCGGTGCGCGATCGCCACCACCGTCCTGCCGTCCAGCACACGCGCCAGTGACCGCTCCAGGTGGCGTGCCGCGCGCGGGTCGAGCAGCGAGGTGGCCTCGTCCAGCACCAGGGTGTGCGGATCGGCGAGGACCAGCCGGGCCAGCGCCACCTGCTGCGCCTGGGCCGGGGTCAGCGCGGTGCCCCCGGAACCCACCTCGGTGTCCAGACCCTCGTCGAGCGCCCGGGCCCAGCCGTCGGCGTCGACCGCGGCGAGCGCCGCCCACAGGTGCTCGTCACCTGCTCCCGCGCGGGCGAGCAGCAGGTTGTCCCGGAGGCTGCCGACGAAGACGTGGTGCTCCTGGTTGACCAGGGCCACGTGCTCGCGCACCCGTTCCGCCGGCATCCGGGCCAGCTGGGCGCCGCCGAGGGTGACCTCTCCGGCACGCGGGCTGTAGATCCCGGCCAGCAGCCGCCCCAGGGTCGACTTGCCCGCCCCGGACGGGCCGACCAGGGCCAGCCGCGTGCCTGGACGGAGCCGCAGGCTCACCCCGTGCAGCACGTCGCTGCCGGCACGGTAGCCGAAGCGCACCTCGTCGGCGTGGACGTCGCGGCCGTCCGGCGCCAGCCGCTCGTCCCCGGCGCCCGGCTCGATCTCCCGGACGCCGACCAGTCGGGCCAGCGACACCTGCGCCACCTGCAGCTCGTCGTACCAGCGCAGGATCAGGTTGATCGGGTCGACCAGCATCTGCGCGTACAGCGCGCCCGTCGTCAGTTCGCCCACCGACGCCCGGCCGTGCAGTACCAGCGTGCCGCCGATCAGCAGCACCGACGCGAGGATGAGCGTGTACGTCACGTTGATCACCGGGAAGAGCACACTGCGCAACCACATCGTGTGCCGCTCCCACGCGACCCACTGGCGGACACGGGTGCGGGACAGCTCCTCGCGGCGGGCGCCGAGCCGGTGCGCCTCGATGGTGCGCCCGGCGTCCACGGACTCCGCGAGGACCGCGGAGACGGCCGCGTAGCCGGCCGCCTCGGAGCGGTAGGCCTGCGGCGCGCGCCGGAAGTACCAGCGGCAGCCGGCGAGCAGCACCGGCACGGCCACCAGCACCGCCAGTGCCAACGGTGGCGAGGTGGCCGTCAGCGCACCGAGCAGCAGGCCGGTCGAGACCACGGCGATCGCCAGCTGCGGGACGGCCTCGCGCATCGCGTTGGACAGCCGGTCGATGTCGGTGGTGATGCGGGAGAGCAGGTCGCCCGTGCCCGCCCGTTCCAGGACACCGGGGGGCAGCCCCACGGACCGCACGAGGAAGTCCTCGCGCAAGTCCGCCAGCATGCGCTCGCCCAGGACCGCGCCGCGCAGCCGCACTTCCCGGACGAATACGGTCTGGACGGCCAGAGCCACGGCGAACAGCGCCATGGTGCGGCCTATGTGCAGGTCGCGGTGGCCCGCCGCCAGGTCCTCGACGAGACCGCCCAGCAGGTAGGGGCCGACCATCGAGGCGAGGACGGCGACGGCGTTCACCGTGACGAGCAGGACGAACGCGGCCCGGTGCCGCCGTGCCAGCTCGCCGACGTACGTGCGCACGGTGGTGGGCGAGCCCACCGGCAGGGTCGCCGCGTGCCGCGGCGCGGCCGGGTCGTACTCCGGCGGTTCCACGCCGATCATGCGGTCTCCTCGGCTTTCTCGAGTCGTGCGGATTCCTCGGGTTCCAGGTCCGTCTCGCGGGTGACCACGGCGCGGTAGCCCAGGTCGGAGCGGAGCAGTTCGCGGTGCGTGCCGGATGCGCGCACAGCGCCGTCCTCGACGAACACCACCCGGTCCGCGCGGTCCAGCAGCAGCGGGCTGGAGGTGAGCACCACGGTCGTCCGGCCGGCGCGCAGCGCCCTCAGGCCCTGGGCGATCCGGGCCTCGGTGTGCGTGTCGACGGCGCTGGTCGGTTCGTCCAGCACCAGGACCTGGGGATCGGCGACGAGTGACCGGGCCAGTGCCAGACGCTGCCGTTGGCCGCCCGACAGGGAGCGTCCCCGCTCGGTGATCCGGGTCCGCATCGGGTCCCCGGAGTCGTCCACCGAGGCCTGCGCCAGCGCGTCGAGCACGTCGCCGCACTGCGCCGCTGCGAGCGCCTCGGCAGGGGTGACCCGGCCGGAGGCGGGCACGTCCAGGAGCGCGGTCAGGGTGCCGGACAGCAGTACCGGGTCCTTGTCCTGGACCAGGACGGCCGTGCGGGCCGCCGCCAGCGGCAGGTCGTCCAGCGCCGTCCCGCCGAGCAGTACCGAGGGGGCGTCCCCGGTGCCGGTCGGGCTGTGCCCGCCCAGTCGGTCCGCGAGCACACCCGCCGCGTCCGCGTCCCCGCACACCACGGCGGTGAACTCGCCCGCGGAGGCGAGCACCCCCGTCAGAGGGTCGTGGAGGTCGCCCGCCGGCAGCCCGCCCGTGTGCTCGGCCGTCCCGCGGTCGGCGCCCGTGCTGTCCCTCCGCAGGTCCAGCACCGCGGCAGCACGCGCGGCGGACGGCCGTGAGAAGGAGTAGGCCATCGCGATCTCCTCGAAGCCCCGCAGCGGGAACAGCAGGAAGACCACCGTCCCGTAGACGGTGACCAGTTCGCCCACCGTGATCCGACCGTCCAGCGCCAGCCGCGCGCCGTACCACGTCACGGCGAGCAGCAGCAGGCCGGGCAGAACCACTTGCAGGGCGCTGATCAGCGCCCACATCCGGGCGTTGCGGACAGCGGCGCCCCGTACTTCCTGGGAGGCCTGACGGTAGCGGGACAGGAACAGCTCCTCGCCGCCGATGCCGCGCAGCACGCGCAGTCCGGCCACGGTGTCGGAGGCCAGTTCGGTCGCCCTGCCCGCCTTGGCGCGCTGCTCGTCGGCACGGCGTGTCGCGTGCGGCAGCAACGGCAGCACCGACAGTGCCAGCACGGGGACGCCCACGGCGACGATGAGTCCCAGTTGGGGTTGGTACACCAGCAGGGCGACGGTGACACCGACGGTCGCCAGCAGGGAGCAGGCGAAGCGGGCCAGGGCCTCGACGAACCAGCCGATCTTCTCCACGTCGGCGGTGCTCACCGCCACGACCTCACCCGCCGCGACGCGCCGGGTGAGCAACGCGCCCAGTTCCAGGGTCTTGCGCGACAGCAGGACCTGCACCCGGGCTGCCGCGCTGATCCAGTTGGTGACGGCGGTCCGGTGCAGCATGGTGTCGCCCACGGCGGTCACCACACCCAGGGCGAGGATCAGGCCGCCCGCGAGCGCGAGCCGGCCGCCGGAGCCGTCGACGACGGCCTGCACAGCGATGCCGACGGAGGCCGGGAAGCAGGCCACGGCCGCCATGTGGAGGGTGCCCCACAGCGTGGCCTTGAGCTGGCCGCCGATCTGGCGCTGCTCCAGCCAGAGCAGGAATCGGAAGCCTGAACGGGTGTCGGGGACACCCGGGTCGGCGTGGGGGAGAGCGCTTAGCGACATGACGTCCCGACATCGGTGCTGGGGGGTGGGAGCGGACGTGCCAGAGTCGCGTCAACGACGCGGTGAATTCAACCCGTTTTTTCCGGGGCGGCCGGAAACGCTCACGGCTCGCGACCGACGTCACCGAGGATGCGAAGATGGAGCGCGATGGCACGGGAGTGGCGGTGCGGATGATGCGTGGGGCAGGGACGACAGTCGTGGCGGCGGCACTGGTGCTCCTCGCCGGCTGCGCCGGGAGCACGCAGGGGCACCGGGGCGCGGCGGAACACACGGTGAGGCAGCCGGCGCGGGCCACCCAGGCGGCCTCCACGCGGGAGCTGCCGGGCGTCGGTCCCGCGTTGCGGTCCCGCATCCCCGCCGACGCCCGGCAGGTCGTCGCGGTGTACGGGGACGGCGTGCGTTCCGCGGACTCGACCGTCGTGCTGTACACCCGGGAGGGTGACTCGTGGAAGCGGGAGCGCGCGTGGTCCGGGCACAATGGCAAGCGCGGATGGACGACCGACCACCATGAGGGCGACAACAAGAGCCCCGTGGGCGTCTTCACGCTGACGGACGCGGGCGGCGTGCTGGACTCGCCGGGGTCCCGGCTGCCGTACCACCGCTCCGACGCCTTTGCCGCGCCGCGGTCGTGGGCCCGGTCGCACTGGCACGACTTCGACCTCGTCATCGCCATCGACTACAACCGGGTCAAGGGCACATCCCCCCTGGACCCGACCCGCCCAGAGGGCCGGCGCGAGGGCGGCGGGATCTGGCTGCACATGGACCACGGCAGCGGTACTTCGGCCTGCGTCAGCCAGTCCAGGGCCGACATGGAGTACCTGCTGCGCACGCTCGACCCGGCGCTGCATCCGGTGGTGGTGATGGGGGACCGGGCACACCTGGGTGCCTGACGGCATGACAGCGGTGCAAAGGAGCCGGACAGCGGGGAACACCAGTCGGAGATCCGGCGCCAACGTACGGTGACCGTCCCCGCGCGCGCGGCAGGTGTCGCCGGGCGGGACCCGTGCTGCACCGGCGCGGGCGCACCTGCTCCGTACCCCTCAGCAGCGACCCGGCGCGGTGTCCAGGGTGGCGAGCAACGCCGTCAGGGCATCGCGCTGGTCGGTGTCCAGGGGGGCGAGCAGCTCCTCGGCCGCCGCCCGGCGGGCTCGACGCAACTGCCGCAGCGCGTCGTCGCCCTCCTCCGTGAGTTCGATGCGCACCACTCTGCGGTTGGCCGGGTCCGGCGCCCTGCGGACGAGCCCCCGCTGCTCCAGGGCGTCGGTCAGGCTCGTCACCGCGCGCGGCACGACGTCCAGCCGCTCGGCGAGGTCGGCCATACGGGGCGCGGGCCCGCTCGTGAGGAGGTGGGCGACCGTGCGCAGCATGCGCGCCTGGGCCGGGGTGACACCGACCGGTTCCAGGTGACGCCGCTGCGCGCGGTGCAGCCGGCGGGTCAGCCCGAGCAACTGGTCGGCGAGGCGCCCCGTGGACTCGTCGGTGTCCGCGGCGGAAGTGCGGGATTCCATGGGAGGAGCGTATCAGGATGCACTTCATTGTGAGTATAGGTAACAATGAACTACACTCGCATCGTCCTGCTCTGCCCGGACTTCCGGAGGCCCTTTGCACCCCGATGAACCCCAACGGTGGACGCCGCCGCCCAAGGACGCGGACCGGCCCACCGACGTCCGCCGCGTCCTGCGGCTCTTCCGGCCCTACCGAACCCGTCTGGCCCTCGTCGGGCTCCTCGTCGGCGCCGCCTCGCTCGTATCGGTCGCCTCGCCCTTCATGCTGCGCGAGATCCTGGACACCGCGATCCCGCAGGGCCGCACGGGGCTGCTGAGCCTGCTCGCCCTCGGCATGATCGCCACAGCCGTCCTCAACAGCGTCTTCGGCGTCCTGCAGACCCTGATCTCCACCACGGTCGGCCAGCGGGTCATGCACGACCTGCGCACCGCCGTGTACGAGCGCCTGCAGCGCATGTCACTCGCCTTCTTCACCCGCACCCGCACCGGCGAGGTGCAGTCCCGCATCGCCAACGACATCGGCGGCATGCAGGCCACCGTCACCTCCACCGCGACCTCGCTCGTCTCCAACCTCACCAGCGTCGTGGCCACCGTGGTCGCGATGATCGCCCTGGACTGGCGGTTGACGATAGCCTCCCTGCTCCTGCTCCCGGTCTTCGTGTGGATCAGCCGAAGGGTCGGCACCGAGCGCAAGAAGATCACCACCCAGCGGCAGAGGCAGATGGCGGCGATGTCCGCCATCGTCACCGAGTCGCTGTCGGTCAGCGGCATCCTCCTCGGCCGCACCATGGGGCGCGCCGACTCCCTCACCCGCTCTTTCGCCGCGGAGTCCGACCGGCTGGTCGACCTCGAGGTGCGCTCCAACATGGCCGGCCGCTGGCGCATGTCGACCATCGGCGTCGTCATGGCCGCGATGCCGGCGCTGATCTACTGGGTCGCCGGCGTCGCCGTGCACCCGGCGGGCGGAACCGTGTCCATCGGCACGCTCGTGGCTTTCGTCTCGCTCCAGCAGGGCCTGTTCCGGCCCACCGTCAGTCTCCTGTCGACCGGCGTTCAGGTGCAGACCTCGCTCGCGCTGTTCCAGCGCATCTTCGAGTACCTCGACCTGCCCGTCGACATCACCGAGAAGGACGACCCCGTACACCTGCCGCACGTCCGGGGCGACATCAGCTTCGAAGGCGTCGGCTTCTCCTATGACCCGGACTCGCCCGGACGCACCCTCGACGACATCGACCTGACGCTCCCGGCCGGCGGCAGCCTCGCCGTCGTCGGCGCCACAGGCTCCGGCAAGAGCACCCTGAGCTACCTCGTGCCCCGCCTGTACGACGTCACCGAAGGGCGCGTCACGCTCGACGGCGTCGACGTGCGCGACCTGGCCTTCGACACGCTCGCGGCATCGGTCGGCGTCGTCTCCCAGGAGACGTACCTCTTCCACGCCTCGGTCGCCGAGAACCTGCGCTTCGCCAAGCCCGACGCCACCGACGAGGAGGTCGTCGCCGCCGCACGCGCCGCGCAGATCCACGACCACATCGCGAGCCTGCCCGACGGATACGACACCGTCGTCGGGGAACGCGGCTACCGCTTCTCCGGCGGCGAGAAGCAGCGCCTGGCCATCGCGCGCACGATCCTGCGGGACCCGCCGGTCCTCATCCTCGACGAGGCCACCAGCGCGCTGGACACCCGTACCGAGCGCGCGGTGCAGGACGCCATCGACGCCCTCTCGGCGGGCCGCACGACCATCACCATCGCCCACCGGCTGTCCACCGTCCGCGACGCCGACCAGATCGTCGTCCTCGACCACGGCCGGATCGCGGAACGCGGCACCCACGACGAACTGCTCGCCCTGGACGGTCGGTACGCCGCTCTGGTGCGCCGTGACGCCCGCCTGGTCCACACGGCATGATCCTCCGCCATGGAAACCATCGCAGGAGCGGAACTCCCCGGCTACCACCGGATCGAGGCCGACGTCTGGACCAATGACCACGGCGACCTCGTCAGCGTGCACTGGTTCGACACGCCGCCGGACATACCCGCACGCCTGGAGGAACTGCCGCGTCTGCGGCACGCCCTGGCCCACTACACGGCCGTGGCGGGCGGCGGCCTCATCGAGGCCGACGTCCTGCACCTGGGGACCGTGCCCAGCCTGCGCCAGGTCATCAAGGTCGCCCTGCCGGACCGCCCCACCGGCCAGGCGTTCCTGGGCAGCTACACGCTGCCTCGCGCCTCCTGCAGCGCCGTCGTGAAGGTGCAGGCCCTGGAACAGGGAACCACCGGCGCCCGGGAGGCGCGCGTGCTCGGCGAACTCGGCCCGGAGCGCTACTTCGTGCCTCACCCCTACGCCCCGGACCTGCGGCGGGGCCTGCCCTTCCACTGGGGCGACGCCCCGCACTACGACGCGCACTTCCCGGTGCACCCGCTCACCCGGGTGCGAGACGCGCTGGCGCAGCTCGCCTTATCCCTCCGGGTCGCACCCGAGTTCGCGGCCCTGCCGCCCTTCACGGGACCGGTCACCCGCGCGTGAGGGCCGGGCGAGCGGCACCGGGCGGACCGCCGGCGGAAGCGACAGGGCGAGGCAGCGGGTGGGCGCATCCGACCGTTTCGCCCTGCTGCGGGCCGGCTCCCCCCACCACGGGCAGTGCCCACTCGCGGCGCCCGGGCCCGTCGAGGGCACTGTGCCCGCACGCCCTGCGGGACGGCACCTGGAGGTGCGCCGACCTGCGCGACGGCGGTGACGCGCGCAGCGCTCATCGCCCTGGTCCGCCGGGTGAGCATCCTGCCGCGACGGGATCCCACCGCCAGGAAGCCGGCTTCTGGCCGGCGCGACCGGCGCGGTGCCGCCGCGGAAGGCGGGCGGCGACCGGCTGCCGCGGCCGGCGCCGCTCGTGCAGTGGTGCCGGGGGCGAGCCGCGACGCCTGCCCCTGGCCGGGGCGCGGGGGGCTGTCGGTGCCCCCGTCTAGTCTCGAACGGTGACCTCGCGAAGGAGCCTGCCCGTCGCCGTCGTCGCCGATCCCCTGGGAGCCGGCGGGCGGCTGCAGGTGCTGCGCGAGGACGGCGCCCCGGACGGTCCCCCGCAGACCGTCGACGATCTCGCGGCGGCCGTCGCCGACCGCGAGGCCCGGCAGGCGCCGCGCTGGGTGTGGGCGGCGACCGACGAGATCTACCCGTTCCTGCTCGACCGGGTACCGGCACGCCCGGCCCGGTGCCACGACCTCAAGCTTGTCGAAGCGCTGCTGCTCGGTGCGGAGGAGCGCTGGGGCCTGCCCCGGTCCCTGGGCGCCGCCTGGGCCCGGCTGCGCGGGCTCCCCGTGCCGGACGACGCGCGCGAGGGCGGCCCCGACGACCAGCCGGTACTCTTCGCCGCCGACCGCCACCAGCTACCGCCCGGCACCGACCCGCTGGAGGCGGTGGTCGCCGTCCACGCCGACCAGCAGCGCCGTATCGCCCTGTCCGAGCGCCCCGACCGGTTGCGTCTGCTGTGCGCCGCCGAGTCCGCCGGCGCCCTGGCCGCCGCCGAGATGAGCCGGGACGGCCTGCCCTGGAGCGCCGCCGCTCACGACGCGGTGCTCACCGGGCTGCTGGGCCCCCGTCCGGCGGGCGGTGTCCGCCCCAAGGTGTTGTCCGAGCTCGCCACCCGCATCCAGGAGGCGCTGGGCCGACCGGTCAACCCCGATTCCCCCGCCCAACTGCTGCCGGCTTTCGAGCGCGTCGGCGTGCGGATCTCCTCGACCCGCTCCCATGTGCTGCGCGAGGTCGAGCACCCGGCCGCCGCGCTGCTCCTGCGCTACAAGGAGCTCTCCCGCATCCACAGCGCCCACGGCTGGGCCTGGCGCGAACAATGGGCGCCCACCGGGCGGTTCCATCCCGAGTACGTCGTCGGCGGTGTCGTCTCCGGCCGCTGGGCCACCCGCGGCGGAGGCGCCCTGCAGATCCCCCGGCAGCTCCGTGCCGCCGTGGTCGCCGACCCCGGCCACCGGCTGGTCGTCGCCGACGCGGGCCAGCTGGAACCCCGCGTCCTGGCCGCCCTGTCCGGCGATCGCGGACTGGCGGCGGCCGCTGCCGAGGGCGACCTCTACGCCGCCCTCGCGCGCACCGCCTTCGGCGGCGACCGCGCCCGGGCCAAACTCGGCCTGCTGGGCGCCATGTACGGACAGACCAGCGGCGAGGTGGGGCCGCTGCTCGAGGTGCTGCGCCGCCGCTTCCCGGACGCCATGCGCCTGGTGGAGGCCGCCGCCCGCACCGGCGAGGGCGGGGGTGTCGTCCGGTCCCACCTCGGGCGTACGTCACCGGCCCCGTCAGCCGACCGGCAGGATCTCGCCGACGCCCAGGCCCGCGCCTGGGGGCGCTTCACCCGCAACTTCGTCATCCAGGCCACCGCCGCGGAATGGGCGCTGGCCGTGCTGGCCTCGCTGCGCCGCCGCCTGGCCGCGCTCGGCGGACGGCCGCGCCTGGTGTTCTTCCTGCACGACGAGGTCATCGTGCACACCCCCCAGGAGCTGGCCCCTGAGGTGGAGAGTGCCGTCGCGGAGTCCGCCGAGGAGGCCCGGCGCCTGCTCTTCGGGCCGACGCCGGTGCCTTTCCCCCTGCACACCCACGTGGTCGAGTGCTACGCGGACGCCAAATGAGCGGCGTGCGGTCAGCCCGTCACGAGCACGACCTCCAGGGTGCGCGGCCCATGCACGCCCTCGACCCGGTCCAGCTCGATGTCGCTGGTGGCCGAGGGTCCGGAGATCCACGTCAACGGCCGCGCGGGATCGAGTCGTTCCAGCGCCTGCGGCACCGAGTCCACGACCTGCTCCGGGACGCGCACGACGACGACGTGGTGGTCCGGGACGAGGGTGATCCTGCGCCTCCCCTGTTCGGGCCCGGCGTCCAGCACGATGGTGCCGGTCTCCGCGATCGCCACCGCGCAGCCGGTGACGACGCTGTCGACGGCGTCGAGATCACGGGCCGTCAGGTCGACGGAGTCCATGACGTGTTCCACCCCCTGCACCGCGCGGAGCCACTGCTCGGGCAGGCCCGGCGGCACGACGACCCGCCGGGTGCCGTGCGCCGCCAGCACGCCGGCGAGGCAGCCGGCCAGTTCGTCGCGGGTGGCGCGGTGGACGACCGCACGGTAGTCGGCGAGGTTGTCGGCCAGCAGATCGGCGGTCTGTGCGGCGTCCCGTCGCCCATGGACGCGCAGATAGCCGCGGTCCACCGCGCCGCGCGCCGGTTCCCCCTCGCGCGGCGTGTCGGCGAGGGCGCGGCGGATCCGCCCCAGGATCTGGTCACGCGTACTCACTTGCGGCCCTCCCCGCTCTCGGTGCCGGCCCCGGAGCCTGTGCCGGGACCGGCACCGGTGACTGCGCCGGTGCCCGGCCCACGGGTGCGCCGCCACCAGTCGCGGAAGGACTCCGCCGGCACCGGCGGGACGTCCCTGGTGTCGGTCCACGCCTTGCCCGGGCCGGGCAGCCGCCGCGGGTGGAGCCCGCGGGTCCTTGACGCCAGTCGCTGGCCGGCGCGCAGCGCCGCCGGGTGGTCCAGCGTCCAGCGGGCCGCTCGCATGGCGGCCCGCTCCGCCGCGTGTCCCTTGGCGGGCCGCAGCGTCACCCTGTTGCCGGCACGGGTCGCCTCACCGCCTTGCACGACTCGTTCCCGCAGGTGGACGAGGACCTCCGGGATGTCGATGGCGACCGGGCACACCTCGTAGCACGCGCCGCAGAGGGAGGAGGCGTACGGCAGCGAGGCGTCGAGCGCGGTGTCCGTACCGCGGAGCTGCGGGGTGAGGATGGCGCCGATCGGCCCCGGGTAGGCGGAGCCGTAGGCGTGTCCGCCCGCCCGCTCGTACACGGGACAGACGTTGAGGCAGGCCGAGCAGCGGATGCAGCGCAGGGCCTGGCGCCCCACCTCGTCGGCGAGGGTGTCGGTACGGCCGTTGTCGACCAGGACGAGGTGGAAGGTCTGTGGCCCGTCCTCGTCGGTGGTGCCGGTCCAGGTGCTCGTGTACGGGTTCATCCGCTCCGCGGTGGAGGAGCGCGGCAGCAGCTGCAGGAACACCTCGAGGTCCTGCCAGCTCGGCAGTACCTTCTCGATGCCCACCACCGAGATCAGGGTCTCGGGCAGCGTCAGGCACATGCGGCCGTTGCCCTCGGATTCCACCACGACCAGGGTGCCGGTGTCGGCGATCATGAAGTTGGCGCCCGAGATGCCGACCTTGGCGCGCAGGAACTTCTCCCGCAGGTGAAGCCGTGCGGCCTCGGCCAGTTCGGCGGGGGAGTCGGACAGTCCCTCGGGTGCGGGACGACCCCAGCGGCCCATGGCGTCGTTGAAGATGTCGCGAATCTCGGAACGGTTGCGGTGGATCGCGGGCACGAGGATGTGGCTGGGCCGGTCGTCGCCGAGCTGCACGATCAGCTCTGCGAGGTCCGTCTCGTAGGCAGCGATCCCGGCCTCGGCGAGCGCCTCGTTGAGGCCGATCTCCTGCGTCGCCATGGACTTGACCTTGACGACCTCGCTCTCGCCGGTGGCACGCACCAGGTCCGTCACGATGCGGTTGGCCTCGTCCGCGTCGGCGGCCCAGTGCACGGTGCCGCCCGCACCGGTGACGGCCTCCTCCAACCGCAGGAGGTAGTGGTCGAGATGGCGCAGGACGTCGTCCTTGATCTGCTTGCCGGCCGCGCGCAGGTGCTGCCAGTCGTCGAGTTCCGCGACAGCACGGGCCCGCTTGTCCCGGATCGTGTGGGTGGCGTGCCGCAGGTTGCCGCGCAGCCTTGTGTCGCGCACGGCCTCACCGGCGGCGACGGGGAAGGCGGGCATACCCAGGTAGGTACCGCTCATCGGATGCCTCCGTAGGGCTGCTCCTCGGTCGAGGCGAGGATTTCGGCGAGGTGGACCGGCCGGACCTCGGAGCCGAGCCGGGCGAGGGTGCCGCCGATGTGCATCAGGCAGGAGTTGTCCACCGTGCACACGGCGCGCGCGCCGGTGGAGATGACGTTGCGGGCCTTGTCCGCGCCCATGGCGGCGGAGACGGCCGCGTTCTTGACGGCGAAGGTGCCGCCGAAGCCGCAGCACTCCTGCGCGCCGGGCAGTTCGACGAGTTCCAGCCCCTTCACATGGCTGAGCAGCTCCAGGGGGCGACGGCCCAGCCCCAGCATCCTGAGTCCATGACAGGTCGGATGATAGGTGACCGGATGGGGGAAGTAGGCGCCGACATCCGTCACCCTGAGCACGTCGGTGAGGAATTCGGTCAGCTCGTAGGTGCGCGGCACCACGGACGCGGCGACGGCGGCCAGGCCCTCGCCGCGCCCCTCGGCGCGGGCCCGCTCGCCGATGCGCGGGTAGTTGTCACGCACCATGGCGGCGCAGGAGCCGGACGGGGTGACGATGTAGTCATAGCCCTCGAAGGCCTTGGCGTACCGCTTGACCAGTGGCTCCGTCTCATGTCGGTATCCGGTGTTGAACTGTGGCTGCCCGCAGCAGGTCTGGGCGGCGGGGAAGTCCACGGTCACCCCCAGTCGCTCCAGCAGGGTCACGACGGCCTTCCCCGTATCGGGGTAGAGCGTGTCGTTCACGCACGTGACGAACAGTGCTACGCGCATGCGGCCTCCTCACGTCCGGCACGGCGACCCGTGAACTCATACTGCCGTATGTACCCCACACCATGCGGCAGAGATCGGATGTCTGCGCACCCTGGAGGGCGCCATTGACGAGTCATGTCGGAGTGTCCTAACGTCCCTGCCGTCGATTGAAACCTTTCATATCAGACCGGAGAGGCCGGGTCCGAGCGTGCAGCGCGTCTGTTTCCTGTTGAAGGTCCGCGAGGACCGGCTCGACGAGTACCGCGAGCGCCACGCCGCGGTCTGGCCCGAGATGCTGGCAGCCCTTTCCGCCTCCGGCTGGCACAACTACTCGCTCTTCCTGCGCGAGGACGGGCTGCTCGTCGGCTACCTGGAGACCGAGGACTTCGCGGCAGCGCAGGAGGCGATGGCGGCGACCGAGGTCAACGCCCGCTGGCAGGCGGAGATGGCGCACTTCTTCGAGGCGCTGGGCGGGACACGGCCCGACGAGGCCATGCGGCCGCTCACCGAGGTCTTCCACCTGGCATGACGGCGCCCGCGGGGGGAGGCCGCCCGTTCGCCCTCACCAGCGAGGCCCGGTCGGTCAGACCGCCACGGCGCCAGAGCCGGTTGTTCGGAATCCACCACTATGGTTCGGTCACTCGTACACAGTGGGCGCCCATGCCGTGCCGAATGCGTAGCATGAACCCCCGCGGCCTGCAACGGGTCGGCGGCAGGACGTAGGGCGGAGCTCGTGACACGCATGGTGGGGATCAAGGACGTCGCCCGGCAGGCGGGTGTGTCGGTCGGCACGGTGTCGAACGTGATCAACCGACCCGACATGGTCTCCGAGGACACGCGTACCCGCGTACTGTCGGTCATCGAGCAACTCGGTTACGTACGCAGTGAGTCGGCGCGGCAGCTGAGGGCGGGCCGCAGCAGGATCATCGCGCTGCTCGTGCTCGACATGGCCAACCCCTTCTTCGTGGACGTCGCCTCGGGGGCCGAGCGGGCCGCCCGGGAGACCGGGCTCGGCGTGATGCTCTGCAACAGCGGAGAGAGCCCGTCGGAGGAGGCCGACTACCTCGGGCTGTTCGCCGAGCAGCGGGTGCGCGGCGTCCTGGTGACGCCCGCGGACACCAGCGGCCGGAACCTCGCGTCCTTCCGCCGGCACGGCATCCCCTTCGTCTTCGTGGACCGCGTCGTGCCGAGCGCGCAGGCCTGCTCGGTGTCCGTGGACGACATAGAGGGCGGGCGCCTCGCGGTCGACCACCTGATCGAGCGCGGTCACGAACGCATCGCCTACGTCAGCGGTCCGATGCACCTCGCCCAGTGCCAGGACCGGCGCACCGGCGCCGTGGACGCGCTCGTCGCCGCCGGGCTCCCCGCGGAATCCCTGGCGCACATCGAGGCCGAACGGCTCGACGTCCCCTCCGGGCGTGACGCCGGCGCCCGCCTGCTGGGGATGGCCAACCGCCCGACGGCCGTCTTCTGCGCGAACGACCTGCTCGCGCTGGGCGTGCTGCAGGCGCTCTACGCCGCGGGCATCGCGGTGCCCGAGCAGATCGCGCTGGTCGGCTACGACGACATCGAGTTCGCGGCGGCGGCCGCCGTGCCGCTCACCTCGGTGCGGCAGCCGGCGTACCGGATGGGCCGCGCGGCCGCGGACCTGCTCATCGAGGAGACCGGGGACGCGGCCGAGGAGCACGAGCACCGGCGCATCGTCTTCCAGCCCGAACTCGTCGTCCGCGCCTCCACCCTCGGCAGGAGCGGCCGCGCCGCCCGCTGAGGTCCCCGGGAGGCCGAGCCGTGCCGCCGTGCCGTGCGGCATCCGGGGTCCCGGCGCTGGGGCGGTCGCATCGCCGTTGGGACGACGCCGAGCGCCTTGCCGGCGCGTTGCCGCGGCATGTGCGGAAAGCGGTCTCGGCGGCCGCGCCGGGGGTGCCGCGATTCGGCCTCCTGGGCACACGGGCGGGCGCGCGTGGGGCCGACGGTCGCGTCAGCCGTCAGCCGGCCGCGGCCACCGGTTCCGGGACCCGCTGCGCGTCCGGGGTGGCGCCTGGGCCCCGCAGGTAGGCGCGGATCTCGCGGACCGCGCTGCGGCCGGCCCGGTTGGCGCCGATCGTGCTCGCGGAGGGCCCGTAGCCGATGAGGTGGATGCGGGGATCGGCGGCGACCTGGGTGAGCCCCTCCAAGCGGATGCCGCCGCCGGGCCCGCGCAGGTGCAGCGGGGCGAGGTGGTCGAGGGCCGCGCGGAAACCGGTGGCCCACAGGATGACGTCGGCGCTGACGTGGCGGCCGTCCGCCCAGCTCACGCCGTCCGGGGTGATCAGGTCGAACATGGGGAGGCGGTCGAGGACGCCGCGCTCGCGGGCGCGTTCCATCGCCTCGGTCATGGGCAGCCCGGTCACGCTGACGACGCTCTGGGGCGGCAGACCCCGCTTGACGCGCTCCTCCACCAGTGCGACGGCCGCGCGTCCCTGCTCCTCCCCGAAGGGGCCGGTGTGGTAGACGGGTGGCCGCCTGGTGACCCAGGTCGTCCCTGCCGCGCCACCTGGTTCGTGCAGTTCCATCAGCAGCTGGACCGCGGAGCTGCCGCCACCGACGACGACCACATGCTGACCGGCGAACTCCTCGCGCCCGCGGTACCCCGCCGTGT
The DNA here is from genome assembly GCA_033793685.1 of Streptomyces sp. ME19-03-3. Lineage (GTDB taxonomy): Bacteria > Actinomycetota > Actinomycetes > Streptomycetales > Streptomycetaceae > Actinacidiphila. The sequence goes on along the minus strand of JARAXD010000001.1, from coordinate 389,380 downwards.
GAAGCTGGCGGCCCCGGAAGGCCTCCTGGCCCGGGTAGCGGGGCACGAAGGGCCGGTCCCACGTACCGGTGGCGTTGATGAGCGCGCGGGCCGCCCAGGTGCCGGCGTCGGTCTCGACGAGCAGCCGGGCATCCGGGCCCTCGCGGACGGTGGAGACGTCGACCGGGCGGCGCACCCGCAGGTCGAAGGTGCGCTCGTAACGGTCGAAGTACTCGGCGACGACCTCGGCGGACGGCCGGTCCGGGTCGGCCCCCTCCAGTTCCATGCCGGGCAGCGCGTGCACCCCGTGCGCCCTTCCGTACGTCAGCGTCGGCCAGCGGAACTGCCAGGCGCCGCCGGGGCCCGGGGAGTGGTCGAGCACGACGAAGTCCTCATCGGGCCGCATCCCGGCTCGGCGCAGGAAATACGCACCGGACAGCCCGGCCTGCCCGGCACCTATGACGGCGACGTCCACATCCACCTGGTTCACGCTTCCACCAACTACGCGCGTGCGCGGAAGCTTCCCGCCGCCCCCTCGCGACGCAGCCGGGCCACCCGCTCGGCGGCCTCCTCCAAGCGGGACAGCGGCAGGTCGCCGTCGGCGACCGCGCGGGCGGCCGCGGTGTGGATGGCCTCCCGGACGCCCGCGCCGCAGCCGGGTCCGAGCTGGATCAGGTCCACGCCCGAGAGCCAGGCCAGGACGGCCGCGCCCGGTACGCCCCAGCCCTCGACGACCTCGTCCGTGTCGAGTGGTTCGCAGATCACGACGGCGCCGTCGCCGTACTCGTCCCGCAGCAGTTCGGTGGCGGCGGGCCCGCCGAGCGCGGCGGGGACGCCGATGGTGACCGCCGCGGTCCGTTCCAGGCCGCGCCGGAGCCATCCCGGCGGTCTGCGGGTCCGGCCGACGGGCAGCAGGCAGACGTCGACCAGCGCGGCGACGCGGTGCGGTGCGTACACGTGGGTCCCCCTCTGGCGCTCGGCCGGGCGGTGCCGACCCTATCCCGAAGACCGGGAATGGTCCAGACCAATCTCGAGGCGACCGCCCGGATAAGGACAGCCGCACCTGGCCCGCGACGCCCGTGAACGGCTCCGGGGAACCGCTGCAGCGGCGACCCGGTCACGCGGTCGCCGGAGGGTCGTTCGCCGCGATGGCTGCGGCGAGGGGGCGCGCGGTCGACACCCTTTCGAGCGGCCCCGGGTGCGGCAGTCCGGGCGCATGCGCCCTCACCGAACAGGCCGGGCACCGGCATGGCGTCACGACCCGTCAGAAGAACGCGCCGGGCCGCCGTCGGAAAGGGCGCGGCAAGGGCGCGCGGGCGGAAAGGCACGCGCATGAGTGATGAAGCGTCAGCAGTCGCGACCACAGGCGGCGCAGGGCACCCGCAACGTGACCCGTGTGGAGGGCAGAAAGGGACGAGGCCTGCGGACGACCACAGCCGAGCCGTGCGGCCCGCCCGTCCGGACGACGTCAACGGGGTCCGCGCGTCTCGGGTACGCCTGCCGCCACCCTTGCACGCAGGGGGCCGCGGCGTGGGCCACCATGGTCACATGGCCGACGCTTTCTCCACCCGCACCATCGACGTCACCACCGGCAGCCGGGAGACGGTCCACGACCTGACCGGGGCGTGCGCCCATTTCCTCGGCGACGCCGCCCATGGACGCGATGGGCTGCTCAATGTGTTCGTCCCACACGCCACCGCCGGAATCGCCGTCATCGAGACCGGTGCGGGCAGCGACGACGACCTGCTGGCCGCGCTCCACGAGCTGCTCCCCGCGGACGACCGCTGGCGCCACCGCCACGGCAGCCCCGGTCACGGCCGCGACCATGTGCTGCCCGCCGTCGTCCCGCCGCACGCCACGCTCCCAGTGATCGGCGGCCGGCTGGAACTCGGCACCTGGCAGTCCGTCGTCCTGGTCGACACCAACCGCGACAACCCCCGGCGCCAGGTCCGGCTGAGCTTCCTCGGTTGACCGAGATCGTTCAGCTGGGGCGTGCCGCCGACTCCCCGTACCGTGCGCGCTCCGAGTGGCCGACGGGAGATGCCGCGCCGGGAAGGCGACGTCGCGGCATCTCACATCACAAGCGCCTCATGGATCCCTGATGCGGTGCTAGCTCTGGTTCCCGCGGTTCCGGCGGCCCAGCCGGGCCGTGAACCGCGTCCAGTACATCCGGGCGGTGATGCGCACCCAGGTGCGGACGGCCTCGCTGCGGACCAGGTCGCCGGCGATCCGGCCGAGGAACTGTACCTCGGGGCCGGGATACCACGAGAGGAGATCGCTCGTGCCGCGAAGTGCGTGGTCGAAGAAGGACAGGACATGGCGCATGATGTGGTGACCTCACCGTTTCTGAGTCGGTGAGGTGCGGGCCCGCACCCCGGGGAGCCGGCGTGCGCAGCCAATGTCGCGCGGGGTGCCAGGGCGCTCTGACTCCCGCGGGCCGGCCGCCGCGAGACTTACGAATACGCAGGTCGTAGCCGGTGCGTGCACAACTCCCGCGAGGTCTTGTGTGAGCCGCCGTGCCCTGCGGCCCCGTGCCCTACGCTGAGCTGCCTGCCGATCCGTCAGCAGGGGAGGAGTCGATGGCAGCCCACGGAAGCATCGAGGCCGAAGCCCGCGCGTACCTGCACGACGCCCTGTGCCTGCTGTACGACCTCGCGGACCGGGAGGTGACCGGACGCGCTCTGCCCCGCGCAGGGGAGAGGCGTGCGCGGCTGGAGTCAGAGCTCTGGCGGCGGGTCCATGTACAGATCGCCCGGCAGATGGCCCGGGACCGCCGGTGCGGAGTGAGTTCGGCGCCGGACCGGTTCACCACCTTCCACTGGCAGAGTTTCCGGCGATTGCGGATCGACATCGTACGGGGGCGGCCCATCACCGAGGACCGGCAGCGCGTCGTCGAGGCGCTGGTACGCCTCGGTGAGCCGGAGCACGTGCTGCCCGACGGCCTCCGCAGGGCCTTGGAGAAGACCGCGGCACGGCTGTGGCTGGCCGGCGTACGGAGGGCCGGGGACGGGGGCAGCGGGCGCAGAGAACTCGTCGACGAGATCAGTGGACGTGCCCGCCAGGACCTGGCGTTCCTGGACCATGGTGTCCCGGGTACCTCGCGGGTGTCGTTGCGCGACGTGTACGTGCGGCGCGGGACCGAGGAGCGCCTGGCCCGCGTCCTGCAGCAGCAGGTTCTGGCCGGCAGTCCCGGCCAGCCGGTCCAGGTGGTGCTCGGCGAGGCGGGCACGGGCAAGTCGAGCCTGCTGTGGTACGTGGCGGACCTCCTCGACGGCCGCCGGGCAGCGGCTCCCCTCTCCGGGACGCGCACCCGGCCGCCGTCGGACGAGCTCCGCGCGGGTGTCGCGCTCCAGCCGGTGCTGCTGCGGGCCGAGCAGTTGCTCACCCCCGGTGAGGGCGCACAGTTGTGGGAAGCCTTCGAGCTCAGCGTCAAACCCGGGCAGGTCGCGCTGCTCGACACGGCGGACCTGCTCCTGCACGCCGGTGACGGCCGCGGCATGCTGCGGCGGGCGGTCACCGTCTGCCAGGAGCGAGGCGTACCGCTCGTCCTGACCTGCCGTACCCGCGACGGATCCGCTCTCCAGGAAATCCTGGACCGGACGCCGTCCGATGTCGTCCTCCACGTAGGCGACTTCCGGGGCAGCGAGGAACTGAAACGAGCCCTGTCCACGTATTGCCTGCACTACCTGCCCGAACGCAGTCCGGCCGCTCGGGCGGAGACAGTGGCGGCTCTGCTGGAGGCCGCGGTACGCGGGCTGCCCGTCCGCGAGGTGGTCGCCAGGCCGCTGACCCTGCGGATGCTCTTCGAGGTGTACGCACCGCAGTCGCCGATGCCCGAGATCGATGCCGCCGGCCTGTATGAACGCTACTGGGAGCGTCGGGTCCGCCAGGACGCCCGTCATGGGTCGGCCGCCGAAGCCGTACCGGAGTCGGCGGATCTGTCCTGGCCCGCCCAGTCGCTCGCCCGCCTCATGCTGCACGACGGGGTGGTGGCCCTGCCCCTCGGGGAGGCAGCCGACCGTATGTGCGGGGCGAACCCCGCGGCAGGCAGGGGCGACCCGCTGGAGCATCTGGTGCAGCTCGACCGGCGCAGCGTGGTCGCTGGGGCCTTCGGTCGGCCCGCGGCCGTCCACTTCTTCCACCAGACGCTCTTCGAGTACGCCGCCGGCCGCTGCCTCGTACAGCTCGCAGAGGAGAAGAAGCAGTCGTACTACAAGGCGTTGGGACGGCACCTCGCGGACCACCCGGACGACTACCTGCGGGCCGTGGTCGCCGAACAGGCCCTCGTCCAGGGCATGCGGGCGAAGGGCCGCGCGCGGGACGACGCGGCGGACCTGCTCTGTGAACTCCTCGAGAGTGACGAGGCCGACCTGCAGGTGATCGCCGTGCGGGCGTGCGCCCTGCTCCCGGACGACCTGTACAGCGACGTCCGCGAGGTGTTCCACGAGTACCTGAGGGAGGACGCCTCGCCGGCCATGTCGCGTGAAGTGCTGGCCCTGCTGCCCACCCGCGAACACAGCGACCCCGCACGCGTGGCCGAAGATCTTGCCGTCGTCCTCGGACGGGGTACCGGCATGCAGTCGCGTGTGCTGGACGTGCTCTGCCGTTTCGCGCGGATCGACCGCAGAACCTCGGACATCGTCCGACGGTCGTTGTTGCGCGGGCTGTGCGAGAACCGGCACCAGTGCGTTGAGCGCGAACCGGACCACGAGGACGCCGCTCCAGGCGGATGCGGCGGCGAGCGCTGCCTGTGGTCATGGCTCGTCAACCTGGATGTCAACAGCGCGGGAAGCCACGGAAACCAGGCGGTGCGGCTGATCGACGCCATGGCGGAGCACCAGGGCGAGTGGGCGACCAGGCGCATGCGGGAGCTGCTCGCGCTGGCCGGACTTCACCGCTCCCGGCTCCAGACCCTCCAGTGCGTGGCCGTCATCCACCGGCGGGCCGAGGATCCGGACTGGGAAGCGCTCTTCCCCGTAGCGGCCGGGATCGCGCAGCGGCTCGGGACCGGCGTCGCTCGTACGCTTCCCCCCGCCGAGGCCGACGACGAGCAGGCGGGGACCGACGGTCACTGGGGACCCCGCACACCTGCGGAGGAGTGGGCACAGGCACAGGCAGCGCTGGACGCCTACTGGTACGCCGCCGCCACCTCCGGCAGGTCGCCGAGAGAGGTGATCCGCGCCCTCGCCGAGGAGGGCAAGACTCCGTTCGGCGTCCCCAAGGCGCGTCTGCGGGCGGTACTCGGACAGGTCGGCACGCTCCTGCGTGAGGCGACCGAGGGAGTGCCGGAGCTCCTGGAGGAGACGGTCGCGCTCTGCCGGGGCCGGGACACGGTCGACGACGTCTCGGCCTTCCTGCTGCCGCCGCTGCTGCGCGAACCCGCCGACGATCCCGGGACTCGGGCGGCCGCCGCATGGTGCGCCGACCGATTGGGCGTTCTCGATCCCCGAGCCGACCCGGGCCGCCGCCCCCCATCGCCGGCCCTGCGATTCGCCGTCACCGGCCTGGCCGGAGTGCCCCCGGTCAGACTGGCCGGCATCGTGCCATGGCCGTCGCAGGGACGTCCATGGGGGGACAGGAGGAGCGACGACACGTTCCTGGCACTGGACGGCGCCACCCGGCTCGTCGTCCCCCTGGCTGCGACCGGCCACGCGAAGGCGGTCCTCGCGCTGGAACGCTGGCGGACCCTCGAAGGGCTCAGGCACGACCAGCTGGCCCGAGGGCGTAATGCGTGGCCCACGTTCCGGGGCGGGGACGTCTACCACGGGTCGCGAGCCCGGGACAGGATGAGCGCGCTGATCCAGACGGCGCTCGCAGACCACGCCCCGCAAGCCCACCGGATGGTTCTCGACGCCCTGCGCTTCCGGGTGCCCACGGCCGACATCCCTTGGCTGGCGGCTTTGGCCAAGCGGACCGTTGAACAACCCGGGCCGCCCGCCGACCCGGCCTGCGCGTTGTTCGACCGCTTCGGGCCCGAACTGGCCGGCTGGTGCGCCGATCTGTGGGACACAGGTCGGTGTCCGGACGCAATCGTCAAGTTGGCTGCCCTGCGCCTGTGGGGCGATCTCGTACGGATGGGGGCCGCTGACCGGCCGTCACTCGCCGTACAGACCGAGCTCGCCGCGAGAGTGCGCAACCGCCAGTGGACGACCGCCTGTCAGGTCATGCGGCACTGGAACGGCCACGATCTGTCCTCGGTCGCGGCCGTCGGCGGCGAGCCAGGCTGGGAGGGACTGGACGCGGTCCTGGCAACGGCGGACGTGCCCGGTTCCTCCTCCGAGGAGATCGCCCTCCTGCGGTCGTTCCTCCGCTGCCGTTTCGCGCCGTTGTCCACCGAGGACGCCGTCGTGGCAGCCGTCGACGTCGTGGCCGAGCAGGTTCGGCACGCCTCTGGCACCGCGACGATCCACGACTCGGGAGCCGGATTCCTCGCCGAGCGCCTGTGCGCGATCGATCCCGGCCGAGCCGTCGCGGTGACACTGGAGGTCGCGCGGCGAACGGCCGGAGCCGGCATGACCGACCCGCACCACGTCACCCGCCTGGGATGGAAGTGGCAGAAGCCGCTCACCCGCATCGCCGCCACCGCGGACCGCGCCGACTGGCTACGGCTGATCGGGGGCCTGGCCGACGGCCCTCGGTCGATGCTGCAGAAGGCGCTCGACACGGCTGCCGCCCGCCGCCTCGATGAGGACGTACGGGCTGACGCGGCCCAGGAGCTCGCGGCCAGTCCGTACCGGGACGTGGCGATGGCAGGACTCCGCGATGCCGGGGTCCGGCACCGCAGGACCCCGCTGGAGGAACGCCTGTGGCCAGAGGTCCTGCAACCGGCCGAGATCTGTTGATTCCCCAGGCGCGGGTCCGGTTCCGGTCCAAGCTGTACGGCGATCGTCCGGGGGTGGGTGGTGGCTGTGGATCACAAGCCGAGTGGCACCGGGCGGTCGGGAAGACCGCTGGAGATGAGTGTCGCCAGCGCACTGGCGAGGTCGCAGGGTGAGAACAGGTCGGCGCCGTCGTAGTCGGTGATGTCCTGCGGCCGCCACCACTGCAGCCTGGTGATGTGCTCGGCGGTGAGTTCCTCGTCGGACAGTGCCCCCCCGCGGGTTGAAGAACGCGGTGCGTATGACGAAGTAGTCGTTGATCACGCCGTCGTAACCGGTCGCGTGTCCGGGGTCGACGACCTCTTGGTGCCACACGTGGGGCGGGCCTGCGTCGAGGGTGAGGCCCACCTCCTCGTGCAGTTCCCGGCGCAGGGCCGTCAGGACAGTCTCGCCGGTTTCGACGCCCCCGCCGGGGGCTGCCCAGACGACGATCGTCCCGTCTGGCTTCGGGATGGCGAACCGACACAGCAGGATGCGGTCGTCCTGGTCGAGGATGATCGCGCGGACTGCGTGACGCAGGTTCACCGGGGGCATCCGGGAACGATACCGGGGGTCTTAGGTGGGGCGCTTGTCCGGGCGGTAGCTGGGGCCGTTCATGATGACCTGGTGGCTGGTGTCGATGAGCCGGGCCGATAGTGACTCGGCGACGACGGAGATTGGGTAAGAGGGGGATACCGGTCGCTGGGAGCCGGTTGCTGGTGATGATCGGGGATCTGCCCTGCCGTTCGCTGACCGTAGAACTCGATCGCCCGCAGGCTTCGTGTCCCGCGTCCGTCAGCTGCCCGTGAGTAGGCGCTCGCGCTCGGCCGCCACGATCTCCCTCGCCAGTTCTGCGTCCGTGATGTCGAACGCTTCCGGGGCGCTGTCGGCGGTTTCGGAGACGCGGGCGAACTCCGCGAACAGTTGGTTCTTGCGCGCCAGGATCTCAACGATGCGCTGGTCGACGCCTTCTTCGGAGAGCAGGCGGTGTACTTGTACCGACTCCAACTGTCCCATCCTGTGGGAGCGGCCGATGGCTTGCCATTCGGTAGTCGGCTTGAGCTGGGGCTCGCAGATCACGACGACCGATGCCGACTGAATGTTCAGGCCTACGCCGCCTGCCACGATTTGTGCGACGAGGACTGCCCCGTGGGGGGCTTGGGAGAAATCATCGACCATGCTCTGTCGCTTCGCGGCAGGAACGGAACCGGTGAGGGGCCCGAACACCTTCCCTGGAAGGACCGACGCAACCGTCTCAAGGACTTCACGGAAGTACGAGAAGACCAGCACTTTGCGTTTGTTGTCCTCCGCCTCCTGGACGATGTCGATGAGGCGCTGGACCTTCTCGGACTTGACGCCGGCACGTAGCGCCGCCTGACGCATGGCCATGAAGTTGCCCTCGACGACCGCCGCTCGGTAAAGCTGTGCGTCGACGCTGGACATCGGCATCCATTCCTCTACTTCGAACCGCTCCGGGAGTTCCGTGAGGACGTCTTCCTGATTGCGCCGCAGGTAGGCCGGTGCCACCTGCTTCCGGAACTGGCGAGGAGCGATTTCCGAGGCGCTGATCGACAGGTCTGGCCGGAGGTAGCCGACGAGATTGCGGAATTCCTCGATCCGGTTCTCCAGCGGGGTGCCGGTCAGCAGGATCGCTCGCTCCGAGCGGTTGATCAAAGCCGTGGAGCGCCGGGTTCGCTGGGCGTGCGGATTCTTGATGTAGTGCGCTTCGTCGAACACCAGGCAAGCGGGTACCGCGCGTTCGGGGATCCGGCCGTCCAGCCAGCCGAGAATGTCATAGGTGGTGACCGCAACTCCACCGCTGCGGATCCAGGACTTCAGCGCGTCGTCGCGACCGGGCCCGTGCAGGCGATACGCGCGCAGGTCGGACTTGGCCTGGACTTCGCGCACCCAGTTGGTCACGACAGCGGCTGGGCAGACGACCAGGAAGTGGGAGGATCCCTTGGCACGCAGGTGGGTGAGTACGGCGAGTGATTCAACCGTCTTCCCCAGCCCCATCTCGTCGCCGATGATGACCTTTCGCTGCACGAGCGCGAAGCGGGCACCGAATGACTGGTACCCACGCAGGGACGCCTTCAGATGGCTGGTGTCGAGCTTGAGTTCCCTGACGGCCTCGACGATCTCGGTCGGTAGGTCGCCATGGCTCTTCTCGGCGTCGTCGGCCAGGAATCCGAGCTCCGCGAGCATCGAGTAGTAGTCGGCCGGGCGGGCGATGAAATCCTCCCATGGATCACCGCCTGCGGCGTCAGCCCCACCGTTGAGCATCGCCCCGCGGCGCTCGACGGCCGCCAGCGCGGTACGCAACTCGGCGACGGTCCGGGCCTGGGGGACGAGAGCCACGTGGGAGGTCTTGGATTTAAGGCGTTGGAGGAGCGGTCGTATCGCGTCGGCCGCGGCGAGGTCCGCTGTCGCGCTCCGGATCGAGCGTGCCGCGTCCCACGCCCGCAGCGCCGTGAGCAGCTTTGTGGCGGCCTGGGATCGGTTCTTGATGTCGATGCGGACCGGCATCTCGTCCAGCGTGGTCTGCCAGATGGTCCGTGCGGCGCCGACCATCCGGTTGCCCGTCGTCTCACCGACTCCGGGAAGCGATCGAAGCCGCGATCTCTGGTCGAGGACCTGCTGCACGTTCCGGATCCCGGCATCGATCAGCGCGTTGATGCGCAGCTGGCCGCTGGTTGCGTCCTTGAGCCGCTCGACGGGCATTTCGGCGAGCAGCTTGCGCACCTCGCCCTGCCGTACGGCATCGCCGGCGGCGCTGACTGCCGTTCTGAACTCGTTCTCGCGGTCCAGGGCCCGGTCCATCGCGGCGAGCGCGGTCCTGGCGGCGTCCAGTTCATGGCGTTCGACGAGTTCGGCCCGGGCGCCGAGGCGGTGGCCGAAGCCGACGGAGTCATCGAGGACGGCCGGGAGGCCGACCGGGGGGATGGCACTTCCGTCCCGGGCCGCCAGGCCTGCCAGCTCGGTGACGAGCCGAGTGCTCGCGACCTGCTCGTGCAGCGAGACCAGGTAGGCCGCAGCCTGCCCCGCTTCGTTCTTGCGGCTCTTGCCCGAGAACATGCGGCGTGCACCGAACAGCGCCCGGACAGCCGTCAGTGCCCGGTCGGCGTCGCCGGTCAACTGGTGGATGCCCTGCCGGACAGGGACGCTGAGTTCCGGAAGAGCCTGGCGGCGGGCCAGGGAGGTGACCAGGTCGGCATCGGACGGCGCGAGCTGCAGTGCACGCCATGCGGTGTTGCCACCGGTCCCGATTGACGTCACGCGTCCGAGGAGCTGCCTGGCGGCTTCTTCCGCCGCTGTCTCGACCGGCTCACGCTGCTCGACGATCTGTACCGCGAGTTTGCGCCACCCGCTGATCTCCTCCACCACACCACGCAGGTGCTGACGTGCTTCTCGCTCCATTACCCCCGCCACTCGCACGACCTCTGGGAAGATTAGCGACCCCGGTTGACGAAGTCGACGGGATCAGGGAACCGCCGGAACGTCCGAGTAGCGTTCTCCGGCTGCCAAGCAGGAGGTTGTGGACGTGCTGCTCGAGGAGCTCAAGCCGGGACTGCGGATCAGCGGACTCATGCCGGCGGAGGCAGTCACGGTCATCGCCGCCCAGTGGCACGGTGCGAACGCGGTCGAGCTCACCTACAAGACCGCCGGGGGCGGCCTCGATCAGCGCGTCGTCTTCCGTAAGGACGAGGACAGGCTGAGCGTCGCCCATGGTGGCAACCGCGCCTTTGATGCGCCCGCTGTCGACTTCATACTGGCCGCGGAGGCCCAGCGGATCTCACTGGCCGGATTGTTCGACCCGATGCTCGCCGTGGCCACCAGCGACGTTCAGCCGCTTCCGCATCAGATCCGCGCCGTGTACGGCGAACTCATGCCCCGTACACCGTTGCGTTTCCTGCTCGCCGACGATCCGGGCGCGGGAAAAACAATCATGGCTGGTCTCTACATCAAGGAACTTCTGCTGCGCGAAGACGTCAAGCAGTGCCTCATCGTGGCTCCGGGAGGCCTGGTCGATCAGTGGCAGGACGAGCTCTTCTTCAGGTTCGGCCTACGCTTCGACCTGCTCACGAATCAGCTCATCGACTCCCAGCCCCATGTCAACGTCTTCGAGACCCACCCGCTGCTGATCGCCCGCATGGATCAGCTCTCCCGTAACGAGCACCTGAAGGACCAGCTCCAAGAGACGGAGTGGGATCTGATCGTCGTCGACGAGGCGCACCGCATGGGTGCCCGCTACTTCGGGGGCAAGGTGGAGAAGACCAAGCGGTTCCAGCTCGGCGAGATGCTCGGCGAGATCACTCGTCACCTGCTCCTGATGACGGCGACCCCGCACTCGGGGAAGGAGGAGGACTTCCAGCTCTTCCTCACCCTTCTGGACCGTGACCGGTTCGAGGGCAGACAGAAGAGGAGCGCCGACGTCAGCGGGATCATGCGGCGCATGACCAAGGAAGACCTGCTCACCTTCGAGGGCAGGAAACTCTTTCCCGAGCGCATAGCGGAGACCGTCCCCTACGAGCTCACGGCACTCGAGTACGACCTGTACGAGGACGTCACCCGATATGTCCGTGAGGGGATGAACCGCGCCGACCGCGTCGGTGGCAAGCGCAGGAACACGGTCGGTTTCGCACTCACCGTACTGCAGCGACGCCTGGCCTCCAGTCCGGAGGCGATCTACAGGAGCCTGGTGCGGCGTACTGACCGCCTGGAGCGCAAGAGACAGGAGATCCTCGACGGGACCTCTCGCGAGAGCATGCCCGCAATCCATCCCGCCGACTTCGACACTGACGAGCTGGATGCCGAAGAGATCGAAACGCTGGAGGAGGAACTGCTCGATGCCGCGACGGCGGCGCAGACGGTCGAGGAACTCGACGTCGAGCTCATCGAGCTGAGGGCGTTGGTGAAGACGGCGCAGCGGGTCCGGGAGGCAGGTACGGACCGCAAGTGGACCGAGCTGTCCGCCCTTCTCCGGGATCACGCGCTGGTGACGGACGCCAACGGCAGGCCACGGAAACTCATCATCTTCACCGAGCATCGCGACACCCTCCGCTACCTGCAGGACAAGATCGGGTCGCTGCTGGGCAAGCCCGGTGCCGTCAGGGCCATCCACGGTGGCGTACGCCGGGCGGAGCGGCGGCAGATCACCGAGGAGTTCACCAAGAACCGTGATGTGCGGATCCTGCTGGCCACCGACGCCGCCGGCGAGGGACTCAACCTGCAGGCCGCACATCTGATGGTCAACTACGACCTGCCCTGGAACCCCAACCGCATCGAACAGCGCTTCGGCCGCATCCACCGCATCGGCCAGGAGGAGGTCTGCCGACTCTGGAACCTCGTCGCCTCCAACACCCGCGAAGGTGAGGTCTTCACGCGCCTGCTGGAGAAGCTCGACCAGATGCGCGAGACGTACGGCGGGAAGGTCTTCGACGTCCTGGGGCAGGCGTTCGCCGAGACCCCGCTGCGAGACCTGCTCCTGGACGCCATCCAGTACGGCGAGCAGCCGGCCGTCAGACATCGAATGTACGAGGTCATCGACAGCACCGTCGGAGACGGCCTCAGGGGCCTCCTGGACGAGCGTGCGCTCGCTGTCGAGCACTTCTCGGACGCCGATCTCCGCGCCCTGCGTGCCGCGATGGACGAAGCCCACGCCCGACGCCTTCAGCCTGACGACATCGCATCGGTCTTCAAGGGCGCCTTCACCCGGCTCGGCGGCCGGATCGCCGCACGCGAACAGGGGCGCCACGAGATAGCCCACGTGCCGCAGCGCGTCCGTTCGGCAGGCAACGGGCCCGTCGCCGCCAGCTATGAACACGTCACCTTCGACCTCGACGATGTCCCGCCCGACGCCCGTGCCCACGTCGACCTGCTCGTCCCAGGCCACCCGCTGCACGACGCCGTCATGGCCGAGACCATCCGGACCTTCGAGGGCGCACTCAACCGGGGCACAGTCCTCGTCTCGGCCACCCTCGAAGAACCGCACCTCCTCGTCGGGATGGTCGAGGAGGTCGCGGATGCCACCGGTGCGTCGGTGGCCCGACGGTTCGCCTACGTCTACGTCGACAGCCGCGGCACTGTGCGGCCGGCCGGCCCCGCGCCCTACCTCGACTGCGCCGATGCGCCCCACGGCGCGTCCGCCGACATCGCGTGCCGTCTTCCCTGGCTCGCCGACGCCGAGGCCAGGGCGACCAGCTGGATCATCGCCAACCGGCTTCCCGCGTACCTGGCCGAGGTCCAGCCCCGTCGCCTGGCAGAGTTGGTCAGGACCCGTGAACTGGTGACCGAGCGCCTGACCTCCGAGAAGGAGCGACTGCTCCTCGACGCTGCGGCGGCCTCCGAGAAGGAACGGAGGGGCGAGAAGCCCAAGGAGTCCTCCGCGAGCCTCCACCGCAAGGCTGCCGGGCTCGATGCACGGCTCCGAGACCGTCTCGCATTGCTCGACCAGCAGCAGTCGATGTCGACGAAGCCGCCGCAGATACTCGCCGCGGCGCTTGTGCTGAACGTTGCCGGTCCACCCTCTCGCACGTGATGACCGCTCATGTGCGATCACGGAACGGTGTGAAGCGCGGCGGAAACACGATTCGGCTGGTCCATAACAGGTCGAGCAGTTGTCGCCCACCGGTTCCCGCATGCTGAGCCGCCCGCACCAGGACGGGGCTTCCGGGTGAGGCCCGGCGATGCTGCGGGTTGTCTTGACGGAGTTCGGCGGACACCAACCGCGACAACCCCCGGCGAAAGGTCCGGCTGAGCTTCATGGGCTGATGTATGCAACGGAACTGTAGTGTTGAATTCCGGCCGCACCGAAGGCCGCCCGGCTCGTGCGTGATCACCCCGTGAGTGTCATCGCCCTAACGGTCGGGCGGCGGCATTTGAACCCATGACCCCTTCGTCCCGAATGAGGTTCGGTCAAGATCACCACCAGACCGGATGTTTATCCGTGCTGGTCAGGGGCTTGGGGTGGTTGGTCTCGGATGCCTTGGCGGGCCTCCGGTAGAAGATCATCTCCCAGGGCGTTTTCGGAGTGCGGTGGCTTGCTCGCGTGCCAGCGTGAGCACGTTTGCATGCGGCTGTGAGGCTCGGACGTCCTGCTGGGTGGTCCGCAGTTCCGTCTCTGGCCGGCGCCCCTTGGGGCCGGTGACGAGCTTGGTGGTGCCGGGGCCGATGGATTGGATCCAGCGTCATGTTGTCGGCTTCTCTTGGTCCCCAACCGGTCAAAGCAGCGCGACGGCCGTGTCGACCGCCGCCGCCACATTGCCGTCCGGCGGATAGAGCAGGGAGCGGCCAACGACCAGTCCGCGCACGGTGGGCAGCGAAAGTGCCTTGCGCCACTTCTCGTAGGTGGCGTCCTGTTCCCTGCCGACCTCGCCGCCCAGCACCACAGCGGGCAGTGTGGAGCTTTCCACCGCCTCGGCCATGTCGTCAGGATCGGCGGTGACCGGGAGCTTCAGCCAGGTGTAGGCCGAGGTGCCGCCAAGGCCGGAGGCCACCGCGATCGCGGTGGTGACGGCCTCGCCGCTGAGGTCGTTGCACAGTCGGCCGTCCACGCGCCGCGAGATGAACGGCTCGACGAAGATCGGCAGCCGCCGCTCCGCCATCTCGTCGATCGCCCGAGCCGCCGACTCCATGGTCGCCAGTGAGCCGGCGTCGTCGTAGTCGATCCGCAGCAGCAGCTTGCCGCCGTCGAAGCGGTGCCGCTCGATGTCCTGCGGGCGATAGCCGGTGAACCGGTCGTCCAGCTCGAAGGACGAGCCGGCCAGCCCGCCCCGGTTCATCGAGCACAGCACCACCTTGTTGTCGAGGGCCTGCAGTAGGAGCAGGTCGTCAAGGATGTCGGCGGTGGCGAGCACACCGTCCACGCCCGGCCGGGACAGGGCGATGGTGAGGCGGTCGAGCAGCTCGTTGCGGTTGGCCATGGCGAGCCGCCGTCCCCCGACGGCGAGGGCTCCGCGCGCCGGATGGTCGGCCGCGACGATCATCAGTCGTCCACCGTCGCCCACCAGCGGGCGGCGGACCCGCCGGGCGGCGGCCTCGGCGATCGCTTCGGGGTGGCTCGATCGAACGGCGGTGAGGTCGGAGATAGTGAGGCTCAACTGGAAGTGTCTCTTTCTGACTTGCGGTGCTCAAGGAGTCATCTGCCTACGCGCTGCCGCAACCGCCCTGCTCCCGTGGAGGTCTGAGGGCGGAGCACAAGGAGCATTCACCCCGGCACCTCAGCGGAGCTGAGAAGCGCGTCGACCTCGGCGGTGGTCGGCATCGCGGAGCAGCAGGCGCGGCGGGAGGCGACCAGGGCGCCAGCCGCGTTCGCGTAGCGCATGATCGCTGTCAGGTCCCAGCCCGACAGCGGACCGTGACACAGGGACCCGCCGAACGCGTCACCCGCGCCGAACTCGTTGACCACCTCGACCGGGTGCGGCAGGACCTCGGCCTCGCCGCCGTCCCGGTGCACGGCCAGGACGCCCTTGGGGCCCTGTTTGACGACGGCCAGCTCGACCCCGGCGGCGAGCAGCGCCTCGGCACAGGCACGGGGCTCGCGCTCGCCGGTGGCGAGCGCGCACTCCTCAAGGTTGCCGACGCTGACCGTCGCGTGGCGTAGTGCCTGCGTGTAGTACGCGCGCGCCTCCTCGGGACCGGAGTGCCAGAACATCGGGCGCCAGTCCAGGTCGAAGACGGTGGCGGTCTGCGCGGCGCCCGCGCCCGCCTCCTTCGCCGTACGCGCCTCGCTCCTGGCGGCCAGGGCCGCCATGGTCGCCGTGCGGCTGGGCTGCTCGCAGAGCACGGTTCCGGTCATCCAGAAGATCCGGGCCGCGCAGATCGCGGCGAGGTTCAGCTCCTTCGAGTGGATCTCCAGATCCGGCGACTTCGGCAGCTGGTAGAAGTACAGCGGGAAGTCATCGGGCGGGATGATCTCACAGAAGGTGACCGGGGTCGGGTACTCCGGCACCTCCGTGACCCACCGCGCGTCCACGCCGAACTCGGCGGTCAGCGCCTGGCGGCAGTATTCGCCGAACGGGTCTCGCCCGGTGCGGCTGATCACCGCCGCGCGGCAGCCGAGCCGCGCGGCGGCGACAGCCACATTGGTGGCCGATCCGCCCAGGAACTCGCCGAAGGACTCCACCGCGCGCAGCGGTACGCCGGTCCGCGGGGGGTAGATGTCCACACCGATGCGACCCGTGGTGATCACGTCGAAGGGTGTTTCCGGCGCCTGGTTTGCGTTCATGTCTCCTCCGGCAGGGCGGTCCTGGCCGCTCAGTGGCCCAGCTGAACGGTCGCGATCTCCCAGGCGCGCAGCGGCAGCCGCAGCACGCCCCCGTCCACGGGCAGCTCCTCGCCGGGGCGGCCCAGCAGATCGCAGCGCCGGGCCCGGGTGAAGCCGCTTTCGACCACGGCCACGGTGTCCGCGCCGCCCTCGGCGACGACGCGCACCTCGCTCCAGCCGTCCCGTTCGCGGGCGCTGGTCAGCACCACGCCGGGGCCCTCGACCGCGAGACCGCGCTCCGGTTCCGGCAGCGGCGCGGACGCCTCGGCCGCGCCCGGGACGGCGTACAGGCCGTGCCGGAACTCCTCCGCCGCCCGCAGCACCGCATCCGACGCCGAGGTCCAGGCACCGGCGTACGGCAGCAGGGCCAGCGATACCGAGCGGAGGCCGCGGCTCTGCGCACCCGGCGTCGGCACCTGCGGGCCGGCCGGCTCGTCGCGCAGCGGGATCCGGTTGCGGGAGATCTGACCGGACGAGCGGAGCAAGGTGAGCGCCAGCTCGCGGCCCTCCTTGACCAGCTCGTACTCGCTGTACTCGTCCAGGAGCACCGCGAGCCCGCCCGCCGCGACGAAGCCCGCGGCGGGGAACGTCGGCAGCGGGTACTCCCCGCCGCCGCCCTCCGCGGTCAGACCGCGTTCGACCACCGCGAACTGGCCCTGGGCGAAGGAAGACTCGGCCTGCTCCGGCAGCGGCAGGTGCAGGCGCAGCCGGTGGTCGTCGCAGCGGTTGTCGAATTCGACACCGATCCGGGCGTACGGCTCGGCGGCGCGCAGTTCGACGCTCAGGGTGACGGTGACCGGCTCGGTGCGGGCCGAGCGGCCGTCCACGGCGAAGTCGCCGGTGGCGGGCCAGCTGTAGCGCCGCTCGACCTCCAGCGCGGCGCAGAGCGGGGAGTCGGCGGTGCGTGTGATCCGTACCGACTCGGGCTCGGCAACCAGCACATCGGCGGCCGGAGGGGCGTAGTTGTAGGTGTCGCCCAGATCACCGCCGTCGACGAGCGAGCCGAGGCCGGCGGTCGTGGTGCCGTCCGCGTCGGTCAGGCTGAAGGTGCCGTCGCCGGCGATCTCGACCCGTACCAGGCCGTTGTCCAGCACCCGGCCGTCGCAGCGCACGTCGTTCGGCGGCAGCGCGGCGTCGGCGGGCGAGCCCTGGTCCGGCGTCCGCACGGCGGCGTAGCCGAGCGCGGGGACCTCGGCCCAGACGGGCACCTTTTCGCCGGGCGATGTGAGGATACGCACGCGCAGGCGGCGCTCACGCCAGCCCTCGCCGAGCGCTTCGCGCACTTCGGCAACATCGAAGGCGGCCGACTCGTGGCGGGCCACAGCGAAGGTCAGCGTCGAGCCGTCCTCGCTCAGCGACCAGGAGGTGATGTGCCGCCCGTACAGCTCGGTTCCGTGGATACGGGTGAGCGCGACCTCCGCCGGCAGGTCCCGGTCGTCGGCGAGCACCTCCACACCCGGCCGGTCGACCTCGGCGAAGACGACACCGGAGCGCTGTCGCGGCGAGGGGTTGAAGACCAGCAGCGCGTCCTGCGGGACCGCCGCCGCCCGGCGCTGCCCGATCAGCTCGCACACCGCCTGGCCCAGCTGCTCGGCCTCCGCCATCCGGGCGCCGACCTGGACGGCGGTCTCGTCGCAGCCGCAGCCGGTGACCGAGTCATGGCAGCTGACGGCGATCAGCCTCTGCCAGGCCATGTCAAGGAACCGCTGCTCGCCGCCGTCGCCGTAGAGCGCGGCCATCGGCTCGGCGTAGCGCTCGACCCAGCGCTCCGCGTGGCTCATCGCCCGCTTCAGCTCCGGGCGGATGGAGTTGACGCCGGGCAGGATGTTCGCGCGGGCGTGGCTGCGGAGCTCGCCGTGCACCAGCGGCAGGCCGTCGGTACCTGCGGGCAGCCCCTCGAAGAACGCCGCCAGGGTGGCCAGCCGCACTCCGATGCCCGTCTCCTTGCCCGCCGCGGCCAGCAGATCGGGGGCGTCGGTCGCCGGCGCGGTGTGATCCGAGCCGTACATGCCGAGCAGTGGCCCGCTCTCCGGCAGCGTCCAGGCGCTCATCCGCTCATGCAGCTCCCGCAGTCGTTCGGCCACCGTGCCGCGGTCGGCGAGGAGGCCCGCGGCGTTGCCGTAGCCGCCGGCCGGGAGGTAGCGGGTGCGCACCGCGGTGCCGTCGGGGGAGACCCAGGCGAAGGTGTCCGACGTGACGGCGCCGGGCACGCCGCGGAAGACGCAGGCGTGGTCGAGACCCGCGCCGCGCAGGATCTGCGGCATTTGCGCGATATGGCCGAACATGTCCGGAAGATAGCCGACGGGCATCGTGCCGCCCAGCTCGCCGGAGCGGCGGATCCCGCGCTCCAGATTGCGGACGATTTGCTCACCGGAGCACAGGAACTCGTCCATCAGGATGTCCCACGGACCGATGGCGAGCCGCCCGGACTTCACCAGTGCCGTCATCCGCTCGCGGGCCTCCGGGCGTACCTCCAGATAGTCGTCCACCGCGGCCATCTGTCCGTCCAGGGTGAACCGGTGGCGCGGGTCGGCCTCCATCCGGTCCAGCAGCTCGTCCAGCAGCGCCACCAGCTGCAGCCGGAAACGCTGGAAGGGCAGATACCACTCGCGGTCCCAGTGGGTGTGCGGGACCACTACGAGCTCGTGGCTGTCACTCATGCGCGGACTCCCCGGCGGTGGTCAGGCCGTCACGATCGGCGAGGCGCCGGACGGCCGCTTGTGCGAAGGCGATGTCGGCGGCCGCGTCCGGGACCCCCGACAGGGGCGGTACGCCCTGGGTCACGAGCCGGTGGAAGGCGGTCAGCTCGGCCTCGAAGCCGCTCACGGGGGAGCGGAACTCGGTACGGGTCTGCTGCTCCTCGCGGCCCGTCGTCGTGATCAGCAGGGTGGGGGCGTTGAGGAAGTACGGGGCCGGGAAGACCAGCTCCGCGCTCCCCGTGGCGTGGTGTACGGCCACTGTCTCCCGGTAGGCCGGATAGTCGGGCTGGTAGAGCCAGCGGATGCCGTAGCGGCCGCCGCCCCGCAGTTCACCGGAGAGCTCGAGGGACGGCGCGTCACCGGGGCCCGCGCTCCTGGCGGGCCACATCACGGCGTGGTCGACGGTGGACGGAGGCCCGGCGAGCAGCCGGATCAGGGACAACTCGTGGCAGACGCTGTTCATGATGATGCCGTACAGCTCGCGCAGCGCGGCGGGCGCGTCCTCGCCGAGAGCGGCGCGCAGTGGCTTGTCCCCTGCGGCGCGCAGCTCGGCCAGCAGCTCAGGGGAGACGTCGCCGGCGGGCGGCGGCAGCTGGGCGAAGGCCAGCTGCGACTGCGAAGAGGGGTGCAGCACGGTCACGTCGATGTGGTGGATCGCGGCGGGGCCGCCGGCCTCATCGACCAGCGCGGTCAGCTGCTGCGCCGCCGGGTCGTACTGCTTCATGTAGCCGACCATCAGCCGGGCCGTCAGCTCCTCGCCGAGACCCTCCAGTTCGGCCATCTCCTGCTGGGCGTAGCCCAGGGGTTTCTCGGCCAGCACGTGGTAGCCGCGGCGCAGCGCGTCGGCGGCGGCCGGGGCATGGGTGCCGGAGGTCAACAGCAGTACGGCGTCGAAGCCGCCCGCCTGCAGCATGGCGTCGACGCTGGTGAAGCGGCGCTCGGCCGGGACACCGTAGCGCTCCCCGGTCCGCTCGGCCACGGACGGCGAGACGTCCGCGACGGCGGAGAGTGTGAAGCGGCTGCCGAGGCGTTCCAGCAGGGGCAGATGGACGGTCTGGGCGATGGTGCCGAGGCCGGCCACCGCGACCCGGACGCGGTCGGTCGTCACAGGCCCGCCTTTCGCAGCACCTCACGGTTGGTCCGCTGGTCGGCGAGAAGGCCGGCGGGCTCGCGGCCCGTCTCGGGTGCGTCCTGCTCGATCACGGCCCAGCCGGTGTAGCCGGTCTCCTGCAGTACGGCCACGACCTCGGTGATCTCGATCTCGCCCGTGCCAAGCACGGGAAAGGCACCGTCGCGTACCGCCCGGGTGAAGTCGCCGCCCGCGGCGCGGGTGCGCTCCATGGCCTCGCGGGAGGCGTCCTTGATGTGCACCTGCTTGATCCGGGGCGCCCAGTCGCGCAGCGCCGCCAGCGGGTCGCCGCCGGCCAGATAGAGGTGGCCGGTGTCGAGGCAGAGTGAGACATCGGTGGCCTCGAGGAGCTTCTCGACCTCCTGCGCGCTCTCCACATCGGTACCCAGGTGGTGGTGGAACACCGGCTCCAGACCACGCTCCCGGCACCGGTCCGCGGCCCGCTGCACGCGTGCGGCGAAGCCCGCCCAGTCCTCGACCGTGCCGTGGGCGATGCCCGGGTGGGCCATCCGCTGGGCGTTGTCCGGGCAGGCAAGGGTGGGGCGCGGAGCGAAGGCCGCGTCGGGGACGGGAACGGCGGTGAAGACATCGAGGGCCGCCTCAAGACCGGCCTGGTCGGCGCTGAAGCCGTCCTCGGCGCCGTAGCGCAGGTCGATCCAGCCGCCCGCCAGGGCCAGGCCGGCGTCCGCGAGCCGGCCCGGGAGGGTGTCGACCGCGCCCAGATAGCCGATCGGTCCGGAATCGACGCCTTCGTAGCCCGCCTCGGCCAGCGCGCTCAGCAGCTCGGTGGCGGTGAACGGGGCTCTGTCGGCCGCGTAGATGCCGAAATTGACCGGTGCGTTAGCCACCCGGATGCTCACTGACACAGTGCGATCACCTCGTTCTCGTGACTTTCCAGACGGTGCGCCCCGCTCTCAGCGGGAAAGGTGGTGCGGTCCGCGTGGACGAGCTCTCGCCGTCCGTCGGGGCGGACGAGCGCGGTGCCTTCGGCGCCGAGCGCGAGAAGTTCGTCCCCGAGCCGCAGCAGCAGGGGTGCACCGGGACCTGCGGAGACCGCCGTACGCCCGGCCGCCAGGGCAGCGAGCAGGGCTGCGGGGCTGTCGTCTTCGGCGAGCAGCCAGGTGGTGGGGGAGCCTGGCCGCCCGTCGTTGCCGTGGCGGTGGAAGTCGCTGCCGCCGATGGCGATGACATCAGGCCGCCACGCCTGGGCCCAGGACAGCGGCGCCCCCCAGCGGCGGTCGAACCAGCCGGAGTGCCACACCTCGGCGTGCCGGGGCCGGTCGGCGAGCGGCAACCGCCAGGCGCAGTCGCCGCCCAGCGGGTGGTTCAGGGACATCACGCCGCCGTGTGTGCGGGCGTGCTGGAACCAGGAGTCGGCGGGCTGACGGAAGTCGACCCAGCCGGTGTCGCCGAAGACGTTGGCGTGGCCCTCGTCGCGGGTGACCTCCTGGCCGGGGAGCAGACTGATGCCGTAGCGGGCTCCCACGGCCGGGAGCTCCGGGTGGTGGCTGACCGTGTTGTGGTCGGTGACGGCGAGGAAGTCCAGACCCTCGTCGCAAGCCAGCCGGGCCAGCTCCGGAACGGTGAGGGCGCCGTCGCTGTGCACCGTGTGGCTGTGGAAGTCGCCGGCGTACCAGAGCATTTCGCCGGACGCCGGGAGATCCCGGCGCTCGCGGGCCGGCGGCCGCCCGGCCACCGGCTTCGGCGCGACGGGCGGGGGCAGGGGGGCGGGGCAGGTCGTCGAGGTGGTCACCCGCACCTGGTAGTCCAGGCCGCCTGGCGGGATACGGTGCAGCCGCAGCAGTACGTGCCAGAGGCCGGGCTCCGGCTCGCCCTTGAGATAGCCGGGCGTCGCCCAGTCCGCGGCCACCGTGTAGGTGTCGCGGGCGCCGCCCGACCAGCCGCGGAAGGCGTCCGCGCCGAGACAGCCAAGGTCCAGCACGCCCTGCGCGCGGTCGAATTCCAGCTCGACGGTGACCGCCGCCGCTCCGGGAGCCACCTCGAAGGGAAGCTCCCGGAGCATCAGCTCCAGCCGGTCCCCCAGCGACCAGCGGCCGCGGTGGACGGTGGTGGTGACGGTCATGCGGCGGTTTCCGCCTTACGGCCGGCGGCATCCCTGGCCGCGGCGTCGCCTCCGGCGTCGATGAGGTCGCCGTCGCGGTACAGCAGCACCCGGTCGGTGCGTGGTGTCGCATAGCCCTTGTCGCCGGCCTTGAGGAAGACCTCCTCGTCGACGACGACCTGGACGAAGCCCGCCCCACCGTGCAGCGTCACCAGCTGGGCGCTGCCCAGGTTCTCGATCACCGTGACCTCGCCGGAGAAGGCGTCCTGGACCGGCTCGGTGGAGT
Source organism: Streptomyces sp. ME19-03-3 (assembly GCA_033793685.1). GTDB lineage: Bacteria > Actinomycetota > Actinomycetes > Streptomycetales > Streptomycetaceae > Actinacidiphila. The sequence continues at coordinate 367,103 of JARAXD010000001.1, read as the reverse complement.
ACGAGAGGTACTCCGGACGGATACCGAGGACCAGTTTCTCCCCGTCGCCCAGCGCACCGCCCGCGTACTCGGGGGGCACCGGCAGCCGCTGATCGCCGATGACCAGGTTCCCGCCGGACACCACCGCGTCCAGCAGGTTCATCGGGGTGGAGCCGATGAACGAGGCCACAAAGGTGTTGGCCGGCCGGTGGAACACCTCCTTCGGCGTGCCCAGCTGGCGGATCCGGCCGCCCTCCATCACCGCGATCCGGTCGGCCAGCGCCAGCGCTTCGGCCTGGTCGTGGGTAACGAAGACGGTGGTGACGCCGAGTTCACGCTGGAGGCGCTTGAGGAAGGTACGGGCCTCCAGGCGCATCCGGGCATCGAGATTGGACAGGGGCTCGTCGAAGAGAAAGACCTTCGGATGGCATGCCATCGCCCGGGCCAGCGCCACGCGCTGCTGCTGCCCGCCGGACAGCTGCCCGGGGCGGCGTGCCAGATAGTCGCTCAGGCCCAGCTCGGCGGCCGTCTCGGCGGCCTTCTCCGTACGTTCGGCCGTCTGGACCTTCTTGATGCGCAGCGGATAGGCGATGTTCTCGGTGACCGTCATGTGCGGAAACAAGGCGTAGTCCTGGAAGACCATCGCCACATCCCGCTGCCCGGGTGCCGTGTTCGTCACATCCCGGTCGCCGATCTGGATCGAGCCGCCGCTGGAGGCTTCGAGGCCGGCGATGGTGCGCAGCAGGGTGGTCTTGCCGCAGCCGGATGGCCCGAGCAAGGCGAAGAACTCGCCGTCTTCGACCGTCAGGCCGATGGAGTCCAGCGCGCGTACTCCGCCTGGGTAGACCTTGACGAGTTCGCCCATGGTGATAGATGCCATCAGCGCTTGATACCTCCGTGGAACCGGAATCCGTACCGGGAGCTGACGAAGAGGAACATCAGGACCACCGGAAGGGAGTAGAGCAGGGAGTAGGTGGAGATGAGCGCGAGGTTCGGCTGCCCGCCCTCGGTGTAGAAGGTGTACATCACCACCGCGGCGGGGGACTTCTCCGGCGAGCGCAGCAGCAGGAACGGGACCAGGAAGTTGCCCCACACCTGCGCCACCGACCAGACCGCGATGGTCGCCAGACCCGGCCGCACGAGCGGCACGACGATATGGCGCACGATCTGCAGCGGTGAGGCGCCGAAGACCCGCGCCGACTCCTCGTACGACACCGGTGTGCCGTCCATGAAGTCCTTCAGGATGAAGATGGCGCTGGGCAGCATGCCACCGGTGAGGACAAGGATCACGCCGAGCTGGGAGTCGATGAGATGCAGCTCGAAGGCCAGGTTGAACAGCGGCACCATGGCCGCCGTACCGGTCACGATCGACGACAGCAGCAGCAGGACGTACAACAGCATGTCCCGGCCCGGCAGCTTCACCCGGCTCAGCGCATAGGCGGCCAGCGCCGAGAACAGCAGCGTCAGCGCGCCCGTGCCGCCGGCCAGGATCACCGAGTTGCCCAGGGAACGCAGCGCGTACGGGTTGTCCGCCAGCACCTGGAAGTTCCGCAGGGTGAAGTCGGGCAGTGAGACGGTGACGCCGGGCGCCGAGTCGAACGGGGCCGCGAGCAGCCACAGCAGCGGCAGTGCGAAGAACGCGATCAGCAGGCAGATGAACATGTAGAAGCCCGCGTGCCGCAGCACGCGCCGGGCCTGCGCCACAGCGGCCCCGTGTTCGGCGGCATCCCGCCTGGTCGCCTTGATATCGGCGGTGGTCATGCGGCATCGTCCTTCCGCGACCTGAGCATCCGCACATAGAACAGCGCGATGATCAGGTTGAAGAGCAGCATCAGCACCGAGATCGCCGCGCCGAAGCCCAGCTCGCCGCTGTTGAGTGCGAGCTTGTAGATGAAGACCGGCATGATCTCGGTCTTGTCGTCCGGGCCGCCGGCGGTGAGCATGAACGGCGTGAAGTCGTTGAACGTCCACAGGCTGATCAGCAGCAGGTTCGTCAGGATATGGCCCTTGATCCGCGGGATCACCACATCGCGCAGCTGCTGCCAAGTGGAGGCGCCGGCCAGCCGGGCGGTCTCCAGATGCGACGGCGGCACGTTCCCGATGGCTGCCGCATAGAGCATCATTGAGAAGGCGGCGCCCCGCCAGATGTTGAACACAATGATCGACGCCATCGGGTACTGCAGCAGCCAGCCCGTACCAGGCGTCTGGAGCAGGGCGTTGAGTGTGCCGCTGTCGCGGTCCAGCAGGGCGATCCACAGGAACGCCACCACGGAGCCGGGCAGCACCCAGGCGAGCAGCAGCAGCGACTCGACGAGGCGGCGGAGCGCCCCGCGCCGTTCGCGCATCACCCACGCAACGGCGAAGCCGAGCAGCACCTGGCCGATGACGGCCGAGCCGATGACGTACTCGACGGTCAGCCACATGGAGTTGCCGAACCGGTCGTCGCTCAGCGCGTTCTGGAGATTGCCCAGCCCCACGAACTGCGGGTTCGCCGCGGCGAGCCCGGTCAGCCGGTAGTCGGTGAGGCCGAGGTAGATGGTCCAGACCGCCGGGAACAGCAGGAAGGCCGCGATCAGCAGCATCGCCGGGACGATGAACGCTGTGGCGCGGGCCCGGCCCAGGCCGGCGGCATCGCCGCCGGCCTGGACACGGTTGGAGGGGGCGCCCGGTGCCTCCAGGCGCTGCTCCACGTCCTCGCTCTTCGACGGTGTTCCGGCTTCGAGCTCAGGACCTGATGTTGCCGGCACCGCCCACGGCCCCTTCCAGCTTCTTCGCGTAGTCGGCCGCCGCCTGCTCCGGGCTCCTGCCGTCGACCACCGCGGCCGTGGCCTCCTGCAGCAGCGTGGAGACCTGTGCGTACTCCGCCAGCGGCGGGCGGAACGAGGTGACGGGCAGGACATCCTTGGAGACGAAGCTCAGCATCGGGTCGCCCGCCAGCACCTCGTCGTTCACATCGGTGCGAGCGGTGATCCGGGCCTCGCCGGCCAACTGCTTCTTGATGGCATCGGCCGAGTTCATGAACTTCATCAGCTCGAAGGCGAGGTCGGTGTTCTTGCTCTTCGGGTTGATCGTCTGCACCCCGCCGCCGGAGTAGGAGACGAAGTCCTGGCCGTTCACGCCGGAGCCGGCCGTCATGGCCGGGATCTTGGCGTAGCCCACGACCTCGTCGCGCTTCTTCATCGGGGCGACGCCGCCCTTGGGGTTGATCACACTGCGCCAGAAGTAGTCGCCCTCGAACAGCATGCCCACCTTGCCCTCGGCAAACTCGGCGAAGGACTTGTCGCGGCCCTTGGCCTCCTTCTGAAGCAGCGGGTCGCCAAGCTTGTCGCCGTATACCTTGCTGTACAGGTTCAGGGCGTCTTTCACACCCTGGGTGGCGCCGGTCCACTTGCCATCGGCCCAGGCCGCTTCGCCGGTGCCGGCCAGCAGCGGCAGGAAGCCTTGCATGGTGGTGGCCTCACCCATGGCGGTGCCGGCATTGAGCTGGATCGGGGTGACGTCCTTGACCGACTTCAGCTTCTCGCCGGCCTCGATGATCTGGTCCCAGCTGGTGGGTTGCCACTTCTCGGGCAGACCGGCCTGCTTGAACAGCTCCTTGTTGTAGTAGATCACCCGGCCGTCGCTGCCGGCGGGTATGCCGTAGAGCTTGTTCTCGAAGGTCGCCAGCTGCTGCACGGACTGCGGGATCTGTTTCCAGCCGTCCCAGCTGGAAGCGCCCTTGACAACGTTGTTCAACGGCTTGATGTACCCGGCCTGGGCGAACTCACCGACCCAGATTCCGTCGATGTCGTACACGTCCGGTCCGGAGCCCGACTGCAGGTCCAGGGCCAGCTTGGTCTTGTACTGCTCGTCGTCCACGCCGCTCGGTCGGAACGTCACCTTCACGTCGACGCCCTTGGCCTTCTGTGCCTTGGTGAACTGCGGGATGACCCACTTCTCAATCCAGTCCGCCTGCGCGGCGTTCTTGCCGCCGGAGATCGCGTTGGCCGTGATCGTAAGGGAGTTGGAGCCCGCGGCGTCATCGCCTGAGCCGCCGCAGGCGGCCAGGATCAGCGTCAGGGAGATGGCGCCAGTGAGCGCCATTGCACGTCTGGTCAGCACATTCATGGGTGGGGTCTCCTCGGTCAAGTACCCGGACCCTGCCATGTGATCCACAATGACGTGAAGGCCTAATGTCTTAACAATTAAGTAAAGGGTCTTGTATTGTCTACGCATGAGACCAAAGTCCACCGCCGAGCGCGCGGAGGTGTCGGACCTTCTCCTCAGCGTCAACCGCTCGAGTCCGGTCCCGCTCTACTACCAACTCTCCCAGCAACTGGAACAGGCCATCGAGCAGGGCAGGTTGCGGCCCGGCTCCCTGCTGGGCAACGAGATAGACCTCGCCGCCGGGCTGGGCCTGTCCCGGCCCACCGTACGCCAGGCCATCCAGGCGCTGGTCGACAAGGGCCTCATGCTCCGCCGTCGCGGCGTGGGCACCCTGGTGGTGCATAGCCAGGTCAAGCGGCCCCTCGAACTGAGCAGTCTCTACGACGATCTGGAGTCCGCCGGCCAGCGCCCGGCGACGCGAGTTCTCGATGTTCGCGCGACAGCAGTCGACGCGGAGGTCGCCGCCGCGCTGGGGGTGGCGGAGGGCGAGCCGGTGACCCGGGTGGAGCGCCTGCGCCTGGCGCACGGGGAGCCACTCGCGGTACTTCGCAACCACATACCGGCGGACGTGGTCTCCGACCCCGCGGAGGTCCAACCCTCCCGCCCCGCCCGCCCATGACCCCGCCATGTTCGCGCGGGCGATGCGGGACATGCGTCTGACGTGGCGTGCCCGCGGGATCCTGGCCCAACTTACCGTCGGCTACGCTCCTGGGCAGGAACCCGCGATCAGTGAGCTGGTCTCCCTCACCCGCGACGAGCGCCTGGCTGCCGAGGGCCGTGAGGCCTTCCGTAAAGCGGTCGGTGAGCTGCGCAGCCTCGGCTACCTCTCTCCGGACGCCACCACGGGCTCCGGTGTGGGGGAGCGTCTGGTCGTGGATTTCGCCCCGGCCACAGCAGCCCGCCTGATCCCTTGACGTGTCCCTGCCCCCCAGGGTGTACCGCGCGGCCCGGACCGAATGGCGAAGGCGAGAGCTGATGAGCCGTGTACGACGGCCGTGTGAGCTGCTCGGTAGCGGTGGGCCAGGGTGGACCGACGAAGGCGGCCGGCCCTTTCATGCCCTGGGTAGGGGGATCGTCGCCGGTGGACACCGCCAGGTGTCCACCCTGGCGTGCCGACCATGTCGGGTCGGACCGTGGTGGGGACAGCTCGGCCGGCGGCCGCGGCGTTCCGCGCCCGTGAGCCCGCCCGGTGGCGCGTCCGCCGGGCCGTCGGGACATCAAGCGGTCAGCCACTCCATGACCGCCCGCGCGTCGAAGGCGTCCTGCCCTCCGCGCACCAGCAGCCCGGCCGTCGCGAAGGCGGGGTCGCCGGCCTGCGCGGCCAGGTACGGCACGGCGACGCACCGCATGCCCGCCCGGTGTGCGGCCTCCGCGCCGGGCGGCGCGTCCTCGACGACCACGCAGTCCGCCGGGTCGATGCCGAGGCGGGCCGCCGCCTCCAGGAAGACGTCCGGGGCGGGCTTGCCGCGGTCGACCTCCTCCGCCGACACCACGGTCGTCAGCAGGGCGTCCAGCCCGGTGCTCGCCAGCACCGTACGGATCGCCTCCCGCGAGGAGCCCGAAGCGACCGCCAGGGGGTGCCCTGCCTTCGCCAGCAGTTCGACGAACGTCCGCATCCGCGGGAACGCGTCGGTGGCCCCGCGAGCCAGCTCCAGGTAGAGCCGGTTCTTGCCGTCCAGCAGTTCCTGCAGGGACACCGACAGTCCGTACTCCTCGCGCAGGGTCGCCAGCGTCTCCTTGGTGCCGATGCCGATGAAGCGGCGGTGCTGCTCCCAGGTGTAGTCGTCGACGCCGTGCGCCGCCAGCAGCCGGCGGCCCGCCTCGAAGTAATGGGGCTCGCTGTCCACAAGTGTGCCGTCGAGGTCGAATATCACTGCGGGGAGCGTCATGCCCCCAGCATGCCAAGCCGGTGATCGGGACGTGCCGCCGGGCGGCCACGTCCCGGCGGTCCCCCGGCTCGGCGGCAGCCCGGCCGGGGGACCTGCTCGTCCGGCGCGACCTGGGTGCCGGTGCGCACCACGGCACCCGGACCGAAGGGATCACGTTTCCGCCGGGTGCGCGTCATCCCGAGCGGCCACTCGGGTGAGCGCGCCTCGCCGGTCCGCGGCCCGTCCGGTTCCTCGCCCGCGACGCCCAGGCCGCCCGGGCCGCCCGGGCCGCCCGGGAGGCCAGGGTGCGCCCCGATCCGCCGGACCGGCTGCCGCCGTGCCCGCGGGGTCCTGCGGGCGGGATGCGACCTGCCCGGCCTGCGGGGGCGTCCAGGAAGCGGCCGGGGCGCGCCCGCGGCGGACGACGCAGCGTGCGCGCCGCTCAGAGGAAGTTGTCGATGGTGATCGGCAGGTCGTGGACGCGCTTGCCCGTGGCGTGGAACACGGCGTTGGCGATGGCGGGCGCGACGCCCACCAGGCCGACCTCGCCGACGCCCTTGGTGCCGGTCGGTGTGCCGTGGTCGGGCTCACCGACGAAGATGACGTCCAGGTCGGGGATGTCGGCGTTCACGGCGACGAGGTAGTCGGCGAACGTCGCGTTGGCGATGCGGCCGGTGCGCGGATCGGTGACGGTGTCCTCGAACAGGGCCATGCCGATCCCGCCGACCGTTCCGCCGATGATCTGGCTCCTGGCCGTCTTCTCGTTGAGGATGCGGCCGCCGTCGATCGCGGAGACGACCCGGGCGACCCGGACGATCCCCAGGTCGGCGTCGACGCGCACCTCCACGAACTTCGCGCCATAGGCACCGGCCAGGGACATGCCGATCTCCTCCGGATCCGGGGGCGTGCTGCTCCCGGTCGCCGTGAGCTGGGGCATCTCGTGCCGGGACAGGATGTCCGCGTACGACTCCCCGCGGTCCGGGCGGCCGACGAGGTGGACCCGGCCGCCGGAAGCCTCGACGTCCTCGGGGGAGGCGCCCAGCAGCGGCGAGTCGGCGTCCCCTCGCGCGAGGTCCGCGAACAGCCCCACGAGCCTGCGGCAGGCGTCGTGCACGGCGTTGCCGAGCGCGCCGGTCAGCCCTGAGCCGCCCGCCATCATCGAGTCGGGCATGTCGGAGTCGCCGAGGTCGAAGCGGACCTTCTCCAGGGGCAGGCCCAGTTCCTCGGCCGACAGCTGCGCCATCACGGTGTACGTGCCCGTGCCGATGTCGGTCGCCGCGCTGCGCACGAACGCGCTGCCGTCGCGGTTGACGGTGGCCTCGGCCATGCACGGCGTGGCGAAGTACGGGAACATCGCGCTCGCCATGCCGTAGCCGACGAGCCAGTTCCCCTCGCGCATGGACCGCGGCTCCGGGTTCCGGTCGGCCCAGCCGAAGCGCCGCGCTCCGGCCTCGTAGCACTCCAGGAGGGCCTTGCCGGACCACGGGAGCCCGTTGCGCGGGTCGACCTCGGTGTGGTTGCGGATCCGCAGCTCGAGCGGGTCCATGCGCAGGGCGTACGCCAGCTCGTCGAGGGCCGACTCCAGCGCGAAGCTGCCCTGCGCCTCCGCCGGGGCGCGCATCGACGTCGGCACGGCGATGTTCAGCTTGGCCTGCTCGTCCCGCGTGGTGACGTTCGGGCACCGGTAGGCGAAGGCGGTGCCGTGCGAGAACGGCTCGAAGTCGTTGTCCTCCATGCTCAGTGAGCTGAGGCTGCGGTGGTCGAGGGCGGCCAGCTCACCGTCGCGCGAGGCGCCCACGCTGATCCACTGCACCCCGCTGGGACGGTGCCCGACGGAGGTGAACATCTGTGGCCGGGTCAGCACCAGTTTCACCGGGCGCTTTGCCGTACGGGCGGCCATGGCCGTGAGGATCACGTGCGGCCACGCCCGCAGCCCGGCGCCGAAGCCGCCGCCGACGTAGGGCACCAGCACCCGCACCGCGCTCTCGGGGATGCCGAAGGCCATGGCGAGGGTGGTGCGCACCATCGACGGCCACTGGCTGGTGTCGTGGACGGTGAGGGTGTCGTCCTCCCACGCGGCCAGCGTGGCGAACAGCCCGAGCGGGTTGTTGGTGTTGTCCGCCGTGAAGTAGGTGCCTCGAACGACGGCGTCGGCGGCCTCGAGCGCGGCCGCGGCGTCACCGCGCGAGTGGTCCATCTGCCACGGGTCCACCAGGTGCTGCGCCCTCGGGTCCCGCAGGTCCAGCAGTGGCTCGGCGGCCTCGTACTCGGCGTGCACCAACCGTGCCGCGGCCGCGGCCTGTTCCGGCGTCTCGGCCACCACGAAGGCGATGTGCTGCCCGTGGTGCAGGACCCGGTCGTCGCGCAGCGGGGCGGGCGGCGCCTCGCCGAGCACAGTGGTGGGGCCGGCCCCGACGCGCGGGGCGTTCTCGTGCGTGAGCACCGAGAGCACGCCGGGGGAGCGTTCGGCCTCCTCGGTGTCCATGCGGACGATCCGTCCCGCGGCGACGGTGCTCTGCACCAGGGCACCGTAGGCCTGGCCGGGAGCGCTGAAGTCCATCGGGTAGGGGGCGGCGCCGGTGACCTTGCGCGGTCCGTCGACCCGGTTGACGCCCGCCCCCACCAGTGGCCTGCTCTCGACCGTGCTCATGCCGTCACTCCTGACACTGTCTGCAACTCGCGGACGAGGGTCCGGCGGGCCAGCGGCACCTTGAACGCCGTGCCGGGCACGGTCCAGGCGTCCCGCATCGTCGCCTCGGACGCGTCCCGGAACGTGGCCGACGCCGCCGGCGCGCCGGTCAGGACGTGCTCGGCCTCGTAGGCGCGCCAGGGCTTCGTGCCCACCCCGCCCAACCCCACCCGGGCCTGGCGGATCATGCCGTCCTCCACGAGCAGCACCACGGCGGCCGAGGTCAGCGCGAACTCGTACGACATCCGGTCGCGGACCTTCAGGTAACCCGAGCGGGCCGACGGCGGCGGGAGCGGGATCTCGACCTCGGTGATCAACTCGGCGTGCTCCAAAACGTTCTCCCGATCAGGGCTCTCGTCGGCCGCGACATAGAACTCCGTCAGCGGGACACCGCGCCGGCCCGCCGGCCCCTGGAGGTGGACGACGGCGTCGAGCGCCACCAGTGCGACGGCGAGGTCGGAGGCGTGCAGTGCGATGCAGTTCTCGTCGGCACCGAGTACCGCGTGCATCCTGGCCGCGCCCTTCACGGCGGCACAGCCCGTGCCGGGCGCGCGCTTGTTGCACTCGAGGACCGTGGGGTCGCGGAAGTAACGGCAACGGGTGCGCTGCAGCAGGTTGCCGCCGATGGTGGCCATGTTGCGCAGTTGCACCGACGCGCCCATCAGGAGGGACTCGCGCACCACGGGCAGCCGCTCGGTGACCGTGGCGTCGACGGCCAACTCCTCCATCGTCACCAGTGCCCCCACGTGCAGCGACTCACCCCGCCGCTCGATACCGTGCAACGGGAGCCGGGTGATGTCGATCAGCGTCGGCGGCTCGAGAACCCCGTCCTTCATCAGGTCCAGCTGGGTCGTGCCGCCCGCGAGGCAGGATGCCGACGGGTCCTCCGCCAGCATCCGCACGACCTCCTGGGTGTCGGTCGCCCGTACGTACTCAAAGGTGCGCATCGTGACCTCCCCCGGACGCCGCCTCCCGGATCGCTGCCACGATGTTGGGATAGGCGCCGCAGCGGCACAGGTTGCCGCTCATGAACTCCCGGATCTCCTCGTCGGAGCCGGTCCGGCCCTCCGCCATCAGCGCCACCGCGGACATGATCTGCCCCGGGGTGCAGAAACCGCACTGGAACCCGTCGTGGTCCATGAAGGCCCGCTGCACCGGATGGGGCCCGTCCGTTCCGGTGACCCCCTCGATGGTGGTGATCGCCCGGCCGTCGGCCTGCGCGGCCAACGTCATGCAGGACAGCACGCGCCTGCCGTCGATGTGGACGGTGCAGGCGCCGCAGGCCCCCTGATCGCAGCCCTTCTTGGTGCCGGTCAGACCCAGCCGGTCCCGCAGAGCGTCCAGCAGGGTGACCCGGGTGTCCAGGCGCAGGGTGTACGACCGGTCGTTGACGTCGAGTGTCACGACCCGCTCGACGGTTTCGGGGCGGTTCACGCCCCGCTCGCTCGCCACGTCCCTCATCGCGTCCTCCTCCGGACGGGTCGGATACGACTCGAGCCCCTCCAGGGGCGGATCCGGTGAGTTGGTTCGTCAGGCGTCATGGAAGGCGGGATCAACCTTTTCGCGGCAATACGACCGCCTTTTCCATAAATATACGCTGAATGGGTGATCCGGCATGGGGGCGTGGCGGCCCGGCCCGCCCTGGCCGACGCTGCGCAACCGGAGTCCTGGCCCGCTTTACTCAGGCCCGCCCGGTCGTTCCGGGCAGGCTTCCTCTTGGTGTCGCCGGTGTCCGTACGGGCACGTCTCCGAAGCCGGCGTGGGGCTCAGGCGAGGCGCAGGCGACCGGAGGCGGCCTGCGCAGCCCGAAGCGGCCTCGGACAGCCCTTGAGCGGCCCCTGAGCGGCCCTTGAGCAGCTGAAGCGGCCTTGGACGGCTGTCCGCGGTCACGCCGACCCCGTCCGGTCCGCCACCGGGGTCCCCGGGATCCACCTGCTCCGCGCTGTCGGGCGCAGAGTGCGAGCCCCGGCTCAGCGCCCCCGGCCCTTGGCGCCCCCGGCCCTCGGCGGCCCCGGCTCAGCGCCCCCGGCCCTCGGCGCCTCGGCTCAGCGCCCTCGGCTCAGCGCCCCCGGCTCAGCGACCCCGGCCCTCAGCGCCCCCGGCCCTTGGCGACCCCGGCCCTCGGCGCCCCGGCCCTTGGGGGCCCGGGTCCGGCACGCCGGGAGGCCCCTGCCGTGCGGCGTCGGAATGCCTGCGACCCCGGCCCGGCGCCGCCGTGGCGAACGCGGTCCCCGCGGGCCGCCTCCGTGCCGCGGACGTCTCTCGGCGGCAGCGCGGCGGATCATGCCGGGCTCATATGCGCCCCTCCAGGACCGAAGGGGACCGGTCGCTGTCGTGAGATGAGCGGATCACGTTCAACCCGGGGCGCAATGGCGTCAACTCACCCGATCCGGCGTCCCGCTCGGCGCGGCGTGCCAGGATGACGGACTCCGGACAGGATGACCGACTCCGGACAAGCGGTGAACCGATTCCAGTCTCGTGCCGTACCCAGCGGACCCTGAGGGGACGGTTCGCGCAGGGGCGGCCTTGGGGGTGCCAGGCGTGCTGAGATTTCTGCGCCGTACCGAGGGGAAGAACGAACGCAGTGCCGGGCAGGGCCGTGTTCCGCCGACGGCGGAACACGCACGGATGGACGGCCCCGAGCCGCTGGCCGGGTGTCCTGGGGGACATCCGCAAGCCACGGAGGAGGTCGCCCGGGCACGGCACCTGGTGGACGCAGGGGCCCCCTGCCCCGTCGACGGCGCGGCCGGTCACGACGGCGTACCGGCCGTCCGGCACAAGGACGCGGACGTCCGCACGCTGGCCACGGACTTCCTGCGGCAGTACCACCACGAGCAGCCCGGGGCCACGGGCGACCCGCGCCAGCGGCTGGCCGATGTGCTCGCCGAGATCGACGCGACGGGCAGCTACCGTCACACCCGCGAGGAACTCGTCTTCGGCGCGCGCGTCGCCTGGCGCAACAGCAACCGCTGCATAGGCCGGCTGTACTGGAACTCCCTGCAGGTGCGCGATCGCCGTCACGTCGCGACCGCGCGAGGGGTGGCCCAGGAGGCCGCCGCCCATCTGAGAGTGGCGACGAACGGCGGGCGGATCCGCCCGGTCATCACCGTCTTCGCCCCGGACAGGCCGGACCGTCGCGGCCCGAGGATCTGGAACGACCAGCTCATCCGCTACGCCGGCTTTCCGGAGCCCGGCGGCGGTGTGCTCGGCGACCCGGCCACCACCGGCATCACCGAGGTGGCACGGCAGCTCGGCTGGTCCGGCGGCCCCGGCACGCCCTTCGACGTCCTGCCCCTGGTCGTGCAGGGCGGCGGAGCGGAACCGCCGCGCCTCTTTTCACTACCGGCCGACGCTGTGCTGGAGGTGCCGATCGTCCACCCGGACCACGACTGGCTGGCGCAGTGGGGCCTGCGCTGGCACGCGGTTCCGGCCGTCTCCTCGATGTGTCTGGAGATCGGCGGCGTCTGCTACCCCGCCGCCCCCTTCAACGGGTGGTACATGGGCTCCGAGATAGGCGCCCGCAACCTCGCCGACACCGGCCGCTACGACCTCCTGCCGCGCTTCGCCGAGCAGCTCGGCCTGGACACCGGGAGCGACCGCACGCTCTGGCGCGACCGCGCCCTGGTCGAGCTGAACCGGGCCGTGCTGCACTCCTTCGACCGCGCAGGCGTCAGTATCACGGACCACCACACAGAATCACGGCGCTTCCTTTCCCACATCGAACGGGAGGAGCGCAAGGGCCGTCCCGTGCCGGCCGACTGGTCGTGGATCGTGCCGCCCATCTCCGGCTCGGCCACCGGCGTCTTCCACCGTTACTACGACACCGGGGAGCCGACCCCCGCCTACGTCCACCACCCCGAGTCGCTCGCCCTCTCCCGGGGCGAGACGCCGGTGTGACGGGGGCAACGGCAGCGGTTTCCGGCCACTGCGTTACTCTCAGCCGCCGTACAGACAACCTGCGGAAGAGGTACGGCAGTGGCCGGGCACGTTTACATCGGGTCGTTCACCTCGGCGGGCGGTAAGGGACTGACCACCGCCGCCGTCGACCCCGATTCGGGAGCGCTGACGGTGCTGGGCGCCGACTCGGCGGTGGAGGACCCCTCTTTCCTCGTGCTCTCCGAGGACCACGGCCTGCTCTACACCGTCAGCGAGCGCGCCGAGGACGGAGGCGCGGCCGTGTTCTCGCTGGCCGACCCCGACCGCCCCGAGGCGCTGGGCGGCACCGTGCCGGTGGGCGGCGGCTCCCCGACACATCTGTGCCTGCACCGGGGTCACCTGCTCACCGCCAACTACGCCTCCGGCACCGTCAGCGTCCTGCCGGTCGGCGACCGCGGCGCCCTCGGCTCGCCGCGCCACGTCCTGCGGCACGAGGGCGACGGACCTAACCCGGAGCGCCAGGAGGGCCCCCACGCGCACATGGTGCTGCCCGACCCCTCCGGGCGCTGGGTGCTCAGCGTGGACCTCGGCACGGACTCCGTGCGCGTCTGCGAACTCGACGCGGACAGCGGCGAACTGGAGGTGGAGCGCGAGATGGGCCTGCGCTCCGGCACCGGACCGCGCCACCTGGCCTTCCACCCGCGCGGCGACCGCGCCTACGTCATGAACGAGCTGGACTCCGTGGTGACGGTCTGTCACTGGGACGCCGAAGTGGGCCGTCTGACGCCCGTCGCCGAAGTCTCCGTGCTGCCCGAGGACGCCTCTGGCCCCAACTACCCCTCCGAGCTGGTCGTCTCCCTCGACGGCCGGTTCGCCTGGGCCGCCAACCGCGGCCACAACAGCATCGCCGTGCTGTCCATCGACGGCAGCGGCGACCGGCTGGAACTGCTGGACACCGTGGACTGCGGCGGCGACTGGCCGCGCCACCTGACGCTCGACCCCTCGGGGAAGCGGCTCTACGCGGCCAACGAGCGATCCGGCGACGTGAGCTGGTTCGACGTCGACCCGGCCACCGGTACGCCCAAGTTCGCGGGCTCGGTCGCCGTGCCGGCCGCGTCCTGCGTGGTCTTCGGCTGACGAGGCCGACCCCCACGCGCGACGGCGTGGTGGCACGCCCCCAGATCCCTGGGGCGTGCCACCACGCCGTTGATGGCGAAGCCGGCGTCAGCCCGCCGCGGCGCCCTGCGCCGGCTGGGCGATGCCGAGGGCCGCGGTGTACGTGGCGACGACCAGCTTGCCGATGGCCGGGTAGGGGCCCAGCGCGTCGGCAGCGGAGCAGTCGGCCTCCTTGGCGGCGTCGTGCAGCACCTCGGGGGCGACCTCGGGACCGATCACGTACGGCGCGAGCGCCAGTGTGGTCGAACCGGAGGAGCGCAGTTGCTCGGCGGCCCCGGCGACCGAGCCCTCGATGTCCAGCGCGGCGGCCAGCACCGGCACCGCGAGACGCGCGGCCAGCAGCAGACCGGTCACCCCGGCGGCCTGCACGGCCTCCTCGCCACCGACGGTGGCCAGGATGATGCCGTCGGCGGCCGTGGCCACCGTGAACAGGCGGGCGCGGTCGGCGCGGGCCAGACCGGCCTCGGAAAGGCGTACGTGCAGCGCCTCCGCGAGCAGCGGGTGCGGGCCGAGGACATCGGTCACCTCGGCCGCGGCACGGCTGTCCGCCACAGCCTGGCGCAGCCGACGTGTCACCGAGGCCTCAGGACCGGCCAGCAGCGGCACCACGACGGCCGCGGGCGCCTGGTCGCCGCGCTCGGTCGCGGCCTGGGCCAGCACCGACTCGAGCGTCGGATACTCCTCGCCGTCGCCGTCCACGTAGCCGATGCGCGGGTCGAGACCGGACAGCTCGATGCGGGCGATGCTGACGATCTCCTCCGCGAGACTGCGTATCGCGGGGGAGGGGGTGCCGGGCACGGCGAGGACCAGCGCGGGTGCACCCTCGGGTGTGGTCAGCGGCTCCGGCCGCCGGTGCCGCCCGGGCTGGCGGGGGCGGGGCATACGAACGGGCAGGCCGGGTGCGGGGCCTTCGGCAGTGCTCATGGCGAGGCATGCTAGTGCCTTTGCGCGGTCTGTTGTTCGGGCGGGTCCGCCGCAGGGGTTAGCTGTCCGGATCTGTCCTGATACGGTGCCGGGTCCGCGCGGCCCGGCACCGTATGCGTACCACGATCAGCCGAGTCCGCGCGAGTCCTGCTTGAGGGCGGTGTCCACGGTGAGCGCGGAGGCGACGACCATGCTCAGCAGCGGGTCCGGCAGGGGCCGGTGGATCTGCAGCACGTAGTTGTCGGCCGAGGTGAACATCGTCTTCGCCAGGCCCTCCCAGGTCTTGGTGATCCGGGCGACCTCGGTGTCCGTGTGGTCGACGATGGCGAAGTTCCAGGCCCGCCAGTTCTCGGCCTTGATCGCACCGACCTTCTGGCCGTTCACCTCGAAGGAGAAGTTGATCTTCCCGATGGCGTTCTGCTGCACGATCTCGCCGAGCGTCGTACCGTCGGCGCGCTGCACGATCACCTTGGACTTGATGAACTTCGCCGGCCGGGTCAGCAACATCTGGGGCTGCCCGTGCGCGTCGCGGACCTCCAGGCGCACCGACAGGAACTGGTCGACGCTCGAGACGAAGCGCAGCACCTTGCGGGCGGTGCTCTGGCCGACCTGGGCCACCGAACCGAGCTGCCGCCCCTGCTGGTCGAAGACGCTGTACTCGTTGTTCAACTCGATGAGCTTCGCCTTCTGGTTCACCACCAGGACAGGCTCGCTGAAGAGCGTTCCCCCACCCGGGCCGGTGGGGGCGACACCCGCCTGCTGCTGCACCTGACGCTGGATGCGCGAGGGGTCGGGGCCCCCGTCCACGCCAAGCTCCCAGGGATTCTCCTTGGGCTGCGGCGGGACCTGCGCGCCGCCCGGGTGGGTGTGCTCCGTCCACCGGGAGCCGTCCCAGTAGCGCAGCGTGTTCTGCGTGCCGTGCGGGTCCGGATACCAGCCCGCTGAGGTGTTCGAATGCGTCGTCACTCGGGCAGGGTAGCGGCTGCCGCTGTCAGGGCGGCCGCCGGTCCACCGGTTGTTCGCGTTGCCCTGTCAAGGACTACTGCACCAGTTCGAGCGCCTCGCAGTCCGATTTCTACGAAGACTTGAGCCTCTGCGCTGTAGAGCCGGAAGACACCTTCTGGGCGGGCGAGGGCACCCGAGTGGTGACCTTCACCTCCTACATGTGGATCAACGTCGGCTGGCTCGCGGCCGACCACCCTTCGACGTCGGCTCACCCCCTCCCGGCTTCGAGGAACACCTCGCCTCGCCCCTCATCCTGCACGGCCAGTACGTCAACGCCGCCCAGTCTCGCCACGTTGTTCCCGCGGGGTTCAGATCACTTCGATGCTCCGATCAGCTCGGCCAGGCCGAACCCATGACCCTCTCAACCATGCCGACGTGACGGAAACCGGGAACGAAATGCATCAATACGTCCGAACTTATGGTGGCGTAGGTGGTGTCCGGGCGGTCTCTGGTTCCCTCGAGAAGGGCCTGCAGGAACCCGTTCTTGAAATCGCCGCGCGGATGAAAAGCGGTGATCTCGTCCACCAGGCCGCGATCCAGCTCCTCCAGACCCACGCCCAGCACGTCGGTCAGCACGCCGTGGTTTGTGGCGGCGATCTCCGGGCCCATCCGGCCGGGAATCCTCGGCGTGCTGTGCAGCGCGACTGCCTCCCAGACCACGTCGGCGGCCGTGGCCGAGAAGTCGTGGTCGAGCAGGAACTTGCGTGCGTGGTCGGCGCTGTCGATCTCGAAGCGCTGCTCCACGTCGGAGTAGGGCGTCATCAGGCCGAGGTCGTGGAATATGGCGGACAGGTAGAGCAACTCCGGGTCCGGCCGCAGACCGACCTCGCGAGCGTGAAGCGAGGCGAAGAAGAAGACGCGCCGGGAGTGATGGAAGATGAGGGGGCTGGTCATCCCCCGGATGTGGCGGGTGGCTTCGGCGACCGCCACCGTCTCGGGGACCTCCACTCCTGCGATGATCTCGGTCATGAGCTTTGCTCTTTCTGGTCGCGGCGCTGCGAGTGGAAAGTACGTCCATCTGCATCAGAAGGTTTGGTGTTCCAGTCCTCTCAACCAGGGGGAACGTGGAGTTCGCCCGCCTGTTCTCCGGGCCCTGATATGGCCTCAGGTCGTGGATTCGACTCGGACAGGGTGGGACAGCACCGGGTGATAGCAGTAGCCCAGGTCATTCCATGGGACGGTGTCGGGCTGGGTGCGGCCCTGGTCGTCGGTGGCGCGTACCCGGAGGATGTGATCGCCGGGTTCGGGATCCCAGCTGAACTGCCAGCGTACCCACGCCCCCGGTATCTCCGGCGCAGCCAGGGACGCCTCCTGCCAGGAACCCTCGTCGATGCGGTATTCGACCGCAGTGACCTGGTTCTCTCCCGCGAACGCACGCCCCCGGATGACTTGCGGTACCGGCCGCAGCCTTGCCGGCCAGGTCAGCTCTACCAGGCTCGCCACCGGTATGCCCGTGATCGGCATACCGAGTGAGGGTTCCTGCGGAGGGTAGTCAGGACCGATCAGTACGTAATCCTCGGTGTTCCACGGAACGTGCAGCGAATGTTCGGAGACCTCGATCCGGCCCACCCACTTGATGCTGGCGGCACCGAGCCATCCGGACACCACGACCCGAGCCGGGTACCCATGATCGAGCGGCAGCGTCTCGCCGTTCATGGTCAGTGCAAGCAGGGTGTCGTCAGCAAGTGCCTTGGCCAGCGGCATGGGCCGGCGGGCCCGGATCTCGTCGAGCGCTTCCGGCATGACCTCGCAGGCTCCCGGCGAGATCCCCGCCGGCTCGAGCAGGTCGCGCAACCGGATGCCGGTCCATTCCGCAGTACCGATCGCGCCGCGGCCCCACTGGGTACCCTGGAACGTATGTTCGTACTCTTCACCGAACAGCACACGGCGGTTACCGGCGCACTCGATCGTTCGGACCATTGAGACCAGCGGAAAGTGATCCACCAAATCGGCGTAGGTGTAGGTGACCGGCTCCCGTACCCCGCTTCCCTCGATCCGGAGCGACCATCTCGCCGCGTCTAGGCGGGGGGTCGGGGTGTGGCTGCGAAGGAAGAAGCGGTCGATAGGGGTGACATATCCAGGTATGCGGTCCGGCCGAATCCCGTAATCCAGACCTGACCCAGTGTCCTCCATGAGCTCTTGGGGAGTCGGCTTGACGACTTTTGGTTCTCTGACCCCTTCAAGTGAGGGATGATCGGGCTCGCTTCCGCGTAGGGGACCACTCAACGCGCATCACCCCCAAGGCTGTTGTGAGTCTCTTCCCGAGGCCCCCACCTGGGCTGATTTCTTACATTATTGTCCCATGGCAAATTTCGGCTTGCCATTCGAAGCGATCGGAGGCGGGCAGCGCCTTTGACTCCAGGGGGATACGGAAGACCGTCCTTCGGGGTCCAGAAATCCCTTCCGGGAGCTCCGGCGGTGCGACGGGAGATCGGCGAACCGCATGGTGAAGGGGTGGCAGCTCCGCCGTCGCAGGAACCACCGACATCGGGTTGCGTGCTCCAAGGAGTATGCAGGCGTGTGCACGGTCTCGCCGAGGCGAAGTCCGGTCGCTCGGTCGTCGCCTTCGCTGCTTCCGTGGCGGCGGCGCCCAGCGGGGGACGGAGCGGGTTCGGTCAGGTGATGAGGTGGCGATTCGTCACGGGAGTCGCCAGTCCACCGGATGCGCGCCTTGCCGTGCCAGAAGGTCGTTGGCCCGGCCGAAGGGTCTGGAGCCGAAGAAGCCGCGGTCGGCCGACATGGGGGAGGGGTGGGCGGACTCCACGGCGGGCAGGTCCCCCAGCAGGGGCCGCAGTCTGCGGGCGTCTGCGCCCCACAGGATGGACACCAGCGGCTTGCCGCGTGCCGCGAGCGCGCGGATGGCCTGCTCGGTGACCGCCTCCCAGCCCTTGCCGCGGTGCGCCCCGGGCTTGCGCGGTGCGGTGGTGAGGGCCCTGTTGAGCAGCAGGACGCCCTGCCGGGTCCAGGGCGACAGGTCGCCGTTGGAGGGCTGGGGCAGGCCCAGGTCGGTGCTCAGCTCCCGGTAGATGTTCTGCAGGCTGCCGGGCAGCGGCCGCACCTCTGGGGCCACCGAGAAGGACAGCCCGACGGCGTGCCCCGGAGTGGGATACGGGTCCTGGCCCACGATCAGCACCCGGACGTCGTCGAAGGGCTGCTGGAACGCGCGCAGCACGTTGCTCCCCGACGGCAGGTAGGTGCGGCCCGCGGCGATCTCGGCGCGCAGGAAGTCGCCCATGGAGGCGATCTCCCCGGCCACCGGCTCCAGCGCCTTGGCCCAGCCCTCTTCGACAATCTCGTTCAACGGTCGTGCAGCCACGGTGAGTCACTCTAGTGGCTGACACCGACACTCAGACCACGGCCGCCCGAACACACAGGACGTCCGGCAGGTGGGACGCCACGAGCCGCCAGGTGTCCCCTTCGTCGGCGCTGGCGTACACCTCGCCGTTGCGGTTGCCGAAGTACACGCCGACCGGGTCGGCGTCGTCGGTGCGCAGCCCGTCGCGCAGGACCACGCCGTAGTGCTCCTCCGTGGGCAGACCGGCGGACAGGGCCGTCCACGAGGCGCCGGCGTCCTCGGTGCGGTGGATCCGGCAGCGGTAGTCGGGCTGGTACCGGTCGCCGCCGTCGTTGACCGGGGAGACATACGCGACGCCGCCGCGGCGCGGGTGGGCGGCGACGGCGAAGCCGAAGTCCGCGGGCAGGCCCTTGCCGATCTCCGTCCAGTTCGCACCCGCGTCGTCGCTGCGGTAGACCCCGCCGTGATTCTGCAGGTACAGCCGGTCCGGGTCCTCGGCGTCCCGCGCGATCTTGTGCACGCACTGGCCGAACTCCGGGTAGGGGTCGGGCAGGAACTCCGCCTTGAGCCCGGTGTTCGACGCCTCCCAGCTCGCGCCGCCGTCGGACGAGCGGTACACCCCACCGGAGGAGACGGCCGCGATCACCGCGTCGGCGTCACGCGGATCGGTGATGACCGTGTGCACCGCCTGCCCACCGAAGCCGGCGCCCCACTGCTCCCGCTGGGGGTGCTCCCACAGGCTCCGCACGAACTCGAACGTCAGGCCGCCGTCGTCGGAGCGGAAGAGCGCGCCCGGTTCCGTCCCAGCCCACACCAGGTCCGGGGCCGTGGTGCCGGCCGGCTGGATCTGCCAGACGCGCTCCAGTGAGGTGTCCGTGTCCTTCGGGAACCGGACCGCTGGCCTGGCCGGCTCCTCCCAGGTGCGCCCGAGGTCGTCGGAGCGGAACACCGACGGCCCCCAGTGTGAACTGTCCGCGCCGACCAGCAGGCGCGGTACCGCCCGGCGGGTGTCGATGCCCACCGAGTACACCGCCTGCATGGGGAAGTGCGGGCCGGTCAGCTCCCACCTCCCGGAGCCGCCCCGGCGGCCGAGGAACAGCCCTTTGCGTGTGCCGATCGCGAGTACGACGTCGTCCATGACGCACCATCTCCGAACTGAGGGAAGTGTCCTGGATCACAGATTCTGCACGGCCCCACTGACAACGGGGCCGCGGCGCGCGCCACGACCCCGCGGGAGGGTGCGTGAGCAGCGGGACCGCGCCGGTATCCGTCTCCGAGGCGGACGTACCTCGACGCGGGGCCGCGGGGCGGCCGGTCGACCCCTGACCACCACGTGCGGGAGTTGCGCGAGGCCGGGCGTGATCAGCCGGGGTGGAGGGCGCCCCCGCGGCTGCGCCGCGCCGCCGACCCGGAAAGCTACCGGCGCTCTTCCCCCGACCTCTCGACGGCTTCCTCCCCGCCGCCGCCGACCGGCAGGACGGGCGGCCCAGCGGGGCCGCCGATCTCGGCCGCCGATGAACCGGAGCCGCCGGGCGCGTGGTTGAAGAGCAGGTTCAGGGTGATCGCGGTGAGGCACCCCGCGCTGATGCCGCTGTTCATCACCGTCCGGAACCAGTCGGGGAAGGCGTCGTACACATGCGGTACACCCACCGGCAGCAGCCCGACGGCGACCGACACGGCCACCACGGTCAGATTGCCGCTGCCGTGGAAGTCGACCGTCGACAGGGTCCGCACCCCGCTCGCCGCCACCGTCCCGAACATCACCAGGCCCGCACCGCCCAGTACCGGCGCCGGGATCGCCGCCACCACCGCGCCCAGTTTGGGCAGCAGCCCCAGGAGCACGAGGATGCCGCCCGCGGTCGCCACCACCCAGCGGCTGCGTACCCCGGTCATCCCCACAAGGCCCACGTTCTGCGCGTAGGCGGTGTACGGGAACGTGTTGAAGACCCCGCCCAGCACCGTTGAGACGCCGTCCGCGCGCAGGCCGTCCGCGAGGCGCGGAGGCCGCACGTGGCGGCCGGTCAGTTCGCCCACGGCGATGATGTCGCCGGTCGTCTCCGTCATCGTGACCAGGGCGACGACGAGCATCGAGGCGATCGCCGCGACCTGGAAGTCGGGTGTGCCGAAGTGGAACGGCGTGCTGATCCCGACCCAGTCGGCGTCGCCGACCGCGCCGAAGTCGGTGAAGCCCGCAGGCACGGACACCAAGGTGCCCAGCACGATGCCCGCGAGGACCGCGACGCGCGCGACGGCAGGGGGTGAGAAGCGCTGGACCAGCAGGATGCCCACGAGTACCGCGGCCGCCAGGGCGATGTTCCGGCGCGCCCCGAAGTCGGCCGAGCCCGCGCCGCCCGCCACCCAGTTGCCGACCACCGGCAGCAGGCTGAGCCCGATGACCAGGATCACGGTGCCGGTCACCAACGGTGGGAAGAACCGCAGCAGCCGCCCGAAGACCGGGGCCAGTGCGACCATGGCCACTCCAGAGACGACGACGGCTCCATAGATCGCGGGGAGTCCGCCGTCCTGGCCGATCAGCACCATGGGCGAGACCGCGGCGAAGGTACAGCCCTGCATGATGGGCAGCCGCACGCCGAACCGCCACCAGCCCACGCACTGCAGCAGCGTGGCGATGCCGCCCACCAGCAGGTCCGCCGTGATCAGGTAGGCGAGGTCGGCGGGCGCCAGCTTCAGCGCGCCGCCGACGATGAGCGGCACGGCCACCGCGCCGGCGTACATGGCCAGCACGTGCTGCAGCCCGAAAGCCCCCAGCTGGACGGCGGGCAGGACCTCGTCGACGGGATGGACGGCGGGACGGTGCGACGGCGTCGCCATGGGCAGCTCCTCGAACGGGGCGCGGGCCTGCGGTGGAACGACGCGTCGCCCGGGAGCCCGGAGAAGGTACGGAGTGTGTTGCCCGCGGGCTGCTTTGCGCGGTCTCGTCCCGCAGGTCTCGTCCCACAGGTCTCACCTTGCGGGCCTCGTCCCGTGGGCCTCATCCCGCGGTGCGGGCGGCCGCCAGCAGCCCTTCCCAGTCGGCGATCTTCACAGTCGCGCGGTCCATCGACCGTCCCAGCGCCGCCTCGGCGGCCTCGATGGCCTCCCAGCCGGTCCACTCCACCGGCTCCTGTCCCATCGCGCGCAGCCCCTCCAGGGGGTCGGCGGCCGCGATGCGCCGGGCCAGCAGTTCGCCGGCGTCGGCGACCAGGGCCGCCGCCGTCTGCTTGGCGCAGGGCCGGTTGCTGCCGATGACCCCGGTCGGCCCGCGCTTGATCCAGCCGGCCACGTACTCGCCGGGCGAGGCCGTGCCACCGCGCAGCACACGGCCCTCCTCGTTGGGCACGATGCCCAGCCGGTCGTCGAACGGCAGCCCTTCCAGAGGTACGCCGCGGTACCCGACCGACCGCAGCACCAGTCCGGCGTCGATGTCCTCCAGTTCGCCGGTGCCGCGTACCCCGCCCCGCCCGTCCGGCTCCGTCCGCTCGAAGCGCACCCCGGTCACCGCGTCCTCTCCGAGCACCGCCACCGGCCGCAGGAAGAAGCGCAGGTGGATGCGGCGCCGCCGGCCCGCCACGGGCCGGGAGGCCCAGCCGCGCAGCACCTCCACATTGCGCCTGGCGACCGGGACGAGTCCCTGCGGATCGGCGTAGGCGGGGTCGAGCGCCAGCTCGCCGGGACGGACGAGCACGTCCGCGTCGGGCAGGTCGCCGAGCTCGCGCAGCTCCTTGGTGGTGAACTTCGCCTGCGAGGGTCCGCGCCGCCCCACCATGTGGACGTCCGTGACCCGGCTGTCCGCCAGGGTCCGCAGCACCCCCTCGGGCACATCGGTGTGCCGCAGCTCCTCCGCGCCGCGGGCCAGGACACGGGCCACGTCGACGGCCACGTTGCCCACCCCGATGACGACGGCGGAGCGGGCGTGCAGGGGGAAGCCGCCCGGAACCTCGTCGGGATGCGCGCTGTACCAGGAGACGAACCGCGTGGCCGCGCAACTGCCCGGCAGGTCCTCGCCGGGCACTCCCAGCCGGCGGTCGGTCGCGGCACCGACGCAGTACACCACCGCGTGGTACAGCTTCAGCAGGGCTGCCGGGGAGAGCCGCGGTCCGCCGACGGTCACGTTGCCCAGGAAGCGGATCCGGGGCTCCTCCAGGACGCGCCGCAACGTGCCCTGCAGGGACTTGATCTTCTCGTGGTCGGGGGCCACGCCGTACCGGACCAGTCCGTACGGGCACGGCAGCCGGTCGAGCACATCCACGGCGACGTCCGGCACCGCCTCCTGGCGGGTCAGCGCCTCGGCCGCGTACACCCCGCTGGGACCAGATCCGACGACTGCCACACGCAGCACGGGCGCCTTCCCTTCGGCGACGGCTGGGATCACCTCGGCGACCCGTGTGCCGCCCGGGACGGGCGGTACGGGCGGCCATGTCCAGCATCGCACCGAGGGGCGACCGCCGGGAGGGCACAGGAGCGTGTCGCGGTCCGGGATGTCAGCCCATGGCACGCATACGGGCGATCTCGGCGCTCTGCTGGGCGATCACCTCGTTCGCCCACTCGCCGACCTGGACGTTGCGGCCGTGCGTGAGCACATCGGTGGCCATCGTCACCGCTCCGCGGTGGTGGGTGATCATCAGGCGCAGGAACTGCCGGTCGAAGTCCGCACCGCGTGCCGCACGCAGCGCCGTCAGCTGCGCCGCGGTGGCCATCCCGGGCATCGAGGAGTGGTCGTGCTCGTGGCCGGCGCCGTGGGAGCCGCCGTTGGTCTTGAGCCAGGCCTCCATGACGTCGATCTCCGGGCCCTGTGCGGCGTCGATCCGCGCGGCGAGTCCACGGACCTGCTCAGCCGAGGCGTGGGTGTCGGCGAGGGCCGTCATGACGAGCGCCTGCTGGTGGTGGGCGATCATGTTCGTCACATAAGTGAGGTCCGCCGGGTTCGGGGTGTCGTCGGGAAGGGCCTTGGCCGCCTCGTCCTTGGACAGGGTCGTGGCCTTCTCGCCCGGTGCGCCCGGCGCGATGACCGACGGTGCGGCGGACGCGGATCGGCCTCCGGAGCCGCCGTCGCAACTGGTCAGGGCGAGCACTAAGGAGGCGGTGAGGGCCAGCGCGGGCAGCGTCGCAACGCGGTTCGAAGAAAACACCAGTGCATTGTCATCTTTTGACGCGCGCATGAAAAGGCCATACTGCCGGGGTCCGCATGAAGTGCAACTGAGAACGGATACGAGGAGGACGCGGTGAAGCGCTTACGTACAGCCCTCGCTCGCCCCGGACGACTGGCGGCCCTGGCCGCCGCGGCCGTCACGCTGCTCGGACTGGCGGTCCCGGCCCCCGCCACGGCCGACGGGAGCATCCCGGGTGTCGACGAGGTCGTCACCAGCGCCAACGTCAAGCACCTGGCCAACATACCCAAGCAGTCCCTCGGGGGGTTCAACACCGACCTGGCGTTCCAGGGCAAGTACGCCTTTGCCGGCAACTACGACGGCTTCGTCATCTACGACATCAGCCGCCCCACCAGTCCCAAGATGGTCAGCCAGGTCCTGTGCCCCGGATCCCAGAACGACATCTCGGTCTCCGGGAACCTGCTGGTCCTGTCCACCGACTCCTCGCGCTCGGACAACTCCTGCGCGAGCGCGAGCCAGTCCGCCACCGAGAAGTCCTCCTGGGAGGGCGTCAAGGTCTTCGACATCAGCGACAAGGCCAACCCGCGCTACGTCGCCGCCGTGGAGACCGCCTGCGGTTCCCACACCCACACCCTCGTACCGGGCAAGCGCGACCTGTTCGTCTACGTCTCCTCGTACTCGCCCAGTGCCACCTTCCCGGACTGCCGGCCGCCGCACGACGGCATCTCCGTGGTGAAGATCCCGCGCAACCACCCCGAGAAGGCGGCCGTCACGGCCTTCCCCGTCCTCTTCCCGGACGGCGGCAACCCGGGCGTCCCCGCCACCGAAACACAGGGCCGGGTCAGTGAGACCACCGGCTGCCACGACATCACCGCGTTCCCGAAGCTTGGGCTCGCCGCCGGCGCCTGCATGGGCGACGGCATCCTGATGGACATCTCCGACCCCGAGCGGCCGAAGGTCCTCGACCGGGTCCAGGACAACGTCAACTTCTCGTTCTGGCACTCGGCGACCTTCAACGAGCGCGGCACCAAGGTCGTCTTCACCGACGAACTCGGCGGTGGCGGCGGCGCCGAGTGCAACGCCGCGATCGGCCCGCAGCGCGGTGCCGACGGCATCTACGACATCGTCCGCAAGCACGGCAAGCCCAAGCTGGTCTTCCGCAACTACTACAAGATCCCGCGCCACCAGGCCGACACCGAGAACTGCGTCGCCCACAACGGATCGCTCATCCCGGCCAAGGGCCGCGACATCATGGTCCAGGCGTGGTACCAGGGCGGCGTCTCCGTGTGGGACTTCACCGACTCCGCGCGGCCCGAGGAGATCGGCTACTTCGAGCGGGGGCCCATCTCGGCCGACACCCTGACCCTCGGCGGCTCCTGGAGCGCCTACTACTACAACGGCTACATCTACTCGAACGACATCGAGAAGGGCTTCGACGTCCTCAAGATCTCCGACCGGCGCACCGACAGCGCCCGGGGCGTCCGGATCGCCGAACTCAACGTCCAGACCCAGCCCGACTACCGCTGAGCGGTCCCGGGCAAAGGCGTTCCGCCGGGCGGCAGGTCGCCCGGCGGAACGCCGAGTTCCCAGGGCAGGCCGTACCGCTGGAACAGGTCGGCGCGCAGCCGCGCCAGCGGCATGGCCGCGCCCGGGATCAACTGCGCGAAG
The DNA here is from genome assembly GCA_033793685.1 of Streptomyces sp. ME19-03-3. Lineage (GTDB taxonomy): Bacteria > Actinomycetota > Actinomycetes > Streptomycetales > Streptomycetaceae > Actinacidiphila. The sequence goes on along the minus strand of JARAXD010000001.1, from coordinate 341,369 downwards.
ACCCCGCCCATGAGCAACGCCCGCAGCATGCGGTAGTCCTGCTCGGGGTCCGTCGAACCCCGCTCCGTCACGGCCCCCAGCAGCAGTTCGGCCAGGCGCCGGCGTTCCTCGCACTCGCTGAAGCCCTCCGTCTGGAGGATGCCGGCCATGTGCGCCCGCATGACGACCGGATGGTGCACGGGCAGCGCCAGGACGGCGTCGATCGCCCGGGCCAGCACCTCGCGGCCGTCGGCGGGGACGGGCTCGCGCCCCAGCGCCGCGGCCAGTTCGGTGTGCATCAGCCGGTGTGCCGCCGCCTGCAGCAGCACCCTTTTGCCGGGGAAGTAGTACGACACCAGACCGCGTGCCGAGCCCGCCCGGTCGGCGATGTCCCCGAGCGTCGTCTCCTCGAAGCCGCGCTCCTCCACCAGTTCGACGGTCGCCCGGAGCAGACGCTCCCGAGAACGCCGGCGCATCGCTTCATTGACCGATGGTCGCCGAGGGGACATGCTTTACTCCTGCCTTGACTGGCTCAGAGCCAATATACTCAGGGCCGATCCCGCGTTAGCGGCATGCTCATGCGGGGCACGGGGGTGAGGTGCGCGTACCCGGCGGCGCGGGGGACCGCCGGGTGCGCACCTCACGCCGGCCGCCCGGCGCGCTCAGTCCCCTGTCATGCGGTCAGTTCCAGCACCGGCAACAGCGCTGACGGCCGTTGTCCCACGGGCAGGTGGTCCACCAGGTGCAGCGTGCATCCCAGCGTCGCCGCGCCGCCGTCCGCACGCCGGTCGTCCCCGACCATCACGACACGCTCCGGCGGCAGCCCCAGTCCCTCGCAGGCGATACGGAACAGCCGCGAATCCGGCTTCTTGACGCCGTGCTCGAAGCTGAGCACGAACGCGTCCACCAGCTCGGCCAGACCGTGGGCCCGGAAAACCGGCCTCAGGTCCCAACCGATGTTGCTCACCACCGCCACCGGCACGCCCCGGCGCCGCAACTCCTCGAGCACCTCCAAGGTGTCCGGGTACGGCGACCAGGCGGCGGGTTCCATGTGCCGTTCGTACAGCGCCGGGTAGACCTCCTCCCACGGCAGCTCCGCCTCCCGCGCCAGTGCGGTGTACGCCGCGCGGTGGTGTTCCGCAGACAGGTCCCGCTCCTGCCACAGCCGCTCCAGCGCTGCGGGAACGCGTTCGGGCGCCGCCCCGCCGGGAAGCCCGCCGGCTCGCTCCAGCCGTTCCGCGTACGTCGTCAACTCCGCCTCGCCGACGGCGATCCCCATCCGCTCCAGCACCGTGCCCAGCCAGCTCCGGGTGGGCTCGACCCGCAGCAGCGTTCCCGAGAAGTCGAACATGCATCCCTTGATGGTCATGCCCGCCATCCTCCCCGACCCACTCCCGGCCGGCCCCGCCGTTCCCGGAGAACGGCAGGCGTCGCCGCACCGATGCCCCGTACGGGGGCGCGGGGAGGACGTCACAAGGTGACGCCGAGCAGCTGCCGGAAAGCCTGCGTCCCTTGCTCCGTCACCTTCACAGCGCGCCCGGAGCCGACTCGCCGCACCCAGTGCCGGTCCAGTGCGGCGGCGCACAGGGCCGCGCCCAGTGATCCGGCGAGGTGGGGCCGCCGTTCCGTCCAGTCCAGGCAAGTCCGCACGAGGGGCCGCCGGGAGCCCGGAGGCTGCTGGTAGCCCAGGGCGTCGGCCAGCCAGGCCCGCCCCTCCAGGGTGACGGCTAGCCCGGAATCGGCGGCGACCAGGCCTCGGGCGACCAGGGCGTCGGCCAGGGCCACCCCCAGTCGCCCCGCCAGATGGTCGTAGCAGGTGCGGGCCCGAGCCTCGGCACTGAGCCGCACCGACTCGCGCAGATTCCGTGCGCGGGGGACGTCCGGGGCGTACGAGGAGAGGGCTTCGACCAGCGCCGCCGCCTCCGGGCCGGCCAGCCGGACGTAGCGGTGCCGGCCCTGGCGCTCCTCGGCCAGGACCCCACCCTCGACGAGCCGGGACAGGTGCTCGCTGGCGGTGGAGGGCCGCACCCCGGCGTGCCGGGCGAGCTCGCCCGCCGTCCAGGCGCGGCCGTCGAGCAGAGCCTGGCAGAAGGCGGCCCGGGTGCGGTCGGCGAACAGGCCGGCGGTCTCGGAGAGTGAAGGCATGAGGCCATGGTGACGCAAGGACGGTTCGGGGGGTGCCGAACCGTCCCGGTCCTAGGGTCGGGGCCGTGACACACACGACGCATCGATTCGACCGTTATGAGGACATCGTGGCGGCGCTCGCCGACCCGGCGCTCGTCCCGGAGCTGCCGGCTGCGGAGGGTCTTCCGGCCGCGTTCGGTGTCGCGTGGTTGCGCGCCACCGTGGCCCGGTTCAGCTCGGGTGAGGCGCACCGGCGACGGCGGGCCCTGGTGGAGGCCGAACTGGCGCGCCTGGAGCCGGCCGAACTGCGGCGGGCGGCCGCGGCCGGCCATGAGGGAGAGATCCGGACGCGGGTGGTGCGCACCCTTGCCGAGGCCCTGGGTATGCCGGAGTCCGGGGCGGTGGCGGAGGCGGTGATCGTGGTCGCGGGAGCCTACTTCGCAGGTGCGGACGCGGCCGCGGACAAAGCTGTGGCCCGGCTGGTCGCGCCATTGGTGCGGGCGTCGGCGGACGAAGCCGCCCTGGAGGCCGCCGCGGGCCGCATCGGACTACTGGTGCAGGCCTGCGCCGCGACGGCCGCGCTGGTGGAGGCGGCGGCCGCGGCCGGCAGCGACGTACCGCTGGCCCGGGTGCTCACGCAAACCCCGCCGGTACCGGCCATGCGCCGGGTCGCCGCTCGTGCCACCCGGGTCGCCGGCCGGGAGATCGCCGAGGGTGAGGTGGTGCTCCTCGACCTTGCGGCCGCGAACCGGGTGCACCCCGTGCCCCTCACCTTCGGCGCACCGCCGCGGGTCTGCCCCGGCCGGGCTCACGCCCTCGCCCTGACCGACGGCCTGCTCCGGCGCCCGCGGACCGCCTTCGCCCGCCTGCACGACCAGGCGGCCCCACTGCTGCTGCCCAACGCCTGGGACTACGCATCCGCGGCCGTGCTGGCGGCGCAGGGGTTTCCGGCGGTCGGCACCACAAGTCTCGGCGTCGCCGCGGCCGCGGGCCTGCCGGACGGCGCGGCGGCGACCGCCGAGGAGACCTTGGCTCTGGCCCGCCGACTCAAAGAGGGCTCTTTTCTGTTCACTGTCGACATCGAAGGGGGCTTCAGCGACGACCCGCAGGAAGTGGCCGAGCTGGCCGGGAGGCTGTACGACGCGGGCGCCGCGGGGGTCAACCTGGAAGACGGGCGCGCGGACGGCACCCTCGCCCCGGTGGGACTGCACGCCGCGAAGATCGCCGCGGTCAAGGCGGCCGTGCCCGCGCTGTTCGTGAACGCTCGCACCGACACCCACTGGCTCGGGTGCCAGGTGGACGAGACCGGGACGCGCCTCGCGGTGTACGAACAGGCCGGCGCGGACGGGGCATTCGCGCCGGGACTGTCGGACCCGGACAGGATCGCCGCCCTGGCGGCGACCCTCACCGTTCCGCTGAACATCCTGTACACGCCGGCCGGCCCCACCGTCACCGAGCTGGCCGCGCTGGGCGTACGAAGGATCAGTCTCGGCTCGCTGCTCTACCGCAACGCCCTGGCGGCGGCGGTGACCACCGCGAACGCCGTCCGTGACGGCCTGCCGGTGGAACCGGCGACCCTGTCCTACGCGGAGGTGCAAGCGCTGGGGGCGCCTGCTGGGACGCCGCGAAGAGCCATGTGATGCGTGTCCGGCGGGCCGGAAGTCGGCCGGCCCGCCGGATGCACGCGAGGACGGCCACCGATGCGGAGACTGCGCGGTACAGGCGGTCTGCCCCGAGGTACGGCGGGGCGTCGGGCGCACCGTCGGTGCGCGAGCAGGTGGCCACCGTGGTGGGCAGGGATCTCGCGCGAGACCAGGGTGACAACGTGTGAGTCGCGGTGTTCGCGACTGCCGTCACGGGTCCTACGGACCCGCTGAACGCAGGCGTCGCCGGGACCGTTCCGGCCCGGCGACGCCTCAGGAGGACGGCCGGTCCGGCGCGGCGGCGCCCGTGCGCCACGGTGCGCAGAGCACGGCCGTGCCGGTGAGGACGGCCGCCGCCAGCAGCCAGCCGCCCAGGACGTCCGAGGGCCAGTGCACACCGAGGTAGACGCGGGTGAAGCCGACACCGACCACCGACACGAAGGCGACGGCGCAGGCGGCCACGCACCAAGGGGAGCGGGCCGGCACACGGAGCAGCAGCAGCCACAACAGGGCGCCCAGGACGAGCGCGGCGGTCGTCGCGTGGCCGGAGGGGAACGCGGCGAAGGCGGCCGAGTCGACGGGATCGGGCCATCGGGGACGCTGCCGGCCGACGAGGGCCTTGACGGCCTGCTGGAGTACCCAGCCGAGGGTGCCGGCCAGCACCAGCCACAGGGCCTGGCGGTTCTCGCGCCGTACCAGCAGCCACACCACGGCCGTGAGCAGCAGCAGACGCATCGTCAGCGGATCCCAGACCCAGTCGGTCAGGACACGGTTGAGCCGGGTCCAGCCCGAGTGCCGCACCGCGACGGCGTGCAGGTCCACCGCGATGCCGCGGTCGGCGGTCAGCAGCGGCCCCCAGTGCGCCACGACGAGTCCGAGCAGCAGCAGTAAGGCGGCGGAGGCCGCCGCGCACTGCCCCAGGCAGGTCCGGCGCACCGAGCGGTCGGCGGCGTCCTGGACGTCCGATGGTGCGGGAGGGGCGCGCATGCAGCCGAGGTTACGTGAGCGCCCCGATTCCCGGGCCGAATGCCACGGCCAACGGCACGACGGGGATCAGCAGCGCGCACGCGGAGGCGTGGGCGCGGCCGAGGCGGGTGAGCCGGGGCGCGGGGTCCAGCAGCCGGTTGACGCGCACCGGGACCTGCGCGTCCGGTGCCGGAAAGGGACCGAACACGCCGCGGTCCTCGTTGAGTTCGACCAGGGCCAGGGCGGTGGTGAGCCGCCCGGAGCGACGTGAGGCGATGTCGTCGGCGGCGAGTTCGACGAGCCGGTGCACCTGGTCGCGGAACCCGGCGAAGACCGGCACCTGCGGGAAGCCCGAGGCCAGCGCGTCGGCGCAGTGCAGCAGGACGTCGTGCCTGGCTCGCGCGTGGCCCTGCTCGTGGGCGAGGACGGAGTCGAGCCGGCGCCCCTTCAGGCGGCGCAGCGCGGCCGTGGTGATGACCAGTCGCGGCCGGGGGCCCGTCAGCCACCAGGCGTCCGAACGCTCGCTCTCCAGGACGACCAGCCGTTCGTCCGGAGCGGGGGTCTCGCCGGGCAGCCGCGGCGTGCGGGCCCGCAGTTCGGCGCGGCGGGCCCGCTGCCGGGTGCGGCCTCCGCGGACCTCGCGGGCGAGCATGGCGGCCGTCCAGACACCACCGCCGGCCAGCAGGACCGCCAGGTAAGGCGCCCAGGGTCCGTAGCCGGCCAGTTCGTAGGCCTCGACGACGGTACGGGGGGCGAAGACGAACAGTCCCTCGCGCAGCGAGGTCCACGCGGCGGAGGCGCTGAGGGCCATGGCCAGGAACAGGCACAGCAGGACCGCGCCGACCACGCACTGCCACACCCACAGGGCCAGCACCGGTTCCTGCTCGGGCCAGGCGGAGCGGGTGAGCAGGCGCGGGGCCATGGCGGCCGCCGCCGCACCGAGCAGGAGCAGCACGAGCGGGACGGTCATGCCGCCAGACTACGAGGGCGTCATTGCGCACGGGTACGAATTCCGCTGCGAAAGTGACGCGCCTCACTGCCGTCACAGCGTCAAGAGCATGGCGAACATCCCTATGGCCATGGACACGCGGCACGCCGAGGCCAGTTCGGGCGCGTGCGCCATCGGCACGGTGCCCCCCGCGCCGGCCGGACCGGCCGCCGTCACCGCGGCGGGGGCCGAGACCAGTCGGACGCCCGCGGCCAGGACGTACACCGCGAAGTACACCAGCAGCAGCCCGGTCGCCGCGGGCGATCCCGCCGGAGCGTGAACGGCGTGGACCGCGCCCCCGGCGGCTCCCGCCGAGCCCGCCTCGGCCATGGCCACCGCCATGTAGACCATCGCCCCGGCGCCGACCGCGTGGTGCAGATGGTGCGCGTCGTGCCGGGCGAGCAGCAGCGCGCGCACCGCGGCCGCGCCGAAGACCAGGCCGAAGGCCGCGGCGGCCCACCGAGGTGGTTCGAGGACCGACACCGGCACCGCCATCACGGCCATGCCCATCCCCATCAGCGCCTCCGCACGTGCCACCCGCCGCAGGTCGGGTCCCGTGCCGGGGCAGCCGCGCCGGGTGCGGAACAGGCAGTACGCCCCCGTGGCGGCGCCGAGCGCCACGAGCAACCAGGCCACCATCGGCGGTCCGTGCATGAGCGGCCCTCCTTAAGGGTGGTGCCCGGAGGATGCCCGGGCCCGGCGGCGCACACTCCGGCGCACGGGCGTATCCGGGGGAGCGCGGCGGGCGGTTCCCTGTCCTCAGCCGCGGGCCCGCTGGGTGACGGCCACGCAGACGAGGACCGCCAGCGCCGCGGGCGCGGTGAACGCGCCGAGGTCCTCGCCGAGCAGGGCGGCCGACCAGACCAGCGTCAGCAGCGGCTGGGCGAGCTGCAGCTGGCTGGCCCGGGCGACGCCGACGGCCGCCAGGCCCCGGTACCAGACCATCAGACCGAGGAACTGGGACACCAGCGAGACCCAGAGCAGCCCGGCGACCGCCTGCCCGCCCAGGTGCACGGGCTCGAGCGCGAGCGCCACCCCGGCCGCGGGCGCCGTCAGGGGCAGGGCGCCGACCAGCGCCCACCCGATGACCTGCCAGCCCGGCATGACCGAGGCCAGCCGCCCGCCCTCGACGTACCCGGCCGCGCAGACCAGCAGCGACGCGAAGAGAAAGAGGTCACCCGTGGTCAGCGCGCCGCCGCCCTGCCAGAGGGCGAAGCCCACCACCACCGCCCCGCCCGCGACGGCGGCCGACCAGAACGCCTTCGACGGGCGCGTCCCGACGCGCACGGCGGCCAGCACGGCGGTGACCAGGGGCAGTGCGCCCACCACGACGGCGGCATGTGACGTGTCGGTGGTGCGCAGCGCCAGCGTGGTCAGCAGGGGGAAACCGAGGACCACACCGAGCGCCACGACCGCCAGCCCGGCCCAGTGCCCGCGGTCGGGCCGCGGCACCCGCGCGAGCGTGAGACACACGGCCGCGACGGCCGCCGCCAGCACGCCCCGAACCGTGGTGGCCGTCCAGGGGCCGAACCCCGTGAGCGCCCAGTGCGTCGCGGGGAAGGTCGCGGAGAAGGCGGCGACCCCCAGCCCGGCGAGGGCGGTGCCGCCCGAACGGCTCCCGACCGCTATCGACGCGGCACCGGTAGCGCTATTCTGTACTGTCATGAATGACGGTAGCAGTTGGGGAAATCTCGCGCACGCCCTGCGAGCGGAGCTTCACCGCTACTCACCCGGTGAGAAGCTGCCGTCGAGTCGAGTCCTTGTTGAGCGGTTCGGCGTCAGCCCCGTCACGGTCTCCCGCGCACTGGCCGCCCTCGCCGCCGAGGGGCTGGTCGTCACGCGCCCCGGCGCCGGCGCCTACCGTGCCCGCCACGCCACCCACCGCCCGCGTGCCGTGGACACCTCCTGGCAGCAGGTCGCCCTCACCGCGCAGGAGCAGTACGGCGAACCCGCGCCCAGGGTCGTCGACGCCTCCGGCGTGACCGCCACCCTCGCCGTCCCCCCGCCCGGGGTCATCGCCTTCAACGGCGGCTACCTGCACCCCTGTCTCCAACCCGGCCAGGCTCTCGGCGCCGCCCTCGCCCGCGCCGCCCGCCGCCCGGGGGCCTGGGACACGCCGCCGCTGGAGGGGCTGACGGCACTGAGAGCCTGGTTCGCCCGGGAGACGGGCGGACCCGGCGGCACCCTCGGACCCGCCAACGTCCTGGTCACCGCAGGCGGCCAGGCCGCGCTCACCACCGCCCTGCGCGCGCTCGCCCCGCCCGGCTCGCCGGTGCTGGTCGAGTCGCCGACGTACCCCGGTGCCATGGCCGTCGCGCGCGCGGCCGGACTGCGCCCCGTCCCCGTCCCCGTGGACGAGGACGGCGTGCGCCCCGACCTGCTCGCCGACGCCTTCGCCGCCACCGGCGCCCGGGTCTTCTTCTGCCAGCCGCTCTTCCAGAACCCCACCGGCGCGGTCCTGGCCGCCGACCGCCGCCGCCGGATCACCGAGATCGCCCACGCCGCCGGGGCCTTCCTGGTCGAGGACGACTTCGCCCGGCGCCTCGGGCACGGCGACGAGCCGCCGCCGCCCCTGGTCGCGGACGATCCGTACGGCACCGTGGTCCACGTCGCCTCGCTGACCAAGCCCACTTCGGCCAGCCTGCGCGTCGGCGCGCTCGTCGCCCGCGGCCCGGTCGTGGAGCGGCTGCGCGCCATCCAGGTCGTCGACAGCTTCTTCGTGCCACGCCCCCTGCAGGAGGCCACCCTGGAACTCGTCGGCGCCCCCGCCTGGCCCCGCCATCTGCGGGCCGTCTCCGCGGGCCTGCGCGACCGCCGTGACGCGATGCTCGCCGCCCTCCACCGCGAACTGCCGGGGCTCGTGGCCTCGCTCCACGTCCCGGCCGGCGGATACCAACTCTGGCTCCGGCTCCCGGACGGCACGGACGAGTCCGCCCTGGCCGCCGCCTCGCTGCGGGCCGGCACCGCCGTAGCCCCCGGCCGCCCCTACTTCGCAGCCGAGGCCCCGGCCCCGTACGTCCGCCTCAGCTTCGCCGACACCAGCGGCATCGAGGAGATCGCCGAGGGCGTCCGCCGGTTCGCGCTGGCCTGCGCCGAGACCGGCGTGGACGGGACGCGCGCCGACACGTCGCCCGGATGACCGTGGGCACCGCCACCGTCCACGGGCGGACGAACATGGTGGAGATCGGCCATTCGGCGGCCCCCGGCCACCGTCGTCAGGGCTACACCAGGACGATGTTGACCGCGTTGCTGCGTCGCGCCGCCGCCGAACCCGGAGTCAGGACAGCGCGGGTGACGATCAGTCCCGAGAACACCGCGTCGCCGGCCACGATTTGCGGATGCGCCTTCGTGGAGGTCGGGGAGCAGTGGGACGAGGTGGACGGCCTCGAGCGCATCCTGGAACTCTCCGTCTGAACGGTCTGCGGCGAAGCCGGCTTGCCGTCCGAGGAGCCATCCGCACCACCCGGTCAGCGGTGCCGAGGGCGTCGCATCGCCCCTGTCCGGCGCGCACAGGACGACCGCACGGCCTCGCTCGGCGCATGACCGCCGAGGTCCTACGGCCGGTAGCGCAGGGGATGGTCGGCGGGGACCTCCACCACGCAGATCCGTACGCCGTCGGGATCCTCGATCCACATCTCGATGAGTCCCCACGGTTCCCGCAGGGGCTCCCGCGCGACACGGACCCCGCGCGCGGCGAAGCGCCGGTGGCATTCGGCCACGTCCTCGACCTGCAGCCACAGCCGCAGCCCCGAGGCGGGCGGCCCGTCGGCCTGCCCGGAGACCTCCAGGAAGCCGCCGCCCAGGAAGAACACGGTGCCACGCTCCTCCCAGGGCCCGAACTCGCGGTAGACCGCCAGCCCCAGTTCGTCGCGGTAGAAGGCGCGGGACCGCTCGAGATCCGTCGGCCGCAGCAGGATCCGGCTGCTCAGTACGTTCGTCACGGGCCCGAAGCTACCCAGGCGCCGCCGGGAAAACCGGCTGACACGAGGGCGCCGGCTGCGCGAGGCTGCCCACCATGGACCACGGCCCCGGCGCTGTCGCCCCGCTGTTCACGACCTGCACCCGCTGCGGCGCCGAGGCCGGTTACCACGCCGGTGTGTGCGTCATCGACGGCGTTCTGCACTGGAGCGTGGAGGGCGGCTGTGAGGCATGCGGGTCCGGCGAGGTGGGGTGCGGACGCGGCGAGGTCCCCGAGCACGTCAGCGCCGCCCTGCTCGCCGCCCACGGCGAGGTGGTGCTGCGCGCCGAGCCGCTGCCCGGCACCTCGGGCGCGCGCGCCTTCAAGACGGTGCGTGAGGTCTTCGGTGTGCCGCTCGCCGAGGTCCGCGGGCGGTTGCGCACGCTCGCCGCGGAGGGCGAGCGGGGGACGGAACCGGAGACGGCGCTGCTGGCCGCCCGCCTGCGGGAGGGGGGGTTCGCCGTCACGCTGGAGGCCGGGAAGCCGCCCACCGGCGAGAAGCGCTTTGTGCCCACCGCGCCCGGCCGCCGCCGGCCGGCCAACCCGGCCGCCCACGGCCGCCCCGTCACCACCGCTGCTCCGGCCCGCGTCGGCCGCGGCAGGGGCCGCGAGGTGCCCCTTGTCCCGGGGAGCCTGCCCGAGGAACTGCGTGAACCGCTCGCCGACTACCTTGCGGCGGGCCGGGTGCTGGTCGTCGCGGCGGGCCCCGCCCCGGATCCCCTGGCCGAGGGGCCCTACGAGTACGTCAGCGCCGGGCGGGCCACCGACGGCAGCTGGACATGGGACCTGGCCTGGGAGCAGTGGGTCCGGCGGCGCGGCTGCGCGCCGCCCGAGGAGTTCATGCGCCACGTGGAGGCCCGGGGTTTCGTGCCGCCTCCGGATACGACCGGTTAGCCTCGGGACGAGCCGCCACCGCAGAGAGGACCCCCGTCATGTCGACCGCGCAACCCGTCGCCCGCCCCGTCTTCCGCACCGCGACCCGCGAGGACGTCCCGGCGCTCGTCGCGCTGATCGAGTCGGCCTACCGCGGCGAGTCCAGCCGCGCCGGGTGGACGACCGAGGCGGACCTGCTCGAGGGCCGGCGCACCGATCCCGAGGGCGTCGCCGCCGTCATCGACGGCGAGCGCGGCCTGATCCTCGCGGTCGAGTCGGACGGCGCCGTCGTGGCGTGCTGCCAGCTGGAGAACCGCGACGGGCACGCCTACTTCGGGATGTTCGCCGTGCGGCCCGCACTGCAGGGCGGGGGCTTGGGCAAGCTGGTGCTCACGGAGGCGGAACGCCTGGCCCGCGAGGAGTGGGCGGCGGACGAGATGCACATGACGGTGATCACACAGCGCGCGGACCTGATCGCCTGGTACGTGCGCCGCGGCTACGTGCGCACCGGCCGCACCAGCCCCTTCCCGTACGGGGACGAGCGGTTCGGGCTGCCGACCCGCGACGACCTCGTCTTCGAGCTGCTGGTCAAGAAGCTCGGCTGAGCCGCCTCATCCGGCCCGGGGCGGCTCACCAGTCGGTGAGGCCGCCCTCGACCGCGCGCTTGACCTCCGGCGTGTCGGTGACGACGCCGTCCAGGCCGAAGGCCCGGGCCAGCGCGAGGTCGGCCGGGGTGTTCACCGTCCACGCGATCACCGAGATCCCCGCGCGGTGGCACTCCTGCACCAGCGCCAGGCTGATCCGCCGCAGACTCAGGCTGACGAGTCGCGCGCCGACCGCCTGGGCCCTGGTGACGATCTCCGAGCCCATGGGACCCCCGGCGACCAGCACGGTGCGCACGTCGGGCAGCAGCTCGCGGATCTCGGCGAGCGCCTCGTCGTGGAAGGACAGCACTTCGACGCGCTCGGCCAGGTCGCGCTCGCGCATCACCTCCGCCAGCACGCGGGCCGCCGCGACGTCCTTGATCTCGGCCTGGATCGGCTTCGTGACCGCGTCCAGTACCTCCTCGAACACCGGGATCCGCTCGCCGTGCCCCGCGTCCAGCCCACGCAGCTCGTCCAGGGTGAAGTCGCCGATCGGCCCCGAGCCGTCCGTGGTGCGGTCGACCTTCACGTCGTGCATCACGATCAGGGCGCCGTCCTTGCTCAGGTGCAGGTCGAGCTCGATCTGGTCCATGTCCTCGCGCTCGGCCCGGACGAAGGAGCGGAGGGTGTTCTCGGGCTCGACGCCCATGACACCCCGGTGGCCGACGGTGAGAAAGCTCAAGGGGAACGCTCCGTGCCGGGTTGGGCGGGTGATCGACGGACACCGGGCAGCCTAGCGGCCCCTTGCGGCGAAAGGCCGAACGAGGGATGAACGGCGCGGCCGGCGGCAGAAGGATCCGCGGTCGAAGGCCGCGCTCGCGGAAGAATCTCCTCCGCCTCCACTTGAACAGCAGAAGCTGCCGTATATACGGTGAGCTGACAAAAGGTTCTTCAGTGAAGGAGGGGTCGTGACGGAAATCCTGTCGCCGATAGCGGCATCGATGGACAGCCCAGCCATCAGCGAGGACGGTGTGCCCGGCGGCGGCATCGTCGCGCACCCGGCGTGGGCGGTCCTGAAGCAGGCGGTGGAGGAGATCCGCCCCTGGCAGAGCAAGGACGGCTCGATCGACTTCTCCGCCGAGGGCGCCCCCGAGCGCGCCGCCGCCGAGAGCACCCTGGACCGCGTGGTCCGGGCCGTCGAAGACCTCTCGTCGCTCGTTCCGCACGACAAGGCCTACCACGAGGCCCTGGTCGTGGACCTGCGCCGCTGGGCCGAGGGCGGCTTCGCGGTACCGGACTTCCTCGACTCGCTGCTGGCCTTCCACCCGGCGGCCGACCGCCGGGACGGCCTGGAGCACCTCGTGGTGTTCCCGATGTACACGCAGAACGGCAACCCGGACCGCAACCTGGAGGCCGTCGCCCTGCGCGTCGTCTGGCCGGAGTGGCTGTCCGAGCTGGAGCGCACCCGCTACGACAACCCCCTCTTCGTGCCGATCACCTTTGAGGACTTCACCCCCGGGTACGACACGAACTCGGCCGTGCTCTTCCCCGAGACCGTCGCCGTCCGCGAGGCGCCCGAGCGCTTCACCTGGGGCGGCATCTTCTGCGACCGCGAGGCCGCCCGCTTCCGCGTGGTGAGTCGCGCCGCCGTGGACACCCTCGGCCTGGAGCTTCCCGAGGATGCCGCCGAGCTCCTCGGCGACCAGGACCTCAGCCAGCAGACGTTCGTGCTGTGGGACATGATCCACGACCGCACGCACAGCCACGGCGACCTGCCCTTCGACCCCTTCATGATCAAGCAGCGGCAGCCGTTCTGGATGTACGGCCTGGAGGAGCTGCGCTGCGACCTCACCAGCTTCAAGGAGGCCGTACAGCTGGAGGCCGAGGGTCACGGCATGGGCCGCTACGTCCAGTACGCGATCCTCTTCGACCGCCTCTTCCGCTTCCCGGTCACCGGCGACCGCGTCCGCAACTACGACGGCCTCGGCGGCCAGCTGCTCTTCGCCTACCTGCACAAGCACGACGCCGTACGCTGGACGGACAACAAGCTCCACATCGACTGGCAGCGCGCCCCCCGGGTGACCAACCAGCTGTGCGCCGAGATCGAGAAGCTGTACCGGGACGGCATCGACCGCCCCAAGCTCGTGCACTGGTTCGCCGCCTACGGTCTTGTCGCGGACTACCTCTCGCCGCACCCGGGTTCCGTCTGGGCCAGGGGGCCGGAAGCCCTGGACCTGGACCAGCCCCCGCGTAAGCTCGTGGACGACGTGCTGCCGGACGAGTTCCCGCTCAGCATGTTCTACGAGGCGCTGGCCAAGAAGCTGCGTAGTGTGATCGCCTCGACCCAGGGCATCACGGCCCACGGCACCGGCCAGGTGGCCGCGTGACCGATCCAGGTGAGGAGGCGGCGGAGATGACGGAAGCCAACGAGGCGGCCAGGGGACCCCTGGCCGGAGCCGTGATCGCGGTGGCGGGGGCCGGTGGCCCCGCGGGACGCGCGACGTTGCAGCGGCTGGCCCGTGCCGGCGCCTGGGTCATCGCCGCGGACGCCAACCCGGAGCGGCTCGCCGAGGCCGTGGACCTGGCCCGCTTCGATTCCGGCGGCGCGGGGATCACGGGTGACATCGTCGACCTGCTCGACCTGGACGCCACCCGCGAGTGGGCCGGCCGTATCGAGAAGGAGCACGGGCGGATCGACGGCATGGTCCACCTGGTCGGCGGCTGGCGCGGTTCGGCGTCCTTCCCGGAGACGGACCTCGCGGACTGGGACTTTCTGGAGAAGCTGCTGATCCGCACCGTCCAGCACACGTCGCTGGCCTTCCACGACGGCCTGCTCTCCAGCCCCGTCGGACGCTACGTGCTGATCAGCGCCGCCGGAGCCACCCAGCCGACCGCGGGCAACGCGGCCTACGCCGCGGCCAAGGCGGCCGCGGAGGCGTGGACGCTGGCGATGGGCGACTCCTTCCGCAAGCTCGCGGGAGACCAGGGCCCTACCGCCGCCGCCACAGTCCTGGTGATCAAGGCGCTGGTGCACGAGCAGATGCGCAAGGAGCGCCCGAACGCCAAGTTCGCGGGCTTCACCGATGTGACGGACCTGGCCGACGCCATCGCCGATGTGTGGAGCCGGCCGGCTGAGGAAGTGAACGGAACCCGCCAGTGGCTGACACCCCGCCCGTGACCGCGCACCCGACTGACGCGGTCCGGCACCACGACCCCCGGGTGCGGGGTTTCGCCAGCGACAACTACGCGGGCGTCCACCCGGAGGTGCTGGCGGCGATCGCCCTCGCCAACGGCGGCCACCAGGTCGCCTACGGCGAGGACGAGTACACCGCCCACCTGCAGGAGGTCTTCCGCGGCCACTTCGGCTCGCGGGCCGAGGCCTTCCCGGTCTTCAACGGCACCGGAGCCAACGTCGTGGCCCTGCAGGCCCTGACCGAGCGCTGGGGCGCCGTCGTCTGCGCCGCCTCCGCCCACATCAACGTGGACGAGGGGGGCGCCCCGGAGCGGATGGGCGGCTTGAAGCTGCTCTCCGTGCCCACCGCGGACGGCAAGCTCACCCCGGAGCTGATCGACCGGGAGGCCTGGGGCTTCGACGACGAGCACCGCGCGCAGCCCCAGGTGGTCTCGATCACGCAGTCCACCGAACTGGGCACCTGCTACACGCCCGAGGAGATCCGCGCGATCTGCGACCACGCCCACGAGCGGGGCCTGGCCGTCCATCTCGACGGCTCGCGGATCGCCAACGCCGCGGCAACCCTCGGGGTGCCGATGCGCGCCTTCACCACCGACGCGGGCGTGGACGTCCTGTCCTTCGGCGGCACCAAGAACGGTCTGCTGCTGGGCGAGTGCGTCGTGGTGCTCAGCCCGGAGCGGGTGCGGGCGATGAAGCACCTGAGGAAGCTGTCCATGCAGCTCGCCTCCAAGATGCGCTTCGTCTCGGTGCAGTTCGAGGCACTCCTCGCCGGCGACCTGTGGCTGCGCAGCGCCGGCCACGCCAACGCGATGGCCAGGCGCCTGGAGTCGGCCGTCCGTGCCGTCGAGGGGGTCACCGTCGTCCGTCCCGTCCAGGCCAACGCGGTTTTCGCGCGGCTGCCGCGCGAGGTCGGCGAACGGCTGCAGAAGCGCTACCGCTTCTACTTCTGGGACGAGTCGACCGGCGAGGTCCGCTGGATGTGCTCGTTCGACACGACCGAGGAGGACGTCGACTCCTTCGCGGCGGCACTGGCCGAGGAGATGGCCGCCCACTCCGACTGAGTCCGCGGCAGGTGCCGGATCGACCACGGCTCGGCGCCCCCGTGCACAGAGCCCGAGGGGCGTACGGGACATCCCGTACGCCCCTCGGTGCGTCGTCCGGCGCCCTCGGCGGGGCGCCGGGTCACGCGTTGACGCAGACGTTGCCGAGCGTCGGGTTGAGCAGCCCGGGGATGTTGACGGTGTTGCCGCACACGTTGACCGGCGCGTTGAGCGGAGCCTGGATGACGTTGCCGCTGGCGAAGCCAGGGGAGCCGGCGGCGGCGGCCTGGGCCGAGGCACCGCCGTGGTCGTAGCCGCGACCGTGGTCGGTCGCGCCGGCGGCGCCGGCGGCACCCAGTACGGTGGCGCCGGCGACAGCGGTCAGGGCCGCGGCCTTCGCGATGCGCATCATTCGTTCTCCTTTTGGAAGATCGCTTTGTGGACCCTGCTCAACGATTCGTGGTGCCCCCGGTTGTGGGGAGCCACCCGATCGGCCCTTGCGTCAACCGCGTGTGCGTCGTCGACTCGTACGAGACGGTGAATTCGGGCTCGTGGAGCGGGCCGACCGTGCCGTCGCCGAGGCCGCGGCAAGCCGTGGGAAGGTCGCTGATCGCGCCGGCGGCGTCGGCGACCACGTGAAGGGGTTGACGGGCGCGGCCGCCGTCGTGGGATCGGCGCAACATCACGGCGGTGTCGCCGCCGTTCGATGCCCGGTCGCGCCGCCCCCGACGAGGCGCGGACGGTGCCTTCGTGACGCGCGACCGCCGGGATGCGGTACGTGTTGGTGGCCCGCCGTCGCGGAGCGGAAGGCGCCGACGTCGTGAGGCCCGCCGGGAGAGGCGTGGCCGCCTCGTCCGCCGCCGTCTGCCGGCCGGGCCGTGCCGGTGAGCCGCGGGGTGAGGTCGGCGGCGCGCCCGCGCCGGCGTGCGTCCGCCCCTGGCGGCGACGCGTGTCATCGGGCGGTTCCTCCGGGCCGGTGTGCGGTCGGCAGGAGCGGCACCTTCCCATCGGATCGTTCCGTGCTTCCGTGTGGCACTCCGTTCGACGTCTTCCCGGTAATTCGATATGGGGAATTGGGTCGAAATGGCAGCGATATGCTTGACGGTTCGGAGGGTGGAGCCGTTCCCTGTGCCAGAGGTGTCGACCAGTGCATGTGCCCGGATCGCGTCCGGGCACTCGTCGACAGGCCCGCGTGAGGCGATGGGTGCGCACCTGTCGTCCATGCTCATGACAGGGGGACCGCTATGACCCGACCGACCCCGCGTCGAGCCGTGCTGACCGCCGCCATCGCGGCGGCAGCCTCTGCGACGACCGTCCCGCAGGCCTTCGCCGCCTCTGACGCGCAAGCGCGCGACCCGGTCGACGAGGTGGTGGGCGGGTCGGGCGCCCGGGACGGAGACACGGCCCGAGTGGACTACCGCGCCTGGACGCGGTGGGCTGACTGGTACCGCGGGCACGGCTCAGGCACCGGTGTCGTACCCGGTCCGCGCCCCGGCGTGACGATGCTGCGCCCCACCGGCACGGTGCAGTACACCGACCCGCACACCCGGATCATCGCCCCGTGGGAGACCGCCACCTGGATGTCCCCCGAGCACACCCCGCGGCACCCGGCGACGGAGATCGTCGCCTCCTGGAACGCCCGCACACCGCGCGGCACCTGGATCCAGGTGGAGTTGCGCGCCACCTACACCGACCGGGGCCGCTCCCCGTGGTACGTGATAGGACGCTGGGCCTCGGGCGACGCCGACATCAAGCGCACCTCCGTCGATGACCAGGGCGACGGCAGGAGCAGTGTCCGTACCGACACCCTGGCCATCGACGATCCCGCCTCGGGCCTGCGGATCGCCTCGTACCGGATGCGGCTCACCCTGCTGCGGACGCCCGGCTCCCGGGTCACCCCCACCGTCTGGCGGCTCGGCGCCATGGCCTCCGACATCCCCGACCGTTTCACGGTGCCGGCGTCCGTGCCGGGCGTGGGACGGGGGATCGAACTGCCTGTGCCGCGTTACTCGCAGGAGATCCACAGGGGGCAGTACCCGCAGTACGACAACGGCGGCGAGGCCTGGTGCAGCCCCACGGGCTCCCAGATGGTCATCGAGTACTGGGGTCGCGAACCGACCGCCGCCGACCTGGCCTGGGTCGACCCCTCCTACGCCGACCCCCAGATCGACCACGCCGCCCGGTACACCTACGACAACCAGTACGAGGGCTGCGGGAACTGGCCGTTCAACGCCGCCTACGCCGCCACCTACCGCGACATGGTCGGCGTCATCACCCGGCTGCGCGGTCTGGGCGACGTCGAACCGCTGATCAGGGCGGGCATCCCGGTGATGACGTCCCAGTCCTTCCTCGCCACCGAACTGGACGGCGCGGGGTACGGCACGTCCGGACACCTGATGTGCGTCATCGGCTTCACCGCCGACGGCGACGTCATCGCCAACGACCCCGCCGGCCCCGACGGCCGCTCGGTGCGCCGGGTCTACCGGCGGTCGCAGTTCGAGACCATCTGGCTCAGGACGAAGCGGTACACCGCCGACGGGCGGGTGGGCAGCGGCACGGGCGGTGTCTGCTACCTGTACTGGCCCCTGCGGCCCTCGGGCCGCCAGGCCCGGGCGTTGCAGCGGATCGGCGTCCTCTAGGCCCGGCACCGGCCGGAAACTTACGATACGTCAGGTCCCACTCGGGGGTCCCACTCGGCGCCCGGCTTCCCGGCTCCCTCGGCGACGGCCGCTCGCGGAGACCGTGCCCCGCTTGTCCACGGTCCCCTCAGCCGGCCGGCACGTGCGTGTAGCGGCCCACCACGCGCAGGTCGTCTCCGATGCGTGCGGCGGTCTCCAGGAGCGGGGGCAGCAGTTCGGAGCGCGACTGCCCCTCGGAGCGGCGGCCGGCGTGCATGGAGACGTTGATGGCTGCGACCACCCGGCCGCCACGGCCGCGGACGGGAACGGCGATGGACCGAAGGCCCTCTTCCAGTTCCTCGCTGACCAGGGCGTGCCCCTCGGCGGCGACCTGGTCGAGGACCCGCGCCAGGTGCGGCGCGTCCCCCACGGTGTACGGGGTCAGCCGCGTGAAGTCGGTTCTCCCGAGGTGGGTCGCGCGCTCCTGCTCGGGCAGCCCCGCCAGCAGGACGCGTCCCATCGCGGTCGCGTACGCGGGGAAGCGGGTGCCGACCGTGATGTTGACGCTCATGATGCGGACGGTGGGGACACGCGCCACGTACTGGATGTCCTCGCCGGACAGCACGGCCATCGACGCGGAGTCGTGGACCCCCTCGACCAGCGCGACCAGATGGGGCCGGGCGATCTCGGGAAGGGTCAGCCGTGACAGGTGGGCACAGCCCAGTTCCAGCACGCGCGGGGTGAGCCGGAAGAGGCGGCCCTCGGAGGCGACGTAGCCCAGGTGCTCCAGGGTGATCAGGGAGCGCCGTGCGGTGGCGCGGGCCAGCCCAGTGGCGTCGGCCACGGCGGTCAGGGGGAGTTCGCCGCGGCCCTCCCCGAAGGCGGTGAGCACGGCGAGCCCGCGGGCCAGGGATTCCACGAACTCCGGTCCGAGCTCCTGTTTGGAGGCCCGCGTCCAGATGGCGGGGGAGGCGCCCGGGCGTACGGGGGAGGGCGCGTCGGCGGGGGAGGGCGCGTCGGTGGGACGCGAGAGCGCGTCCTCCATGGCCGCGACGGTCTCGCGCAGCCGGGGCAGTACGGCCTCGCGCAGCGAGTCGGCGCTGTGCCTGCTGGTGTGGCTGACCACGCTGACCGCGCACACCGGCCGCCCGGCACCGTCCCGGACGGGGACGGCGACGGCGATCAGCCCCGGTTCGATCAGCTGGTCGTCGGCCGACCAGCCGTGGGCGCGCGCGGCGGCGACCCGCTGCTCGAACGCGGTGGCGTCCGCGGGCCGCGGCGGCAGCCCGGGGAAGCGGCTGTCCAGCGGGTCCGCGGCGCGGCGGCGGTGCCAGCGCTCCCAGTCGGCGTCCTCCCAGCCGCAGGCGAAGAGCGCCCCTGGGGCGCCGCGCTCGGCGGGCAGCCGGTCGCCGATGCGGAAGGTCAGGGACATCGCGCGGCGCCGGGTCGCCTGGTGGACGAGGCGGACCTCGTCGCCGTCGGGGACCGCTATGGACACGGACTCGTCCAAGTCGTCCGCGAGGGTCTCCGCGAGCGGCCCCAGCTCATCGGGGAAGCGGCTGGCGGCGAGGTAGGCGTTGCCGAGCTCCATCAGCCGGGGGGCGAGGACTGCGTCGCGTCCCTCGCCCCGCAGGTACCCCACGCGGACGAGCGTGCTGACCACCCGGTCCACCGTGGACCGCGCCAGCCCGGTGGCGCGCACCAGGTCGCCGACCGCGCACCGGCCGCCGGCCGCGGCCAACTCGCGCAGTACCGCCAGGCCGCGGAGCAGGGGGCCGACAGTCTCCTGCGGCGGGGGAGCGGTCGCGGTGGTCAGCGGTGTCATCAGCACTCCAGGGTGACGAGATGTCGTCGAAACCGTACCGTCCGCCGGCGTTGACACAGCGGGCGCCAGGGGATCACACTCAGCCGAAGGCTACTGTGAACTTTAGTTCACCAGGCGAACGAAAAGGTGGCGCAGGATGGACAAGGTGGTCGCCTCGGCTGCTGAGGCCGTAGCGGATGTCCAGGACGGGGCGTCGTTGGCGGTCGGCGGCTTCGGCCTGAGCGGCGTGCCGAACGCGCTGATCCAGGCCGTGTACGAAGCGGGGGTCGGCGGTCTCGCCGTCGTCTCCAACAACTGCGGCGCCCTCGACTCGGGGCTCGCGGTGCTGCTGGCCGCGCGCCGCATCGCCCGTGTCACCGGCAGCTACATCGGGGCGAACAAGGAGTTCGCCCGCCAGTACCTGGCCGGCGAACTGGAGCTCGAACTGATTCCGCAGGGCACCCTGGCCGAGCGGCTGCGGGCCGGTGGTTGCGGCATCCCCGCCTTCTACACCCCGGCCGGTGTCGGCACCCAGGTCGCAGAGGGCGGCCTGCCGTGGCGCTACGACGGGGACGGCGGTGTGGCGCTGGCCTCCCCGCCGAAGGAGGTGCGCGCCTTCGACGGCGCCGAGTACGTCCTGGAGCGCGGCATCACCACCGACTTCGCCCTGGTCCGCGCCGCCAAGGGCGACCGCCACGGCAACCTGGTCTTCAACAAGTCCGCCCGCAACTTCAACCCGCTGGCGGCGATGGCCGGCCGGATCACGGTCGCCGAGGTCGAGGAACTCGTCGAG
Organism: Streptomyces sp. ME19-03-3; assembly: GCA_033793685.1. Classification (GTDB taxonomy): domain Bacteria; phylum Actinomycetota; class Actinomycetes; order Streptomycetales; family Streptomycetaceae; genus Actinacidiphila. The sequence continues at coordinate 320,806 of JARAXD010000001.1, read as the reverse complement.
CCCGGGGAGCTCGACCCCGACCAGGTGCACCTGCCCGGCGTCTTCGTCCAGCGCGTGGTGGCGCTCACCCCGGAGCAGGCCGCCGACAAGAAGATCGAATTCCGTACGGTCACGGCCAGGGAGGTGCGGGCCTGATGGCCTGGACACGCGACGAGATGGCCGCCCGCGCGGCCCGGGAACTGCACGACGGCGAGTACGTCAACCTCGGCATCGGCCTGCCGACGCTGATCCCCAACCACCTCCCGGAGGGTGTCGAGGTCATCCTGGAGTCCGAGAACGGCATCCTCGGCACCGGCCCCTTCCCGTACGAGGAGGACGTCGACCCCGACCTGATCAACGCCGGCAAGGAGACCGTCACCGTGCTGCCCGGTGCGGCCTTCTTCGACTCGGCCCTGTCCTTCGGGATGATCCGCGGCGGCCACATCGACACCGCCGTGCTCGGCGCCATGCAGGTGTCCGCCCGCGGCGACCTGGCCAACTGGGCCATCCCCGGCAAACTCGTCACCGGCATCGGCGGCGCGATGGACCTGGTGCACGGCGCGCGGCGGGTCATCGTCACCATGACCCACACCGCCAAGGACGGCAGCCCCAAGATCCTCCGGGAGTGCGCCCTGCCGCTCACCGGGAAGGCCTGCGTGGACCGGATCATCACCGACCTGGGCGTCCTGGACGTCACCGACCGGGGCCTCGTCCTCGTGGAGCGGGCACCCGGCGTCACCGCACAGGAGATCCTCGAGAAGACCGCGGCCCCGGTGCACGTCGCCGTCGCCGCAGAAGGGAGCGCCCGATGAGCCGGCAACTGCGTGAGGTGTACGTCGTCGACGCCGTCCGTACCCCGGTCGGCAAGTACGGCGGCGCCCTGTCAGGGGTGCGCCCCGACGACCTTGCGGCGCACGTCGTGTCCACGCTGATGGCCCGTACACCCGAACTGGACCCGGCCCGGATCGACGACGTCTTCTTCGGTGACGCCAACGCCGCCGGGGAGGACAACCGCAACGTCGCCCGGATGGCCGCGCTGCTGGCCGGTCTGCCCGTCACCGTGCCCGGCACCACGGTCAACCGACTCTGCGGCTCCGGGATGGAGGCCGTGATCCAGGCCGCCCGCGCGGTGGCCGTCGGCGACGTCTCCGTCGCCATCGCCGGTGGCGTGGAGTCGATGAGCCGCGCCCCCTGGGTGCTGCCCAAGCCGGAACGCGCCTTCCCCGCGGGCCACCAGGAGCTGTACTCCACCACCCTCGGCTGGCGCATGGTCAACCCGAGGATGGACCCGCGGTGGACCATTCCGCTCGGCGAGAGCGCCGAACTGATCGCCGACCGGCACGGCATCACCAGGGAGCAGCAGGACGCCTTCGCCGTCGCCAGCCACGAGAAGGCGGCACGTGCCTGGAAGGACGGCCTGTACGAGGCCGAGGTCGTCCCGGTCGACGGTGTGGACCTGCCGCGCGACGAGACGATCCGCGACAACACCTCCATGGAGGCGCTCGCCCGGCTGCGGCCGGCCTTCCGCAAGGACGGCGGCACCGTCACGGCGGGCAATTCCTCGCCCCTCAACGACGGGGCGGCGGCCCTGCTCGTCGTGGACGAGGAGGGGCTGAGGGCCACCGGGCGCGAACCGCTGGCACGCATCCGCGCCTCCGCCGTCACCGGTATCGAACCCGACTACTTCGGCCTCGCCCCCGTCGAGGCCGTCCGCAAGGCGCTCGCCAAGGCCGGCAGGGGCTTCGGAGACCTCGGGACCGTCGAGCTGAACGAGGCCTTCGCCGCGCAGGTGCTCGGCTGCCTCGCGGGATGGCCCGAGCTCGACCCCTCGATCGTCAACCCGCGCGGCGGCGCCATCGCCGTCGGCCATCCCCTGGGTGCCTCGGGTGCCCGCATCGCCGGCGCCGTCGCGCACCAACTGGCGGCCGCCGGCTCCGGCACGGGACTCGCCGCCCTGTGCATCGGCGTCGGGCAGGGCCTCGCCCTGGTCCTGGAAAGGTAGCCCGGCCGCGGAAACCCGGGCCCGGACCCGGCCGCGGGCCCGGACCCGGCCGCGGGCCCGGACCCGGCCGCGGAAACCCGGGCCCGGGCCCGGACCCGGCCGCGGGCCCGGACCCAGCCGCGGGCCCGGACCCAGCCGCGGGCCCGGTGCCGCGACCGGGGTACCGCTCCCGGCTCCGGGGCCGAGGCTGCCGGGTGGGCGCCGGCCTGGCGGTGGGGCCGCGCGGGGCGCCGCGGACCGGCTCGTCCGGGGGATCCTTACGCCCCGCTTACGGTGCGCTCCCGGCACGCCGCGGTTGCGCCGCATGGGCTTACCGTGAAGCGTATGGACGGCAAAGACACACCGGTCGGCCGGCGCGTGGTGCTGGGGATGCTCGGGTTGGGCGCCCTGGGCGTGGCACTCGGCGGCCGCGCCCAGGACGGCCTGGACTCGGCGCTCTCGAAAGTGGCGGGCAAGGACCCGACAGGGCTCAGCGGGCTGCTCCCGGGAGGGGGCGGTTTCCGCATCTACAACGTGGCGGACTCCGTCCCCCACCGGGATTCCACCGACTACCGCCTCACCGTCTCCGGCCTCGTGGACCGGAAGGCGGTCCACAGCCTCGCCGACCTGCGGGCCATGCCGCAGACCCGGCTGGTGCGCGACGTCCAGTGCGTGACCGGCTGGCGCGTGCCCGGCACACCCTTCGAAGGGGTGCGGCTGTCCCACCTCCTCGACCTCGCGGGGGTGCGGGAGGGCGCCGGCGCCGTCCGCTTCACCTGCTTCGACGGGGTGTACAGCGAGAGCCTCACCCTCGAACAGGCCCGCCGGGACGACGTGCTGGTCGCCCTGCGGATGCAGGACGAGCCCGTCACCGCGGCCCACGGCGGCCCGGTGCGGCTCTACGTCGCGCCCATGTACTTCTACAAGTCCGCCAAGTGGCTCTCGGGTATCGAGGTCACCAGCGACGTGCGCCCCGGCTACTGGGAGCACCACGGATACGACGTCGACGCCTGGGTCGGCCGCTCGAACGGACGCCATGATGACCCCACGTCCTGAACGGGTGCGCCGGTTCACCCGCGGTGAGCACTGGGTGCACCGTACGACCGCCGCCCTGGTGTTCGTCTGCCTCGTCACGGCGGCGGCACTCTACCTGCCCCCGCTCGCCGAACTCGTCGGACGCAGGCGACTGGTGGTCACCGTTCACGAGTGGTCCGGCATCGCCCTGCCCCTGCCCGCCCTCGTCGGCCTCGGCTCCCGCGCCTTCCGGCGCGACCTGCGGCTGCTCAACCGGTTCACTGCGTACGACCGGGGCTGGCTGCGCGACGCGCTGCGCCGAGTGCCCCACGACCTGCGTGCGGCCGGCAAGTTCAACGCGGGGCAGAAGCTGTACGCGTCCTTCGCCGCGGGTGCGGTGCTCGTCATGCTCGGCACCGGGCTGCTGATGATGTTCCCGCACCTGAGCGGCGTGGCCTGGCGCACGGGCGCGACCTTCGTGCACGACTGGCTGGCCCTGGCGGTGGCGGCCGTGGTCGCGGGTCACCTGTGGCTGGCGGCGGGCGACCCGGAGGCGCGGCTGGGAATGCGCACGGGGTTCGTCACACCGCAATGGGCTCGCCGGCACCATCCGCGCTGGCAGCACACGGACCCGGACGAGCCGGGGCCGCCTGACGCTCCGTAGGGCTGTCGCGGGCCCTCATGGGCCTACAGGGTGCTGAAGCGGACAACCATGGCCGTTACGTGACGTGCCGTCGACGATCGCCGTCGGCGGCACGTCGTCATGTCCATGCAATTTTTGCCGTCCCGCGTCTACTCGCATAGACGTCCGCGGCCCCATCCTGGCTTCGTTCGCCCGTACCACCCGTTCGGTTCCGCATCCGGTTGCACCGCCATGCCCGCGCGTCCCCACGCGCCCGTCAGTGACTGGAGACCTCATGCGCCGAATCACCACCGGCTTAGCCGCCACCGCGGTCGCCACCGTCGCCACCGTCGTCCTCGCCGTCCCCGCCCAGGCCGCCCCCGCCGACAAGGCCCAGGTGCTGGCCAGTTGGACCCAGACCAGCGCCTCCAGCTACAACACCTGGTGGTCCGCCCGCGGCAACCAGGGCGCCTGGGCCGCCTACGGCTTCGACTGGTCCACCGACTACTGCAGCAGCTCCCCGGACAACCCCTTCGGCTTCCCGTTCCAGAACTCCTGCGCCCGACACGACTTCGGGTACCGCAACTACAAGGCGATAGGTACCTTCTCCGCCAACAAGAGCCGCCTCGACAGCGCCTTCTACGAGGACCTGAAGCGCATTTGCGCCAACTACGGCGGAGCCACCGCGAGCGCCTGCAACAGCACCGCCTGGACCTACTACCAGGCGGTCAGGGCCTTCGGCTGACTCCGGCGGCACGAGAGTCGGCGGCCCGGCACCGGGAGCTCCGGTGCCGGGCCGCTTCTGCGGAAACGGGTCAGCCGACCGTGCCGGACTTGGCGATCTCGACGCGGGCGCTGGTGGCGCCGGTGCGCGAGCCGAGCGACTCGATCTTCCTGACGAGGTCCATGCCCTCGACGACCTCGCCGAAGACCACGTGCTTGCCGTCGAGCCAGTCGGTGACGATCGTGGTGATGAAGAACTGCGAGCCGTTGGTGTTCGGGCCCGCGTTGGCCATCGAGAGCTGACCGGGCTTGGTGTGCTTGAGCTGGAAGTTCTCGTCGGCGAACTTGGCGCCGTAGATGCTCTTGCCACCGGTGCCGTTGCCGGCGGTGAAGTCGCCTCCCTGGAGCATGAAGTCGGGGATCACGCGGTGGAAGTGCGAGCCCTCGTAACCGAAGCCGTGCTCGCCGGTGGCGAGCTCACGGAAGTTCCGCGCGGTCTGCGGGACCACGTCGTCGAACAGGGTGAACACGATACGCCCGGCGGGCTCGCCGTCGATCGTGATGTCGAAGAACACGTCGTTGCTGTTCATGCGCCCATTTTCGCATCCGTTGCCCCCGGCCTCCCACGCGCCCCGCGGGAGCGCGTTTGACGCGCGACCCGGCCGGACACCACCATCCAGGGCATGCCCGAACCCGTGATCCTCGCAGGCAGGCACGTCCGCCTGGAGCCGCTGAGCACCACCCACACGGACGGGCTGCTGCGCGCCGCCACCGAATCCCGCGACACCTACGGCTACACCAGGGTGCCGGACGACCGTGAGGCGATGGCGCGCTACGTCGAGGAGGCCCTCGAAGAGCAGGCGACCGGGGCCGCGCTCCCCTTCGCCGTGCGGGACGTCCGGCGCGACGCCGTGATCGGCTCCACCCGGTTCCTCGACCTCGACTACTGGACGGCCGCCCCCGCCCCTCCCACAGGCCGCTCGGTGCCCCGCGGCGACACGGTGCCCGCGGTCGCCGAGATCGGCAGCACCTGGCTCGGCGCATCCGCCCAGCGCACCCCCTGCAACACCGAGGCGAAGCTGCTGCTGCTCACCCATGCCTTCGACGTCTGGGGTGTGTTCCGCGTCACCTTGAAGACGGACGCGCGCAACGCGCGCTCCCGGGCGGCGATCGAGCGGATCGGCGGCCGCTTCGAGGGCATCCGCCGTGCGCACACCCTCGCCGTCGACGGCACCGTCCGCGACAGCGCGTACTACTCCATCCTCGCCGGAGAGTGGCCCGGCGTCCGCGCCGCACTGGAGGCCCGTCTCGGCTGAACCCGGCACCCGCACGTGACGGGCCGGCCCCCGCGGGGACCGGCCGTCACGTGCGGGGAGATCGGCGTCACGGGATGCGGACGCCCGCCTCAACCGAGAGTCGGTCGATCTCGGCGAGCTCGTCCGCGCCGAGCGGGGCCGCCTCGAGGGCGGCGAGGTTCTGGTCGAGCTGGGCGACGCTGGACGCGCCGATGAGGACGGAGACGACCCGCGGGTCGCGCAACACCCAGGTCAGGGCCAGTTGGGCCAGGGTCTGCCCACGCTTTCCGGCGAGCTCGTTGAGCGCGTGCAGGAAGGTGAGCTTCCGCTCGGTCAGGGCGTCGCGCTTGAGGAAGTGGCCGAGCGCCATCCGTGAGTCCGCCGGCACACCGTCCAGGTAGCGGTCGGTGAGCTGCCCCTGGGCGAGCGGCGAGTAGGCGATGAGGGCGGTTCCGGTGTCGCCGACGGCGTCGAGTACGCCGTCCTCCGGGTCGCGCTGCAGGATGCTGTAGGCGGCCTGGTGGATCAGCAGCGGGGTGCCCAGCTCGCGAAGGATCTCCGTCGCACGGCGGTGCGCCTGCGCGGGGTAGTTGGAGATGCCGGCGTAGAGGGCCTTGCCCTGCCGGACCGCGGAGTCCAGGGCGCCCATGGTCTCCTCCAGGGGCGTGTCCGGGTCGAAGCGGTGCGAGTAGAAGACGTCCACGTAGTCCAGGCCCATGCGGCCGAGGGACTGGTCGAGCGACGACAGCAGGTACTTGCGGCTGCCCCATTCGCCGTACGGGCCGGGCCACATGTCGTAACCGGCCTTCGTGGCGACGAAGAGCTCGTCGCGGTAGGGGCGGAAGTCCTGGGCGAGGAGGGTGCCGAAATTGGCCTCGGCCGAACCGGCGGGCGGGCCGTAGTTGTTGGCCAGGTCGATGTGGACGACGCCGCGGTCGACGGCGCGGCGCAGCACGGCGCGCTGGTTCTCCAGCGGCGAGGTGTCGCCGAAGTTGTGCCACAGGCCCAGGGACACGGCGGGCAGCAGGACCCCGCTGCGCCCGGTCCTGCGGTATTCCATCGAGGCGTAGCGATCGTCGGCGGCGGTGTAGGGCACGCGAGGGCTCCCGGGGGCATGTAAGAAAATGTGCGGGATTGGGAGGCTACCGCCGCCAATTCGACCCTGTCACGTCCGCCGTCCGCACGCCGGCCGCCGCCACCGCTTCTTCTCCGGCTCCCGCGGGGCCGGTTGTGGCGCACGCCACGCCCGCGACGGCGGCGGGGCGGTGGGTCCGGGAATCGCGCGGCTTCCTGTGCGGTTGTCCTTCCGGGTGTTGCTCCGAGCGGACCCTCAGGGCGACGCCGTCCGGGGCGGGTTGACTCGGTCGATGTCCTGCGTAATCCGACATTGAGGTCGGTAACCGGACATATGCACCCACAGTGCGAGCGTGCCGTATCGACGCGTGATGGGTGTCACGTGGCGAACACGCAAGGGAAGCAATGGTGGACGCATCGTCCAATTCCAGTGCCGATTTTCACCGCTCGATGTCGCCCGGCTACGGTCGGCCAATTTGTCGCCTACGGAGAGCGCGGCCTTCTCACATAAAGTCACGGAAGTGATTGATCGACTTGCGGTCCCCCGGGGGACGTGATTTCGCTCCTTGCTCCGGAACGATTCCGTCGTTTAGCTTCCAGATCTCGCAAGCCAAATGCCTGCGAGGTTATTCCGGGTGGAACGCCTAGTCCTGCCGCCGCCCGGACGCCGGATGACAAGACCGCACGGCAGGAGCGGGGGACCCAGGTAGTTGCCGTTCCCGTTGATCTCGGGACGGCTAGGGGTGAAGTCGCAGCGCCATGCCTCTCCTTGGCATGCCTTATTGCGGCCGGGCATCTCCAGTCCGAACCCGACAGCTTACCTCGCAGGCGTCGGAGAGGAATTCGCCATGCCCGGTAAGGGAAAGCACCGTCGCCCGCGGAACCTTCGCATCACCCGTATCAGCGCGCTGGCCGGCACGACCGGCGCCGCCGTGGCGCTTCCGATCGTCGGCGCCACGGGTGCCCACGCCGCTCCGGTGAGTGTCTGGGACAAGGTCGCGGCCTGTGAGAGCACCAACAACTGGTCCATCAACACCGGTAACGGCTTCTACGGCGGCCTGCAGTTCACCCAGAGCACCTGGGCCGGCTTCGGCGGCACGAAGTACGCCCCCCGCGCCGACCTCGCGACCAAGGCGCAGCAGATCGCCGTCGCGGAGAAGGTCCTGGCGACCCAGGGCCCGCAGGCCTGGCCGGTGTGCGGCCCGAAGGCCGGTCTCACCAAGGCGATGGCCAACCCGTCGGCCACTGCGGCGCGGGTCGCCGTGAAGCCGGCCGCCAAGGCCGCCCCCCAGGCCAGGAAGCCCGTGGCCCAGAAGGCCGCCTCCGCGGCGCCCAAGAGCGCCCGCGGGTCCTACAAGGTCGCCGGCGGCGACACCCTCTCCAAGATCGCGAAGTCCCAGTCGGTCGAAGGCGGCTGGCAGAAGCTGTACGCGAACAACAAGCCGGTCATCGGCGGCAACCCGAACCTGATCTACCCGGGGCAGGTCCTGTCCCTGGGCGAGCAGGCCTTCGCCAAGGCCGCCCCGAGTGCCGCGAAGGCCGCCCCGTCCGCCGCCAAGGCCGCCAGCGCCTCCGGCTACAGCGCCCCGCTCGACCACGTCACCCTGGGCACCGCGTACCACCGGGCCGGCGCCATGTGGTCCAAGGGCTACCACACCGGTGTCGACTTCATCGCCTCGACGGGCACCAGGGTGAAGTCGATAGCCGCCGGCACCGTGGTGTCCGCGGGCTGGGGCGGTTCCTACGGCAACCAGGTCGTCATCAAGCACGCCGACGGCCGGTACTCGCAGTACGCCCACCTGTCCTCGCTGTCCGTCTCGGCCGGTCAGAGGGTCTTCGCAGGTCAACAGCTCGGCCTGTCGGGAGCCACCGGCAACGTGACCGGTCCGCACCTGCACTTCGAGGTCCGCACCACCCCCGGCTTCGGCTCCGACATCGACCCGCTGGCATACCTGCGCGGCCACGGCGTCCGCGTCTGATCACGCTGACCGGCCGTCATCCGGCGGCAATTGTGCCCTGTTCCCCGCTGCGGGGAGCAGGGCACATGCCGTTGGTCTGTGACCGAAAACAGATCGAAGGTTGCCCACTGTTGTTTCCTCTCGAACGGTCGATCAGTAGCCTCTGACGGACCTGGTCGTGTTCACGACCGCACGTTCCGAGTCGACGACGAGCTGGAGCACTTGATGGAGCGTCCCGCCTGGGCCCCCCACGGAATCGATCTCTCCGTGCCGAGCGTGTCCCGCATCTACGACTACTACCTGGGCGGCTCGCACAACTTCGAGGTCGACCGGGAGGCCGGACGGAGGGCCATCGAGGCGTTCCCGGGACTGCCGAAGATCATGCAGGCCAACCGGGCCTTCATGCGCCGGGCCGTGCGCTTCGCCGTCGACCAGGGCATCACCCAGTTCCTCGACATCGGCTCCGGCATCCCCACCTTCGGCAACGTCCACGAGGTCGCCCAGGCCGCCAGCCCCGGCGCCCATGTGGTCTACGTCGACCACGACCCGGTCGCCGTCGCCCACAGCCGCGCCGTGCTGGAGGGCAGCGAGAACGCCGCCATCGTCGCCGCCGACCTGCGCTCCCCCCGCGACATCCTGGACAGCGAGGAGGTACGCGGTCTGATCGACCTCGGCCGCCCGGTCGCGCTGCTGCTCGTCGCCGTCCTGCACTTCATCGAGGACGCCGACGAACCGGCCAAGGCCGTGGCCGAGCTGCGCGACGCCATCGCCCCCGGCAGTCTGCTGGTCGTCACCCACGCCTCGGTCGAGGGAGGGCCGCGCGGACCCGAGGAGGGGGAGCGGGTCGAGAACGTCTACCGCAGCGCGAGCTCACCGCTGATCATGCGGTCGCGGGCCGGGGTGGAGCGCTTCTTCGACGGGTTCGACCTCGTCGAACCGGGTCTGGTCTCCGCGCCGCTGTGGCGCCCCGACCGAACGGACGACGACGAGCTCGACCCGGTCGTCTTCAGCGGGTTCGCGGGCGTCGGCCGCAAGGCGTGACCGTGACGAGTGAACCCGGCCCGGAGCCGGAGCCCGCCGACAGCCTGCGGCGCTTCGCGGTCATCTGGAGCCGGGCGATCTACCCGGCCACCGCCACCTCGATGACGCGCGGGGAGTTCGCGGAGTACCTGCTCCCGCTCGCCGCGCGACTCAACGCCGCGTTGCGCGCGCAGCCCTTCGACCCCCGTCCGGCCGCGGAGGTCGGTGCCGCGCTGGTGGCCGCGCACTGCACCGACCCGGCGGCGCTGGCACGCAGCCTCGACGTCGTCGACGCCTACCTGCTGCTGTACTGCCCGCCCGGCCCTGCCCTGCCACCCGAGGAGAGCCGCACCCGCTGCAACCGCCTCCAGCACTGGGTGGCCGCGGGGTACGCGCGCGCACTGCAGGAGCGCACCCGGACCGAGCAGGAGGCACTGTCCCGGGCGGCGCTCGCCGCCCGGGCCGTCGTCGAAGAGGCCCTGCACGAGAGCGAGGAACGCTTCCGCGCGGTCTTCGAGGGCGCCTCCATAGGCATCGGCATCGCCGACATGGACGGCCGGGTCATGGACGTCAACAACGCCCTCACCGCGATGTTCGGCGGCCTGGAACGCCACATCCGCAGCAAGAACGTCTACGACTGGGTGCACCCGGAGGACGACCCCGAGGTCTGGGAGCTGCAGCGCCAGCTGAGCCGCGGAGAGCGCGACCACTACCGCATCGAGAAGGCCTACTACCGCCCCGACGGCAGCGCGCTGTGGACCAATCTGACGGTGTCCCTGCTGCGGGACGCCGCCGGCACCCCGCAGTACATGCTGGCGCTGATGGAGGACATCACCGACGAGCGCCTGCTCAGCGACCGGCTGCGGTACGAGGCCACCCACGACGCGCTCACCGGACTGGCCAACCGCAACCTCTTCTTCGAGCGCCTGGAGCAGACGCTGGACGGCCCCGACGGCGTGGACGTGGGGGTCTGCTACCTGGACCTGGACGGCTTCAAGGACGTCAACGACAGCCTCGGCCACGCCGTCGGCGACCAGCTCCTGGTCTCCGTCGCAGAACGCCTCCAGGCCTGTGTCACCTCGCCCGACCAGCTCGTGGCCCGCATCGGCGGGGACGAGTTCGCCGCGCTGGTCGTCAACCCCACGAGCCGCGCTGACATCACCGGCCTCGCCGACCTGATCCTGACGGCACTCGCCGACCCGATCCGGGTGGACGGCCGTGAGCTGTCCGTACGGTGCAGCATCGGCATCGTCGAGGGCCGGGCCGGCGCCCTGGGCCCCGCCGAGGTGCTGCGCAGCGCCGACATCACGATGTACCGGGCCAAGGCCGCGGGCGGCAACCGCTTCGAAGTGGCCGACCCCGACTCCGACGCGCGCGCCATCACCCGGCACGGGCTGACCAACCGGCTGCCGATGGCATTGGAACGCGGCGAGTTCTTCATCGAGTACCAGCCGTTGGTACGGCTCGGCGACGGCATGGTCCGCGGCGCCGAGGCGCTGGTGCGCTGGTGCCACCCGGTGCACGGGATCCTCGGCCCCGACCAGTTCATCCCGCTGGCCGAGAGCACCGGGCTGATCGTGCCGCTCGGCCACTGGGTGCTGCAGCAGGCCGCCTGGCAGGCCCGGGACTGGCAGTTCCCGCGCAGCGACGGCCATCCGCTGCGGATCAACGTCAACCTCTCACCGGCCCAGCTCGGCCACCCCGCCCTCGTCCCGGAGACGCTCGCGGTGATCAAGGAGGCCGGGCTGGAGCCGACCGCGCTGTGCCTGGAGGTCACCGAGAGCGCCTTCATCGGCGCCGACGAGGAACTGATGCGTCCTCTGCGGGAGTTCGCCGAGCTCGGGATGGCCATCGCCCTCGACGACTTCGGAACCGGCTACTCCAATCTGGCCTCGCTGCGCCGGCTGCCCATCACCACGCTGAAACTCGACCGCTCCTTCACCAGCGGCATGCAGCAGCAGCCGGCCGATCCGGTGGACCTGAAGATCGTGGAGGTCGTCGTGGACCTGGCGCACACCCTCGGGCTGTCGGTGACGGTGGAGGGCGTGGAGACCGGCACCCAGGCCGAGCACCTGCGGGCCCTGGGCTGCGACACCGCGCAGGGCTGGTACTACGCCCGGCCCGGCCCGCCCGACCGCCTCCACTCGCTCTCGCTGGTCGACACGGCCTGACCGCACGCCTCGAGGAACCGCAGCAGCGCGTCGTTGAACGCCCGCGGACGCTCCAGGTTCGGCAGGTGCCCGGCGCCCTCGACGACCACGAGCCGGGAACGGCGCACGGCCGCGTGCATCGCCTCGGCTTCGGCGACGGGGGTGTACACGTCCTCCCGGCCGACCACGATCAGTGTCGGCACCGGGACCGCGGCCAGTACCGGCCCGTAGTCGGGCCGCCGGGCGCGGCCGCGCAGGGCCGCCGCGGCGCCCGCGGGGGAGGTGCCGCGCATCATCCGCAGGACGTGCTCGGCGACGCGGGGACGCGCGGTCACGTTGTGCGGCGCGATCATCCGGTCCAGCACCTCGTCGGCGTAGCCGGCCATCCCCTCGGTCAGCAGCCGGTCCGCCATCGTGTCCCTGGCCCGCCGCCCCTGCTCGGTCTCGGCGCCGGGGAACGTGCCGGCGAGCACGAGCCCGGTCACCCGGGCGGGGAACAGCCGCTGGAACTCCATGACGATCTGACCCCCCATCGACAGCCCGCCCACGACGGCCTCGGGAACGTCCAGGTGGTCCATCAGGGCCGCGATGTCGCGGGCGAAGGTCTCCAGCAGGGTGATCCCGGGGACCACCTCGCTCGCGCCGTAGCCGCGCAGGTCCGATGCGATCACCCTGCGGCCGGCCGCAGCGGCCGCGACCTGCGGAGCCCACATCGAGCGGTCGAAGGGATGGCCGTGCACCAGCACCAGGGGGGCGCCCGGCCCGTCCCCGTCGTCGTCGTACGCCAACGTGACGCCGCCCACCACCGCCGTTGCCAAGGGGATCTCCTCGCATCGTCACCATCCCCGCAGGGGAGTTGACCGCGATGCTAGGTTCCCCTCCCTGCTCGGTGCAATAGCATCTTTGCTCTCGGTGCAATATGGGAATTGCCTCAAGGGAGGAACGCCGATGGACGACTACCGCAAGGTCGCGGACGCTGTGGCGGCCGACATCGCCACCGGGCGGCTCCGCCCCGGCGACCGGCTGGCGCCGCAGCGCGCCTTCGCAAGGCAGCACGGCATCGCCAACTCCACGGCGATCCGCGTCTACGCCGAACTCGCCCGCCGTGGCCTGGTCGTGGGCGAGGTGGGGCGTGGCACCTTTGTCCGTGCCGCGCCGCCCGCCACGGGACCCGCCCTCGCCGAGCCGGCGCCCCAGCGGATCGACCTGGAGCTGAACCACCCCGTCGCCGAGGGCCAGTCGCGGCTGCTCGCCCCGGGGCTCGCCGCGCTGCAGCGACCGGACGTCCTCGACGCCGCGCTGCGCCCGCTGACCGCCGCGGGAACCCCTGCCGCGCGCGACGCCTTCGCCGAGCTGCTCGCGCGCACCGGTCCGCGCCCCGACCCAGGACGGCTCCTCTTCGCCGGCAACGGTCGTCAGACCATCGCCGCCGCCCTGGCCGCGCTCGTCCCGCCCGGCGGCCGGCTCGCCGTGGAGGAGCTCACCTACCCCGTGGTCAAGGCGCTCGCCACACGGCTCGGGATCGCCCTCGTCCCCGTCCCCTGCGACGAGCACGGGATACGTCCCGACGCCCTCGCAGAACTCCACCGGGCCGCCCCGCTCCACGCGCTCTACACCCAGCCCACCCTGCACAATCCGCTCGGCGTCACGATGCCGGAGGGCCGCCGGGCCGAACTCGCCGACGTCCTCGGCCGACTGGGTCTGTACGCCGTCGAGGACGCCGTCTGGGCGTTCCTCGCCGCGGACGCCCCGCCGCCGCTCGCGACGTTCGCCCCCGACCGGGTGGTGCTGGTCGACAGCCTCTCCAAGCGGCTCGCCCCAGGGCTCACGGCGGGCGTCGCGCTCACCCCGCCGGACCTCTCCGCACCGGTATCCGCGGCCCTGCGCGCGGCGGGGGCCGCGGTCTCCGGTTTCGCGCTGGCCGTCGCCTGCCGGTGGATCGCCGACGGCGCCGCGGACGCGGTGGTGGCCGCCAAACGGCGCGACGCGGCGGCGCGGGCCCGCATCGCCGCCGAGCGCCTGGCGGGGTTCTCGGTCACGGCCGATCCGCGCGCCTGCTTCTGTTGGTGGCGGCTGCCGGACCCCTGGCGGGCCGACACCTTCGTCGCGGCCGCCGCCCGGCAGGGCATCGCCGTCACCCCGGCCGCCGCCTTCGCGGCGGGCCGGGGCAGCGCGCCGCACGCCGTACGGATCGGCCTCGCCTCGCCGTCGCCGCAGGTCCTGGCCGAGGCACTCGGCTTCTTGGCGCGGCTTGCCCGGGGTGGCCCCGAGGACGATTGCGCCGACTGACCCCAAGCGGCGGCGAATCCTAGCGATGCACCGGCACATGCCACGGGAAAATGCCCCAACTCACCCGCATCGCGTACGGGCTGAGTAACGTTCCGTGCTATTCCGTATACCAGAAGTCGCGGTGAAGGGGTGTGCGTGCCCGGCATAGACGAGTGCCTTGACGAGGCGCTGGCGATTCCCGGTGTGCTCGGGGCGAGCGTGGTCGACTGGAGCAGCGGCCTCCTGCTCGGGGCGGTCGGACAGGAGCCGGGACACGGATACGAGGCGGCCGCGGCGGACGCCACCGAGGCGGCGCGCGCGGTCGTGGAAGGCGGCACTTTCACCGCGCGCGAGTCCGCGAGTGCGCCGGTCGAGGACATCATCATCACCGCACCGGGGAGCTACCACCTCATCCGGTTCCTCGACACCTCCTTCGACAGCGACGTCATCCTGTACCTGTGGCTGGACCGGTCGACGGCGAACCTCGCCGTCGCGAGGCTCGGTCTGCACTCCATCGCCGAGCGGCTGGTGCTCGTATGACGGGCAAGGAGGCGGGGCGGCCGGCCCTGGCCGTGCTTCTGCCCCGACGTGCCCCGGCACGCGGGGGCGCCCCGGCGCAGGTCCGCGCCGGGGTGGTGGGCGGATACGCCTTCACCGCCGCGCTGGCGCGGCTCGCCGAGGCACGGGCCAGCGGAGCACTGTACGGGTCGGCGGGGACGGTCTACCTGCGTGACGGGGAGGTCGTCCACGCCGAGAGCCCCTGCGCCCCGGACCTCGGGGTGCGGCTCATAACCTGCGGACTGCTCTCCCCGGACCGGTGGCGCGAGGCCGTCACCGCCGCGAGCGCCGAGCGTGGCGTCGGCGGGCACCTCGTCGAGACCGGACGGGTGGCCCGCGGGGAACTCGAGCTGTGCCATCTGCTAGCGCTCTTCGACGCCGCCTACTTCGCCCTGCTGCCCGACGCGGAACCCGACCGGTTCCAGCCAGGTGCCACCTCAGGGCTGGGCCGCATCGCCCGGCCGGTCCCCGCACAGCGCGTGGCCCGGGAGGCCCGGCGGCGCCGCGCGCTACTGGACCGGGCCTGGCCCTGGGACGACACCGACGCCGCGCCCGTCGTCCCCCGCACCGAGGGCGAGGTGGGCGGCTGCCGGGCGAGGGCCCCCACACCCTCCCAGTCGGCGGTGCTGGGGGCGGCGGACGGATCCCGTACGCCCGTGCAGATCGCCTGGCACCTGGGGCGCTCCGCTTTCGCGACCCTGCTGGACGTACGCCGGCTGGCCGCGACCGGCCGGGTCGCCATGCCGGCCCGCGCCCAGGCAGTGGCGGCGCCGCCGGAGCCCGGGCCGCCCCCGCAGGCCCCACCCCGACCATCGCCACCGGCCGCGCCCACGCCCTTCGCCAGGGGTGGACCGCAGCCGGCGTTCCCGCCCTCCTCCGATCCGTCAGTCGCCTTCTTGCTACGACTTCGTGCCGCCCTGGAGGCCCGCCTGTGAGCACCCTGCCGACCCGTCCGGCGCCCGCCGAACGACCGTGGAGGAAGGCTCTGCGGCAGCTCGCCGGAAGGAGACAGCTGGTGACACTCGAAACCGACGTGCTGGCCGAACTCCGGGGCCTGCGGGCGAGGTTGCCGAACCTGACGGGCGGGCTCGTGGCCAGCGTGGACGGCCTGGTCGTCGCGCACGACCTGAGCGGGCCGGAGCCTGAGGGGGTCGCCGCGCTGACCGCCGCGGCGCTGGGCGTGGCGGCCCGGATCACGGAGGCCACCGAACGCGGCGGCTTCCGGGAACTGCTCGTCAGGGGCGACAGCGGCTACATCGCCGCGTACGCCGCCGGCGGCGCCATGGCCCTCGCCCTGGTGGCGGGACCCGGTGCGAACGTGGGCCGCCTGCACCTGGAGGCCCGCCGATCCAGTCGACGGATCGAGGATCTCGTCGACCTCGCGCTCCAGCGTCAGGAGCGGAAATGACCGTACGACCCAGCTCACCAGCCGACCAGCCGTCGGGCACCGCACGCGGCCGCGCCGCCACCGGACCCAGGCACTCGGCACGCCAGAGAAACCAACGACAAGGAAGTGAGACCGCAATGGCCAACACCGAGACCGCGCTGAAGGACGTCATGACGTCGATCGAGGGCGTCCTGGGCGTCGCTCTCGTGGACTACGGCAGCGGCATGGCCCTGGGCACCCTCGGGGGCTCCAAGGACCTCGACCTGACCGTCGCGGCCGCGGGCAACACCGACGTCGTCCGTGCCAAGATGCGCACGATGGAGATGCTCAACCTCAAGGAGCACATCGAGGACATCCTGATCTCGCTCGACACGCAGATCCACATGATCCGGCTGCTGACCGGGCGTTCGGGCAAGGGCCTGTTCCTCTACGTCGCGCTGGACAAGAACCGCGCGAACCTGGCGATGGCCCGCCACCAGCTCAAGCGCATCGAAGGCGACCTGGAGGTCTGACCCGCTTCCCGCGAGGCCGCGGCCCGGCACATCAGGCGCAGTCCGAGGTGTGCCGGGCCCCGCCCCCCTCGGGTCCGCTACCGGCTCGTGGCGGACGCCGCGGACGAGGGCGCGGACGAGGGCGCGGAGGAGGAGTGCCCGCCGTGGCGCGCCCCCTGTTCGACCCGGCCGCCCAGTTCCTTGCGCACCGGCTCCAGGGCCACGGGTTCGCCCTCCACCACCCAGCGTTCCCCGACCAGGTAGGAACCGCCGTACGGCTCCGCCTCCGCCAGCCACGCCCGCTGGCCGGCGGCGCTGGCGAAGGTGAGCATCACGTAGGCACCGCGTGCCGTCGTGCATGCCCCCTGGCGCAGCTCCGCCCCGTCGGTCTGCAGTCGTGGGGTGCAGCCGACGGCCTCCCCGATCCGCTCCAGGGCGACCGGACCGCCCGCGCTGTCCATGCCCGGACCGCCGCAGCCCGTCACCGCCAGCGCGGCGACCGCCAGCACGGCCACCTTCGAGCCCCGCGTACGAAACAAGGACATCCCACCACCTCTGCCGGACTCCCAGCGCGGGCCGACGTCCCGCACGCACCCCGTGGGCGACGACGCTAACCCGAACGGACCAGTGACCCGCACGGCCTTGCGAAAAGCCCTCCCATGGATCGGCGGTATGAAAAAATCCGCCGCCGCAAAGCCTCGGGGCGGCCGGTACCCCGTGACTGGGGTGCCTCCGATCAGGCATACTCCAACGCGCCGAAGCCGCAGGTCGGACCATGCCGTGACCCGGCGGGAGACCATCGGTCGACGGTCGACGAACCGGCGGCGCCGCCACACCCTGAGCGGACGCCGCCGCAGCGCCCGACAGGGAGGAGAGTGCCGCCATGTCACACGACGGCCTTCAGCCGGTGGACCGACAGCTTCCCACCGAGGAGGCCCGCGACCTGCTCGCGCTCGTGCGCGAGCTGGCCCAGCGGGAGATCAAGCCCAAGGCGGCCGAGGAGGAGGACGCCGGCGTCTTCCCACGCGAGGTGTTCCGCCTCATCGGCGAGGCGGGGCTGCTCGGACTGCCCTACCCGGAGGAGTACGGCGGCGGTGGCCAGCCGTACGAGGTCTACCTGCAGGTCCTCGAGGAACTGGCGGCGGCCCGGCTCACCGTAGGGCTCGGCGTCAGCGTGCACACACTGGCCTGCCACGCCGTCGCCCACTTCGGCGGCAAGGAGCAGCGCGCCGAGCACCTGCCCGACATGCTCGGCGGCTCGCTGCTCGGCGCCTACTGCCTCTCCGAGCCCGCCTCCGGCTCCGACGCCGCCTCCCTGCGTACCAGGGCCACCCGTGAGGGCGATGACTGGCGCGTCGACGGTACCAAGGCGTGGATCACCCACGGCGGTGTCGCGGACTTCTACACGGTGCTGGCCCGCAGCGGTGCGGACGGCCCCCGCGGCATCACCGCGTACCTGGTGCCCGGCGACGCGCAGGGCCTGACCGCGGCCGCCCCGGAGAAGAAGATGGGCATGAAGGGGTCGCCCACCGCGCAGGTCCACTTCGACGGCGTGAGCGTCCCCGACAGCCGCCGTGTCGGCGACGAGGGCCAGGGCTTCACCATCGCGCTGTCGGCGCTCGACTCCGGCCGCCTGGGCATCGCCGCCTGCGCCATCGGCATCGCCCAGGCCGCACTCGACGAGGCGCTCGCGTACGGGATGACCCGGCGGCAGTTCGGCCGGCCCGTCGTGGACTTCCAGGGACTGCGCTTCATGATCGCCGACATGGCCACCAGGATCGAGGCCGGTCGGGCGCTGTACCTCGCGGCGGCCCGGCTGCGGGACGCGGGCCGGCCGTTCTCCCGGCAGGCGGCCATGGCCAAGCTCTTCTGCACGGACGCCGCGATGCAGGTGACCACGGACGCGGTCCAGCTGCTCGGCGGCTACGGCTACACCGCCGACTTCCCCGTCGAGCGGTACATGCGCGAGGCCAAGGTGCTGCAGATCGTCGAGGGCACCAACCAGATCCAGCGCATGGTGATCGCCCGCAGCCTCGCGGGCCCGGAGAGCAAGGAGCGGTGACCCGAAGGTGTCGCGCCGCCCCCCCCGGCGGCGCGACACCACCGCGGCGAGGGCGCGGGGGAGGCCGCGCGGTTGAACCGGAAGCGGATCGGCGGCGAGCCGGGGGCCCCCCCCCCCCCCCCCCCCCCCCCCCCCCCCCCGGGGGGCCCCCCCCCCGGGGGGGGGCGGGGGGGGGGGGGCCGCCCCCCCCCCCGGGGCGGCGCGACACCACGTCGTCGAGGGCGCGGGTCAGGCCGCGCGTTGGAACGGTACGCGGATCGGCTGCGAGCCGGGGCCGCCCACGTGGGAGAACGGCTGGGTGCGCCAGTCCAGTCCGGCGGGGAGGGTGAGCAGTGTGCCCCACTCCGCGTCCTCGCCCCGGGCGTCGTCGCCGGCCGGCGTGGCCTCGGTGGCGGCACGCCCCGAACCGGGGCAGACCGTCAGCCCGAAGGGGTTCCACGGCGACGCGCACAGCGCGTGCCGGGGCAGGACGTCCTCGTCGGCGAGGAGGGCGATCGGGCGGGCGCAGTCGGGGCAGTGCACCCGGAAGATCTCGTGGCCTTCCTCGTCGAAGGCCTCGTCGGCCTCGTCCGCCGCCGACAGCCCGAACGGCTCGCGACGTTCGTGCTCCTCCTCGAGCACCACCGCCGAGTGGTCGCCGCGGCTGTGTCGTGCGTGGGTGCGCATGGGTGCATCTCCCCCTCAGAAGAACGCCCACCAAGCGGGGCCGGCCGGGCTCTCGGCCTCGACCATAGCGAGCACTTCCCGCCGCGCGCCCGTGGTAATCACCGTGGCCCCGTGGAGAGTTGACATCGGGTGTGGCCTTCGTCACACGCCCGCCCGCAGGGGTGACCCGTACTCCCGCCGACGATGTCGTGCGCCCCTCCCGCGCCCTTTCGGGGTCAGTCCCCCCGGGCTGTTCCTGCCTCCCGCGGAGGTGCCGTGCTCTTCCTGACGACCAGTGTGACCCCGAGCTCCATGCGGGTGTTGCTCGTGTCGCCGGTCTCCTCGGCCCGCGACAGCCGCAGCAGCATCCGGGCCGCCTCCTCGGCCATCTCGACCAGCGGCTGGTTGACGGTGGTCAGCGAGGGGCTCGCCCACTGGGCGAGCGGGATGTCGTCGTAGCCCACCACGGACAGGTCGCGGGGCACCTGCAGGCCCTTGACCCGGGCGGCCTCCAGGACGCCGAGCGCCTGCAGGTCGCTGCCCGCGAAGATGGCGGTCGGCGGGTCCGGCCGCTCCAGCAGGGCGAGGGCTCCGTCGTGCCCGCCCTGGACGTGGAAGTCCCCGTAGCGGATCAGGCGGTTGTCTACGGCGACGCCCGCCATGGCCATGGCCGAGCGGAAGCCGTCGAGTCGGGCCAGGGAGCACAGCATGTCGTCGGGCCCGGTGATGATGCCGATGCGGCGGTGGCCGAGGTCGATGAGGTGCCGGGTGGCGGCGACACCGCCGGCCCAGTTCGCCGAGCCCACGGACGGGACGTCGGGTTCGGGGTCGCCCGCAGGGTCGATGATCACGAAGTTGATGGCCCGTGAGCGCAGCTTGCGCTTTATCTCGTCCGGCAGTGAGGAGAAGACCAGGACGACGCCGAGCGGCCGGCGGCGCAGCACGCCCTCGATCCACTCGGGGCCGGGGGCGTGCCGGGTGCCGCTCTCGGTGAGCACCACGCTCATGTTGCGGCTCTTGGCGACGTTCTCCACGCCCCGGATGAGCTCCATCGCCCACACGCTCTCGAGCTCGTGGAAGACGATCTCGATCAGCCGTGACTCCGGCTGCGTGGGGGAGGGGCGCTGATAGCCGTTCGCCTCCAGCAGGCGTTCGACCTTGCTCCGGGTCGGCGCGGCCACATCCGGACGTCCGTTCAGCACCTTCGAAACTGTCGAAAGTGACACGCCGGCTTTCGAAGCCACGTCGGCCAGAGTGATCCGGCCCTCGCTCTCGTCTTCACGCATGCCGCACAGGATAGGGCACCGCTGTTCGGTAACGGTTTGGTCGCTTCAAACCTCCGCTGTTGACCCGGGCGGGGGCTCGGCCTACGGTCCGTCAACAAGCGAATTTCGGCAAAGTGGCCGAAACTTTCGAGAGGTCGGTTATGAAGAAGCGTGCGTGGTTCCCCCGTGCCGTCGCCGGAGGCGCGACACTGGCACTGGGTCTGACCCTGACCGCCTGTGGCGGTGACGGCGCCTCGGCGGGGGGTGATTCCGGGACGATCCACGTCCTCGTGTACGGCGACTCCGCGAACAAGGTGGAGAGGCAGATCGTCGCCGAGTTCAACAAGACCTCGAAGGTCAAGGCGGTCCTCGACACGATCCCCGGTGCGGACTACCAGCAGAAGCTGCAGACCGTCATCAACACCAAGCAGGCCCCCGACGTCTTCTTCAACTGGGGCGGTGGCAGCATCCAGCCGTTCGTCAAGGCCGGTCTGCTGCTCCCGCTCGACGACTTCATCACGAAGGACCCGGGCCTGAAGGACAACTTCCTGCCCTCGGTCTTCAACACCGCGGTCGTCGACGGCAAGGCCTACGGCGTTCCGATGCGCGGCACCCAGCCGGTGCTGATGTTCAACAACAAGAAGGTCCTCGCCGACGCCGGCATCCAGCCGCCGAAGACCTGGGACGAGCTTCTGGACGCCGTCCGCAAGCTCAAGGCCAAGGGCGTCACCCCGATCGCGCTCGGCGGCGGCGACAGGTGGCCGACCCTGATGTGGTTCGAGTACCTCTACGACCGCGTCGCCGGCCCGGAGCTGTTCGCCAAGGCGCTCGGCGGCGACAAGAGCGCCTGGGAGAGCGCGGAGAGCAAGCAGGCGCTGGGCAAGATCAAGGAGCTCATCGACGCCGGTGCCTTCGGCACCAACTACGACTCGGTGAAGTTCACCGACGGCGGCTCCCCCCAGCTTCTCGCCGCCGGCAAGGCCGGCTTCGAGCTCATGGGCTCCTGGGAGTACTCTACGCAGCAGGACGCCAGCCCGGACTTCGCCAAGACCGACCTGGGCTACGCCGCGTTCCCGAGCGTCCCCGGCGGCAAGGGCGACCCGACGAACGTCGTCGGCAACACCAACAACTTCTACTCGGTGCTGAAGAAGACCAAGCACCCTGAGGAAGTCGCCAAGTTCCTCAAGCTCATGTACTCCGACGACTTCGTCAAGCAGCAGCTCGCCATCGGCAACCTGCCGACCACGACGAACACCACGAAGTTCCTCGACACGACCGACCACCCCGAGTACCTGAAGTACCAGTTCGACCTGGTCGAGAAGGCGCCCTCGTTCCAGCTGTCGTGGGACCAGGCCTACCCGCCGTCGGCCGGCACGCCGATCCAGCAGGCCGTGCAGCAGTTCTTCAACGGCCAGCTCGACGCGGACGGTTTCATCAAGGCCATGCAGGCCCTGCCCACCTCCTGAGAGCGACGTCCCCCGCATGGTCTCCCTCACCGCCAGCGTGACGGGCAAGCGGCAGACGCGGCGTCCGGCCGGCCGTTCCATCGGCCGGCCGGGCATCGCCTGGGCGCTCCCCGCCACCATCTTCTTCGCCCTCTTCGCCATCGTGCCGCTGGTACTGGTGGCGGTCCTCTCCTTCACCACCTGGAGCGGTCTGGGCTCGCCCGAGTACGCGGGCTTCGACAACTGGGTCAAGGTCTTCCAGGACCCAGTGATGATCAAGAGCCTCTGGCTGAGCGTGCTGCTCACCGTGCTCGGCGTCGCCGTCCAGACCCCGCTGAGCATCCTGCTCGGCGTCTGGGCGGCCGGTCCGGAGCGCAACCGCGCCGTGCTGTCCGCGATCTTCTTCGTGCCGCTGCTGCTCTCCGCGACCGCCGTGTCGGTCCTGTGGCGGGCGCTGCTCGACCCCAACTTCGGCGTCCCCTCGCAGGCGCGCTGGCTGTTCGGCGACGGCAACCTCTTCGGCACGCAGACCGCCGCGATCGGCGTGCTGGTGTTCGTCAGCACCTGGCAGTTCACCCCGTTCCACGCGCTGATCTACCAGGGCGCGGCCCGGGCCGTCCCGCAGGTGCTCTACCAGGCGGCGCAGATCGACGGAGCGGGCACGGTACGGCAGTTCTTCCACATCACGCTGCCGCAGCTGCGCAACTCGATCATCACTTCGATGATCCTGATGATCGTCGGCGGTCTCACCACCTTCGACACGGTGCTCATCCTCACCCAGGGCGGTCCCGGCACCGACACCACCATCAGCGCGTACTACATGTACGACAAGGCCTTCAAGGGCTTCGACTTCGGCGCGGGTGCGGCGATCGCCCTGATGCTCGTCGTCGTCGCCACCGTGATCTCGCTGGTCGTCGTCCGCGTCTCCGGCTACGACAAGATGGCCGGCACCAAGGAGGGGCTGTGATGAGGCGACGCCCCAACTACCTCGCGGGACTGGGCGCCCTGCTGTGGCTGGCCCTGGTCGGCACACCGCTGTACGTCATGCTCGGCGCCACCGTGCAGTCGCGCGCCGACTACAGCGCGGGCGGCCCCCTGTCGTTCCCCCGGTCCTTCACGCTGGACAACTACATACAGGACTTCAGCAACGGCTTCGGGCAGTACTTCCTCAACACGGTCGTCGTCACGGTCAGCGTGGTGGCCATCGTGCTGCTGCTGGTGCCGCCGCTGGCGTTCACCATCGTCCGCAACCGGGGCCGCGGCACCTCCCAGGTGTTCCGGCTCTTCCTGCTGGGCCTGGCCATCCCCGCGCAGGCCGTGATCGTCCCGATGTTCTACGTGATCAGCAAGGCGGGACTCTACGACAACCTCATCGGCGTCATCCTGCCGACGGCGGCGTTCTGCCTGCCGGTCTGCACGCTGATCCTGACCGGCACGATGCGGGACATCACCTCCGAGCTGTTCGAGGCGATGGCCATGGACGGAGCGTCCGTCCGGCGGACCTTCTTCCAGCTCGTCCTGCCGCTGTCCGGCAGCGGACTGTCGACGATCGTCGTCTTCTCCGCCCTGCAGGCCTGGAACGGCTTCCTCTTCCCCCTGGTGCTCACCCAGTCCGAGGAGACCAAGGTGCTCACCCTGGGGCTCTACAACTTCCGGACCCAGTACGGCATCAACATCCCCGGCCTGCTGGCCGCCGTGGTGCTGTCCACGATCCCCGTCCTGCTCGTCTACCTGTTCGCCCGACGCGCCCTGGTCCAGGGGCTCATGGGCGTCGGAGGAAAGTGAACGACAACGTGACCGCCGACTCCCGCGTCGAGGCGCTCATCCGCGAGATGACCCTGGACGAGAAGATCGCCCAGCTCTACGGCGTCTGGGTCGGCGCCTCCGGCGAAGGCGCCGAAGTCGCCCCCCACCAGCACGACATGGACGAGCCGCCCAGTCTGGACGACCTCGTGCCGAACGGCCTCGGGCAGCTGACCCGGCCCTTCGGCACCGTCCCCGTCGACGCCGCCCTCGGGGCGCTGTCCCTGATGCGCACCCAGGAGAGGATCGCCGCGGCCAACCGGTTCGGCATCCCTGCCATGGCCCACGAGGAGTGCCTCGCCGGCTTCGCCGCCTGGGGCGCGACCACCTATCCCGTCCCGCTGTCCTGGGGCGCCTCCTTCGACCCCGAACTCGTCCGGGTGATGGCCGCTGCCATCGGCCGCGACATGCGCTCGGTCGGCGTCCACCAGGGCCTCGCCCCCGTCCTCGACGTCGTCCGCGACGCGCGCTGGGGCCGGGTCGAGGAGACCATCGGGGAGGACCCGTACCTCGTCGGGACCATCGCCACCGCCTACATCCAGGGCCTGGAGTCCGCGGGCATCGTGGCCACCCTCAAGCACTTCGCCGGCTACTCGGCCTCCCGCGCCGGGCGCAACCTGGCGCCGGTCAGCATGGGCCCGCGCGAGCGCGCCGACGTCGTCCTGCCGCCCTTCGAGATGGCGGTCCGGGAGAGCGGCGTCCGGTCCGTGATGCACGCCTACACCGACACCGACGGCGTGCCCTCGGCCGCCGACGAGGAACTGCTGACCGGTCTGCTCCGCGACGCCTGGGGATTCGACGGGACCGTCGTCGCCGACTACTTCGGGATCGCCTTCCTCAAGACCCTGCACGGGGTCGCCGCCGACTGGGCGGACGCCGCGGGCACCGCGCTGCACGCCGGCGTCGACGTGGAGCTGCCCACCGTCAAGACGTTCGGGCAGCCGCTGCGCGACGCCGTCGCCGCGGGCCAGGTCGACGAGAAGCTCGTGGACCGCGCGCTGCGCCGGGTCCTGACCCAGAAGGCGCAGCTCGGCCTGCTCGACCCCGGGTGGAACCCGGTGCCGTCCGCGCTCGCCGGAGCCGACCTCACCGACCCGCAGGGCCTTCGCGGCACGGTCGACCTCAACTCCGCCGCCAACCGCGACCTGTCGCGGCGGCTTGCCGAGCGGTCCGCCGTGCTGCTGAGCAACGACGGCACCCTGCCCCTGGGGCGGCCCACGCGCATCGCGCTCGTCGGCCCCCAGGCGCAGACCCCGACCGCGGTGCTGGGCTGCTACTCCTTCCCCGTGCACGTCGGGGCGCAGCACCCGGACACGCCGCTCGGCATCGACCTGCCCACGCTGCGCCAGGCCCTGGTGGCGGAGTTCCCCGGCTCCGAGATCGTCACCGTCGCCGGCTGCGGCATCGACGACGGCGACGCCTCAGGCATCGCGGCGGCCGTCCGGGCGGCCCGGGACGCCGACGTGGTCGTCGCCGCGCTCGGCGACCGTGCCGGGCTCTTCGGGCGCGGCACCAGCGGCGAGGGCTGCGACGCCGAGTCGCTCACCCTGCCCGGCGTGCAGCAGCGGCTGCTCGACGCGCTCCTCGACTCCGGGACGCCGGTCGTGCTGACCCTGCTGTCAGGCCGTCCCTACGCCCTCGGGCGGGCCGTGGAGGAGGCGGCCGCCGTCGTCCAGCACTTCTTCCCGGGGCAGGAGGGCACCCCGGCGCTCGCCGGAGTGCTGAGCGGGCGGATCAACCCGTCCGGGCGGCTGCCGGTGAGCGTGCCCCGGCACCCGGGCGTCCAGCCCTCCACCTACCTCGCCGCGCCGCTCGCGCGGGCCAGCGAGGTCTCCAACATCGACCCGGCCGCCGCCTTCGGCTTCGGCCACGGGCTGACGTACACGACCTTCGAGTGGTCCGCGCCGACGGTGCACGGCGCCACCGGCGACCGGGCCGTGACCGGTACCGACGGCGAGGTCGGACTGTCCTTCACCGTCCGCAACACCGGCGGCCGTGCCGGCAGCGAGGTCGTCCAGGTCTACCTGCACGACCCGGTCGCCTCCGTCGTCCAGCCGGTGCAGCGGCTCGTCGGCTACCTGCGGGTGCCGCTGGAGCCGGGCGAGGCGCGGCGCATCGACGTCACCGTCCCCGCCGACGTCGCCGCCTTCACCGGCCGCGACGGCCGGCGCGTCGTGGAACCGGGGGAGCTGGAGGTGCGGCTGGCCGCCTCGAGCACCGACGTCCGGTTCACCGTACGGGCCGAACTGACCGGCGCGGCACGGCAGGTGGACCACACCCGGCGGCTGCACGCGCTGGTCGCAGGCGCCCCGGAGGAGACCAGGTGAGCCTGCCCGAAGGGACGGGGGAGGCGGCCGTGTCGACGCAGACCGTCGCCAACCCCGTCCTGCCGGGCTGCCATCCCGACCCGAGCGTCTGCCGGGTCGGGGCGGACCACTACCTCGTCACCTCGACCTTCGAGTACTTCCCGGGCATCCCGGTGTTCCACAGCCGCGACCTGGTCCACTGGACCCCGGTCGGGCACGTCCTGGACCGCACCTCGCAGGTGGACCTCGGCACCGTGGCGTCCTCCGAGGGGATCTTCGCCGCGACGATCCGGCACCACGAGGGCCGGTTCTACGTCGTGACCACCCTCGTCGGCGGCAGCGGACGGGGCGGCACCTTCGTCGTCACCGCCACCGACCCCGCGGGGCCCTGGAGCGACCCGGTGTGGCTGGACGACGCACCGGGCATCGACCCCTCCCTGTTCTTCGACGACGACGGCCGGGCCTGGTGCACCGGCACACGGCTCGCGGAGCCGGGCGAGTGGGAGGGGCAGACGGACGTCTGGCTGCGGGAGTTCGACACCGCGACGCTGGCCCTCACCGGCCCCGAGCACCTGCTGTGGCGCGGCGCGCTGCACGGCGCCGTCTGGGCCGAGGGGCCGCACCTGTACAAGGTGGACGGCCGCTACTACCTGCTGGCGGCGGAGGGCGGCACCGAGCACCGGCACGCGGTCAGCGTGGCGCGCGCCGAGCACGTCACCGGTCCGTACACCGGCAACCCGGCCAACCCGGTGTTCACCCACCGCCACCTGGGCCGCGACTTCCCCGTCGTCGGCGTCGGCCACGCCGACCTGGTGCGGACGGCGGCGGGGGAGTGGTGGGCGGTGCTGCTCGGCAGCCGCCCCTACGGCGGCTACCACCCCAACCTCGGTCGGGAGACTTTCCTCGTACCGGTGAGCTGGGAGGACGGCTGGCCGCTCTTCGCCCCCGGCGCCGGCACCACGCTGGGCCCCTTCCGGCCGCCCGCGGTCGCCGCTCCCGCCGACGGGCCCCAGCCGGATCCGGTGCGTGACGACTTCGACGGCCCCCGGCTGGACCCGCGGTGGAACCAGCTGCGCACCGCGGAACCCTTCTGGTCGCTCGCCGCACGCCCCGGTTGGCTGCGGCTGCCGCTCGGGCCCGCGACGCTCGCCGAGGTCGGCACCCCCTGCTACCTCGGCCGGCGCCAGCAGCACCAGGACGTCAGCGTGTCCACGCTCCTCGACGTGGCGCCCAGGACGCCGCAGGAGTGGGCCGGGATCGCTGTCCGCCAGTCCGAGGCCGACCATCTGGTGCTCGCGGTGGCCGGTGACGGCCGCGGCGGCCGCCGCGTGCTCGCCGCGGTCCGCACCGGCGGCGAGCAACGCGTCGTCGCGCAGGCGCCGTTGCCCCCCGGCCCGGTGGTGCTGCGCATCCACGCCGAGGGCCAGCGCTACGGGCTGCGCTTCGCCCCCGCGGACGCCGGTCCGGACGCGGAGAGCGAACTCACCGCCGTGGACGGCGGATTCCTCAGCTCGCCCCGCGCCGGCGGCTTCCTCGGCGTCTGGATCGGCCCGTACGCCACCGCTCACGGCGCCACCTCAACCACCGTCGCCGATGTCGACTGGGTCGACTACCGGCCGCTCGCCCTGTGACCACGGAGCCGACGATGTTCACCGACCTGCCTGAGCCCGAGTTGCGGGAGTACCGCAGCACGCAGACCGCGCCCGCCGACTTCGACGACTTCTGGCGGACGACGCTCGCCGAGTCGCGCGCCGCCGGGACCGCGACCGTCACCGTCACCCCAGCGCCGGGTCCCCGGCTGCGCACCGTGGCCGTCTACGACGTCACCTTCCCCGGTTTCGGCGGCGAGCCCGTACGGGCCTGGCTCCGCCTGCCGCGAGGCGCCGAGGGACCGCTGCCCGCGGTCGTCCAGTACGTCGGCTACGGCGGCGGCCGGGGCCATGCCCTGGACAACCTGCTGTGGGCGTCCGCGGGCTTCGCCCACTTCCACATGGACACCCGGGGCCAGGGCTCGGGCTGGAGCCGCGGGGACACACCCGACTCCGGCACCACGGGCCCGCAGGCCCCCGGGATGATGACGCGCGGCATCGACGACCCCCGCACGTACTACTACCGCCGCCTGTTCACCGACGCCGTCCGCGCCGTGGACGCGGTCCGTACCCTGCCCTCCGTGGACCCCGGCCGGATCGCGGTCCTCGGCGCGAGCCAGGGCGGCGGCACCGCGCTCGCCGCGGCCGCCCTGGCCCCGGAGGTCCACGCCCTGGTGGCGCACGTCCCGTTCCTGTGCGACTTCCCCCGGGCCACGGTGATCACGGACGCGGACCCGTACCGCGAGATCGGCCGCTACCTCGCCGTGCACCGCGGCAGCGCAGAGCGGGCCATGCGCACCCTGTCCTACTTCGACGGCGTCAACTTCGCCGCCCGCGCCCGAGTCCCGGCCCGCTTCTCCGCGGCGCTGATGGACGAGATCACACCGCCCTCGACGGTCTTCGCCGCGTACAACGCGTACGCGGGACCCAAGGAGATGGCCGTCTGGCCCTGGAACGGGCACGAGGGTGGCGCGGTCGACGACGACGAGGAGGCCCTCGCCTTCCTCCGCACGCGCTTGTGAGGACAGTGCGCTGTCCCGCCGGGGAGTGAGCGGGGCGTAGGACCTTCGGTGTCCTCGATCGTCTCAGGGGCCACCGGAGACCCCGGTGGCCCCTGTTGTGGTCGTGCCCTCGCCGGCCGCCCGGCTGTCCCCGCCCTCTCGAAGACGTGGCCGTCCGACGGGCCGTTGCACGCCGGGCGGCCGGACGGCCGCGTGCCGGTGTGCTGCGGCCGGATCGGAGGCGTACCGGGCCGGATGCGCGCGCCTACCGGGCCCGTAGGTCCCGCACCCGGCGGATCTTGCCCACGGAGCGCTCGACGGTGTCGGGGTCGACGACCGTCACTTCGGCGCTGACACCCACACCGTCCTTGACGCCCGCCGCGACGGCGCGAGCCGCCTCCTCGCGCATGGTGGCGGCGGCGTCGGGGCGCGCCTCGACGACGACCTCCATGTGGTCCATGCGGCCGCGCTTGGTGAGCCGGATCTGGAAGTGCGGGGCGACGCCGGGCGTGCGCAGCACGATCTCCTCGATCTGGCTGGGAAAGACGTTCACCCCGCGCACGATGATCATGTCGTCGGAGCGGCCGGTGATCTTCTGGATGCGGCGGAAGGCGGGACGCGCGGTGCCGGGCAGCAACCGCGTCAGGTCGCGGGTGCGGTAGCGGATGATCGGCAGCGCCTGCTTGGTGAGAGAGGTGAAGACCAGCTCGCCCTCCTCCCCCTCCGGCAGCGGCTCACCCGTCACGGGGTCGACGACCTCGGGGTAGAAGTGGTCCTCCCACACGTGCAGGCCGTCCTTGGTCTCCACGCACTCCTGGGCGACGCCCGGGCCGATCACCTCGGACAGTCCGTAGATGTCGACGGCGTGGATGTCCATGCGCTCCTCGATCTCCCGGCGCATCTCCTCCGTCCATGGCTCCGCGCCGAAGACGCCGACCCGCAGCGAGGTGCCGCGGGGGTCGACGCCCTGGCGCTCGAACTCGTCGAGCAGGGTGAGCATGTACGACGGGGTGACCATGATGATCTCGGGCTTGAAGTCCTGGATGATCTGCACCTGGCGGGCCGTCATGCCACCCGAGGCGGGGATCACCGTGCACCCGGCGCGCTCGGCGCCGTAGTGGGCGCCCAGGCCGCCGGTGAAGAGGCCGTAGCCGTAGGAGATGTGCACCTTGTGGCCGGGGCGCCCGCCGGCGGCACGTATGCAGCGGGCCACCACGTCGGCCCACATGGACAGGTCGTCCTCGGTGTAGCCCACCACGGTGGGCAGTCCGGTCGTGCCGCTGGAGGCGTGGACTCGGCGCACCCGCTCCATGGGGACGGCGAACATGCCGAAGGGGTAGTTGTCGCGCAGGTCGGACTTGGTGGTGAAGGGGAAGCGCGCCAGGTCGTCCAGACTCGCGCAGTCCTTGGGGCACAGCCCGGCCTCGTCGAACTTCTTCCGGTACGCCTCGACGTTGTCGTACGCGTGGCGCAGCGTCGCCCGGAGCCGGGTCAGCTGCAACTCCCGCAGTTCCACGGGGCTCAGCTTCTCGGCGGCGTCCAGCAGGCCGTGGGGGAGCGGCTCTCCCAGACGCGTCCCCGTGGTCGCCCGGTCCGTCGGCTCGCTGCTCATCCGTGCTCCTTCGTGCGTCCGATGCTGCGGCTGCGCCCGCGGAACTCCGCGACCACCTGTGCGCCCCGCAGGATGCTCACGTCGTAGATGCCGCTGCGGCCGAAGCGGGTCCTCTCCTGGGCCGTGGCCACCAGTTCGTCGCCCTCGTGGACGGGGGCGACGAAGCTGATGTCGGCCCCGGCGGCCACGGTCACGGGGCCGTGGCTGTTGCAGGCGCAGGCGAAGGCGGTGTCGGCGAACAGGAAGAGGTAGCCCCCATGGGCGATCCCGTGCCCGTTGACCATGGCGGAGGTCACGGTCATGCGCAGCACGGCCGTGCCGTCGCCGGTCTCCAGCAGTTCGATGCCGAGGCTTTGCGACGCCTTGTCGGCGGCGAACATGGCCTCCGCCGGTCCGTGTGTCGCGTCCATGGCACCCCTCGGAGAAGTCATCGCCCTTGTGTACCGACCGAACATTCGGTTAGCGTGCGGCACGCCCAAGGTAGTCCAGCATCCGAAGTGCCTGTCAAGAGGTGGAACGCATGTCCGAGCGCCTGCCCGCGCGACCCGCAGACGAGGTCTTCCTGGTCGACGGCGCCCGCACCCCGCAGGGCCGCTACGGCGGTGCCCTGGCCTCGGTGCGCCCCGACGACCTGGCCGCCCTGGTGGTCGGCGAGGCCGTGCGCCGGGCCGGGATCCCGGCCGAGTCCGTGGACGAGGTGATCCTCGGCGCCGCCAACCAGGCCGGCGAGGACAACCGCGACGTCGCCCGGATGGCCCTGCTGCTGGCCGGTCTGCCGCACACGGTGCCCGGCTACACCGTCAACCGGCTCTGCGCCTCCGGGCTCACCGCCGTCGCCTCGGCGGCGCAGGCCGTCCGCTCCGGCGAGGCCGGCCTGGTGGTCGCCGGCGGAGTGGAGTCGATGACCCGGGCCCCCTGGGTGATGGCCAAGCCCGGCACCCCGTGGGCCAAGCCGGGCGAGGTGCACGACACCTCCCTGGGCTGGCGCTTCACCAACCCGCGCTTCGCCGTCGGGCAAACGCTGTCCATGGGGGAGACCGCGGAGGAGGTCGCCGCCCTCGACGGGATCACCCGCGCCGACTCCGACGCCTTCGCGCTGCGCAGCCACCGGCGGGCCGTCGCCGCCCAGGAGGCGGGTCGCTTCGACCGGGAGATCGTGCCCGTCGCCGTCAAGGAGGGCGAGGTCACCCGGGACGAGGGCCCGCGTCCCTCGACCACCCTGGAGAAGCTCGGCAGCCTGCGCACCATTTTCCGCAAGGACGGCATCGTGACCGCCGGCTCCTCCTCGCCGCTGTCCGACGGCGCCGCGGCCCTTGTTGTGGCGAGCGGTGCGGCCGTCGAGCGGTACGGGCTCACCCCGCGGGCGCGCATCGTCACCACGGCCACGGCGGGCGTCGAACCGCACCTCATGGGCCTCGGCCCCGTCCCGGCCACGGAGAAGGCCCTCGCGCGCGCCGGATGGCAGACCGGCGACCTGGACGCGATCGAGCTCAACGAGGCCTTCGCCGCCCAAGCCCTCGCGGTCGTGCGCCGTCTCAAGCTGGACGAGGAGCGGGTCAACGCCGACGGCGGGGCGATCGCGCTCGGCCACCCGCTGGGCTGCTCCGGTGCCCGGATCCTGCTGACCCTCCTCGGCCGCCTGGAACGCGAGGGCGGCCGCCGCGGCCTCGCGACCCTGTGCGTGGGAGTCGGCCAGGGCGTGGCGATGCTGGTCGAGACTGTGTGAGCGGTCTGCCGTGGCGGGGCGCGGCTGTCGTCCACAGGGCTTGCCGAAGGCGGCGAAGTTCGTCAGACTGTAACCGAACGAATGGTCGGTAGGGGAAGCTGGTATCGATGACCACACCGAACGCCACCGTGCCGGCGGAGGGCGCGCAGGCGCCGCTCCAGGAGCACTTCGACGCCACGATCGCGCGGGACCAGCGCATCGAGCCGCGGGACTGGATGCCCGAGGGCTACCGCAAGACGCTGGTCCGGCAGATCGCGCAGCACGCGCACTCGGAGATCATCGGCATGCAGCCCGAGGGCGAGTGGATCACCCGCGCCCCGTCGCTGCGCCGCAAGGCCATCCTGTTCGCGAAGGTCCAGGACGAGGCCGGCCACGGGCTGTACCTCTACTCGGCCGCCGAGACCCTGGGCGTGGACCGCGCGGACCTCACGCAGCGCCTGATCGAGGGCCGCCAGAAGTACTCCTCGATCTTCAACTACCCGACGCTCAGCTTCGCCGACGTCGGCGTCATCGGCTGGTTCGTCGACGGGGCGGCCATCTGCAACCAGGTGCCGCTGTGCCGCTCCTCCTACGGGCCGTACGCCCGCGCCATGGTGCGCATCTGCAAGGAGGAGTCCTTCCACCAGCGCCAGGGCTTCGAGCTGCTGATGACGATGATGCGCGGCACCGAGGCCCAGCGGGCGATGGTGCAGGACGCGGTGGACCGCTGGTGGTGGCCGTCGCTGATGATGTTCGGGCCGCCCGACGGCGACTCGCCCAACTCGGCCGCTTCGATGGCCTGGAAGATCAAGCGCCACAGCAACGACGAGCTGCGCCGGCGGTTCGTCGACATGACCGTCCCTCAGGCCGACAAGCTCGGCGTGACCCTGCCCGACCCCGAACTGCGCTGGAACGCGGAGCGCGGCCGGTACGACTTCGGCACCCCGGACTGGTCGGAGCTGCAGCGCGTCATCAGCGGCGACGGACCGTGCAACACCGAGCGGATGGCACGCCGCCGCTCGGCCCACGAGGAAGGCGCCTGGGTGCGCGAGGCCGCGACCGCCCACGCCGCCAAACAGGCGGCCCGGGCAGAGGAAGGAGCCGTGGCATGAGCACCACCGGCGACAGCACGACCCGGGCCGAATGGCCTCTGTACGAAGTGTTCGTCCGCGGCAAGCGCGGCCTCAACCACGTCCACGTCGGCTCCCTGCACGCCGCCGACGACCGCATGGCCCTGACCCACGCCCGCGACCTGTACACGCGGCGCAACGAGGGCGTGAGCATCTGGGTCGTGCGCTCGGAGCACATCGCCGCCTCCACGCGGGACGAGAAGGACCCCTTCTTCACGCCCAGCGCCGACAAGGTCTACCGGCACCCCACCTTCTACGACATCCCCGAAGACGTCCCCCACATCTAGGAGCAGGGCATGAGCGACGAGCACGTCTACCTGTCCCTGGCCGAGGGGCACGACGACAGCGACGCCCGGTGGGCCTTCGGCACCGGCTTCGAGGACCCGCTGCACGGCGTCGACACGGCCGTGCCGGAGGGTGTGGACGCCGCGGAGCTGGCCGCCCGCTGCGTGGCGCTCGGCGACGACGCCCTGGTCGGCGCCCAGCGCCTGGCGGAGTGGTGCACCCGCGCGCCGGAGCTGGAGGAGGAGGTCGCCCTCGCCAACATCGGGCTCGACCTGCTCGGCCAGGCCCGGCTGCTCTACTCCCGCGCCGGTCAGGTGGACGGCACCGGCCGTGACGAGGACGCCTACGCCTACTTCCGTGACGCCACCGATTTCCGCAACGTCCGCCTCGCCGAACTGCCCTGCGGGGACTTCGCGTTCTCCATGGCCCGGCTGCTGGTCACGTCCAGCTGGCGGCTCGCCGTCTTCGAGCGGCTCGCCCGCACCGCGCAGGACCCGGTCCTCGCCGCCGTCGCCGCCAAGGGCGTCAACGAGCTGACCTACCACCGGCAGTACGCCGCCGAGTGGACGGTACGTCTCGGCGACGGCACCGAGGAGTCGCACCGCCGCATACGGGCCGGCCTCGAGCAGGTCGCCCGCTACCTGGCGGAGCTCTTCACGGCGGCCGCGACCTGCGGCGTCGACCCGGACGAGGTGCGGGACGAGGTGAGCGACGTGCTGAGCCAGGTCACCCAGGCCGCCGGGCTGCCCCCGGTCGGCGGCGCGCCCCTGACCGGCCACGGCCGCGAGGGAGACCACACCGAGCACCTCGCCCCGCTGCTGGCCGAGTTGCAGGGCGTCGCCCGGGCACACCCGGGAGCGGTCTGGTGAGCGCCGTGACCGCGCCCACCGACCCGCACCGGGCGGCGCGTGTGGCCGCCCAGGTGCCGGACCCCGAGCTGCCCATGCTGACCCTGGCCGACCTGGGCGTCCTGCGGGACGTCGAGATCGCTTCGGACGGCACGGTCGTGGCCGCCCTTACCCCCACGTACTCGGGCTGCCCCGCCATGGCGGAGATGCGCGCCGACGTGGCCGCCCGGCTGCGCGCCGCCGGCTACCCCCGGGTCGAGATCCGCACCGTCCTGGACCCGCCGTGGACGAGCGACTGGATCACGGCCGAGGGCCGCCGCAAACTCGCCGAGCACGGCATCGCACCCCCCGGCCCCGCGCCCCGGCGCGCCGCCGGGCCGGTGCCGCTCGTGCTCAGCCCCACCCGGCGCGCCGTCGCCTGCCCCCGCTGCGGATCGGCGGACACCGAGGAGACCTCGCGCTTCGCCGCCACCTCCTGCAAGGCCCTGTGGCGCTGCCGAGCCTGCCGGGAGCCGTTCGAGTACCTCAAGGAGATCTGATGGCCGCGAGCACCCCCGCCCCGCAGGCGCCGGCCCCGCGGGTCCGCCGCCGCCCGGCCTTCCACGCCCTGCGGGTCGCCGCGGTCGAGCAGCTCTGCGCGGACGCCGCCGCCGTCAGCTTCGACATACCGAAGGAGCTGGCCGAGGAGTTCGCCTTCGCGCCCGGCCAGTCCCTCACGCTGCGCCGCGAGGTCGACGGCCGCGACGAGCGGCGGTCGTACTCCATCTGCTCGCCCGCCGGATCCGCGCCGCGCATCGGCGTGCGCGTGGTGCCCGGCGGGCTGTTCTCTGCCTGGTTGGTGCACGAGGTGGGCCCCGGCGACACCGTCGAGGTCATGGGGCCGACCGGCGCCTTCACCCCCGACCTGGCCACGCCCGGGCACCATGTGCTCATCGCGGCCGGCTCCGGCATCACGCCCATGCTCTCCATCGCCGAGTCCGTCCTCGCCGCGGACCTGGGCTCCCGGGTCACGCTCCTCTACGGCAACCGGCGCACCGACACGGTCATGTTCGCCGACGAACTCGCCGAGCTGAAGGACCTGTACCCGGCCCGTTTCCAGCTCGCCCACGTGCTCTCGCGGGAGCCGCGCGAGGCCGAGGTGCTCTCCGGCCGCCTCGACGCCGGGCGGCTCGCCGCCCTCGTCGAGGGCCTCGTCGACGTCCCGGGCGCGGACCACTGGTGGCTGTGCGGCCCGCACGGCATGGTCGTCGACGCCCAGCGGGTCCTGGCAGGGCTCGGCGTACCGCAGGATCGGGTGCACCAGGAGCTGTTCTACGCGGACGACGAGCCCGTGAGCCCGGTGCGTCACGAGGACGCGGTGGCCGAAGGCCCGGTCAGCCAGGTCACCATCGTCCTCGACGGCCGCACCACCACGGCCGCCCTGCCGCGTGACCGCAGCGTCCTCGACGGGGCCCAGCGCACCCGGCCCGACCTCCCGTTCGCCTGCAAGGGCGGCGTCTGCGGCACCTGCCGCGCACTCGTCACGGACGGCAAGGCCGAGATGCGCCGCAACTTCGCCCTCGAAACCTCCGAGGTCGACGCGGGGTATGTGCTGACCTGCCAGAGCTACGCGGTGTCCGACGACCTGACGGTCGACTTCGACAGCTGATGCCGGTGCCCGCCCCGCGCGTTCGGTTCCTCCGCCATGGAGGGGGCGGAGGGTGCTCGCTCACGGGCGCCCGTCCGGGACGGGTGGGCGTCGTTGTCAGCTCCTCAGCCGATGCCGGTGCCCGCCCCCCGCGTGCGGTTCCTCCGCCATGGAGGGGGGCGGAGGGTGCTCGCTCACGGGCGCCCGTCCGGGACGGGTGGGCGTCGTCGTCAGCTCCTCCAACCGCAGGGGAGCCGATCCGAACGCGGTACCGCCGGGCGGCGGTTCGGGCGCCTCCGCACCTGGCGACGGACACCGCCGGGGGTGGGCCCGGCCGGGGCCTCCGGGTGGTCCGTCGCGTCCTCGCCCGTGCGTGGCTTGCCGGCGACCCGACCGCGCCGGACGACCACGCAAGGTGGGACCGGCCGGCGCCCGCCGTCCGGCCACGGGCGTGGGACCGGCCGGCGTCCGCCGTCCGGTCCCACGAACGTCCAGGAATGAGGCGTGGACGGGCGCCCTCAGTGGTCGAGGGTGTCCTTGCCCTTCTCCACCACCTGCTTGGCGTCGCCCTTGACCTGGTCGCCCTTGCCCTTGAGCCGCAAGCTCTCATCGCCGGTCAGCTTGCCCGCGGCCTCCTCGGCTTTGCCCTTCATCTTCTGACCGGTGTGCTTGACCTTCTTCTCGGCAGCCATGGCCATCTCCTTCCGGGGGTCGGTCGCCGCTGCCCTCCGCCTGCCCGGAAGATCCGTAATGAAACCATTTGCTGGGGCTTTGCAGGTGACGGCCCAGCAGGGCGCCACCGAACACGACGAAGCCCACGCCGATGAGCCAGCACTGCACGATCAGCACCGTGCCGACGGCCCCGTACGACACGGCGTTCGTCACGATCAGCGGGGCGAACACGAACGAGGAGAACACCCTCAGCCCGATGAGGCCGATCATCGTCGCGACCGCCCCCGGAGCCAGCGCCGCCCACGGCACCTTCCCTGCCAGCAGGAAGTACTGTCCCCACCAGAAGAAGACGAAGCCCAGCACGACGGCCGTGCCGCCGCGGAACACCGTGTCCGGCCACCCGCCGCCCAGCACCGACCCGCTCTGCGCCTCCGCGAACAAGTACACGGTCAGTGCCGCCAGCCACACCGCCCGCCGCCACACGTGGTGCCACGGGGTCGGCGGCACCTGCCAGATCCGGGTGTACCCGACCTCCACGCACGCCGCGAAGGAGAGGCCGAACAGTGCCAGGGCCAGCAGACCCAGAGCGCTCGTACTGCTGATCACCTTGCGCGGAGCGGCGAACACCTCTTGCACGGCCTGCGCGGGTCGGGCCGACAACCCCATGCCGTCGATGACCCACTGCGCGAAGCCGTAGCCCTGGAAGGGCACCGCCGCGGCGACCACGATCAGCAGTGGCACCAGCGTCACCAGGCCGAGCGCCGCGAATCCCATGGAACGCTGCAGCAGCTCCAGTTCGCCGCCCTGCAGCCACATGCGGCCGACCCGGGAGGCCCGCCAGGACCGGTACGGATGCCGAAGCCAACGGGCCGCCCCTGCTGTCATCGCGACGACCTCAACGCACGGTGGCGCCGGCCGCCGTGCGGCCTGCTGTCGTCACCCGGGTCCCCAGGGGTGCTGAGCGCATCGCTCGACCTCCTTGCGCAGGCGTCCTGGGGTGCACTTTACCCGGATGATCCTGGAAGTCAGGATGATCCGGGCGGTCCGGACGAGTTCCGCGATCCTGACGGAAGGGCCGTTTCCGGCATGACGCGCAGCGAGGTACGCCCGGCGCGCCACGTGTCCAGCAGGTGCTCCTCCAGGCGCCCGTCCAGCAGCGCCGTGGCACGGATCCCCAGGACCACGTCGGCCGTGAGGCCGGGTTCGCGGGCCAGCAGATCGCCGATGACGTCGCGGCGCATCACCTGCTCGTGGACCGCGTCGGCTTCGATGTGCTCGTCGTAGAAACGTCGGCAGGCCGCGCCGCCGCCCAGCCGGTCGATGGCCTCCACCATCCGGCGGGCGGCCGGCGCCGTGGTGATCTCCCCGGCGGCGAAGTGCCCCACCAGGGCCCCGCGCAGTTCCCGGTGCAGACCCAGCCAGGACATCAGGTTGACGGTGGCGAGGGTGACGGCCGGCACGGCGTCCACGTAGTGCCCGTAGGAGGAGTCCAGCCCGGCGTCCCGGAGCAGATCGGCGTAGAGCCGCGCGTGCACGCGATCCCCGCGCCCGCTCCCGAACTCGTCGTACTCGACGGCCACGAGCGAGGCCTTGGCCTGACCGGTGAGCCGCGGGATGACCCATGCCTGGGGATCGGCCTCCTTCAGCTGGTAGACCGAGCGGTGCACGAAGTACTCCCGCAACTGCTCCCAGGTCGCTTCGGAGCTGAGGAAGTGCGACACGCCGTGCCCGTCGCGAGGCTCGCACAGCAGCTCCTCCAACTCGCGTTCGAGGGCCGTGCGTGCCGGCGCGCCGTCCGGTGCGGCCGGCAGGTCCGCGCGGATCACGGACCCGAAGACCGCCTCCATGGCGGCGCGCACCCGCAGCAGCTCCGGGTCCCACTCCCAGCCGGGGTGCACCCCGGAAAGGCCCCGGTAGTGGAGCTCGTAGCAGACGTGCAGGGCGAGCTGCAGGTCCTCGCCATACGGATCGGCGTCGGCAACCGCCTCCCCGGCCCTCACGAGGGCGGACCCCGGAGGGCCCTGCGTGAGGGCCTCCAGCACGGCCCCTGAGAGGGGGCCGCGCGCGGTGGGCGGGGTGGGCTCAGCGGTCCGGGGATCGGTCGAGAGGTCGAAGACCGCGTCCATCGGAACCTCCGTCGGTCGGTGCGAGTGACGTCTTCGGCGCGCGGGCGTCCGTCGTGCCCCTGCCCGGTGACGCCGGGGGCATGCGGCTGTCCGTCGCCGGCTGCCCGACCGGGACGCCCACCGCGGTGGTGGGCGTCCCGTCGGATCCGTCGCCGGTCGGGTCCGCTCCCCGTGGACCGGGCGGCCCGGCCTTACGGCCGAAGGGCACATCGCCGGTGTTCTCCAGGGCGTGGGTGCGACGGCTTTCCGACTCAGTGGGGGAAGCGCTCGCGGGCCCCAGGCTCCGCGGATGTGGACCCGGCCCGGTCACCTCACCCGGAGGGCGGCCGCCAGGGGCGTGGCGCGCGGCAGTGGTCCGCGTGAAGCCGGGCACCCGGCGCAGGGCGGCGGGCGCGCCGCGCGGTCGTCGGCGTGCGCCCCCTGCGGCACCGCTTCCCCGTCGCGCCCTGCTTGCGCCCGCGCCCGCATGGTGACGCCGGGCGTGGTCGCACCGGCGGAACCTCGTGGACTCAGCGGGCCCCGCGCTCCACCAGCCGGTCCGCCTCGGCGTCGTCTCCGGCCGCGAGTCGGACGGGCGGGGGAGCGCGGGCCGCCGCGGCGGCGTCCGGCGACGCGCCGGTGCCGCGCGCCTGCGCGCGACCCGGCCGGCAGCGCCGCGAAACCCGGCGCCGGCACGGGCCAAGGGCACCGCCGCCCGGTCATGCGCCGCGCGTCATCCGCCCGGGGCGAGTCGGCCCCGCCAGCCACCCGTCTCGTCGCCCCGCTCTTCGATGAAGTGCTTGAACCGACGCAGGTCACCCCGTGCCCGCCGGTCGACGACCCCGAGGGCTTCGGCGGCCTTCTCCGCGAGGCCGGAGGTCTGCACCTCCATCGCGAGGTTCACCCGGGTGCGCGAGGCGTCCAGCTCCTGGAAGGTCACGACGCCGCGCTGCTTGACGTCCCCGGTGACGGTGCGCCACGCGACCCGCTCGTCCGGCAGCTGGTCGACGATCTCCGTGTCGAATTCCCGGCGGGAACCGGCGACGTTCGTCACCCAGTGGTTGTGCCGGTCGTCGACCTGGGTCACCTGCTCCACGCCCTCCATGAAATTCGGGAACTCCTCGAACTGCGTCCACTGGTTGTACGCGGTGTGCAGCGGGACGTTGACGTCGACGGATTCGCTGATCGTGCCCATGGGTCCTCTCCTCTCGACGGGTCGTGCTGGATCGGCTTCCCGGTGCCGATGTGCCTAATCGCCTCGTCCCGAAGCCGGCCGCCGCAGGTCTGGACACCAGATGGGGGAGTCTTGGGGACAGCTCAAGACGGCGGTGTGGGAGGAGCACGCCATGCACGCGACCGGGAACCAGCGGCGCTGCCCGACCTGGACGGCGGGGGCCTCCCGGCCGTGCACCCCTCCGGGCTCTCGCACGGAGGCCTCCTCGGCTGCCGCGGCGCTGGCGCCCCCTCGGATCCCGGCCGCCGCCCGGCCGCCGCCCAGCCGCCTCCGGGGCGCCTTCACGGCCGACCCGGCGCGGGAGCCTTTGCCGGGGTGATTGTGCGATGCTCGCAGAGTGAGCCACGACGGAGTCGCCTCCGCGCCCGGTGGCCGCCCGTACGAGCGGTCCGCGGCCGACCAGCTCGCTCGCACCGTCGCCCGGCTGCGCGCCGAACTCGACGAGGAGCGGCTTGCCGCACCCGCCCGTGCCGCGGTCGAACGGGCCAAGGGCGTGCTCATGGGACGTCTCGGCCTGGGCTCCGGGGCCGCCCAGGAGGAACTGGAGCGGCGCGCGAACCGGGCCGGCCGCACCGTGCTGGAGGAGGCATGGGCGCTCCTCTGCGACGTCCATGCGCCCCGCGTGGCGGGCACCCTGCCGCCGCGGCAGCCGGAGCCGGCCCCCGAGACCGACGTCCCCCCGGCGTCCGACCGCGACCTGCGCTCCGCGTTCGCCTCGTCCCGGTACACATCCCGGCACCACCCCCCGCCGCCGCGTCCGCAGGGCATCGGCGGCGCCCTCACCGTCGCGGGCACCGCGGAGGAACTGACCTGGCTGCTCGCGGCGCAACTCGGGCAGGGCGCGCACGTCGACGCCGTCCTGCTCTACACCTGCGCGGCGGCGGGCGGGCTCGACCTGGTCGCCCACTCCGGCGTCGACGCCGGCACCGTGTCCGCCTGGGGGCACCTGCCGCCGCTGCCGGAGCTGGCACCGGTGGAGGCGGTCCACCGAGACCGCCCGGTGTGGCTCTGCGGCCTCGACAAGGACGGCGTCGACCGCGCCCTTCTCGGTGACCGTCCCTCCACGTGGGCCTCCCGGGCGTGGCTCCCGCTGCACCGCGGCGAGGAGGTCGTGGGCGTGGCGGGATTCCTCCGCGGACGCCCCGACGACTTCGACGCCGCGGACCGCGCCCTGCTGGCGGCCGCCGCGCGGGCCTGCGCCACCTGCCTGCCACCCGCCCCGGCGACCACCTGGCCGGCGACCGTGCAGGCCGTCCTCGACACGCTGTACGAGGCGGCCGTCCTCCTCGTCCCCGTGCGGGGGGTGGAGGGCGAGGTGACCGACTTCCGCATCGAGGCGGCCGCCCCCGCCGCGGTGGACGTGGCCGGACGCATGGGGCGCGAACTGGTCGGGCGGCGCCTCCTGGAGTGCTATCCGACCGTGGCGGGCACCCCGCTGTGGCACGGTTACCTCGAGACCCTTGCGACCGGTGACCCGTACGAGACCGAGCCCTTCGAGTACCACGAGGTGGCTGCGGGCGTCCCGCGCAGTTCCACCTACTCCGTGGCCGTGGTGCGCCTGGGCGACGCCCTGGTCGTCTCCTGGCTGCGGCACGACACCGCGGACCGCGAGATCGATCGGCTGCGCCGGCTCCAGCACCTGGGCAACCTCGGCTGGGCCGACTGGGATCTGGTCGCCGACAGCCTGAGCTGGTCACCGCAGGTGTACACGGTCTTCGACCGGGACCGGGCGCTCGGGCCCATGCCGCTCGACGAACTGCCGCAGCACCTCTTCCCCGAGGACGTGCCCGCCGTCGGCGCCGCGGTGCGGGCGCTGCTCGAACGCGGCGAACCCGTCGACGTGCCGTTCCGCATACGCACCGGCCACGGCACGCGCCACCTGCGGATGGTCGCCGAGGCCGTCACCGACGTCGAGGGCACGCCCGTCATGGTGCACGGCTTCTTCCAGGACCTGACCGCCCTGCGGCACGGCGAGATCGCGCTCGACGAGGCCCACCGCGCGTTCAGCACGCAGCAGCGGATCCTGAACGCCGAGCACATGCTTGCGCGGCGGCTGCAGTGCGCCCTGCTGCCCGTCCCCGAGGAGCCCTTCCAGCTGGGCGGCGTCAGCTGTGACGTCTCCTACCTGCCGGCCGAGAACACGATCCAGATCGGCGGTGACTGGTTCACCGCCCTCGCCCTTCCCGACGGCTCCGTGCTGCTCGGGGTCGGTGACGTCGCCGGCCACGGCGTCGAGGCCGTCGCCACGATGGCCGGGCTCCGCCACGGCGCCGAGGCCATGGCACTGAGCGGCACGCCACCGGACCGCCTGCTGGAGCGCCTCAACCAGGTGCTCATGAACACCGGCTTCGCCACCGCCACGATGGTCCTCGCCCAGTACCGGCCCGCCGAGGGCGTTCTCACCTGGGCCCAGGCCGGGCACCTTCCCATGCTGCACCTGCGCGGCGGCCGCGCCGAGTACCTGGAGCGGCCCGAAGGGCGCATCCTCGGGGCCGACCGGGACAGCGCCTACGGCCTGAGCGAGACCCGGCTGCGGGCCGGTGACCGCATCCTGCTCTTCACCGACGGCCTCATCGAGCGCCGCGGTCAGGACCTGGACACCGGCCTGGCCGACCTCGCCCGCACCGTCGAGCGCGTCGCCACGGAGGACCGCACCGCGGTCGCCGCCGCCCTCACGCACGCCCTCGGGCCGGCGAACCCCCGCGATGACACATGCCTGCTCTGCGTCCGCGTCTGCGGCTGAAGCCCCACTCCTGCGCCGGCCCGGCACCGCTGGGCTGCTCCGCCGCTCCACGGCGCCGGCGGGACAGGGCGGCCGGATACCGCCGACGACCGCGGACCCTGTAGGTTCTTGCGCTGTGGAGGAGCTGGACCGGCAGATCGTGGAACTTCTCGTGGCCGACGGGCGCATGAGCTACACCGACCTGGGCAAGGCCACCGGCCTGTCCACGTCCGCGGTGCACCAGCGCGTCCGGCGCCTGGAGCAGCGCGGCGTGATCCGCGGGTACGCGGCGATCGTGGACCCGGAAGCGGTGGGGCTGTCGTTGACGGCGTTCATCTCGGTGAAGCCCTTCGACCCGAGCGCCCCCGACGACATCGCTGAGCGGCTGGCCGAGGTCCCCGAGATCGAGGCGTGCCACAGCGTCGCCGGCGAGGAGAACTACATCCTCAAGGTCCGTGTGGCGACCCCGATCGAGCTGGAGCACCTGCTCGCGAGGATCCGCACCCTGGCCGGGGTCTCCACCCGCACCACGGTCGTCCTCTCCACGCCGTACGAGGCGCGCCCACCGCGCGTCTGAGGGCCCGGCGCCCCGACCCA
This sequence comes from Streptomyces sp. ME19-03-3, assembly GCA_033793685.1. Lineage (GTDB taxonomy): Bacteria > Actinomycetota > Actinomycetes > Streptomycetales > Streptomycetaceae > Actinacidiphila. The sequence continues at coordinate 277,633 of JARAXD010000001.1, read as the reverse complement.
CCGCACCATCCCGCCCCCGCCCCACCCGGGCCCGGGCGGGCCCGACATCATCGCGAGGCGAAACACCAGTGCCGCACACCACGAACGAGCCGACCACCACCGTGCTGCTGCGCGGCGGCAACGTCTACAGCCCCGCCGACCCCTTCGCGACGGCCATGGTCGTCGACGGCGGCACGGTCGCCTGGGTCGGCTCCGAGGGCGCCGCGGAGTCCTACGTGTCGGGCGTCGACGAGGTGATCGACCTCGACGGGGCGCTGGTCACCCCCGCCTTCACCGACGCGCACGTGCACACCACCGCCACCGGCCTGGCGCGCAGCGGCCTCGACCTCGCCCCCGCCCGGGACCTGTCGGACGCCCTGGCCCGGGTCGCCGCGTACGCGCGGGCCAACCCCGGCCACCGGGTGCTGCTCGGCCACGGCTGGGACGAGAGCCGCTGGCCGGGCCGGCGCCCGCCGACCCGCGCGGAACTCGACGCCGCGACCGGCGGCCGTCCCCTGTACCTGACGCGCGCCGACGTCCACTCGGCGGTCGTCACCACCGCCCTGGCGGGCCTGGTTCCCGGTGTCGAGGGCATGGCCGGGTACGACCCCGACGGGCCGCTCACCCGCGACGCCCACCACGCGGTACGGCGCGCCGCCCACGCCGCCGTCACACCCGGGCAGCGCGCCGCCGCCCAGCGTGCGGCGCTCGCCCACGCGGCCTCGCTCGGCATCGGTGCCGTCCACGAGTGCGCGGGCCCGGACATCTCCTCCGAGGACGACCTCACCGCGCTGCTGCGGCTCGCCGCCGACGAGCCCGGGCCGCGGGTGTACGGCTACTGGGCAGAGGCCGTGACCGGCGCGGAGGACCTCGCGCGGATCCGTGACCTCGGCGCCGTCGGCGCGGGCGGCGACCTCTTCGTGGACGGTTCCATCGGCTCCCGCACGGCCTGCCTGCACGCCCCCTACACGGACGCGCCCGCCGTCGGCGGCACCGCGTACCTGGACGCTGCGGCGATCGCCGAGCACGTGGCCCTGTGCACCGGGGCCGGGGTCCAGGCGGGCTTCCACGCGATCGGCGACGCCGCCGTGGCCGCCGTCGCGGAAGGAGTGCGTGAGGCGGCCCGCCGGGTGGGCCTGGACCGGGTGCGGGGGCTGCGGCACCGCGTCGAGCACGCGGAGATGATGACCGAGGACACCGTCGCCGCCTTCGCGGAGCTGGGCCTGGTCGCCTCCGTGCAGCCCGCCTTCGACGCCGCCTGGGGCGGCGAGGACGGCATGTACGCCCAGCGGCTCGGCGCGGAGCGGGCCCGCACCCTCAACCCGTTCGCCGCCATGACCCGGGCCGGTGTGCCGCTCGCCCTCGGCTCCGACAGCCCGGTCACGCCGCTCGACCCCTGGGGCACGGTGCGCGCCGCCGCGTTCCACCGGACCCTCGAGCACCGCATCTCCGTCCGCGGCGCGTTCAACGCCCACACCCGCGGCGGCTGGCGCGCGGTGGGCCGCGACGAGGCGGGGGTCCTCGTGCCCGGAGCCCCCGCGGACTACGTGCTGTGGCAGGCCGGCGACCTCGTGGTCCAGGCCCCCGACGAGCGGGTCGCCAACTGGTCGACCGACCCCCGCTCCGGCACCCCCGGCCTGCCCGACCTCACCCCCGGGCTCCCGCTGCCGACGGCGTTGCGCACGGTGGTCGGCGGCCGTACGGTCTTCGCACGGCCGAACGAGTGACGGGTCAACGTCGATGCCTCCGAACGGTTCTCCGTCGGGATGGCGTGAAACTTTCCCTGTCCTCGCGTTGACCTGCTGATTCAGTCAATTTATGCAGGTCAAGGGGCTGTTGACAGGCGACGGTCGGGGGCGAGTAGGTTCGGCCGGGTCCACCACCGGACGTCCGACCGGATCTCCGTGCGCCGACGGCCGCAGCTGGGCCACGGGGGCGTCGCGCCGCACGGCGTGCGCCACTGGAGCCAGGTCCGGCGTTCGCGGCGCGGAGCGCGGGCGCGCCTCGCTGAGGGGCTTCGCCCGGTCGGCAGGTGCGACCAGGGAGGGGCCCGGACGCCCAGTAGACAACGGCCTTGTCGCCGACCCGCAGCCAGCGGGTCCCAGGTCGGCCCGAAGGGCGTTCCGGGCCCCGAGCAGTCGGCGTTCTCCTCTTCGCCGAGGCGGGCGCCGTAGTGGCGGGTGCCGCCGGGTCCGGCGTTCGCGGCGCGGAGCGCGGGCGCGCCTCGCTGAGGGGCTTCGCCCGGTCGGCAGGTGCGACCGGGGAGGGGCCCGGACGTCCAGTGGACAACGGCCTTGTCGCCGACCCGCAGCCGGCGGGTCCCAGGTCGGCCCGAAGGGCGTTCCGGGCCCGCGCGGCGCGCGGCCTCGGCGATCCCGCCCCCGGCCCGGCAGGATTCGCCCGCCCGGGGTCCGCGGGCAGGGCAACCGCGTTGTACGGTCACTCTCACACAGTGACCACCTGCAGGAAGGCCGCATACCTTGCGACCGCGCTCCGACGCCGCACCGGCCACCACCGCGCCGCCGGCGACGTCCGAAGAACCGCCGCCGCCCAACGTCCCGGCCCCCGCCCCGGCATCCGACCGCACGGCCCGGGTGAGGGGCGCCCTGCGGACGAACACGCGGCGGTCGGCGCTCGCCGCGTTGTGCGGCATCGCCCTGGCGGCCGCGTTCCCCCCGTACGGGGTGTGGCCGCTGTCGGTCGCGGCGGTGGCGGGTCTCGCACTGCTGACCCGGGGCCGTACCACCCGTCAAGGCGCCTGGCTGGGCTTCGCGTTCGGGCTGCCGTTCTTCCTGTGGCTCCTGGTGTGGCTGCGGGTGATCGGCTGGGACGCGGTCGTGGGCCTGTCCGTCATCGAGGCCGCCTTCGTCGCCGTGCTGGGCGCGGGTCTGGCGGTCACGTCACGGCTGCGTGCCTGGCCGTTGTGGGGCGCCTGCCTGTGGGTGGCGGAGGAACTCGCCAGGGACCGGCTGCCGTTCGGCGGCTTCCCTTGGGGTCGCCTGGCCTTCGCGAACACCGGCACCCCCTTCACCCCGCTCGCCGCGCTCGGCGGCGCGCCGCTGGTGACCTTCGCCGTCGCGCTGTGCGGCTCGCTGCTGGCCGCGGGCGCGGTCGCCGTGTGGCGGCTGCGCAGGGGTCCGGTCGTCTTCGGCCGGCGGCGCTTCGTGCCCTCCGTCGCTGCGGCGGTGTCGGCTGTGGCCACACTCGCCGCCGGTTACGCGGTGCCGGTGCCCACCGGGGCCGACGACACGGTCCGGGTGGCCATCGTGCAGGGCAACGTCCAGCAGCCGGGCATGCACTTTCTCGGCCGGCCCTTGAAGATCCTCAACAACCATGTCGAGGCGACTGTGAAGCTCGCCGAGGACGTCAAGGCGGGCCGCGCCCCCAAGCCGGATCTGGTGATCTGGCCGGAGAACTCCTCCGACATGGACCCGTTCTCCGAACCCCAGGCGTACGCCCTGATCACCAAGGCGGTCCGGGCCGTCGGCGTCCCCGTTCTCGTCGGAGCCCTGGTGGACGGCCCTGACGCGGACCACGTCCAGAACGAGGGCATCGTCTGGGACCCGGAAAGTGGTCCCGGCGACCACTACACCAAGCAGCACCCGGTGCCCTTCGGCGAGTACGTGCCCTTCCGCAAGCAGCTCACCAAGGTCATCAAGCGGCTCGACCAGGTCCCGCGCGACTTCTACCCGGGCAAGGGCAGCGGCGTCCTGCGGATCGGCCCGGCGAAGCTCGGCGACGTCATCTGCTTCGAGGTGGCGTACGACGGGATCGTGCACGACACCGTGACCGGGGGCGCCCGCGCCCTGGTGATCCAGACGAACAACGCCACCTACGGCCGCACCGGCCAGCCCGAGCAGCAGTTGGCGATGTCCCGGCTGCGTGCCGTCGAGCACGGCCGCGCCGTGGTGACGGCGGCGACCAGCGGCATCACCGCCGTCGTCGCGCCCGACGGGCGCATCGAGCAGCAGACCGCGGAGTTCACGCAGGCGGTGCTCAGTGCGCGGCTTCCGCTGCGCGACGATCTGACCGTCGCCGACCGCGTCGGCTCGGCTCCTGAATGGACCCTCGCTATGGTGGGCCTCCTGTCCTGGGCCGCGGCGATCATGCTGGGCCGGCGAGGACGTACCGATATGGAGGAGCAGTAGTGAGCGATGGCGGTGGGGTCACCCGTGGCGCACCCCAGGGGAGGGCTTTCGGGCCGCTCGGCTCGGTTCTCGTGATCATCCCGACGTACAACGAGGCCGACAACGTCAAGCCGATCGTCGCCCGGGTTCGCGCGGCCGTGCCCGAGGCACACGTCCTCGTCGCCGACGACAACAGCCCCGACGGTACCGGCAAACTCGCGGACGAACTGGCCGCCACCGACGACCACGTCCACGTGCTGCACCGCCGGGGCAAGGAGGGCCTGGGAGCCGCCTACCTGGCGGGCTTCCGCTGGGGCATCGAGCGGGACTACGGCGTGCTGGTGGAGATGGACGCCGACGGCTCGCACCAGCCCGAGGAGCTGCCGCGGCTGCTCACGGCGCTCAAGGGCGCCGACGTGGTCCTGGGCTCCCGCTGGATCCCCGGCGGCCGGGTGGTCAACTGGCCCAAGTCCCGTGAGTTCCTCTCCCGCGGAGGCAGCACCTACTCGCGTCTGCTGCTCGACGTGCCGCTGCGCGACGTCACCGGGGGCTACCGGGCCTTCCGCAAGGAGACGCTGCTGGGGCTGGGCATGGAAGAGGTGGCCTCGCAGGGCTACTGCTTCCAGGTCGACCTCGCCTGGCGCGCGGTGCGGTCCGGCTTCCACGTCGTCGAGGTCCCCATCACTTTCGTGGAGCGGGAACGCGGCGACAGCAAGATGAGCCGGGAGATCGTCGCCGAGGCGTTGTGGCGGGTCACCGCCTGGGGCGTCGGCTCCCGGTTGAAGCGGATGGCGTCCGGACGGCGCCGCGGCTGACCGCCCCTCCGGACCCCGGCGGGGACCAGGCACAATGGTCCGTATGACGATCAGCTCTCCACCGCCGGGCGGTCCGCGGCAGCAGGACGGCACCCCGCGTCCGCGGCGGCGTTCACGCGCCGGCCGGTGGATACCCCTGGGTGTGGCCGCCTACGCGCTGCTGGAGATCTGGCTGCTCACCCTCGTGGCCGGGGCCGCCGGGGGTCTCACCGTCCTCCTGCTGCTCGTGGCGGGCTTCGTCTGCGGGGCGCTGGCCGTCCGGCACGCCGGGCGCAGCGCCTGGCGGGCACTGAACGAGGCGGTGCGCCCCGCGGGGCGCACCGAGCCGGACGGCGGGCAGGGCAAGTCCGGCGGCCCCGGGAACGGCGGCAACGGCGCGGCGCCGGTCATGATCGGCGGTCTGCTGCTGATGGTTCCCGGCCTGGTCTCGGACGTGGCGGGGCTGTTCCTTCTCTTCCCGCCGACCCGTTCCCTGCTGACGAGGGCGGGGGCCCGCGCCCTGGATCGCATGACTTCCGCGACCCGTCGGCGGGGCACCGGACCCGGCTCGCTGGGCGACCTCTTCGCCCAGGCGCGCGCCGCGGAGGAGCAGATGCGCATCCACCGTCCCGACGGCAAGGTCGTCCAGGGCGAGGTCGTGGACCGCGGTCCGCGGCAGGACGACGAAAACCCCGGGCCGCGGCACTGAGGCCACGCTCGCCCGGGGCGCACGTCTGCCGGGCCCGCCCCTCACGGGCCCATCGCCTTGTGTCAGGCGCTCTTGCGGTTGTCGCGCGGATGCACCGCGATGTTCATGGCGCCGGAGCGCAGGACGGCGAGCCGCTCGGCCAGCACTTCCTCCAGCTCCTCTACCGTGCGCCGCTCCATGAGCATGTCCCAGTGCGTGCGCGCGGGCTTGGTCGTCTTCTCCTCCGGGCCCTCCCCGTCGACCAGGAGCGCGATCTGGCCGCAGGCGCGGCACTCCCACTCCGGCGGGATCTCGGCCTCCACCGAGAACGGCATCTCGAATCGATGTCCGTTCCGGCATGCGTACTCAACGGTCTGGCGCGGTGCCAGATCGATGCCGCGGTCGGTCTCGTAGCTTGTCGCCCCGAGTCGCGTGCCGCGGAGAGCTCGCTCACTCATGAATCGTGCCTCCCGGGCTGTGTCGCCCACAGGACAGGTGTCGCTGTCGTCGTCATCCGGTCAACGTCCGGTCGGCGGTGAAGATTCCCGTTTCGCGGGAGGTGCGTCGCCCGTCGTGCCGCCCCTGTTTGTACCCATCGACGCACCTTTTGTCACATCTAGCGTGAGATGTCACCCTGCGTTCTGGTATCTTTGGCGCGCAGTAACGGTCTGTTTCACGGCCAGCGGCGTACACTACCGCGCCGCACCCATCCGCACTAAATCGTCTCAGGGACCGGATTGCCCGCAGCGGCCACCGCCCGCCGCATCGGCACCCTCGCCAGCAGCACGAACCCGAGGGCGAAGAAGGCCACCAAGGACACGATCGCGTCACGGTAGCTCCCGGTCAGCTGGTAGGTCAGACCGAACAGCAGCGGGCCGAGCCAACTGGTTCCCCGGTCGCTGATCTCGTACACCGAGTAGTACTCGGCCTCCTTGCCGCGCGGGATGAGGTGGGAGAAGAGCGAGCGCGACAGCGCCTGGCTGCCGCCCAGGACCATCCCGATGGCCGCCGCCAGACAGTAGAACGCCACCGGCTCACCGGCAGGCAGGAAGAAGCCGGCTCCGATCGTCAGGGTCCACGCCACGAGCGAGCCGAGCACGGTACGGCGCGCGCCGTACCGTGCCGCCAGCCGGCCCAGCAGCAGGGCGCCGAAGACGGCCAGCACCTGCACCAGCAGGATCGCGCCGATCAGGGCCGTCTCGTCCAGCTCCAGCTCCTCGGAGCCGTAGAGCGAGGCCTGCGAGATCACGGTCTGGATGCCGTCGTTGTAGATCAGGTACGCCAGGAGGAACGCCAGGGTCAGCGGGTGGCGACGCATGTTGCGGAAAGTGTCGGCCAGTTGACGCCGGCTCTGACGGAGCGGACCGCCGCTCCCGACAGCGTCAGCGGCGGACCGCCCGCCGGGGGGCGTGTCGCGCAGCCGCATCAGAGGGACGAGCGTGAACGCCGCCCACCACAAGCCGGCCGAGGCCAGGCAGATCCGCACCGCCATGCCCTTGGAGACACCGACCGCGTCGTGCCCGAGGAACAGCGCCAGGTTGGCGACGAGCATCAACGCCCCGGCCGCATAGCCGAACGCCCACCCCCGCGAGGAGACCGCGTCGCGCTCGTGCGGATCGGCGATCTCCGGCAGGAAGGCGTTGTAGAGGACCATGGCCGCCGCGAAGGACGCGTTGGCGACGATCAGCAAGCCGCCACCGAGGAGATAGCGGTCTCCCGTCACGAAGAACATCGCCGTCGTCGCCGCTGCCCCGATGTACGCGAAGGCCCCCAGCAGCGGCTTCTTGCGGCCCGTCCGGTCGGCGATCGCCCCGGCGAGCGGCATCACCAGTACCGAGAGCAGCACGGAGGCGGAGACGACGTACGCGAAGTAGGCCCCGGCGCGGACGGGTATGCCGAGCGGGTGGACGTAGCCGTCCGGGTCCGCGGCCGCCTCCGCGACATCGGTGAGGTACGGCCCAAGAAAGACCGTGATCACGCTCGTGGAGAAGACCGAGTTGGCCCAGTCGTAGAAGTACCAGCCGCGCTGTGCGCGCCGCCGCTCGTGCGGCGACCCGGCGGCACCGTCGTGAACCGCCGCGTCCTGCGCCTCGCCCGTGGTCACCCGTGGCTCCTGCCGATCCCGTTGTGCGCCGTGCCGATGTGATCGGTCATGATGCCAGGTCAGGCCCGGGGCGGGGGAGGGGGACCGTCCGCCGGATTCCGGTGTTCATCCCGCGGATGCCTCCCGTCCGCCCGGCCCCGAACGGGACCGTTCCCGGACCCCGCAGGGAGCGCGACGCTCGGCCCGCGCCGCGGGGGTCCGCGACGCTCAGGCGCGATCCCCGTTCACGCGACGGCGACGCAGCAGGTGGACACCGGCGCCGGCACCGGCGACAAGGAACGCGGCGCCGAGCAGGGTCTCCGGAATGGTCATGCCGAAGGAACCGCCGAAGCCGGTGTCGGGGCCACTGCCGTTGCCGCCGCCGTAACCACCGTAACCGCCGTCACCTCCCCGGCCGTCACCGCCGTCGTCTTCGCCGTGACCGCCACCGCGCCCGTGGCCGCCCCTGCAGTTCTTCGCGCCGCGCCCGCGGTCGTCATCGTCGCCCCACCACGACCCGCACCGGTCGCCGGCGTAGCTGTCGCCGTGACCGCGACCGTAGCCACCACCGTCATGGTCTTCGCCGCGACCCCCGTCCCGGTCCTCCTCCCGGTCGCGGTCGTTCCCGACGCTGTTCGCTTCCTCATCCCCGGCGTTCCCGGCCGTGACGCGGAGGATGTTCGAGTCCGCTTCGGAACCGAGGGAAGGGCTGGTACAGGTGACGACGACGGTGTAGGTGCCCGGCTCGACGGTCGGCAGGACGGGGTAGGAGCCGGTGAGACCCGTCGTGGTCCGCGTGGTGAGCGCATGGGCGCCCGTGAAGAGTCCCTCGGGGAACGACACGGCCGTCGCGGTCGCGTCGCCGGCGCGGCAGGTCGCCATGTTCGCGTTCACGGTGACGGGCTGACCGGGTCCCGCGGAATCGGGCATGAAGGCGACTCGCCCGCCGTCGCCGGCACTGGTGATGACCGCGTTGCCGGTGGCGTCGGCCGTGACGCCTGCACTGACACCGAGGAGGTTGAGGTCGCTGACGCCGGCGACAGTGCCGGTTCCGGGAGTGACGGCCCCGGTGTTTGTGCCCGTGATGGTTCCCGTGCCGGTGGTGCCCCCGGGGACGGTGCCGACGTCGGCGTGGGTGCCGGTGGCGGTCTCGATGCCGGTGACCGTGCCGGTGGCGGCGCCGCTGGTCGCGCTGGAACCGGTGCTCTTCCCGTTGTTGTCGCCGCTGTTGTCGGCGAGAGCCGGGGATGCCGAGGTGATCGCGGCGGCGACGGTCACGGCCGCCGCTGCGAGGATGCGTGAACCACGCATGGGGGTGGACCTCCCTGGAGGGACGGGGCAGGCGGGGCTCGGGGAGCGCCGCGACACCACTGCGACCGCGTCCTCGACACCGTCCATCACACGAGGGCGTGCTTCGTCGTGCATCCGCAGAACGCCACGGGCATTCCGCCGGACGGGGCATCAAGATCCCAGCGACGGCGGTGTATTCGCAGGTGGGAGCCCTGCTCATGGGGAGTCTGCGGAATGGGAGGACATGGTCAAACAGGTGATCGCCTCCATGCCCCGATGTCGACGTGCCGTCAGGCGACGCCGCATCAGGTGGCCTGACGCCACCGAACGGGGCGTCGGCTCGGACAGGGAAGACCGCTGCGGCACCGCCCCGGAGCGGCGGGGGCGGTGCGACCGCACGGCGGTGCTGCATGACCCGTGACGGCGAGCCACCGTGCGCCCAACCGCCCTCCCCCCGGAATCCGCCGCACCGCTTTCGCGAGCGGTGCGCCAGGGAGTTCCGCCTTGCCCGATGCGCACTCCCGGACATACGTCCACTGCGCGCGAGACCGCCCTTGCGGCGGTGCGCCGCCCGCGGCAGCGGCGACTGATCGACCGCTCCTCATCGTCGCCGGCGACCTCTGCGCGCGGCGCGGCGGCGGCTCGGCGCCGATCCTGACGCCGGACGGGTGGTGCGTCTTTGCCGGCGAGTGCCGGGCGACCACGGAGGGGGGAGCGCGGCGTCGTCCCGGGTGGCCCGCGGCGGCTGGGAACGAACGCGTGCACACGGCGACCACCACTGCCACCGGGCACATCGCGTGCTCGTCCCGTACGCACGGATGCCGAGTGGCCCTCAGGCGGTGGGCGGCATGATCGGGGCCGCTCCCAGGGACGCTGCGCCGGTTGGCCCCGATGCCGTAGCGCCGCCACTCGATCGAGTGGGACGCATGTTGCCTGATTGGTACTGATCCATCCGCATGTGACGCATACTTCGGTTTAACATCATTTATGACGGATTGTCACTCAAGACTGACCGGTCGGAACTGAGGGACTGCGATGCTGCGAAACTTCGGGGACTACACCACTCCCGTGCCCTGGTACGGACAACCGGACGCCTGGTACGGGCAGCCCGACCCGTGGTTCGGTCAGCCGTTCATGCCCGGGCACACCGCCGACGCCGCACCGGCACCCGGCCGGCCGGACCGCGGGCCGCAGCCCCCGGCCCGTGCCCGGCCCAGCGACCCGGTGCCCGCGCCGGCGGGAAAGCCGCCCGTGAAGGAGCGCAGGAGGAAGGGCAAACCGGCCGCCAAGGCACCCACCCCGCCCAAGCGCACGACGCAGCCTCCGGCGTCTGCTACCGCGAGGCCGCCGGCGTCGTCCGGCGCGAAGCCTCCGGCGCCTGCTACCGCGAGGCCGCCGGCGTCGTCCGGCACCAAGCCTCCGGCGCGCAGCGGGCGGGAGGCGCCGACCAGGCGTCAGCCGGTTCGCGGACCCGGCCGCCCCGGAGACGGCACCACCGCCCGGTCCGTGGCGGGGCGTCCTGGGCAGGTGAAGCTCACCCGGCGCGGGCGTGGCGCGGTCGGGGTGCTCGTGTGCTCGCTCCTCGTCACAGGAGTGGTGCTGACCTTCCAGGGCTTCATCGGGGCTGACGGTCCGCCCCAGCCCTCCGCCGCCTCCGCGGCGCTCTCCGACGCGGCCGCGATCAAGGCGCCACCGCCGCTCCCGCCGGCCCAGCCGACGCGCATCCGGGTCCCGGCCGTGAGCATCGACGCGCCGATCATGAACGTGGGTCTGGACAGCCGCGGCGTCATCGCGGCACCCCCACTGGAGAAGGCGGACGAGGCCGCCTGGTTCAAGGACTCGGTCAGTCCGGGGGCCCGGGGCTCGTCCGTCATCGTGGGGCACGTCGACAACGAGAGCGGACCCGCGGTGTTCTACAGCCTCGGGGCGCTGAAGAAGGGCTCGACCATCGACGTGGTCCGCGACGACGGCACCACGGCCATCTTCACCATCTACGGCATCGAGGTGTTCACCAAGGCGGAGTTCCCCGGCAAGCGCGTCTACGGGGACACCAAGGACCCCGAGCTGCGCGTGATCACCTGTGGCGGCACCTACAGCAAGGACTCGGGCTACTCGGGCAACGTCGTGGTCTTCGCCCGCATGTCCAAGACGAAGCCGGCCAAGGTGTGACGGGTGCCGGAGGCCTGCCGCGGCCCGACGTCAGGCCCAGGCACCGCGCTCGGTGAACACCGCGCGCAGGACGTCCAGCCGGTCGGTCATGATCCCGTCCACGCCGAGGTCCAGCAGGGCGCGCATGCGGGCCTCGTCGTTGATCGTCCAGACGTGCACCTGCAGGCCCAGCCGGTGCGCCGCGGCGATGAACGCGGGGTCGACGACCCTCATCCCGTACGCGCGCTCGGGCACCTGCACGCACACCGCGCCGTGCCTGCGCGCCGCCGCGACGAGCAGGCGTTCGCCCGCACGGCCGCCGCGGGAGAGCAGCCGCAGGTCCGCCACACCGCGGGTGCCGAGCGAACTCGCCAACCGCGGGCCGCCCAGCGCGCGGGCCCGCGCCAGCCGGGCCTCGGAGAACGAGCCCACACACACCCGGTCCCATGCGCCGGCCCGGCGCACCGCCTCCACCAGCGGCTCGACCGCGGCGTCCGTCTTGGCGTCCACGTTCCAGCGGGCGTCCGGAAACTCCTCCAGCAGCTCCTCGAAGAGCGGTACCGGCTCGCGCCCGGACACCCGGGCCCGGCCCACCTCGCTCGACGGCAGGTCCGCGATCCGCCCGCGAGCGTCGGTGACCCGGTCCAGGGACGCGTCGTGGAAGGCGACCAGCACGCCGTCCGCGGTGAGGTGGACGTCGGTCTCCAGGTAGCGGTAACCGAGGCCGAGGGCCCGCCGGAACGCCCAGGCGGTGTTCTCCAGGCCGTCCGCGGTGCCGCCGCGGTGGGCGAAGGCGATCGGGGCCGGGCTGTCCAGGTACGGATGGCGTGTGTCGCTCACTCCGGCAGTATGGCGCGCCCTTCCGCGGTGTCCGCCAGCGGCTGCCCTGCACGGGCGATGACCACGGTGCCGTCCTCCCGCCGCGCCTGCGGCAGTTCGAACAGGCGCAGGAAGAACTGGGCCAGCGGCCCGATCGACACCGCGTAGAGGACCGTGCCCACGCCCACGCTGCCGCCGAGCGCGTATCCGAGCGCCAGCACGGTGACCTCGATCGCGGTGCGCACCAGGCGGATGGAGCGGCCCGTGCGGCGGTGCAGGCCCGTCATCAGGCCGTCGCGGGGCCCCGGGCCGTACCCGGCGGTGATGTAGAGCCCGGTCGCCACGCCGCCCAGCACCACGCCCGCCACCAACAGCGGGATCCGCACGCCGAGAGCGTGCGGCTCGGGGAGCAGGGCCAGCGTCGCGTCCATCGAGAGGCCGACGACGAGGACGTTGGACACGGTGCCGAGGGCCGGCCGCTGGCGCAGCGGCCACCACAGCAGCAGGACGAGCGCGCCCACCGCCACCGAGACCAGGCCGATGGTGATGCCGGTGTGCCGGGAGACGCCCTGGTGGAGGACGTCCCACGGGTCAAGCCCCAGGGCGGCGCGCACCTGCAGGGCCGCGCTCGCCCCGTAGAGGACCAGTCCTGCGTACAGGTGCAACAGACGGCGCGCGGTTCCGGATTGGCCCTCCACAGGACCCCCCTCTGGCCGTGGCGGGTGGATGCGCGACACTATGTGGCATGGTCCCGGAGAAAATCCATGGCCAATGTGCGGAAGGTGGACCGGAAACCATGTCGCAGTGGACTGCAACCGTAGGGGTCGCTCATCTTGCGCGCCTGCTCGAGCCCCGCCCGGCGCAGCGCACCACAGGCCGCCGCGTCCCCGCCTACCGGGGGCTCGCCGACGGCATCCGGGTCCTGGTCCTCGAGGGGCGCGTACCCGTGGCGGCCCGGCTGCCCGCGGAACGCGAGCTGGCGCTCGCCCTCGCCGTCAGCCGTACCACCGTCGCCGCCGCGTATGAGGCGCTGCGGGCCGAGGGCTTCGCGCGGTCGCGGCGCGGCGCCGGCACATGGACCGCCGTCCCCGACGGCCACGCCCTGCCGACCCGCGGCCTGGAGCCGCTGCCCCCGGACGCCGCGGGCAGCGTCATCGACCTCGGCTGTGCGGCGCTGCCCGCGCCCGAGCCGTGGCTGACCCGCGCGGTCGAGGGGGCCCTGGCCGACCTGCCGTCCTACTCCGCCACCCACGGCGACTTCCCCGCCGGGCTGCCCGTGCTGCGCGAGGCCATCGCCGCGCGTTACACCGCGCGCGGCATCCCCACCCTCCCCGAGCAGATCATGGTGACCACCGGTGCCATGGGCGCCATCGCGGCCGCGGTGCGCCGCCTCGGTGCCCCCGGCGAGCGCGTCGCGGTCGAGTCGCCGAGCTATGCCAACGTCCTGGAACTGCTGCGGGAGAGCGGCGCGCGGCTTGTCCCCGTCGCCATGCGCGAGCGCCTCGGCGGCTGGGACCTCGACGCCTGGAAGCGCGTCCTGCGCGACGCGGCGCCCCGCATGGCCTACGTCATGCCCGACTTCCACAACCCCACCGGCACCCTCGTGCCCGACGACCAGCGCCGCGCCCTCGTCGAGGCCGCCCGCGCCGCCGGCACCGTCCTCGTCGCCGACGAGACCATGGCCGAACTCCCCCTGGACGGGGCCTCGTCCGCGCCGCGTCCCATGGCCGCCTTCGACCGCGGCGGCAGCGTCATCTCCGTCGGCTCCGCGAGCAAGGCCATCTGGGCCGGGCTGCGCATCGGCTGGGTCCGCGCCGCGCCCGACGTCGTACGCCGCCTCGTCAGCGCCCGCGCCTACCTCGACCTCGGCTCGCCCGTCGTCGACCAGCTCGCCGTGGCGTGGTTGCTGCGCACCGGTACGTGGGACGGCGCGGTCGCCGCCCGGCGCGAACGCGCCCGCGCCCACCGCGACGACCTGGTCGCGGCGCTGCGCGAGCGGCTGCCCGCCTGGGATTTCACGGTCCCGTCGGGCGGCATGACGATGTGGGTGCGGACCGGCGACGTCTCCGGCTCGCGTCTCGCCGTCGCGGGCGAGCGCCTGGGCGTCCGCGTCCCGTCGGGTCCGAGGTTCGGCGTCGACGGTGCCTTCGAGGGCTACATCCGGCTGCCGTTCACCGTCGGGGGGCCCGTCGCGCGTGACGCCGTCGAACGACTGGCGGCAGCCGCGCAGACCGTCCGCGACGGCGGCGGCTCCGAGGGCGAGGGCGCCGGGCTCTTCGTGGCCTGAACGGGGCGGCGCGGGACGCGGGCCGGAAGGGGCCCGGGGCGGCTCGTCGGGCGAGCCGCCCTGGGCGCGGGGACGCCGTCCGGCTCAGCGGCCGTCCGGGAGCTCCGTGAGGCGCAGGCGGAGCTCCACCTCCTGGTCGCCGGAGACCGATCCCTGCTCCTCGAGACGGAAGGAGTCGCCGAGCACCTTCTTGACCTCGCGTACGTGGCGCGGCCCGCCGGAGAGGTCCGCGGTCAGGGTGCCGTCGAGGTGCACGGGGCCGATCTCGTGGCCGTGGCTGCGGGTGTCGACGGAGGCGGCCCACACGGTCGGGTGGGAGGACCCGGGCCGGGGCTCCACGGCCTCGGTCAGCGACTCACCGGGACGCGTCGGGAAGGCGGCCTCCAACGCGCCCAGCACCGCTCCGGCGTCCCCGCGTTCGCAGTCGGTGAGGAGGACGTCGACGTGGGAATCGGTGTGGTGGCTGCTCATCAGCGGTTCTCCTCTCGCGGGAGGCCCGGCACGGTGCGTTCGGCACCGCAGGCCGCACCCCCTCCCAGCGTAGGACGGGGACCGTCCACCCGCAGCGGTGTCCCGGCGCTCCGGCGAGGTGAGGCCTCCGTTCACCGCACCCCGCGGCTGTCACCGGGAACTTCCGAGGATGCCCCGGCCTTCGGGCCGGGGAGGAGTCGGACCCCTGCGGAGCAGGGCAGGGAACGGGGTTTCGCCGTCAGGGCGAAAGACCGTCCACACCGTCGGGTGAGCTGATCGCGGTGCGTTGCGAGAACCAAGCAGCGCGTACACCGTGCTGATCGAGAGCCAAGACAGCACATGCACCTCCTGGATTTGTTTCATCGAACCGGGCTGGTCTCAACCCGGCTGGTGTTGATCGTGTAAGAGCTGACGGACCGCAGGTCTCCAGCTCACGTGAGCCAGGAATCCCCCTGCTTTAGCGGGGGGAGGATTCAAACCGGTACCGCGCCTGTCCCGGGCGCCGCCGGACGGCTCGGCACCCAGCGGTGGCCACGCGGCCGCCCGGATTGCGGGCGGCGCGGTGCCGCCGGTGTCGGGACGGGCCTGCCCGGCAAGAGCGTGTCCCGGCCGCCGCGTTCCGGGAACCGGGCGCGCTAGGGTCGTGACATGGCTGACGACGAAGGCCCCGTGCGGGTCGACGCCTGGATCTGGTCCGTACGGCTCACCAAGACGCGCTCCCTGGCCGCCACCGCGTGCCGTGCCGGGCATGTACGGGTCAACGGTGAGCGCGTCAAGCCCGCGCACGCGGTTCGCCCCGGTGACGAGGTGCGGCTGCGCGGTGCGGGGCACGAGCGGATCGTCGTCGTCACGCGCCTGGTGCGCAAGAGGGTCGGCGCGGCCGTCGCCGCGGAGTGCTTCGTCGACAACAGCCCTCCGCCGCCCACGCCCGAGCAGGTGCCGGCGCCCGTCCTTCGCGACCGCGGCACGGGCCGCCCCACCAAGCGCGACCGGCGAGAGATGGAACGGCTGCGCGGCCCGCGCTGAGAACTGACCGGCGGGCGAGTTCGCTTGCGTCCCTCTGCCTTCGCCGCCCCGTCGCGCGGCCACGTGCTCAGGGCAGGGGCGCCACGTAGACCCAGGCGCCGTCGTTGCGGACGAAGCGGCTGTTCTCCTCCATGACGTCGTGGTCGCCGCGCAGGCTGTAGTGCGCGCGGAAGGCGACGGTGCCCTCGCTGTGGAAGGCGCTGCCGTCGGTCGTGGCGAGGATCTCCAGGCGCTCCCATCGCAGGCCGTCGTCGAGGTCGAGATCCGCGGGCCGGGTCCGCGGGTGCCAGGTGCGCAGCACGTACGCCGCGTCGCCCACCGCGTAGGCGGTGAAGCGCGAGCGCATCAGGGCCTCGGCGGTGGGGGCGGCGGCCTCGCCGGATTGGTAGCGGCCGCAGCAGTCGCCGTAGCTGGCGGGCAGGCCGCACGGGCAGGGCGCGCCGGGGGAGTGCGGCACGGGACGGGAACGGGGGCGCGGGCCGGAACGGCGGCCGGGGCGGGACGTGGGCATGCCGCCATTGTGCACGCACGCCGCGTGCCCGCCGCCGGGCCCCTGACCACCGGCCTTCCCGTCCGGATACCCTGCGGGACGCATGTTCCGCCCGACCCGAGGAGCCCCCGTGCCGCAACCGAGGATCGCCCTGGTGACGACCGCGCACCTGCCGGAGGGCGCCGTCGATCAGGACCTGCCCCTGCTACGGGACGCCGTCGCCGCCGCGGGCGGCGAAGCCGCGGTCGTGAACTGGGACGACCCGGAGGTCGACTGGGCCGGATTCGACCTGGCGCTCATACGGTCGACCTGGGACTACACCTGGCGCACCGGGAAGTTCCTGGCCTGGGCCGAGCGCTGCGCCGCCGCCACCACCCTCCTCAACCCGCCCGCCGTCGTGCGCTGGAACGCCGACAAGCGCTACCTCGGCGAGCTGGCGACCCTCGGCGTGCCCACGGTCGCCACCGTCTACCTGCCGCCCGGCGGCGGCACCGACGGGCTGCCCGGCGAACACGAGTTCGTGGTCAAGCCGGCGGCGGGCGCGGGCGCGCGCTACGCCGCGCGGTACCGCCCCGGGCGGCACGAGGAGGCGCGGGCGCACGTCGAGCGGATGCACGGGGAGGGCATCACGGCCATGGTCCAGCCGTACATGCCGCGGATCGACACCACCGGCGAGCGCGCCCTGGTCTACGTCGACGGACGCTTCCTGCACGCCATCGCCAAGAACGCAGTGCTCGCGCCGGACACGCGCTACGACGAGCGCAAGGTCGCCCACCCCGGCGTCCGCCCCTGGATCCCGACCGAGGCGGAGCTGGCCACCGCGGAGCAGGCGCTGGCCGCCGTGCCCGGCAGGCCGAGGCTGCTCTACGCCCGGGTGGACCTGGTCGACGCCGAGGACGGCACCCCGCGCGTGATGGAGCTGGAGCTCATCGAGCCCCAGCTGTTCCTCACGGAGCACCCGGACTCGCTGCCCGTGATAGCCGACGCGGTGCTGCGCGCCGTGGGCTGAGCGGCGGGGTGGGCCCTCGGGCCTGGCGGACGTCCACCCATGCGTGGGCGGGAGTGCGGGAAGGGCCTGGGCGATCACCGCACAGCCCCGCTCAGCGGTGGGCACGGCCCGGTGGCGGTCACGGCGGGAGTGCGGGAAGGGCCTGGGCGATCACCGCACAGCCCCGCTCAGCGGTGGGCACGGCCCGGTGGCGGTCACACCCGGGACCCCGAGCCGCGCAGGGTCCGCCCGATCCGTGCTGGTCTGCGGGCGCGTACGGGCTGAGCGCCGGGGGGCCGCCGGCGCCCTCCCACCGCTCCCACTGTTTCGCGCACCGAACGCGCGGCCGCCTCGTTCCGGCCGGGACCGGGCGTCGCCACCACGACACACGCGTCATTCACCGCAGCGAATCGTTGTCGCGAAAACGCAGGCCCCAGCCGTGTGTGTCCTTCGCGCGGCTCGCCATCCGACGTGTATCGAGGCCCATGTCCGTCCCGACGCTTGTGTTCCCGATTGCGCTTGTGGTCCTGACTCCGGCATCCGCGATGGTTGTACGCTTTTGCCGTGACACCTGATCTTCGGCAGCTGAGGTATTTCGTCGCCGTCGCCGAGGAGTCCAGCTACACCCGCGCTGCCGAGCGACTCATGATCAGCCAGCAGTCCCTGTCGCAGCAGATCACCCTGCTGGAGCGCATGCTGGGTGTGAGACTCTTCGACCGCGGCACCACGGGCACCAGCCTGACGGCGACGGGGGCCCTTTTCCTTCCCGAGGCACGGGCCGTACTCGAAAGGGCCGACCAGGCATTCGACGTCGTGGCGCGGGCGGCACGCGGCGAGGTGGGGAGTCTGCGCCTGGCGTTCCTCGCCACCACGACGAACTACCTGCTTCCGCCGGTGGTCCGGGCGGTCCGGCGACGACTGCCCGATCTCACGCTGACCACCGAGGAGACCACGATCGCGGCCCTTGTCGACGGCCTGCTCAAGGGCCGCTACGACGTCGCGTTCACCCGGCCTCCGTTGGTGGCCGGGTTGGAGACCAGGACGCTGTTCAGCGAACCGGTGTGCGCGGTGCTGCCGGAGAACCACCCCCTCGCTGAGCGCGCCGAGTTGACCCTGGCGGAACTGGCGCAAGAGCGTTGGGTGCTGACGCCGCCCACCTCGTGGGAACCCTGGCACCAGGCTTTCGACGACTCCTTCCGCGCGGCCGGGTTCACCCCTGACGTCGTCCATCGCGACGCCAGCGTCCAGGGTCTGCTCGGCCTGGTGGCGGCCGGCGTCGGAGTGACGCGCCTGGCCCGGTCGGCGAGCAGCCTCCGCCGCAACGGTGTGGTGTTCGTGCCGATCACCGGAGAATTCGTACCCACGCAGATGGTCTGGCTGTCCGGCGACACCTCACCGGCGTTGCGTGGCCTGCTGGACGTCGTCACGGACATGGCCGCCTCCATCGACTTCACCCAGTCCGGCTGACCGAAGCGCGACGAGAAGGCGGTGCCGCCTGCCGGACACCCCACCGCGGCCCCGAAGACCGGTGCGGTGTGCGGCGCCATACCGTGTGGTGCCTCGCGACCTTGCCCGGCGGACGCGGTCGGACCCGGTGGACACGGAAGCCCTCGCGGTACGGCCCGGCGACCCCCGCCCCGGGCCGCGGCCCGTGCACGACGTCCAGCGGGGATCACCCACGTCGTCGGAGTCCGCGAGCGCTCACAGGACCGGACTGTGGCACCACAAGTGCTGCCTGTTGGACGGGTTGTGTGCCGTGGCGCAGGATGTGTTCCCGGTGCGGAAAGTGCGACGGGAATCATCCCCCGCGTGAGAAGTCCCTTCCTCACCCAAGCCGCTGTGTCCTTCGCGGCCGAAGAGAAGCCGGCAGGTTCATCGAACGCTGAGCACGCCGGCGCGTTCCAGAACACACGATGCGAGGTATCCGGTGATGGCTTCCCCGTCCGATGCGGTCGACGTCCGCGACATGCTGGTCGTCCATGAATCCTTTCGACGGCAGTTCCACCGGGCGCCGGGACTGGTCGCGGGCGTTACGGTCGGCGACACCGTCCGAGCCGCCGTCGTGGCCGACCATCTCGACCTGATGCAGGAGTTCCTGCACCTCCACCACACGGGCGAGGACGAACTCCTCTGGCCCAAGCTGGCGGAACGCGCGGCCGAGGAACTGGCGGCCGTGATCCCGACCATGGAGGAGCAGCACAGCGCCATCGACACCCTGGGCAGACGGATCTCCGCCGCGCTGACGGACTGGCGTGCCGGTGCCGGCGCGGACGAACGCGACACCCTCGTCAAGGACCTGATGGAGTTCGGCCCCCTCCTGACGAGCCACCTGGCGCTGGAGGAGGAGAAGATCCTCGCGGTGGTGCCGCGCTATCTGACCGTGTCCGAGTGGCACCAGTTCGGCGACCACGCGATCAAGGGACTGCCCAAGAGCAGACTGCCCATCGTGTTCGGGATGCTCGCGCACCTCGCCGAACCGGAGGTCGTGACGCTCATGCTCGCCAGCGCCCCGCTGGTCCCCCGGCTCCTCATGCCGCGTCTGGGTCCCCGCGCGTACGCCCGGCATGTCAAGCGCGTCTACGGCGCGGCGTCGACGAACTGACGCGCCTGGTATCGACCCGTCGTGGGCCGGCCAAGGGAGCCGCCGGCCCTGGCGGGCTCGAACCGTCGGGCTCTTGGAGCACGACCGCAGCTCGGGTGTTCGTCCATACCGACGGGGCGGTCTTGCAGTGGCGGCGTGTCCACGGCGCGCGGGGTCCGTGCGGACGGCCGGGAGAACCACGGTGTGTTCCTCCCGGCGATCCCGGCGACGCCCGCACCGCGAGGCTGTGGGAACGGCCGGAGAAGTGATCAGCGGAGCGGGAACGACGCTCGCCGGTGCCACCTCGCACCGTCATGGACCATCAGGTCGACCGATGACACGCGGGCGGTGACGGGAAGCCCGCCGCGCACGTCGGCCTCGGCCTCCTCCAGCACAGCCTCGCCCTGCCCCTGCGCCACGGTCAGGTGCGGGACGACCTCGTCGAACCGCCCGCCGAACGGGGGTGTTTCCGGCCACCGGTGCGCGATCGCCTCGGTGAGCCGGCGGAACGGCGCGTCCGGTTCGGGGACGAGATACAAGACCCCCGGGAATCGCCCGCAGTGCTCGAACCGGGTGTCGAAGGATTGGTGACGCCCGATCACCGCGCCGATGGCGGCGCACACATCGTTGTCGACGCGGCGTGCCTCGAGAAACGGGAAGAGTACGGTGACATGGGCCGGCACCCCGGCACGGGCTGACGGGTCCAGCCGGTCACGCCACACGCGAACGGCAGGTTCTGCCTCGGGGACCCTCACGATGAGTCCCGACTGCCCTGCGTGGAAAGTGCCGGAGTCGTCGTCTGCCACCGCACTTGTGTACCACTCGGCGAGGAACGGCGGCCACGCGGTGCGGCAGTCGCGGCGGATCGCCGCGACTGCCGCACCGGCTTCCACCCGCGGCCGTGGAACCCGGCGCCCGGCCGGCGCGACCGTGGGATCCGCTCCCGCCGAGCCGAAGGGGTCCGTCACCACGGTGACGGACCCCTTGTGCAGGACGAGGGTGACGCGAGCCGGCGGCCGGGAACCGCCGCTCTTCATGAGGCTGCTGACCGTCGCGTGGCGCCGTCCACCGCATGTGCTGCAAGGGGCCCGGCCCTCGAACGACCGGGCCGCGACGGTGCACGTGAACGCACCGTCGCCCGGCTCGCGGGCACCGGCGTCCTGTCGGCGGCCGCTGCGGCCCCTCGCTCACGCTGCCGGAAACCCGCCGTATGACAGGCCAATGATTCAGACGAGCTCTGTGGAACGGCTGAGCGTCTCCCAGGCGGTCATGTCCGCCAGGACGGCCTCGTGGTGGGCGCGAAGAGCGTCGACCGCGTCGCCGCCGAGCACGAGGCGCAGCGGCGGGTTCTCGGCTTCCAGGACCTCCAGGATGGCCGCGGCGGCCTTCGCGGGGTCACCCGGTTCCCTGCCCTTGATCCCCGCGACCATCTCCCGCAGCGCCCCGGACGTCTCCCGGTAGGCCGCGTTCTCGGGGGCCAGAACCATGTTGCTGGCGATCTTGGTGCGGAACATCCCCGGCTCCACCAGCAGCACACGTACGCCCAGGGGCGCCAGTTCGGACGACAGTGCCTCACTGAAGGCCTCGAGCGCGTGCTTCGCCGCGTCGTAGCCGCCGAGCCCCGGGTAGGTCATCCTGCCGCCGAGGGAGCTCATCTGCACGATCGTCCCGCTGCCCTGCTCACGCATCAGGGGGACGATCGCCTTGGTGACCTCCGCGGTTCCGAAGAAGTTGGCTTCCATCTGGAACCGCAGCTGCTCCATCGAGGTCTCCTCGACGGCCCCGATCATGGTGGAGCCGGCATTGTTGACCAGGACGTCGACGCGCCCGAACACGGCCAACGCCGCCTTCACCGCTGCCTGGACGGACGCCGGGTCCGTGACGTCCAGTGCCGCGGTGCTGATGCGGTCACCACCCGCCTGAGCGAGATCGCCGAGCGTCTCCGGCCGGCGTGCGGTGGCCATGACCCGGTCGCCGGCGGCGAGAGCGGCCAGCGCGATCTCCCGGCCGAACCCGGACGAGCAGCCCGTGATCAACCAGACGCGGCCCGTTGTCGTGTTCGTCATCCTGATGCCCTTCGACGTGGTGTCTACCGAGGTCAATGGTTTTCCGGACACACCAGGGCCGTCCAACACCGATTACTTGTCGCGGTTGCAGGCTCGTCCTGTGGGACACCTGGTCCGCGGCGGGCGAGCTGCCGCGTATTGCGGTGGGCCTCGTCGCCGCTCAGACGCAGGGGCTCACCGGGAGCCCGGCGCGTCGGCCGGCCGCCGCGAGGACTTCGCGCAGCATGGTGGGCGTGAGCCGCCCGGTGAAGGTGTTCTGCTGGCTGACGTGGTAGCAGCCGTACAGGTGCAGCGGCGGCTCCGCCTCCGCGGGGGCCGCCAGCGCCACGTGTACGCCGTGCCCGAACCGGGGCAGCGGGCGCGGCAGCCGGTACCCGGCGCCGCCGAGCACGGGCAGCAGCGCCTGCCAGCCGAACGCGCCGAGGACGACGACCGCGCGCAGCGTGGGCCGCAGCAGTTCCAGTTCGCGCACCAGCCAGGGGCGGCAGGTGTGCCGCTCCTGCGGGGTGGGCTTGTTGTCGGGCGGCGCGCAGTGGACGGGGGCGGTCACGCGGACCCCGTACAGCTCCAGGCCGTCGCCGCGTCGGGCGGAGGTGGGCTGGGAGGCGAGACCGACGGCGTGCAGCGCCTCGAACAGCACGTCGCCGGAGCGGTCGCCGGTGAACATCCGGCCGGTGCGGTTGCCGCCGTGCGCGGCGGGTGCCAGACCGACCAGGGCCAGCGCGGCGTCCGGCGGGCCGAAGCCCGGTACGGGGCGGGCCCAGTACTCCCACCCGGCGTAGGCGCGGCGCCGTACCCGGGCGGTCTCCTCGCGCCAGGCGACCAGCCGGGGGCAGGCCCGGCAGCCGGTCAGCCGCTCGTCGAGCGCGGCCAGGTCCTCCGCACCGGGCGAGGCGAGGGCGGGGAAGTCCGTCGATTCCTGCTGCACCTGCGTGCCGTCCCTTCGCGGGCCGTACGGCGCTCGCACGGCCCCTGGCCCACGCTACCCAGCCCCCGGGCTGCCCCGCGCAGGGGGCGGCCGGGGCCGGACGGGACGTGCGCGGGCTCGGGCGGGAAGGCGGCCGCCTCGGGCTCGGCGTACACGGTGCGGACGTCCAGCAGACGTGCGGCGGCGGGGGAGTCGCGGAAGCAGGCGCCGTCCGCCGCCGCGTGTCGCGGGGGCAGGACGTCTTCGAGCGGGAAGAGCCCGTCCGGCTCGGGCGCCACCGTCCCCAGGTTACCCGGACGGGCGGTGCGGTGCGGTCGCCGCGTCCGGGCCGCGCGGCTGGGACCGGGGTAGGCGTCGGGGCGTTGCGGGCGAGGCGGCCTGCACCGCCTGCACCCGCACCGGCGCCGCCTCCGGAACCGGTTGCGAAGGCCGCCCTGAGGCGGCGACGGGCGGTCGCGGCCGCCCGAGGCATGGGAACGGGTGCCGTGCCCGACGCGGCGCCGTATCGCGGCGGGGTGCTGCGCCGAGGGCGGTACGTGAGGACCCGGGGAGGGCCCGGCTCGGAGCGGCCGCACCGGGCGCGCGTTCGCCAGGTGGGGTGGGCGCGAGGATCCGTATCGAACGGGCCGCGCCGCCGGAGCGTACCGACGCGCTGGAGACGGCCGCCCGTGCCGTGCTCCTGCTGCGCTCCGACGAAAGCGCCACCGCGGTCGACGGGGAGTGGGCCGGGGCGGTGCGGGGCTGGGAGGACGCCCGCATCCGCAAGGTCGTGCGGCGGGCGCGCGGTGCCGAATGGCGGCGGGCCGAGGCGCTGGGACGCGGGCCACGACGTGCCGACCGCGCGGTGCCGGTCGCCGCCATGGGTATCCCGCGACGGCGGCCCTGGCCGCGGAGCCACCCGCTCGGCGCTCGACGCCGGGCGGCGCGGACGGTCGACGGCGCCGGTGCGTACGGGGGCGTCAAGGCTCCTCCGGGCCCACGGACCGCGGGCCCACCGACGGCCGAGACGACGGCGCGGCGGCCCCCGCGCCGGGACCGCCGCGCCGCCGGCCGGCCGGTCACTTCACCCCCGCCGGCGTCTCGGCCCCGTGGCCGTTACGGCGTCCCTTGGGACGCGCGGGCATCCTGGCGACCGGTCAGCCAGTCGGCGATGGCGGCGGTGATGGGCTGCCCCGTCGCCACCTCGACGAAGCCGAACTGCCCGCCCTGGTTGCACTCCAGGAACCACCAGCTCCCCTCGGTGTCCTCGGCGAAGTCAAAGGCCCCGTAGGCGAGTCGGGCGGCGGACATGTACCTGCGCACCGAGTCCGCGATGCGCGCCGGCGGCTCCACCGGCTCCCAGTCCGCGTCCGCAAGACCGCCGAACCGGCCGTCGACCTGGTCGGGAGCGGATCGTTTGCGGGCCGCGTACAACCCCGTCCCCACACAGGTCAGCCGGATGTCGGCGGCCTTGGGTACGTACTGCTGCAGAAGCGTCGGTCCGCCCGCGACCGCGGAGAAGTCGGCGTCCGGGGGGACCAGCGTGGTGGGCAGTGCCAACGGCGGATCGCCCGGATGGGTACCGGAGACCGACTTGACCACCAGCTGCGGATGCTGCTCGGCGAACTCCCGTGCCGCCTGGGGGAAGGTGGTGATGAGCGTGGCGGGGACCGCGAACCCGCAGCGGTGCGCCGTGAACAACTGCCACGGCTTGTACCGGGCCTGCGCCGCGGCGGCCGGGTGGTTCATCCACCGAGCCGGCACGCAGCGCAGGGCCCCGTACAGTGCCCCGCCGGCCTCGGCGGTCAGCCACTCGGACTGCTCGGCGGCGCCGGCGCCGGGGGTGCCGGGTCTGCGGACCCAGATCGAGCGCACGCCGTCCATCGTGACCATACGCTCCTGGACCGACAGGTATCCGTGTACGTCGCCGCGCACGTACGCGGCCGACAGGGACACCTCGCCGGGCAGGTCCGCCGGGTCCAGGCGGACCACCGGCGTCCCGCGGTCACGCAGCGCCGCGACCACCAGGTCGGCTGTCACGTCCTCGGGGGAGGTGAGTATCAGGACGGTCATGGGGTCCGGAGCGCTCAGTCGTCGAAGTGCGTCTTGGAGCCGGCGGTGGAGACGGTGGCGGCCGTGGCCAGCAGCAGCGCGCGGTCGGTGATGACCGGGCGCCCGTCGGGCAGCACGTTCAACTGCAGGGCGGCGTCGTAGGTGTACGGCGCCACGAATGTTTCGGGTGTGGCCGGTCGGGCATGAATGAGCGCGAACGGTCGCATGGTGTCTCCTCACTTCTCCTGCGCGGCGGGCAGCAACCAGCTCCGGTGCGCAACTGCGGCCCTACGTATGAGACTCACCTGACGCCCCGAACCGTTCCCTGTCATCGGTGTGACGCAAGTAACTAAACGTGCCTGAAGTGCCTACTTTGGTTACTCATAGTCACGGCATGACTCTCACCCGTAGGTGCCGCCATGGGCCGTCTGTGTTCAAGTACCCACCGCACGGCGGGGGTTGCGCACTGTCACGGCGCCTTCCGCCCGCGTTCCGCCTCCAACGCCAGGACCTCGGGCAGGTTGCCCAGCCGCTCCAGCCCCCTGACCGCCCTCGCCGTCCGGTGGTTGCGGGCGAGCAGGTCCCGGTGCCGGTGCACGAACGACCAGTAGCCCGTGGTGTAGGGACAGGCGCGCTCGCCCGTCCGTTCGGCGGGCCGGTAGGCGCAGCCGTCGCACAGGTCGCTCATGCGGTGGATGTAGGCGCCCGCCGAGGTGTACGGCTTGGTCGTCATCAGCCCGCCGTCCGCGTACTGGGACATCCCCACCACGTTCGGCGCCATCACCCAGTCGTGGCCGTCGACGAAGCAGCGGTGAAACCAGTCCGTCAACTCCGCCGGGTCCCAGCCGTGTTGCAGAGCATGGCTGCCCAGTACCATCAGCCGTGGGATGTGGTGGGTCCAGCCGGTGTCGCGGACCTGGGCCAGCACCGTCGACAGGCAGCGCGCCCGCACCGCGTCCGCGTCCAGTTCCAGGAACCAGCGCGGCAGCGGCGTGCGGTGGCGCAGTTCGTTGCGGTGCCGGTAGTCCGGACCGAAGTGCCAGTACAGCTGCTGCACGTACTCCCGCCAGCCGGCGACCTGACGGACGAAGCCCTCCACGCTGTTCAGCGGCGCGTCACCGGAGCGCAGCGCGCACTCGGCCCGCTCGACGCACTCGGACGGGTGCAGCAGCCCCAGGTTCAGGGGGGCGGACAGCAGGCTGTGGCTCATCACCGGGTCCCCGGCGAGCATCGCGTCCTCGTACCGCCCGAACTGCGGCAAGCGGTGGGTGACGAAGGTGCGCAGTGCCGAGAGCGCCTCGCGCCTGGTCGCGGGGAACAGCCGGGGGCCGTCCCGTCCGACGAAGCAGACCAGGCCCTCGCGCTCCCAGCGGTCCAGGTCGCGCCGTACCTCCTCGTCGATCTCGTCCTCCCGCGGCCGCCAGGGCGGCGGTACCCCGAGGCCGTCACCGGCGCGCGGTGGCGGCTCCCGGTTGTCGTGGTCCAGGTTCCAGCGGCCGCCGGCCGGTTCGTCGCCGTCCATCAGCAGGTCGTGGGAGCGGCGCACCCAGCGGTAGAAGTCCTCCAGCAGCAGCCGTCCGCCGCCGCGGCCACCGAGCCAGTCCGCGAAGTCCTCGCGTGCGACCAGGAAGGCCCGGTCGGGCCGGACCTCGACCCGGTCCAGCGCGTCCACCAGCCGCAACGCGGCCCGTGAGCTCGGCCGGCACACGGTCACGGCGGAGTCGCCGACCGCCGCGCGCAGGCCCTCGCGGTAGGTTTCGGCCCGCACGTAGCGCACGCGGTCGCCGAGTTCCGCCGCCCGGTGCCGCATCGCCGACAGCACGAGATGGGCCTTGGCGCGGTGGGAGCGGCGCCGGGCGAACGCCGAGCGCGCCTCGATCATCACCACGGGGACGCCGGGGTCGAGGAAGTGCGGCCCCAGCTGGTCGCCGAAGAGCCAGTGCGGATGTGGCGCCATAGGGGCGTACCTCCGGTGCGACGTAGGACGGGCGTCCGGGATGTGCCGGATGTCCCGGGCGGAGGACATCCTCCAGCACGGTGCCGCCCGCCCCACGCAACGCCGCCCGTGGCGGCCCGAGGGTGTCGTCGTACCGGAGTACCGGGGTACCGGAGTACCGCAGTACCGGAGCACCGCGCCCCGGGTGGCGTCAGCCGCGGTGCGGGCCGCCGGGCGGGGTGATCTCGCGCTCCCACCGGGTCTCGCCGTCCACGACGACGGACGTGGGGGCCAGGCCCGCGGCGGCGGCGACCGACCGGGACGCCCGGTGCGCGGGGTGGACGTGGGCGATGACGCGGTCCACGGGAAGCGCGGCCAGACGGGCGACCAGGGCCGCGGCCGCCTCGGTGGCGATGCCGCGCCCCTGCCAGTCGGTGCCGACCACCCAGGCGACCTCCGCGACCGTGCCGTCGGGGGTGTCCCACGCCACCGTCGCCTGTACGGTGCCCGTGAGGCGGTCCTCGGCGCGAAGCCGGACCACCCAGTTCCACCAGGACACGGCGGGGTCCCCGGAGCCGGCGACCAGGCGGGAGTAGCGGGCCCGCAGGCCCGGCGCGTCGTACGGGGTGCCGCCGATGAACGCGTGGAGCGCGGGGTCGCGGAGCACCGCGGCCATCTCCCGCGCGTGCTCCACCCGTAGCGGTTCGAGCACCAGCCGCGGTGTGGTGATCTCCTCGGGTCCCGCGGACCGCGCGGGCGGCGTCACCGCGGGATCCCGAAGAGCCGGGCGGCGTTGCCGTACAGGACGCCCCGTGTCCAGGGGTCGCCGAGCTCCAGCCGCGTCAGTGCCCGCAGGGCGTGCGGGTAGGTGTAGGGGATGTTGGGGAAGTCGCTGCCGAACAGGACGCGTTCGCCGAGGTCGGCCAGCCGCGTACGTTCCGCGGGCGGGAAAGGTGCGTCGGCCTCGCTGAAGTCGGTGAAGGCCATCGTCGTGTCCAGGTGCACCCCCTCGTATCGCTCGGCGAGGTCCAGGAAGGCCCCGTACTCGGGCATGCCCATGTGAGCGACGACCAGCCGCAGCCCCGGGTGGCGGGCCAGCAGCCGCGCGATCGGGCCGGGACCGGTGTGGGGGCCGGGGGCGGGCCCGGACCCGCAGTGGGTGACGACGGGAACGCCGCTGTCCGCGAGCGGCCCCCAGACGGGATCGAGCAGCGGGTCGTTCGGGTCGAAGGATCCGACCTGCACGTGGCACTTGAAGACCCGGGCGCCCGCCTCCAGCGCCTCCCGGACGTAGCCGGGCGCGGCCGGTTCCGGGAAGAAGGTCGCCGTGTGCAGGCACTCGGGCGTACGGGCCGCGAAGTCGGCGGCCCAGGTGTTCAGCCAGGCGGCCATCGCCGGCTTGTGCGGGTAGAGCAACGAGGTGAAGGCGCGCACCCCGAACGCCCGCAGTGTGGCCACCCGCTCGTCCTCGTCGCTGCGGTACGCGATCGGCCACGGCCTGGCCGTGAGGGGACCGGCGGAGTCGAAGTACGCCCAGACCTTGGCCAGCACGCGCTCCGGCATGAAGTGCGTGTGCATGTCCACGATCCCCGGCAGGCCCAGGCCCTGCCAGAGCTCTTTCACCCGTATGGCGTCTTCCGGCGGCGCCACGTCCGTCACCCTGGTCACTGTGCATCATCCATGGCAGTGATCCTCACACGAACCGCGCCCTGCCGGAGCGGCGACGCTTGTCAACGGCACCGCTCATCCCTAGCATCCCCAGTGTTACAGCATGACTGTCACGCTCGGTGCGAGGTCGGAGGCCCCCGATGACCGAGACGCGCACACGATCCGGGCAGGCGCCCTCCGCCGGCGGGCCGCTGACCGGTGTGCGCGTGGTGGAGCTGGCCGGTATCGGTCCGGCCCCGTTCGCCGCGATGCTCCTCGGCGACCTCGGTGCCGACGTCGTCCGGGTCGACCGGCCCGGCGGCTCCCGGCTCGGCGTCGACCCGGCACTCGACATCACCAACCGCAACAAGCGCTCCGTGGTCGCCGACCTCAAGAGCTCCGAGGGCGTCCGGCTGGTCCTGGACCTCGCGGCCCGCGCCGACGTCCTCCTGGAGGGCAACCGCCCTGGCGTCGCCGAGCGCCTGGGCGTCGGCCCGGCCGACTGCCACGCCCGCAACCCCCGCCTCGTCTACGGCCGCATGACCGGCTGGGGCCAGGACGGGCCGCTCGCCCCGCGCGCCGGGCACGACATCGGCTATATCGCCGTCGCCGGGGCGCTCGGCATGATCGGCCCCGGCGACGGACCGCCCGCGATCCCGGCCAACCTGCTCGGCGACTACGCCGGGGGCTCCCTCTATCTCGCCACCGGGGTGCTCGCGGCCCTGCACCACGCCCGCGCCACCGGCACCGGCCAGGTCGTCGACGCGGCCATCGTCGACGGCGTCGCCCACCTCGGCGCGATGATCCGCGGCATGGTGGCCGCCGGCGCCTGGCAGGACCGGCGCGGCGCCAACCTGCTGGACGGCGGCTGCCCCTACTACGCCGTCTACGAGACCGCCGACGGCGGGTGGATGGCCGTCGGCGCCCTGGAAGCCGCTTTCTACGAGGAGTTCACCCGCCTGCTGGGCCTCCCCGACGACGCACCGGACCGGGGCGACCTCGGACGCTGGGACGAGCTGCGCGCTCTGATCGCGGCCCGCTTCAAGTCCGCCACCCGCCAGGAGTGGACGGAGGTCTTCGAGGGCAGCGACGCCTGCACGGCGCCCGTGCTGTCGCTGACCGAGGCCGCGGCCCACCCCCATCTGGCCGCCCGGGGCACCTTCACCGGTCCCGGCGGCGTCACCCAGCCCGCCCCCGCCCCGCGCTTCTCCGCCACCCCCGGCGCACTGCGGCTGCCGCCCGCCCTGCCCGGCGCGCACTGCGCGGAGGTCGCCCGCGACTGGGACCTCCCGGAGCCCGCCCCCCGGTCCGCGACGCCCACCACCCCCGTCGAGCGGGCCGGGGACCGGCTCCCGTAGCCGGTCCCCGACGCAACCGCACGCGCCCGCACGGTCACCCAGTCCCGCACCCTCATGAAAGGCACCCGACGTTGAGCACCGACGCCTACGTCTACGAGGCCATCCGCACCCCGCGCGGGCGTGGCAAGGCCAACGGCTCCCTGCACGGCACCAAGCCCATCGACCTGGTCACCGGGCTCATCGGCGAACTGCGCCGCCGCCTGCCCGGCCTGGACCCGGCCGCGATCGACGACATCGTGCTCGGCGTCGTCACCCCGCTCGGCGACCAGGGCTCCGACATCGCCAAGACCGCGGCCATCGCCGCCGGACTGCCCGAGACCGTGGCCGGCGTCCAGGAGAACCGCTTCTGCGCCTCGGGCCTGGAGGCCGTCAACATGGCTGCCGCCAAGGTCCGTTCGGGGTGGGAGGACCTGGTCCTGGCCGGCGGCGTCGAATCGATGTCCCGGGTCCCCATGGGATCCGACGGCGGCCCCTGGGCCATGGACCCGATGACGAGCTACACCACGGGCTTCGTGCCCCAGGGCGTCGGCGCCGACCTCATCGCCACCATCGAGGGCTTCAGCCGCCACGACGTGGACTCCTACGCCGCCGAGTCGCAGGCCCGCGCTGCCGAGGCGTGGAAGGAGGGCCGCTTCGACCGCTCCGTCGTCCCCGTCGTCGACCGCAACGGCCTGGTCGTCCTCGACCGCGACGAGCACATGCGGCCCGGCACCACCGCGGAGAGCCTCGCCGGGCTCAAGCCCTCCTTCGCCGCCGTCGGCGAGGCGGGCGGCTTTGACGCCGTCGCCCTGCTGAAGTACCACTGGGTCGAGAAGATCGACCACGTCCACCATGCGGGCAACTCCTCCGGCATCGTGGACGGCGCCGCCCTCGTGGCCATCGGCAACCGCGAGACCGGTGAGCGCTTCGGCCTGACCCCGCGCGCCCGCATCGTCTCCGCCGCGGTCTCCGGCTCGGACCCCACCATCATGCTCACCGGCCCCGCCCCCGCCTGCCGCAAGGCGCTCGCCAAGGCGGGCCTGACCATCGACGACATCGACCTCGTCGAGATCAACGAGGCCTTCGCGGCCGTCGTCCTGCGCTTCATGCGCGAGATGGGCCTGAGCCACGACAAGGTCAACGTCAACGGCGGCGCCATCGCGCTCGGTCACCCCCTCGGTGCCACCGGCGCCATGATCCTGGGCACCCTCGTCGACGAACTGGAGCGCCGCGAGCAGCGGTACGGACTCGCCACGCTGTGCGTCGGCGGCGGCATGGGCATCGCCACCGTCGTCGAGCGCCTCTGACCGGCCTCGCCCCCAGTCCCCGTCCCGCTTCACCCCCGCTACGGAGCCGACCCGACATGACCGCTCTTCCGACGAACACCACCATCCGCTGGGAGCAGGACGGGACCGGGGTCGTCACCCTCGTCCTGGACGACCCGGACCAGTCCGCCAACACCATGAACCAGGCCTTCAGGAAGTCGCTGCGAGCCGTCGCCGACCGCCTGGAGGCGGAACGCGACTGGGTCCGCGGCGTCATCGTCACCTCAGCCAAGAAGACCTTCTTCGCCGGCGGCGACCTCAAGGACATGATCAAAGCGGTCCCCGAGGACGCCCCGAGGGTCTTCGAGGCCAGCATGAGCATGAAGCGCGACCTGCGCCGTATCGAGACCCTCGGCAAGCCCGTCGTCGCCGCGATCAACGGCGCGGCGCTCGGCGGCGGCTACGAGATCGCGCTGGCCTGTCACCACCGCGTCGCGCTCGACGCGGGCGGCTCGAAGATCGGCCTGCCCGAGGCCACCCTCGGACTGCTCCCCGGTGGCGGCGGGGTCGTCCGCACGGTGCGGCTGCTCGGCATCACCGACGCGCTGCTGAAGGTACTGCTGCAGGGCAACCAGTACGACCCGCGGCGCGCGCTGGAGAACGGGCTGGTCCACGAGGTCGCGACCGACCACGACGACATGCTCGCCAAGGCCCGTGCCTTCATCGACGCGCACCCCGAGTCCGCGCAGCCGTGGGACGTCAAGGGCTACCGCGTACCCGGCGGCACACCGAGCACCCCCGCGTTCGCGGCCGACCTGCCGGCCTTCCCCGCCAACCTGAGGAAGCAACTCGCCGGCGCCCCCTACCCCGCGCAGCGCAACATCCTGGCCGCGGCCGTGGAGAGCGCCCAGGTCGACGTCGACACCGCCTTCACCATCGAGTCCCGCTACTTCACCGAATTGGTGACGGGCCAGGTCGCCAAGAACATGATCCAGGCCTTCTTCTTCGACATGCAGGCCGTCAACTCCGGGACCGGCCGCCCGAAGGACGTCGCGGCCCGCACCGTCGCCAAGGTGGCCGTGCTCGGCGCCGGCATGATGGGCGCGGGCATCGCCTACGCGTGCGCCAAGGCGGGCATCGAGGTCGTCCTGAAGGACGTCACCGCCGAGGCCGCCGAGCGCGGCAAGGCGTACTCCGCCGGACTCCTCGACAAGGCCCTGGCCAAGGGCCGCACCACGCAGGAGAAGCGGGACACGCTGCTCGCCCGGATCCGTCCCACGGCCGACCCGCAGGACCTGGCGGGCTGCGACGCCGTCATCGAGGCGGTCTTCGAGGACCCGGCCCTCAAGCACAAGGTCTTCCAGGAGATCGAGGGCGTGGTCGCCCCCGACGCCCTGCTGTGCTCCAACACCTCCACCCTGCCCATCACCCTCCTGGCGGAGGGCGTGCAGCGCCGCGAGGCCTTCGTCGGGCTGCACTTCTTCTCGCCGGTCGACAGGATGCCGCTGGTCGAGATCATCAAGGGCGCCCGTACCGGCGACGAGGCGACCGCCCGCGCCTTCGACCTGGTCCGGCAGATCCGCAAGACCCCGATCGTCGTCAACGACTCGCGCGGCTTCTACACCTCACGCGTCATCGGGCACTTCATCAACGAGGGCGTGGCCATGGTCGGCGAGGGCGTCGATCCCGCGACCGTGGAGCAGGCCGCCGCCCAGGCGGGCTACCCGGCCAAGGTGCTCGCCCTGATGGACGAGCTGACGCTCACGCTGCCCCGCAGGATCCGCGAGGAGTCGCGGCGCGCGGTGGAGGAGGCCGGCGGCACCTGGCGGCCGCACCCCGCCGACGCCGTCATCGACCGCATGGTCGAGGAGTTCGGACGCACCGGACGCGCCGCCGGCGCGGGCTTCTACGACTACGCGGACGGCAGGCGGGTCGGCCTGTGGCCGGGACTGCGCGAGCACTTCACCAAGCCGGAGGCGGCTGCCGTCCCCTTCGGGGACCTCAAGGAGCGCATGCTCTTCACCGAGGCCCTGGACACCGTCCGCTGCCTGGAGGAGAACGTCCTCACCTCTGTCGCCGACGCCAACATCGGCTCCCTTCTGGGCATCGGGTTCCCTGCCTGGACCGGCGGCACCCTGCAGTACGTCAACGGCTACCCCGGCGGTCCGGCCGGCTTCCTCGCCCGCGCCGAGGAACTGAGGGCCGCCTACGGCGAGCGCTTCGCCGCTCCGGAGCTGCTGGTGCGCAAGGCCGAACGGGGTGAGACCTTCACCGACGGCTGACCCGGCCGACCGGCGCCGCGGCCCCCGCGCCTGGGCCGCGGCGCCGTCGTCTCAGCCGTCGGAGGGCCCGCCGTCGGTGGGCCCGCGGTCGACGACGACCTGGCCGTAGTCCACCTAACCTGAGGTGCCGCGCGGTGACCGCGCCGGCGCCCGCGGCTCCCGCCGCGCGGTCCGGACCCCCGCCGCTCAGACCCGCCGCCAGCGGGCCATCGACCAGGAGAACACCCCGAACAGCGCCAGGCCCGCGGCGACCACCGCCAGCAGCCACGGCCCGGCCGGGGTGTCCCGGAACGTACGCAGCGTGTCGTCCAGCCCCTTCGCCCGGTCCGGGTCGAAGCGCACCGCCGCCACGACGACGAAGCAGCCCGCCGCGGCGAACACCGTGCCCCTGCTCGCGCCTCCGGCGACCCCGAGGAAATCCACCACCTTGCGCACCCGCGGTGACATCGCGCCGGTCCGCAGGTGTTCACGGAAGCGCCGCAGCAGCGCCCGTATGGCGATCCACACCCCGGCTCCCGCGAGGGTCAGTCCCGCCGCTCCCACCAACCAGCGGCCCAAGGGCCAGTCCAGGGCGCGCGCGGTGATGTCCTTGGAGGTCTCGTCGCTCGACCCGCCGGCGGAGGAGCCGTTCACCGCGAAGGTCACCACGGAGTACGTCACAAAGGCGTAGAACACCGCCCGGGCCGCGGACACCAGCCGCTTGCCCGCCTTGCCGCCGTCCTGTCCCGCCGCACCGAACGCGGCCTCCGACAACCGCCACAGCGTCATTCCGGCGAAGCCCACCGCCAGGGCCCAGACCAGGAACCCGCCGAAGGGCCGGTCCGCCAGCCGGGCGACCGCGCCGCCCCGGTCGGCCTGCTCCGGGGAGCCGTCGAAGGCGACCCGCAGTGCCAGCACCCCGAGCAGCGCGTAGACGACCCCGCGGGCCACGAAGCCCGCCCGCGCCCCGGCGCGGATCGCCTTCCTCCCCTGCGTCCCGGGCCGTACCGCGCCCGCACCCGGTGTCGTGTCCACTCAGGCCTCCTCGCCCCGACTGCTCCCGGTGCACCGGGTGCCCCGGTGCGAACGGAACACTCCTCGCGACGCGGCGGCGGACAGGTGCGTGGAGTGCCCGGCCCGGGGGTATCCGCGTGGTGCGAACACACTTCCGGCCAGGGGCCGGACGGAGTCGGGGTTGAGGTGGAGATGGAGATCTCAAGCATCATCAGTGCCATCGTGATCGGTCTGATCATCGGTGTGCTGGGGCGTCTGGTGGCGCCGGGGCGGCAGCCGATCGGGATGCTGTGGACGATCGTCGTCGGCATCGTGGCGGCCTTCATCGGCAGCGCGATCGCCCAAGGGCTCGGCGTCGCCGACACCAAGGGAGTCGACTGGATCGAGTGGCTGATCCAGATCGGCCTCGCGGCCGTCGGAGTGAGCCTGCTGGCGCGGAGCAAGTCGCGGCGGTGAGCACCGCCGTCCGGCCGCCCCCGCGCGGGGGCGGCCGAATGCGTACGGGGGCGGCGACCGGCCCGGTCGCCGTCCTCTTCGCGCCCCGGCGCGCCCGCGCGGCGGCACAGCAGGGCGCCGGAATGTCCACCCGCCGCTGAAGCGGCGGGCGTCCTGCCCGGAGGTCGCGGTTCGGCCACGACCGACCCCCGGTGAGCGGGAGGACACCGCCGGGACCGGGGAGGCGAGGCGGGCCCCTCGGCCGAAGCCGAGCACCCCCTCGCCGGACATTTGATGGTAAGTCACCTGTGAGGAGTGCGACCGAGCAGTGGGAGGGTGCCATGGCCAGTGACGCCGCCGGCGGCCGGACGGGCCGGGGAGGCGGGCGTGACGAGACCGAGGACGAGCGCGCCGACCGGAAGTGGAGCGAGCTCATCCAGGAGGTACGGGTCGCCCAGACGGGCGTGCAGATCCTGTTCGGCTTCCTGCTGACCGTCGTCTTCACCCCGCGCTACCAGGACCTCGGGACGACCGACCACCTCATCTACATCGTCACGGTCGTGCTCGGTGCCTGTGCGACCGGCGCGCTGATCGGCCCCGTCTCCTTCCACCGGATCGTCTCCGGCAGCCGCATCAAGCCGCAGGCCGTGCGCTGGGCCTCCCGGCTCACCCTCGTCGGGCTCGTGCTGCTGCTGGTGACGATGGCCTCGGCTCTTCTGCTCGTACTGCGCGCCGCCACCCACGACGACTATGTGCCATGGCTCGTGGTCGGTGTCCTGCTCTGGTACGTGGCCTGCTGGTACGGGCTGCCGTTCTGGGCCCGGTACCGCCACGGGGACGACTGACCCCGCACCGGTGCACGCGCCCCGCGCGTCCAACGGGTGCGGGCCGGCACAGGGCCCGGGTCATCGTGGCAGTCGCACATGGACGACCTTGCCGCCCGCGCGGAGCAGCGTCACCCGGATGTCCCGGGCCAGCCGGCGCACCAGGCGCAGGCCGTAGCCGCCGGGCAGGAAGCGGTCGGAGGGCTGGGCCGGGGCCGGCACCCGGTCGTTGTGGTCCTGGACGCGGACATGGATCGCGTCCGGGGCCGCCACGACGTCGAGTCCCGCGAGCCCGTCGCCGTGGCGGAAGGCGTTGGTGACCAGTTCGGAGACCACCAGCAGGCAGTCCTCCACGCGCTCCGCCTCCACGCCCGCGAGCCGGGCGCGGGCGAAGTCACGTGCCTCACCGACGGTGGTGGGCGGCGGCCGGTCCGCGAGGGCGGGCCGTACGATCGCCCCGCCTTCCGCGTCTGGGTCAATGCTGTACACGCGCGATCACCCCGTAGGCATCATCGGTCACCCTCAGGTCTGCCCGGACCGGCCGGTCCTACGCTGCCTCCGGCGCTATTCGCGTTCTTCGGCGCGCCGGGGGGAATGTTCGGCGGAGCGGGCGAATGTTCGGCGCGGCAGGGGGTACCCGGCCAACGAACGCAACACACGACGTAGAGGTGCAGAGGTGCGAGGAGGAGCCGTGATCGCGCAGGTGAGCGGGACGAGCGCCGAGGTCGAGACCCCCGGTGTGGAAGTACTGCCGCAGATCGCCGACCCGAGCAGTGTGGCCCCCACGAACGCACGCCGCCTGTCGAAGCTCTTCCTCGAGCGCCTGGCCGTGCTCGAGGAGGGCAGCCACGAGTACCAGTACGCCCGCAACACCCTCATCGAGATGAACATGTCCCTCGTCCGGTTCGCGGCCAGGCGCTTCCGCGACCGCAGCGACGAGATGGAGGACATCGTCCAGGTCGGCACGATCGGGCTGATCAAGGCCATCGACCGGTTCGACATCTCGCGGGAGGTGGAGTTCACCACCTTCGCGGTGCCGTACATCGTCGGTGAGATCAAGCGGTTCTTCCGCGACACGACATGGGCCGTGCACGTGCCGCGCCGCCTCCAGGAGCGCCGGGTGGAACTCGCCCGCGCCCGGGACGAGTTGTCCTCCCGGCTGGGGCGTGCCCCGAAGGTGGGCGAACTCGCGGCGCTCATGGACCTCTCCGAGGCCGAGGTCGTCGAGGCCCAGGTGGCGTCCAACGGCTACACCGCGTCCTCGCTGGACGCGGCCATGAACGGCGACGACGGCGACGAGGGGGAGACGGTGCTCGCCGACTTCATCGGCGCCGTCGACCCCGCCATGGAACTCGTCGAGGACCTCGGCTCCCTCGCACCGCTCGTCGTGCAACTCGACGAGCGCGACCGGCGGCTGCTCCATCTGCGCTACGTGGAGGAGCTGACACAGGCTCAGATCGGCGAGATCATGGGCTACACCCAGATGCACGTCTCCCGGTTGCTCTCGCGCACACTGGCCCGGCTGCGGGCCGGACTGCTGCAGGACGGCTGCACCGGCTGACCTCGTCCCCCTTTCCCCGCCGCTCGTCCCACGTGCCCGCGCCTTGGGCGCGGGCACGCGCGCACCGCCCTACGATGCGCGGGTGACCGATCACGTCCCCGCACCGCAGCGTCCGCGCTTCCGTCCGCTGGTACGGATGACGGCCCGCGACCCGCACGAGCCGCACCGGGTGGCCACGCCGCTCGAGTTGCTCTTCGACCTCTGCTTCGTCGTGGCGGTGGCCCAGGCCGGCGGCCGGCTGGTGCACGCGGTGGCCGAGGGCCGCCCCGGGCACGGGTTCCTCGGCTACTGCCTGGTCTTCTTCGCGATCTGGCTGGCGTGGATGAACTTCACGTGGTTCGCCTCGGCCTTCGACACCGACGACGTGCCCTACCGCATCGCCACCCTCGTCCAGATCGCCGGCGTCCTGGTGCTGGCGGCCGGGGTTCCCCGCGCCTTTGACACCAACGACTTCTCGGTCGCCGTGGCCGGCTACATCATCATGCGGATCGCGCTCGCGTTCCAGTGGCTGCGCGCGGCACGCAACGCGGCCGGAGCGGCGCGGACCACGGCGCTGCGCTACTCCGCCGGCCTGGTCATCGTCCAGGCGGGCTGGGTCGTGCTGCTGCTCCTGCAGGGTGCCGTGTGGACCTGGGGCTTTCTGGTGCTGGCCGTCGCGGAGCTGGCGGTGCCCACCTGCGCCGAGCGGTCGCAGCGGACCACCTGGCACCCGCACCACATCGCCGAGCGCTACGGCCTGTTCACCATCATCGTGCTCGGCGAGTCGGTGGCCGCCGCGACCGTGGCCGTGCAGTCCGCCATTGACGAGTTCTCAGCGCTCGGCGAGCTGCTGCCCGTCGCCGTCGGAGGACTGCTGATCGTCTTCTGCGCCTACTGGCTGTACTTCGCCGTGCCCATCCACCGGCACCTCACCAGCGCCGCACGGGCGTTCGTGTGGGGCTACGGGCACTACCTCGTCTTCGGCTCCGCCGCCGCCATCGGCGCGGGTCTGGAGGTGGTGGTCGAGCAGACCGTGCACAAGGCACACATCTCGCAGACGGCCGCCGCGGCCGCCGTCACGCTGCCGACCGCGCTCTTCCTGCTGACGGTCTGGCTGATCCACTCCCGCAGCGCGAAGCGCGGTCTAGCCGAGCACGCGGTGCTGCCCGCCTGCGCCCTGGTCGTGCTGGCGAGCACCTTCTGCGGGGGCGCGGCGGTGCTGGTGGCGGGGGCCGCCATGGCGGCGGCGGTCGCTGCCGGCGAGGCGCTCCTCGCGCGGCGGTGGCCGGCCGCCTGACGACGGTGGAGGGGGTGCCCCGGCCCGGAGCCGTCGGGAGGCACCTGCCCGGATCCACCGGCCCGAAGACATGTGGCAGCCCGGGCGTGACGACGATGAGCCCGCCCTTGCCCTCCGCGCAAATGATCTTCGCGGGCTAGAATCCGCGGGTGTCCGAACTCCGCACGCTGGCCCTCGGATTCCGGCAGGCGATCATCGACTGCCCCGACCCGGGCCTGGTCTCCCTGGCGCGTTTCCCGCACGGCTCCTGCGGGGACGCCTCGATCCTCCTCGGGCAGTACCTGTACGAGAGCGGGCAGGGGGTGTGGACCTACGTCAGCGCCTGGAGGAACCGTGCCTCCCACGCGTGGCTCGAGAAGAACGGCCTGCGCGTCGACATCACAGCGGACCAGTTCGACGAGGTCGACGCCCCCGTGATCATCGCCTCGGGAGGCGGCTGGCACGACCGCTTCACGGTCGACCCCAAGGCTGCCCACGGCGCCCTCATCGACGTCCACGAGGACTTCGCCCGGCGCGAACTGCGCGCCGCGTACCACCGGCTCACCACGTTCATCCGGCGGCGTCGTCCGGGAGCGGGAGGCTCGCCACCAGCCGGCGCATGACGGAGGGGGCCAGCGCCGGGTTGGCCGCCGCACAGTGAACGAGTTCTTCGTCGTCGAGCAACTCCGCCGGCCGGGTGCTGGGGAGGTTTCGATGGCGCGCCCCGGCCTCCCGTACGCCGGGATCGGGATCGGGATCGGGGTCGCGGGTCAGCCGGTCCACCGTCCCCGCCGCGGCCGCCGGGTCCCGGGCGGCCAGGTCGCGAACGGTGGCGCGGCTCGCCGGGGACTGGGCGTCGCCTGGCGCCAGGCCGGCGGCCTCCCGGATTCCCTCAGGCGTGATCATGTACTGTGTGCTTCCTTTCCGTCGGGGCGGGAACCGTTTCCGGACACACCGGCCGGGTACACGGCAGCGAGGGAGGCAGACGACATGGATCTGGGTGACTGGTCGACCGGGGCCCTCGTGATCGCCGCGGTGGCGGTCGTGGCGATGCTCGCAGTGGCCGTGGTGCTCGTGGTGAAGATGGCGCGGATCCGCGCCCTCCTGCGCAGCGCCGACGTGCCGCGCTCCGGCAAGCTGGCGTTCTGGGCCGCGCTGGTCTATCTGGTCTGCCCGGTGGACCTGCTGCCCGATCCGATCCTTCTCGACGACATCGGTGTGCTGCTGCTGGCCCTGCGCTCGCTCAAGGGCGCGGCCGGACAGCTTCCCGCGGGCCGCGAGCGCGCCCGAACGCTGCCCAAGAGCCCGGTGGCCTGACCCGACCCGCGGCCCTGAGGACCGCTCAGCCGGTCGGCCGCACCTGCGCCGGCTTCGCCTCGGGCTGGGCGACCGGCAGGCACACCACGAAGCGCGTGTCGCCGGGGCTCGACTCGACCCGGATGTCGCCGTGGTGCTTGTTGACCACGATGCGGTACGAGATGTCCAGGCCCAGCCCGGTGCCCTCGCCGACCGCCTTGGTCGTGAAGAAGGGCTCGAAGATCTGCGGCCGGATCTCCGGGGAGATGCCAGGACCGGTGTCGCCCACCTCCACCAGCACGCGGTCGGCGCCGTCCCAGGAGCTGCGCAGCGTCAGGGTGCCCGAACCCCGCATCGCGTCCAGGGCGTTGACGACGAGGTTGGTCCACACCTGGTTGAGTTCGGCGCCGTAGGCCTGGATCTGCGGCAGGCTGCGGTCGTACTCCCTGACGACCCGCACCCCGCCCGGGATCTTGGCCTGCAGCATCGTGAGCGTCGCATCGAGCAGCGCGTGCACGTCGACGGTCTGCTGCGGAGCCCGGTCGAGCTGCGAATACTGCTTCGCCGCCCCGACCAGTCCGGAGATCCGGGTGACGGCGTCGTCGATCTCGCCCATCAGCAGTTCGGTGTCGAGGGTGTACGTGAGCCAGCGCACCGCCGCCTCCAGCCGGTCCTCACCGACCGTGTGGACCACGGAGCCCAGCCACTCGGTGTCCACACCGCCCGCGACCAGTGTCGGGGCCAGCTCCCAGGAACCGCCCACGCCGTGGTCGTCGAGCCAGTCCGTCAACTCGTCCTCCGCGTCGGACGCCACCAGCGCCGACCGCTCCGGGGCCGACGCCATGCGCTTGATCGCGGCGTCCTGCAGCTCCACCAACTGGTGCAGCTGCCGCGTGTCGAGCCGCCCGTCCGCGATCATCGCCAGCTTGTGCCGCATGCCGGCCACCCGGTCGCGCAGCGCCGAGGTGGCACGCACCGCGGCGGCCGCCGGGTTGTTGAGCTCGTGGGTGAGCCCGGCGGACAACGAACCCAGGGCGAGCAGCCGTTCGCGCTCCCCGATGATCGTGTTCTGCTTGCGGTAGCCGAAGAACAGCCCTTCCAGCAGGTGCACCGCCATCGGGAACCACCGGTGCATGGCCCCCGCGAACTGGTCGGCCGGGATGACGAAGAACTCGCAGTCCGTCTCCGCCCGCAGGGAGTTGGGATAGGTCTGCTCCACCCGGTCCCCGAGGTAGGCCTGCGTCGCCCCGGCATACACGCCCCGCTGGTCGGTGCGGATGACCTCCACCACGTCCCCGCGCACCGTGCGGCCCAGCGACACCGTGCCGCTCAGCAGCACGTAGAAGCAGGTCGCGGCATCACCCTCGGCGTACACCGCGGTGCCGGCCGCGACCCGCTCGACCCGGCCCTGCTCGTCCAGCCACTTCAGTTCCTTCTCGCCGAGCGACTCGAACAGGAACAGGGTGCGCAACTGCTCCGGGCCCAGCCTCTCCGTCGTGGTCACTGCGCCTCCAGGTAACGGTGCACGAGCGATACGGCCATCGCGCCCTCGCCGACCGCCGAGGCCACCCGCTTGACCGACTCGGCGCGGACGTCGCCCGCGGCGAAGACGCCCGGCACGCTGGCCTCCAGGTGGTACGGGTCGCGGGGGAGCGGCCAGCCGGCGGGCCGCCTGCCGCCGGCGATCAGGTCGGGGCCGGTGACCACGAAGCCGCGCCGGTCCCGCTCCACGACGCCCTCCAGCCAGTCCGTGCGGGGCTCGGCGCCGA
The DNA here is from genome assembly GCA_033793685.1 of Streptomyces sp. ME19-03-3. GTDB lineage: Bacteria > Actinomycetota > Actinomycetes > Streptomycetales > Streptomycetaceae > Actinacidiphila. Next base: position 236,237 of record JARAXD010000001.1, on the reverse strand, counting down.
TGAAGACGAACAGGAACGAGGCGTCGACGGTGGTCACCTCGCCGGTCCTCGCGTCGCGGAGCATCAGCTGCTCCAGGTGGTCGCCGCCCTTGCCGCCGACGACCTCGGTGCACGGGCGGACCTCGATGTTCTCGATGGCCGCGATCTGGTCGATCAGATACTGCGACATGGAACGGTGCAGGTCCGCGCCGCGGATCAGCAGATGCACCCTGCACGCGTTGCGGGAGAAGTAGACCGCTGCCTGCCCGGCCGAGTTGGCGCCGCCGACGATGTAGACCTCCTGTCCCGCGCAGTTCATGGCCTCGGTCATCGCGGAGCCGTAGAAGACCCCGGCGCCGCTGAACTCCGTCAGTCCGGGCGCGTCCAGCCGCCGGTACGCCACCCCGGTCGCCAGGACCACCGTGTGCGCCGCGATGGACGTGCCGTCACCGAAGGACAGCACCCGCCCGGTGCCCACCGCGTCCAGCGCGACCACTTCGCGGGTACTGAGGATCTCCGCCCCGAACTTCATCGCCTGGCGGCGGGCCCGGTCGGTCAGCTGGGCGCCCGAGACACCGTCCGGGAAGCCGAGGTAGTTCTCGATGCGGCTGCTCTGCCCCGCCTGACCGCCGGTCGCCCGGCGTTCCACCAGCACCGTGCGCAGGCCCTCCGACGCGCCGTACACCGCCGCACCGAGTCCCGCGGGGCCGCCGCCGACCACCACTAGGTCGTAGAAGTCGGAGGCCGGTACGGTGCTCAGTCCCACGTGGGCGGCGAGCTCGGCCTCCGTGGGCCGTACCAGCGTCGTCCCGTCGTCGGTCACGACCAGCGGCACGTCGGCGGACGTCAGCCCGGCCGCGCTCAGCAACCGCTCGGCCTCGGGCTCCTCCGCGGGCAGCCACCGGTACGGCACCAGGTTGCGGGTGAGGAAGTCACGCACCTTGAAGGAGGGCGCCGACCAGCGGTGGCCGACCACGCGCGTCTCGGACGCCGTCGGGTCGGGCGTGGCGAGCCACGCGTCCAGCAGCGTGTCGATCACCGGGTAGAGGTTCTCCTCCGGCGGGCTCCACGGCTTGAGCAGGTAGTGGTCGAGGTCGATGATGTTGATCGCGTCGATCGCCGCGCTGGTGTCGGCGTACGCCGTGAGCAGCACGCGGCGGGCGAGCGGGAACAGGTCCATCGCCGCCTCGAGGAACTCCACCCCGTTCATCTGCGGCATGCGGTAGTCGGCGAGCATCACCGCGAGTTGTTCCCCTCGCAGCTTGATCTCCCGCAGGGCGCTCAGGGCCTCGTCCCCCGAGGTGGCGCGCACCACCCGGTAGCGGTCCCCGTACCGGCGGCGAATGTCTCTGGCCACGGCACGAGAGACGGCGGGGTCGTCGTCGACGGTCAGGATCGTCGGATTCGCCATGGGACCATCATTGCTCCCCGGCGGCCGTCGTGCGCAGCAAACCGAACTGTCGTGCTGCGTGTGCCCCGGGGGACACCGGCGCACCCTCCGCGCCGTCCGGAACGCGGTGACGGACGGTGCGCCGTCGCGCACCGTCCGTACGGTCAGGCGTCCTCGACCACGACGTCGGCCACGGTGTCGTAGAAGGAGAGGTGGCCGGTGATCTCCGGGACCGACGCGAGCGGCTCCGGATAGGCCCAGGCGACGTCTTCGTGGGCCCCGTACGACCAGTAGGAGGCGACGCCCTTGAAGGGGCAGGTGGTGTTGGTGTCGCTGCCTCGGAAGACCGCGAGGTCCACGTCCTGCGGCGGGATGTAGTAGCGCACCGGCAGACCGGTCTCGTGGACCAGAACCGGTCGCCGGGTCTCGGCAACCACCCTGCCGTCGATCGTGACGGTCACATGCTGCGTGCCGGGTACCGCGTCGACGCGGTGGCCGCGGCGGCTGTCCATGGGGGGCATGGGCTTGCCTTTCTCGGGTCCGTCCTTGTTCCGGCAACGGCGGCTGCGCCGCCGCGCATTCCCCCGGGTGGTACGGGTTCCCCCGCATGCACGCATCTGCGTGACTCCCGCGGTGGTTCTCCGTTGGCCCTTCAAGATCACAGTGAAGGAGGACCGCACGATGAGCACCCGCCGTCACCGCAAGGGCCGCAAGCACCGCACGGTCAATCGCACGCCGAGGCCCGTCGCCCCCGCTCCCACCGGCATGGCGGCCGTCACCGTCACCCCGCAGGCCGCACCGGCTCCGGCCGTCGCGGACACCCCGGCGCGTACCACGGCCGACGCACCCGTTCCCGGCCCGGCCTCGCCCCCGGTCCCCACGGTTCCGCCCCCGCCCCCGATCCCGGCGCCGGTCCCGCCGCTTCCGGTCCCCACGGTTCCGCCCCCGGTTCCGCCCCCGGTCCCGGCCCCGGTCCCCCCGGTCCCGGCCCCGGCGGCCGCTCCGGCCCCCGCCGCGTCCGCCGTGCCGCATCCCGCCGAGCCCCGCCCCGAGGAGTCCGGACTCGCCCGCACGGCACTCAGGACCCTCCGGCAACTCCGCGCGGCCGGACGGGACGGGACCACCATCGACGCCCTGAGCGCCAGCGTGGGCTACCAGCCGGCCACCATCGCGCGGCACATCGACAGCCTCGCCACCCACCACCTGGTCCACCAGCGCAACGGCCGCTGGTACGCCGTGCCGACCTCATGACCCCCAGTGTGGCGGCCGGCCGGTGCGTGTTCCGCGCGGACCGGTCGGCACGTCCGCACCAGGGCTCCCGCAGGTGGGTCCCGAGTGCGCGGTGGGGGCCGACCGCGCGCGTCCGCCACCGCCGCGCGACCCTCCCGTACCGGCGACCGCGGCCCGCGGCCGGGCGACACTGAGCGGGCGGCCCCTCGGACGGTCCCGACACCACCGTCCGGCGTGCGCGGTGCCGTCCGCGGGACCGCCGCGGGCCGCCCCGTTTGGTGGGACGGGACGCCCCGCGGCGCAAGCGGCGCCGGTCAGCCGGTGAACAGCTGCTTGAGCTTCAGGCCCAGTTCGTACAAGCCGTAGACGAAGGGCGCGCCCACCCACAGCCATGCGACGGCCATCAGCGGCAGCCGGCCCCTCCCGGCGACGGCCTCGGGGGAGGGCTCGGCGGGCGGCGCGGGGTTCGGTGCGGTCATCGGACGGCTCCTTCCGACTCGGGTCCGGTCGTGGCCCTGCTCCCGGCGGACGGCCCGTCATGGTGCCGCGGATGGACGGGGCGTACCAGCTCGTTGGCGACGAAGCCGATCACCAGCAGCACCATCATGATGATGAAGGACGTGGAGTAGAGGTCGGGTCCGGTCCGGCCCGCCGACTTCTCGTGGTCGGCGATCGCGTTCACGATCAGCGGCCCGAGGACGCCCGCCGTGGACCAGGCGGTCAGCAGCCGCCCGTGGATGGCGCCCACCTCGTAGGTCCCGAAGAGGTCCTTGAGGTAGGCGGGCGCGGTGGAGAAGCCGCCGCCGTAGAAGGACAGGATGACGGCGGCGGCGACGATGAACAGCGGTTTGGATTCGTCGCCGAGCAGGGCGATCAGCAGGTACAGCAGCGCCCCGGCGCCGAGGTAGAGGCGGTAGATGTTCTTCCGCCCGACCAGGTCGGAGGTGGCGGACCAGGCGATCCGGCCGAGCATGTTGCCGAGCGAGAGCAGCCCGACGAAACCGGCGGCGGCCGTGGCCGTCACCGGGGTGGAGCTTTCGGCGAAGAAGTCGGTGATCATCGGCGCGGCCTTCTCCAGGATGCCGATGCCCGCCGTCACGTTCATGCAGAGCACCACCCACAGGCACCAGAACTGCGGGGTCCGCAGCGCGTTGCGCGCGGACACCTGGCCGGTGGTGACGAGGGGGCGTGCGGCCTCGGCCGACGGGTTCGAGCCGGCGGGCCGCCAGCCGTCCGGGGGGACCCGGACGAGCAGCACCCCGAAGGTCATGAAGACCGCGTAGACCAGCCCCATCACCAGGAAGGTCTGCGCGATGCCCGAGGTGTCGGCGCCGAAGGAGGCGAGCAGCTCGGTCGACCAGGGCGACGCGATCAGCGCGCCGCCGCCGAAGCCCATGATGGCGATGCCGGTGGCGAGCCCCGGCCGGTCGGGGAACCACTTGATGAGCGTGGAGACCGGCGAGATGTAGCCGATGCCGAGACCTATGCCGCCGACGAGGCCGTACCCGAGGACGATCAGCCAGTACTGTCGGGTGGCGGCGCCGAGGGCGGAGATGAGGAAGCCGGAGGAGAAGCACAGGGCCGACACGCACATGGCCCACCGCGGCCCGTTGCGCTCGACGAGCGTGCCGCCGAACGCGGCCGACAGCCCGAGCATGACGATCGCGAGCTGGAACGGCAGCGCGGACTGGGTGCCGCTCAGCCCGAGCGAGGACTCCAGCGGGGGCTTGAACACGCTCCAGGCGTACGCCTGCCCGATGGCGAGGTGGATGGAGAGCGCGGCCGGCGGTACCAGCCAGCGGCTCCAGCCCGGCGGTGCGATGGTGCGGGCACGGGTGAGGACGTCGGGTACGCCCATTGACGCCATGGCGAGTACCTCCCTGAGGGGACATGACCCCGGGACGGTACAACTTTCACCCACCCATGGATAGGGGCGCCGGGCAACGAACTTGCCGTAGCGGCAGGCCGGTCCGGATGCGGAGTGTCCCATGCGGGCGATAACGGACGGCCACGGCTTGCCCGGTATCCGGCGGCGCGGCGGACCGTTCGGGCCCCCGCCCCGCCTCTTCGGGCCGGACGGCGCGTACCCGGGCTGAAGGCGAAGGCGCGGGCAACCGCCCGCCGGCCGTCCGGCGCGGACGGCGTCACCCGGAGCCGCCACCGGCCGAGACCCGCGCCCGGTACCCGGCCCGGATTCTGGGGGGACGTCACAAGGCGATGGTGTAACTGTCCCCGTAGACCCTCCACTTCAGTGGGGGGTTGAGGTCGAGGTTGCCGTTGTCGAGGAAGACGCGCTGCCCCGTGTCGACCCGGCTGGTGTCGCTGTGCGCCGCCTCGGTCTTCATCGCCGCCTTGCGCGCGTCGAGGAAGGCGCCGATGTACCGCGTCTCGTCGCCGCCCCTGGCGGGGCTGGCGGCCTCCGACAAAGCGGTCTCACGAATACCGCCGAAGCTGACCGGGTCCTCGCCCGGGCCGTGCATCACGATCGCGTCGAAGTACACGAACTGGCCCAGCGCGCGCAGTCCGTCCGCCCTGGCCTGCCTGACCGCGGGGCCGAAGTAGACGCGGTCGCGTTCGTCGTCCTGCGCCTGACGGAACGCCGGGTCGGCCGCGGCGCCGCGCCAGGCAACCTCGAAGCCGACGCCCAGGCCCCGGTGCGAATCGGTGCCGTTGACCCGGCGCAGCGCGGGCAGGAAGCGGGCGAGCGGGTTGTCCGGCTCGCGGTCCGTGTAGAGCTCTACGAGTCCGAGCATGTCACCGGTGCCGGAGCAGAAGCCGATGATGCCCGCGGTGTAGCCGCGGCCGTCGCCGATGTCCTCGATGTATCTGTACTGGCCCTTCCAGTCCAGCGTGGAGTTTTCCGCGCTGGCCACCAGTTGCATGGCGATGTCCTTCTTGTGCGGGTCGTCGAGCCCGACGCGGGCGGCAGCCGAGGCCGGTTCGCCCGGTGCTGCCGAAGCCCGCATGCCCGCGTCGGCGGCCAGGACGCCCGCGGCCAGGGCGGCGTACCGGACGACGCGCCGACGCGGGAGAGCGGGTCGATGGCGGTGTGGGGGGATCTGCACGGCGACTCCGTGGGTCGGAAGTGAGGAGACTTCCTGCCGGCGCCACGCCGAAGCACCGGGCCAGTCGAACGCCAAGGGGCACGAGCAAGGGTTTCGGAACACCCTCGTGGGTGCTCCGCACAGTCCGGGAGGCGGTCCGGAGGGGGACGGGAGCGTGCCGGACGGTCCCCTCGTGCCCCGCCCCACCGGGACGCGGACGCGGCGCGCCGTCCAGGGAGGGCGCGCCGCCACCGTGCCGCCTCTCGCATCAGCCCTGACGGGCCTTGAAGCGGGGATCCCTCTTGTTGATGACGTAGACACGGCCGCGACGGCGGACGATCTGCGAGCCGGGAGTGTTCTTGAGGGAACGCAGCGAAGCGCGTACCTTCACCGGGGCCTCCTTTCGGGGGGTTCTTGTTCCGCTCACGCCAACACCGGGCCCGTGTGGTTTCTTCCCGCCGACCCGGTGCCGTCGCTGCCGGTCCCGGCCGGGACGAACGCGGTGAGGTTTCCCGACCGGAGGCCTTCGCCCGCTCCTCGCCGCTGCTACGCCCCGCGGGAGCGGGCCCCTTCCCTCGAGGCGTCCTGACAGGTCGCGGAGGCCGTCACCGCCTTCGCGGGTTCGACGGCCTTCGACTGCGGAGAGGTCTTCGCCCCTGCCGCCTCGTCGCGGTCGACCGGAAGCGCCGGGCGACCGACCGGGGGCGCCGCTCCGTGTGCGGAGCGGCACCCCCGGGGTTCTGTGGATCGGGTCGGGGTCAGCGGCGGTGGTGGTTGACGACGTGGTGGTGGTGACGGTTGTGACGGTGACCGTGCCACCGGTTGTTGTGGCGCTTGCCGTGGTGGCTGTGGTGGCCGCGGCCGTGGTCGCCGTGTGTGGCGTGCGTGCCGTGGGTGCGGACGGACTCCGGCGTGACGGCGCCGGCACCCGCCGCACCACCCAGAACAACGGCCACGGCCACACCGACCGCGGCCACGAAACGGGAAACGCGCATGGATCGACTCCTGTCTCCGCGGGTGCCGTTGGGGCACCCGCACGGGTGGGACACGAGAAGCGTCGGGCCTCGGCGTGCCCGTTGCGGTGTGGCGCGCCCGTATTGACACTCGATTTGCTGGAATATGACGTTCTGCGGAACCGGTGCCTGTAGGCGATTGGGGGAGGCGGGCGCCGGCTCCTCGGCGTCATGGCAGGTCACGCGCGGCGTGATGTTTCGGCTGCGGCGCCCGGGGCAGGTGCCACGACGTCCCGCGCCCCGCGACGGGGGCGGCGCACCGACAGGTGATGGTGACGGTGGACGACACGGGCTTCGGCACTCTGCTGAGCGGGCTCCTGCGCCGCTCGCACGAGGTCGCCCCGGCAGACTGGGGTGCCGAACTCACGCGTGCGGCTCAAGGGCTGGGCCTCGAAGAGGCCGTGGTGCTCATCGCCGACGTCCAGCAGACCCGACTCGTCCCGCTGGCCGGCGACCCGGCCTCCCGTGCCGCCCGCGCAGTGGCCGTCGACGGCACGCCCGCGGGCGCCGCCTACCGGACGATCTCCCTGCGCCTGAGCGAGCGGGACGACCGGATAACGCTGTGGCTCCCGCTCCTCGACGGCGGGGAGCGGATCGGCGTCATGGAGGTCACCGCCCGCCGGATCGACCCCGAACTGCTCTCCCGTTGCCGCGCGCTCGCCGACGTCACGGCTCTGACGATCGTGTCCAAGACGCGGTGCAGCGACGACCTGTTGCAACTCGTCCGCAGCCGCCCGATGAGCACCGCCGAGGAACTGGTGTGGGCCTTCCTGCCCTCGCGGACCCTCGGCACGACCGAGGTGACCTCCAGCGCGGTGCTGGAACCGGCCTATGAGATCGGCGGCGACGCCTTCGACCACAGCCTTCAGGGCGACCATCTCCAGTTGGCCGTGTTCGACGCGACGGGCCACGACCTGGCGTCCGGGCTCGCCGCCGCCGTCGCGCTGGCCGGCTGCCGAGCGGCCCGGCGCGCCGGCGCCGATCTGGGCGAGACGGTCAGGGCGGTGGACGAGACCCTGGCCGAATGGATCCCGGACCGGCTCGCCACCGCGGTCTTCGCCGACCTCGACGTCCGAAGCGGCCGGTTCGTCTGGGTGAACTGCGGGCATCCCCCGCCCCGCCTGATCCGTGAACGGCGCGTGGTCACCGGCGCCCTGGAGCGCGACCCGGACCTGCCCCTCGGCCTCGGTCCCGGCCACGGGGACCGACCGCGCTTCGTGCACTCGACACGGCTCGAGCCCGGCGACCGGGTCCTCATCCACACCGACGGGGTGACCGAGTCCCGCGCCGAGGGCGGCGACGCGTTCGGCGAAAGCCGTTTCACCGAGTACGTCGTACACGCCACCGCCCTGGGCGACCCGGCCCCGGAAGTCCTGCGGCGCCTCGTCAACGCCATCCTGGCGCACCGGCACGGCCGCCTCGACGACGACGCGACCGTGCTCCTCGCCGAATGGCACCCCCGACGCTGAATCCGAATGGCCGCGGCGGTCTCCGCCGCGCCGCCCCGGACTGTCGCGTCCTCGGCGGGCCGCATCGCCGGAAGCGGCGGTCACGCACGGTGACGGGGCCGGTGGACGGCGCCGGGAAAGCCGGGTGTCGCGCCAATATCCGATGCCATTATGTCCGAATTCGGAATGTTGTGCCGTGTGAATCATGTTCGAATGGGTATGCGGTGTCGTGAAGACCTGAGGAGGCGCCCAGCCGTGGACACGCGCAACGGCCACCCGACCAGCACCCGAATCCCCCGAGACCAGCAGATACGCACGTGCCGGCCTGCTGTACTGAAGGAGGGCCGGGGCAATCCGCCGCAGCGGGAGCCCGACAGCGGCCAGGATTGGAACATCGTCAGGGGAGAGGACTGAGGGTTCGAGCCCTGTGTGACCGAGCGGGACCACTGCCCGGCGCCGGTGGGAAGGCGACAGCGGTCATGTCGACCGTGGGCGCGCCCACCGGCGGGGTGGTGGTCCCGCTCTCGCTCAGCCGTGCGGGCCTCACCGGCGTCTGCGCGGGGCGAGGGGCCTGGCGTCCCCGTGCCCGACCTGGGCAGGGGCAACCGATCCCACACCCGGGAACCCCCGGGCGGGCCGGGGAAGGCGCTCGCCGCGTCGTGGCCGCCGGGCCGATCGGGGCGACTCGCGGAGATCCGCGACGGGCTGCGTGCCGGGGACCGGGGACCCCACCACACCGAGGAATTCCGCGCTGGGGAACTCAACCCTCCCCGGCGGCCCGGGCCGTGGCGCGGACGACGGCGCGTCGCAAAGCCCTCTCGGTCAGTTCTCCGGCCAGGTGGCGCTTGCGGTCGGCCGTCCCGCGGGCGTCGGTGACGGGTGAACAGCTTGCCGAGGCCACCCGCCCGGCCTCCTCGAAGAGTTCCCTCGACGGCTCACGGCCCTCCAGCAGTTCCTGCACCGCCGCAGCGTGTGGCCCGGTGGCGTCCACCCCCGCCAGACCCACCCCGACGTGCGTCATGAGCCCGTCGTCCAGGCAGAGCGCCACCCCGGCCGCCGCCACCGCCCGATCACCGGCTGTGCCGACCGACTTCTCGTATGCGCTGCCGGAGCCCGGCCTGACCGGAAAGCGCACCTCGGTGAGCAACTCCCCGGGGCCGACCGCCGTCCGGAAGGGGCCGCGGTGGAAGTCGGGCATGGCCACGGTGCGTTCACCGCCCGCGCCGCGAATCACGACCACCGCCCGCAGCGCCGCGCATACCGCGGGCACATCCTCGGCCGGGTCGGCCTGGCACAGCGAACCGCCGATGGTGCCGCGGTTGCGTAGCCGCGGGTCGGTGATCACCCGCTCGGCGTCGTGGACGATCGGGAGATTCCGCCCGACCAGCGGCGACTCCAGCAGGCTGCGGTGCCGGGTGAGGGCGCCGACCCGCAGCTCCCCGTCGGCTTGGTCAATGCGGTCGAGTTCGGTGAGGTCGTTGATGTCGACGAGCAGTTCCGGACTGGCCGAGCCCCGTCTCATCATGGGGAGCAGGCTGTGCCCTCCCGCGAGGACCCGGGCCTCCTTGCCGAAGCGCCCCAGCAGTTCCAGGGCCTCCTCCACGGTCTGCGCCCGCTGGTACTCGAACGAAGCGGGTATCTGCACGGCAGCCTCTTCCTGCCCCGGCGAAGGTGGGTGCGGGTCGTTGCGGGCATCTGAGAGTCACACTCGTGCCGTGACCGGGGTGGTCGACAGCGCCCGAGGCGAGCGGTTGGCACGGATCACACAACCGATGATCCGTCAGTATCCTTTTCCCCGTGGCGAGTTCGGCTTCATTGCCGGAGCGCCATGTCGTGCAGTCTTCCACCCGCACGACAGGCGGCCGGCCCCGGGGTGGCCTCAGCCCGCGTCGGCCGCGGCGAAGGAGACGTCCGCTGTGTCGACGGTGCCGCCGCGGCGCCCCGGAGCGCTCTGGTGCTTCCAGTAGAGGTTCGTGTGCGCGATCACCAGTTCGGGCGCCGGCGCCCCGTAGGAGCTGAGGTCCTCCGTGGTGTGCGCGTCCGCGACGAGGGTGACGTCGTAGCCGCGGACGAGCCCCCCGTGCAGGGTCGAGCGGACGCAGGCGTCCGTCGCGGCGCCCGTGACGACCAGCCGGCCCACGCCGCGGTCGGCGAGCACCGCCTCGAGCTCCGTGTCCTCGAAGGAGTCGCCGTAGAGCTTGTGGATCAGCGGCTCGGACTCCTCGCGCACGAGCTCCGGCACGTACTGCCAGCTCTCACTGCCCTTCGGGAGGTCGTCATCGGAATGCTGCACCCAGATGACCGGGACGTCCTCGGCCCGGGCCTTGCCGATCAGGGTGTTGATGTTGGCGATCACGTCGTCCCGCCTGTGGGCGCCGGCCACCACCCCGTTCTGGACGTCGATGACGAGCAGCGCGGGGTTGGGACGGTCGGAAAGCGTCGTCATGGGCAACTTCCGTCTCTCGTGGGTCTTGTGTCGTCCCCACCCTAGGCCGGACCACTGACAACCGGCCCCGGACGGCCCGGCCGGCAGATGGGCCCGGTCGAGCGCGCCGGGGCCCGGCGGCTCCTTCGTCGCCACGCCGCCTTCCTCAGGTCGCGGGCTGTGGGGAGGGACCTGGGGGCGGGAGCGGCCCCGGGTCGGGCCCGGGGCCCGGCGGCGTGGGGTCGGGCGGTACCGGGTCCGGGCCGGGCGCGGGCGGCGTCGGCGGCAGCGGGTCGGGGCCGACCGGAGGTGGCGTGGGCCCGGGTGCCGGACCCGGCTCCGGGCCCGTGGGGCCGGGCGACGGTGTGGGGCTCGGGGGGACCGGATCGTTGGGGGGTGTGGCGTTCGGCGTCATGCGTTCCTCCCGGTTCGGGCTCCTGCGTTGAGGGGCGCGTACCCCGGCGCCCGTCGCTCACGCGGTCGGGGCTCGACAACGGTGGCCCGTGGCTACCGCCTGCGGTGGCCCCGGCGAGCCGCCGCCGGTGCGGCTGTTCAGGCGCGCGTCCCGGTCGCGAGGCACGTCCCCGCCCGCCGGATCGTTCCGCCACGGCGTCCCCGAGGGACCGCTGTCTCCGGGCCCGGGCCGGCCCCGTGCCTCGTACCGCCCGATCATCGCGAACGCCCATCAAAACGGGCCGGCACCACCGCGACCGCGGCGCCCGCCGGATACCCGGGACCCGCGGGCGGATGCCGCCGTTCCTTCCCTCATTCGGGGTAAGTGACCGGCACGGGCGCGTGGTGGAGGAGACGGTGATGGAGGGATCGGGGCTCACGGAGCGCGAGCGGCGACCTGCTGCGCGCCGACGACGTCCTCGAACGCCGGTTGCGCACGATGCGGCTGGACCCGCGGCCGCGGCCGGGCCCGGCCGACCCGGTGCGGCGGCCGCGCATCCTGCTGCCGGCGTTGCCGGCCATCGTGTGCCTGGGGCTGCTGATCGCCGCGACCGCGACGACCCTGCTCGCGGTCGTCTGCGCCTGCGTGGGGACGTGGCTGGTCACGCTGGTCGTGGCCGTCCGGTTCGGTGAACAGAAGGGCCCTCGTGCGCTACCGGATACTTCCCTGTCCGAGACCGGACGGCCGCGCCCGGCCCCGCTGCGTGGTCGGTCACGGCAGGACCCTTCACCGGGCCGCCGCGCGCTTGCGGGTGTCCGTGCGCACCTGAACCGTGCCGGTGGCACGGCGAGGCCGGCATCGCGCCGACTCCCCCAGCCGACCGCGCCACAGCCCGCCGCGCCGGACGCCACCCGCGCCGGACGCCACCCGCGCCGAGCGGCGCGAGTGTGCCGCGTACCGCCGCGCCGAGCGGTCCCGGACCACCCTTCCCGGCCTGTCACCGTGCACTCGTCGACGGCCCTCCGGTCCGAAGGGCACCGCGTGGGGCCCGGCCGCTCCCCGCCGGCCGCCTGCGGGGCAGCGGACGGCCGCGCGGACGCCTCGGGGCGGCATGCGCCGGACCGCGGGGGACCGCGGCCTCCGCCGCCGTCGGCCGTGAGGGTCTTCACCCCCACCCCCGCCACGGAGCGCTGCGCTGCACACCGCCCGGCCGCGCCGCGTGCTCGTGCGAACCGCCCCGGTGCCCCACTTCACCTTTGCCACCTGTGAGAATGCCCGCGACTGCTGCCCCGCCCCCGGACCGCTGGAGGAGACGACACATGGGTGCACACCGCGAAGGTCCCTTCGGCCCCGCACAGGCACCGCGGATCACCTGTGACGAGCCGGGCTCCTTCGCCTGGGGCGTCTTCCAGCAGCGGCACCCTGTGCTGGTGCGGCGCATCCTGGACGCCGTCCCCTACGGCCCGCGCCGGCGCCGGGGCTTCGCGGCCCTGCTGGCCGAGTCGCGCACCGGCACGGTCGCCGAACTGCCCGGGGAAGCGCCCGACCGGGCGGCGTGGGAGGAGTGGGGCCAAGGCCGCTTCGGGCGACCCTGGCCCGAACTGCCGTTCCTGTGGGCGGAGTCGTACTTCTACCGCCGGCTGCTCGACCCCGCCGGATACCTCGCCGCCGGGCCGTGGCACGGCGTGGACCTGTTCGCGCCGTTCAAGGACGCCGAGTTGGACGGCCCGGGCTTCGCCGCTGACCTCGCCGCCCTGGACGGGTTGCGCGGGCTCGCGCCCGCCGACCGGGAGGACGCGTTGCTCACGGCCGCCGTGTGGGGCAACCAGGCGGACCTCGGTTTCACCATGGTCGCCGAGGCGGCCGGCGGCGGGGCCGCCGGCGCCCTCGTCGCCGACGAGTCGCAGCGGCTGTGGTCCCTGTTGAACGGCGGCACGGTCGTCGTGGTGACCGACAACAGCGCCCGCGAGGTCCTGGCCGACCTCGCCCTCGTCGACGACCTCCTCACGAGCGGCCGCGCCCGCGAGGTCCACCTGCTCGTCAAACCGCGTCCGTACTACGTGTCCGACGCCACCACCCAGGACGTCCTGTCCTGCCTGCGCCGGATGACGGCGGCTCCCGGCGAGGCCGCCCGCATCGGCGGACGGCTGGTCGCGGCCCTGCGCGAGGGCCGGCTCGACCTGACCGCGCACCCCTTCGCCTGCGCGCCCCTCGGCTACCGCGACATGCCGGACGACTTGCGGGAACGCTTCGCTGCCGGGCAGCTGACGCTGATGAAGGGCGACCTCAACTACCGGCGCCTGGTGGACGACCGGCTCTGGCCGGCGACGGTGCCGTTCGCCGAGGTCACCGACTACTTCCCGGGGCCGGTCGCCGCCCTGCGCACCCTCAAGTCCGACACCGTCACGGGGCTCGCCCCCGAGACCGTGGCCCGGCTGGACGCCGCCGGCGACGCGTGGCGTACCAGCGGCACGCACGCTCTGATCCAGGTCGCGGTCCCGGGGTGAGGGCCCGTTCCGTCAGTGCGCCGTCGGCGCGGCCCGCCCGGAGGAGGCCAGCCCTGGCGGGGCCGCCGCGAGCGCGGAGCGGATCGCTTCGACCAGGGCCAGCGCCGCCTCCTCGGTGAGCTCGACGGCGACCCGGGCCGAGGGCCCCAGAGCCGGGTTGAGGAAGTCGATGTTGACGGTGTGCTCGTATGGCGCGTGCTGCGGGTGGTCGACGTAGACCATCGCCTCGGTCAGCCCGAAGTAGCCCTGGGCGCCCTTGCCGCTGCCGTCGATGCGGATCTTCTCGGTGAGGTACGTGCACATCAGAGGTGCTCCCTGAAGAAGGCCAGGACCTTCGACCAGCCGTCGACCGCCGCCTCGGTGCGGTAGCTCGGACGGTTCACGGCGAAGAAGGCGTGGCCCGCGTTCTCGTAGGTGTGGAACTCGTACGGCTTGTGGTGCGCCTTGAGCTCGGCTTCCAGTTCGGCGACGTGCTCGGGGGAGGGGTAGCTGTCCTCCGCGCCGAACAGGCCGAGCAGCGGCCCGCGCAGGTCCTTCGTCAGGTGGAGGAGCGGCTCGACGTGGAGCGGGAAACCCTCCGGCGGGCGGCCGGCGACGAAGGCGCCGTAGCAGTCCACGCCGGCCTGCAGGTCCAGCGAGGCCAGGGCGAGGAAGGCCTGGCGCCCGCCCGAGCAGTAACCGATCACGCCGACCTTGCCGTTGGACGACGGCAGGCCCCGCAGGTACGCGGCCGCGCCCGCGGCGTCCCCCAGGAACCGTTCGTCGGGCACGCCGCCCTGCGCGCGGGCCGCCGCGGCGGCGTCGTCCGGGGACGCGCCGGGTGCCTCGCGGCTGTAGAGGTTGGGGCAGACGGCGGTGAAGCCCTCCGCCGCGAACCTCCGGGTGATCTCCTTGGTGGGATCGTCGTAGCCGGGCATGTGGTGGATCACCACGATGCCGCCGTACGGGCCGGGGGCCATGGGGCGTGCGGAGTACGCCTCGATGCGGTCGCCGCCGTGACCGGTGACGGTCACGGTCTCGGCGAGGAGTGCGTCATACATGTGCGTCGATCCTTCCGGAGGGACGGATGATCTTCACTCTATTCCGCCTGGGCGTCCGTCCGCCGCCGGCCCCGCACCCGTGCCGGGTGCTGCCGCGGCCCCCCAGGTGCGGACGGCCGGACCCCGGGGGCCGCCGACGTGGGCCCGTCTCCGATCGGCGCGGTGTGCGGGATCGCGACGGGCCGCGTCCGCGACGACAGGCAGTGAGTGGCGCGGCATTTCGGTGATTTGCCGCGCCTCGGGCGATGTGCGATACGGCACACCGGACCGAGGGGGAGACCGTCCCCGTCGGGGACGGGCCGGACGGGGTGGAGCTCTCCTCCGACGGGAGCCGTCTCTACGTCGCCAACGGGACCTCCGGTTCGGTGTCGGTGATCGACACCGAGAGGAAGCGCACGGTCGGCGACGCCATCCCGGTGGGCCACGCCCCGACCCAGCTGGGTGTGGCCGCGGACGGGCGCCGGGTCCACGTGGCGAACGGGACCTCGGACTCGGTCTCCGTCATCGACACCGCCACGCGTGAGGTGGGCACCGTCGCCGTGGGGTCCCGTCCGGCGGGGCTGGCCGTCTCGCCCAACGGACGCCAGGTCTACGTGGCGAACGGGGGCTCCGGGTCGGTGTCGGTGATCACGTTCTGACCTGTACGGTGCCTCACGTCACGGCGGGGTGCAGACCGCCGGTTCCCGGACGCGCGTGTGGTCGTCGTCGTAGTGGTAGCCCGTGCAGTGGCGGGTCGGGGTGCCGCTTCGGCCTCCGCGACGCCCGCGGTCCCGGCGAGGAGCGCGGCGGCGCAGGTGGCGCCGGCCAGCAGAAGCGTGCGGCTCTTCAGAGCTTTTGTCGCCTCCCTCGCTGTCCACCCTTTCTGGTGATCTGCGACACATCCACCAGGGTGGGAGCAGGCCGCCGCCGTGTCAACGGCGGTCAGGTCTCCTCCGGCGTCCCGTCCGTCGCGGGCAGCGGCTGCTCCGCCCAGATGGTCTTGCCGCGGGCGTGGTACCGCGTGCCCCAGAGCGACGCGACCTGCGAGACCAGGTACAGCCCGCGGCCGCCCTCGTCCGTCTCGAGGGCCCGCCGGACGTGCGGCGAGGTGCTGCTGCCGTCGCCGACCTCGCAGATCAGCCGGCGGTCGCGGATCAGCCGCAACCGCACCGGCGGTGAGCCGTAGCGGATCGCGTTCGTGACGAGCTCGCTGACCAGCAGCTCAGTGGTGAACTCGAGCTGCTCCAGGTGCCAGTCGGCCAGCTTCCCGATCACCAGCCCGCGCGCCCGCCCCACCGACTCCGGTGCGTGCGGCAGCTCCCACAGGACGTGGCGGTCCGGCGGCAGCCGGCGCAGCCGGGCCACCAGGAGCGCCACGTCCTCCTCCGGGCGCCCGCCGGGCACGAGCCGGCGCAGCGCCTCGTCGGCGATCTCGCCCGGCGTGCTTCCGACGGCGTCCCTGGCCTCACCCAGCGCCCTGCCCAACCGGAGCGCCGCCCCGTCCCCGGGACCCGAGGCGAGCAGCCCCTCCGTGTAGAGGGCGAGGAGGTCGCCGTCGGCGTGGACCACCTCCGTACACTCGAACGGCACGCCGCCGCTGCCCAAGGCGGGTGACGCTGGGGTCCCGCTCACCGACACCTGCCCGTCGGGGCCCAGCCGGGCCGGCATCGCATGGCCGGCGCTCGCCACGATCGACCGCATGGTGATCGGGTCGAAGACCATGTAGAGGCAGGTCGGGGCGGTGTCCGCCGGAGCGGGGTCGCCCTGCTCGTCCTGGACCCGCCTGACCTGGTCGCTCAGGTGCGTGAGCAGTTCCACCGGCGCCATGTCCAGGTCCGCCAGGGTCTGCACCGCCGTCCGCAGCCGCCCCATGGACACCGCCGAGTGCAGCCCCCGCCCGCCGGCCTCGCCGATGACGAGGGCGGTGCGCGCGCCGGAGAGCGGGATCACGTCGAACCAGGTGCCGCCGAGCCGGGAGTGGCCGCCGGGGGACAGGTGGCGCGAGGCGGTCTCCACCGTCGCCAGCACCGGAAGCCGCTGCGGCTGCAGGCTCCGCTGCAGCGCCAGTGCCGTGGCTCGTTCCCGCGTGTAGCGGCTGGCGTTGTCGATGCAGACCGCGGCACGCGCGACGAACTCCTGGGCGAGCAGGACGTCGTCCGCCTCGAAGGCGTGGGCCCGGGTGAACCGTACGAAGACCGCCACGCCGAGCGCCGTTCCTCGCGCGAACATCGGCACCAGCAGCCAGGAGCGCACGGCGTAGTCGCGGATCGCCTCCGCCCGGGCGGGATCGACGGCCTCGAGTTCGACCAGGAACTCCTCGCCCGTCAGCAGGCTCGGCTTACCGGTGGCCAGGGCTCTGGCCGCCGGGGTGCCGGGCGCGGACGCGAGGCGGTCCACGTCGCCCGGCACGACGACGGTCGGGCCCGGGCCGCCGGGCAGCATCGTCGCCGTGGCGCGGCGCAGGAGCGCCGCCTTCGCGACCGGCCCCGGCGGCGGTTCCTCGCCGCCCATCACCGAGGCGAGGAGATCGACGTAACTGAAGTCGGCGAACCGCGGCACGGCCACGTCCGTCAGCTCCTGGGCCGTCCGCAGCACGTCCAGGGTGCTGCCGATCCGCGCGCTGGCCTCGTTGACCAGGTCGAGCCGTTCCCGGGCCCGGACCTCGGTGGTGAGGTCGAAGACCATGTGCGCCAGAGCCACCACGTCGCCGTCGGCGCCGCGCAGGGGCAGGATCGTCTCCGACCAGACCGTGTCCCGGTCCGGGTCGCGGGGGTCGCGTCCGCGCACCTCGCTGCCGATCATCGCCCGGCCCGAGGCGAGCACCAGCCGTTGGCGCGCCTCGAAGGCGTCGAGGTCGAGCAGCCCCGGGGGCGCCAGCTCCCGCATGGTGTGCCCGACGAAGTCCTCGGGGAAGCTCTGCGTGCGGATCCGGGAGTCGTTGCGGGTCAGGAAGCGCAGGTCCGTGTCGAAGACGTCGATGATGAACGGCGACTCGGTGAACAGGCCGCGCAGCAGTGCGCCGAGCACGTCGTCCCGGCGCACCGCCTCGGCGTGCTCCGCCTGCAGCAGCCACCGGTCCGGCGCCAGGGGATGCCCCCACAGCACCACCCCGACGGACAGGCCCTCCCGGTGCCGCAGCAGCAACGGGCCCAGGAAGACCGAACCCTCGGAGCACACGAGGCGGGCGAGGCGGGCGCCGTCGGAGCGGGACCACAAGAGGCGGGATACCGGGCCGCGGGCCTCGGCGGCCGACCATCCGAGCAGGCGCTCCGCGCCGGGGGTCCAATTCGTCACGGTGCCCCGGGCGTCCACGACGGCGAAGGCGTCGCCTCTGGACCGGGGGAAACCGTCAGGGGCGTCGGCGAACAGCATGCCGCGCGTGCCCACCCGTCACGCCCACTCGGCCCTGGCACACGCGAGGATTTCCACAGACCCATACTGCCCGCCGTCAAGATCTGAGGCACGCGGTGTGCGGGCCACCGCGACGCGACCTGCCGGAACGCGGCCGACCCCTGGCCACGTGCACCGGCTGGGCCGGCAGGCAGTCCACGGTCTCACGCCGCGGCCTCGAGAAGTCGACGGGCGCCGACCGCTCCGGTCACGGACCGGCGATCCTGGCCGCACTGCCGGCCGGGTGCTGCGCAACAGCCCCATGGTCGGCAGCGCTCCCCACTCCGCGAGGAGCAGCGCCACGCAGTACAGGGTGCAGGCGATCCGGCCGGTCCTCTTCCGGCGGTGCGGGCTGCGCAGGTCGCGGCAAGCCGCGGCCGTCGCGGCGCAGGGCGACGGACGGTCGCCGCCCGACCGGTCACCACCGGCGCCGGCAGCCGGGACAGGGAGCGCGCAGGGCCGCCATATCGAGGCGGTGCTCGCGGCGCTCACCGCGTCCCGGGCGGCCGCCGGCGACGGTCCGCCCTTCGGACGGTCCGCCCGTCCCCGCCGGGCGCGCCGGACCAGCCGGACGAGCCGCCCCGGCTCACCGGCCGGGATCGGTGCCGGCCCCGGCGACGCCGAGCGGCCGGCGGCCCCAGGCGGAGACCATGGGCGCCGTGGCCAGGTCGAGTGTGCCGGTGGCGACGTTCGCCAGATGGCGGTCGACCTCCTCGTCGGTGGCCAGGCCTGCCGCCACCAGCCGGTCCCTGACGTGCCGCACGGTGGCCGCCTCCAGGACGGCACACGCCGGTGACGTGATGGGGAAGTAGGCGTCGGCCCCGACGTCCTCCAGTCCGGCCTCCCGCAGCAGGCGCGGCAGCGTCCGTCCGTAGGCGAGGTCCGCGCCGCGCTCTGCCAGCAGCGCGCGGAAGCCCGAGCGCAGGCGGTTGGCGAGCCGCTGTTCCGGTCCGGACTCGTCGGGGCAGAGCAACGGCTGCAGCCCCGGGTCGGCGTCCTCCAGCAGCAGGCGGCCGCCCGGGCGGAGCGCCGCGACCATGCGCCGCAGCGCCTCCGCCCGGTCGGCGACGTGCACCAGCACCAGCCTGGCGTGGACGAGGTCGAAGGCGCCCGGTGGCGCGGGGTCGGCGGCGACGTCGTGCCGCAGCACCTCGACCACCCCGCCTGCGGCGTCCTGGGCCCATGACACGTCGATGTCGGTGGCGACCACGGCGCCACCTGGGCCGACGCGCGCGGCCAGGCCCAAGGGCACGGAAGCGCCCCCGGCGCCGACCTCCCAGCAACGCATTCCGGCCCCGAGGCCGAGCGCGTCGACGTGCCGGAACGTCACGGGGTCGAAGAGCTCGGCGAAGGCCGCGAAGCGTTCGCCGGCCTCGGCCCGGCGGTTGTCCAGCAGGTAGCCGTGGTCCTGTTCCGGGCCGCCGCCGTGGTCGGTGCCGCGTGTCGTCATGGCGCGATTCTCCGTTACCGGGGTACCTCTCCGCCCGCCCGGGGGTCGTCGGCGATCAGGGCACTCGTGTGGGTGACTCCGGGAAGCATGGACAGCGGTGCCGAGCGGATCGGTGCATCACACAGGCAGTCGCCGTCCCAGCCGGGCCTGACGCATGTCGCTTACAGCTAACAGTTACGGATATGTCCGCATTCTGTAACGCGAAGCGATTGCTCCGGTTGTGAGGGTGTCCGTTGGGCCAGAGTTGCGTCATCGGCATCCGCCGAAACATCCGCACCGCGCGAACGGCCCGAAAGAGCCCGGAACGCGCGTTCCTTGAGGGGGCATCATGTCTGCTCGTATCACCCGCCGCGTCATCGCCACCGTCCTCGCCTCCGGAGCGGTCGTGGCCGCCGCCGCACTGCCGGCCACCGCGGCGGGCAGCCGTGACCACGGCCGGTCCTCGGTGGTCATCGGTGACGTCAACACCCGGGACGGCCACGGCCGGTTCGGCCGGGGCGGTGGCGAATGGATCGAAGTGGTGAACACCGGCCGCGGGTCGGTCAACCTGCGCGGCTGGACCCTGTCCGACCGCCAGGGCAACCGGTACCGCTTCAACAACGTGCGGCTCGTCGGGCACGCGAAGGTGCGCGTGCACACCGGCCTGGGCCGCGACAGCCGGCGCGACGTCTTCCAGGACCGCCGCAACTCCGTCTGGGACCGCAACGACACCGCGACCCTGCGCAACGACCGCCACCGGGTCGTCGACGTGAAGTCCTGGAGGGGCCGCCGCTGACCGGCGCCTGATCCGGGCCGTGCCGCCGCGACTGCGCGGCCGGAACGGCCCGTCCCTCCACGGCGTGCCGCGGCGACATTCCGCCGCGGCACGCCGCCGTGTTGCGCCAGGATGGCGGTATGGACAGGGAAGCGAGCACGTGGGTCCTCCTCCTCCGCTGCGAGAACCTGCCGGGCGGCGCCCGGCCGCGCGAGCTGACGGCCCTTTGACTGCGGGACCGCGGCATCGACTGGTGGCCGTTCGGCGACGACGAACTGAGGATCGACCTCGCGTGCCGGATCGGGGAGGACGGGCACTGGCACGGCACCTTCGGCGTCAGCGTGGACGCGGCCGCCCTGCGCCGGCTGGGGCTGCACCCCGAACAGCCGACGTCCGCCCCGGCCGACCCGCCGATCCCGGTGTGGTGGGGGCCGTGGGCGCACGGCGGCGGGCGGCGCGGATGACGGAACGCCGTGGTCCCGGCCAAAAAATCGGCCGGGACCACGGCGTCCGCGTCTTCCTCCGCTACGGGTTGACGTTGATGGTGAAGGTGGATGTGGTGTTCCGGATGTTCTCGTGGTTGTCGCTCATCGTGAGGTTGTCGAAGGTGACGGAGCCGACCGCCGGACCCTGTCCTGACTCCGGCATCTCGTTGGCCCACAGGCCGAAGCCCGACTTGGCGTCGTAGGCGTCGCCGCTGCGGTGGGCGCCGGTGATGGACACGTCGGTGAGGATGGTGTCCTTGATCGGGTTCTGCGGCTGTCCGCCGACGTAGTTCGTCTGGAACATGATCCCGCTGTAGGTCGGGTCCACGATGTCCACGTCGCTGACGCGGATGCCCTGGAAGGCCTTCGAGGCGGAGAAGAGCCAGATGCCCGGGAAGGTCTGGCTGCCCCAGAAGTGCCCGCCGCAGCGGATGATCGAGATGTTCTGGAAGTTGGTCGGCTCGGTCCCGAAGCCGTTCATCGGGTAGCCGAAGTCCAGGGAGCTGATCGTGACGCCCGAGTAGACCAGGGTGTCCGCGACGAGGATGTTGCGGAAGGTGTTGGCGTAGCCGCCGTAGACGGCGACGCCCGCGGCCCGCCAGGTCAGCAGGGACGTCAGGTTCTCGTAGAGGTTGTTCTTCTCGTCGGCCCCGCCGGCGTCGATCGCCGAGAAGAGGGCGAAGCTGTCATCGCCCGTGGCACGGTCCTCGATGTTGTCGAGGTGGTTGTCCGTGCTGCCGTTGGTCATGTTGACGCCGTCGGCGAAGGTGTCGCGGATCCGGGAGTTCTTGATGGTGACGTTGTCGGTGTTGGCGCCCCAGTAGAGGCAGACCGTGTGCTCGTTCCAGACGTTGTCGATGGTCATGTCGGCGACGTTCGCGAAGTCGAAGACCTTGCCGGGGCCGTCGATGCGGGAGGTGTAGTTGCCGAAGAAGGAGAAGCCCGAGAAGACCGAGCCGCCTGCGGTGGAGTCGGCGCGGAAGCCGGCGTCGGTGTTGGACTGGCCGGCCGGCGTGTGGAACCGGGCGTACCAGGGGCCGGCGCCGATGATCCTGACGGGCTTGCCGTAGACCTGGAACTTGCTGCCCGTCTCGTAGTCGCCCGGTGGCAGGTAGACGCCCTTGAGGGTTCCGGTGCTGTCCATCCGGGCCTTGTCCAGGGCGTTCTGCACGTCCTGGTGCGTGAAGCCGGTCGGCGCGGTGTAGGCCGCGGGGTCGGGATTCGCGATCGGCGAGACCTGCTCGGTGTTGACGAAGTCGATCGCGTACCGGCTGCCGTTGGCGGCGTCCTTCTGCAGTTTGATCTTCGCCCCGGCCGGCACGGTCGTGCCGAGCATCATGTTGGCCTCGTCGTAGATGTGGCGGGGGCTGCCCTCGCCCGGGTTGTTGCCGGGGGCGGTCTCGCTGCCGTACAGCCAGGCGTACCTGGAGGTGAGGTCGATGGCCTTGAGGAAGCTGCCGTCGACGTAGACGTTCAGGGTGGAGTCGATGCCGCCGCCGCCCGCGGCGTCGGGGATGGAGTAGCGCACGACCAGGGTGTTGGTGCTGGCCCTGGTGGTGAACTCCACGGAGCTGCCGGTGCCGTTCAGGGTGACGGCCTTGCGTCCGGACGCCTCGCCCGCGAGGTCGCCGACGGTGCGGTTGGGGCCGACGACGGCGGCGCCCCCGCCGAGGACCCCGTCCTCCGCCTCGTACATGTCGTACGGCATGTCGGCGCCGCGCCCGACGAAGAGCGACTGGGTGCTGGTGTTGTTCTGCCGCTTGACCGCCAGTTCGTTCGCGTCGGGCGCGATGACGGTCCTGACGGTGTACTTGCCGTCGGTGGCGGTCCAGGTGCCCAGCGCGACTGGGGCCGTGGTGCTGCCGGCGCCGATCGCGCCGCTGTAGGAGCCGGTCAGCGTCCTGACGACGGAGCCGGAGGCGGTGTCGGTGACGGTGACGGTGATGCCGTGGGAGCCGGCCGCCGACGCGACCGTGCCCTGGTTCCTGATCGCCACCGAGAACGCGACGGTGCTGCCCTTGGCCGGGTTGCCGGGGGACCAGCCGGTGGGCGAGGCGATCAGGTCGGAGCTGTCGACCGGCTTGACGACCAGCGGGGTAGGGCTGTCGTAGGCGTTGTTGGTGTCGTTCTGCTCGATGACGTCCCCGGACTCGTCGACCTTGGCGCTCAGCGGGTAGCTTCCCGCGTTCCGGCCGCCGATGTCCGCCGTCACCGTGGTGGAGGCGCCGGCGGCCAGCGCGCCGACCGCGGCGGTACCGACCTTGGTGGTGCCCAGGTAGAAGGTGACGTTCGTGGCGCCCGAGGCCAGTTCGCCGAGGTTGCGCACGGTCGCGGACAGGCTCACGACGTCGGTCTCGACCGGTGCGCTCGGGGAGACGGACATACCGGTGACGGTCAGGTCGGGGTTCGGCGCCGGGGTGCCTATCACCTGGAACTCCGCGACCTGGCCGGCGCCCGCGCCGCTGTTGGCGGTGAACCGCAGCCGTACGTCGGCGACCCGGGCGCCGACCGGTATGCTCACCGAGTTGCCGGAGGAGGGGCTGAAGGTGTACGCGGCCGCCGCCTTGAGGCCGCTGAAGCCGCTCGCGCCCTGCTCCCTGCCGAGCACCTCGACGGTCTGGGTGCGGGTGCCCCAGGCGCTGTCGGGGTTGAGCCTGAGGACGAGCGAGGTGACGTCGGTGTTCGCCCCGAGGGAGACGGTCAGCGTGTTCGGGTAGCTGCCGCCGGCGCCTTCCCAGTAGGTGGTGAGGCTGTTGTCGTTGGCGTTGGCCGCGACGAAGTCCTGTGTGCTGGACGAGGCCGTGATCGGCTTTCCCACGGCCATGTTGGAGCCGCCACCGCCGGAGCCGTTGCGGGTGACCGTGGCGCTGGCCACGCTGCGGTTGCCCGCGGCGTCCTTGGCCCTCACGTGGTAGGACACGGTCGCGGTGTCCGGCTGGCTGTCGGTGTAGGTGAGCGTGCTGCCCGGCACCGTGGCGCGCAGCACCTCGTTGGCGTACACCTCGTAGCCGGTCACGCCGACGTTGTCGCTCGAGGCGGTCCAGTTCAGCTTGATCTGGCCGGAGCCGGGCCGGCTGAGGGTGAGGTTGCCGGGCTGGCTGGGCGCCTGCGTGTCGCCGCCGGAGCCCGCCCGGGTGACGGTGTTGCTGTTGCCGGAGACGTTGCCGGCCGCGTCCTTGGCGCGCACGAAGTAGCTGACGGTGGCGCTGTCGGGCTGGTCGTCGGTGTAGGTGAGCGTGCTGCCGGAGACACTGGTGCGCAGCTCGCCGTTGGCGTAGACGTCGTAGCCGGTGACGCCGACGTTGTCGCCGGCGGCGCTCCAGGTCAGCCGGATCCGGCCGGAGCCGGGCTCGGTGTAGGCCAGGCCTGTGGGCGCGTTCGGCGCGGTGGTGTCGCCGGTGGCCGGGCCGTAGACCTCCAGTTCCGACAGCTGCGCGGCGGCCCAGCCGGTGTTGCCGGTGACGTCGACGCGCAGGTAGCGGGTGGTCGTGCTGCTGAGGTCGATCGTGACGGTGTTGTTGTCGGTGGGCCGGAAGGCGTAGTCGCGGGAAGCGACCAGGTCGCTGAAGGACGAGCCGTTGGTGCTGCCGCGCAGGGACAGCGTCTGCGTCCGGGCCTCCCAGGAGGGCGGCAGTTTCAGCACCACCCGGGTGACCGCGACGGAGGACCCGAGGTCGGCCTGGATCCACTGCGGGAAGGAGCCGCCGGTGCTCTCCCAGTAGGTGCCCTGGCTGCCGTCGCCCGCGTTGGCGGCGACATAGGGCGCGTTGCCGCTGCTCGCGGTGAGGGTCCGGCCCTGGGCGAGGTTGTCCGTCGAGGTGGCGGAGCCGTGCACCTCGAGCTCGGAGACCTGGGCGGCGGGCCAGCCGGTGTTGGCGGTGATGTCCAGCCGCACGAACCGGGCGGGCGTGGCCGCGAAGTCGATGGTGATCGTGTTGCCCGAGCCGGGGCCGAAGCTTCGTGCGGCCGAGCCGGAGAGCGTGGCGAAGGTGGAGCCGTCGGGGCTGCCCTGGACCGAGAAGGTCTCGTCCCTGGCCTCCCAGGCGGCGGGGAGCCTGACGACGACCTGGCCGACGCTGGTGCTGCTGCCCAGGTCGACCTGGACCCACTGCGGGAAGGAGCTGCCCGCGCTCTGCCAGTAGGTGTTCTGGTTGCCGTCGGTGACGTTGGCGACGCCGTACTCGGCGTGGGAAGTGCTCGCGGTGGCCGGGGCCCCGGCGGCGAGGTCGGGGCCGCCGCCGGCGGCCGCGGCCGGCAGGGCCGACTGCCCTAGGAGCACCAGGCCCGCTGAGATCACCCCCGCCAGCAGCCGTCGGATGAACCGTTTCCTTGGCATGTCGTCCCTGTACCTCTCGCCAGAGTTGTTGGTGCCATGACATGTTGCGCCCGTACGACTGCCGCTGAGGAAATTGCAGGGATTGCTTGGCTAATTACGCGTGCCGAGCCGATAGTTGCAGAGGTGTTTCCGGGCGTCCATGCCCTCGACCGGGCTTTCATCTCACCTGGCAGGCGTTTGCGCTGGAGTGTCGTGCAGCCGACAGGAGGTTGCGGAAGCACCGCAAGAACGTGCGCGCCCTACTCCGTGGTGCGCACCGCCTGGTACACCGACCACAGGACGGACACCAGCGGGACCGCCACCACCGCGCCGATCACACCGGCGGCGATCGCACCGCCGATGACGGTGAGCGCGACGACCACCGGATGCAGGCGCACAGCCCAGCCCATCACGAGGGGATGCAGGACGTGGCCCTCGATCTGGCCGATGACGACGATCAGGCAGACGACGACCGCCGCCACCAGGGGCCCCTTCGCGGCCAGGGCCACCACGGCGGCTACCGCGAGGGCGATGGGCGAGCCGATCAGCGGCACGAAGGCGGCGAAGAACTCCAGCAGCGCCAGGGGTAGCGCGAGGGGCACCCGGAGCAGGTACAGGGCCACTCCCACCAGAATCGCGTTGGTCGCCGCCACCAGGACGATCCCGTGCGTGTAGCCGGTGAACGTGCGCCAGGCGGCGCGACCCGCCACCGCCACCCGGCCGCGCACCGTCCTCGGCAGCTGTCCGCAGAACCAGGACCACTGCCGGTCGCCCGAGTGCAGGAAGAACACCGAGCAGAAGAGCGCCAGCGCGAAGACGGTCAGCACCTCGACCAGGCGCCCGGCGCCGGTGAGCGCGGTGCTGATCAGAGCCGCCCGGTGGCTGGAGAGCCACTGTCCGATCTTCGACTGCAGGTCGCTGAGCGCCTCGGGGTCGAGGCGGAACGGCGGGGACTCCAGCCAGCGTTCGATCCGGGTCAGCCCCGCGCTGAACTCGCGCTGCAGCCCGCCGCTCTCGGCCGCCACCACCTCGCCGACCAGTGCCAGAGCGCCGAGCACGACGAGGATGCTGCCGATCAGCGAGAGCGCGACGGCGGCCGAGCGCGGTATCGCACGGGCGAGCAGATCGGCCGGCGGCCGGAGCATGGCGGTGACGACGAGTCCGAGGAAGACGGCCACCGCGATCTCGTGGAACCGTCCCAGGACGGCGAACGCGGCGTAGACGACGGCCCCCACCACGAGCAGCCGCCAGGCGTAGGCGGCGGCCGTGTTCAGCACGGGCCCCACCCGGACGCCGGGCCGCCCGGCGGGGCCGCGCACCTCCCGGCGCCCCGCGCGGATCCGGATCCGCCGTCCTCGGGCCACCGTCCGCACCTCCCCGTCGTGCCGGCCGTACGCCGCGTCCCGCGCGCCTGCCCCTGCTTGCTACCACCGACGGCGTCCCGTCCAACCCGGCGTGCGGCCCATTCGCCCGAAGGCACCCCGCGCGCGGTGGAGCTCCGGGGGACCTGCTGGTAAATTGGTCTAAACCAGTTAAAGGGTTTCTCTCACCAGATCGGCGGTCCTGAAGTGGAAGTCGTCATCGTCCCGGACGCCACGGCGGGTGGCGAACTCATCGCGGGCGCCATCGCCGCGCTGCTGCGCCGCAAGCCCGAAGCGCTGCTCGGCGTCGCCACCGGATCGACCCCGCTCCCGGTCTACCGGGCCCTCGCCGGACTGGTCGGGGAGGGCCGCGCCGACGTGTCGCGCGCCCGGGTCTGCCAGCTGGACGAGTACGTCGGCCTGCCCGCCGGGCACCCCGAGTCCTACCGCTCCGTGGTGCTGCGCGAGGTCGTCGAACCCCTCGGCATGACGGAACGGTCGTTCCTGGGGCCGGACGGCACCGCCGAGGACATCGCCGAGGCCTGCGCGGCGTACGAACGCACGCTGGCGGAGGCCGGCGGAGTCGACCTCCAACTGCTCGGCATCGGCACCGACGGCCACATCGGCTTCAACGAGCCGTGTTCCTCGCTGGCCTCGCGGACCCGGATCAAGACGCTCACCGAGCAGACCCGCAAGGACAACGCGCGCTTCTTCGACCGCCCCGAGGAGGTGCCGCACCACGTCATCACCCAGGGCATCGGCACCATCCTGGAGGCCCGGCACCTGGTGCTGCTCGCCACGGGCGAGGCGAAGGCGGAAGCTGTCGCCCTCGCCGTCGAGGGTCCGCTGGCGGCCGTCGTCCCCGCCTCCGCGCTCCAACTGCACCCGCACGCCACCGTGGTCGTCGACGAGGCGGCCGCGTCCCGGCTGCGGCTGGCCGACTACTTCCGGGCGACGTACGCGGCCAAGCCGGCCTGGCAGGGCCTTTGATCCCGGCCGTCGGCCGGCGCGGGCTGTCCGGCGCGCACGTGTGCCGTGCGTGGCGCGGGCCCCGCGGCGCGGTCTGAACGGTCCGGCGCGCACGCCGTCCGGAAGCGTGCGACCCGGCCCCGTCAGTGCCGGCTCAGGGGTGGCAGGCGCAGGTTCCGCAGGTCGGGGGGCAGAGGGGCGGACGGCCGGTACAGCGGTGGGACCTCCCCGTCGGCGGCCGCGGCCGGTGCGTCACTGAGCCGGAAGCGGTCGCGCAGCCGCCCGTAGAAGTCGGTCGGCCCGAGCCGGACCAGCCGCAGCCGGTGCTGGGCCTTGTACACCGCGACCCAGTCGCCCGGATCGAGGACCCCCCTCAACTGGCCGTCGATGCTGACCGCGACGCGCCCCGAACGGGGCAGCACCCGGACGCCCACGACCTCGTCCGGGGCCGCCACCAAGGTGCGGTCGAAGGCCATGTGCGGCGCCACAGGGGTGAACACGATCGCGTCCATGTGCGGGGAGACCACCGGGCCGCCCGCGGCGAAGCTGTACGCGGTGGAACCCGTCGGCGTGGCGGTCACCACCGCGTCCGCGGAGTACGAAGCGAACAGCCGGCCCGCCAGGTACACCGCCAGGCTGGCCTGCCGGTCCCGTGCGAGCTTCTCGAAGACCACGTCGTTGACGGCGTTGACGTCGATCGGCACGCCCCAGCCCACGTCCTCGGGGTCGCCCGGCCGCAGTCCGGGCGGCGGCAGCGAGGGCCCGCGCCCGTACCGCAGCAGCGAATCGATGCCCTTGGGGATCTCCAGCGGCCGCGACGCCCGCATCGTGAGCGTCATGCGGTCCTCGAAGGCGGCCCGGCCCTCGTGCACGCAGCCGAGCGCCTGTTCCACGGCGTCGGTGCACACCTCGGTCAGGAAGCCGACACGCCCCAGGTCGACGCCCAGCACGGCAGCCCCGCACGCGGCGGCCACCCGCGCGCCGCGCAGGAAGGTGCCGTCGCCGCCCAGGGTCACGATCAGGTCCGGGTAACCGGCCGCGGCCGCTTCCTCCCGGCCGCTGCGGCGGGGCTGGTCCTTGCGCCACACGTCGATCTCCGCCGCGGGGACCCCGTGCCCGGCGCACCAGCGCTTCACCACCGCGGCGCACTCGTTGGCGTCCTCGTGCGCCCCGTGCACGACCATCCCGATGCGGCCAATCGGCATCACGGCCTCCCCGGCGGCATACGCTGCGGCGTCATGCCCCCATCGTCCGCCTCGCCGGTGCGCACGTCGCGTCGGGCCGCCGCCCCCCACGGCCCCCGCCCCCGCCGTCGTGCGGCCGGACGCGTGGGGGAGTACCGTGCGGCTGTTCCACAGGTGCAGGGAGGACGAACGTGGAGACCAAGCCCGCGCCGGGTGTCCTGGCCCAAGTGGCGGACCTGATCGGCCGTACGCCCGTCGGACAGCGCGGAGCCCTGTGGCGGCTCGGTGCGGACCGCCGCCAGCTCGACGCCAACGTCATCCGCCTGCCGGCGGGCGCGGAGGTCCGGCCGCACGTGGAGGCCGACCTGGACGTGCTGCTGTACGTCGTCGACGGGAGCGGGCATCTTTCGGGCTCCGAGGGCGAACGCCAGACGACCCTGGCGCCCGGCGCCCTCGCCTGGCTGCCCCGCGGCACCTGCCGCGCGCTGTTCGCCGGTGCGGCGGGGCTGACCTACCTCACGGTGCATGCCCGCCGACCCGGCCTCACCATCGCCGCTCCCGCCCCCGCTGCGGGGCGCGCCCCGGCACCCGAAGCGGGGGAGGCGGCCTGTCTGCTGCACCGCGTGTGCCCGGAGTGCGGCCGCCTGGCCGGCGAGAGCGACGCCCTGTACTGCTCCCGCTGCGGCACCGAACTGCCACCCCGCTGAGCCCGGCGGGCGGGGCCGGCACGTGGGGAGCGGCGGTCGGCACGGCCGACCGCCCTCCCGTGCGGGCGCGTACCGTCCCCGTTCGGCCCGCGCCGCTCACGGAGCCCGGGCGCGCGGGGTTCACGCGTGCTGCGCGCGCTCAGAAGCCCCCGCGCAGCGGCTGCTCGGTCCAGATCGTCTTGCCGTCGCGCGTGTAGCGGGTGCCCCAGCGTTCGCTGAGCTGGGCCACCAGGAACAGCCCGCGCCCGCCCTCGTCGGTCGTGCGCGCGCGGCGCATGTGCGGAGAGGTGCTGCTGGTGTCGGACACCTCGCACAGGAGGTGGGTGTCGCGGATCAGCCGCAGCGTGATGGGGCCGCCCGCGTGGCGGTACGCGTTGGTGACCAGCTCGCTGACGATCAGCTCGGTCACGAAGGCGGCCTCCTCCAGCCCCCACCGGGCGCACTGCGTCTCCACGAGCGAGCGGGCCTGCCCGGCGGCGGTGGCGTTCGGCAGGAGGTCCCACGTGGCGACCTGCTCCGCCGCGAGGACGCGGGTGCGGGCCACGAGAAGGGCCGCGTCGTCGGCGGCCTCGGTGGACCGGCGTCCTGTGAGCAGAACGTTCTGCACCGCACTGCAGGTCGACTCCAGCGACTGGGACGGCGCGGTGAGCGCCCCGCACAGCATCGCGAGGCTGTCGTCCACGTCGCGGCAACGGGTGCAGAGCAGGCCGTCGGTGTAGAGCGCGATCGTGCTTCCCTCGGCCAGTTCGATCTCGGCGGTCTCGAAGGGCAGGCCCCCGAGGCCCAGCGGCGGGCCCGCGGGGACGTCGACCAGAGCGGGCCGGCCCTGCGGGGTGACCACCACGGGAGGCGGGTGGCCGGCCCGGGCGAGCGAGCAGCGCCGGGAGATCGGGTCGTAGACGGCGTACAGGCAGGTCGCGCCGACGACCGGCGGGGCGCCCTCGTCGGTCGCGCGCTGCTCCGAGGCCAGCCGGTCCACGAGGTCGTCGAGGTGCGACAGCACCTCGTCCGGGGTGGGGTCCAGGTGGGCCAGGGTGTTGACGGCGGTGCGCAGCCTGCCCATGGTGGCCGCCGCGTGCAGACCCCGGCCGACGACATCGCCCACGACCAGCGCGATGCGGAGCCCCGAGAGCGGGATGACGTCGAACCAGTCGCCGCCGACCCCCGTGGCGATGTTGGCGGGCAGGTAGCGGTGGGCCACCTCTGCGGCCGGGTGCCGCGGCACGTCCCCGGGCAGCAGACTGTGCTGCAGGGTGAGGGCCGCCTGGTGCTGCTGCGTGTAGCGGCGGGCGTTGTCGATGCTCAGGGCCGCGCGCGCGGCGAACTCCTCGGCGAGGGTGAGGTCGTCGCCCTCGAAGGGCTCGCGGCGGCGCGCCCGCCACAGGCTGATCAGCCCGAGCACGAGCCCCCGCGCGAGCAGCGGCACCACCATCAGGGAGTGCATGCCGGCCTCACGAGCGGCCCTGGCCCGCGCGGGGTCCTCATCGAGCCAGATCAGGGCCCGGTCCATGTCCGACTCGAGGACCGGACGGCCTTCGGCCAGCGACCGGGCCTGCGTGGAACCGTCGGGGATGCCGATGGTCCGGCCCACCGGGAACATCAGCTGCTCGGTCTCCGGGAAGACCGACTCGACCGCTGCGCGGCAGACCACCGGGAAGACGTCCTGGGCCGGGTCGTCACCCTGGGGCACGGCCTCCAACAGGTCGACGGAGGCACTGTCGGCCAGCCCCGGCACGGCCAGCTCGACCAGTTCGCGCGCGGTCCGGCCGACGTCGAGCGTGGTGCCGATACGGGCCCCGGCCGCGCTGAGCAGGGCCAGCCTGCGGCGTGCCCGGTAGCGTTCGGTCACGTCCTCGACGGTCTGGGTGACGCCGAGCACGTGTCCGTTGGCGTCCTGCATCCGGAACGCCGCGACGCACACGTACAGTTCGCGCTGCGGGTCGCGGCGCAGCCGGCACGGTTGCTCGGAAAGGATGGAGGACCGGCCGGTCTCGAGCACCCGCCGCAGCTGGTCGTCCACGGCGACGGCGTCCGGCCCGAAGAGGAAGTCCGACGTGCGCAGGCCCTGGTGTTTTTCCGCGGGGACGCCGCTGAACTTGGTGATCGCCCGGTTCACCCGCAGGCAGGTCAGGTCCGGCGCGAAGACCGCCAGGCCGATGGGGGAGCGGCGGAACAGCCCGTCGAGCACCCACCGGTCGGTCTCCCACCGCACGACCTCGGCGGCGGGTGCCGCGACCACGTGCCACTCGCGACGTTCGCCCTCCCGCGCGACGGCGCGGACGCGGCAGCCGACCTCGACCCGGCGCCCGTCGCGGTGCAGCACCGGCACGATCCCGAACCAGCCGCCCTCGCGGGCGCAGGCCGCGCCGAGGCCGAGGAACAGCTCCAGGTCGGCCGGGTGGACGAGGACTTCGGGAGCCGGGCGGCCCAGCACGTCCGCGGCCCGGTGGCCCAGCAGCGTCTCGGCGCGCCCGCTCCACCCCACCACGGACGCGTCGTCGCCGAGCATCACCGAGGCGGCGACGTGCACCGAGAACGGGTCCTCCGGTGACTCGCTGAACGTCTTGGCCGGGTCGTCCATCGCTACCACCGTCGCACGTGCGGGAGGACCGGGCGAGCCGCGCCACCTGCGGTGCCTGCCCGCCGGGGCCGCCGGGCGCCCGTGGGGTCGCCGGCCGGGCACCGGACCGCCGGGGCGGCGCCGCGTGGCCGGCCGGACGCCGTCGGGCGCTCAGCGCGGGGGCTCATGGCGGGCGGTGGGGTGGAGCGGCCGGGCCAGGAGGATGGCGACGTCGTCCTGTGCGCCGTGGGGCAGCAGCCGGGCGAGCACACGGTCGCAGATCCGGGGGAGCGGCCGGCCGCAGTCGCCCAGGCCGCGGGCGAGTTGGCGCATGCCCTGGTCGAGGTTGCGGTCGCGGGCCTCGATCAGGCCGTCGGTGTAGAGGACCAGCACGGCTCCCGGCGGCAGCGGCACCCGCTCGGTCTGGAAGTCGCGGCGGCCCACGCCGAGGGGCGTACCGCTCGGGCCGTCCAGGAAGACCACCTCGCCACCCGGCCCGGCCACCGCGGGTGGCGGGTGCCCGGCGCGGGCGACCACGCAGCTGCCGTCGGCCGGATCGTGGACGGCGTAGACGCAGGTCGCCATCTCGTTCTCGCCGACGTCGGCGACGGCCTCGTCCAGCGAGCGCAGCAGCTCGGCCGGGGGGATGTCGTGGCGGGCCAGCGTGCGCACCGTGGTCCGCAGCTGCCCCATGACGGCAGCCGCGTGCACCCCGTGCCCCATGACGTCCCCGATGACCAGCGCGGTCCGGCCGCCGGGCAGCGCGATGACGTCGAACCAGTCGCCGCCCACCTCCTGGTCGCTCGCCGGCAGGTAACGCCCGGCCAGTTCCAGTCCGGGTACCGCGGGCAACGCGGTGTTGGCGAGACTGCGCTGAAGGGTGAGGGCGGCGCGGCGCTGGGCCGAGTACATCCGCGCGTTGTCGATGCCCAGCGCCGCGCGGGCGGCGAGTTCGTCGATGAGCAGGTTGTCCTGGTCGTCGAAGGGTTCACGTCTGCGGCCGCGGGTGACCATGACGATGCCCAGAACCGTGCCCCGCGCCACCAGCGGGACCATGCGCGCGGAGCCCAGGGTGCCCAGGTACCTCCTGAGCCGTTCGTTCTCCGGTCCGGGCACCAGCCGGGGTATGTCGTCCCGGGTGAGCGTCATGGGCCGACCGTCGACCATGACCTGCTCGTACGGCGAGCCGCGGGGCACCTGGTGCGTCAGTCCGACGGCCAGCTCGTCGGCGGGGGCGGCGGGGTCGGCGGAGGAGACCGCGAGGCGGCGCACCATCCCCTGGGCGGAGGCGGTGGCCTCGTCCGGGTCGAGGACCTCCTCCAGCAGGTGCACGTCGGCTGAGTCGGCCAGCCGGGGCACGAGTACCTCCACCACCTCTTCGGCGGTCTGCCGCAGGTCGAGCGTGGTGCCGATGCGGGTGCCCGCCTCGGCGAGCAGAGCGAGCCGCTGCCGGCCGCGGGTGGCCTGGAGCTGCGCCCGCTCCTCACGGGTGATGTCGATGAGGGTGGCGATCACCCCCAGCCGGCGGCCGCCACCACCGAGGAGCGGCGAGAAGGAGCACGACCAGACGCGCTCGTGGAGGGGGTCGCCGCCGGCGCGTCCCAGTCCCCGGAAGTCCACCACGGGCTCGCCGCGGGCGAGCACCTGCCGCATCACGGTCTCCAGCGTCACGGCGTTGAGTCCGGGCACGACCTCGCTCACACGCCTGCCGATGTGCTGGGCCGGGGGGACCCCGTTCATCCGGGCCAGCGCCTCGTTGACCCGTACGAAGCGCAGGTCGGGTCCGAGCATGGCCAGACCGATCGGGGACTGGGTGAACAACCCCTCCAGGGCTGCCAGCGAGTCCCGCATGCGGGTCACCGCGGACGTCTCGGCCGCGATGGCCAGCAGCCCGGTCCGCCCCTGCGGGTCGGCGGTGGGACAGATCCACATCTCCGTGGTCACCAGGCGGCCGTCGCGGTGGCGTACCGGCAGCGTGCCGACGACGGACTCGCCCGACAGCACCTTGCGGGCCAGGTCGTCGGCCAGCTCCCAGTTCGCCACGGGTACGAGCAGCGGCGTGGCGCTCCGGCCGAGCACCTCCTGCGCGGTGTGGCCGAAGAGCTCCTGCGCTGCCAGCGACCACTGGCAGACACGCCCCTCGGAGTCGATCCGCCACAGCGCTATGGGCAGCAGTTCGCGGAACACACCCGCCTGGCCCACCGAGGGCGGGGGCCGGCCGACGTCCTTCGCCGATTGCTGCATGTCCACCGCGACGACCCATCCGTGGGAGCGAGGGGCGTGCTCATCCGTCGGCCACCGCCGGCGCCACCCGCCGGAACCAAACGGTCAGCATCGCTCAGTATCCGGCATTTCTGACATAACAGCCTAGCGGAAATGGCGGGCCCCGCCCCGGGGAGCGGGAGGCCCGCTCCCCGGTCGTGCCGCGCCCGCGCCATCGCGTTAGCGTCGTAGATATGGGGACCGTCCGGCGGATCCTCCGCCTCGTGCCGGTACTGGCCGCGATCTGCGGCGTGCTGGGCCTCGTCCTCGCGACCGGCCCCGTCGCAGGCGCCGCGGGCGGCCTCGACACGGCGGCCGCGGCCCTGCGCGCAGGGCCCGTCTACGTCGACCCCCGGGCACATGACGTGCTGTCGCCGGCCGAGGCGAACACCCTCGCCGGGCGCATCGAGCAGGCCGACCGGCCGGTGTTCGTCGCCGTCCTCCCGGACACCGCGGAGTTCCCCGCCGCCACACTGCTGAAGGACCTGCGGACCAAGGTCGGCATCACCGGCGTGTACGCCGTCGCCCTCGGCGACCGCTTCGACGCCGGCGCGGACCCCGTCGTGATGCCGCGCAACGCCGTCGAGAACCTCGCCGGCGCCGTGCGCCGCTCCGACCCCGGCGACCCCGCTGCGATGGTCACCGGTTTCGTGGACCAGGCGCTGCCGCAGGCATCCGGCCGTGCCCCGGCCTCATGGGGCGACGGCTCCGTAGGAACCGGCACGGGCGGCGGAGCCGGTGTGCTGGTTGTGCTCGGCGTCCTGGTCGTCGTGGCGTGCGGCGGGGTCGTCCTGATGTCGCGACGCGCCAGGCGGCGCCGCGAGGAGGAGGAATCGGCCCGGCTCGACCAACTGCGCCCGGTGGTGGACGAGGACATCACCGCCTTCGGTGAGGAGCTGAGCCGGATCGGCTTCGACCCGGGCGGCGCGGCGGCCGACGGCGCCATGCGCGAGGACTACACGCGGGCCCTGGACGCCTACGACACCGCGAAGGCCGCCATGGACCGGGCACGTTCCCCGGACGACGTGGAGCAGGTCAGCCGGGCCCTGGAGGAGGGGCGCTTCGCCCTTGCGACGCTGGACGCGCGCAGGGAGGGCAGGCCGTTGCCCGAGCGCCGCCCACCGTGCTTCTTCGACCCACGGCACGGACCCTCGGTCCAGGACGTGCCGTGGACACCCGAGAGCGGCGGTGCCGAGCGGACCGTCCCGGTGTGCGCGGCCGACGCCGCCCGGCTCGCGGACGGCCTGGAGCCCATGGCCCGCCAGGTCGCAACGCCCCGCGGCCCCCGCCCGTACTGGGAGGCGGGCCCGGCGTACGCCCCCTGGGCCCAGGGTTACTTCGGGGGTGGGATGCTGCCCGGCATCCTCGTGGGCACCCTGCTCGGCAGTTCCTTCGGCGGCCTCGGGCCGTACCCGTACGGCGACGGCTACGCGGGCGGCTACGGCGGCGGGCCGCCGGACGGCCAGGGCGGCGACTCCTCCGGCGCGGACTTCGACCCCGGCGACTTCGGGGGCGGTTTCGGCGGCGGTTTCGGTGACGGCGGGGGCTTCGGCGACGGCGGCGGGTTCGGGGGCAACTGAGGGGGTTGCCCGGTTGTCGTGTGCGGACGCTTGTGGGGGAGGGCGGGCGGTTTCCCCGCCCGCCCTCCCGATTGCCCGGCGCGGTTGGTGCGGGCCTGCGCGCGTGTGTGGTGGGCCGGGGGCGGGGCCTACGGGGCTGGGTATTCTGCACCGCATATTTGTGTGGATGGCGGGCACTCGTGCTCGGTGCCCCGGATGCCGCACACAAATACACGTCAGCGTCCAGAACGCCCACCCTCCCCCAGCCTTCGGCCGGGGGTGCCCCCAACTCCCCCGCCCCTTCCGTATCTGTCGCGACCAGCGGCCGGAGGGGGGTAACGGGGAGACGCCCTTCCCCCCTGTTGGAAACTGCCTCCAGCAGGGGCCTCCCGGCCGCAGGCCGAACAAGGGTGCTGCACCGATAGCCGGGGCCACGGCGAGGGGGTGCACCCCAGCCCTCTCAATAACGCAGTCAGGACGTGCAGCCCCGGAGGCCCCGGCCCCAAAGCACCAGGCACGCCGCGAGGCGGCCATTGACCGCCGGCTGGGGGTCCCTTCGGCCGAAGGCTGGGGAAGGGCGGGCGGGCGGGTAAACCCCTAACCGCAACCACGACGCATCCGCAACCGGGCTGTGGCAGCTACGCGGCCCCCGCGGCCCCGGCGTCCGGGACGCACGCGAGGGCGAGTTCGTCCAGGGAGACGTCCAGGGCCGCAGCGAGCGCCGCGACCGTGAAGAACGCCGGGGTGGGGGCGCGGCCGGTCTCGATCTTGCGGAGGGTCTCGGCGGAGACGCCGGCCGCGGCGGCGACCTCGACCATGCTGCGGTCGCCGCGCGCCCGGCGCAGCAGCGCACCGAAGCGCTCACCGCGCTGCCGTTCCCAGGGGGTCAGAGGAGTTCGCACCATGTCCGTGATACTAATACCGGTATAAGAATTGGGTGCCCGAAGGGGCGGAACGAGGAGCCACGGACATGGTGGAGATCAAGACGAACGCCGCGCTGGCGGCCATGCGAGAGGCCGGGCGGGTCGTGGCCCATGCGCTCGCCGCCGCCCGTGAGGCGGCGCGCGTCGGCGTGTCGCTACGCGAACTGGACGAGGCGGCCCGCGCCGTCCTGGACGCTGCGGGCGCGCGGTCGCCCTTCCTCGGCTACCGGCCGACGTTCGCCCCCACGCCGTTCCCCGCGGTGATCTGCACCTCCGTCAACGACGCCGTCGTACACGGCATCCCCACCGCCTACCGGCTGCGGGACGGCGACCTGGTGAGCGTCGACTGCGGCGCCGAACTGGAGGGCTGGACCGGCGACGCCGCGATCAGCTTCACCGTCGGCACGCCGCGCCCCGCCGACCTGCGGCTGATCGAGGCGACGCGACGGGCCCTCGACGCCGGGATCGCCGCGGCGACCGCATCGGCGACATCTCGCACGCCATCGGCACCGTCGCCCGCGGGGCACGCTGCGGCATGCCCGGGGACTTCGGCGGGCACGGCATCGGCCGTCGGATGCACGAGGACCCCCATGTGCCCAACCAGGGCCGTCCCGGCCGGGGCTTCCCGCTGCGGCATGGACTGGCCCTGGCCATCGAGCCGATGCTGATGGCCGGGGGCAGCGGCCGCTACCGGACGGCCCCCGACGGCTGGACGCTGCACACCGAGGACGGCAGCCGCGCCGCCCACTTCGAGCACACCGTCGCCATCACGGACGAGGGCCCGCGCATCCTCACCGCTCCGTGACCTGGTGCTCGAGCGCGGAGCGCAGCCAGGTGTGCGCGGCGCCCGGGGTCGGCTGTCCCTGGCCCCGCAGCTCGCCCACGAGCTGCCAGTAGCGGTCGATCCGGGGCTCCACGGCGAGCATGCCGCTCAGCCGGCGGCGGAAGCCGGGGCTGTCGCGCGCGCCGAACGACCGCGCGTGCGCGGTGACGAAGCAGTCGAGCGCCTCACCCGCGGCGGGGGCACGGCCTGCCAGGACTTCCGGCGCGGCCAGTTCGTAGGCCTCGTCGAGCCCCTCGTAAAGGACGGCCGGACGGGGGCCCGCGTCGGGCCGGTGCACCGCGAGCATGTGCATGGCGCCGGGCGGGCAGGAGCCCGAGGTGAAGGCGTGCAGCCGGGCGAAGGCCAGCACCTGCGCCGGGCTCGGCTCGTCCGGCGGCTGCGGTACGGCGAGTTCGACGACACGGTTCAGCACAGGGGCGGGCAGCCGCGCGGGCCGCAGCCAGCGGCGCCAGAAGCGGGCCATCGGGTCGGTGCTCGGCGGTACCGGGACGGCGCCGACGAGTTCCAGCCGCTCGGCACGCTCCTCGGCCGTGCAGTCCCGCAGCAGCCGCAGGGCGGCTTCCCGCCAGCGCAGGGCGGCCAGGTGGGAGCCGAGGGTCCTCAGATGGTTCGCTACGACGTCCTCCAGGACGTCCTCCCGGTCCAGGGCCCGCCGTACGTCCGGCACCGGCAGGTCCAGGGCGCGCAGGGAGCGGATCAGGCGGAGGCGGGCGAGCGCCTCGGGAGCGTAGCGGCGGTGGCCGCCGGCGCTGCGGGCGGACTCGGGCAGCAGCCCGTGATCCGAGTAGAAACGGACGGTCTTGACCGAGACGCCGGCTCGCCCGGCGAGTTCTCCGATGCTCAACGTGCGGTCGGTTTCCACCGCTTGAACCTCCCTCAGGGGGAGCTCCTACCGTACCGGCAGGCGCGGACGGCCGGGACGGCCGGTACGCGGACCGACGCGTGCGGGAGGCGCACATGACCGTGTTCGTATTGGTTCCCGAAGCCCACACGGGCGCTTGGGTGTGGGAGGACGTCGCCGGCCGGCTGCGGGAGTCGGGCACAGGCGCTCACCCGGTGGCCCTCACCGGCATGGCGGGCTCCGGCCGCCCGGCTGGGCCCGGCACCGACCTGGAGACCCACGTCGAGGACGTGCTGCACGTCGTCGACTCCCTGGACGCGGCCGACGTGGTGCTCGTCGGCCACGGCTACGGCATCCACCCGGTGGTCGCCGCCGCCGACCGGCGGCCCGGACGCGTGGCCCGCGTCGTCCACCTGGACGCGGGGCTGCCCCGGGACGGCGACCCGCCGCTGGTGCTGGTGCCCGACCAGGAGCTGCGCGCCCGGCTCTCGGCGCCGAGCGCCCCGACCGCGCCGGGCGACGACGCGTGGAGCATAGCCCCGCCGTCGCGCGGCACGTGGGAGCACTGGGGCAGCACGGCCGGCGTCCCCGCCGCCGCGCTCGCCCGGCTCGCCGCCGACGCCGCACCTCAGCCCGCCAGAACGCTCACCACGCCGCTGCGCCTTTCGGGGGCGGCCACCGCCCTGCCGACGACCGGCGTCCTGTGCACCGCCAACGGATCGAGCATCGCCACGGTGGAGGGGCTGGTGGGCCTGGGGCACCCCGCACTGCAGGCGCTCACCGATCCCCGCGTCACCTTCTTCGAACTCGCCACCGGCCACTGGCCGATGCTCTCCACCCCCGGCGAACTCGCCGAGGTACTCATGAAGGCCGCCGCGGGGGAAGGCCACCGGATCGCCGCGACGGGCGAACCGCCTGCGCACCTGCGGCCGTTCCTCCTCGACCTGCCCGAACGGCCCCGCGAGCGCCACGGACGGATCGACCTGTACCTCCCCGAACCCGCTGCCGGCCGCGGACCCCGCCCGGCCGTGGTGTTCGTGCACGGCGGCCCCGTGCCGGCCGGCGCACGGCCGACCCCGCGCGACTGGCCGGCCTTCGCCGGCTACGGCCGCCTCGCGGCGGCTTCCGGAGCGGTCGGCGCGACCGTCGACCACCGGCTGCACGAACTCGGCGACTTCCCACGCGCCGCCGAGGACCTCGCCGAGGCGGTGGAGCGCGTCCGCGCCGATCCGCGGGTCGACGCCGACCGCGTCGCGTTGTGGTTCTTCTCCGCGGGCGGGCTGCTGTCCGCGGACTGGCTGGCGGCGCCCCCGCGGTGGCTGCGCTGTGTGGCGGCCACCTACCCCGTCCTCGCGCCGCTGCCCAACTGGGGCCTTGCCGCGTCCCGGTTCCGGCCGGCGGCCGCGGTGTACGGCGCGGGCGCGCTGCCGATCGTCCTGACCCGGGTGGGACGGGAGCGGCCGGAGATCGCGGCGACGGTCGAGGAGTTCCTCCCGGCGGCCGAGGACGCCGGGGCGGACCTGGAAATCCTCGACCTCCCCGACGGCACCCACGGTTTCGAGACGACCGACCACGGCCATGAGGCACGCGGCGTCGTGGAGCGCGCGATGCGCACCGTCCTCCGGCACCTGCGGCGCTGACGCTCGGGCACCGGCGGGCAGCAGGCACCGGGCAGGCCGCGTGCGCGACGCAGTACCGGGCGACGGAACCGCGCAGCGCACGGCAGCAGGCCGCACGACCCCGTGCCGACGACCAGCAGGTCCTTGCCGCGGGCGGCCGCCTTCACCAGCACGTACCCGGCAGGCCCGCGTGCGGTCCCGGCGCGGAAGTCCGGCATTCCGGGTGAGACGTCGCACCGAGGACGGCTCCTTGACGGGCGCCGGCCCGGTCCTGGCGCCCCTTTGCGTGCCGAGGTGCTCAGCCGACGTGGACGTGGGGCCTGCGATGGCGGTCGGGCTCCGCCTCCCGGAGCACCTCACGCGTGACCGGTGCGACCTCGCCCTGCCCGAAGAGGAAGAAGCGCAGGAAGTTGGCGAACGGGGTGCCCTCGGTCCACTCGAAGTAGATGTGCGGACGCTGCCCCGTGGTGTCGCGAACGTACAGGAGGAATGCCGCCAGCGCGTTCGGGATGGACGAGCTCTCCAGGGTCACGACGCGGTAGCGGTCGTGGAGGACCTCACCGCGTACCATCAGTCCCGCCTCGAAGTCCGACGGGTCGGCGACGGTCACCTCGACGAAGACGAAGTCCTCCTCGCCCGGCAGGTCGTTGTCGGAGCGGATCTGCTTGATCTTGTCCCGGTACTCGGCGGCGTCCCGCCGGTCCGGCTCGTTGGCGATGAAGCGGATCGTGCGATGGGAGACGTCCCGCACGAAGCGCTC
Source organism: Streptomyces sp. ME19-03-3 (assembly GCA_033793685.1). Classification (GTDB taxonomy): domain Bacteria; phylum Actinomycetota; class Actinomycetes; order Streptomycetales; family Streptomycetaceae; genus Actinacidiphila. The sequence continues at coordinate 195,805 of JARAXD010000001.1, read as the reverse complement.
GGCCAAGGTGTCCACACCGATGCCGGTGATGCGCAGTTCGAAGGCTCGGGCGAGCCGGGACAGCAGCGAGATCAGCATGATGCCGACGATGAAGCAGGCGCCGATCTTCACGCCGTCCGGGCGCTCGAAGACGTTCACGACCGTGGTGTAGAGAAAGACGGCCGAGATCACCCCGAAGCCGATCGTCCAGTTGCGCTGTCCGGCCTTGCGGGCGGCGATGGTCACCGCGATCGCCGCGGAGGAGATGAGCACGAGGACACCGGTCGCGTACGCACCGCCCTGGGCGTCGACGTCGGCGTCGAAGATCCACGTGACCAGGAAGGCGACGAGGGTGAAGACCAGCACCATGGGCCGCACCGCCCGGGCCCAGTGCGGCGCCATGCCATAGCGCGGCAGGTAGCGCGGCATGAGGTTGAGGAGCCCGGCCATCGCCGAGGCACCGGCGAACCACAGGATGGCGATGGTCGACACGTCGTAGACGGTGCCGAAGGCGTTGCCCAGGTATTCGTGCGCGAGGTAGGCCAGCGCGCGGCCGTTCGCCTTGCCGCCTGCCTCGAACTCGTCGGCGGGTATCAGCAGCGTGGTGATGAAACTGGTCGTGATCAGGAAGCAGCTCATGATCACGGCGGCCGTGGTCAGCAGCATCTTCGTGTCGCGGATGCGCCCGGCGGGACGTTCCTCGGTGTCGGAAGGATCGCCCTTGACGTGCGGCATCACCGCCACACCGGTCTCGAAACCGGACAGGCCCAGCGCGAGCTTCGGAAAGACCAGCAGCGCCACCCCGACCATCACCAGGACGTTCCCGTGCTCCGCGGTCAGGGCGCGCGACCAGTCGGTGACCACGTGCTCGGCCGTGGCCACGTGCCACAGGCCGACGACCACCACGACCGCGTTGAGCGCGAGGTAGACCCCCACCAGGGCGACCGCGACGCCCATCGCCTCGAGGAAGCCCTTCATGAAGACCGCGCCGAGCAGCGCCACCAGCAGCAGCGTGATCAGCATCTGCCTGCCCTGCAGCACGCCGGTCAAGTGCGGGTTCTCCACCAGGTGGGTGGAGGCGTCGGCCGCCGACAGTGTGATCGTGATGAGGAAGTCCGTCGCCGCGAAGCCCAGCAGCGTCAGGACGAAGAGCTTGCCCTTCCAGAACGACAGCAGCCGCTCCAGCATGGCTATGGAGCCCTCGCCGCGCGGGCTCTCCTCGGCCACCCGGCGGTACACGGGCAGGGCGCCCGCCAGTGTGACCACCACCAGCACGATGGTGGCCACCGGCGACAGCAGGCCTGCCGCCAGGGCCGCGATGCCGGGCTGGTAGCCGAGGGTGGAGAAGTAGTCGACGCCCGTCAGGCACATCACCCGCCACCAGCGCCGGCCGTGGTCGTGCCGTTCCGGCACCGCCTGTCCGCCCTGCTGGTGGGGGGCCATGTCGGACAGGCCCTCGAGCATCCACGCGCGTAGGCGACCCGTGGGGACGGGCGAAGTCATCGAGGCTCCTGACGTACTGCGGCTGGTTCCCGCCACCACGGGATGGCCCGGTCAGCGTACGCACCGGCCGGCGCCCGATGCCCCGTACGGGCGCCCCTCGCTCGTTAGGATTTCGTCAAGAGTGACCGCCTCGTCCCTGACGTGTCGCTGACGCGCCCGTTACGCGCCCCTTACGCCGCGCTCCGCTCGGAATGCGGCCACGGCACGAGGACGTCGTGGTGCGGGCCGCCCAGGACGACCTTGAGCGCGCCGGTGTCGGCCGCCGACGTGAAGACGTCGTAGGCCTCCGCCATCTCGTGCATCTCGAAGGTGTGCGTGACGAACGCGCCCGTGGGCAGCTTTCGCGCCTCCAGCAGGCGCAGCAGGGTGGGCGTGGAGTACGTGTCGACCAAGCCCGTGGTGATGGTGACGTTGCGGTTCCACAGCTCCTCCAGGTGGAGCGTGACCGGCGCGCCGTGGACCCCCGCGTTCGCCACCCGGCCGCCGGGCCGGACCATCCGCGTGCACAGCTCGAAGGTCTCCGGCAGCCCCACCGCCTCGATCACCACGTCCGCCCCGAGCCCTCCGGTGAGGTCGTCGACCAACTGCTCGGGCTGCTCGCCCGCCGTGACCACGGCGTCGGCGCCCAGGTTCTTCGCTGCCTGCAGCCGGACCGGGGCCACGTCCACGGCGATCACGGTGTGCGGGGAGCACAGCTGGGCGGTGGCCACCGCGGCCAGCCCGATCGGGCCGCAGCCGACCACGGCGACCGTGTCCCCCGGGCGGACCCGGCCGTTGCGGACGCCCACCTCGTAGGCGGTCGGGAAGACGTCGGACAGCAGGACCGCGTCGTGTCCGCTCACGTTGTGCGGCAGCGCGTGCAGCGAGGCGTCGGCGTACGGCACGCGCACGTACTCCGCCTGCGTGCCGTCCATGCGGTGCCCGAGCACCCAGCCACCGCCGTCCAGGCACTGCCCGTAGGCCTGCTCCCGGCAGAAGCGGCAGTGCCCGCACCCGGAGACGCAGCTGACCAGCACCCGGTCCCCGGGCTGGACGGTGTCCACGTCCGCCCCGGTCTCCACGACCTCGCCCACGGCCTCGTGGCCGAGCACCGTACCGGGAGCGACGTCCGGCACGTCGCCCTTGAGGATGTGCAGGTCGGTGCCGCAGAGCGCGGTGGTGTCGACACGGACGATGGCGTCGCTCGTGTCCTGGAGGACCGGATCGGCCACCTCCTGCCAGGCGGCCTGTCCCGGACCCTGGAAAACCCATGCCTTCATGACGTACCGCTCCTTCGGCCGAGAGGTGTCCCCCCTCCCAGCGTGGGCGCGGCCGGCGGCCCCCGCATCCGGCGCGGGGGGAGCGCCCGCACACGCGGTTCGGCGTCCGCGCCGCACGCACGCGCGTGCCGCCGCCGACCCGCCCGAGCGGTGGGCAGTGGGTGACGGCGCCTTCCACACCCCCTGCCCGCACGGACCGCCACGCCGGGGGCGGCGACACGCCGGACGTCGCGGGCGGCGCCTGCGCCCGCCAGGACCGGGCCGGCGCCCGTCAAGGAGCCGTCCTCGGTGCGACGCACGCCTCACCCGGAATGCCGCGGATGCGCCCGGCGGGACGTTCCTCGGCCGTCGGCGGGTATCAGCAGCGTGGTGATGAAACTGGTCCGGCGTGCGCACCACCGCTTCCCGTTCCCTGCCCGCCACGCGCCGGGACGGTCAGCCGCGGGCCGGTGACCGGAACAGCGCAGCCCAGAGGAAGTGCTCGCCGAACCGGGCCGATCCGGCGGGCTCGTCCCGCATCCGGCGCAGTTCGACCTCCGTCAGGCCGGAGAAGACGTGCCGCAGTGCCTCGGCGGAGTAGGCCAGGCCGCCGTGCAGGCGGAAGTCCCGGTAGAAGTCCGCGTCGTCGAGCTCGGACCCCATGCCGCCTGCGGCGAAGCACGCCAGGGCCAGGTGCCCGCCGGGCGCGAGGACCGTGTCCAGCAGCGTGAGGTAGCTGATGCGCCGGTGCGGCGGCAGGTGGTGGAAACAGCCCGAGTCGTACACGAGGTCGTACGGGCCGCGCAGCGCCGTCCCGACCAGGGCGAAGGCGTCACCGCGGTGGAAGCGCACGGCCGCCCCCGCTTCGCGGGCCCGCTCCTGCGCCCAGGCGATCGCGGTGGGGGAGAGGTCGACGGCGTCCACGGAGAACCCCCGCTCGGCCAGGTACCGCGCGTTGCGGCCGGGACCGCACCCGAGGTCGAGTACCCGTCCGCCCTGCGGGATCAGGTCCTGCTCGAGCCACTCCACGAGGTTCTCGTCCGGCTTGTCGACGAAGAACGGCACCGGCCGGGAGCGGTCCGCGTAAAAATCGTCCCACCAGTCGGCCGCTCCTTTCGTCCAGCGGTCGGCGCCCGCGGCGAACAGGTCGTCCAGGAGCCGCAGAACGTCTTCGACCTCGCGGATACCACGGTCCATCAGATCCCCTTTCCCGATGGGGGAACGTTAGGTCTTTTGACGTCAAAACCCCAGGTCGGCCGCGGTGTACGGAGGTCGCGTACGCCCGCCTCCCCCTCTGCGGCACCACCCCCCGCCCGTCGCCCTTCGCCCGGCCCGTACGGCCGCGCCCACCGCCGCCGGGGCCCGTCCCGGGCCCTTTTCCCGGCACGTCGGGCCCGGTTTTTCGACGCGTTCCCCGGCGACCCGCGCCCTGCGGGGCGGCGGGGTCGGCCGGGTCGGTGGGCCTTGCCCGCGTGGCCCGGCCTGCGCGGGGCGACGCCTTTGTCCGCGGGCCTCCCGGCCGCTTCCAGCGGCGGCCCGGAGTGGCGGGACGCAGCGGCTAGGGCAGGGTCGCCGCGTGGTCCGGGACGTAGGTCTGCAGGTCCCGTGGCGGGCGCTGGTAGCCGGTCGAGCGGGGGCGGGGCGGCAGGTCGATGGCCGGGAGGGGGACCTCCTCGTAGGGCACGCTCGACAGGAGGTGGGCGATCATGTTGATGCGGGCGGCGCGCTTGTCGTCGCTCCCGACGACGTACCAGGGGGCCTCGGGGATGTCGGTGTGCACGAACATCTCGTCCTTGGCCCGCGAGTACGCCTCCCACCGCGTGATGGATTCCAGGTCCATCCCCGACAGCTTCCAGCGCCGGGTCGGATCCTCCAGACGCGCCCGGAAACGCTGCTCCTGCACGGCGTCGCTGACGGAGAACCAGTACTTGCGCAGGATGACGCCGTCCTCGACCAGCAGCCGCTCGAAGATCGGGCACTGGTGCAGGAAGCGCACGTGTTCCTGCGGCGTGCAGAAGCCCATCACGTGCTCGACTCCGGCGCGGTTGTACCAGCTCCGGTCGAACAGCACGATCTCCCCTCCGGCCGGCAGATGGTCGACGTAGCGCTGGAAGTACCACTGGGTGCGCTCGCGTTCGGTGGGCGCGGGGAGCGCCGCGATGCGCGCGACACGCGGGTTGAGGTGCTCCGTCACCCGCTTGATCGTGCTGCCCTTGCCCGCCGCGTCGCGCCCCTCGAAGACGACGACGAGCCGGTGGCCGCCGGCCCGGACCCACTCCTGCAGCTTGACCAGCTCGATCTGCAGCCGCAGCAGTTCCCGTTCGTACACGCCCCGCGGCAGGCGGTCCTGCCGTTTCCTGTCGGTCATACCCCGGTGCCCTCGCTTCCGTAGGACGCCCACGGTACGGCTCCCGGGGCGGCCTGACGCGGTGGAACGAACCGGCAGGGCGGCCGGCCGGCCCGCACCGATGTGACCCGCAGGTCAGCCGGCCGGGTCGGTGCCCCCCGGGTCGGTGCCGCCCGGGGCACCGGCGGTGTGACCGGGGGCCGCCGCGGGGAAGGGCAGCCAGGGGCGGTACCCACGGCCGTGTGCCTGCGGCTCGGCCGCCCGGGGTGCCTGGGTGTGCGCGGCGTCGGCCGAGGGCGCCGCCGTCGGGTCCGGGGTGGTCGGGGGTGGGGTGGTCGCCGGAGGGGTGGTGGCCGGCGGAGTGGGGTCCGGAGTGGGAGTGGGGGTCGGCGTGGGCGTCGACGGCGGGGTGACGGTGTGGCTGGGCCTCGGGGTGGGTGTGCTCGCGGGCGGCTTCGGGTGGGCGGGCTGGGTGTGGGCCGGTTTCCCAGTCTTCGCGGGCTTCGGCTTGCCGGCCTTGGATCCGGTACCGGCCGTGGCCGGGTCCGAGTGCTCGGCGGGTTCGCTGCCGGGGTCCTTCTTCTGCTTCGCCGCCGGCGTCGCGTCGCGGTGGCCGCTGTCGGCCTCGAGCAGTCCGTGCTCCGGCTGCGCGGACGCGCTCGGCACGATGGAGGTGACGTGGACGGTGGACGGGCCGGACGGGCGGTCGGCCCCCGCGCCGTCCGAGCCGGACTGCTGGAGTGCCCACGCGGTGCCGCCGAAGGCCGCGGCGGAGGCGACAGCCGCGGCGGACAGCTTGAGCCGCAGGGGACGCCCGCGGCGGTGCTTGGCCTGGTTGCGCATGTGAGACGAGGACCTTTCGGCTAGCCCCCGCCCGGAATGCCGGCTGCCGCGCTGCGCGGCCGGGGCCGGATACGTCAGGACTCTGCGCGAGCATTCCCGCTGACGCAAGGGCCTGACCTGCGTAGTCATCGAAAACGGAGTCAATGATTCCGGGAAGTCCCAGGTCAGAGGTACCGCGAACCGCGCACTACCCCGGCTTGTGAGATCGCCCACGCGGTCGAGGGACGGAAGTCCCGAGTCGGGGCGCACAGGTCATGGGGTGCATGAGGTAAATATCAGATTATTTTCACCGCATGTGGACCGGTTGCCGTCGACGCGAAGATCCACGGGCCCGCATACTCGGAATTGCCGTTCGGCGGCGAAGCCGCCACACCACTACGCGGAGGCATGGACGTGGAGTACACAAAACTCGGCAGCACCGGTCTGGACGTCTCGCGGATCTGCCTGGGCTGCATGAGTTACGGCACGCCCGACCGCGGCAACCATCCGTGGACCCTCGACGAGGACGCCGCCCGCCCCCTCATACGCGGCGCCGTCGAGGCGGGCATCACGTTCTTCGACACGGCCAACGTCTACTCGGACGGCACCAGCGAGGAGATCGTCGGCCGGGCCCTCGCCGAGTACGCGTCCCGCGAGGAGGTCGTGCTGGCCACCAAGGTGCACGGCCGCATGCGCCCCGGCCCGAACGGGGCCGGCCTGTCCCGCAAGGCCATCCTCACCGAGATCGACGCGAGCCTGCGCCGCCTCGGCACCGACTACGTGGACCTCTACATCATCCACCGATGGGATCCCCACACCCCCGTCGAGGAGACCATGGAGGCCCTGCACGACGTGGTGAAGGCGGGCAAGGCGCGGTACCTCGGCGCTTCCTCCATGTACGCCTGGCAGTTCTCCAAGGCCCAGTACACGGCGGAGCGCCACGGCTGGACCCCGTTCGTGAGCATGCAGAACCACTACAACCTGCTCCACCGCGAGGAGGAGCGCGAGATGCTGCCGCTCTGCGCGGACCAGGGCGTCGGGGTCACCCCGTGGAGCCCGCTCGCCCGGGGGCGGCTGACCCGTGACTGGGACGCCGGCAGCGCCCGCCAGGACACCGACGAGTTCGGCAACACCCTCTACCGCGACGAGGACCGGGTGATCGTCGACGCCGTGGCGTCGATCGCGGCCCGGCGCGGGCTGCCGCGTGCGCAGGTCGCCCTGGCCTGGCTGCTGGCCAAGCCCGTGGTAACGGCGCCCATCGTCGGCGTCGGCAAGGAGTCGCACCTGGAGGACGCCGTCGCCGCGCTGGAGGTGCGCCTCACCGAGGAGGAGTTGAAGGAGTTGGAGAGCCCGTACCGGCCGCACGCCGTCGTGGGCTTCTCCTGATCCGCCACCACGCGGGGACCGGGGTCGTCACGGCGTGACGTCCGAACGTACCCGTCGTCATCCTCGCAAGGCGGTGCCAGTGGGCGTTGGCGTCGGGCACCGGGGCGGTGTCGGCCGCGGGAGCCGGCCCCCGGGCCGGCGACCTCGGCGACGGGATCGGCCTTCGCAGTGGTGTGCCATCCGACTGGGCGCCAGGTCTTTCCGTTCCGGGCCGGGACGCCGCAGCGGGCCCCGCCCGGCGTCGAACCCGGGCGGGGGCGCGGGCTGTCGGCCTCTCGCCATCCGGCGCCTTCCTGGATCTCTTGTCAGCCGGCCAGGGCTTCGGTAGGAATTCCGGGGTGACTGATCATCGAAGTTCCGCGCGCACTGTCATGGCGCTGTCCTCGGCAGTGGTTGCCGCCTGCGCTCTGGTGGTGACGGTCAAGGTGATGACCCTTGGCCCCGTCTCAGTCGAACCACCGCGCGTGCTGGACCAGACGGCGCTGGAGAAGCAGGTGGCGACGCAGGCCGCACAGGTGAGGAGCGTCCCCGACGCCAGAGTGGTCTGCCCTCTGTCGGTGGTGGTCAAGGTCGGTACCGAGTTCGACTGCCGCGTATACGGAGGCACCAACCCCGAGACCGTGTTCGTGAAGATAACGAGCGACCAGGGCGCACTGTCGATGGAACTCGGCAGCTGACACCGTGTCGGCCTCGCCCCGCCCGCGGCGGAACCCGGGCGGGGCGCAGGTGTGTCCGGGACCGGTACGGGTGGGCGGCCTGCCGGGCGCGGGCCCGGTTCACGCGACGGCGGGTGGGATGTTCTGGTTGGCGCGGAAGAAGTTGTGAGGGTCATAGGTCCTTTTGACCGAGGCGAGCCGGTCGTAGTGGTCGCGGTAGGTGCCCCGGACCCGGTCGGCGCTCTCCTGTTCGCCGAGGAAGTTGACGTAGGCGCCGCCCAGGGAGTGGGGGTGCAGGTCGGTCCAGTAGTCGACGCACCACTGGCGGATCAGCCCGGCGTTCGCGGGTTCGGGGTCGATGCCGGCGATGACGCCGGACCACAGGGCGTGCCGGTAGGCCCAGGCCGTCTCGTCGGCGCCGATGCGGCGCGTCGCTCCGTCCACCGGGTACAGGTGCATGGTGGACAGGTCGGTGGGCAGGTTCCGGCCGTACTTCTCGTGCACGCCGATGGCCTCGTCCGAGATGGCGTCGAAGAGGTCGCCACGCCAGTACCATTGCAGCCCCTTGGGCATGAGCCCGTCGAACATGCTCTGCAGCGCCGGGTAGGGCATGGGAGCGGTGAAGTGGAACGCCGGCGGGCCAGGGTCGTTGACGACGGTCAGTGCCTTCTCCAGGCGGTCCCCTTCGACATCGCCCGTGTGGCACCACACCACGGCGCACACCTTCTGCCCATGGAGCGGCTCGGGGAAGGGTGGCCCGGGCGGTACCGTCAGCAGGGCGAAGAAGCCGCTGAGGTCTTCGGGTGCGGCGGGGAGGAACTCGCGGTACCACCGGAGCACTTCGCGCGTGCGGTCGACGGGCCAGACGGTCAGCGCGACGCCCACGGTGTCCACGGGGTGCAGCCGGAAGGTGAACGACGTGACCACACCGAAGTTGCCGCCGCCGCCCCGCAGGGCCCAGAACAGGTCCGGGTGGTCGCTCTCGGACGCGGTGACGAAGCTGCCGTCGGCGAGGACCACGTCGGCGGAGAGCAGGTTGTCGACGGTCAGCCCGTACCTGCGGGTCAGATGGCCGTGGCCGCCGCCCAGGGTGAGACCGCCGACGCCGGTGGTCGACACGATCCCGGCCGGAGTGGCGAGGCCGAAGGCGTGCGCCGCGTGGTCGAGGTCGCCCAACTCGCTTCCGCCGCCCACACGCGCGGTTCGCGTGCCCGGGTCGACGTGCACCCAGCGCATCGGCGCCAGGTCCAGTGTCAGTCCGCCGTCGACCAGGCACAGCCCCGGGCCGCTGTGGCCGCGACCGCGCACCGCCAGGTCCAGCCCGGTGTCCTGGGCGAAGGAGAGCACGTTCCGTACGTCCGCCACGTCCACGCAGCCGGCGATCGCCTCCGGACGCCGGTCGATCATGGCGTTGTAGACGCCGCGGGCTTCCTCGTATCCGGGGTCTCCCGCCGTGATGACGGGCCCCCGCACCCTCTCTCGCAGGCCTTGGAGAGCCTGCCCGTCGATATCGCCCATGGAACACCCCGAACGTCGTGTGTGGCACGGGGACCGGACTGCGGGACCCGCGACGTCCGATCGGGCCGGCGACCGCGCGGCTGACGCCTGTGCGGCGTGGACAGGCACGGTGGAGCCGCTCCGCCTCCATTGTTCGCCTGCCCGTCGCCCTGCGCACCCCGGCTTTCGCGAGTGCCCTCAACGGCACGGGAGATGCCTTGTCGGAAGTTTCGCCGGTCGGCGTGCGCGGGTCATGCGGGTCCCATCCGTGCCGCAGCCCCGCCCGGCGTAGGTGCGCTCCGGACGGCACCTGCCGTCCGGAGCACGTATACGGGCATGGATCAGGAGTGGGCGAGCGCCCACTCGAGTGCGTAGTCGGCGATCTCCTGCCAGCCGTCCTGGACGGCCATCAGGTGGGAGCGGCTGGGGAACACCTTGACCTCGGTGGGGGTGGTCTGCCCCGTGTAGTGCTTGGCGTTGGCGATCTGCACCTTGGGCGGCATGAGGTGGTCGTTCTCCCCGCTGAGGAACAGCAGCGGCGCTCGGTCCGCGTTGTGGAAGTCCACGTGGGTGTCGGTGTGGCCGGCGTGCAGGTTGGCCAGCGAGCCGCTCCATACGATGCTGCCCGGCGCGGGGATGTGGTAGCGCTCATGGGTGGCGCGTACTCGCTCCTCGGAGAACGTGTTCGCGAAGGCGTAACGCCATTGGTCGAGGTCCATTCCGACGGCGCGGTGCCGGTTGGCCGGGCTCCTCAGGACCGGGAAGAGGGAGCGGACCTGGGACAGCGGTACGGTGAGCACCCCTTCGGCGGGCGCGGAGTTGATCGCCACCGCGGCGGAGGCGAGGCCGCGGTTCAACAGGATCTGGGTGAAGAGGCCGCCGGCGGAGTGACCCATCACTATGGGGGGCCGGTCCAGCTCCCTGATCTGCCGCTCCAGGCCGGAGATGATCGCCGGCACGGTCACTGTTTCGATCGGGGTGGGGTCGGCGTTGAGGGCCTCGACCTCCACCTCGAATCCGGGGTAGGGCGGCGCGATGACGCGGAAGCCCTTGTTCTCGTAGTGGGCGATCCAGTCCTCCCAGGCCCGCGGTGTCACCCAGAAGCCGTGGACGAGGACGATGGTCTCGGGTTGCATCAGTGCTCCTTGTGGGGCGTGCCGATCTGCAACGTGTAGACCGCGGAGGACCGGCGGTGTGACAGCGCGGCAAGCAAGTTGCCTGCCGGGCAAGCGGCAGGAGACTCGGCCGCAGGGTGAGCGGTCCGCGGGGCACGGGACGGTCCCGCCGGCGGGGCCACGGCCGTGGCACCGACGGCAGGAGCGGGAGCCGGCGTCGGGTCAGCGGACGACGTCGAAGACGTTCTTCTGCAGGCCGTTGGCGTAGGCCTCGTGCTCGACCAGCTTCAGCTTCTGGGCGTCCTTGTCCGTGGCGCTGAACAGCCGCTTGCCGGCCCCGAGCAGGAGCGGGAAGACGAGCAGGTGGTACCGGTCGATCAGCCCGGCGTCGGAAAGGGACTGGTTGAGGGAGGCGCTGCCATGGACGATGATCGGCCCGCCCTCCGTCTCCTTCAGTGCGGCGACCTCGTCCAGTGATCGCAGGATCGTCGTCTCGCCCCAGTTCGACACCAGGTCGTCCTCGGTGAGGCTGGTGGAGACGACGTACTTGGGCATGACCTTGTAGTCGGTGAATTCCGCCATGTCCGGCCAGACGGGGCTGAACGCCTCGTAGCTGACGCGCCCGAGCAGCATGGCGGTGGCTTCCTGCTGTTCCCGCCCCTTGATCTCGAAGGCCTCGGGCAGGAATTCGACGTTCTTGAACGTCCAGCCGGAGTTCCGGTAGCCGGGCTCGCCGCCCGGAGCCTCCACGACGCCGTCGAGCGAGACGAACGCGGTGCTGATCAGAGTGCGCATCTTGGGTTCCTCGGTGTTTCGGGGTCTGAATGGTGGCGATCGGTCGGTGCACGCCCCGACCGCACCCGCGGCTGAGTCGTGCCAACCGCCTTCTATGACTGCCGGTCCCGAGAAAACTTAGCGGCCGTCGCTCCGTCGATCACCGGGTTCGCCCACGAGCCGCCGCGGCGGTGCCACGGACTCCGCCGTTGACCACGCCGTGTGGGCCGTGGCGTGCCGAACGGAGAAGGGCCGGGGCTCGTCCGTCCCGGCCGGCATGACCGCCGCCCCGGGTCACCGGCGGCGGCCGCCGCCAGTGGCAGGCCCAGTGAGGTGATCGCGGGGCGGGGCCGCGGTTGCGGCGAGGCCGGGCGCGGCCGGGCGGGGGCCGTCCGGCGCCCGTCTCGTGCCGGGGCGGCGACCGTACCTGCCGAGCACCCGTTCCCTGCACACAGCGGAGCACGCGCCGACCACGGGCGCACGACGCCGCCTTCTCCCGAGCGAGGAGCCGCGGACGCGGCCCGCACGGCACACGCGACGCAGGAGACCGCGGTGCGGCGGGAGCAGGCCACCCGGAGCCCGCCTGGCCGACCCCGGACGTGGTGTCCCGCGTCGACGGCATCCGTGGGTGCGTGCCACGCCGGCACCGCCGCCGGGCCGGCGGAGCGCGACGCGACACCTGTCTGCTCCTCCCCGGTCGGCACCGGGTGGGGGACGGCCGTGCGGCAGCACCGGGCGTCGGGCCGGGCCCCTCGCGTGGCGAAGGGCGTCAGTGCCCCCGGCGTGTGCGGCGCCAGGAGAACGGCCCCGGGAGGTCGACGGACTCGGTGCGCTCGCCGCGGGTGTTGACCGTGTGGTGGACGCCCTTGCTGCCCGTGGTGAGCGACAGCGAGCGCTTGTTGATGTTCAGGCGGACGCCGGGCAGGATCCGGAACGACTTGCGGAAGTGAAGAGGCACGTCGTGCTCCTTTCCGAGATGCGGTCTGGAGTACGTGTGCCCTGCTGACGGCCTTTCAACGAGGGCCGCCCATCGGGGGACAGCACATTCCCCTCAGGCCGGGAGGCCGCCCCTCGGCAGGCGTGTGGCGATGCCGTCGATGAGGAAGCCCAGGCTGAGTTCGAACTGCTCGTCGAGGCCGGGCCCGGAGGGTGCCGCCATCCACTGCGCGAGCAGCGGGTGCCGGCCGCCCTCCGCGGCCAGTTCGCGGGCGGCGGTGACGGCCGCGGCGAGCTGCCCCGGGGTGTCGATGCCGTGGCGGCGCCGCATCGCGAACTCCTCGGCCTCCTGCTGGGCGCTGCCGAGCAGGTGCCGGTCGAGGAGTGCCGTGTAGGTCATGGCCTCGCCCAGAGTGGCCCCCCGGTTCACGAGCACCTGGAGCAGGAACTCGGTACGGCGCATCATGTGCGGCCCCAGTGGCGGGCGCGTGGGGGCGAGCTGGGCGAACCACAGGTGCCGCTTCACCACGCTCCAGCTCCCGGTGACCACCGTGTGCAGATCCGCCCGCCAGTCGGCGCCCGGCGCGGCGGGCAGCGGCATCTGCGCCGTCACGGCGTCGAGCATGAGGTCGACCAGGCCGTCCTTGCTCATCACATGGCGGTAGAGGGCCATCGGCGTGTACGGGCCGAGCCGCTCGGCGACCGCGGCCATGGTCAGGGCCTGCGGGCCGCCCTCGTCGGCGAGGGCGATCGCGGCGCGCACGATGTCGTCCCGCTCCAGCGGGCTCCGGCGTCGGCGCGGCGCGGGCCGCGTCCAGATCAGGGGGGGCAGGGCGCCCTCCGGGTTCTCCTTCACGAACGGAGTTTATAACGTCAGCTAAGGTATATGAAATATACGCAAGGAGAGGGATCAGTCATGAGTCAGCCCACCGCCCCGGCCGGGATCCGCCTCGGCGTCGTCCGGGGCATCAGCTACGGCGTGTTCGGCGCGCCGGACAGCTTCGTGCCCGAGGCACGGAAGCTCGGCGCGACGCTGGTGCGCGTCTTCCTCTACTGGGGCCAGGTCGAGCCGGAGCCCGGCCGGTACGACTGGTCCGTCGTCGACGCCGTCCTCGGGCAGCTCGACCCGGCGGCCGAGCTCTGGGTCACCGTCTGCTCCAGCTCCCCGTGGGCGACCCGGCACCCGGCCGGCTTCCTCCCGTCCTCACCCGCGCTCGACCCCGCCGGGTACGAGCGCTTCGTCGGCGACCTGGTCGCCCGGTGCCGGGGCCGCGTGGACTACTGGCAGTGCGGCAACGAGCCCAGCAACACCGGACTCCTCTGGGCCGGCACCGCGCCGGAGTACGTGGCCCAGCTCACCGCCTTCCACCGCGCGGTGCGGGCCGCGGACCCGGCCGCCGCGGTCGTCCTCGGCGGCTGCGGCTACGACGTGCTGTCCGGCCCCCCGGACGGCGAGGCCCGGCGGTTCTTCGACCATGTCGTCGAGCACGGCCGCGAGGCCTACGACCTCTTCGACGTCCACCTCTACGGCGACCCGCACGCGATCCCGGACCAGGTCGCCCAGGTGCGCGCCATGATGCGCCGGCACGGTGACGAACGCCCGGTGGTGGCGGGGGAGTACAACGGCCCCACCCTCTTCGAGTTCCCCCGGGCCCAGGCGGAACTCGAACGCACGATGACGGCCGCCTTCACCGGGGCGGCCCAGCCGGGCGAGGCCCCGGACCGCGCGACCATGCGGCTGCTCTACGAACGCGCCCACGAACTCCCGCCGGAGCTGCGCATGTTCATGGAGGACTGCCCCCCGGAGCTCGCCGCCCGCCGTGACCGCGTCAACTGCCGCCAGATCGTCACCCGCACCATCCTCGCCCTCGCCTGCGGCCTCACCCGCACGGCCTGCTGGAACCTCGCCCCGGAGATTCCGGGCCACCGGGACCACCTCAACCTCATGGGCTTCCTCTTCGGCAGGCTCGCGTTGATGGACTACGAGGGCACCGCCCTGACCCGGCGCCGCCCCTCCGCCGACGCCTTCGCCCTCCTGACCGCCCACCTCGACGGCGTCACGGACGTCCGCCCCCTCACCGCGGCGGACCACCCCGGACTGCACGCCTTCGAGGTGTCCCGGCAGGCCCGCGGCCCGCTCCACGTCCTCTGGCGCTCAGGGGACCCCTTCACCGGCGAGGACGACCCGGCGACCCTCGTCGACCTCCCCTGGTCCCACGCCACCGCCCACGCGGCCGACGTCTTCGGCGCCGACGTCCCGCTGCGCCGCGGCAAGGGCACCGTCGGCGTCCCGCTCTCGGTCACTCCTGTCTTCCTCTCGACCGAACCGAGGCAGGCGTGACCGTAGGGCCTCCCTCGGCGGCCCGTCGGCTCAGGCCCCGGCCGCGTGGGGCCGCAGTGCCGAGTCGGCGCCGCCGATCCGGCCGTGACGTCCCGGCGCGCTCCGCGGCGCGGCGGCCACCGCGTCACACGACCGCAGAAGCCCGGCGCCGCCCCGCCGGGGCGGTCTCGTTCGCGGCGGGGGCGGCCGGCCGCAGGAGGCCGCCGGTCAGCGCAGGGCGGTTGCGACGGAGCGGACCGCTGCCGCGACGCGCGCGTCGCTCCACGGCGCCGGACCCCGTTCGGCGGTGTGACGCAGGGGGCGGCGCGGAACGCCCGCGTAGCGTACGAGAGGCGACCCGTATCGGGGCGTACACGGAGGAAGGGGCACCGGATCCATGGAGCAGCAGAAGCAGGGCGGTCGCTGTGACGTGGTCGTGGTCGGGGCGGGCGCCGCCGGACTGGCGTGCGCGGCGGACCTCACCGTGGCGGGCCTGGCGGTGCGGGTGCTGGAGGCCTCGGACGCCGTCGGCGGTCGCATGCGCACCGACCGGCACCGCGGCTTCCTCCTCGACCGCGGCTTCCAGGTCTTCAACACCTCCTATCCGCAGGTCAAGCGGCGCCTGGAGCTGGGGCCGCTGCGGCTGCGGCCATTCACACCGGGAGTCCTGGTACACACCTCCCGCGGACGGCTGCGCTTCGCCGACCCGACCCGCGTGCCGTCCGCGACCGCCGACCTGCTGCCCGGACGGCTCGCGTCGGGGCGCGACCTCGCGGCGCTGGGGCTCCTGAGCGTCCGCGACATGGTGCTGCCCGCGGCACGACTGCGCGCGGGCCCGGACACGACGACGCTCACCGCGCTGGCCGCGGCCGGCATCTCGCCCGCGCTGGTGGAGACACTGCTGCGTCCGTTCCTGTCCGGGATCTTCCTGGAGGACCAACTGGAGACCTCCAGCCGCTTCTTCCACTTCGTCTGGCGCAGCATGCTGCGCGGCACCCTCGCCCTGCCCGCCGAGGGGATCGGTGCCGTGCCCGGGCAACTCGCCGCACGACTGCCCGAGGGCACGGTCCGCACCCACGCCCCGGTGTGCGAACTGACGGATGAGGGCGTGTTCCTGCAGGACGCCACGGACGTCGCCGCGCCCGTCGTGGTGGTCGCCACCGGACCGGGGGCGGCCGCGCGGCTGCTGCCCGGCCTCACGGCCCCGCCGACACGGACCGTCACGACCTACTACCACGCGGCGGACCGGTCGCCGCTCACCGAACCGACGCTGATGGTGGACGAGCGCCGCCGCTTCCTCAACACCGTGGTCCTCACCGAGGTGCAGCCCGGACTGTCCCCGGACGGTCGCGCCCTGGTCGCGACCTCCGTGCTCGGTGCGGCGGGGCCCGCCGACGAGCCGGCCCTGACCGCGGCGTTGTCGGACGTGTACGACACGGACGCCGCCGCGTGGGAGCCACTGCACCGCTGCACCGTCCGCGAGGCACTGCCCGCGATGCCGGCGCCGCATGCGATGACCCGGACCACCCGCTTCGCCCCGGGACGTTACGTGTGCGGGGACCACCGGGCCACCGGGTCGTTCCAGGGCGCGCTGGCCTCGGGCACGCGGGCCGCCCGCGAGGTGCTGGCGGACCGCCGCCGGGCGGCGACCCGGATGCGCTGAGCCGCGGGCCGGGGGCGCCGGGGCGGGGCACGCACCCGTCGGCGGTCCGGACCGTCGCGGCGGCCGGGGCGCCACGAGCGCGGCCGCGCCCCACCGGGCTCCACTGGACCGGATTCGCCTGGTCCGCGATCCTGAAAATACGCACCGCGGGCGAGCCGGGGCGCGAGGAGAGGAAGGACGACGCGGCATGTCGATCATCTCGCGCGGATTCCACGGCCGTCGTCCCACGTCGGGCCACAAGCTCCCGCCGGGGCAGTACGAGACCCTGGACTTCCCTGTCCTGTCCGCCGGCCCCACCCCGCGGATCCCCCGCGAGGAGTGGGAGTTCACCGTCACCACCGAGGACGGCACCCGCAACCGGTGGAGCTGGGCGGAATTCATGGCGCTGCCGGCGCAGACCCCGACGGTCGACCTGCACTGCGTGACCAAGTGGTCGAAGTTCGGCACCCACTGGCGGGGTGTCTCCCTCGACGTGCTGCTCGCCGACGTCGAGACCGCCGCCGAGTACGCGCTTGTACACTCCTACGGCGGCTACACCACCAACCTGCCCCTGGAGGACCTGCTCGACGGGCGGGCGTGGATCGCCTATGCGTACGACGGCGAGGAACTCGCTCCTGATCACGGCGGCCCCGCCCGGCTGCTGGTCCCGCACCTGTACTTGTGGAAGTCGGCGAAGTGGGTCCGCAGCATCCGGCTGATGCCGGACGACGAGCCGGGCTTCTGGGAGAGCGTCGGCTACCACGACTACGGAGACCCATGGCGCGAACAGAGGTACCAAGGCGACTAGGCGAGCGTCTGCGCTGGCTCCCCGCCGAACTGGTGGAACGGCGCAGCGAGTCCGCGGCGGCGCGGACCCTGGTGTTCGACGTGCCCGGCTGGCCGGGCCACCTGCCCGGCCAGCACGTCGACGTCCGGCTCACCGCGGAGGACGGCTACAGCACCCAGCGCAGCTACTCCCTGGCGTCCACGGCCGACGGAGACCGTCTGGAACTGACCGTGCAGCGGGTCGAGGACGGGGAGGTCTCGCCGTACCTGACCGACGACCTCGCCGTCGGGGACGCCGTCGAGCTCCGCGGCCCCGTCGGCGGCTGGTTCGTCTGGCGTCCCGAGCAGACGGAACCGGTCCTGCTGGTCGCGGGCGGCTCCGGGATCGTCCCGCTGATGGCGATGGTGCGCGGCCGCGCCGCCGCGGGCAGCCGCGCCCCGTTCCGGTTGCTGTACTCCGTGCGCACGCCCGAGGACCGGTTCTACACGGCCGAACTGGACCACAGCGCGCCCGGCCTCGACACCACGTACCTCCACACCCGCGCGGCGCCGGACGGCGGTACCCGGCCCGTCGGCCGGATCGAGGCACGCGACCTCGCCGAATGGGGCTGGCCGGCGGACTTCGAGCCCACCTGCTACGTGTGCGGACCCACCGGTTTCGTCGAAACGGCCGCGGGACTGCTGGTGGCCCTGGGCCACCACCCGGACCGGATCCGCACCGAGCGCTTCGGCCCCAGCGGGGGCTGAACCGCGGTTCCGGCCGCGGCTTGCTCGCCCCCGCGGTGCGGCGCCGGCCCGCCGAAGGGGCCCGAGCGCCGCCGCGCACGGGGGTGGTACCACCGTTCCCAGGTTCGCGGGGGCCTGTCCGGCCTGCGATGGAGGGCGCCGCGCCCGCTGTTCCAACGGATCGACGGGCGGCGTCCGCGACGCGGCCGCCGCGTAGACCGGGAACGAGGAGAACTGTGCCGATGCCCGCCACCGTCGCCATCGAGGACCGATGGCTCGTGGGATTGCGGTTCCGTACGGCCAAGGGCGCCGTGCGCAACCACTACTACGTGATCGGCGCGGCCGCCGACGCCGAGGACGCGGTGCGGTCCGCGATGCGCCGCGCCGACGACGCGTACGAGTGCGAAGCGCGGGGGAACGCGGCGATCGACGGCGTCGAGGTGCGGCGCCTGCGCCGGAACCCGCTCGGGTGGGCCTACCTCAGCGCACCCGACCGGGACACCGGCGGGTCGCCGTGCCCGGGGCGCGGCGGTACGGCGGACCGCTCACCCGCGGTGCCCACGGGCGGCGCGGCATGGCCGGATCCGGCGCATGGCGCTCACCGTCGCTCGCCGTCCTCGACCGCGCCCTGATCGCAACGGTCCCGCACGACGCCGCACCCGGGCCGCTCCCGCCACGCCCGTCCGCGGGAGAAGCGCGGACGCGGCTCCGCCCCGCCGCCTCCCCCAGGCGTTCCGGTACCGCCTGGGGGACGCGGCTCCGCCCCGCCGCCTCCCCCAGGCGGTACCGGAACGCAGGGCGGCCGGTCGGCGGCCGGGCAAGGGCGCGCCGACCGGTGCCCGTCGCCCGTACCACCCGTTGGAATGACCGGACAGGCAGACATGTCCGATGTCCTGGTCGAGCGCGCGACCGCCACCTACCGTCGCGGTACGTGGCGAAGTGGGGCATTCCGCGGCCGGCGGGTGCCCTCCGCCTCGACCGCCGTCCGGCCTTCGGGAGCCTGCGCACCATGAGCGAGCGATCCACTGTCCACAGCGTGACCTACGACCTGCTGCGGTCACTTCGACTGACCACGGTCTTCGGTAACCCGGGATCCACCGAGGAGACGTTCCTCCAGAACTTCCCGGACGACTTCACCTATGTCCTGGCCCTCCAGGAGGCCTCCGTCATCGCCATGGCGGACGCCTACGCCCAGACCACCCGCCGACCGGCGCTGGTCAACGTGCACTCGTCGGCCGGGCTCGGCAACAGTGTGGGCAACTTGGTCGCCGCGTACCACGGCCACACCCCACTGATCGTCACCGCGGGCCAGCAGCACCGCGAACTGGTCATCGGCGAGCCCTATCTGGGCAACCGGGAGGCGACGACGCTGCCCAAGCCATGGGTGAAGTGGGCGTACGAGCCGCTGCGCGCCGAGGACGTGCCCGAGGCCTTCATGCGTGCCTACGCCGCAGCGTCGCAGCCGCCCGCGGGACCGGTGTTCCTGTCCATCCCGCTCGACGACTGGAACCGGCCCCTGGCCGGCCCCGCCGTCGTGCGTGACGTCAGCACGGCGTACGCGCCGGACCCGGAGCGCCTGAGGGGCTTCGCCTCCCGCATCACGGCGAGCCGGCGTCCGGCCCTGGTCTTCGGGCCCGA
The DNA here is from genome assembly GCA_033793685.1 of Streptomyces sp. ME19-03-3. Classification (GTDB taxonomy): domain Bacteria; phylum Actinomycetota; class Actinomycetes; order Streptomycetales; family Streptomycetaceae; genus Actinacidiphila. Next base: position 176,440 of record JARAXD010000001.1, on the reverse strand, counting down.
GGTGGACCGCGCCGGCGGGTGGCACGCCGCGGTGGCGCTCGCCGAGCGGCTGAGGGCCGCGGTCTACGGCCCGCCGCTCGCGGACCGCGCTTCGTTCCCCGAAGACCACCCGCTCTACCAGGGCCCGCTCGGCATGTCCGTACGGGCCATCGGTGAACGGTTCACCGGGCACGACCTGGTCGTGGTCATCGGTGCCGAGGTCTTCCGGTACTACCCCTACGTGCCGGGCGAGATCCTGCCTCCGGGGACCGAACTGCTGCACATCACGAGCGACCCGGCGGTCGCCGCGGCCGCCCGTGTCGGAGACAGCCTGCTGGGCGACGCCCGGATGTCGATCGAACTCCTCACCGAGGCGGTCGCCGAGGGCCGGGACCGAGAGCACCCCGAGCCCATGCCGCGCCCCGGGAAGCCGGCCAGGACGCCGAGCGGCCCCCCGGCACCCGCCGAGGTCTACGCCGCGCTCGGCGAAGTCCGTCCCGAACACGCCGTCTTCGTCAACGAGTCCACCTCGACCATGGCCGAGCACGCCGAGTGGCTGCCGGCCGTGGAGCCCGAGTCCTCCTTCGCCACACCCAGCGGTGGCATCGGCTGGGCTCTGCCCGCGGCTGTCGGCATCGCCCTCGGTGACCGGGACCGCGGGGTCAGGCGCCCGGTGGTGGCGCTGATCGGGGACGGCTCCTTCCAGTACTCGGTGCAGGGGCTGTGGACGGCCGTGCAGCAGGGGCTGCCCGTCGTGTACGTCGCGCTGCGCAACGGCGAGTACTCGATCCTGAAGTCCTTCGCCGACCTGGAGGAGACCCCGGGCGTGCCCGGGCTCGATCTGCCGGGCCTGGACATCGCCTCCGTCGCGCGGGGCTTCGGTTGCAGGGCGGCAGAGGTGACGACCACGGCGGAGCTCCGGAAGGAGTTCGTGGCCGCTCTCGCGTCCGGCGTCACCTCCGTCATCGTGGTGATCACCCAGCCGCGGAAGACCACTTTCTGACGCGAGGAGAGCGGCACGCCGCGAGGGGATGCGGGCTTCCCGTGCCACGTCCCCGTACCGGCCGGCGCCGGCCGCGAACCGCGCCGCGCCGTCGGGGAGGGGCGCGATCGGCGCCGGCCGCCGCCGGCGGTTTCGCTCCGGCCGGAGCGGCGTGAACCGCGGCGGAGGACTCCGTGGCCCGGTGCGCCGCTCCCCGGCGGCCAGCGGGTGTAACCTTCGAACGCACGATGGAAGGTTACCCGGGAAGGGGGCGCCGGCATGACGGCCGACACGGCGGACGACGACTTCCTGCTGGAGCTGCTCAACTCGACGCCAGTCGTCGACGGGATGCGGGTGGACGAACTCGCCGATCCGGACGCCGGCCGCCGTTGGCTGCGCGCGCACGGCGGCGCGGGGACGGCGCAGGAGTTGGGCCACCTCCTGGCGGCGCGTGACGCGCTGCAGCGCGTCACGCGCGGAGACGGGCAGCCCGGCGACCTCCAGAAGCTGCTCACCGGAGTCACCCGGGTGCCGCGGGTGTCCGCGCACGGCATCGACTGGGTGCTGCGCGCACCCGCGGACCGCATGCCCGCGGTCCGGGCCGTCACGGTGTGGGGAGCCCTTCAGCAGGACAGGCCAGGACGTCTGCGGCCCTGCGCGAACGACGAGTGCCGGCTGTTCCTGCTCGACCGCAGCAAGGCCAACACCGCCCGCTGGTGCTCCATGGCCGCCTGCGGCAACCGGATGAAGGCGCGGCGCCACCACCGCCGTGCCCGCGCCGCGGCCGCCGGCTGACCTTCGGTGTACGACGGCGGCCCGGGACCGCTGTGGGTCCCGGGCCGCCGGGGGCCGTCGCACCGCCCGAGCCCGTCACCAGGGCGGCGCGGCGGGGTGGGTCAGCCCTTCGCGCGGACGGGCAGTCGCCAGTTCGCCCGCGGGAAGTGGCACGTGTACCCCTCGGGGTAGCGCTCCAGGTAGTCCTGGTGCTCCGGCTCGGCCTCCCAGAAGGGCCCGACGGGCTCGACCTCGGTGACGACCTTGCCGGGCCACAGGCCCGAGGCGTCGACGTCGGCGATGGTGTCCTCCGCGACGCGCCTCTGCTCGTCGTCCACGTAGTAGATCGCCGAGCGGTAGCTCACGCCGATGTCGTTGCCCTGGCGGTTCCTTGTCGACGGGTCGTGGATCTGGAAGAAGAACTCCAGCAGCGCCCGGTAATCCGTCTTCTCGGGGTCGAAGAGGATCTCGATCGCCTCGGCGTGGGTGCCGTGGTTGCGGTAGGTCGCGTTGGGCACGTCGCCGCCCGTGTAGCCGACGCGGGTCGCGACGACGCCCGGCTGCTTGCGGATCAGGTCCTGCATGCCCCAGAAGCAACCGCCGGCGAGCACGGCCCTCTGTGTCTGTCCTGCCATGTCAATCCTCCGAATCGGTCCTGTCACCATTGTCGAACAACCCGAGGTAGGCCCCGTAACCTTCCCGCTCCAGATCATCGGCGTGGACGAAGCGCAGCGAGGCGGAATTGATGCAGTACCGCAGGCCGCCCGTCTGCCGGGGGCCGTCGGGGAAGACGTGCCCCAGGTGGCTGTCGCCCACCGCCGAGCGGACCTCGGTGGCCAGCAGCCCGTATCCGGGGTCCGGTCGTTCCATGACGTGGGTCCGGTCCAGCGGCCGGGTGAAGCTCGGCCACCCGCTGCGGCTGTCGTACTTGTCGACCGAGGCGAACAGCGGCTCTCCGGAGACCACGTCGACGTAGATCCCGGGCTCCTTGTTGTCCAGGTAGGCGCCCGTGAAGGGGCGCTCGGTGCCCTTCTCCTGTGTCACGCGGTACTGCTCCGGTGACAGTCGCGAGACGGCCTCCGGGTTCCTGTGGTAGCCGGTCACGGTCCCTCCTTGCTCGCGGCTCTCTCATTTCCGTACACCCATTGGTGACACGGCAGGCGCGGGTCTTACCTCCCGGGAAGGAGCCGGTCGCGGCGGGCGCGGCGGGCGTGGCGGGCACGGCCGCGGCGGTGGGCGCGGGCGGCCGCGTCCGTTGTCCGCGTCTAGGATCACTGCATGGGTTGCGCTGAGAACGACGACCGGGCCGGCGACGGGGGCCGGGGCGGCCGGCCCATGGGCGCGGAGTCCGCGCAGTGGGTGCGGGCGCTGTCGGCGGACGGCGAGGCGTACGAGGAGGCGACGGGCCGGCTGCACGCGCTGCTGCTGCGGATCGCGTACGCGGAGCTGAACCGGCGCGGGTCGCGGCACGGCATCGCCGGGCCGGAGCTGGACGACATCGCCCACCAGGCCGCGGCCGACGCCCTGCTGTCGATCACCCGGAAGATCGGCGACTTCCGCGGTGACAGCCGTTTCACGACCTGGGCGTACAAGTTCGTCATGCACGAGGTGTCGAGCAAGCTCGGCCGCCACTTCTGGCGGACGGCCGGCGTGCAGCTCGACCCGGAGGCGTGGGAGCGGCTTCCGGACCGGCTCGGTGTCGACCCCGTGCGCCAGAGCGAGGCCCGGGAGCTCGTCGAGGCCCTGCGCGAGGCCGTCGCGGAGGAGCTCACGGAACGCCAGCGCCGGGTGTTCACCGCGCTCGCGGTGAACGGCGTGGACGCCGACACACTCGCCGCCGAACTCGGGACGAACCGCAACGCGCTCTACAAGACGATGTTCGACGCGCGGCGTAAGCTCCGAGCCCGGCTCGCAGCCAATGGACATCTGCCCCTGACGACAGCGAGGCGCTCATGAACGAATGGCAGGGCCTTGACGACCTCCTGCGCACCGACCCCCTGGACCCGGGCTGCGACGCCGCGCTCGACCTGATGGACGTCTATCTGGAGCTGTTCCTCGCGGACGCCGCACCGCTGCGGCGCTATCCCGGCGTCGCGGTCCACCTGCGCGGATGCCCGGCCTGCGAGGAGGACTTCCAGGGGCTGCTGGCCGCGGTGACCGGCGGCTGACCTCGGTCAACCGGTGAGCGTCGGGTTGAGGCGGTAGGGCAGGACGCCGTCCGCCCGGACCGGGATCCGCCCCGCTGCGACGTGCCGCGGGGTGAAGCGGACCCGGCGGCCGGTGCCGCCGTCGTCGCCGGGAGCCCCGGGGGTGATCCAGTCGACGGCCGCGGTGCCGGACAGCTGCAGGGTCGTCCCGGTGGCGAAGTCGACGAAGAGCAGGGCGCCGGCGGAGTCCGCGGCAAGGTTGCCGAGGCTGTTGAACATGTTGTTGCCCGGATAGTCCGGCCACCAGAGGCTGCCGTCGGCCGCCACCCGGACGAAGCCCGGCGGTCCGCCCCGGTGGGAGACGTCGGCGCCGCGCTCGGGGTGGGCGGTGCCGAGGAAGAAGGTGTCGGCCCGGCCGACCATGGCGGCCTGCGCGGCGTCGAGCCCGTCGGCGGCCGGTGTGCCGGCCCGGGCTCCGGCCGGGAGCGTGTCCTCGGCCGGGCCGCCCGCCGGAGCGGGGCCGAGCAGGCGCTGCTGGATGTACTGGGGGCAGTTCCCGTACGCCTGGTCGACGGCGAGCTCAAAGCCCGCGTCGTCGGCCGCGGCGAGGGTGCCGTTGAGGCGCAGCCTGCGGCGGACGGCGAAGTCGACCACGATCAGGGCCGCGGCCCCGCCGGTGGCGAGCCCGGTGAGCGGGTCCCCCGCGCGAGGGCGGGCCGCGACGCGTACGACGTCGTCCCGGGTCGACAGGAAGCCGGGGGCGCCGGTGAGCGCGGAGACCCACAGGCGCCCGCCCTCGTCGCGCGCGCCGAGCGCGGCCAGTTCGCGGTCGGCCAGGAAGCGGGCCACCGCGCCGCCGAGGCGCGGCCGGTCGAGCATGCCACGCAGGCGCGCGGCCTCACGGGCGACGCCCGCACGTCGCTGGACGGCCAGTTCTCCCTCGTGGAAACCGGTGTGGGCGGTCATGGGCCCTCGCAATCGTCGTACGGCGGTGTGTGCGGTGAGCGGGGTCCGGGACTCAGTGGGCGAGCCCCGCCCCGCCGAGGAAGGCCAGCATCAGCTCCGCGACGGTCTCGACGTGGGTCTCCAGGAGGAAGTGGCCCCCGTCGAGGAGGTGGACCTGTGCCCGGTGCGCGTCCTGGGCGAAGGCGCGGGCGCCCTCGGGCCCGAAGATCGGGTCGTTCGCGCCCCAGACCGCGAGCACCGGCACGGGGTGGGTGCGCAGGTACTCGTGCAGGCGCGGGTAGAGCGCGATGTTGGTGGCGTAGTCGCGGAAGAGCGCGAGCTGCACGAGGTCGTTGCCGGGCCGGGAGACCGACTGGAAGTCGTGGTGCCAGGTGTCGGGGCTGACGGTGGTCTCGTCGGCCACTCCCGTGACGTACTGCCACTTGATGCCCTCGAGGCTCAGCGCCGCGCGGACGCCCGCCTCGGTCTCGGGGGTCTGCTCGTCCTGGTACGCGCGGACGTCCAACCAGAACTCCTGGACGAGCCCGGCCTCGTAGCCGTTTCCGTTCTGGGTGACGATCGCGGTGACGGCGCCGGGGTCGCCAGTGCGAGGCGCCAGCCGATCGGCGCGCCGTAGTCCTGGACGTAGAGCGCGTAGCGCGTGACGCCGAGCTGGTCGAGCAGGTCCTTGGTGAGGCCGGCGAGGGCGTCGAAGGAGTAGGCGAACGCGTCCGCGCCAGGGGCGTCGGAGAACCCGAAGCCGAGGTGGTCGGGCGCGATGACCCGGTAGCGGCCGGCGAGTCGCGGGATCAGCTCGCGGAACATGAACGAACTGGTCGGGAAACCGTGCAGGAGCACGACGGCGGGAGCGTCGGCCGGGCCGGCCTCCCGGTAGAAGAGCCGGTGCCCCCGCACCTGGGCGTAGCGGTGGTGCACGGTGGCCATGGCTAACCCCTTCACATCGTTTTCGTGGTTATATGCAAACAGGAGGAATGTAACCTGTCAAGCCAGTGATGACGGTTACCCCAGGACCTTCGCGAAGTCGCTCCCGTACCGGATCGGCGTCGGGCGGGAAGGGAGGGCCGCCATTTCGCGTTGTTCAAGGCCAGAGGGGTACTTCGGGCGCCCGACGGACGTACGGCCGGGGGCCCGCGACAGGGACGGAAGACGCAGATGACTGGTACGGCCGCGGCACGGCGCACGGAGGGCAACGAGCAGAGCCGGATCGAGACCCCCCGGCTCGTCCTGAGGCCGTGGCGCACCGACGACGCGGAGGGGGCCCTGGCCGTCTACGGGACGGACGACGTGACGCGCTGGCTGGCCCCGGCGATGACCCGGCAACCCGACGTCGCGTCCATGCGGGAACTGCTGCGCTCCTGGCAGGACGACGGCGCGGCCCTGGAACGGCCGGCCGGACGCTGGGCGATCGAACTGCGCGAGACCGGCGAACTCGTCGGCGGAGCCGCCGTCCTGCCGCTCCCGCCCTACGGCGTCGACCTCGAGATCGGCTGGCAGCTGGCCCAGCCGTTCTGGGGGAGGGGCCTGGCCACCGAAGCCGGACACGCCCTTGCGAAGTACGCCTTCGCTTCGGGCGTGGACGAGCTCTTCGCCGTGGTCCGCCCCAACAACGACCGCGGCGCCGCAACCGCCCGCGGCGTCGGCATGGAATGGGTCGGGGAGACCGAGAAGTACTACGACCTGCGGCTGCAGGTGTACCGGCTGCGCAAGGGGGAGTTCGAGGCCTCCGCCGCACGGGGGCCCGTGGCCTCCTGACGCGGGGCGTCCGTGACAGGGCGCGAAAAGCCGGATGCCGGACCGTACGGAGCACGGTCCGGCACCCTTGTCATGCGTGGCGCGTCACCGCGCCGCCGTCGGTGACCGGGGTCAGTGACGGGCTGCGGCGCGACGCTTGCGGTTCGCGAACAGCAGGCCGCCGCCGGCGAGCAGCGCGACGGCCGCACCGCCCGCGAGCAGCGGGGTGGAGCTGGAGGCACCGGTCTCGGCGAGGTCGCCGGCCGGGGACTCGTCGGTGGAGGGGGTCGAGGGCGCCGCGGAGGGGGCTGTGTCGGCCGACTCACTGGGCGACACGCTCGGCGTCTCGCTGGGCTTGGGAGACTCGGTGGTCTTCGTCTCCGTCGGGGTGGGCGTGGGCGTCACCGGGGGCGTGGGCTGACCCGAGCCCTCGCAGACCGGGGCCGTGGCGTCGTCCTCGAACGAGTAGCCCTTGTTGCCTCGCTTGTCGTCGCCAGCCACCACGCTGAGGTGCAGCTTCACCTCGGCGGTGTGCGGCGGGAGGTCCAGGGTCTGCGTGAACGACCTACCGAAAGTGGTGGTCGGCAGCAGCTCCTTGCCGTCCGCGGTAAGGGTCACGGTGTTCTTGACGTTGCCGCTGTAGGCCTGCAGATTGAACTCCACGTGGGAGCAATCCACGGTCCAGGTACGCGTGTGGGCGGACGCCGGGGTGGCGCACAGGCCGAGGCCGATGACGCCGGTCGCGGCGGCTGCTATCAGGGTGCCGGGGCGGTGCCAGGCACGGCGGGGGGATGCGGTCACAAAGCTCTCCAGGCTGTCGCTGAATTCGATGCCAATGGCAGCCGCAATCTACTCTCCCTCTTCACACCGCTCACCGCCGCCCCACAACCGACGCGAAACGCGGGCGAAAGAGGCGGATTCGCCTGATGTGTACGGCCGTTGTCAGACCCCTGCTGAAGGCTGACGTCATGTCCGCGAACCACGAAACCGCCCACCTGCCCGAGCCGGCCGCCCTGTTGCGGGCGACCGACTGGGCCGCCCTCGGCCACGCGCTCATTGTGCTGGTCGCTTCGGCTGACCTGTGAGGCGCGCAAGGCTGCCTGGCGGAGTGGTCACCGGGATGCAGCCGCACTGCAGTGCCGCGGTTTCAGCGATCTGGGCAGTACGGGCCAGCGGGCGCCTCCGGGAAGTCCTCCCGTCCGTCCAGCCACCCGCAGAGCCGTTCGGCCAGTGTGAGGTCTTCGGGGAACAGAGCGTGCCCGTGATCAGGGCATCGTTGGTTGGGATCCCATCCCCACATGCGGCCTTCTGGGGTGCTGTAGTCGACGAGGGACCAGATCCGCACAGCCCCGTGACCGCCCGTCACGGTCACCGGCTCGCCCGGCCGGGTCAGGGGTTGTAGTAACCGGTCACGTAGGTGCGGTCGAAGCGACCGGCCTCCAGGTCCGCGCGCTGGATGGACCACTGCATTTCCGTGCCTTCCCTGTCTGCGACATCCGCGTCCCAGACAGCCAGCATGACCCAGTCCTCGGGGTCGCCCGACACCGGCTCACCGCCGCCCCACCGCCCTTGCTCGGCCTCCTCCACGGCGCAACTCGCGATGGTTTCCATCTGCAGCTCCGGGTTCGCCGGGTATCCGCCGATCTGCAGGTGCCGCCTCCTGCGCACGACGTCTCCCCAGACGGCCTGGAGCCCGTCGTGGTGCGGGAAGCCGCCAGGTGACTGGCCCGGCAGGTCCGGTTCGGCTGTGACTCTCAGCTCGTCCTGCGGGAAGTTGTCGAAGTTCTCCCGGAACTCGTCGACGTCGTTGTCCCCGTAGGCCGTCCAGGTATATCTGTCGCGCTCTGTCACCGGGGTGCCGGCCGGGACATAGACGGCATGGCCGCGGTTGTCGCCGTCCCATAGCTCCCAGATCTCGGCGAAGAGCAGCAGGCGTCCGTCCGGCGGCAGAGGAAGGTCCGTCGAGCCCTTCGGCAACGCGGCGAAGTCGATGTACCCGACGTACGGGTGCTGGGGGTCCGGGACGTCGGCGGGCAGCAGCAGTGGCCCACCGAACCTCCCCGCGACCGGCCCCTCTCCGTCCAACCTGAGGATCGCGCAAGGCCGGGCGTGGCCGATCCACCGGTCCACCTCCTCCGCCGGTATCGGGTCCACACGGTGGAACACACTGCCCACCTCAACGGCCCTCGTACGAAAGGGAATCAACGCTTCACGAAGCTCATCTGTCACACCGGCAAAGGTAGTCGCCGCCGCTGACAACTTGCCCGGGCTGCCCGAGGCAACTCATAGCGGTGGCATCCTTGATCATCGTGAGTTGTGTGGACTGATGATGAGATGGTAGCGGCTGGTCACAGCATGGATCCCGTCCGCTGGCGGGAGGCGTTCGAGGTGGCCATGGGCCGGATCGCGGGCCGGTTCGCCCGGGTCGAACCCCGGTTGCGGGCCCGGCGGTTGGTACTGGGCCTGCTGTCGGACCTGCCGCGCAAGAACCGCTGGACGATCGCGGAGTGGGCCGGGGAGACCAGCCCGCACGGCATGCGGCATCTACTGTGCCGAGCCGTCTGGGATGCCGATGGCGTCCGTGACGACGTGCGCGAATACGTCGTCGAGCACCTGCATGACGATGCCGCGGTCCTGGTGGTCGACGAGACCGGGGACGTGAAGAAGGGCACCCACACGGTCGGGGTCCAGCGCCAGTACACCGGCACGGCGGGACGGATCGAGAACTCCCAGGTTGCGGTCTACCTGGTCTATGCCGGTGAACGCGGTCACGCGGCGGTGGACCGGGAGCTGTACATCCCGCGCTCCTGGACGTGCGACCCGGACCGCTGCCGTGCGGCCGGACTCGCCTCGGACAGCGTTTTCGCGACCAAGCCGGAACTTGTTCGCAACGGTTCCTGGACGCCTGCGGGCGGCCACCCGGTCGAGCGGGCTGGTCGGCTCCGGGTGCACGGTGAGCGGGTGACCGCTTTGCGGGGGCTGTAGGGCGTGCCGAGCCCGGGCAGGTGGTGGTTGGGCAGGCCCGGGACAAGGGCGAGGGCGGCCGCTGTGGGCAGCCCGAGAGCAGGCCGTCGTAACGGCGCCTGGTGAGCGTGGAAATCGACGCTCCCGCTCAGCCGGATACAGGATCCGCGTCGCCGGCCGCGGCGTGAGGTGTGGCGCCTTGGGCGAGCTTCAGCCGAGTCCAGACGTTCATGTTGATGACGACGGCGGCGAGCTCCGCGACCTCCGTCTCGTCGAAATGGTTGACCAGCTCTTCGTGCAGGGCCGGAAACCCGTTCAGATCGTAGTTCGTCAACCCTTCGCAGTACGCCAGAGCGGCTCGTTCGGATGCGGAAAACATCTCGCTCTGACGCCAGCTCGCGAGGTGGGCGACCTTGTCCGGGTCGATGCCCTTCTCGAGTGCCGTTCTCGTATGCAGGATCAGGCAGTAGGAGCAGGGCGTGAGTTGTGCGACGCGCAACCGGATCAGTTGGGCGAGTCGACCGTCGATGGTGAGCTCGGCCTTGTATCCGAAGGCCTTTGCCATCTCCCCGGCGAGGGAGTGAAACGACGTCAGGTCCGGGTCGAACCGTAGGTTGGTGTACGTTACATCGCTCATCGTGTGTCCGATTCTGTTTGGCGTGGAAACCCGTCGGCGACTGGCACGGCCAGGCGATACCGGTCGCCCATCGGTCCCGATCGGTGGCGTCAGACCGTTTCTCGAGCGGCATCGCGGTGCTGCGATCCCGCCGGCCCTCCGGATGGCACGCCGTCGCCGGCGGGGCGGCAGGAACGCTGGTCGGCCACCTCCCGGGCTTGCCGGTTCAGGCGGAACCCGGGGCTACTGGAAACGGCCGTCGAAGCTGGTACCGGTCCTCAGGTCGGAGAACCGAAGGCCGACGACCTCTCCTCCGTCCACGACCCATCGCAGATCGTAGGACGCTTGGTAGGAGGGCGGCCAGAAGGAGGAGAAGCGGCCGTTCTCGTCGACGGACCACGTGCCCTCCGTCCGGCGTCCTGCCTCGAAGTAGGAGGTGCTTCCGTCGGGTCGGAAGGTCTGGGTCGTGCCATCGCCGTAGGCCAGGCGGCCGGCGGTGACAGCGGTGGGGATCTGGTCAGGCGGCACGATCGCGCCGTCCTGCGGGTGCGGGCTGTCGATGTTCCTGGTCACTGTGCGGTCCTTCTGTCGGGCCCGACGGCGCCGTCGCTCGTACGGTCCGGCGGGCGTCTTCTGGCGCCGCGCGGCGGAAGATGACCCCATCGGAGGGATCCGCTCCACTGCCCTGGCCGGCTCCGCTCCGTAAAGGTGACCCGACCCCTTGGGCGCCGCAGCACATGAGCGTTTCCCGTACTGCTGTCCACGGTATCGGCTGGGGCCCTACCGGGCCCCGAGCCGCAGGACGGGGCCGCCGATCCGTCGTGCGTTCAGGGCTCCGTGGCCCCGCCCTGGTCGCCGGTCATCGGCTCTCGGCGGCGTCCTCCTGCGTCGTCTCGAAGACGCTCAGGTACTGACCGTAGCCCTCCTGCTCCAGATCCTCCCGGGGGACGAAGCGGAGCGAGGCGGAATTGATGCAGTACCGCAGTCCTCCGCGGTCGCCGGGCCCGTCCGGGAACAGGTGCCCGAGGTGGCTGTCCCCCTGAGCCGACCGTACTTCGACACGGACCATGCCGTGGCTGGTGTCGGGCCTCTCGACGACGTGGCCCGACCCCAGGGGCCTCGTGAAGCTGGGCCAGCCGGTCCGGCTGTCGTACTTGTCGACCGAGGCGAAGAGGGGCTCCCCGGACACGATGTCCACATAGATGCCGGGTGCCTTGTTGTCCCAGTAGGCGTTGGAGAACGAGGGCTCCGTGTCGTCTTGCTGGGTCACGCGGTACTGCAGGTCGGTGAGCTGTGAGATGCGCTGTGGGCTCTTGCCGTACTCCGGCATGGCTACCTCCCAGACGGTGCTGGAGTGTCTCTTATGCCCTGTTTGTGTCGTGCATCGCCCCGGCTCTTACCGTGCACCCGCGGTGCAGGGACGGACCGCGGGTGGGGGCCGCCCAGGGTGCGGTGCACGGGCGGACCGTTGACGTGGTGGTCGGAATCGGCCGATCGCCGCGAGGGTGCTGCCCTCGGGGCGGACCGGAGGCCATGATCCCGGCCCCGGTCGGGGAACGGCTGGCGATCGCCGCCGCCGAGTACAACAATTGCACCTACTGTTGCCTGTCCGCCCACACCTGTAGAGGAGCGGGTGTCGCCGAGGTCGGGCGCCGGGGAACCGGAGCGGCCCCGCCACGCCTGGACCGCCGAAACGCGCATCGCCGGCCCTCTCCGACGCCCTTGCCCGCGGCCACATCGGCGAGACACAAGGCAAGGCTCCCCGGGCCGTGGGCTCGGCGGCGGCGAGTTCGCCGAGCTCGTGGGCGATCCGGCGTTGCACATCCTCACGGACCACCGCGACGTCCTCGCCGACGCCGAATGTCCGATCGTCGCCCCGCACACGCACGCCTGACCGACGGCCCGACCCGGCCGGCCGGCCGGGCCCGACGGGCGGTATCGCAGCGGCCGCGACCGCCGTCAGGCACTCCCAGGAATGCGAGGAAGAACATGAGTGAATCGCGCGAAACCCAGACAGGCGCGCGTTACGACGTGGTCGTGCTGGGCGCGGGCCCGGCCGGTGCGAACGTGGCCGACCGCGCCCGTGCCGCGGGTCTCTCCGTAGCGGTCGTGGAACGGGAACTGGTCGGCGGTGACTGCGCGTACTGGGCGTGCGTGCCCAGTAAGGCGCTGCTGCGGCCGGTCCTCGCGGTCGCCGACGCGCGGCGCGTGGACGGTGCCCGGCAGGCCGTCACCGGCCGGATCGACGCCGACGGCGTCTTCGCCCGGCGCAACCGCTCTGTCTCCCACTGGGACGACACCAGACAGGCGCTGTTCCTCAAGTCCATCGGAGCCGACCTCTTCCGTGGTCACGGCCGTCTCGACGGGCCCCGACGAGTCGGCGTCACCCGCGACGACGGCGCCCGGCAGACCCTCACGGCCCGGCACGCGGTGGCCATCGCCACCGGCAGCCGGCCGGCGTTGCCCGACATCCCGGGCCTCGCCGAGGCCCGTCCCTGGACGAACCGGCAGGGCACCGAATCCAGCAGCGTGCCCCCTCGCCTGGCCGTCATCGGCGGCGGCGGAGTCGGCATCGAGATGGCCACTCTCTGGCAGGGCCTCGGCTCCCAGGTCACGCTGCTCGTCCGGCGTCGCCTGATCCCCCGCATGGAACCCTTCGCCGGCGAACTGGTCGCTCAGGGGTTGCGAGAGGCGGGCGCGGATGTCCGGATCGGCGTCCAGGTGACCGGCCTGCGCCGCCCGGACCCGGAGGGGCCGGTCACCCTCGCCCTCGACGACGGCGGCGAGCTGGAGGCGGACGAGGTCCTGTGCGCCACCGGCCGCACGCCCGCCACCGACGACATCGGCCTGGACACGGTCGGCCTCACCCCCGGCTCCTGGCTCGATGTGGACACCACCTGCCTGGTGCAGGGCGTCGACGGCGACTGGCTGTACGCCCTCGGCGACGTCAACCATCGTGCCCTGCTCACCCATCAGGGCAAGTACCAGGGCCGGACCGCCGGCGACGCCATCGGTGCCCGCGCCGCCGGTCGCCCGCTGGACGACACGCCCTGGGGCGACCACGCCACCACCGCCGACCAGCACGCCGTACCCCAGGTCTTCTTCAGCGATCCCGAGGCGGCGGCGGTGGGCCTGAACGCCGAGCAGGCGGAACGTTCCGGGTACCGCGTCAAGACCGTGGACCTCGACTTCAACGCCGCCCAGGGCGCCAACCTCTACGCCGACGGCTACCAGGGCCATGCCAGGCTGGTCGTCGACCTCGACCGGGAAGTCATCCTCGGAGCGACCTTCGTCGGCCCCGGCGTCAGCGAGCTCCTGCATTCGGCGACCATTGCGGTCGCCGGCGAGATCCCGCTCAAACGACTCAGGCACGCGATCGCCCCCTTCCCCACCGTCAGCGAGATCTGGCTCTTCCTCCTCGCCGCCTACCGGCACGATCAGGAGAGGGGTGCCTCGACGTGACGGTTGATCCACGGTGCTCCCTGCGCTCGACAGGTCTCGACGACCCGGCGGCGCGGCGTGACGTGGAAGCCTTGGGCGTCGTCGCCGCGACGGACGAAGTCGACGACGACGTCCGTGAAGCTCGGGTGGGTTCCGCTCGTGATCCGGTGCTCCCGGCCCGTGCGGTCCCACCCGGGGTCGGCCTGCCCGTCGCCGTTGTCGTGCCGTGCGACGGGGGAGGGGTCAGTCCGCCGCCGCCGGCTGCCAGGGGACTCCGGGGACGACGAGGGGACTGCCCGTGACCGGGTCGGGGACGATGACCGAGGTGAGGCCGAAGACCTCGTGGACGAGGTCCGCGGTGACGATCTCGCGGGGCGGGCCCTGGGCGACGATCCGGCCGGCCTTCATGGCGATGAGGTGGTCGGCGTAGCGGGCCGCCTGGTTGAGGTCGTGGAGCACGGCGACGACCGTGCGCCCGCGCCCGTGGTTGAGGCGGCGTACCAGGTCGAGCACCTCCACCTGGTGGGCGATGTCGAGGTAGGTGGTCGGCTCGTCCAGCAGGAGGAGCTCGGTCTCCTGCGCGAGGGCCATGGCGATCCACACCCGCTGGCGCTGGCCACCGGACAGTTCGTCCACGGGCCGGTCCGCGAGGTCCGCGGTGCCGGTGTGCTCCAGGGCCTCGGTGACGGCGCGTTCGTCGGCCTCGGACCACTGCTGCCACCACTTCTGGTGCGGCTGGCGCCCGCGCGCCACGAGGTCGGCGACGGTGATGCCGTCCGGCGGCGTGGGGCTCTGCGGCAGCACCCCGACGGCACGGGCGATCTGCCGGCCCGGTAGGCGGCCGAGTTCGGTGCCGTCCAGCAGTACCGTGCCGGAGCGGGGCTTGAGGAGCCGGCCCAGCGCGCGCAGCAGCGTGGACTTGCCGCAGGCGTTGGGACCGACGATCACGGTGACCCGGCCGTCCGGGATCTCCAGGTCCAGGCCGTCCACGACGGTGCGGTCCTCGTAGGCCAGGGTCAGTCCCCGGGCGGTGAGTCGGCTGGTACGGCTCATGAGGTGGTGCCTCCGGAACGGCTGCGGGTGCGGGCGATCAGCCACATCAGGTACGGGGCGCCCACCGCTGCGGTGAGCACCCCGACGGGGAGTTCGACGGGGGAGAACAGGCGCCGGGCCAGCAGGTCGGCGACGACGACCACGAGCGCGCCGGTCAGTGCCGAGGACAGCAGCGGGATCTGGGCCGTACGGGTCAGCCGCCGGGCGACCTGAGGGGCGAGGAGGGCGACGAAGTCGACCGGTCCGGTCGCCCCGGTCGCCACGGAGGCCAGGACGATGCCGAGCACGGTCAGGCCGAGCCGGACGCGGTCCAGGCGGATGCCGAGGGCCACGGCGGTGTCGTCGTCGAAGGACGCCCCCCGCTGGGCCCTGGCCGCCCACAGCACCGCGGGGACCGCCAGGAGCAGCACGGTGGCCAGGGGGGCGGCCTGGTCGTAGCCCCGGCTGTTGAGCGAGCCCGTCAGCCAGACCTTGGCCTGCTGCGCGACGAGGAAGTCGCCCTTGGTGAGGAAGAGCTGGGTCAGCGAGCCGAGGGCCACGGAGACGCCGATGCCGACGAGGACGAAGCGCGACGCGTGCAGTCCGCGGCGCCAGGCGAAGACGTAGACCAGGAAGGAGGCCGCGAGGCCGCCCGCGATCGACACGTACGGGAGCGCGGTGTGCGAGGCGAGGCCGAAGCTCATGGCGGCGACCGTCGCGGCGCCCGCGCCGTGGGTCACGCCGATCACGTCGGGGCTGGCCAGCGGGTTGCGGGCGACGGTCTGGACCAGCGCCCCTGCGATGCCGAACGCGAGCCCGGCGAGCAGGCCCACGACCAGCCGCGGCAGCCGCAGCGTGCCGACGACGAGCCGGTCGGGGCTGGGCCGGCCGAGGAGGACGCGCACGACCTCCACCGGGGAGACGAAGGACTCGCCGACGCAGAGGTAGACCACGACGGCCGCCGCCAGCAGCACGGCGAGGACGGCGGAGACGAGGACGGCCCTGCGGTGGACCAGGAAGCTGCCCCGCCCGCGGCGCAGCACGGCGTGCCCCGCCGGGCGCGCGGACCGGGCGGCGCCCCCGGCGGCCGTCGCGGCGGACGGAGCGGTGCCCGGATCCGAGGCCGGCGCGGTCCGCGTGCGGCTCGTGCTGCTCATGCGGCGACCACCCTCTGGCGCCGCACCAGCGCGATGAGGAAGGGCACGCCGAGCAGGGCGGTCATGACGGCCACCGGGACCTCCGAGGGCGGGAAGACGATACGGCCGAGCACGTCGGAGGCGAGGATCATCACCGGTCCGAGGAGGGCGGCCACCGGCAGCACCCAGCGGTGCGCCGCACCGACCAGGGCCCGGGCGATGTGGGGGACGGCCAGGCCCGTGAAGGCGATCGGGCCGACGGCGGCCACGGCGGCGCCCGTCAGCACGGTCGCACCCACCGCGCCCAGCACGCGCAGCAGAGCCACGTTGTGACCGAGGCCCTTGGCCGCGTCGTCGCCGAGCGCGAGCGCGTCCAGGCCCCGGGCCAGCGCCGCGACCAGCAGCAGTCCGGCCGCCACGAACGGCCAGATCTGGCCGATGACGTCGCTGCCGCGGCCGCTGATGGAGCCGACCTGCCAGAACCGGAACTCGTCGAGGGCGTGGGCGTCGGTGGTGACGATCCCGGAGACCACCGAGGCGAGGAAGGCGTTCGTCGCCGCGCCCGCCAGCGCGAGTTTCACCGGGGAGGCGCCGCGGTAGCCGCCCGCGGCGACGGCGTAGACGGCGACGGTGGCGACCGCCGCCCCCACGAAGGCGAACCAGACGTACCCGGTGAGCGTGTGCACGCCGAGGAACGCGATCGCGCACACCACCCCGACGGAGGCGCCCTGGCTGACGCCCAGGATGCCGGGTTCGGCGATCGGGTTGCGGGTGATGCCCTGCATCACCGTCCCGGCCACCGCGAGGGCGGCGCCGGCCAGCACGCCGATGACGGTGCGGGGTACCCGCAGCGCCCGCACGACCTGGGCGTCGTCACTGCTGCCGCCGTGCAGCAGTGCCTGGACCACCTCGGCGGGTGCGATCTGGCGGCTGCCGACGGCCAGGCTCAGCAGGACGGCGATCAGGAGCATCACCGCGCACCCCACCAGCCAGGCGATTCGGCGACTTGTCGGTCGCGCCATGCGCCGCGCTCACTTTCTCTTTCCGGGTTGAGTGTCGTACGGGCGCCGGGCGCCGGGGGGGGCCGCGGGCCCCCCCCCCCCCCCCCCCGCGCGGTCACTCCCCGGTACGGCGCAGCAGGGCCAGGTACATCGCGTCGGTGCCGTGCAGATGCGGCCAGAGCTGTACGTCGGGCCCCTCGCCGAGCGCGGGGACCCCGGGCATGAGGGGGCGGGCGTCGACCCATTCGGCGGGGACGGCGCCCGGGCCGCCCAGGACGTCCTCCACGACCGCGCGGGTCTCGGCCGGGTGCGGGGAGCAGGTCGCGTAGCCGACGATCCCGCCGACGCGCACCGCCTGCAGCGCGGACTGCAGCAGTCCGCGCTGCAGGGGCGCGAAGCCGGGCACGTCCTCGGCCCGCCTGCGCCAGCGCGCCTCGGGGCGGCGGCGCAGGGCGCCGAGGCCGGTGCAGGGCACGTCGACCAGGACGCGGTCGAAGGCGCCGGGACGCCAGGCGGGACGGGTGCCGTCGGCGACGACCACCTCGTACGGCCCGGGGTTGCCGGCCAGCGCGCGGGCGACGAGCCGAGCCCGGTGCAGTTGCTTCTCGGAGGCGACCAGGGCCGCTCCCCGCTCCGCGGCGAGCGCGCCGAGCAGGGCCGCCTTGCCGCCGGGACCCGCGCAGCCGTCCAGCCAGAGCCGGTCGGGGCCGTCGCCGAGCGGGGCCGCGGCCAGGGCCGCGGCGACGAGCTGGCTGCCCTCGTCCTGCACGCCGGCGCGGCCCTCGCGCACGGCCGCGATCGCGGCGGGGTCGCCGCCCTCGGCGAGCCGGACCGCCCACGGCGACCACCGGCCCGGAAGGGCGCTGTCCGCGGGGAGCGCGTCGGCCAGCTCCTGCGGCGTGGCCCGGCCGGGGCGCGCGACCAGGGTCACCTCGGGACGCTCGTTGTCTGCCGCGAGCAGTTCCTCCATGCCCGCACGGCCCCCGCCGAGGGCGTCCCACAGCGCCGAGACGATCCAGCGCGGGTGCGAGTGGACGACGGCGAGGTGATCCTCTGGATCCTCGTCGTAGGGCGGCGCCACCTCGTCCAGCCAGGCGTCCAGGTCCCGTGCGGCGATGCGGCGCAGCACCGCGTTGACGAACTTCGCCCGGCCGTCGCCGAGGACCACGCGGGCCAGCTCGACGGTGGCGGAGACGGCGGCGTGGGTGGGGATGCGGGTGCCCAGCAGCTGGTGGGTGCCGAGCGAGAGCACGTCCAGCACGGGCGGGTCGACCTCGCGCAGCGGCCGGTCGACGCAGGCCGCGATCACCGCGTCGTACGTGCCCCGCCGCCGCAGGGTGCCGTACACCAGCTCCGTGGCGAGGGCGGCGTCGCGCCGGTCGAAGGCCCGGCCCTTGCGCGCCGCCTCGGCCTCCGCCTCCCGCAGCAGCGCCGGAAGGACGAGATTGGCGTACGCGTCCCGCTCGTCGACCGCCCGCAGCGCCTCGAACGCCAGGATGCGCACGGGGTCGCGCTGGGGCTTGCGGTAGGGCCGGCCGCCCTGCGAGGGCCCGGCGGGGTTACCGCCCTGGCGGGCGGCGGGACGCGGTCGGCGGCGTGACGGTTCGCTCACGTGGAAGGTGCTCCGGAGTGTCGGTGGTACGGCGGGGCACGGTGGCGCCCCGCCTCGAGCGTACGTGGGGGGCGCGGTCAGACGCCGAGCCGGGCGTCCGAGGAGACGCGGACGCCCCGCGCCCAGTCGGCGGCGGGCATCGCCTTCTTGCCCTGCGGCCGCACCTCGCCGAGTTCCACGGCGTGGCTGCCGGTACCCACGTACACGGCTCGCTTGGTGACCTCCAGTTCGCCGGGCGCCAGGTCGGTGCGCTCGGGCAGCAGGGTGACCGGGCCGATCTTGAGGCGTTCGCCACCGAACAAAGTCCAGGCGCCGGGCGCCGGGGTGCAGCCGCGGACCACCCGGTCCACCCGCAGCGCCGGGGCGTTCCAGTCGACGCGGGCGTCCTCGACGGTGATCTTGGGAGCCAGGCTGACGCCCTCGGCGGGCTGCGGCCGGGCGACCAGCGTGCCGTCCTCGATGCCGTCCATGGTCGCGGCGAGCAGCTTCGCACCGCTGTACGAGAGCCGGGTGAGCAGGTCACCGCTGGTGTCGCGGGGGCGGACGTCCTCGGTGACGACGCCGTAGACCGGACCCGAGTCCAGGCCCTCCTCGATGAGGAAGGTCGCGGCTCCGGTGACCTCGTCGCCCGCCATGACGGCGTGCTGCACCGGGGCGGCGCCGCGCCAGGCGGGCAGCAGCGAGAAGTGCAGGTTGACCCAGCCGCGGGCGGGCACATCGAGGGCGACGCGGGGCAGCAGCGCGCCGTAGGCGACAACCGGGCAGCAGTCGGGATCGATCTCCCGGAGCCGTGCCAGGAAGTCCTCGTCGCGGGGCCGCGCGGGCTTGAGGACCTCGATGCCGGCCTCCTCCGCGCGCTGGGCCACGGGGCTGGCGACGAGTTTGCGGCCGCGCCCGGCCGTGGCGTCGGGCCGGGTCACCACGGCGACGACCTCGTGCCGGCCCGAGGCGATCAGGGCGTCGAGTGCGGGAACGGCGACCTCGGGGGTGCCGGCGAAGACGAGCCTCATGCGTGCGGGGTGCCTTTCTGCGGTGCGCGGCCCTAGAGTGCGCGGCCGAATGTGCTGTGCGGGGAGACACGGACCTGGGGCGCGGGCTGACCGGCCCACTCGGCCTCGCGTATCGCCTTCATCGCGGCCTTGCGCTGCTCGCGGTCGAGGCGGTCGATGAAGATGATGCCGTCGAGGTGGTCGGTCTCGTGCTGGATGCAGCGGGCGAGCAGCTGGGTGCCCTCGACGGTCACCGGATCGCCGTACATGGTGAAGCCCTTGGCGACGACGCCGTAGGCGCGCTTGGTGTCGAAGCGCAGCCCGGGCAGGGACAGGCAGCCCTCGGGACCGTCCTGCTCCTCCTCGCTCAGGCTGAGGTCCGGGTTGACCAGATGGCCCAGCTCACCGTCGACGTAGTAGGTGAACACGCGCAGCGAGACGCCGATCTGAGGCGCCGCCAGACCCGCTCCCGGCGCGTCCTTCATCGTCTCCTCGAGGTCCTTGACGAGGGTGCGCAACTCTTTGTCGAAGACGGTCACGGGCTGCGCCGTCATGCGCAGCACGGGGTCACCGAAGAGGCGGATCGGCTGGATGGACACGCGATGGCTCCGAGGTCGGACGCTGGCAGGGCAACCGCCCCAGTCTATGGGCCGGTGGAGTAAGGGCGCGCACCCTCGCGCACGCCCCCCGGAAGGGGCGATGCGCCCCTGATGCGTGACTCCACGGGAGTCTGGCGCGTTGGTCAAAGGAGTTTGACCCACAGGAGCCGGTTCGAGAGGCCAGTTGATGCCCGAACACGCAACTCATGACGCCCAGGCAAGGGCGAGCCTTCACCTGCTGGTGCGGGACATCGAGAGGGTCCGCCGACAGGTCGACGCGCTGCGCACCCTCACCACCCAGCTGGGCAACGTCTACCGTCCTCGCCGGGGCGGGCCGTCCGCGGGATTCGTGGTCTACGGCCGGGCCCCGGCCCCCACCGTCCGGCTCGCACAGGAACTGCGCGACAGCGTCGAGACCCTGGTGACCGCGGCCGTCGAGTTCGACCGCTCCCTGGGCTTCAGCTGGGACGCCGTCGGCTCCGCGCTGGGCGTCACCAAGCAGGCCGTCCACCGGCGGTACGGCAACCGGCGTTCGGCCCCGGCCGCGGCCGCCGGCGTGGAGGTGCCCGGCGAACCTCCGGCTCCGGCCGTCGCGCCCACCGTGCCCGCTGCCCGCGCGATGCCCGCGCCGGCCGCCCCCACCGCCCCAGCGGCCCGCGACGAGGCCGTCCCCGGCGCGCTCCCCTCCCCGCGCACGGGCTGAACCCGCGGCCCCGGGCACGTCCGCCCCGCCTCCCGCCGCACCGGCAGGACGGCCGCCGGGGCGGGCGGATACGGGCGGCACGGACACCGCTCCCCGTTGTGGCCGCGGATCCGCGTCCGCCGGCGTCCACCGGCGGTGCAGGTCCGTGATGCCCATGACCGCGACCAACAGGGGAGCCGCGGCCGGCGCGACGGGCTGCAGGCCGAAGCTCGCCAGAACCTCCAGAGCGAAGACACGGCGTCACCGACGCCCGCGACCCGGGCATCGCCGCCTGCACCGCCCCCGACGCCGTCGCCCCTCGCGCCGACCGGAGCCGGAGCCGGCTACAACTCCAGCTCCCCCACGGTCTGACCGCCGCTGCTCTCCCCCGTAGGGCGGAAGCCCAGCCCCAGGTAGAAGCGTTCCGGGCCGCCCCCGCCGGGATGCCACGACGTGGTGACCCGGGTGCCGCCCCGGCGGCGGACCTCCTCCACCACGGACTCGACGGCGAACCTTCCGTAGCCGCGGCCCTGCTCGCGCGCCCCGATGGCGAGGCGCCACAGGCCCGAGCGGAGGTCGGTGCCGCTTCCGTCGGCCGCGAAGTCGATGTCGAAGAAGGCCATGAGGAAGCCGACGGCCCGGTCGCCGTCGACGATCAGCCGGGGCCAGGCCCTCTCCCCGTACGCATAGGCCTCCGCGAGGGACTTCACAACCGGCGCCACCAGGTGTTCCTGGTCCGGGCGGACCTTCAGGGCGATCGCGACGTCGACGTTGTCAGGGGTGATCTTCTCCAGTCGGAGCGTGCTGGTCATACCCGGCACCCTAGGCAGGCGCGTCAAGCGCTTTTTCCGGGCCGACGCCCCGCCGGCGGATCCCCTCAGGCACCCGTACCCCGCCGCGCTCTCCCCCGCCCGGAGGCTAGCCGATGTCGGGCGGGTCGATACGGACCCGGACCGGATCAGGCTCCCTGCGGGTGATCCGGGCGGTCTGCGCGGCCTTCAAAGCGGACGCCAACGCCGCGCCGCTGCCCGGCGGCACACGCAGCAGCACACGCTCCCAGCGCTCGCCGGGCGGGGTGTCCCCGGGGCGGCGGGGCCGCGCGGGGTCGGTGATCGGCAGCGGCACCGGACCGAGGACGTCGGCGCCGTCCGGGAGCCGGACCGTGGCCAGCATGTCGGCGACGGCGGCGGGACGGCCGCTGACCGAGGCCATCCGGGAGACCGGGGGAAACCCCAGCTCGGCGCGTTCCGCCAGTTCGCGCACCGCGTGGCCGACCGGGTCCCAGCGGACCAGGGCCTGCACGGGCCGCAGCGTGGGCTCTGCGAGGACGACCACCGTGCCGCCCTCGGTCGCCGGGCGCACCAGCGCCGCCGCGGCCGCCCAGCGACGCAGGGCCTCCTCCCCCGCCCGCAGGTCGGGACGGTTCAGCAGGGCCCAACCGTCCAGCAGCAGCGCCGCCGCATAGCCGCCCTCCGCGACCGGTTCCGCGCCCGGGGTCGAGATCACCAGCGCGGATGTGGCCGGCACGGAGGCCAGCACGCCGTCGCGCCCGGAGATCCGGACCGGCACCTTGGGGAAGGCCCTGCCCAGTTCGTCGGCGGTGCGCCGGGCGCCGACCACTTGGGCGCGCAGCCGGAAACCCCCGCACTCCTTGCAGTGCCAGCCCGCCTCGGGCCGCCCGCACCAGCCGCAGTGCGGCGCGCTCTCCCCGTCACCGAGCTGCAGCGGCCCCGCGCAGTGCGCACACCGGGCAGGCTCGCGGCAGCGCTCGCAGGCCAGCTTCGGCACATAGCCGCGCCGGGGCACCTGCACCAGCACGGGACCTCGCCGCAGCGCGTCCCGTGTCACCTGCCAGGCCACCGACGGAAGGCGTGCCGCTCGCGCGGCGGCGTCCCGCGCCTCGTCGCCCTCGCCGACCGTACGGACCAGGGGCGCGGCCGCCCGAACCTCTTCGCGCGGAGCGGTCAGCGGCAGCGCCCACGTGGTGTCGACCAGTTGGGCGCCCTCCACGGTGCAGGTCAGGCCGCCGAGCAGGAAGCCCGCCCGCTCCTCGGCGGCCCGCAGCAGGAGCACGTCCCGGGCGTGCGGCTGGGGGGCGTGCTGCTCGGCGTGGCTGGAGTCGCCGTCGTCCCAGAGCACGGCGAGTCCGAGGTCCGCCACCGGGGCGAACATCGCGGCCCGGGTGCCGACGACGGCGCGCACGCTTCCGCGGCTCACCGCGAGCCAGCGGCGGTAGCGCTCCTGCGGTCCCGCGTCGGCCGTCAGCAGCACATGGTGGCCGTCTCCGACGATCGCGGTCAGCGCCTCGTCGACGCGATCGGCGGCGCGGCCGTCCGGCACGACGGCCAGCGCTCCGCGGCCCGAGGCCAGTACCGCCGCCATGGCGCGGGCGATCTCCTCGGGCCAGTACGGCCCGGGCAGCGCCGTCCACACCGCCCGGGGGGTGTCCCCGCGGGCCAGCGCCCGCAGGAACGCGGGCCCGGTCGGATAGCGCCGCCACGGACCGGGCTCGGGCGGTCGGGGCGCCGGGAGGGGATCGCGTACCGGCTCCGCCTCGGCCTTGGCGCGGCGCGGCGGTACCGCGAGCTGCACGACGTCGGCGAGGGCGCCCGCGTAGCGGTCGGCGACGGCCCGGCACAGCCGGAGCAGGGCGGGGGTCAGCACCTGCTCGGGCGACAGCACCTGGGCGAGCGGGGCAAGGGGCCCGCGGTAGTCGCTCTCGGGCAGCCGGTCAACGATGAAGCCGTCGTGCAGCTCGCCGCCCTCGCGGCGGCCGCCCTTGACCACCCGGCCGCCGAACCGCACGCGCACGCGCACGCCGGGCCGCGCGTCGGCGTCCATGGCGGCGGGAACCGCGTAGTCGAAGTACTGATCGAGGTGGAGCAGGCCCTTGTCGACCAGGACGCGGGCCACCGGAAGCCCCTCGGCCAGCGCCGCGCCCCGCCAGGTCCGCGGCTTGGCGCGGGGCTCCCTGGCCTTGCGCACCGTCTCCCGGATGAGCGCGAGCTGCTCTCCCCCGTGCGGCTCCGCCGCCGGGGACTCCTGCCGGTCGTCCTCGCTGCTCACAGCCTCAGTGTTACCAGACGCCTCGGACACCGGCCGCCGGCGGCGGCCACCCCTTTGTCCGCGCACGCCGACGGCCCCGGACCGCGAGGTTCCGGGGCCGTCGGAGGGCCGTGGGCGCGGAGCCCAGGTCGTGTCGTCACATGAGCGGCGGCCGCCCGGAGGGCGGGCTCCGCGGCTCTCCCGCGGGTGACCCCAGGTGCGGTGCATCGCACGGCGGAGAGCCGTCCTCGTAGTGGGCTACTCGGACGATTCGACAACTCCCCCGGGCCTAAGGCTGGGGGAGCGCCGTGCCTGGGGACACCTCCCAGCGCAGCTGGGGGAGCCGTGCAGGTGACGAGACGGCCTAGAGGCCGGCCGCGTCGCGCAGCGCCTCGACGCGGTCGGTGCGCTCCCAGGTGAAGTCCGGCAGCTCACGGCCGAAGTGGCCGTACGCCGCGGTCTGGGCGTAGATCGGGCGGAGCAGGTCGAGGTCGCGGATGATCGCGGCCGGGCGGAGGTCGAAGACCTGGCCGATGGCCTGCTCGATCTTCTCGTGGTCCACGGTGTGGGTGCCGAAGGTCTCCACGAACAGGCCGACGGGCTCGGCCTTGCCGATCGCGTAGGCGACCTGGACCTCGCAGCGTGAGGCGAGGCCCGCGGCGACGACGTTCTTGGCGACCCAGCGCATGGCGTACGCGGCGGAGCGGTCGACCTTGGACGGGTCCTTGCCGGAGAAGGCGCCGCCACCGTGGCGGGCCATACCGCCGTAGGTGTCGATGATGATCTTGCGCCCGGTGAGGCCGGCGTCGCCCATCGGGCCGCCGATCTCGAAGCGTCCGGTGGGGTTGACCAGCAGCCGGTACCCGTCGGTGTCGATCTTGATGCCGTCGTCGAGCAGCGCCTTCAGCTCCGGCTCGACGACGAACTCGCGGATGTCGGGCGCGAGCAGCGACTCGAGGTCGATGTCACTGGCGTGCTGCGAGGAGACGACGACGGTGTCGAGGCGCACGGCCTTGTCGTCGTTGTACTCGATGGTGACCTGGGTCTTGCCGTCGGGCCGCAGGTAGGGGATGGTCCCGTTCTTGCGGACCTCGGTGAGCCGCCGGGAGAGCCGGTGCGCCAGCGTGATGGGGAGCGGCATCAGCTCGGGGGTCTCGTCGCAGGCGTAGCCGAACATCAGGCCCTGGTCGCCCGCGCCCTGCCGGTCCAGCTCGTCCTCGTCGCCCTCGACCCGGCTCTCGTAGGCCGTGTCGACACCCTGCGCGATGTCCGGGGACTGCGCGCCGATGGAGACCGAGACACCGCAGGAGGCGCCGTCGAAGCCCTTCTTCGACGAGTCGTAGCCGATGTCGAGGATCTTGCTGCGCACCAGGGTCGCGATGTCCGCGTACCCCTTGGTGGTGACCTCTCCGGCGACGTGCACCAGACCGGTGGTGATCAACGTCTCGACGGCGACGCGCGAGGAGGGGTCCTCCTTGAGCAGGGCGTCGAGGATCGTGTCGCTGATCTGGTCAGCGATCTTGTCGGGGTGGCCCTCGGTCACGGACTCCGAGGTGAACAGGCGGCGGGACACATCGCTCCCTGGGGTTGCAGCGGCTGCTGGCTAGTCATGGGCGGCTCGCGCGGGGCTGCGCCCGGCGGGCCATGGGTCAGTTTATCGTCCGACTCATGCGCAGGGACACGACATCCCGGAACTCGGATATGCCGTGACCAGCGACACTGTGCATCACCTCGGGACAGAACGCCAGTAGCGCACCCGGACCGACCCCGAGTGTCGTCAGGTCAGGCGGGCAGCGACCAGGTCCCAGATCCGCTCGGCCAGGGCTTCCTTCGGCCCGTACGGCACGGCGGTCTCGCTTCCGTCGGCGCCCAGCACGACGGCCTCGTTGTCCTCGGAACCGAAGGCCTTGTGGTCTCCGACCTCGTTGACGACCAGCAGGTCACAACCCTTGCGGGCGAGCTTGGCGCGCCCGTTGGCCAGGACGTCGTCGGTCTCGGCGGCGAAGCCCACGACGACCTGGGCGGGGTGCGCCCGTTCAGCCGACAACTCGGCGAGCACGTCGGGGTTGCGCACCAGTTCCAGCGGCGCGGGCTCCTCGCCGTCCCTCTTCTTGATCTTGCCCTCGGCGTACCGCGCCGGACGGAAGTCGGCGACGGCGGCCGCCATCACCACCGCGTCGGCGTCGGACGCGGCCTTGAGCACGGCCTCGCGCAACTGCACGGCGGTGCCGACGCGCACCACGTCCGCCCCCGCGGGGTCGGGCAGGCCGGTGTTGGCGGAGACCAGGGTGACCCGGGCACCCCGCGCCAGGGCCGTACGGGCGAGGGCGTAACCCTGCTTCCCCGAGGAGCGGTTGCCCAGGTAGCGGACGGGGTCGAGGGGCTCGCGGGTGCCGCCGGCGCTGATGACGACATGGCGTCCGGCCAGATCCGCCTCCCCTGCGCGCGGACCGCGCAGCAGCACCCGGCGGCAGGCCTCGAAGATCTCGGCGGGCTCCGGCAGCCGGCCCTTGCCCGTGTCGACGCCGGTCAGGCGCCCGACCGCGGGCTCGAGGACGACGGCGCCGCGGCGGCGCAGGGTCGCCACGTTCTCCTGGGTGGCGGCGTGCTCCCACATCTCGGTGTGCATGGCGGGCGCGAACACCACGGGACAGCGTGCGGTGAGCAGGGTGTTGGTGAGCAGGTCGTCGGCGAGGCCGTGGGCGGCCCTGGCGAGTACGTCCGCGGTGGCCGGGGCGACCACGACCAGGTCCGCGCCCTGCCCGATGCGCACGTGCGGAACCTCGTGGACGCTGTCCCAGACCTCGGTCGCGACGGGATGGCCCGACAGCGCCGACCAGGTGGCCGCACCGACGAAGTGCAGTGCCGAGGCGGTGGGCACGACCCGTACCTCGTGGCCCGACTCGGTGAACCGGCGCAGCAGCTCGCACGCCTTGTAGGCGGCGATCCCGCCGCTCACGCCCAGGACGACCTGTGGCTTCCCCATCGTCTCTCCCGCGCTGTTGTCGGACCGTGGTGCGTACTCCCCCATGACACACCACGGGCCCGGCGGTCGAACCGCCGGGCCCGTGCTGTGATGTCTGGGCGTTACTGGACCGGGCCCTCGACGGCCTCGGAGGTCAGCAGACCCGCGTTGATCTCGCGCAGCGCGATCGACAGCGGCTTCTCGTGGACGTGGGTGTCCACGAGCGGACCGACGTACTCCAGCAGGCCCTCGCCGAGCTGCGAGTAGTAGGCGTTGATCTGACGGGCACGCTTGGCCGCGTAGATCACGAGGCTGTACTTCGAGTCGGTTGCCTCGAGCAGCTCGTCGATCGGCGGGTTGATGATGCCCTCGGGCGTGGTGATGGAAGAGGACACGCTCTACCTTCCGATTGGGTGCAAAAAGATCAGGCTACAGCCATCAAGGCTAGCAGCTCGCGCGCGACGTCCTCGACGGAGGTGTTCACCAGGGTGGTGTCGAACTCCGGCTCGGCCGCCAGCTCGATCCGTGCGGCCTCCAGCCGGCGCTCGATGACCTCGGGGGCCTCGGTGCCGCGACCGGTGAGCCGGCGCACCAGCTCGTCCCAGCTCGGCGGTGCGAGGAAGACCAGCTGCGCCTCGGGCATCGACTCCCGGACCTGGCGGGCGCCCTGCAGATCGATCTCCAGCAGGACCGGCTCACCGGCCTCCAGGCGCTCCAGGACCGCCCGGCGAGGTGTGCCGTACCGGTTCCCCGCGAATTCCGCCCACTCCAGCAGTTCGCCGTTGGCGACGAGCTTGTCGAACTCGTCGTTCTCGACGAAGTAGTAGTGCACCCCGTGCTTCTCCCCGGGGCGG
Source organism: Streptomyces sp. ME19-03-3 (assembly GCA_033793685.1). Taxonomy (GTDB): domain Bacteria; phylum Actinomycetota; class Actinomycetes; order Streptomycetales; family Streptomycetaceae; genus Actinacidiphila. The sequence continues at coordinate 148,925 of JARAXD010000001.1, read as the reverse complement.
GGCTTGCGGGTCGTGGCCGAGACGGAGAGCCACACCTCAGGGTGGACTGTGCGCATGTGAGCGACGACCGTGCTCTTGCCGACCCCGGAGGGGCCGGAGAGCACGGTCAGCCGCGGACGTTCACTCATGGAGCGATTATCCCGGTTCCCGGAGGGTGCTGGGAACGTCAGGCAGCGGGGCTGCCGAACTCGCGCTCCAGGGACGCGATCTGGTTGGAGCCGAGCCCGCGGACCCGGCGGCTCTCGGAGATGCCGAGCCGCTCCATGATCTGCTTGGCGCGGACCTTGCCCACGCCGGGCAGGGACTCCAGGAGGGCGGAGACCTTCATCTTGCCGATGACGTCGTTCTCCTGGCCCTGCTTGATGACCTCGTGCAGCGAGGCGCCGGAGTGCTTGAGCCGATTCTTGACCTCGGCGCGCTCCCGGCGAGCCGCGGCGGCCTTCTCGAGCGCGGCAGCGCGCTGTTCAGGGGTAAGGGGCGGAAGAGCCACGCCTACGTCACCTCGGAAGTAGAACTGTCGGATACGGACCGGTGTGGAACCTAGTCGCCCCCCACCTGCGGGGGCAACGTGAAACGCGCACGGTGCGCGCTCTGGTCGGAGACTAGCGGCCCCAGCGGCCGCAGTCAGCGCAAACAAGAAGAAAAGTCCTGGTCAGCGTCAACCGACCAGGACTTTTGGGACAAATCTGCGCAGGTTTCCGGACGTCTTGACCTCTACTTGACGACCGCGGCGAGTGCGGCGACCTCCTTTTCGGCCGCTTCACGCAGCGCCGCGACGGACGGCCCCAGCTTCAGCACGCCCCTGCTGACACTCGGCACGACGTTGCGCACCGCCTCCCCGAACACCCTGGGAAGGTCGGCCGCGGTGGCCCCCTGGGCGCCGATGCCGGGAGCGAGGAGGGGCCCGTTCACGGCGAGGTCCACACCCGCCCGGTCGAGCGTGGCGCCGACGACCGCGCCGACCGATCCGAGCGGCATGTCACCCTCGTTCTCGGCCGCGATGTGGTTCAGCATCACCTGGGCGAGGGACGCGCCCCCCGCCGCTGTTGACCGCTGCACCTCCGCGCCCTCCGGATTGGAGGTCAGAGCCAGCACGAAGACGCCGCTGCCGCTCGCCCGGGCGGCGTCCAGGGCGGGGCGCAGCGAACCGAAACCCAGGTACGGGCTGACGGTGACCGCGTCCGAGAACAGGGGCGAGTCGGGGTGGAGGTAGGTGGCGGCGTACGCGGCCATGGTGGAGCCGATGTCGCCGCGCTTGGCGTCCATCAGCACGAGGGCGCCGGCCGCGCGGGCCTCGGCGACGGCCGTCTCCAGGACGGCGATCCCGCGGGAGCCGAAGCGCTCGAAGAAGGCGCTCTGCGGCTTGAGGACGGCGACCCGGTCGGCCAGCGCCTCCACCACGGTGCGGGTGAAGCGCTCCAGGCCGGCGACGTCGTCCCGCAGGCCCCAGGCGGTCAGCAGGGAGGAGTGCGGGTCGATGCCGACGCACAGCGGCCCACGGGTGTCCATGGCGCGGCGCAGCCTGGCGCCGAAGGGCTCGGGGTTCATCGCGGGGTGGCTGCCTTCCGGGTGTCGGCGCCGACGGCGTCGGCGAGGGTGGCGTACGGGCTGGCGTCCAGCAGCGCGGCGAGGTCCCGGTGGATGGCGCGGCACCAGAAGGGACCCTGGTAGACGAAGGCGCTGTAGCCCTGGACGAGGGTGGCGCCGGCCAGGATGCGCTGCCAGACGTCCTCGCCGGTCTCGACGCCGCCCACCCCCACGAGGGTGATGCGGTCGCCGACGCGGGCGTACAGGCGGCGCAGCACCTCAAGGGAGCGCTCCTTGAGAGGGGCACCGGACAGCCCGCCGGTCTCCTTGACAAGGGCGGCGTCCGAGCGCAGGCCGAGGCCGTCGCGGGCGATGGTGGTGTTGGTGGCGATGATGCCGTCCAGGCCGAGTTCGACCGCCAGGTCGGCGACGGCGTCCACGTCCTCGTCGGCGAGGTCGGGGGCGATCTTGACCAGCAGCGGGACGCGGTGGCCGGTGACGGTGCGGTCGGCGGCCTCGCGCACGGCGCTGAGCAGGGGGCGGAGGTGCTCGACGGCCTGCAGGTCGCGCAGGCCCGGGGTGTTGGGCGAGGAGACGTTGACGACGAGGTAGTCGGCGTGGCGGGCGAGCCGCTCGGTGGACGTGACGTAGTCGGCGACCGCCTCCCGCTCCGGGACGACCTTGGTCTTGCCGATGTTGACGCCGACCGTGGTCGGGAAGACCGCCTTGCGGGCGGCCAGGCGTGCGGCGACCGCGGCCGAGCCCTCGTTGTTGAAGCCCATGCGGTTGATCAGGGCGCGGTCGGCGACCAGGCGGAAGAGCCGCTGCCTGGGGTTGCCCGGCTGCGGCTGGGCGGTGACGGTGCCGACCTCGACGTGGTCGAAGCCGAGCATGGTGAGCCCGTCGATGCCGACGGCGTTCTTGTCGAAGCCGGCGGCGAGCCCGAAGGGGCCGTGCATCCGGCGGCCCAGCGCCTCGGTGCGCAGCGCTCGGTGCCGGGGCGCGAGCAGCGCGGCGGCGAAGGTGCGCAGGACGGGGATCCGGGCGGCGAGCCGGATCCAGCCGAAGGCGAGGTGGTGGGCCCGCTCGGGGTCGAGGCGCTTGAAGAACAGGTTGAACATCAGGGAGTACATGCGAGGCCTTCCACGACGGCGAGGGGACGGGGCGCGTGGAGAGGGGGACACCGGCTCGGTGTCCCCCCCCTTCGGCCTACGCCTCGCGGGCGGCGGTCAGGTGCCGCGCGTGTTCCTGCAGCGAGCGGACCCCGACATCGCCCCGGTTCAGCGCGTCGACGCCCTGGACGGCGGCGGCGAGCGCCTGCACCGTCGTCAGGCACGGCACGCCCCGGGCGACGGCCGCGGTGCGGATGTCGTAGCCGTCGAGGCGTCCGCCGGTGCCGAACGGAGTGTTGACGATCAGGTCGATGGCGCCCTCGTGGATGAGCTCGATGACGGTCGGCTCGCCGTTGGGGCCCGTGCCCTCGCTCTTCTTGCGCACCACGGTGGCCTCGATGCCGTTGCGCCTGAGGACCTCGGCGGTGCCGGAGGTGGCCAGCAGCTCGAAACCGTGCTCGACCAGCGCCCGGGCCGGGAAGATCAGCGCGCGCTTGTCGCGGTTGGCGACCGAGACGAAGGCGCGGCCCTTGGTCGGCAGCGCGCCGTAGGCGGCGGCCTGCGACTTGGCGTACGCCGTGCCGAAGACCGAGTCGATGCCCATGACCTCGCCGGTGGAACGCATCTCCGGGCCGAGGACGGTGTCGACGCCGCGGCCGTGCACGTCACGGAAGCGGCTCCAGGGCAGTACCGCCTCCTTGACGGAGATCGGGGCGTCCAGCGGCAGGGTGCCGCCGTCGCCCTGGGCCGGGAGCAGTCCCTCGGCGCGCAGTTCGGCGATGGTGGCGCCCAGCGAGATGCGCGCCGCCGCCTTGGCCAGCGGGACCGCGGTCGCCTTGGAGGTGAAGGGGACGGTGCGCGAGGCGCGCGGGTTGGCCTCCAGCACGTAGAGGATGTCCCCGGCCAGGGCGAACTGGATGTTGATCAGCCCCTGGACGCCGACGCCCTTGGCGATGGCCTCGGTGGAGGCGCGCAGCCGCTTGATGTCGTGTCCGCCGAGGGTGATCGGGGGCAGGGCGCAGGCGGAGTCGCCGGAGTGGATGCCGGCCTCCTCGATGTGCTCCATGACGCCGCCGAGGTAGAGCTCGTGGCCGTCGTAGAGCGCGTCGACGTCGATCTCGATCGCGTCGTCGAGGAAGCGGTCGACCAGCACCGGCCGGTCCGGGCCGATCTCGGTGGACTCGGCGATGTACGCGGCGAGGCGGGTCTCGTCGTAGACGATCTCCATGCCGCGGCCGCCGAGCACGTAGGAGGGACGGACCAGGACCGGGTAGCCGATCTCGTCGGCGATGGCCTTGGCCTGCTCGAAGGTGGTGGCCGTGCCGTGCTTGGGGGCGGGCAGGCCCGCCCGGTCCAGGACGCGGCCGAAGGCGCCGCGGTCCTCGGCCAGGTGGATCGCCTCGGGCGAGGTGCCGACGACCGGCACGCCGTTGTCCTTCAGGGCCTGGGCGAGGCCGAGCGGGGTCTGGCCGCCGAGCTGGACGACGACGCCCGCGACGGGGCCGGCCTGCTGCTCGGCGTGGACGATCTCCAGGACGTCCTCCAGGGTGAGCGGCTCGAAGTAGAGCCGGTCGGAGGTGTCGTAGTCGGTGGAGACGGTCTCGGGGTTGCAGTTGACCATGACGGTCTCGTAGCCCGCCTCGCTCAGCGCGAAGGAGGCGTGCACGCACGAGTAGTCGAACTCGATGCCCTGGCCGATGCGGTTCGGGCCCGAGCCCAGGATGATCACCGCGGGCTTCTCGCGCGGGGCGACCTCGCTCTCCTCGTCGTAGGACGAGTAGAAGTACGGGGTGCGGGCGGCGAACTCGGCCGCGCAGGTGTCGACCGTCTTGTAGACCGGCCGGACACCCAGCGCGTGCCGGACCTCGCGGACGACGTCCTCGCGCAGGCCGCGGATCTCGGCGAGCTGGGCGTCGGAGAAGCCGTACCGCTTGGCCTCGGCGAGCAGTTCGGGGTCGAGCTTGCCCGCGTCCGCCAGCTCGTCGGCGATCTCCTTGATCAGGAAGAGCTGGTCGACGAACCAGGGGTCGATCTTCGTGGCGTCGAAGACCTCCTGTGGGGTGGCGCCGGCCCGGATCGCCTGCATGACGGTGTTGATCCGCCCGTCGGTGGGGCGCCGGGCGGCGAGCAGCAGTTCGCCCTTGTCGCCCGGGTCGCCGGTGAAGGCGAACTGGCTGCCCTTCTTCTCCAGGGAGCGCAGCGCCTTCTGCAGCGCCTCGGGGAAGTTGCGTCCGATGGCCATGGCCTCGCCGACCGACTTCATGGTGGTGGTGAGGGTGGCGTCGGCGGCGGGGAACTTCTCGAAGGCGAAGCGCGGCACCTTGACGACGACGTAGTCGAGCGTCGGCTCGAAGGAGGCCGGGGTCTGCTCGGTGATGTCGTTGGGGATCTCGTCGAGGGTGTAGCCGACGGCGAGCTTCGCGGCGATCTTGGCGATGGGGAAGCCCGTCGCCTTGGAGGCGAGCGCCGAGGAGCGGGAGACGCGCGGGTTCATCTCGATGACGATGACCCGGCCGTCCTCGGGGTTGACCGCGAACTGGATGTTGCAGCCGCCGGTGTCGACGCCGACCTCGCGGATGACGGCGATGCCGACGTCGCGCAGGATCTGGTACTCGCGGTCGGTCAGCGTCATGGCGGGCGCGACGGTGATGGAGTCGCCGGTGTGCACGCCCATGGGGTCGAAGTTCTCGATGGAACAGACGACCACGACGTTGTCGTGCTTGTCGCGCATCAGCTCCAGCTCGTACTCCTTCCAGCCGAGGATGGACTCCTCCAGGAGCACCTCGGTGGTCGGGGAGAGCGTCAGGCCCTGACCTGCGATGCGGCGCAGTTCCTCCTCGTCGTGGGCGAAGCCGGAGCCGGCGCCGCCCATGGTGAAGGAGGGCCGGACGACGACGGGGTAGCCGCCGAGGGTGTCGACGCCCGCGAGCACCTCGTCCATGGTGTGGCAGATGACCGAGCGGGCGGACTCGCCGTGGCCGATCTTGGCGCGGACGGCCTCGACGACGTCCTTGAACAGGTCGCGGTCCTCGCCCTTGTTGATGGCCTCGACGTTGGCGCCGATGAGCTCGACCCCGTACGTGTCGAGGACGCCCGCCGTGTGGAGCGCGATGGCGGTGTTGAGCGCGGTCTGGCCGCCCAGGGTGGGCAGGAGTGCGTCGGGGCGCTCCTTGGCGATGATCTTCTCGACGAACTCGGGGGTGATCGGTTCCACGTAGGTGGCGTCGGCGATCTCCGGGTCGGTCATGATCGTGGCCGGGTTGGAGTTGACCAGGATCACGCGCAGGCCCTCGGCGCGCAGCACGCGGCACGCCTGGGTACCGGAGTAGTCGAACTCGGCGGCCTGGCCGATGACGATCGGGCCGGAGCCGATGACCAGGACGGACTGGATATCGGTGCGCTTAGGCACGCTGGCCCTCCATGAGCTTCACGAAGCGGTCGAACAGGTACGCGGCGTCGTGCGGACCCGCTGCCGCCTCGGGGTGGTACTGGACGCTGAAGGCGGGGGTGTCGAGCAGGCGCAGGCCCTCGACCACGTTGTCGTTGAGGCACACGTGGGAGACCTCGACCCGCCCGTACGGGGTGTCGGTGACCTGGTCGAGCGGCGCGTCCACGGCGAAGCCGTGGTTGTGCGCGGTGACCTCGACCTTGCCGGTGGTGCGGTCCTGGACCGGCTGGTTGATGCCGCGGTGGCCGTACTTCAGCTTGTAGGTGCCGAAGCCGACGGCGCGGCCGAGCAGTTGGTTGCCGAAGCAGATGCCGAACAGCGGGGTCCTGCGCTCCAGGATTCCGCGGATGACGGTCAGGTCGGCGGTGGCCGGGTCGCCCGGGCCGTTGGAGAGGAAGACGCCGTCCGGGTTGACCGCGTAGAGCTCCTCCAGGGAGGCGTCCGCGGGCAGGACGTGCACCTCGATGCCGCGTTCGGCCATGCGCCGCGGGGTCATCCCCTTGATGCCGAGGTCCAGGGCGGCGACCGTGAACTTCTTCTCTCCGACGGCCGGAACGACGTACGGCTCCTTGGTGGCGACCTCCGCGGACAGGTCCGCGCCCTTCATCTCGGGGGCGGCCTGCACCTCGGCCAGGAGTACGGCCTCGTCGCTGCGCGCCTTGTCGCCGGAGAAGATCCCGACCCGCATCGCACCGCGCTCGCGCAGGTGACGGGTGAGCGCCCGGGTGTCGATGCCGCTGATGCCGACGACGCCCTGGCGGGCCAGCTCCTCGTCAAGGGTGCGGCGGGAGCGCCAGTTGGAGGGCACGCGTGCGGGGTCGCGGACGACGTAGCCGGCCACCCAGATGCGGGAGGACTCCGGGTCCTCGTCGTTGACGCCGGTGTTGCCGACGTGCGGGGCGGTCATGACGACGACCTGGCGGTGGTAGGAGGGGTCCGTCAGGGTCTCCTGGTAGCCGGTCATCCCGGTGGAGAAGACGGCCTCGCCGAAGGTCTCCCCCACGGCCCCGTAGGCGCGGCCGCGGAAGGTGCGGCCGTCCTCCAGGACGAGTACGGCAGGGACCCGGGCGGGCCGCTGGGTGGAGGTCGTCATCGTGCGCCTTCCTGGTCGTGCGTGAGAGTGTTCAGGGCCTCGACCCACGCGGCGTGCTCGGCGGCGTGGTCCGAGCGGAAGCCGGAGTCGATCAGCCGGTCGCCGTGTTCCCAGGTGACCACCAGCAGGCCGCCCTCGGTGAGGACCTTGCCGGCGATGCCCTTGTCGAGGCGTGCGCCGCGCAGCCGCGCGGCCGGGACGAAGAAGCCGGGCGCCCCGGTGCGGACGACGTTCAGCCCCTGGTCGGTGAGGGTGAGCTCGACCCGGCTGCGCACGCCGAGCCCGTGGGCGACGACGCGGTCCAGCCACTGCCCGGCGGTGGTGCTGCCGTGGTAGCGGCCGGTGAGGGTGAGCCGCGGCTCGCCGGGCCGCTCGGGGGCGGTGGGGAGCGCCGGCAGGTCGCTCTGGAGAGTGCCGCGCCACTTCCATCCCTGGCGCATCAGCCAGTAGACGAGGGCGATGAAGAGCAGCAGTCCGACGACCCAGCCGATGCGGGCCGACCAGTCGGTGACCTCGGCCGAGTGCTTTCCGTCGGCCGCGAGCAATACCAGAGGTGTCACGAGAGCTTCCCGTCCATGACCGTCGCCTTGCCCCGCAGGAAGGTGGCGAACACCCGGCCCGGCAGCTCCAGACCCTGGTAGGGGGTGTTGCGGCTGCGGGAGGCGGAGCCCGCGGGATCCACCACACCACGGTATGCCGGATCGACCAGGGTGAGGTTCGCGGGCTCACCTGCCGAGACGGGCCGTCCATGGCCGGAGAGGCGGCCGATCGCCGCGGGGCGCGAGGACATCCGGTCGGCGACGCCGGCCCAGTCGAGCAGGCCGGTGTCCACCATGGCGTGCTGGACGACCGACAGCGCGGTCTCCAGGCCGATCATGCCCATGGCCGCCGCGCCCCACTCGCAGTCCTTGTCCTCGTGCGGGTGCGGGGCGTGGTCGGTGGCGACGCAGTCGATCGTGCCGTCGGCGAGCGCCTCGCGCAGCGCCATGACGTCGGCCTCGGTGCGCAGCGGCGGGTTGACCTTGTAGACCGGGTTGTAGGTCCGTACCAGCTCGTCGGTGAGGAGCAGGTGGTGCGGGGTGACCTCGGCGGTGACGTCCCAGCCCTTGGACTTGGCCCAGCGGACGATCTCGACCGAGCCCGCCGTGGACAGGTGGCAGATGTGCACGCGTGAGCCGACGTGCGCGGCGAGCAGCACGTCGCGGGCGATGATCGACTCCTCGGCGACCGCGGGCCAGCCTGTCAGGCCCAGCTCTCCGGAGACGACGCCCTCGTTCATCTGGGCGCCTTCGGTCAGGCGGGGCTCCTGGGCGTGCTGGGCGACGACGCCGTCGAAGGCCTTCACGTACTCCAGGGCACGGCGCATGATCACGGCGTCGTCGACGCACTTGCCGTCGTCGGAGAAGACGCGCACACCGGCGGCGGAGTCGGCCATGGCGCCGAGCTCGGCGAGCTTCTTGCCCTCCAGGCCCACGGTGACGGCGCCGACCGGCTGGACGTCGCAGTAGCCGTGCTCGCGGCCGAGCCGCCAGACCTGCTCGACGACTCCGGCGGTGTCGGCGACGGGGAAGGTGTTGGCCATCGCGTGGACGGCGGTGTAGCCGCCCGCGGCGGCGGACCGGGTGCCGGTGAGGACGGTCTCGGAGTCCTCCCGGCCGGGCTCACGCAGGTGGGTGTGGAGGTCGACCAGGCCCGGCAGGAGGACCTTGCCCTCGGCCTCGACCACGGTGGCGCCCTCGGGGGCGGTCAGGTCCGGGCCCACCTCGGCGATGGTCTCGCCGTCGATCAGGACGTCCTGCGGCTGCCCGCCGAGGATCCTCGCGCCGCGGATCAGGGTCTTCGGGGTCGCGCTCATGCTTGGTTGTTCTCCTCGGTGCGGGCGGGGGCGGGGGCGGAGACGGCGGGCTCGGCGCCACCGAGCAGCAGGTACAGCACGGCCATGCGGATGCTGACGCCGTTCTTCACCTGCTCGACGGCGGTGCAGCGCGGCGAGTCGGCGACCTCGGCGGTGATCTCCATGCCGCGGTTCATCGGGCCGGGGTGCATCACGACGGCGTGCTCGGGCAGCGCGGCCATACGGTGGCCGTCGAGGCCGTAGCGGCGGGAGTACTCCCGCTCGGTGGGGAAGAAGGCGGCGTTCATGCGCTCGCGCTGCACGCGCAGCATCATCACGGCGTCGGACTTGGCGAGCACCGCGTCCAGGTCGTAGGAGACCTCGCACGGCCAGTCCTCGACGCCGATCGGCAGCAGGGTCGGCGGCGCCACCAGGGTGACCTCGGCGCCGAGTGTGCCCAGCAGCAGCACATTGGAGCGGGCCACCCGGCTGTGCAGCACGTCGCCGACGATCGTGACGCGGCGGCCGGACAGGTCGCGGCCGGGCCCGGAGAGGTGGCGGCGCATGGTGAAGGCGTCCAGCAGCGCCTGGGTGGGGTGCTCATGCGTGCCGTCGCCGGCGTTGACGACGCTGCCGCCGATCCAGTCGGAGTAGGCCAGCCGGTGCGGGGCGCCGGACATGTGGTGCCGGATGACGACGGCGTCGGCGCCCATGGCCTCGAGCGTGAGGGCGGTGTCTTTCAGGGACTCGCCCTTGGACACCGAGGAGCCCTTGGCGGAGAAGTTGATGACGTCGGCCGACAGGCGCTTGGCGGCGGCCTCGAAGGAGATGCGGGTGCGGGTCGAGTCCTCGAAGAAGAGGTTGACGACGGTGCGGCCGCGCAGGGTCGGCAGTTTCTTGATGGGCCGGTCGGCGACGCGGGCCATCTCCTCGGCCGTGTCGAGCACGAGGAGGGCGTCGTCGCGGGTGAGGTCGGCGGCCGAGATCAGGTGGCGCTTCATCGGGTCACTCCGGAGGATGCGTGCTGGGGCGGACTGGGTGGCGGCACGCCACGTCTCCCGGGCAGGGCCGGGCGGCGGGGCGGGCGGGGCGCTGGAGCCGGGGCGGGCCCGCGCTACTCGTCCGCCGGGGAGCCGTCGCGTACGCCGAGCAGGACGCAGTCGCGCCCGTCCTCCTCGGTCAGATGGACCTTGACGGTCTCGCGCAGCGAGGTGGGGATGTTCTTGCCGACGTAGTCGGCCCTGATCGGCAGCTCGCGGTGGCCGCGGTCGACCAGGACGGCCAGCTGCACGGCACGGGGACGGCCGATGTCGCCCAGGGCGTCGAGGGCGGCGCGGATCGTGCGGCCGGAGAAGAGCACGTCGTCGACCAGGACGACCAGCCGGCCGTCCACCCCGTCGGCCGGGATCTCGGTGCGGGCGAGCGCGCGCGCCGGGCGCAGCCGCAGGTCGTCGCGGTGCATGGTGATGTCGAGCGAGCCGACGGGGACCTTGCTGCCGGTGATCACGTCGAGTTTGTCGGCGAGCCGGCGGGCCAGGTGGACGCCACGGGTGGGGATGCCGAGGAGCACCACGTCGTCCGCGCCCTTGGCGCGTTCGACGACCTCGTGGGCGATGCGGGTCAGCGCTCGCGCGATGTCCGGGGCCTCGAGGACGGGGCGAGCCGGATCGGAACCGATGGTGGCCATGAAAAAGGGACCTCCTTCCCCGCCTCACGGGACGGGCCTTAAAGGACGCCAAAACGTACGGCTTCACCCTATCAGGCACCTTGGCGTGCCCCGTGGCGGGCGCCGGCGGGCGCCTGGCGGGGCTCTGCGCCGGGTCCGGCGCCCGTACCACGATCGATCGCGGATCCCGGCCGAAAGGCCGGTGACCGGCCATTCCTCGCTCTTCCGGGGGACCGGTGTGGACCATTCGGCTTGACGGATTCCAATTACGCTGCGTAACCTCACAGTGAGTTACTGAGTTTCCGTCCGGGGAGCCTTATGTCCAGCGATTACGCCAAGCAGCTCGGAGCAAAGCTCCGCGCCATCCGCACGCAGCAGGGACTCTCCCTCCACGGCGTCGAGGAGAAGTCCCAGGGCCGCTGGAAGGCCGTGGTGGTCGGTTCCTACGAGCGCGGCGACCGAGCCGTGACCGTGCAGCGCCTCGCCGAGCTCGCCGACTTCTACGGCGTTCCGGTCCAGGAGCTGCTGCCCGGGTCCGCACCCGGGGGTGCCGCCGAGCCGCCGCCGAAGCTCGTCCTCGACCTCGAGCGGCTGAGCCAGGTGCCGTCCGACAAGGCCGGTCCGCTGCAGCGCTACGCCGCCACGATCCAGAGCCAGCGCGGCGACTACAACGGCAAGGTGCTGTCGATCCGCCAGGACGACCTGCGCACCCTCGCCGTCATCTACGACCAGTCGCCCTCGGTCCTGACCGAGCAGCTGATCGGCTGGGGCGTCCTTGACGCGGACGCGCGGCGCGCGGTGCAGCACGAGGAGGGCTGACACCCTCGGGAAGCAGAAACGTCCCGCCCCTTGGGCGCCGCCGGAAGGCCGCGTCTGGGGGGCGGTTGTGCTTTCCGTCCCCGGCACCCCGGGCGCCCCTCGGCGTCCGCGGTGCCGCCCCGTTTCCCGCTCCCCTCGTCCCGGCCGGCGACCGCGCCGTCCGGACACGCCACGGGCCCGGAGCGGGATGCGCTCCGGGCCCTGTGAGCCGTTTCGGGACTACTCCTCCCGCAGGCCCGGCTTCAGCTCCTTGAGGCGAGCCAGCAGGCCGTTGACGAACGAGGGGGAGTCGTCCGTGGAGAACTCCTTGGCCAGCTGTACGGCCTCGTCCAGGACGACGGCGTCGGGGACGGCGTCCTCCCAGATCAGCTCGTAGGCGCCGAGCCGCAGGATGTTCCGGTCGGTGACCGGCATCCGGTCGAGGGTCCAGCCGACGGCGTGCTTCGACAGCAGTTCGTCGATGCGTTCTGCCCGCCTGGCGTACCCCTCGACGAGCTGCATCGTGTATTCGCTGACCGGCGGCTGCCGGTCGTCGGTCCGGGCGAGCCTGATCCAGTCCGCCATGGCGGTCGTGGGGTCGACACCCCGCTGCTCCGCCTCGAAGAGGATCTGGAAGGCGCGCTTGCGGGCCTTGTTACGAGCGGCCACGGTTAGCTGGTCACCCGGCCGAGGTACTCACCCGAACGGGTGTCGACCTTGATCTTCTCACCGGTGGTGATGAAGAGCGGGACGCCGATCTCGTAACCGGTCTCCAGCTTGGCGGGCTTGGTGCCACCGGTGGAGCGGTCGCCCTGGACGCCGGGCTCGGTGTACTCGATGACCAGCTCGACGGCGGCCGGGAGCTCGATGTAGAGCGGCGAGCCCTCGTACATCGCGACGACGGCCTCGAAGCCCTCCAGGAGGAAGTGGGCCGCGTCCCCGACGACCTCCGGGGTGATGTAGACCTGGTCGTACGTGTCCATGTCCATGAACACGAAGGATTCGCCGTCCTTGTAGGAGAACTGCATCCCGCGCTTGTCGACGTTGGCCGTCTCGACCTTCACGCCGGCGTTGAAGGTCTTGTCGACGACCTTTCCGGAGAGCACGTTCTTGAGCTTCGTACGGACGAAGGCGGGGCCCTTGCCGGGCTTGACGTGCTGGAACTCGACGACGGACCAGAGCTGCCCGCCGTCGAGCTTGAGCACGAGGCCGTTCTTGAGGTCGTTCGTGGTGGCCACGGTTGCGGAATCTCCTGCACTGCTGCTTCGGGGACCCGGAGCCGCGGCCGCCCTCTACAGGGCGAGCAGCTCCTTGGTCGTGATGGTGAGTAGCTCGGGCCCGCCGTCCGTCGGTGGACGCACGACGAGCGTGTCGTCGATGCGGACACCGCCACGCCCCGGGATGTGGACTCCCGGTTCGACGGTGACCGGCACGCAAGCGTCCAGTTTACCCATGGCCGAGGGGGACAACCGAGGGTCCTCACCGATCTCCAGTCCGACACCGTGTCCGGTGCTCTCCCCGAGCGCCTCGCCGTGGCCGCCGGACTCCAGCACATGACGGGCGGCGTGGTCCACGTCGCGGCAGGCGGCGCCGGGTGAGAGGGCCTCACGACCGGCCCGCTGGGCCGCGAAGACCAGGTCGTACAGCTCGATCTGCCAGTCCGCGGGCGTGGTGCCGATGACGAAGGTGCGACCCACCTCGCAGCGGTAGCCGCGGTAGCAGGCGCCCAGGCAGACGGTGAGGAAGTCGCCCTCCTCGACGCGCCTGTCGGTGGGCAGGTGGCGCGCGGCACCCGAATGGGGGCCGGTGCCCACGCAGGTGGGGAAGGCCGGGCCGTCGGCCCCGTGGTCGATGAGGCGGCGCTCCAGCTCCAGGGCCAGGTGCCGTTCGGTGCGGCCCACCAGGATCGACTCCAGGAGCTCGCTGAGCGCCTGGTCGGCGATCTCGGCGGCGATCCGCAGCGCGGAGATCTCCTGCTCGTCCTTGACCAGCCGCAGCTGTTCCACGGCCGCGCCGAGGTCGCGCAGGCGTACCCCGGGGGCCGCGCCGCCGACGGCGCGGTGCCGTGCGACGGTGAGGTGGTGCTCCTCGACCGCCAGGGCCTCGGCCCTGCGGTCCGCGGCCAGCGCGGCGGCGGTCACCGCCGGATCGCCCTCGCGGCCGGGCAGGACGACGCTGCGCACGTCGTCCGGGAGCCGCCCCTCGGCCAGGTCGCCGGACGGATGTCGGTGGTGGACCAGCACGTCCTCGGGGCCCGGACCGACGAGCAGCACGGTCCCCGGCGGGGCGCAGCCCGTCAGATAGCGGACGTTGGCGGGACGGGAGACGAGCGCCGCCGCCGATCCGGCCGCCGTGCACCGGTCCCGGAGGCGTGCCCTGCGGGCAGCGTGCACCTCGGACATGTGGCGAGCGTACGTCGCGTGCCGCCGGTCGGCCTGTCGAGAGCCGCCGGGCGGCGGTCACCAGGCGGACGAGCCCTGCAGGCCGCGGGTGACGACGCCGTCGAGCGCCGCGGCGGCTTCGGCGACGTCCAGGCGGGAGTTGTCGATGATGGGCAGCCCGGAGCCGTACCAGCCGGCCATGCGGCCGTGGATGCGGGCGACCTCCTCGTCCGTCAGCCGCCGGTTGCCGCTGCGCTGGGCATTGCGGGCCAGCACGACGTCGAGGCCGGGGAGGAGGACGACGGGAAGCAGACCGGGCCCGACGTGGCGCTTCCAGCCGCCGAGACCGACGGCCGGGCGGTCGGGGAAGACCGCGTCGTCGATGATGCAGGAGATGCCGTTGGCCAGGAAGTTGCGGGCCGCGAAGCCGCAGGTGCGGCGGGCGAGGCGGTACTGGGCCTCGGAGTTGTCGTTCCAGCCGGACTGCGGGTCGGCGAAGCCGGAGCGGACCCACTCGCGGACGTCGTCCAGGCTGACGTGAGCCGTCGGCACGCCCCGGTGGTCGGCCCAGTGCCGGGCGATGGTCGTCTTGCCGGCGCCGGCCGCGCCGATCAGCAGGACGGCCACGGGGCTGTGCGTGGGGCGCGGGAGCGGAGCACCACCGGCGTCGGCGGGGGGCTGGACCGGGTGCTGTACGGGCGCACCCGTGGCCATCGGGAAGTGGCCGGTGACCGGGGGCTGCGCCGGCGGCCCTGGCCGCCGGCCCTGCTGCCCACCGTGCGGCGGTGGCAGCGGCGCACCCCCGGCATGCTGCATCGAGGCCTCTCCGTCCGTGCGAGAGCTGTCAGGTCCGACCGAACGGTACCGTGGGCGGCCGCAGTTGTGTGAACGGCCGGGCCCGCCACCGGGTGCCCGGCCGTTCACGGCCCCTCGTCCGTGCGCCTGCGGGCCTACTTGGAGACCTCCGCGTAGGCGGCGAGGAGCACTCCGGGGTCGGGCGCCTCGAGGACGTTCGGCTTGGCGAGGCCGTCCAGGACGATGAAGCGCAGCCGGTCGGCACGGGACTTCTTGTCCACCTTCATCGTCTCCAGCAGCCGCGGCCACTGGTCGCCGCGGTAGGTCAAGGGCAGGCCCACGGACTCCAGGACGGAGCGGTGCCGGTCGGCGGTGGCGTCGTCCAGCCGGCCGGCGAGGCGGCCGAGCTCGGCCGCGAAGACCATGCCGATGGAGACGGCCGCGCCGTGCCGCCAGTTGTAGCGTTCGTTCTTCTCGATGGCGTGGCCGAGGGTGTGGCCGTAGTTGAGGATCTCGCGCGGGCCCGACTCCTTGAGGTCCGCCGAGACCACCTCCGCCTTGACGCGGATGGCGCGCTCGATCAGCTCGGCGGTGTGGGGGCCGGCGGGGCCGCGGGCGGCGGCCGGGTCCCGCTCGATCAGGTCCAGGATCACCGGGTCGGCGATGAATCCGGCCTTGATGATCTCGGCGAGCCCGCTGACGTAGTCGTTGACCGGCAACGACTCCAGCGCGGACAGGTCGCAGAGCACCCCGGCGGGCGGGTGGAAGGCACCGACGAGGTTCTTGCCCTCCGCGGTGTTGATGCCGGTCTTGCCGCCGACCGCGGCGTCCACCATGCCGAGCACGGTGGTCGGCACGGCGACCCAGCGGACGCCGCGCAGCCAGGTCGCCGCGACAAAGCCCGCGAGGTCGGTGGTGGCCCCGCCGCCGACGCCGACGATGACATCCGAGCGGGTGAATCCCGACTGCCCGAGCGCCCGCCAACAGTACGCCGCGACCTCGGTGGTCTTGGCCTCCTCGGCGTTGGGGACCTGGATGGCGACGGCCTCGTAGCCCTGCTCGGCCAGGTCCTCGCGCAGCGCCTGGCCGGTGGCCTCCAGCGCCTCGGGGTGGATCACGGCGACCCTTTGGACATCGAAGCGGCGCGAAGCGCCCCCGTTGAGGGTGGTGGCGGGCGACGGGTGGGCCTTGCCGCCGATCAGGCCCGGCAGTTCGCCGAGCAGCTGCCGGCCGACCAGCACCTCGTACGGCTCGGTGCCCTCACCCCCTCCGACCCGGATGCGGATGGGGGCCTGGGCGGCGTGCTCGGTCATGCGTTCTTCAGCTCCAGTGCGTCCAGGACGGCGTCGGCGACGTCCTCGGGGGTGCGGCCCTCCGTGCCGACCACGGCACGGGAGACCTCGGTGTACAGCGGGCGGCGGGCCTCCATCAGCTCGCGCCACTGCCGCCGGGGGTTGACCGCGAGCAGCGGGCGGGCGGCGTCGAGGCCGACCCTCCTGACCGCCTCGGCGACGTCCATGTCGAGGAACACCACGGGCAGCCCCGTGAGCAGCCCCCGGATGTCCTCGTCGAGGACCGCGCCGCCGCCGAGCGCGAGCACTCCGCGGTGCTCGGCGAGCGCGGCACGGACGGCCTGCGCCTCCAGCTCGCGGAAGTACTCCTCACCGTCCTCCACGAAGATGTCCGCGATCGGCCGGCCCTCGGCCTCGACGATGTCCGCGTCGGTGTCGCGGCAGGTCGTGCCCAGCCGCTGGGCGAGCAGTTCGCCGACGGTGGTCTTGCCGACCCCCATCGGGCCCACCAGGACGACGACCGGCCCGCTCACCGGATCGCCAGGTTCTCGAGGTAGCCGCGCACGTTGCGGCGAGTCTCGGTCACGCTGTCGCCGCCGAACTTCTCCGCCACGGCGTCGGCCAGGACCAGGGCGACCATCGCCTCGGCGACGATGCCCGCGGCCGGGACGGCGCAGACGTCCGAGCGCTGGTGGTGGGCCTGGGTGGCCTCGCCGGTGACCACGTCCACGGTGGCCAGGGCACGCGGCACGGTGGCGATGGGCTTCATCGCGGCCCGCACCCGCAGCAGCTCACCGGTGCTCAGTCCCCCCTCGGTGCCGCCGGAGCGGCCGGTGGAGCGGCGGATGCCGTCCTCGGTGGAGACGATCTCGTCGTGCGCCTCGGAGCCGGGGACGCGGGCGAGCTCGAAGCCGTCGCCGACCTCGACCCCCTTGATGGCCTGGATGCCCATGAGGGCGGCGGCCAGCCGGGCGTCCAGCCGGCGGTCCCAGTGCACATGGCTGCCGAGACCGACCGGCACACCGTAGGCGAGCACCTCGACGACACCGCCCAGGGTGTCGCCGTCCTTGTGGGCCTGGTCGATCTCGGCGACCATGCGCTTGCTCGCGTCGGCGTCCAGGCAGCGCACGGGGTCGGCGTCGAGCTGCTCGACGTCGGCGGGGGTGGGGTACACGCCGTACGGGGCCTTGGCCGCGGCGAGCTCCACCACATGGGAGACGATCTCGATGCCGGCCGTCTCCTTGAGGTAGGAGCGGGCCACGGCGCCGAGGGCGACGCGGGCGGCGGTCTCACGGGCGGAGGCGCGCTCCAGGATCGGCCGGGCCTCCTCGAAGCCGTACTTCTGCATGCCGGCGAGGTCGGCGTGACCGGGGCGCGGCCGGGTCAGCGGGGCGTTGCGGGCGAGCCCGGCGAGGACCTCGGGGTCCACCGGATCGGCCGCCATGACCTGCTCCCACTTGGGCCACTCGGTGTTCCCCACCATGATCGCGACCGGGGAGCCGAGGGTGAGGCCGTGACGCACCCCACCGAGGAAGGTGACTTGGTCCTGCTCGAACTTCATCCGGGCGCCACGGCCGTAGCCGAGCCGCCGCCGCGCGAGGTGGTCCGCCACCATCTCGGTGGTGATCGGCACACCGGAGGGCAGACCCTCCAGCGTCGCGACGAGTGCGGGGCCGTGCGACTCCCCCGCGGTCAGCCAGCGCAACCTGCTCAACGGTGCTCGCTCCTTCATCATCGCCCAGGCCGCGATGGGGCGGACCGGACCATCCGTGCGTAAACCGATCCTTTCACGTCCGGCGGCCGATACGGGGTGCGGTCCGCTGGGCGGACAGCGCCGTGGACAGATCCCGGCCGCTCAGGTGCGGTGCAGGGCCGCCTCCCCGGCCGCCCGCATGGCCGCCAAAGGCGCGGGTTTCCGGCCGGTCATCAGCTCCACCTGCAGCACCGCCTGGTGCACGAGCAGGTCCAGCCCCCCGACGACGGCCCCGCCGCGGCCTGCCCAGGCGGAGGCCAGGGCGGTCGGCCACGGGTCGTACAGGACGTCGAAGAGGGTGCCGGGCCGCTCCGGCACGGCGGCGGCGAGCGCGTCCGCGGTGCCGGCCGGCGTCGTGGAGATCACCAGGGGAGCGGCGAGTGCCTCGGCGGCGTCCTCCCAGGCGGCCGTCCGCACGCTCACGCCGAGCCGCTCGCCCCACTGCCGCATCTCGCCGCCCCGTGTCTCGCCGCGCACGTACGCGGTGACCTCTCCGTCGCAGATCTGCGCGAGCGCGGCCAGCGCGGAGGAGGCGGTCGCCCCGGCGCCGAGGACGGCGGCGGAGCCGACGCGGTCCACGCCCCGCTCACGCAACGCCGCCGCCATCCCGGGGATGTCGGTGTTGTCGCCCAGGCGGCGTCCGTCCTCGGTGAGGACGACCGTGTTGACGGCCTCCACGGCTGAGGCGGTGTCGCTGACCTCGTCGAGCAGCGGGATGACGACCCGCTTCAGCGGCATGGTCAGCGACAGCCCCGCCCAGCGCCCGCCGCCCGGCAGGTTCGCCAGGAAGCCGGGCAGCGCGGCCTCGTCGACCTCGAAACGGTCGTAGGTCCAGCCGGTCAGGCCGAGTTCCGCGTAGGCGGCCCGGTGCAGCACCGGGGAGAGCGAGTGCGCGATCGGCGACCCGAGGACCGCCGCACGCGTGGTGCCGTCGCTCATCAGCCGTCGTGCTCCCGCTGGTACCGGTTGAACTCCTCGACGTTCTTGTCGTGCTCGGACTGGCTCTTCGTGAAGCGGGTGTCGCCCGGCTTGACCGTCACGAAGAACAACCAGTCGCCCTTCGTCGGGTGGAGTGCCGCATCGACGGCCTGGTGCCCGGGGTTGCCGATCGGACCCGGTGGCAGGCCCTTGTGGTTGTACGTGTTGTACGGCGACGGGTCCCTGGTGTCGGCCTTGGAGGTGTTGAGGGTGCTCCGGCCCTTGGCGTAGTTGATGGTCGAGTCGAATCCGAGTGGCATGTACTTGTCCAGCCGGTTGTAGATGACCCGAGAGACCTTCCCGAACTCGTGATCCTCCTTCGCCTCGGCCTGCACCAGACTGGCGATGGTGATGACCTCGTGCGGCGTCATCCCCACCTTCTTCGCCTGGTTCACCAGGTCGTCCCTCGTGTACTCCGCGTTGGCCTGCTTGACCATCTGCTTGAGCACGTCAGCGGCTTTGGTGTCCTTGCCGACGCTGTACCGCGAGGGGAAGAGGAAGCCCTCCAGGGGATCCTTGATCGCGGCGCCGTCGTCCGCCCAGTCGGGCAGTCCGAGCGTGTCCGCCTGCTCCTTGGCGACCTTGGCGGTCGCGCCCTTGTCGAGGCCCAGCTTGGCGTCGATCATCTGGTAGATCTGCGCGTCGCGCAGGCCCTCGGCGATGATCAGGACGTTCTGCGACTTGGGGTCGAGCATCATCGTCACGGCTTTGGACGCGGACATCTGCTTGTGCAGGACGTAGACGCCCGACTGGATGCTGCCGCCCTTCGGGTCCTTGCCGACGGCCACGGTGAAGGCGTCGACGCTCTTGACGACGCCGGCGTTCTTGAGGATGTTGCCGATCTGGATGCCGCTCGCGCCCTGCGGGATCTCCACCTGGACCTCGCCGCTGCCCTGCCCCGCGAAGTCCGGCGGCGGGCCGAAGTTGCTCTGGTAGTACCGGTAGCCGAACCAGCCGACGCCGGCGACACCTCCACCGAGGACGACCAGCACGACCAGACACGCCACGCCGGAGCGGCGCTTCTTGCCGCCCTTCCCGGCCTTCCCGCCCCTGCCCGCACGGCCGCGCCGCTCGTTGCGGCCCTGCTGCGGCTCGTCTTCCTCGTCGTCGTCCGCGCCGGAGAAGAAGGAGTGGTCGTCGGCGGCGCCGGCCTCGTCGTCCCAGAGCGGGGCGTCCTGCTCGGCCGGCGGCCGGGTGCGCTGCTGCTGCGGCTGCTGCTGCGGCTGCTGCTGCTGCGGCGGCGGCTGCTGCGCCTGCTGCTGGTACGAGGGCTGCTGTTCCGGGTAGCGCTGGTCGGGCCGCTGCGGGGGCGGGTAGCCGTCCTGCCCGTAGTAGTCGGGCTGCTGCCGGCCGCCGTAGCCGTCGTGGCCGTAGCCCGCCGGGGCGCCCCAGGAGTCGTACTGCTGCTGCGGTTCGTACGGGTACTGCTGTTGCTGACCGGTGTGGCCGTACGGGTCCCAGCCGCCCTGCTGCTGGTACTGAGGGTTGTGCTGCTGCGGTGGCTGATGGTGTTGCTGTGGCTGATGGTCTTGGTGCGGCTGCTGGTGCTGCTGCTGGTACTGGGAGTGCTGAGTCTGCTGGTACTGGGAATACTGCTGATGCTGCTGGTGCTGCTGGTGCTGGTGCTGGTGCTGCTGCTGCTGCTGTTGCTGTTGCTGTTGCTGCGAAGGCTGCTGCTGTCCCCACTGATCTCCGAAGAGAGGGTCTTCGGGGTGCCATGCATCGGAGCCCGGGCTCCGGCCATAGTCAGTCATCGATCCCCTACGGTTCGGTTCGCGAGGCGGCAGCAGGCCGGCGCTTGCGGCGCGGGCGGGACAATCCCCTGCCCGTCGTCACCCGCGGATCCCACCGTGGAGGCGCCGTGCTGCGCGGAACGTTACCGTACCGCGATCAGATAAACGGTTCGACGCTCTCGCCCGGCTCGTTACCAGACAGCCGTTCGGTCTCGAGGGCGCTCTGCAGGATGACCACGGCAGCTGCCTGGTCGACGACGGAACGTCCCTTCTTCGCCTTGACGCCCGATGCGCGCAGACCCTGCGTCGCCGTGACGGTGGTCATCCGCTCGTCCACCAGGCGCACCGGGACGGGTGAAATGATCTTCGCCACATCCTGGGCGAAGCCGCGGGCCTTGGCCGCGGCCTGCCCCTCCCGCCCGTTGAGCGAGCGGGGCAGGCCGACCAGCACCTCGATCGGCTCGTACTCCTCGACGATCTGCGCGAGGCGGCGGCGCGCGGCCGGGACGTCCCGGCCGGGCACCGTCTCGACAGGTGTGGCGATCAGCCCGTCGGGGTCGCACGAGGCGACCCCGATCCGGGCGTCACCGACATCGATCGCGATTCTGCGACCTTTGCGCATCGTCGGCCTCAGGCCGTCTCGGCGACCAGTCGCCGCACGGCGGCGATGGCCTCGCCGACCGCGTCCGCGTTCTGGCCGCCGCCCTGGGCGACGTCCGGCTTGCCGCCACCGCCGCCTCCGAGGGTCTTGGCTGCGGTACGGACCAGCTCGCCGGCCTTCAGACCGCGCTCGCGTGCCGCTTCGTTGGTGGCGATGACGGTCAGCGGGCGGTCGCCTGCCACCGCGAACAGGGCCACGACGGCCGCGCGGCCGCCGCTGATCCGCTGGCGGACGTCCAGCACCAGCTTGCGCAGGTCGTCGGCGCCCGTGCCGTCCGGCACCTGGGCGGTGACCAGGGCCACGCCCTTGACGTCCTCGGCGGAGTCGGCGAGCCCGGCGGCGGCCTGGAGGACCTTTTCGGCACGGAAGCGCTCGATCTCCTTCTCGGCCTCCTTGAGCTTGGCGAGCATGCCGGAGATCTTCTCCGGGAGCTCCTCCGGACGGCCCTTGACCAGCTGCTGCAGCTGCGCGACGACCGTGTGCTCGCGGGCCAGGAAGTTGTACGCGTCCACGCCGACCAGGGCCTCGACCCGGCGTACGCCGGAGCCGATCGAGGACTCGCCGAGCAGTTTCACCAGGCCCAGCTGGGCGGTGTTGTGGACGTGCGTGCCGCCGCAGAGCTCCTTGGAGTAGTCGCCGATGGTCACGACGCGTACCCGCTCGCCGTACTTCTCGCCGAACTCGGCGATGGCGCCCTGCTTCTTGGCCTCGTCGATGCTCATGATCTCGGCGGTGACGTCGAGGTCCCGGGCGAGCACGGCGTTGATCTTCTGCTCGACGTCCGTCAGCACACTGCCCGGAACGGCGGCCGGCGAGCCGAAGTCGAAGCGGAAGCGGCCCGGAGAGTTCTCCGAACCGGCCTGCGCGGCGGTGGGGCCGAGCGCGTCGCGCAGCGCCTGGTGGGTGAGGTGGGTGGCGCTGTGGGCACGGGCGATGGCGCGCCGGCGGCCGAGGTCGATCTTGCCGAACGCGGCGGAGCCGACGGTCACCTCACCGACCTGGACGCTGCCCTTGTGCACGGTGACGCCGGGCACGGGCTGCTGTACGTCGCGCACCTCGATGACGGCACCCGAGTCGGTGCGGATCCGGCCGGTGTCGGCGAGCTGGCCGCCGCCCTCGGCGTAGAAGGGGGTGCGGTCCAGGATGACCTCGACCTCGTCGCCCTCGTTGGCGGCCGGCGAGGGGACGCCGTCGACCAGCAGGCCGACGACGCTGGCCTCACCCTCGTTGTCGGTGTAGCCGGTGAAGACGGTGCTGCCCGCCGAGTCGGCGATGGAGCGGTACGCCGACATGTCGACATGGCCGCTCTTCTTCACCAGGGCGTCCGCCTTGGCGCGGTCCCGCTGCTCCTTCATCAGGCGGCGGAAGCCGTCCTCGTCCACCGACAGGCCCTGCTCGGCGGCCATTTCGAGGGTGAGGTCGATCGGGAAGCCCCAGGTGTCGTGGAGCAGGAAGGCCTTGTCGCCGGAGAGCACACCGGAACCGGCGGTCTTCGCCTCGGTGACGGCGGTGTCCAGCACATTGGTGCCGGCCTTCAGCGTCTTGAGGAAGCGGGACTCCTCTGCGAGAGCGACCGTCTCGATGCGCTTGCGGTCCTCGGCGAGCTCCGGGTACTGCTGCCCCATCGTCTTGATGACGGTGTCCACGAGATCCCCGACCACGGCGTCCGTGGCCCCGAGCAGCCGCATGTTGCGGATGGCGCGGCGCATGATGCGGCGCAGCACATAGCCGCGGCCCTCGTTGCCGGGGGTGACGCCGTCACCGATGAGCATGACGGAGGTGCGCATGTGGTCGGCGACGACGCGCAGCGAGACGTCCGACTCGTGCGCGGCGCCGTAGGCGACGCCGGTGAGCTCGGTGGCCTTGTCGATGACCGCACGCAGGGTGTCCGTCTCGTACATGTTCTGCACGTCCTGCAGGATCATGGCGAGACGCTCGAGACCGAGACCGGTGTCGATGTTCTGGGCGGGCAGGTCGCCGAGGATCGGGAACTCCTCCTTGCCGCTGCCCTCCCCGCGCTCGTACTGCATGAAGACCAGGTTCCAGATCTCCACGTAGCGCTCGTCGTTGACGGCCGGGCCGCCCTCGACGCCGAACTCGGGGCCGCGGTCGTAGTTGATCTCGGAGCACGGACCGCAGGGCCCCGGAACGCCCATGGACCAGAAGTTTTCCTTCATCCCCAGGCGCTGGATGCGCTCGGCGGGCACGCCCACGACGTCGCGCCAGATCCGCTCGGCCTCGTCGTCGTCCTTGTAGACGGTGATCCACAGCCGCTCGGGGTCGAGGCCGTAACCGCCGTCCGCCACGGGAGTGGTGAGCAGCTCCCAGGCGAACTTGATGGCGCCTTCCTTGAAGTAGTCGCCGAAGGAGAAGTTGCCGCACATCTGGAAGAAGGTGCCGTGGCGCGTGGTCTTGCCGACCTCTTCGATGTCGGGCGTGCGGACGCACTTCTGCACACTGGTCGCGCGCGGGAAGGGCGGCTTGACCTCACCCAGGAAGTAGGGCTTGAACGGGACCATGCCCGCGGGCACCAGAAGGAGCGTCGGGTCGTCGGCGATGAGCGACGCCGAGGGCACGACGGTGTGCCCGCGCTCCTCGAAGAAACGCAGCCAGCGGCGGCGGATTTCTGCCGACTCCATCAGTGTTCGTCCTTCCGGTGGTGGTACGAGATCGCCGGCCGCGGGGCCGGCATGTCGAGGTCGGGGGCCGTGCGGCCCAGTGCGTCGTTGAGCTGTTCCTCGCGCTCGGCCATGCCGGCGCGGACGTCCTGCGCGAAGGTGCGCAGCCGGTCCCCGGCCCCGAGGGCTCTGTCGGCCGCCTTCGCCGCGAGGCTCTCGGGGGTCAGACTGCGGATCTTGCGATGGACCTTGTGCGTGGCCCACACCCCGGCGGCGGCGCCGGCGGTGAACCAGAAGGCACGACGGATCATGCGGGTCAGTCCCTCGGCTTGCGGCTGCGGGCGGACGGGAGCGTCCGGCCGACGACGACGGTGCGCTTCTTGCCGGCGCCCTTGGTCTGCAGGGTGACCGCACGCCGTACGCCGTAGCCGAAGGCCGCGACCTTCACGAGGGGACCTCCGAAGGTGGAGGCGACGGTCGTGGACAGGGCGGAGGCGTTCGCGGTCACCTCGGCGACGTCGGAGGTGATGGTGTCCACGCGGGCCAACTGGGCATGGGCGGCGCGGACCGCCTCGGAGGCCTCGCCGAGCAGCGGCACCGCCTGGTCGGTCACCTCCGCGACCAGCCGGGTGGCCTGACGGAGGGCCTGGGCGAGCCGTACGAGCGCCACGGCGAGGAACGACACCAGGATCGCCCAGAAGACGGCCACGATGAGGCCGGCCACCTCTCCACCGGACACGCTGCCACTCCCTCGGATCCACCGCGCCAAACCAGGTACCGATCAGATACCGACCTTATCGCGACGGGCGGCACCCTCCGTACTGCATGACCTGTTCGGCGACACCCTCCGCGCCCCGGGGGCCATGAGGCGACGCCGGCAGCCTGGCGCGGCGTGCCGTACCACTTCGCCGAGACGGGCCGAACCGTCACGACGGCGCGGCCCGCCCGCCGGACGCGAAAGCCCCGGCGCCCCGCCGGAGGAGCGGGGCGCCGGGGCCGACGTGCGTGCCGGGTGCGGCAGGCGTCAGCGAGCGTAGTACTCGACGACGAGCTGCTCGTCGCAGATCACGGGGACCTCACGACGGTTCGGCAGACGGTCCAGGCGGAAGGCCAGCGCCTGCAGGTTGACCTGCAGGTACTTCGGGGTCTCGCCGTCGCCGGCCCATCCGCCCTCGCGGGCGACCTGGAACGGGGTCTTGGAGCGGGAGCGCTCGCGGACCATCACGACGTCGTCGGGGGTGACGCGGAAGGACGGCTTGTCGACCTTGTGGCCGTTGACCTCGATGTGGCCGTGGACGACCATCTGGCGGGCCTGGTAGATCGTGCGGGCCAGGCCGGCGCGCAGGACGAGGGCGTCCAGGCGCCGCTCGAGCTCGACGATCAGGGCCTCACCGGTCTTGCCGCTGACCTTGCGGGCGCGGTCGTAGGCGCGCGCCATCTGGCGCTCGGAGATGTCGTACTGCGCGCGCAGACGCTGCTTCTCCAGCAGTCGGACCTTGTAGTCACTGTTCTGCTTGCGGCCACGGCCGTGCTCGCCCGGCGGGTAGGGACGGGCCTCGAAGTACTTGACAGCCTTCGGCGTCAGGGCGATGCCGAGGGCACGCGACTTCTTGACCTTGGGACGCGACTGGTTCACGTTTCCCAGACCTCCATGTAAGTTAGGTAAGGCTTACCTTAGCGAAGGAGATCGTATGTCGCGCCCAGGGAACACCAAGCGCATCACGGACAGTACGGACGCCGCACACGGCGCCGCCGACGCCATCAGGGGCGCCGGCTTGACGGAGGTCCGATCAGCTCATGGTCAGCCGCGTCCCAGCGGGCATGAAATCGCCCGACTGCCGTCAGCAGCCGAGCGCACACGAACTCTCGTACAGAGTACCGCCTCCGCCGTCCTGGTGATTCCCGGCCTGGTCCCCGGCGAGCGCCACCTGCCCGAAGCCATGGTCCCCGAGGAGCGGAGCGTGGGCGCCGAGGGCGACCTCTTCCTGCTGTTCCCCGCGCGATCACCCGCCGTACGGGCCGCGACCCACGCCGAGGACGACGACCTCGCGGCTGTGCTCGACATCACGGACGTCGCCCCGGTCGCGGTGCCCGGACGCATCCGCGGCCGCGCCTGGATCGCGGGCTGGATCACCGTCGCGCGCGACCTCCCCGCACCGGCCGGGAAGGTACGGCTGCGCCTGGAGGTCGGCGAGACGTCGCTGGACGACCTGTGGGGCGCCGAGCAGGTGGAACCGGACGAGTTCGCCGCGGCCCGCCCCGACCCGTTCGTCGCGCACGAGGCGGAGTTGCTGCAGCACCTCGCGGCCGCCCACGCCGACCAGGTGGACCACCTGTGCGCGCTGGCCGGCCGGGGCGGTGCCCGCCGCGGCACACCGGCCGCGGCGGTACCGCTCGCTCTGGACCGCTTCGGACTGCGGGTGCGCTTCACCGGAGCGGACGGCGCCTTCGACGCCCGCTTCGAGTTCCCGGAGCCCGTGGGCGGCCACGCCGAACTGCACCGGGCCCTGCACACGCTCTTCGACGCCGCGCGGCAGGCCGCGGCCGCACAGGGCCGCTGACCGCGGGGCGCGCCCGTCACTCCCCCGCCAGTCGCTCCCTGACCCGGTCCAGCACGTCGGCGTAGCGCGCCTCGGCCCCGTAGCGGGTCGGTTCGTAGTAGCGCCGGCCGTGGATCCCGTCCGGCGCGTACTGCTGGGCGGCGATGGCGCCGGGCAGATCGTGCGGGTACTGGTACCCCTGGCCGTGGCCGAGTTTGGCGGCGCCCTTGTAGTGGCTGTCGCGCAGATGGGCCGGTACCGGGCCGGCCTTGCCCGCCCGTACGTCGGCGAGGGCGGCCCCGATGGCCGTCGTCGCCGCGTTGGACTTGGGGGCCAGAGCGAGGGCGATCGTGGCGTGGCTGAGGGTCAGCGCGGCCTCCGGGAAGCCGATCATCGCCACCGCCTGGGCCGCGGCCACCGCCGTCGGCAGCGCCGTGGGGTCGGCCAGCCCGATGTCCTCGCTGGCGGAGATCATCAGCCGGCGGGCGATGAACCGCGGGTCCTCCCCCGCCTCGATCATGCGGGCCAGGTAGTGCAGGGCGGCGTCCACGTCCGACCCGCGGATGGACTTGATCAGCGCACTGGCCACGTCGTAGTGCTGGTCGCCGTCGCGGTCGTACGTCACCGCGGCACGGTCGACGGTCTCCTCGAGGGTGCTCAGGGAGATCTCCGGCTCGCCCTTCGCCAGGGCCGCGCCCGCGCCGGCCTCCAGGGCCGTCAGCGCCCGGCGGGCGTCCCCGCCCGCGATCCGCAGCAGGTGTTCCTCGGTGTCCCGCGGCAGCGTGACCGCGCCCTTCAGGCCGCGCTCGTCGGTGAGCGCCCGGTGCAGCAGGCCGCGCAGGTCGTCGTCCGTCAGCGGTTCCAGGGTCAGCAGCAGGGACCGGGACAGCAGCGGGGAGATGATCGAGAAGTAGGGGTTCTCGGTGGTGGCGGCGATCAGGGTGACCCAGCGGTTCTCCACGGCGGGCAGCAGCGAGTCCTGCTGGGCCTTGCTGAACCGGTGGATCTCGTCCAGGAAGAGGACGGTGTCACGGCCGTAGCCCCCGGACTCGCGTTTGGCGCTCTCGATGACCGCGCGGACCTCCTTGACGCCCGCGGTGATCGCCGACAGTTCGACGAAGCGCTTGTTGGTGGCATGGCTGACGACGTAGGCGAGAGTCGTCTTCCCGATGCCGGGGGGTCCCCAGAGGATCACCGAGGACGGCCCCGCCGGTCCGCCGCCGCCCTCGCCGACCAGGCGCCGCAGAGGCGAGCCGGGACGAAGCAGATGGCCCTGCCCCACGACCTCGTCGAGCGTGCGCGGACGCATCCGCACGGCCAGGGGGCTGCCTCCGGGCTCCCTCGACTGGCGTTCCTCTGCGGCGGCGGTGAACAGGTCGGGCTCCACGGCAGGAAGCCTATGTCACCGCAACCCCAGCCCGGTGCCGACGTCAGATCAGGGTGCTCCAGTACGTCCACCAGCGGGTCAGGATCGCCACCGCGATCACGCCGTACCAAAGGACGGGGACGACCCAGTGGAACTCCAGGGCCAGGGCGCGGACCCGGGCCGGCGCCGGGATGACCCCGTGCTTGAGGTTGTGGACGAGGGTGTACCAGAACAGCGCGATGGTCACGACCCAGGCCAGCGAGCACCACAGGCACAGCGAGCCGATGTTGTACAGCGACTGGTACTGCAGCCACGTCACGAAACCGACCCCGAAGAGGGTGCCGGCCTGCAACCCGAGCCAGAACCAGCGGCGGTAGCGGGCCCCCGCGAACATCCCCATGGCGAGGGCGATGACGACGGGGTAGGCGGCCATGCCGATCAGCGGGTTGGGGAAGCCGAAGGCCGCCGCCTGCTCGCTCTTCATGATGTTGCCGCAGGAGATGATCGGATTCAGGCTGCAGCCGGGGACGAAGTTCGGGTCCTCCAGCAGCTTGAACTTGTCGATCGTGATGACCCACGAGGCGAGCAGGCCGAGCGCACCGCAGATCACGAGCAGCCAGGTGAAGGCCCTGCCCGCGCCGATGAGCCCGTCCGGGGACCCCTGGCTCCCGCTCTCGGTGGTGGGAGCCGTGTCAACCGCCGTAGTCACCATGTCGCCGTTTCCGTTGGGTCGGGGATGTGCCGCACTGCCCAACGCCTCGGACCCTCGGGAAGTGCCGGGTCCCATGGTGCCGTGTCACCCAGGCGAGCGACAACGGCCAGGCGGCTGGGCGGAATTCCACCACTCTGCGCGTGTCCCTGGTGGCGCCGTGTTACCACGTGCGGCGGGTCCGGCAGCGACCACAAGGGCCGGAATGCGTGCATATAAGACATATAGGATTCTAGGTGGACCCGTACACCCGGGAACTCACCGCGACGGGGAGAGGTGGCTCATGCGTCGACCCACGTGGGTGCCCGCGGGGACGGACGTGGAGACCCCCAACGCCGCCCGCGTCTACGACTACTACCTGGGCGGCTCCCACAACTTCGAGGCGGACCGCGATCTGGCCCGCCAGGCCATGGCGCTCTGGCCGGACCTGCCGGTGACCATGCGGGCCAACCGCGCCTTCCTGCGCCGTGCGGTCCAGCACCTCGCCGCCCTGGGCATCACACGCTTCCTGGACATCGGCTCCGGGATCCCGACCTTCGGCGCCGTGCACGAGGTCGCGCGGGCCACCCGTCCGCAGGCGCGCGTGGTGTACGTGGACCTGGACCCGATCGCCGTGGCGCACAGCCGTCTGCTGCTCCAGGACGACCCGTTGAGCGCCACGGTGATGGCCGACATGACCGACACCGGCGATCTGCTCTCCCGGCCCGAGGTCACCGCCCTGCTCGCCCCGCGGGAACCGGTCGCGGTGCTGCTGGTGGCGATGCTCCACTTCGTCACCGACGCCGAGGACCCCGGCAAGATCGTGGGCGCCCTGCGTGACGCCGTACCGCCCGGCAGTCACCTGGTGCTCACCCACGCCTCCCGCGAGAGCCGCCCGGAACAGGCGGACTCGCTGGCGGAGCTCTACGCCCGGCGCACCACGACACCGTTGGTCATGCGGGGCAGGGAGGCGGTGAGGGCCTTCTTCGACGGCTGGGACCTGCTGCCGCCGGGGGTGGTGTGGCTGCCCGAGTGGCGGCCGGAGGACCCGCAGTCCGTGGGCTCCCACCCCGAACGGATATCGGGTCTGGCCGGCGTGGGGCGGCGACCGTGAGCCAGTCGCCGCCGGCCGTCGCGGGACCCGCCCCCGACTTCGCGGACGCCTGGTCGCACCTGCTGCGCTCCGGCCCCGGGCTCGCGTTGCCCCCGCTGACCCTGCGCCGGGTGGCGGCCACCTCCGCGGACCTGCTCGGCCGGGCACTCGGCGACCGCCGCTGCGACACCGCGCTCGCGGAGCGGGCCGGCACGCTGCTGGTGGAGGCACACTTCACCGACCCGGAGATCCTCGCGGCCGCTGTGGCGCTGCTGCACATCCAGCCGGGCACTCCCGAGCGGGTCGCCGCCGTGGCCGGCGCCTTCGCCTCCGCGTGGGCGGCCGCGCTGCGCGAGCGGACCCTGCGCGAGCAGGAGGCGATCCAGCGCGCGGCGTTCCGGGCCCGGGAGGACGCCGAGCGGGCCAGGAACGCCTCCGAGGCCCGCTTCCGCGCACTGTTCGAGCACGCCGCCATCGGGATCGGCATCGCTGACGTGGACGGCACCATCGTGCAGGTCAACCAGGCGCTTCGGGACCTCCTCGGAGCCCGCCCCGAGGAGCTGCGGGGCCGCCGGGTCACCGAGTTGGTGCACCCCGAGGACGCCCCGGGGGTGTGGGAGGCGTACGAGGAGCTGGTGGGCGGGCGCCGCGAGCGGTTCCAGTGCGACAAGCCGTACTACCGGCGCGACGGCGAGGTGGTGTGGACGCACCTGACCGTGTCGCTGATCCGCGACGAGCACGGCGAGCCCCGCTACCAGGTGGCGATGGTCGAGGACATCACCGACCGCTACCGGCTGCAGGAACGACTCCGTCACCAGGCCACCCACGACCCGCTGACCGGGCTGCCCAACCGCACCGCGTTCTTCGAGCGGCTGGAGGCCCTCTTCGAGCAGCCGCAGCCCGGCGCGCGTTTCGGCCTGTGCTACGTCGACCTGGACGGCTTCAAGGTCGTCAACGACAGCCTCGGTCACGAGACCGGCGACCGGTTGCTGACGGCCGTGGCGGAGCGGCTGGACGCGGCGCTCAGCCCACTGGGCCACCTGGTGGCCCGGCTGGGCGGCGACGAGTTCGTGGTGCTGCTGGAGGAGTGCCGCGGCGACCAGGAGGCGGTCGCGGTCGCCAAGCTCGTCCTGAGCACGCTCTCGCGGCCCTTCCTCGTGGGCGGCCAGCAGCTGACGATCGGCGCGAGCGTCGGGGTGCTGGCACAGCGGATCGCCGCCACGACCCCGGGTGCGGCGGTGCGGGCGGCGGATCTGACGCTGTACCGCTCCAAGGAGGCCGGGCGGGGGCGCTGGACGCTCTTCGACCCCACGCGCAACGCTCGCGCCGTGAGCCGCTACGCCATCTCCGTGCGGCTGCCGGTGGCGCTGGACCGCGGGGAGTTCTTCGTCGACTACCAGCCGCTGTGCGCGCTCGCCGACGGCTCCCTGGTGGCGGTGGAAGCCCTGGTGCGGTGGCGCCACCCGCAGTTCGGGGTACTGGGGCCAGACGAGTTCGTGGGGACGGCGGAGGAGACCGGACTGATCATGCCGCTGGGCCGGTGGATCCTGGAGCGCGCGGTCGGGCAGGCGGCCGCCTGGGTGCGGCGCTACGGCAAGGCCGCCCCGCAGATCAACGTCAACCTGGCGGTGCGTCAGATCCGCAACCCCGGCTTGGTGCACGACGTCACGTCGATCCTGGCCGGCACCGGGCTCGAGCCCGGGCGGCTGCAGCTGGAGATCACCGAGAGCGCGGTGATCGGCCCCGAGGACGAGTCGCTGCGGGCGCTGCAGGCGATCGCCGACGCCGGGGTCTCCCTGGCCGTCGACGACTTCGGCACCGGCTGGTCGAACCTCGCCTACCTGAGGGACCTCCCGGTGTCCGGGCTGAAGATCGCCGGAGCGTTCGTCACGGACCCGAACCGCGCCGGGACGGACGACCCGGTGGGCTGGCGGATCGTCGGCGGACTGGTGTCGCTTGCACACGCGCTGGGCCTCACGGTCACCGCCGAGGGCGTGGAGAGCTCCCAGCACGCCCGGCGGCTGCGCTCGCTGGGCTGCGACTGGGGCCAGGGCTGGTACTTCGGCCGGCCGATGCGGCCGGAGCGCATCGCCCGGTGGATCGAGCAGGGCCGCCCCGGCTGACCCCGGGTCGCCGAGCCGGTGCTCCGGCGGCGCGGCCGGCCGGTCGGTGAGGGCACCGGCCGGCCACGCGTCATCGGAGGCTTCAGGAGAGCCGCTGCCGCACGGCCGCGACGACACCGTCGAACGGCACGGCGTTCTGCTCGCCGCTCGCCAGGTCCTTCAACTGCACGACGCCCTCGGCCAGGTCGCGTTCGCCCGCGACGATCGCGAAGCGGGCGCCGGACCGGTTGGCCGACTTCATCGCGTTCTTCAGGCCCCTGCCGCCGAAGGCGAAGTCCGTGGCGATCCCCGCCCGGCGCAGCTCGGTGACCGCCCCGAACAACACGCGGCGCGCCTCCTCGCCCATCGGCACCGCGAACACCTGCGTGGGTGCGGGCAGTTCGAGCTCGATGCCCTCGGCCTTGAGGGCCAGCACCGTACGGTCCACGCCCAGCGCCCAGCCCACCGACGGCAGCGCGGGGCCGCCGATCATCTCGGACAGGCCGTCGTAGCGGCCGCCGCCGCCGACCGCGGACTGCGAGCCGAGGCCGCCGTGGACGAACTCGAAGGTGGTGCGGGTGTAGTAGTCCAGGCCGCGCACCAGCTTCGGGTCGTCCTCGAACTCCACGCCCGCCGCCGTCAGCAGCTCGCGCACCTGCTCGTGGTACGCCTTGCACGCCTCGCACAGGTGGTCCCGCATCATCGGCGCGCCGACGAGCTGCCTCTGCACGCTCTCCCGCTTGTCGTCCAGGACCCGCAGCGGGTTGATCTCGATGCGCCGGCGGGTGTCCTCGTCGAGGTCCAGGCCGCGCAGGAAGTCCTGGAGGGCGGCCCGGTACACCGGACGGCACTCGCGGTCACCCAGCGAGTTCAGCAGCAGGCGGAAGTCGCGCAGCCCCAGCGAGCGGTAGGCGTCCACGGCCAGGATGATCAGCTCGGCGTCCAGCACCGGGTCCTCGGCGCCGATCGCCTCCGCGCCGATCTGGGAGAAGTGCCGGTAGCGGCCGGCCTGCGGCCGCTCGTAACGGTAGTAGGAGCCCGAGTACCAGAGCTTGACCGGCAGGTTGCCGCCCTTGTGCAGGTTGGCCTCCAGCGCGGCGCGCAGCACGGAGGCGGTGCCCTCGGGGCGCAGCGCCAGTTCGTCGCCGCCCTTGGTGGTGAGGGTGTACATCTCCTTGGTCACGATGTCCGTGGACTCGCCGACGCCGCGGGAGAAGAGCTCGACCTGCTCGAATCCGGGGGTCTCGACGTACCCGTAGCCGGCCCGCCGCAGCGGCGCGGAGAGCGCCTCGCGGACCGCCAGGAAAACGGCGGAATCGGGCGGCAGGAGGTCATAGGTGCCCTTGGGGGCCTTGAAGGTGCTCACGGTGAGGTCTCTCGTCACATTCCTCGTCGCGGAGCGGACGGGTCCCCGTCCCCTCCGAGGCCGCGGGCCACCTCCGCCAGATACGGGTTGGTGGCACGCTCACGGCCGATGGTCGTCTGGGGTCCGTGGCCGGACAGCACCACGGTCGAGTCGTCGAGCGGCAGGCACACGCGGGCCAGCGACGCGTACAGCTCGTCCATGGAACCGCCGGGCAGATCGGTGCGGCCTACGGAGCCGGCGAACAGCAGGTCCCCGGAGAAGAACACCGAGGGGATCTCGGGCGTCTGCGGGAGCCTGAACGTCACCGACCCCTTGGTATGGCCGGGCGCGTGCGCCACGGACAGCTCGAGACCGGCGAGCGCCAGTTCGCTGCCGTCGGTGAGCTCCCTGAGGTCGTCGGGCTCGCCGATGGTCAGTCCGCCGAGCAGCTGCGCGCCGACCGAGCGTCCGAGGGCCTTCTCCGGGTCCTTCAGCATGTAGCGGTCCTGGGGGTGGATCCAGGCAGGGACCCCGTGGGCCCCGCAGACCGGGACGACCGAGGCCGTGTGGTCGAGATGGCCGTGGGTGAGGATGACGGCGACCGGCTTGAGACGGTGTTTGGCGAGCGTGTCCTCGACACCTGAGGCCGCTTCGTGGCCCGGGTCGATGATCACGCACTCCTCACCGGCGGCGGGGGCGACCACGTAGCAGTTGGTGCCCCAGGCCCCGGCGGGGAACCCGGCAATGAGCACGTTCGTCCTTCTGTCGGCTGTCGTTCGCGGCAGGTCCTACCGCACGGTGGCGGCTCCACGAGCCTACCGGCGCGAACACGGCCATCGCGAACCAGTAACGTCGCTGGACTGGGGGGCGCACCTGGCGCGAAGATCAGCGACGACACGTACGCACATTCGGACGCGACCAGAAGAACAGAAGGCATCGGGAGAGGGCTCAGTGGTCACCAAGGATCAGCGGCGGAGGCAGCTCGCCCGGGAGAAGTTCGAGCGGCAGCAGCAACGCCGGGTGGAGGCGCGCCGCAAAACCGTGGTGCAGAACGTGGTGATCGCCGCGGTCATCGCCGTGGTGCTGGTCATCGGAGCGGTGGGCTGGGCCGTCACCGACTTCGGCTCCGGCTCCAAGAAGGACGACGCCGCCGCGGGGAGCTCCCCCTCCGCCGCGCAGCCGAGCAAGGCGCCCGACCCCTGCGCCAAGCCCGCCGAGGGCGGCGCCGGCACGGAGCAGTGGAAGAAGGAGCCCTCGGTCACCGTCGACACCGCGGCGAAGTACACCTTCTCCCTGGAGACGACCTGCGGGGACATCGCTCTGGACCTCGACGCGAAGAACGCCCCGCACACGGTCAACTCCTTCGCG
Organism: Streptomyces sp. ME19-03-3; assembly: GCA_033793685.1. Classification (GTDB taxonomy): domain Bacteria; phylum Actinomycetota; class Actinomycetes; order Streptomycetales; family Streptomycetaceae; genus Actinacidiphila. The sequence continues at coordinate 114,734 of JARAXD010000001.1, read as the reverse complement.
TTCCTGGCCGGTAAGGGCTTCTTCGACCACACCAAGTGCCACCGGCTGACCACCAGCGGCATCTACGTGCTGCAGTGCGGCGACCCGACGGGCCAGGGCACCGGTGGTCCCGGGTACACCATCCCGGACGAGAACCTGAAGGCGAAGGAGATCGCCGCAGGCTCGTACCCGGCGGGCACGGTGGCCATGGCCAACACCGGCCAGGCGCACACCGGCGGCAGCCAGTTCTTCCTGGTGTACAAGGACAGCCCGCTGCCGCCGAACTACACCCCGTTCGGGACGATCAGCGAGTCCGGCATGAAGGTGCTGGAGAAGATCGCCGGCGCGGGTGAGTCGAGCGGCGGCGGTGACGGAGCCCCGAACGCGACCGTGGTGATCAACAAGGCGACGGTCGTGAAGTCCTGACCGCCGCATGCCGCACCCGCGGGTCAATTCCGTGGGTGCGGGATGCGGACAGCCGGGGCACCGGTCGCCTATGTTGGCGTTGTGTAGGGTGCCTGCTCCGACGGCTGCACCATGGATGTGAGCGCACCGTCGGACCGGTCCGGGCACGGCCCGGCCGAATGGAACTGTGGACGATGCCCGAGAGCCGCACGACGGCCGGGCATCACGTGGAGGAGGCGCTGTGAGCAGCGACCCGTGGGGCCGCGTCGACGAGACGGGGACCGTGTACGTGCGTACGGCCGATGGCGAGCGTGAAGTCGGCTCGTGGCAGGCGGGCTCCCCTGAGGAGGCGCTCGCCTACTTCGAGCGGAAATACGAGGGCCTCGTCGTCGAGATCGGCCTCCTCGAACGCCGGGTGAAAACCACCGACCTGGCCCCCAAGGACGCGTTGACCGCCATCGAGCACCTGCGCACCGCGGTGACCGAGGCGCACGCCGTGGGTGACCTGGACGCGCTCGCCAAGCGGCTGGACGCGCTGACCGAACAGGTCGACGCGCGCCGCGAGGAGCGCAAGGCCGCCAAGGCCAAGGCCTCCGTGGAGGCCAGGACGGCCAAGGAGGACCTGGTCACCGAGGCCGAGCAGCTGGCGCAGAGCGAGCAGTGGCGGGCCGCCGGCGAGCGGCTGCGCGCCCTGGTCGACATCTGGAAGGGCCTGCCCCGGCTGGACCGCAAGACCGATGACGAACTGTGGCACCGCTTCAGCCACGCTCGTTCGGTCTTCTCCAAGCGGCGCAAGGCCCATTTCGCGGCCCTCGACTCGCAGCGCGAGGACGCCCGCCGGCGCAAGGAGAAGCTGGTGGAGGAGGCGCAGGCGCTCTCCGGCTCCACCGACTGGGGTCCGACGGCGGCGCGCTACCGCGAGCTGATGGCCGACTGGAAGGCGGCCGGCCGCGCGCAGCGCGAGGCGGAGGACGAACTGTGGAACCGCTTCCGCGGCGCCCAGGACGTCTTCTTCGCGGCCCGTTCCGAGGTGTTCGCGGAGCGCGACACGGAGCAGCGAGAGAACCTCGCGCTGAAGGAGGAGTTGGTGATCGAGGCGGAGAAGCTGCTGCCGGTCACCGATCTGAAGGCCGCCCGCGCCGCCTTCCGGGGCATCAACGAGCGCTGGGAGGCGATCGGACATGTGCCGCGCGACGCCCGGCCGCGCGTCGAGGGCCGCATGCACGCGGTGGAACGCGCGCTCCAGGAGGCCGAGGAGTCCGAGTGGCGCCGCACCAACCCCGAGGCACGGGCGCGTGCAGCGGGCCTGACCGGCCAGCTCCAGGCGGCCGTCGACAAGCTGCGTGAGCAGATCGGGGCGGCACGGGCGGCGGGGAACACCGGCAGGGCCGAGAAGCTCGAGCGTGAGCTGGAGGGGCGGCAGGCGCTGCTCGACCAGGCGCTCAAGTCCCTGGACGAGTTCGGCGGCTGAGGTCGGGCCGCAGCCCGACCGGCACCACCCGAAGCACGGCGAAGGGCCCGTACGCGCGGCGTACGGGCCCTTCGCCGTGGGCCGCGTCAGCGCTGCCGCGCCGACGTCACGCGGTACACGTCGTAGACGCCCTCGACGCCGCGGACGGCCTTCAGGACGTGTCCGAGGTGCTTGGGGTCGCCCATCTCGAAGGTGAAGCGCGAGGTGGCCACCCGGTCGCGGGAGGTCTGGACGGCGGCGGACAGGATGTTGACGTGCTGGTCGGACAGGACGCGCGTGACGTCCGACAGCAGGCGTGACCGGTCCAGCGCCTCCACCTGGATGGCGACCAGGAAGACCGAGGACTGGGTCGGCGCCCACTCGACGTCGATGATCCGCTCCGGCTGCTGCGAGAGCGACTCGACGTTCACGCAGTCGGCCCGGTGCACGGAGACACCGTTGCCCCGGGTGACGAAGCCGATGATCGGGTCGCCCGGCACCGGGGTGCAGCACCGGGACAGCTTGACCCAGACGTCCTTCTCGCCCTTGACGATCACACCCGGGTCGGCCGCCGAGCGCCGCTTGGCACGGCTCCGCGACGGCGTCGTGACCTCGGCGATGTCCTCGGTCGCGCCCTCTTCGCCGCCCAGGGCCTCGACGAGCTTGTGCACGACCGACTGCGCGGTGATGTGCCCCTCGCCGATCGCCGCGTACAGCGCGGAGATGTCGGGGTAGCGCATCTCGTGGGCGAGCGTGACCAGCGAGTCGCCGGTGAGCACCCGCTGGATCGGCAGGTTCTGCTTGCGCATCGCGCGGGCGATGGCTTCCTTGCCCTGCTCGACGGCCTCCTCGCGGCGCTCCTTGGAGAACCAGGCGCGGATCTTGTTGCGGGCGCGCGGGGACTTGACGAAGCCGAGCCAGTCGCGGGACGGGCCGGCGCCCGCCGCCTTGGAGGTGAAGACCTCCACGGTGTCGCCGTTGTCGAGGGTCGACTCCAGGGGCACCAGACGGCCGTTGACCCGTGCCCCTATCGTGCGATGGCCGACCTCGGTGTGGACGGCGTACGCGAAGTCGACGGGGGTCGCGCCGGCGGGCAGCGCGATGACATCACCCTTGGGGGTGAAGACGAAGACCTCGTTGCGCGACAGGTCGAAGCGCAGCGACTCCAGGAACTCGCCCGGGTCCTCGGTCTCCTTCTGCCAGTCGAGCAACTGCCGCAGCCACGCCATGTCGTTGACGGCGTCGTCCTTCTTGGCGGACTTGGGGCTGTCGGTGCGCACCTTGGAGGCGCCGGCGACGGCCTCCTGCTTGTACTTCCAGTGCGCGGCGATGCCGTACTCGGCGCGGCGGTGCATGTCGAAGGTTCGGATCTGGATCTCGACCGGCTTGCCGCTGGGCCCGATGACCGTCGTGTGCAGCGATTGGTACATGTTGAACTTGGGCATCGCGATGTAGTCCTTGAACCGCCCCGGCACCGGGTTCCACCGCGCGTGGATGGTGCCCAGTGCCGCGTAGCAGTCGCGGACGGTGTCGACGAGGACGCGGATGCCGACCAGGTCGTAGATCTCGGCGAAGTCCCGGCCCCGCACGATCATCTTCTGGTAGACGCTGTAGTAGTGCTTGGGGCGGCCGGTCACCGTCGCCTTGATGCGGGCGGCGCGCAGGTCCTGCTGCACCTGGTCGGTGACGACCGCCAGGTACTCGTCCCGCTTGGGGGCGCGCTCGGCCACGAGCCGGACGATCTCGTCGTACATCTTGGGGTAGAGGATCGCGAAGGCGAGGTCCTCCAGCTCCCACTTGATGGTGTTCATGCCCAGCCGGTGCGCCAGCGGGGCGTAGATCTCCAGCGTCTCGCGGGCCTTCTTCTCCTGCTTCTCCCGCTTGAGGTACCGCATGGTGCGCATGTTGTGCAGGCGGTCGGCGAGCTTGATGACCAGCACGCGCGGGTCCTTCGCCATGGCGACGACCATCTTGCGCACCGTCTCGGCCTGCGCGGCCTCGCCGAACTTCACCTTGTCCAGCTTGGTGACGCCGTCCACCAGCAGGGCGACGGAGTCGCCGAAGTCGCGGCGCAGCGCGTCGAGGCCGTACTCGGTGTCCTCGACGGTGTCGTGCAGCAGCCCCGCCATCAGCGTCGCCGGATCCATGCCGAGCTCGGCCAGGATCGTGGTGACCGCGAGCGGGTGCGTGATGTACGGGTCGCCGCTCTTGCGCTTCTGCCCCCGGTGCCACCGCTCGGCGACCTGGTAGGCGCGCTCGATCTGTCGAAGTTGTGCCGAGTCGCCCTTGGGGTCGTTGCTGCGGACTATCCGCAGCAACGGCTCCAGCACCGGGTTGTAGGGGCTTGACCGCTGCACTCCCAGCCGGGCGAGGCGGGCGCGGACGCGGTTGGACGAGGTGGCGGGCCGGTGCGGGGCCACGCTCGCGGGGGTGCGTACGGGCCGGGCGGCCGGGGTCGCCGGGGCGGCGGGAGCGGGCTTGACCGCCTTGCCCTCCGCCGGTGCGGCGGGCGCGACGGGAGGAGACGCGGAAAGGGAAGCCTGCTTCCCCTCTGCGCCGGTCGGCGGCTGCGCCTGCCTGGCCTCTTCTCGCAAGGGCACTCCTTCTGGTCCCCTCCCGGCCGGAGACGGGCGAGGAGGGAGGTTCCGAGACACCATGGTAGCGATCTGATCGGGTGAACCGCGTCCCGTCCGTCCCGGGACCCCCGTAACGACCGGAGGCGGGCTCCCGAGCCGCCGCTGCGGCAAGGGAGCCCGCCTCCGGCGGGACAGGGGCTCAGACGGCGATCAGCGCCTCCAGCGGGGCGCCGGCGAGGGACCGGGCGAGGCGGGCGCGGCCGCCGAGAAAGCCCAGTTCCAGGAGGACCGCGACGCCGGCGACCTCGGCACCGGTGCGACGGATCAGCTCCAGCGACGCCTCGGCGGTGCCGCCGGTGGCGAGCACGTCGTCGATGACCAGGACCCGGTCGCCGGCCGAGAACGCGTCGTGCTGGACCTCGATCTCGGCGGTGCCGTATTCCAGCTCGTACGCCTGGCCCAGCGTCACGCCGGGCAGCTTGCCCGCCTTGCGTACGGGCACGAACCCGAGCCCGGCGCGGGCGGCCGCCGGGGCGGCGAGGATGAACCCGCGCGCCTCCAGGCCGACGACCTTGTCGGCGCCGTGCCGGGCGCAGAGCCCGGACAGGGCGTCGATCAAAGCGTTGAAGGCCACGGGGTCGGCCAGCAGCGGGGTGATGTCCTTGAACGTCACCCCCGGCGTCGGGTAGTCGGGCACGTCCCGGATACGGCTGAGCAGCAGGCTGCGCAGCCTCTCCGAGGTGGCGTCCGTCGTGGTCATCGCTTGTCTTCTCCGCTGCCTTCTCGCCGCGTCCGGTCCGTCGTCCGCCGCGCCGTACTCAGCGACGCTTGCCGGAGGGACGGTTGCGGCCGCGGTTGTTGCGGACCGGCTGGTTGCGCTGGCCGCCGACGACGGCGCCCGCGTGGTCGTCCTCCTCCGGTTCGCCGTCGCTGTCCGCGGAGGCCGCGTCATTCGGCTGGTCCGCGGCGTCCGCGTCCCGACGGGCGTCGGCGGCGCGCTTGGCGAGCACGCGCTGGCGCAGCGCCTTCATCTCCGGGGCGCGCTCCTTGAGGTCGGCGACCAGCGGGGTCGCGATGAAGATCGAGGAGTACGCACCGGCGGTGAGGCCGACGAAGAGCGACAGGGCGATGTCGTTGAGCATGCCCGCGCCGAGCAGCCCGCCACCGACGAAGAGCAGGCCTCCCACCGGCAGCAGCGCCACGACCGTGGTGTTGATCGAACGCACCAGGGTCTGGTTGAGGCTGCGGTTGGCCACGTCGCTGTACGTGTAGCGGTTCTGCTTGGTGATGTCCTTGGTGGACTCCTTCAGACCGTCGAAGACGACGACGGTGTCGTAGAGGGAGTAACCGAGGACGGTCAGCAGACCGATCACCGTGCCCGGCGTGACCTCGAAGCCCACGATCGCGTAGACGCCGATGGTGATCGTGAGGTCGTGGATGAGGGCGATCAGGGCGGCCACGGCCTTGCGCCACTCGAAGGCGATCGCCAGGTAGACCGTCACCAGGACCATGAAGATCACCAGGCCCTGGAAGGCCTTCTTGGAGATCTCGTCACCCCAGCTCGGACCGATGATCTGCGGGTCGATGTCGTTGGCCTTGACGTTCAGGTCGGTGGCGATCTCGCCTTGGATCGTCTTGGCCTCGTTCAGCGAGATGTCGCTGATCTGGATGCGGACGGCGCCCGAACCGAGCTTCTGCACGATGGCCTGGTGTCCGCCGGTGTTCTCGGCGATCTTGTCCTGGACCTGGCTGACCGACATCTCGGTCTTCGGGGTGGTGAAGACCGCGCCGCCGGAGAACTCGATGCCGAGCTTGAGGCCGTTCACGGCCAGACCGATGATCGCCGCGACGGTGATCAGGATGGAGACGCCGTACCAGAGCCTGCGCTTGCCGACGAAGTCGTAGGCGATCTCGCCTCGGTGCAGGCGGTGCCCGAGATTACCGAGCCGGGACATCAGGCCTCCTTGACGTCGGTACGGGCCGCGGGGCGGCGGGTGCGGCGCAGCGGGGGGTTGACGCCCAGGGCGCGCGGGTCGAGCCCGGACCAGGGGTGTCCGCCGGCGTAGAACTTCTTGCGGGCCAGGATCGTCATCAACGGCTTGGTGAAGAGGAACACCACGGCCACGTCGAGCAGCGTCGTCAGGCCCAGGGTGAAGGCGAAGCCCTGCACCTTGCCGACCGAGACGATGAAGAGCACGGCGGCGGACAGGAACGAGACGAAGTCCGAGACGAGGATCGTGCGGCGGGCCCGCGGCCAGCCACGGGCGACAGCCGGCTGCAGCGAGCGGCCCTCGCGCAACTCGTCACGGATGCGTTCGAAGAAGACGATGAACGAGTCGGCGGTGATGCCGATGGCCACGATGGCGCCGCAGACCGCGGGCAGGTTCAGCGCGAACCCGATGGCCGGGCCGAGCAGCGTCATGATCGCGTAGGTGAGGATCGCCGAGACGATGAGGCTCACGATCGCCACGAAGCTCAGGCCGCGGTAGTAGGCGACCAGGTACAGCACGACCAGGGCGAGGCCGACGCCGCCGGCGATGAGGCCGCCGTGCAGCTGCTCGCCGCCGACCGCCGCCGACACCTTGGTGACGTCCGACTTGTCGAAGGTGAGGGGCAGGGAGCCGTACGACAGGACGTTCGCCAGGTCCTGCGAGCTCTCCTGGGTGAAGCTGCCGTAGATCTCGGCGCTGCCGCTCAGGGTCTGGTTCACCGAGGGGGCGGAGACGACCTCGTTGTCCAGCACGATCGCGAACTGGTTGTTCGGCGGCTGCTGCTCGGACAGCTGCGAGGTGATCTTCGAGAAGGCCTTGGAGCCGGTGCCGTCGAAGTCCAGGGTGACGACCCAGCCGTTGCCGCCCTGGGTGTCGAACTGCGCGGCGGCCTTGCTGACGTTCTTGCCGTCGACGGCGGCGGGGCCGAGGGCGTACTTGGCGTTGCCGTCCTGGTCGCACGCGACGATCTTGTCGGTCGGCTTGGCCTTGAGGTTCAGGTTGGCGCGCGTCTTCGCGTCGGAGCAGTCCAGCGCCGCGAGCTTCGCCTGCAGGTCCTCCGGGATGGAGGTGTCCAGCGTGCTGCCCGGGGCCGCGTTGCTCGCCGGCGGCGCGGGCGGGCTCGAGGGGGTCGGCGTCGACGAGGCCTTCAGCGCGTCGGTGACGGCACGGCCCTGCGTCGAGGCGGTCGCGGACGGGGAACCGGGGGCCTTGGCACCGGTCGAGGTGCTCGCGGACGGCGACGCCGAGGACGAGGCCGAGCCCGAGGGGCTGGCGCTCGGCGTGGCCGACGGCGGCGGGGTGTTGGCCACTTCGGCGAGCACGGGCCGGAAGTAGAGCTGGGCGGTGGTGCCGACCTGCTGCTCGGCCTGCGCGGCGTTGGTGCCCTTGGGGATGTTGACGATGATGTTCCGGTCGCCCTGGATCTGGCTTTCGGCTTCCGAGACACCCAGACCGTTGACACGCCGGTCGATGATCGACTTGGCGGTCTCCATGTTGGTCTTGTTGATCGCGCCGGCCTGGTCGCTCTTGGCCGTCAGCGTGATGCTCGTACCGCCGGCGAGGTCGATGCCCAGCCTGGGGGTGGTGTGGCCGGAGAGGAACATCCCTCCGGTGAGCGCCACGATGGCCAGCAGGATCACTGCCAGCGCCCGCCCGGGGTATCCCTGGCTCCCCGAGGGCCTACGGCCCCTCTTCGGTGCTGCCACCTTCTCGATTCTCCCTGTCCAACCGCCCTGCGACCTGCGCGCAGCGGGGCGGCACGATGAGTAGTACGGACTAGCCGAGCCTGGAAAAAGTACCGGGCGGGCCGTTACTTCCTGTCGGTGCCGTCCGTCTTGGGGGCGTCCCCGGTCGCGGTCTCCTCGGCGGACTTGCTCAGGTCGACGGTCTCGCCGGCCTTCGCGTCGCTCTCCGCGTCCTCGAGGTCGTCGGCGCCCTGCGCCTCGAGCTCGGGCTCCGGGTCGATGCCATGGACGATGCGGGCGTACTCGGCCTGGTCGAGGACCGCGGCGATGGCGTTCTTCGCGAAGTGCGCGTGGACGCCGTCGGCCAGTTCCAGCAGGACCGTGTCCTCGTTGACCTCCTTGACGACGGCGTACATGCCGCCGATCGTCCGGATGCCCGAACCGGGCGCCATCTGGTCACGCATCTGCGTGGCCTGGCGCTGCTTGTTCTTCGCGGAGCGAGTCATCAGCAGCATGACACCGATGATCAGTACGAAAGGCAGGATTTGAACCAGACTCATGGTGTCTTGACGATCCTTCGCTCGGCCGCTGGGGCCTGGTCTACGGGATTGATGCTGTCGGTCCCGGAGGGACGACGTCGGCGGAGTCTAAGCGTTCGTTCGCCGGTGGAACAACGCCAAGCATTACACCGAGGTTCCTGCGGCGGCGAGTCTCCCCGCCGTCAAGGGCCGAACAGCCCGTCTTGCCCGGGTCCGCCGCCCTGCGGAGGCATGAGTCCGAGGTGGGCCCAGGCGGCGGGTGTCGCGACACGGCCGCGCGGTGTACGCGCCAGGAGCCCCTCCCTCACCAGGAACGGCTCCGCCACCTCCTCGACCGTCTCCCGCTCCTCCCCCACCGCCACCGCCAGTGTCGACAGCCCCACCGGACCGCCCCCGAAGAGTCCCAGCAGGGCCCGCAGCACGGCGCGGTCCAGCCGGTCCAGCCCGCGGGCGTCGACCTCGTACACCTCCAGCGCCTGCGCGGCGACCTCGCGCGTGACCACGCCGTCGGCCTTCACCTGCGCGAAGTCCCTTACGCGGCGCAGGAGCCGGTTGGCGATGCGCGGGGTGCCGCGGGAGCGGCCGGCGATCTCCGCCGCACCGTCGCCCGCGATCTCGACGTCCAGCAGCCGCGCGGAGCGGTGGATGACCTTCTCCAGCTCGGCGGGGGCGTAGAACTCCATGTGGCCGGTGAACCCGAAGCGGTCACGCAGCGGCGGCGGTAGCAGGCCGGCCCGGGTGGTGGCGCCGACCAGGGTGAACGGCGGCAGCTCGAGGGGGATGGCGGTGGCGCCGGGCCCCTTGCCGACGATGACGTCGACCCGGAAGTCCTCCATCGCCATGTACAGCATCTCCTCGGCCGGACGGGACATCCGGTGGATCTCGTCCAGGAAGAGCACCTCGCCCTCGGCCAGGGAGGAGAGGATCGCCGCCAGGTCCCCGGCGTGCTGGATGGCGGGGCCGGAGGTGATGCGGATGGGGGCGCCCATCTCGGCCGCGATGATCATCGACAGGGTCGTCTTGCCGAGTCCCGGGGCGCCCGAGAGCAGCACGTGGTCGGCTGTGCCACCGCGCCGGCGCGCCGCCTTCAGCACCAGGTCGAGCTGCTCGCGGACCCGCTCCTGGCCGACGAACTCCTCCAGCGCCTTGGGTCGCAGCGCCGCCTCGACGGCATGGTCCTCGCCGTCGGCTGCGGCGCCGACGAGACGGTCGGCGGTGGTCGGTACGGACTCGTCGTCCCAGTTCACTTCGGTGCGCCTTACGCTCGGCGGGCTACGGTCAGCGGGCTCGGTTCAGGGTCTGCAGGGCGGCCCTCAGCAGGGCCCCGACCTGCGGATCGGCGCTCGCCTCGGCCTGCGGGGCGACGGCGGCCACCGCCTCCTCCGCCTCGCGCGGCTGGTAGCCCAGGCCGATCAGCGCGGCGTGCAGCTGCTCGCGCCACGTGGCGGGCCCCACAGCCACCGCGGGGCGCGCGGCGCCCGCCGCGCCCACGGGGGCACCGAGGCGGTCCTTGAGTTCCAGCAGCAGTCGCTGGGCGCCCTTCTTGCCGATACCCGGAACGGCGGTGAGGGCCTTCTCGTCGCCGGTGGCGACGGCCGTCCGCAGCGCCTCCGGGCTGTGCACGGCGAGCATGGCCTGGGCCAGCCGCGGACCGACGCCGCTGGCGGTCTGGAGGAGTTCGAAGACCTGCCGCTCGTCGTCGTCGGCGAAGCCGTAGAGGGTGAGGGAGTCCTCGCGGACGACCAGGGAGGTGGCGAGCCGGGCCGGTTCCCCCACGCGCAGCGCCGCGAGGGTGCCCGGCGAGCACTGGACCGCCATCCCGATGCCGCCGACCTCGATCACGGCCGTGTCGGGGGCGAGGGCGGCCACCGGCCCGCTGACGAAGGCGATCATGTGATGGACTCCTGGGTTCGTGCTCGGGCGACGGCCTGCTGCAGGCGGTTGGTCGCGGTGCCGCGCCAGATGTGGCAGATGGCGAGCGCCAGTGCGTCGGCGGCGTCGGCGGGCTTCGGCGGGGCGTCGAGCCGCAGCAACCGGGTGACCATGGCGCCGACCTGTGCCTTGTCGGCCCGGCCGCTCCCGGTCACGGCGGCCTTGACCTCACTGGGGGTGTGCAGGTGGACGGGCAGCCCGCGACGGGACGCGCACAGGATGGCGACCGCGCTGGCCTGGGCCGTGCCCATCACCGTGCGCACGTTGTGCTGGCTGAACACCCGTTCCACGGCGACGGCCTGGGGCGCGTACTCGTCCAGCCAGGCCTCTATGCCGCGCTCGACCAGGACGAGACGGTGTCCGATGTCGGCCTCGGCAGGGGTGCGGACGACACCGACCCCCGCCATGCGCAGGGGCTTGCCCGGCGCACCGTCCACCACGCCGACGCCGCAGCGGGTCAGCCCCGGGTCCACACCGAGCACTCGCACCGCGCCCCTCCCTCCCTCGGACAGCCGTTCAGCCGTTCCCGGAGGCTATCGGGTGCCACCGACAACGACGGCGGCCCGGTGGAGGTGTCATCCATCCCCACGGGCCGCCGCCCCGCCGTGCCCTCCGCCGGACGGCTCAGGCCTCGACCTTCTCCATGACCTCGTCGGAGACGTCGAAGTTGGCGAAGACGTTCTGCACGTCGTCGCTGTCCTCGAGCGCGTCGATGAGCTTGAAGATCTTGCGGGCGCCCTCCTCGTCGAGCTCCACCTGCATGGTGGGGACGAAGTTGGCCTCCGCGGAGTCGTAGTCGATGCCGGCCGCCTGCAGCGCCGAACGCACGGCGACGAGGTCGGTGGCCTCGCTGAGCACCTCGAAGGACTCACCGAGGTCGTTGACCTCCTCCGCGCCGGCGTCCAGGACGGCGCCGAGCACGTCGTCCTCGGAGAGCTCGCTCTTGGGGACGATCACCACGCCCTTGCGGTTGAACAGGTAGGACACCGAGCCTGGGTCCGCCATGGAGCCGCCGTTGCGGGTCATGGCGACGCGGACGTCGGAGGCGGCGCGGTTGCGGTTGTCGGTGAGGCACTCGATGAGAACCGCGACACCGTTGGGGCCGTAACCCTCGTACATGATCGTCTCGTAGTCGGCACCGCCCGCCTCGAGGCCGGCGCCGCGCTTGACCGCGCTGTCGATGTTCTTGTTGGGCACCGAGCTCTTCTTGGCCTTCTGGATGGCGTCGAAGAGTGTCGGGTTGCCGGACACGTCGGCACCGCCGGCCCGGGCGGCGACCTCGATGTTCTTGATCAGCTTCGCGAAGAGCTTGCCGCGCTTGGCGTCAATCACGGCCTTCTTGTGCTTCGTAGTAGCCCATTTAGAGTGGCCGGACATCAGCCTGTCTCCTTCACGTCACCGATTGCTTCACGAACACTGCGATCCTACCGGGATCACGTCACCGGGCTGCGCGCACCATGTCGACGAAATACCGGTGCACCCGGTGGTCCCCGGTCAGTTCGGGGTGGAAGGAGGTGGCCAGCAGGTCGCCCTGGCGAACCGCGACGACCGTGCCGTCGTCGAGGCGGGCCAGCGTGGCGACCTCGCTGCCGGTGGACTCGACCCAGGGCGCGCGGATGAAGACGCCCTCCACCGGGCCGCCTTCGACGCCCTCGACCTCGACCGCGGTCTCGAAGGACTCGTTCTGTCGGCCGAAGGCGTTGCGGCGCACGATCATGTCGATCCCGCCGAAGGTCTCCTGGTCGTCCCTGCCGTCCAGGATCTTGTCGGCGAGCATGATCATGCCGGCGCAGGTGCCGTAGACCGGCAGCCCGCTCCGGATGCGGTCGCGCAGCGGCTGCATCACGCCGAAGAGCGTGGCGAGCTTGGACATCGTGGTCGACTCGCCGCCGGGCACCACCAGGCCGTCCACCTCCGCCAGTTCCTCGGGCCGCCGCACGGGGCGGGCCAGGGCGTCGGCCTCGGCGAGCGCGACCAGGTGCTCGCGGACGTCGCCCTGCAGGGCGAGGACTCCGATGGTCGGGGGGCTGCTGGACACGGGGTGGGACCTTCCGCGAAGTCGGGTGGGGCAACGGCCGGCGGGCAGGCCGTCGCCGGCCTGCCCGTCCGGGGTGCGGGGCGCTTACCAGCCGCGGTTGGCGTAGCGCTCGGCCTCGGGCAGGGTGTCGCAGTTGATGCCGACCATGGCCTCGCCCAGGTTGCGGGAGGCGTCCGCGATGATCTTGGGGTCGTCGTAGAAGGTGGTGGCCTTCACGATGGCGGCGGCACGCTTGGCCGGGTCGCCGGACTTGAAGATGCCGGATCCGACGAAGACGCCCTCGGCTCCGAGCTGGCGCATCAGCGCGGCGTCGGCCGGGGTGGCGACACCACCGGCGGAGAACAGCACGACCGGCAGCTTGCCGAGCTCGGCGACCTCCTTGACGAGCTCGTACGGGGCGCGCAGCTCCTTGGCGGCGGCGTACAACTCGTGGTTGTCGAAACCGCGCAGGCGGGCGATCTCGTTCTTGATCTGGCGCAGGTGGCGGACGGCCTCCACGACATTGCCGGTGCCGGCCTCGCCCTTGGAGCGGATCATGGCCGCGCCCTCGGCGATGCGGCGCAGGGCCTCGCCCAGGTTGGTGGCGCCGCAGACGAAGGGGGTGGTGAAGGACCACTTGTCGGAGTGGTTGACCTCGTCGGCCGGCGTGAGCACCTCGGACTCGTCGATGTAGTCGACCCCGAGCGACTGCAGGACCTGGGCCTCGACGAAGTGGCCGATGCGGGACTTGGCCATGACCGGGATCGAGACGGCGCCGATGATGCCCTCGATCATGTCCGGGTCGGACATGCGGGCCACGCCGCCGTCCTTGCGGATGTCGGCCGGGACCCGCTCCAGCGCCATGACGGCGACGGCGCCCGCGTCCTCGGCGATCTTTGCCTGCTCGGGGGTGACCACGTCCATGATCACGCCGCCCTTGAGCTGCTCGGCCATGCCGCGCTTGACGCGCGCGGTGCCGGTCTCGGGGGATGCGGGGGTGCTGGGAAGCGTGGTGGACACGTGGACCTCACTCGAAGACTCAACTGTGCGGTGGCGGTGACCCCGGCGTCTCCCGGCCGCTCACTGCCGGCGGGGGAACACCGATGGTTGCTCTGCGTGTCATGGTGGACCGCGCGAAGTGGCCCACAAAAGGGCCAATCGCACCTCAGTGGCCTGCCGCGCCCTCGACGGTTAGAGCGACCGGGGGCTCGTCGTCCATCTCGAAGGTCATCGGCTGCGGCGCATGCCCGGCGAGCCGGAACCAGCGCACCTTGCGGTGCTCGCGCAGCGCCCTGGCGGCACGCACGGCGTCGTTGTGGAAGCGGCGCGCCATCGGCACCCGGCGCACCGCCTGGGTGAGCTCGTGGACGGCCTCCTCGCCACCGGGGGCGGCCCGGACGGCTGCGACCGCGTCGGACTCGGCGAAGACGGCGCGCAGTGCCTGGCTCAGTTCGCTCTCGGCCACCTCGCGCTGCTCGTCCTGCGCCTGCCGGGCGGAGTGGGCGGCCTCGTAGAGCACGATGCTCGCCGCCGGGTCCAGCACCCCGGCGGTGGCCAGTTCCTGCGCCACGGAGGCCCTGCGCAGCAACTGGGCGTCCAGCGCGGCCCGGGCGGCGTCGATGCGGGCGTGCAGGCGGTCCAGCCGCCCTGCGGTCCAGCTCAGGTAGAGGCCGATGGCGACCAGCGCCACGGCGACCCAGATGAAGGTGGTCACGGGCCGCAAGGCTACCGGTGCGCCCTGTGCGGCCCGCCGGGCGGCGGACACCGGACCGCGGCGGCCGGGGGTTCGGCGGCGGGACCGCGGTCGCCGGGCCGGATCACGGGGCTGCGCCCGCCGGGCCGACCGCGTCCGGTGGCCTCGGCGCCGTCCGCCGGCCCCGCCGCCTGCTGTGCGGCGGCTCCCCGCTCACTCCGGCGAGGCGACGACGCGGCCGCCACAGCGCCGGTCGCGAGCCCGGGAGCCCGCCCACCACGGCCGCGCAGGCCCGTTAGGGCCCGTCCGGGGCCCGTTCGAGGCCCGTCCAGGGGCCGTTCGGGGCCCGTTCGGGGTCCGTTCGGGGTCCGTCAGTCGCGGGCGAAACCGAGGCGGGCCCGCAGGCCCACCCGCTCGTCGGCGGCGACCGACGCGGCGCCCGCGGCCACCGTCTCGTAGACCGCGAGGATGTCGGCGGCCACGACGGACCAGTCGAAGCGCCGGACGTGCCGTGAGCCCCGCTCGCGCAGCCGCGCGCGGCGCTCGGCGTCGCCCAGCAGCCGCACGGCCGAGGCCGCCAGCGCGTCCGGGTCCTCGTTGGGGAAGAGCTCACCGGCCGCACCCCCGTCGAGCACCTGGCGGAAGGCGTCCAGGTCGCTGGCGAGCACGGGCGCCCCGGCCGACATGGCCTCGACGAGGATGATCCCGAAGCTCTCGCCGCCGGTGTTGGGCGCCACGTACAGATCGACGCTGCGCAGCAGCCGCGCCTTGTCCTCGTCGCTGACCATGCCGAGGAACTCGACCCGGTCGCGCATCCGCTCGGGCAGGTCCTGCACGGCCTCGGCCTCGTCGCCCCGGCCGGCGACCAGCAGCCGGGTGTGCGGCCGCTCGGCGAGGATCCCGGGCAGGGCCCTCATCAGCACCGGCAGGCCCTTGCGGGGCTCGTCGATCCGCCCGATGAACCCGATGGTCCGCTCTCCTTCCACACCGGAGGTACCGTCGCCCTGCCACTGGGCCTTGGGCTCGGCGCCGGCGAAGAAGCCCACGTCGACGCCGTTCGGGATGACCACGGCGTCGCCGCCCAGGTGCTCGACCAGGGTGCGCCGGGCGTACTCGCTGACCGCGATGCGGGCGCTGATCTTCTCCAGCGCCGCCTGCAGGATCGGGTAGGCGGCGATCATGGCCCGCGAGCGCGGGTTGGAGGTATGGAAGGTGGCCACGATCGGCCCCTGCGCGGCCCAGCAGGTCAACAGACCGAGGGAGGGCGAGGAGGGCTCGTGGACGTGGATGACGTCGAAGGCGCCCTCATGGAGCCAGCGGCGCACCCGCGCGGCGGAGAGGAAGCCGAAGTTGAGCCGTGCGACCGAGCCGTTGTACGGCACGGGCACGGCCCGCCCGGAGGAGACGACATAGGGCTGCAGCGGGGTGCCGTCGTCGGCCGGCGCCAGGACGGAGACCTCGTGGCCGAGCGCGATGAGGTGCTCGGCGAGGTCGCGGATGTGGAACTGGACGCCGCCGGGGACGTCCCACGAGTACGGGCTGACGATCCCGATCCTCAAGGCTTCTCCGTTCCGGAGCGGTCGATGGGCTCGCCGGACACCGGGGAGGACGCCGCGCCGCGTCCCCCGGGTTGCCCGGCCGGCGCGTCCGCGCGCGGCGCGAGGTCGGCGAGCCACAGCCGCTGCAGCATGTGCCAGTCCTCGGGGTGCTCGGCGATGCCGACGGCGAAGACGTCCGCCAGCCGCTGCGTCATGACGGCGGTCCGCTCCGCCCGCGTACCGCCCTGCGGCACCTCGATCGGGGCGTGCACCCGGCCCTGGAGCATGGGCGAGTCGTCGTACCAGAGGGTGACCGGCAGCAGCAGCGCCCCGGTCTGCTGGGCCAGCAGGGCGGGGCCCGCGGGCATGCGGGCGGCCTCGCCGAAGAAGTCCACCTCGACACCGGAGGAGGACAGGTCGCGGTCGGCGACCAGGCACACCAGGCCGCCGCCGCGCAGCCGCCGGGCGAGTGCGCCGAAGGCGGCGCCGCCGGTGTGCGGCAGCACCTCCATGCCCAGGCCCTCGCGGTAGGCGACGAAGCGGTCGTACAGGGTCTCGGGCTTCAGGCGCTCGGCGACGGTGGCGAAGGGCACCCCGAGCCTGGTGGTGACCCAGGCGCCGGCGAGGTCCCAGTTGGCCATGTGCGGAAGGGCGAGGACGACGCCGCGGCCGGCGGCCAGGCCCTCCTCGAGGTGATGCAGGCCCGCGGGGTCGAACGCCGTGCGGACGCGTTCCCTGCTCCAGGCCGGCAGCCGGAAGGACTCCATCCAGTAGCGCAGGTACGAGCGCATGCCCGCCTTGGACAGCTCGCGCAGCCGCGCCTCGTCGGCGTCGGGCACGACTCTGGCCAGGTTGGCCTCCAGGCGCCGCACGCCCCGGCCGCGGCGGCTCCAGGCCAGGTCGGCGATGGACCTCCCGAGCCGCGCCGCGGCGGGTTCCGGCAGCCGTTTGACCGCGCCCCAGCCCAGCCCGTACAGCGCGTCGGTCAGCCCGTCCTTCACGCCGTCCCGCTTCCCTCGTGCTCCGTGGCGTCGGCCTCGAAGGCCTCGCGGCGTACGGTGATCACCCGCTGCACCAACGTCACCAGGCTGCCGACGGCCACCAGCCACAGGGCGATCGGCAGCAGCCACTGGATGCCGGGCACGCCGAATTTGTGGAGCCCGGCGAAACCGCAGGCCACCAGCGAGATCACCAGCCGTTCGGCCCGCTCGACCAGACCGTTGACCGCGACCGGCAGTCCGATGCTCTCCCCGCGCGCCTTGGTGTACGAGACGACCTGGCCGCTGGCGAGGCAGAAGATCGTCACCGCGCACAGGACGAGGTTGTCGCCGCCCCCGGCGTACCACAGCGCCAGCCCGCCGAAGATCGCCGCGTCGGCGACCCGGTCGAGGGTGGAGTCCAGGAACGCGCCCCAGCGGCTGGAGACGCCCGCCTGGCGGGCCATGTTGCCGTCGACCAGGTCGGAGAAGACGAACAGGGTGATGACGACCGTGCCCCAGAAGAACTCGCCCCTGGGGTAGAAGACCAGCGCTCCCGCGACCACGCCTCCCGTGCCGATCAACGTGACCGTGTCCGGGCTGACGCCCCGGCGCAGCAGGAACGTGGCGAACGGTGTGAGAACACGCGTGAAGAAAGCACGCGCGTACTTGTTCAGCATGGCCTTCCCGGAGGTTCGTGGGTGCCCCGGCGCGGCCCCGTCGGCCGCCCGGCTGGCCCATCGTAGCCAGGCGCGTTCCGGCGCGACCGGGTGGCTCCCGTCCCACCGCGGCGCGTACGACGTATGGACGCACCGTGAGGGGCGTGGGAAGGTCGAATTACCGCGGGCGTCACCGCAGACCGCCCTGGTCGGGCGGTCTCCCGTGGCGCCAGTCCCCATGCCGTGACGGACCGGGAGGCGAGGCACATGGGCGACAGGAGAGATGCAGGTCCGGGAGCCGCCGGAAGGGCGCCGGCGGCCGGCCGGCCCGACGACGTGCGCAACGTGGTGCTGGTCGGCCACAGTGGCTCCGGGAAGACGACCCTGGTCGAGGCGCTCGCCCTGGCGACAGGGGCGGTGAACCGCGCCGGGCACGTGGCCGACGGCGGGACCGTCTCCGACCACGACGAGATCGAGCACCGCCAGCAGCGCTCGGTGCAGCTGTCGCTGGTACCGGTGGAGTGGGACGGAATCAAGATCAACCTGCTGGACACTCCCGGGTACGCCGATTTCGTGGGAGAACTCAGGGCCGGTCTGCGAGCGGCGGACGCGGCCCTCTTCGTCGTCTCGGCGGCGGACGGTGTCGACGGTGCCACCAGGATGGTCTGGGAGGAGTGCGCGGCGGTCGGCATGCCGCGCGCGGTCGTCGTCACGCACCTGGAGGCGGCGCGGGCCGACTTCGACGAGATGACGCAGACCTGCCGCGAGGTCTTCGGCGGCGACTCCCCCGACACGGTGCTGCCTCTGTACCTCCCGCTGCACGGCGAGGAGACCGGGGACGGTCACACCCCCGTGACGGGCCTCATCGGCCTGCTGTCGCAGCGCGTCTACGACTACTCCTCCGGCAAGCGCGAGGAGCGCCCGCCCGACGAGGGGCAACGGCCCGCGATGGAGGAGGCGCGCGCCCGGCTCATCGAGGGGATCATCGCCGAGAGCGAGGACGAGACCCTCATGGACCGCTACCTCGGCGGTGAGGAACTCGATCTCAAGACGCTGGTCCAGGACCTGGAGCGGGCCGTGGCGCGCGGCTCCTTCCACCCCGTGCTGGCCGCCGCGCCGGCCGCCGAGGGCTGCAGGCAGGGCATCGGCACCGTGGAACTGCTGGAACTGATCACCGGAGGCTTCCCGACACCGCTCGAACGCGAGGTCCCGCGGGTCACCACACCCCAGGGCACCGCGCACGCGCAGCTCACCTGCGACCCGGACGGGCCGCTGGCCGCCGAGGTGGTGAAGACATCCTCCGACCCGTACGTGGGGCGGATCAGCCTCGTGCGGGTCTTCTCCGGCACCCTGCGCCCCGACGAGACGGTCCACGTCTCCGGCCACGGCCTGGAGGACCGCGGCCACGAGGACCACGATGTCGACGAGCGCGTCGGCGCCCTGTCCTCGCCCTTCGGCAAGCAGCAGCGGAGCGTTCCGCACTGCGTCGCGGGCGATCTGGCCTGCGTCGCCAAGCTGACCCGGGCGGAGACCGGCGACACCCTCTCCGCCAAGGACGACCCGCTGCTCATGGAACCCTGGCTGATGCCGGATCCGTTGCTGCCGGTCGCGATCCAGGCCCACAGCAAGGCCGACGAGGACAAACTGTCCGTCGGCCTGTCCCGGCTCGTCGCCGAGGACCCCACGATGCGGCTGGAGCAGAACCCCGACACCCGGCAGGTCGTGCTGTGGTGCCTGGGCGAGGCGCACATGGACGTGGCGTTGGAACGGCTGCGCACGCGCTACGGCGTGCAGGTCGACGCCGTACCGCACAAGGTGGCGCTCCGCGAGACCTTCGGCGAGAAGTCGACGGCGCGCGGACGGCACGTCAAGCAGTCCGGCGGGCACGGCCAGTACGCCATCTGCGACATCGAGGTCGAACCGCTGCCGGTCGGCTCCGGCATCCAGTTCGTCGACAAGGTCGTCGGAGGCGCGGTACCTCGCCAGTTCATCCCCTCGGTGGAGAAGGGCGTGCGCGCCCAGGCCGCCAAGGGTGTGGCCCTCGGCTTCCCGGTCGAGGACATCCGCATCACCCTGGTCGACGGCAAGGCGCACTCGGTGGACTCCTCCGACGCCGCCTTCCAGACCGCGGGTGCGCTCGCCCTGCGCGAGGCGGCCACGCAGTGCCGCATCCACCTGCTGGAACCGGTCAGCGAGATCCAGGTCATGGTGCCGGACGAGTACGTCGGGCCGGTCATGAGCGACCTGTCCGGGCGGCGCGGGCGGGTACTGGGCACCGAACCGGTCGGCCTGGGACGCACCTTGGTGCGGGCCGAGGTACCGGAGATCGAGATCGGGCGCTACGCGGTCGACCTGCGGTCGCTGTCCCATGGCACGGGACGCTACGGCCGCTGCTACGCCCGGCACGAGCCGATGCCGCCGCAACTGGCGCAGCGGCTGAGGGAGCAGCACGCTCAGGAGTCCGGCAAGTAGCACCCTGACGCGCGACGTCGGCGGTCCGGCGGAACGATCTTCTTCCGCCGGACCGATGACGCATGTCACACGGCCCGTATACGCTGGGTGGGCGGCGTCGCAGGTGTGCCGGTGCCGCGACCGGGGAAAGGGCCGGGCGGGTCCACTCCGCGCGGGCGGGGAACAGTAAGGGGGCGGCAGTGACCGACGGTTTCGACTTCCTGAGCCCGGGCGCGCAGATACCGCTCAGCGGTGTCGCCGGTCAGACCGGGGCCACCCAGGCACTCGCGTCGGCCGCCTACCGCGACACGGCGCTGGCGACCCTGTCGGGGGCCGACGACGGCATGTCGTCGGTCAAGGAGGCGAAGGTCAAGCTGCTGCGGGCGAACCTGGGCGAGGCCTTCGCCCGCGCCGTGCAGGACCGGATGCTCGGCGCCGGGCGCAAGGAGTTGGTGCAGTCCTTCGGCGCGGAGCCGCAGACCGTCGTCGAGCACTGCCTGGCCGCGAACCGGATCCGCCAGGAGCGCGACACCAAGCTGACGGCCGTCATGGCCGTGTTCGGCCTGCTCTTCCTGCCCGGGATGCTGGTCTGGCTGGGCGCCTTCCAACTCCGCGCCGTGGTACGGAAGTCCGAGGGTTCCCGGGCAGGGCTGCTGGGCTCGGTGGTCCTGGTCGTGGTGGGCTTCTTCGCCGTCCTGTTCGTGCTCAACCCGCCGCTCACCGGCTTCTGGGCGCTGTACCTGCGGGTGATGATGGTGGCTCCGGTCCTCGGCTGGTTCTGGGCGAAGCGGATCTGCGAGCAGACCGCCAAGGACCTGCGCGAACGCTGGGCGGGACTGGTCTCTGGCAGCGGCGTCGGCGCCAAGATCCCCGAGGCCGTACCGCGCAACCCCAACCAGACCCGCGCCGAGACGCTGCGCCAGAACCTGGCCAAGCTCTCCGCCGAGCAGCGCAGCAACGTGGTCTTCTACGCCGGCCCCAAGGGCATACTCGGCATGGGTGCCCGCTGGGGCGCCTGGCGCATGGCCGAGGAGCTCACCCCGCGCGAGGGCCTGAGCGAGATCCACCCGTTCCGCAGCTGGGACGTGATCAAGGCGATCCACGGCAGGCTGCGCGCATTGGAACGCGGCCCGCTGCACACCGGCGGTTTCCCCAAACCACAGGTACAGCACTGGATCGTCTCCCATGTCGGTGCGGATGCCAAGAAGATCACCCGGCCCACCGGCGCCGAGGTCGACGGCTACACCGTCCGGGACTTCGAGGTCCAGCGGATCTGCAACGAGCAGCAGTTCGACAAGGGTGACCGGCACTACCTCGGCGTGCAGTTCGTGGTCTGGGACGGGCAGCTGGTGATCACCATGATGGTCACCGTGACCGTGCTGGCGAGCACCCTGCGGGTCGAGGTGACCGGGCACGCCCTGGGACCCGTGCACTCCCTGTTCACCACGGCGCCGGAGGCCAAGGAGAAGGAGGTGGCCCACCCGGTCAAGTTCTGGGAGCAGAGGAAGGTGCAACTGCCTCTCGTGGAGAGCGACGAGGTGGTCAGGCTGGCCGCCCGCGCTCCGCTGACGCGCTTCCCCCGGATACTCGACCACCTCGGCGGCAAGATCGTCCTGCCCGAGCCCTTCGGGCTGCGGCACAGCTGGGCCGCGACACCGTGGACGCACCGGTTCATGACCGACGACGCGCTGCGCGCCGCCACCCCGGTCCTGCGTGCGGTGCACTCCGCTGCGATCTCCGTCATGGCGGAGAACGGGGTCGACGTCACGAAGTTCGACACCCGCTCGGGCATCCTGAGCAATACCGTGCAGGACGCCTCGCCTGACGGCGTCGAGATCTTCTGAGCGGCTCCGGGCCGGAGGGCGTCGGCGCACGCCGGCCCGGTGGCGCGCAGGAGCGGCGGATCAGACCGCCGGCCAGGCGTCGGCGAGCATCTTGCGGGTGTCGGCGAGCAGCTGCGGCAGCACCTTGGTGTGGCCGACCACCGGCATGAAATTGGTGTCCCCACCCCAGCGCGGCACCACGTGCTGGTGCAGGTGTGCGGCGATCCCGGCACCCGCCACGGCGCCCTGGTTCATGCCGATGTTGAAGCCGTGCGCGCCCGAGGCCGTGCGCAGCGCGACCATCGCGCGCTTGGTGAACTCGGCGAGCTCGGTGGTCTCCGGCCCGTCGAGGTCGGTGTAGTCCGCGACATGGCGGTAGGGCACCACCATCAGGTGGCCGCCGTTGTACGGGTACAGGTTGAGGACCGCGTACACGACGTCGCCGCGCGCGATGACCAGCCCGTCCTCGTCGCTCATCTCCGGAATCGCGCAGAAGGGGCAGCCGTCGCCGGCACCGGGGCCGCTCGGCTTGTTCTCACCCTGGATGTACGCCATGCGGTGCGGCGTCCACAGGCGCTGGAACGCGTCCTGCGTCCCCACTCCGTTCTGCAGTTCCGGCTCACTCGTCATGCCTTGCAGCATATGGCGTCGTCCCGGCCCTGCGTGTCGCCGGGGGCGCCTCCGGCCGCGGGGCAGGATGCTGGCCCCATGCCCATGGATGACGAGCGGCGGCTGCGGGAGTGGGAGCGTCGGGGCAGTGTGCCGTTGTCCATCGCGTCCCTGGTGTTCCTCGTCACGTACGCGGTGCGCGTGCTCCTCCCGGACCTGCGGCCCGAATGGTCCGACCTCCTGCTGACGATCACCGTCGTGACCTGGGGACTCTTCGTGCTGGACTACCTGGTCCGGGTGGCCGTCGCGCCGCACCGCTGGAGTTACGTGCGACGTCGCTGGCTCGACCTGGTCGTGGTCGTCCTGCCGCTGCTGCGCCCGCTGCGTCTGCTGCAGATCTACGGAAAGGTCCAGGACCTCCACAAGCAGCCCCGGTTCTCCCTGGAGACCCGGGTCATGGCCTACGCGGGGCTCAGCGCGACGCTCCTCGGCTTCGCGGCGAGCCTGCAGGTCTACGCGGACGAGCACGACGCCCCCGGCGCGCAGATCCGCACCTACGGCCAGTCGGTGTGGTGGCTGTGCTCCACGATGACCACGACCGGGTACGGCGACCTCGTGCCGGTGACGGTACGGGGACGGGTTGTCGCGGTCGGCGTGATGTTCCTGGGCGTCGTCCTGATCGGCGCGGTCGTCGGCTCGTTCTCGGCCTGGCTCACCCAGAACTTCCGCCGTGCCGACGAGCGGACGGACACGGGCGGGCCCCCGGAGGGCTGACCTCCGAGGGCCCGTCGCCGTGCGGTGTCCCGACCGTGCCACGTGCCGGCCGTGCCACGTGCCGACCCGCGGGGGCCGGACCGCGGGGCCGTCCGCGGCGGGTGCCGGCGGCTCAGACCTGGACGCGGTCCTCGACGGCCTTGGCGATCTCGGCGATCGCCTCGTCGCGCGGGATGCCGTTCTTCTGCGAGCCGTCCCGGTAGCGGAAGGAGACCGAGCCCGCCGCCATGTCCTCGTCGCCCACGATGACCATGAAGGGCACCTTGCTCCGCTGCGCGTTGCGGATCTTCTTCTGCATCCGGTCGGCGGAGGCGTCCACCTCGACCCGCAGCCCCTTCTTCTTCGCCTCGGCGGCGAAGTCCTGCAGGTAGGCCACGTGCGCGTCGCCGATCGGGATGCCGACCGCCTGGACCGGGGCCAGCCACACCGGGAAGACGCCCGCGTAGTGCTCCAGCAGCACCGCGAAGAAGCGCTCGATGGAGCCGAAGAGCGCACGGTGGATCATGACCGGGCGCTGCTTCGAACCGTCGGCCGCCGTGTACTCCAGGTCGAAGCGCTCGGGCAGGTTGAAGTCGAGCTGCACGGTCGACATCTGCCAGGTGCGGCCGATGGCGTCCTTGGTCTGGACGGAGATCTTGGGCCCGTAGAAGGCGGCGCCGCCCGGGTCGGGGACGAGCGGGAGGCCCTGCTTCTCGGCCACCTTCCGCAGTGTCTCGGTGGCCTCCTCCCAGATCTCGTCGGAGCCGACGAACTTCTCCGGGTCCTTGGTGGACAGCTCCAGGTAGAAGTCGGTCAGACCGTAGTCGCGCAGCAGGTTGAGGACGAAGGTGAGCGTCTTGTCGAGCTCGTCCGCCATCTGCTCCTTGGTGCAGTAGATGTGCGCGTCGTCCTGGGTGAAGCCCCGGGCACGGGTGAGGCCGTGCACGACACCCGACTTCTCGTACCGGTACACGGTGCCGAACTCGAACAGGCGCATCGGCAGTTCACGGTACGAGCGGCCGCGCGCGTCGAAGATCAGGTTGTGCATCGGGCAGTTCATGGGCTTGAGGTAGTAGTCCACGCCCTCGTCGAGCTGCATGGGCGGGTACATGCCGTCGGCGTACCAGTCCAGGTGGCCCGAGGTCTCGAAGAGCTTCCCCTTGGTGGCGTGCGGGGTGTAGACGAACTCGTAGCCCTCCTCCTCGTGGCGGCGGCGCGAGTAGTCCTCCATGACCCGGCGGATGATGCCGCCCTTGGGGTGGAAGACGGCCAGGCCCGAGCCGATCTGCTCCGGGACGGAGAACAGGTCGAGCTCGGCGCCCAGCTTGCGGTGGTCGCGCTTCTCGGCTTCGACGAGGAAGTCCAGGTACTCCTTGAGCTCGTCCCTGGACGGCCAGGCGGTGCCGTAGATGCGCTGCAGCTGCTTGTTCTTCTCGCTGCCGCGCCAGTAGGCGGCCGCCGAGCGCATCAGCTTGAACGCCGGGATGATCCGGGTGGTGGGCAGGTGGGGACCGCGGCAGAGGTCCTTCCAGCACAGCTCGCCGGTCTTGGCGTCGAGGTTGTCGTAGATGGTCAGCTCGCCGGCGCCGACCTCCGCGGAGGCGCCCTCCGCGGCCTCGGCGGCGGAGCCCTTGAGCCCGATCAGCTCCAGCTTGTAGGGCTCGTCGGCGAGCTCCTCGCGGGCCGCGTCGTCGCTGACGGCCCGGCGGGAGAAGCGCTGGCCGCGCTTGACGATCTCCTGCATCTTCTTCTCGATGCGCTTGAGGTCGTCGGGGTGGAAGGGCTTGTCGACGTCGAAGTCGTAGTAGAAGCCGTCCTTGATCGGCGGGCCGATGCCGAGCTTGGCCTCCGGGAAGAGTTCCTGCACGGCCTGGGCCATCACGTGCGCGGTGGAGTGGCGCAGGATGTCGAGGCCGTCCTTGCTGGCGATCCCGACGGGCTCGACCTCGTCGCCGTCGGCGACCTCGTAGGCGAGGTCCCTCAGCCGGCCCCCCACCCGGGCGGCGACGACGGTGCGATCCCCGTCGAAGAGCTCGGCCGCGGTCGTGCCCGTCGTGACCAGCCGCTCTTCCTGTTCCTCGGAATCGCGTTTGATGATCACACGGACGTCTGACACCGGTCTCTCCTGACGTATGTCCCACTGGGTCCGGCAGCGAAAAGCTGCACCGCTGAATCCTACCGAGCCGCGCGGGTGCCCCGCGAAGCGATCGGCAGCCGCGCGGGCGGGGGCCCCGCCCGGTGGCTCCCGGTCAGCCGCCGAAGGAGTCCTCGAAGGTGTCGACGCCGCCGTGCAGCGCCTTCATCAGCCGGTCGCGATCGGCCTCGTGGACGTGAACGGGGGCCGGCGCGGACGGGTGGGTGAGGTGGCGGAAGCCGGTGCGCCGCTCCAGCCGCCCGGAGAGCCGGACGGGCAGCCCGACCAGGTGCGCCTGGGCGGCGATGCGGTACCCCTCCTCGGGGAGGCGGACGCGTACATGGCGGACGTCGGCTCCGGCCAGGACGCGCAGCCGGATGGTGCCGCCTCCGGAGGCGCGCGGCCGGCGCAGCCGGGTGACGGTGCCGGTGACGCTCACGTCGACCGAGGGTTCCGCGCGCACGTACCGATCGCTGGCGGCCGCCAGTGCGGGGAGGTCACCGGGAGAGAACTCGACCGGTTCGGGCACGGCCGCGAACCCGGTGGGAGGTCCGGACGCCGGGGCCCAGGCGAGGGTGACCAGCACGCCCTCGGTACCGCGCACCATCCGGATCAGGGACTCGGCCAGTTCGTGGCAGACGCCGAGGCCGACGGCCGCGTCGAAGGCGTCCATTGCGCCGGTGGCCCGCTGGTAGTCGACGGCGTCCCGGGTGGCCTGCAGGGCGCGCAGCAGCGTGGTCACGGTGCTGCGGCCGTCGTGGACCGGCACGTACGCGGTGAGCTGGTGACCCGGCGCGTCACCGACCAGCACCCGTTCCAGGAAGGCGTCCGCGTGCCCGGTGTGACGCGCGCCGAAGTAGCCGAAGCGGTCCCGTTCCGCGCGGGCCGCGGCCATGAGCATGGCGCGTGCGGCGGCGCGCAGCCGCTCCGCCGCCGTCCACGGCACGGCCGCGCCGGCGGCCGGCGGCGGCTCGCGGTGCCAGCGGATCTCGTCGCCCGGGACGGCGAGCGCGGTCAGCACCTCGCGCGCCGACGGCTCACCGCAGCGGGCGAGGGCGTCCAGGGCCTCGCCCAGCAACTCGGCGTGGTCGGCGTAGCGAGCGCCCGCAGCGCACCGCTCGGGCACCAGAAGGCTGGCCCGGGCGACGGAATCCGGCCGGCCGGGGGGCGTCCAGCGTGTGTAGCGGCCCGGTGCACCACCGCGCAGCCGCCAGCCGTGCCGGGCGAGCAGCGCCACGAGGACGCCCGGGTCGACCCGCTCGGGGTCGGGCGGGACGAGTGCGTCGTCGGCCGTGCGGCTCATCAGGGCCTCCCTCCCTCCCCGACCCGCGTCATGATCTCGCACAGGGCCCGGTCGTCGAAGATCCGCGCGGTCGGTATCCGCACGGTGGTCTTGCGCCTGCCTGTCACCGCCTGGCCGGCCAGGTTCGTCCAGTAGCAGCAGTGCCTCAGCTCCAGCCGGTCGTGGCCGGCGCGCAGCCACTCCTCCCGGGTGCGCGGCACGAGCATCACCACGAGGATCTTGTGCACCGAGACCGGGTTCCGGGCCAGCTTCACCAGGTGCTCGTTCTCCAGCGTGAAGGCGAAGCTCGGACCGGCGGGCCGCGGGGCGACCTGGTAGGTGCACTTGAGCTGCACCTTGATCGTGACCTCGTCGTCCACTGCGTGGCCGTGCGAACTGTGGCTTATGTGCCAGTCGATGCCGTTGTCCGGGAAGGGCTGGGCGAGCGAACAGCCGGCGGCGGCCGCCACCGCGTGCAGATATCCCACCTGAAGGGTTTCCATGCAGCTGGTGGTGGCGAGTCCGCCGCGCAGTGGTCCATACCGCTCGGACAGCAGCCCACCCGGGCCGGGCTGCTCGAGCGCCATCGCTCTCCGTGCCTTTCCGGGCCCGGGAATCCTGGTGATCCCCGTTACCGTCTTCATCCCCACCAGCGACAAGTCGCAAACCGTTGCGGTTCGGTGACGCCCGGTCACGGGTACGTACCGTTAGGGCGGCCTGTCGGGCGCCCATGTCCCGCTGTCCGCACGGGAGGTGCGCCATGCCGCACTGGTACGACGGCCCGCTGGCCGCCTTCGACACGGAGACCACGGGGGTCGACGTTGAGCACGACCGGGTCGTCTCGGCCGCGTTGGTGGTCGAGGAGGCACCCGGCATACCGGCCAGGACGACCCGCTGGCTGGTGAACCCGGGCGTCCCGGTGCCCGAGGGCGCCCGGGCGGTGCACGGGCTGGACGACGACCACCTCCGCGCCAACGGACGCCGCCCCGGCCCGGTGGTGGAGGAACTGGCCCGCGCGCTGGGCGCCTTGGCCGCGGCCGGCGTGCCTCTGGTGGTGATGAACGCGCCCTTCGACCTCACGCTGCTCGACCGGGAGTTGAGGCGCCACCGCGGCATGCCGCTCGACGCCTACCTGGTCCGGGGCCCGCTGCGCGTCCTTGACCCCCGGGTCCTGGACAAACACCTCGACCGCTACCGCAAGGGCCGCCGCACTCTGACCGACCTGTGCGCGCACTAC
This sequence comes from Streptomyces sp. ME19-03-3, assembly GCA_033793685.1. Lineage (GTDB taxonomy): Bacteria > Actinomycetota > Actinomycetes > Streptomycetales > Streptomycetaceae > Actinacidiphila. The sequence continues at coordinate 87,004 of JARAXD010000001.1, read as the reverse complement.
GGCGTGGCCCTGACCGACGCTCACGACGCCGCGGCCGACGCCGTCGCCGCACTCGCCCTCGTCCGGGTGCTGGGCCGCCGCTTCTCCCCGCGGATCGGCGCGGTGCCGCCCGCCGAACTGCACGCCCGGCAGGCGCTGTGGCACGCGGGCCAGGCCCGGGGGTTGCAGGCGTGGTTCGCCCGCAGCGGCACGGACGACCGGGTCGACCCGGCCTGGCCGCTGCGGCCGTCGCCGGTGCGGGCCCCCGAGGAGCCGGCGGCGTAGGCCCCGCCGCGACCCCTCCCCCTCCCCCTCCCCCGGCCTCGGCCGGGGACGTCGGCACACCGCACGGCACCGGCAGTGTCCGCGACCCGATGCCGGGCGAAGTGCCCGCGACCCGCCCTTCGGACGGCGGTGGCCACCTGCCGACCGTGGCCGTGGGCGCCACTTCGACGACACGGCCCGCCACACGACGAAGGGCCGGTCCATGATGGACCGGCCCTTCGTGAGGGTGGGCGATACTGGGATCGAACCAGTGACCCCTTCGGTGTGAACGAAGTGCTCTCCCGCTGAGCTAATCGCCCGGGACGCCCTGAAGGATACAGGGCGTGGGCCGGTGCGTTCAAACGCCTTCCCGGCCGGGTACGCCGCCCGCGCGGAGCCGGACGGTCATGCCGCGCCGCCCCCGCCGCATCATCAGGGCGTGGTTCGCCCGCAACAGCGGTCGGCACGGCACGGCCAGGCGCCGCAGCAGCGGCTTGTTGACGACCACGTCCTCCTCGAAGAGCAGCCGGGTGCCGCCGCCCGCGCCCTCCGCGGCGGCCGTCCAGCGCACCCACCCCTCGAGGTCCCCCCGCAGCGCCGCCTCCAGGACCCGCGCCCGGGGGTCCCGGAGCGTCTGGTGCGCGGTGACGAGCAGGTCGTACGGCAGCAGCGAACGCATGCGCAGGGCGCCGGTGGTCTCGCCGGTCCGCCGTACCTCACGGACCTGCGGCCACCAGGACGGGTACTCGTGCGGCCGCTGCAGGAGGTCGTACACGGCCTCGGGCGGGGCGGCGATCGGCCACACGCTGCGGAAGCGGTAACGGCTCCAGTCCATGAGGTCAGTGTGCGTACTCAGCGGCGATCTGAGTACCGGCGCGCATATCCGCGCTCGCGGGTCGGCATCACACTCCGAGCCATGGAGACGATGCCCCCGCCCCACGACCGCTGCCCCGCGTGCGGCGCCCACCTGCCCGCGACGGCGCCGCCCGCGTGCCCGCGCTGCGCCGTGCCGCTGGCCGGACCGGTGGCCGAGGAACTGCGCGCGACCGACCGCGCCCTGCTGCGGCTCGACGCCGAACGCGGCCGCCTCCTCGAACGGCGCGCCCGACTCCTGGTGCGACTGCGGCCGCCGAGGGCGCCGTATCCGCCGGCGCCGTGGGGCCCGACGCCGGACGTGCCGTGGGGTGCCCCGGCGCGGCGGGAGACGTCGCCGGGCACGGTACGCAACCTGCTGCTGGCCCTGGGCGGTGTGCTGCTGGCGGTCGCGGCAACCGCGTTCACCGTCATCAACTGGGGCGACCTGGGCATCGGCGGCCGGGCCGCCGTCCTGGGCGCCCTGACGCTCGCGGCGGTGGGCGTCCCCGTGCTACTGCTGCGCCGCACGCTGACCGCGACGGCCGAGGTGGTCGCCGGCCTCGGCCTCGTCCTGCTGCTGCTCGACGCGTACGCCCTGCACCGTGCCGCCTTCGCCACCATCGGCGGACTGCGCTGGGCGGCCGTGGCCCTGGCCGTCGTCGGCGCGCTCTGGGCCGCGTACGGGAAGGCGCTCGGGCGGCTCGTGCTGCCGGTCCCCACGGCGGTGGTGATCGGTCAGCTCCCTTTGGCGCTCTGGGCGTCGGCCGCGGAGTCGGCGTACGGCCTGGCGGCCGCCCTGCTCGTCACGGCCGCGCTGGACGCGGCGGTCACCCTCCGCGCCGGCGGACGGGGGACGCGGATCACCGCCGCCGTCGCCGGCACGGCCCTCGGGACGGCCGGACTGCTCACCACGGGTGGGCTCTGTCTGACGGCCGGGCAGGCAGGCGCGGCACTGCGCGCCGGCGCGCTGCTGCTGGGCGCCGCGGCGGTGGCGCTCGCCGTCGCGCTGCGGCCCGCCCTTCCTGCCACGGTGTCCGGGACGCTCTCCTCGGCGGCGGCGCTCGCGGTCGTGGGTGCTGCGGGCGGGATCCTGCAGACCGGTGTGACCGGCGACTGGACCGTGCCGGGATATCTGGCGTGCGCGGCCGCCGTCCTGGGCGCCGCGGCCTTCGCCGTGCCACCACGGCTCCGCGCGGTCGCCGCGGGGCTCGGGGCCGGAGCCGCCGCGGTGCAGGGCCTCGCACTGCTGTGGGCGCTGCCCCCGCTGGTCGTGGGCCTGCTCACGCCCGGCCGGTGGGAGGGCGCTCACGGCGCGGTCGCGGTGGCCGGCCTGGTCGCCGCCGAACTGGCCGTCGCCGCACGGCTGCGCCGCGGCACCCCGTACGCCCCACTCGCCGCCTCCGGGGCCCTGGTGGCGGGCGCGGTCGCCGTGTGCGTGCCCGGGCCACCGGCCGTACGGCTCGTCGTCGTCGCCGCCCTGCTCGCCCTGTCGGCCAGGGCGCTCGCCTGGACGGCCCTGGTGAGCGCGTGCGGGCTCGGTGCGACGGTCGTCGCCTGGGCCTTCCCCGAGCGCGCCGCGACGCTCGCCGTGCTCACCGTGCTGCTGGTCTGCTTCGGCGCGCTGTACGCCGCGGCGTCGCGCACCCGCGCGGTGACCGCTTCCGCCGTGGTCGCCTGCGCTGCGGGCCTGGCCTGGACCGGACTGCCCGTCCACGCGGCGGCGTTCACCCTCCTCGCGATCGCCGCGGCCGCCCACGCCGCCGCCCTTCGCGCCCCCGGGCGGGCCTTCGAGCACCCCGGCCACGCCGCCGCCCTCCTCGGCATCGGTCTCACCGCCGACGATCCCGCACTGCTCGCCTCGGCCCTCGCCCTCGCGGGCGTGCTCGCCGCGGCCGTCGCCGCGCTGCGGGCCGGCCGCCGGTGGCTCGGGTACGTCGCGACCTGCCTGATGATCACGGCCAGTTGGGTGCGCCTCGCGGCCTCCGGCGTCGACGTCCCGGAGGCGTACACACTCCCCGTCTCCGTCGCCGCCCTGGCCGTCGGTGCCCTGCGGCGGCGCAGCGACCTCGCGTTCTCGTCCTGGGCCGCCTACGCCCCCGGGCTCGCCGCGACCCTCCTGCCGAGCCTCGCCGCCGCCTGGGGGGACCCCGGCTGGTTCCGCCCGCTCTGCCTGGGCGCGGCATCCCTCGCCGTACTGCTCCTCGGTGCCCGGCATCGGCTGGCGGCGCCGCTGCTGCTCGGGGCGGGCGTGCTCGCGCTGGACGCGCTGCACGAACTGGCGCCCTACATCTCCCAGGCCTTCGGCGCGGTCCCGCGCTGGGTGCCGCTCGCCCTGGCGGGCGTCCTGCTGCTGGGGGTCGGGGCCACGTACGAGCGCCGTCTGCGCGACGTGCGCCGGGTGCGGGAGGCCCTGGGGCGCCTGCGGTGACCGTGCGTGCGACCGCTGTTCGGGCCCGCCCGCCGCCCGCGCCGTGGGCCGGGTGGTGCCTCCACCGTTCCGGCCGGCGGCGACGACCCCTCGGCCACTGCGGCGTCCTGGCCCTCGAACAGACGGTGAGGGGCGGACGAGGAGATGACGTGCCCTCTCCCTTGCGGGCCTTCCGGAGCCCCGCGGTGGGATCCCGGGCGCCGAGGCCGCCGCGCAGGGTCGCGGCGTGGTCCACCGGCGCCGGCCCACCGACCGGTTCGACGGCACGCCGGAGCGCTGACCGTCTTCGGCGTCATGTTCTCGCGCACGGCCCGTGAAAGCCCCGGGAAGCCGAACCGCTCTCCGAGAGGTGCGCGGGTCGGCAGGGGCACCCCTCAGGTGTGCGGCAGGCGCCCGCCCGGGAGTCGTCGCGCCGCGGCGGTACGCAGCCAGGCGCCGGACACGACGCACACGGCTGCCGTGCCGTACGTCACCGCCTGGAGGGGGAAGCCCGGCAGGAGCGGTCCGCCGAGGTAGAGCGCGGTGCCCGCGAAGGTGACGGTCAGCCACTCCCAGCGTCCGTCGAGCGCGACAAGGCCGACGAGCAGCAGCGAGTACCAGGGATAGTTGGGCGAGACCAGCAGCAGCGCCGTACCGGTCAGCACCAGGGCGCCCCGCCACGGCCGGGCCGGGTCGCCTCGCCGCCAGACGTACAGGGCCACCAGGACGAGCAGTACGCCGGCGGCCACCGCCGCCGCGGCGTCGGGGAGCAGCAGACGCAGCAGGGCGAAGCGGCGCACCGCGTCGGGTTCGTAGCCCTCCTCCGCGAGGTAGCCGGGCAGGTAGCCCAGGACGCCCGCGCCCGACGCGGCGGCGTACGGCAGATAGGCGAGCGCGACGAGGGCCGCCCCCGCCGACACCGTACGCAGGACGCGGGCCGCGCCGCGCTCCCCCGAGAGCGCGCCGGGCAGTGCCAGAAGGGGCAGCAGTTTCACGGCGGCGGCCGCACCGAGGAGGGCCCCGCGCCGGGCGCCGGCGGTGGCGGTACCGAGGGCCAGCACGGTCAGCAGGACACCGAGGGTGTCGATGTGCGCGTTGTCGACGGCCTCGAAGGGGACGGCGGGGCACCATGCCCACAGGGCGGTACGGGCCGCGGCCCGGTCCGGGTCGCCCCGCCGCCGCAGCACCGCGAGCAGGGCGACGGAGGTGCCGAAGGCCAGCAGGGCTCCGCCCGCTTGGAGCGGCTTGTGACGGTTGCCGGGCGGAGAGAGGAGGTCGACGGCGAGGAACCACCCTTCGGCGACCGGTGGGTAGATGGTGGGGACGGTGGGGCGGTTGATCCGGGAACACAGGCCGCTGTCCGTCCGGGTCAGTCCCCAGCCCCGGCAGGAGCCCGCGGTGGGGAACAGCCATCCGTCGCGCAGTGCGGCCAGTTCCGCCGCGGCGGGCGGATGGGCGTAGGGGGAGATCCCGGCTGCCTGTACACGGCCGTCCCAGGCATAGCGGTACATGTCGGTGCTGGTACGGGGCGGTGCGGCGAGCCCGGCCAACGCCACCGCGGCCGCCCCCGCCAGGACCAGCCCCGTCGCGGCGCGCGCCGGGACTGTGCGGACGGCCCATGCGCAGGCGGCGAACAGCACCCAGGCGACGGCGTATCCGGCCGGCAGCAGGCGGCCCGGGCCGCCCTGCCCGTCGCCCGCTCGGAGGGTGCCGATGACGACGGCGGTCAGCGCGGCGAGGAGGAGCGCGACGGCGATGACGCGGACACCGGCCGGTGCGCGGTTCCCGGACGCCGCGGGACGCACGGGCGGCGGCTGCGGCGACCGGTGCGGTGCGGGGGCGGTGTCGCTCATCGTCGCGGGGGCCTTCCGGTGGCCGTGGACGCGCCGTCACCATGCCCCGGCCGGGGGCGGCGCAGTTCCACGAACGAGCGGCCCGCGGCGCTCCAGCGGCCTGCCGTTACCCACCCCGCGTCCTCCGCGGTGCGCAGCAGGACGGTGACGCCGAGGCGGGCCCAGGGAAAGGGGCGGCCGTGCCGGCCCTGGCCGTCCTCGACCCGGACGACGAGGCGCTCGTCCGCGTCGTGCGGCGCGGCCTCCGCCAGGAGGCGGCCGCCGGGCGCGGTCAGGGCGCACAGACGGGTGAGGAGGGCGAACGGGTCGCCGCCGATGCCGACGTTGCCGTCCATCAGGAGGACGGTGTCCCAGCGGCCCTCCCCCGGCAGGCGGTCGAAGACGGACCGGCGCACGGCGGAACCCCCGCGCTGCCGGGTGCGGGCCACCGCCGCCGGGCTGACGTCCACGCCGAGGGCCCGGACGCCCCCCGCGGCAAGCGACGCGACCAGTCGCCCCGGCCCGCAGCCCACGTCGAGGACGGCGCCGGCGCAGCGGTCCAGGACGGCGGTGTCGGCGGTGTCGGGCGCGGCGCACCAGCGCTCGATGTCCAGCGGCAGGAGTTCCCCGTCGGCCCCACCGCCGGCCGGCGGCGACGCCGGTGCCAGACGCCGCAGGAAGAGCGGGCCGCGACCGGTGCGTATGGCGTGGGCATACGGGTCGTCCGTCCAGGGCTCGCCCGGCAGGACCGGGTCCGGCCGGACGGCGGGACGCGGCTGTACGTCGGAGCCCGCCGGCCATGCCACGACGGTCCGGGTGTTCCACGGCGCCGCGGTCCGCGTCGTCCTGCCGGCGAGGGCGGGGTCGGGACCGCCCGGCACGGCGCTCACCGGCCGTCCCTGCTCAGCGAGTCCAGCGTGGTGGCGAAGCGGGAGCCGGGCGGGCAGCACGCGGCGACCGCCGCGGCGTCGGCGGCGGTGTCGACGTCCCGCAGCACCGGCAGGTCGCTCACCCGGAGCCCCGCCTCCACCAGCCGGCACCGCTGCGTCGCTCCGGTGCGGTCGGTCGACATCGGCACCCCCCGGACGAGCGCCGCGGCGAGTTCGGGATCGGCGAGGCCCAGCGCCCAGAAGCCGCCGTCCTCGGCCGGCCCGAACCAGGCGTCGTGGCCGGCGCCTCCGGCCTCGGCGAGGAGCCGCGCGGTCAGTTGCGGGGTGTCCATGCCGACCAGGAGGGCCGGTCCGCCGTCGCAGTGGGCGAAGGCGGCCGCGATCCGCTCGTCGAGGCCGCCCTCTTCCTGGCGCACGACGTCGAAACCGGGCGGCAGCCAGCGACCGGGGGCGCCGTCCAGGACGAGCACGCGCCGCCGCGCGGGGGCCTCGAGCACGGTGTGCAGGGTGTCGGCGAGCGCGGCCTCCGCGAGGGTGGCCGCTTCGCGGGGTGTGTAGGGCGGGGTGAGCCGTGTCTTGACCCGTCCTGGGACGGGCTCCTTGGCGATCACCAGCAGCGTGGCCCGCCGCGGGGCCGGGTGACGGGCGCTCACCGCCCGGCGCCCCGGGCGGTCGCCGCCGGCGCGGGTCCGGCGGCGGCCGGTTCGGCGAGGACGCAGCGCATGTCGCGTACCGCCTGCCAGGTGCCGCGCCAGGTACCCGTCACCTTGGAGCGGCCCGTGCGCGGCCGGTAGGGCACGTCCGTCTCCCGCACCCGCCAGCCGGCGTCGGCGGCGCGGACCACCATCTGCAGCGGATACCCGGACCGGCGGTCCGTCAGGTCGAGGGCGAGCAGGGCCTCACGGCGGGCGGCGCGCATCGGTCCGAGGTCGTGCAGGCGCAGGCCGGTGCGCCGGCGGACCATACGGGCCAGTTCCAGGTTGGCCAGCCGGGCGTGCAGTGGCCATGCGCGCCGGGTGACGGGCCTGCGGCGCCCGAGGACGAGGTCGGCCGTGCCGTCGAGGACGGGTCCGGCGACGAGGGGGAGCAGCGCGGGGTCGAGGGAGGCGTCGCAGTCGCAGACGCAGACGACCTCGGCTGTCGCCGCGGTGACTCCCGCGTGGCAGGCGGCGCCGAAACCGCGCCGGGGCTCATGGACGACCTGCGCCCCGAGGGCGCGGGCGATGTCCGCCGAACCGTCGGTGGAGCCGTTGTCGACGACGATCGCGCGCCAGCCCGGCGGGATGCGGTCCAGCACCCAGGGCAGGGCCTCGGCCTCGTCGAGGCAGGGCAGCACCACGTCCACGGTGGCGGAAGGAGAGGAGGATGTCTCGATCACCTCACTCACCCTACGGCCACATAAGCGACAAAAAGGACTTGACTGTCTTACGGATCGCTGACGTCCCGCCGGCGCTCCCACGCCCGGCCGAAACCCGGGTGCGAGACTCGGCGGTGTGAAACACGTACTCGTCGTGGACGACGACGCCACCGTCTCCGAGGTCGTCGTCGGTTACCTGAACCGGGCCGGTTTCGCCGTCGACGTGGCTCTCGACGGCCCCACCGCCGTGGCCCTGGCCGCGGCACGGGAGCCCGACCTGGTGGTCCTGGACCTCATGCTCCCCGGCATGGACGGCCTCGAGGTCTGCCGCCGCCTCCGCGCCGGCGGCCCGATCCCCGTGATCATGCTGACAGCGCGCGGCGACGAGGGGGACCGCATCCTCGGCCTGGAGGTCGGGGCCGACGACTACGTCACCAAGCCCTTCAGCCCCCGCGAACTCGTGCTGAGGGTGGAGTCGGTGCTACGCCGTACGGGAGAGCCCGCGGGCCGGACCGCCCCCGCCGCCTCCGCGCTGCGGGCCGGACCGCTCGCCCTGGACCCGGAAGCCCGCCGGGTCACCCGCCGGGGGACCGAGCTCTCGCTGACGGCACGTGAGTTCGACCTGCTGCGGTTCCTGCTGCGGCATCCCGGAAGGGTCATGAGCCGGGAGGAGTTGATGCGCCGGGTGTGGGGCTGGGAGTTCGGCGACCTGTCGACCGTCACCGTCCACGTCCGGCGGCTGCGCGAGAAGATCGAGGAGGATCCCGCGCGCCCCCTCCTGATCAGCACCGTATGGGGCGTGGGCTACCGGTTCGACCCTCCGGCCGCGGACGACGGAGCGCGCGATGGTGCGTGACGCCTTCCTCATCGTGGCCTACGCGGCCGTCGGGGCGGCCGGTGCCGGGCTGCTCGGCACGGGCGTTCTGCGGCTGCTGCGCCACCGCTCGGTAGCGCTGTCGCTGGCGGTGGTGGCCGCGGTCACGGTCGCGGCGATGCTCGCCGGAACCATGCTGGTGTCCTGGGCCATGTTCCTGTCCGACCACGACCTGTGGGTCGTGACCACGGTCTGCTCCGTCGCGGCGGTCGTCTCACTGGCGGTGGCGTTCACGCTGGGCCGCGGCGTGGTCCGCGGCAGCCGTGCCCTGGCCGAGGCCACCCGCGCCCTCGGCGAGGACGGTGGTTTCACCCCGCCCGCCGCCGCGCCCACCGCCGAACTCGCCGAACTCGGTCGTGAACTGGCCGCCACCAGCGAGAAACTCGCCGCGTCCAGGGAGCGGGAGAGGGCCCTGGAGGAATCCCGACGCGAACTGGTCGCCTGGATCTCCCATGACCTGCGCACCCCGCTCGCCGGGCTGCAGGCCATGGCCGAGGCCCTGGAGGACGGCATCGCCCAGGACCCGGCCGTGTACCACGCCCGCATCCGCACGGAGGTCGAACGCATGACCGGCATGGTCGGCGACCTCTTCGAACTCTCCCGCATCCAGGCCGGCGTCCTCGCCCTGAACACCACCCGCATGTCGGTCTACGACCTCGTCGGCGACGCGCTGGCGGGGGCCGCCGCCACGGCCGAGGCCCACGGCGTACGGATCGTCGGGGACGGTGTCGAACCCGTCCCGGTGGAGGTGGACGGCCGAGAGATGTCCCGCGCCCTGGCCAATCTGCTCGTCAACGCCATCCACCGGACCCCGGCCGACGGCACGGTCGCGGTCTCCGCCCGCCGGGAGGCGAACAGCGTCGTCGTGTCGGTCACGGACGGCTGCGGCGGCATTCCCGCGGAGGACCTGCCCCGTGTCTTCGACACGGGCTGGCGCGGCACCGACGCGCGGACCCCGCCCGCCGGTGCGGGTCTGGGGCTGGCGATCGTGCGGGGAATCGTCGAGGCCCACCGGGGGCGGGCGGCGGTGCGCAACGTCCCCGGCGGCTGTCGCTTCGAGGTCCGCCTGCCCGCCGCGGCCTGAGTCCCCGTCGGTGCCGGGCCCGCCCGCGCCGAGGCGAACGGACTGACGGACGGACACGGGCGGACGGACACGGGTGGACGCGCGGACGGACACGAGCGGACGGACGGGCGGACGGACGGACGGACGGACGGATCAGCCGACGCGCAGCGGAGCCGTCGCGAACTGCGCCATGCCCTCGGCGAAGCCGACGTGCGGTTTCCAGCCCAGTTCGTCGCGCAGCCTGCGGGAGGAGGCGGTGATGTGGCGGACGTCGCCGAGCCGGTACTCGCCCGTGACCTCCGGCGTCCTCGTGCCGTGCGCCCTCGCCAGGGCGGCGGCCATCTCCCCGACCGTGTGCGGCTCGCCGCTGCCCACGTTGTACGCACGCGCGGTGCCCTCCGGCAGTCCGGGTAGACCGTCCAGCGCCGCCAGGTTGGCCCCGGCCACATCCCGCACGTGGACGAAGTCGCGCCGCTGGCCGCCGTCCTCGAACACCCTCGGCGCCTCACCGCGCTCCAGCGCGGACCGGAACAGCGAGGCGACCCCCGCGTACGGGGTGTCGCGCGGCATTCCCGGCCCGTACACGTTGTGGTACCGCAACGCGATCACCCGTCCGCCGACCGCGCGCGCCCACGCGGAGGCGAGGTGCTCCTGCGTCAGTTTGGTGGCGGCGTACACGTTGCGCGGGTCGAGCGGAGCGTCCTCGGCCACCAGCCCGGGCGCCAGCGGTTCGCGGCACTTCGGGCACGGCGGTTCGAAGCGTCCCGCCCGCAGGTCGGACTCCGCGCGCGGTCCCGGCTCCACGACACCGTGCGCCGGGCACTCGTAGCGTCCCTCGCCGTAGACCACCATCGAACCGGCCAGCAGCAGGGAACCCACCGAGGCCTCCGCCATGCCGGCCAGGAGCACCGCCGTGCCGAGGTCGTTGCAGCCCACGTAGGCGGGTGCGTCGCCGAAGTCCTTGCCGAGTCCGACCATCGCCGCCTGGTGGCAGACGGCGTCCACGCCGCGCAGGGCCTCGGACACGGCCGCGGCGTCGCGGACGTCGGCGTGCCTCCAGTCCACCCCGTCGGGAACCGGCGGGGGCGTGCGGTGCGCGGCGGGCAGCAGTGCGTCGAGCACGCGCACTTCGTGCCCGGCGCTGCTGAGAGCGGTGACGACGTGCGAGCCGATGAAGCCCGCACCTCCGGTGACGAGGATCAACATGCGACGACCGTACGGCCGGCGGCCCGGCCGGTGGGCGTACGACGCCGTCACGTCAGTGGTTCGTAAGCCTTCGCACGACGGGGCTCATCCTCGACGGCCGCCCGCGGGGGGCCGTTCCCCGTCCTGCGCCTGTCGGCGGAACCGGCCCAGCCGGACGGCGAACACCACGGCCGACAGGCCGAACAGCACGCCGGTGACGGCCAGCCAACGGCCGAGGTAGACGTCGATGGTGAGCCCGGCGGCCCCCTCGAAGGGGCGCGACAGCCGGAAGACCAGCGGGCACCAGGTCAGCAGCAGGACGCCGGACAGGAAAGCGGGCACGCGCAGGTGGTTGGTCCACGCCGGCGTCGGCACCGCCGGAACCCGGTGGGCGTACGACGCCGTCACGTCAGTGGTTCGTAAGCCTTCGCACCACGGGGCTCATCGTCGACGGCCGCCCGCGGGGGGCCGTTCCCCGTCCTGCGCCCGTCGGCGGAACCGGCCCAGCCGGACGGCGAACACCACGGCCGACAGGCCGAACAGCACGCCGGTGACGGCCAGCCAACGGCCGAGGTAGACGTCGATGGTGAGCCCGGCGGCCCCCTCGAAGGGGCGCGACAGCCGGAAGACCAGCGGGAACCAGGTCAGCAGCAGGACGCCGGACAGGAAAGCGGGCACGCGCAGGTGGTTGATCCACGCCGGCGTCGGCACCGCCGGAACCCGGTGGCGCAGTACGGAGCGGGCCGAGAGGTCGGCGAGCGAGTACAGCGGCAGCAGGACGAGGTCGTGCAGGATCGCCGCGCCCACCAGCCAGATCGCCACCGCGACGGGCCGCTGCGCGAACAGGCGGAGGCAGGCGTAGCCGGTGACGGCGAAGGAGCAGATGAGGACGAGCAGGTGGAGGGGGCCGGCGCCGTACCAGCGCGGAGCTCTGAGCATGATCACGTCCGGAAGGTGAGGCGGTGCACCCATTTGGTGTTGTTGACCCCGGGGTTGGCCGGCACGATGACACGTGCCGGATAGCCGTGGTCCATGGACAGGTCCGCCCCGTTGACCCGCAGGGCGAGCAGGGACCTCGGGTCGTGCAGCTGGTTGCCGCGCAGCATCACCGAGCTGTAGGGGCCGGAGGGCTGGACGGACTCGACCAGCACGCTCCCGGCGTCGCGCACTCCGCTCAGCGCCGCGAGGTCGGCGAGCCGCAGACCCTCCCACTGCTGGTCGGCGGTGGACCAGCCCTCCACGCAGGCGATGGGCAAGGCCGCGGTGTGCCGCGGCATCGCCAGCACCTGCGCGCGGGTCAGGACCAGCGGCCGTCCGCTGCCGTGCACCTCGAGCCGCCAGTCGGGGCCGACCAGTTCCGGGGTGACGCCAACGGACGCGGCCGTCTTGTTGATCTGGAAGCCGTTCGGGCCGCTGCCCGGCTCGCGGTTGTGCGGCGCGAGCAGCGCCGTGTAGCGCAGCCGGCCGCCGATGCTCTGCCCCGCGGTGACCGCCAGCGCGAGCAGCGATCCGGCGCCGACCATCCCCACCGCGCCGCGCCGGCTGATGGTGGGGGCCGCCGGCGCGACGGGCACCAGACCGTCCGGGTCGGGCGGTTCGGGTCGGGTCCCGGCGACCCCGGTGCGCAGTTCCCGGATCGGATCACGGCTGCGCAGGGCGCGCGTCATCCGGCCGAGCCTGAGGCTCACGTGGACGACGAAAGCGGCGATGAACACCCAGGCGCCGTAGAAGTGCAGGGTGTAGAAGGAGCCGGGGAACACGTAGAGCAGCTGGATGTTGAAGATCCCGGTCACGAACTCGAAGATGACCCCGCCCACCAGCAGCAGCAGCGAGAGCCGCTCGACAGCGTGGGCCAACGAGCGCAGCGGCGGCCACTCGAACAGCTTCGGGATGACCGACCACAGCTTGGCCAGCACCACCGGCACCAGGACCACGCCGAGCGACACATGCACGCCCTGGGTCAGCCGGTACAGCCAGGAGGGGTGGGTCGGCCAGTCGAAGAGGTAGAACCCCAGCAGACCCTTGTCCGGCGTCTGGTCGTTGGTCGGCCCCAGATCGGGGTTGTAGGCGGCGTAGGAAAGGACGCCGGTCACGAACATCACCGGGATGCCGAACAGCAGCACGAGGCCGAAGACCGACGTCAGCCATGGCCCCCGGATCGGGCTGCGCCAGAACTCCGGTCGGAAGGGACCCGCGGGTGCGCCTCTGGTGAAGGCTCGGCGCCGCCATGGCGACGTCCGTGGCTCCTGCGGTCGTCCCGGCCCTCCGTCCGACGTTGGCTCTTCACTGCCGCTCATGGTCCAGACATATCCCGACCTGCGCCGCGGGTCGTCCCGCCGCCACCGAGAGCCGTGGGAACGTCGACCGAATAGGCGCGTGCGGGTGGCAGTGACCGGGCGCGTCCGCGGCAGGGCTGGGTGCCGCGCGCCGGGGCCGGATACCCTGCCGCAGGGCCGGGTGGTACCCGGCCCTGCGGGGTCGGTCCGGCGCAGCCGCCGCGCAGGACGAGCACGGCCCGGAAGCGGGAACGGGGGATCACTTGGCGGGGATCGGGGAATCCGCGGGAGCGCCCGGCGTTCCCGGCCAGGCTCAGCGTCCACCGCTGCGCGGACACATGGTCGTCTGCGGAGACGACGCACTCGCCCACCGGCTCGCCCACGAACTGGCCGTGGTCTACCGCAGGCACGTCATGGTGGTCCTGCCCTCGTTGCGCCGCGACCACGGACCCCGGATCGCCGAACTCACCCGGCGGCACGGAGTGCGGGTGCTGGAAGCGGTGGGGCCGAGCGACACCTCTCTGCTCGAGGCGGGTGTGCAGGACGCGGTGGCACTGGCGCTGGCCTACGGCGACGACCAGACCAACATCCACGCCGCCTTACGGGCCCGGCGCCTGAACCCCGACATCCGTCTCGTCATCCGCATGTACAACCGCAAGCTGGGGCGGCACCTGGAGGAGATGCTCGAACGGGCCGCCGCGGCCCGCTCTCCGCAGCTGCGGCCCTACGAGCTCGACGCCTCCACCACCGTCCTGTCCGACGCGGACACCGCCGCACCGGCTCTGGTGGCGGCGGCCGTGGTCGGCAGCAGCAAGGTCGTCCAAGCCGGCGGATTGCTCCTGCGTGCCGCCGAGCGACCGCTGAACAGCGAGGACGACGGGCTCCGCCGTCCGCCGGCGCTGTGCACCCTTGCCGTGCTGTCCGACTCACCCGCCGATCCGGGCGGGGAGACCGACGCCCTCGGCCCGGGCGGCGCGCGGCTGCTGCCCGACGACCGCACCGCGCAGGACGCCGCCGGGGCGCACGGCCGCGTCGTGCTGGAGACGGTCACCCGGCATCAGGGACAGCCCGCGGCCCGGCGGCGCAGGGGCGCACCACCACTGCGGGAACTGTTCTCCCGGCGGCTGGGACACACCTTCGTCGGCCTGATCGCGCTGCAGGTGCTCTTCGCCGCCCTGACCTGGCGTGCCATCGGGGGCTCCCCTCTGCACGCCGCGTACCTGTCGCTGCTGGACGTACTCAACATCAACGATCCGGCGGTGGACGACCGCCCCGGGCGGCAGGTCCTCCAGTTGCTGTCCGGACTCGCCGGGATGGCGCTGCTGCCCGTGGTCTTCGCCATCGTGCTGGAGACGCTGGGCGGCTTCCGCACCGCCTCCGCGCTGCGGTCGCCACCCCGGGGCCTGTCCGGGCACGTCGTCCTGATCGGCCTCGGCAAGGTGGGCAGCCGGGTTCTGGACCGGCTGTGCGCGCTGGACATCGACGTGGTGTGCGTGGAACGGGACCCCGAGGCACGGGGCGTGGCCACGGCCCGCGCACGGCGCGTACCGGTCGTCATCGGCGACGCCACCCAGGAAGGGGTCCTGGACGAGGCCCGCGTCGGAGCCGGCCGCGCTTTGATGGCGCTCACCAGCGACGACACCACCAATCTGGAGGCCGCGCTGTACGCCCGCGAGGCCGCCCCCGCCCTGCGCGTGGTGATGCGGCTCTTCGACGACGACTTCGCCACCACCGTCTACCGGGCGATGCGGGACTCCTATCCCGAGGCCACGACCCGCAGTCGCAGCGTCTCCACCCTGGCGGCGCCCGCGTTCGCCGGCGCGATGATGGGCCGCCAGGTCCTCGGCGCCATCCCGGTGGAACGCCAGGTGCTGGTCTTCGCGGCGATCGAGGTACGCGACCACGCGGAACTGCAGGGGCGCACCATCAGCGACGCCTTCCGCCCCGGCGAGTGGCGGGTGATCGCTCTCGACCTGGCCGCGCCCTCCGACCGGCGACCGGACCTGGCCGCCCCCGTAGACCACGATCTCGGTGCCCGCGAACCCGAACTGGCCTGGGACATGCATCCCGGTTACGTCCTGCGGCCCGATGACCGCGTCGTCCTCGCGGCCACCCGCCACGGACTCGCCCGACTGCTGCAGCACCGCGGACACCAGGCGCAGGACCCGGCCCGTGACCCGGACCCCGCCCGTGACCCGGACCCGGCCCCGGAGCTCTGACCGCCGCCCTTGGCGCGCCCGCGCACGACGACGAGGGCCCGGAAGCCGTTGCCGGCTTCCGGGCCCTCGGTCCGGGTGGGCGATACTGGGATCGAACCAGTGACCCCTTCGGTGTGAACGAAGTGCTCTCCCGCTGAGCTAATCGCCCCGGTGCGTGGACAACGTTACCGCATGTCAGCGGGTGCCTCCGACCACCTCGGACGGCGGACCTCAGTGGAGGTCGGCCTTCCACGGCATCACGAAGCCGAACCGCCACACGTAGTAGCCGAGCAGTGCGCCGATGATCACCAGCCCGACGGCGGTCAGCGTCACGTTCCGCCGCCGCACCTTCGGGTCGAGTGCTCTGTGTGCCGCGTCCGTCACCTTGCGCTTCGCCCAGCGCAGCACGAGCTGGGCCCAGACGAACTCGGTGGCCCAGACCGCCATGCCCGCGAAGATCACCACCCACCCGGGTCCCGGCAGCGGGAGCAGGACCACGCCCGTGCCGACGATGGCCAGACCCACCAGGAAGACGCCTGCCTGCCAGCTCAAGTGCAGCGCGCGGGAGCGCCGGATGAACAGCGGCGCCCTCGACCCCAGCGGGCGCTCGGCGCCCTCCGGGCGCCCCTCCCCGCCGTCCCCGTCGTCCGGAGTCGCGGGATCCATGGCCACGACCCCCTCCCGCCCGTCACCCTCCGCAGTCATGCGAGCAAACCTACCGGAAGCCGCTTCGTCACCGGAACGGCTCGTCGGGGAGGAAAAGAACTCGGCCGGACGAGGTACCGGAACCTGCACAAACCCGTCAGAGGGGTTTACAACGTCCCCGCAGGTGGCATGTCGATTTCGCCGACGTGCGAATCCCCGAGCGCACACTGAGCGAAAGGCCCTGGCGCTTATGAACACCACGGTCAGCTGCGAGCTGCACCTGCGCCTCGTTGTGTCGAGCGAATCGTCACTGCCCGTACCCGCGGGCTTGCGGTACGACACGGCCGATCCCTACGCCGTGCACGCCACCTTCCACACCGGTGCCGAGGAGACAGTCGAATGGGTGTTTGCCCGCGACCTGCTCGCCGAAGGTCTGCACCGGCCCACCGGCACCGGCGACGTCCGGGTCTGGCCATCCCGCAGCCACGGTCAGGGTGTCGTGTGCATCGCCCTCAGCTCTCCGGAGGGCGAGGCGCTGCTCGAGGCCCCTGCGCGGGCCCTGGAGTCGTTCCTCAAGCGGACCGACGCCGCGGTGCCTCCCGGCACCGAACACCGCCATTTCGACCTGGACACCGAGCTCTCGCACATCCTCGCCGAGAGCTGACGTCCACCGACCGTCCGTCGCCGTACGCATCTCGGGGGTACGGCGCGGACCCAACCGGCTGGAGCCGTCGTCGGGAGCAGCGCGCTCCACGACGACGGCTCTCGCGCTACAGTCACCGGAACGCCCGCCCACCAGGCCAGGGAGAGAGCGATTCCGTGCTGATCAACCATGACACCAGGTGCGCACTCGACTGCGTCGTGGATCTCATCAACACCACACCGGAGAGTGACGGCCGCGAGGGCCTGGCCGACCTCGCGGCGCTGCGGGCCTTCGTGGAGCGCAACGAAATCAGCGACGTCGGCGCCCTCGGCGAGGACGACCTCGTCGCGGTACGCGCCGTCCGGAAGCTCTTCGCCCAGGTCTTCGCCGCGCCCGCCACACCTGAGGCCGCGGCGCTGATCAACTCCCTGGTCGCCGAGGCCGGCACCACCCCCCGGCTGACCGACCACGACGGCTACGACTGGCACGTGCACTACTTCGCCCCCGGCGCCTCCCTCGCCGACCACCTGGGCGCCGACTGCGGGATGGCCCTGGCGTTCCTCCTCGTCGCCGGCGAGCGGGAGCGGCTGCGCCGCTGCGACGCCCCGGACTGCCGCCGCGCCTTCGTCGACCTGTCACGCAACCGCTCGCGCCGCTACTGCGACAGCCGCACCTGCGGCAACCGGCTCCACGTCGCCGCGTACCGGGCGCGCCGCCGCGAGGCCGTCGCCGTGCCGGCTCAGAACGGCCAGAGGTCGTAGAGCCCGCCCAGGGCGAGCAGACCGCCGATCACGGTCAGGAACAGCATCAGCGGCGGCTGGGAGAGCGCGAACAGGCAACCGCGTGGCTCGTCGTCGTCTGCTTCGGCTTCCATGCCCTTACGGTGTGCTCGGAGGGAGGCGGACTCGCACAACCGTACGCCCCCGGACATGTCAAATCCCGTTCAGGGGACGGTTGTTGCGGTCCGCCAGGGCGATGATGACGCAACGGCGCAGGCCCCCGCGGCCAACACGCCGCTCAGATGCCCCTGCGCTTGAGGATCTCCTCGATCTCACCGAATTCGGCCAGGTCGGGATCGGTTTTCGCCGCCTTCGCGACCGGTTTCCTCCCCTGCGTCGCAGTCGCCTGCGCCCCTGCTCCCGGCGTGACCGCCCGGTCCGCCTTCCCCGCCGGGACGCCGCGGCGGCGCCCGGCGACCCGCGCGAGGACGTACAGCACCACCGACAGGGCGAGCACGGCGAAGCCCGCCCACACCGACGGCTTGAACACCAGGTCCGCCGCCCAGTCCGCGACGGCCCGGACGACGGTCCCGGCCAGCGATACGAGCCCCGTCATGTACAGGCCGACGGGCAGCAGCGCAGCCGCCGCGATCACCGTCGCCCTGCGGAACCTGCGTCGGTAGGCGGTGAGCAGGGCGATCGCCAGGCCCGCCGCGGACAGCGCGACGCATACGGTCGAGGTCAGCATGCGGAGCTCCTCCGAAGTGGTCTGCTCCTCCATCCTGCACCCGTCCCCCACCCCCGGGCCACGGCCCGGCGGCAACCTCAGGGTGATCTCCGGGGCGGCTGCTCCCCCGGTGGGAGACTGACCCCATGAACGAAGCGACTCCCCGCACCGTCGTCCTCGAGTACTGGTGCGAACTCCAGTGCCCCGACTGCGCCGCCGCCCTCACCGACCTGCGCGCCCTGCGCGAGCGCTACGGCGACGCCCTGGAGATCCAGCTGCGGCACTTCCCCCTGGAGAAGCACAAGCACGCCTACGCCGCCGCCCAGGCCGCGGAGGAGGCCTTCGCCCAGGGGCGCGGCTGGGAGTACGCCGAGGCGGTCCTGGCCCGCACCGGGGTGCTGGCCGAGCGCGGCGAGGCCCTGCTGGTCGAGACCGCCGCCGACCTGGGACTCGACGCGGAGGAGGTCGACACGGCGCTCGTCGACGGGCGGCACCTGCTCGTCGTCGACGCCGACCACGCCGAGGGGAAGGCCATCGGCGTCACCGGCACCCCGACCTACGTCATCTCCGGCGAGCGCCTCGACGGCGGCACGTCCCAGGACGGCCTGCGCGCACGCATCGAGGCCCTGGCGGACGCTGCCCTGGGCCGCTGAGGGCCGCCGCGCCCGGTGCGGCGCCGGAGAATCGCGTCGGCGGGATCCCGTCGGCGCGGGCACGCCGGTGGCCGGGGGCGGGCGTCGGCCCGCCCCCGGCACCGGGAGCACCCGCGGGCGGACCGCTCCTCGAGCCGACCCCTGCCGCGCGCGACGCACGCACTTCCGGCCCGGGCCTCAGACAAGCGCCTTCGCCAGGTGCACCTTCGTCACCACGTACCCCAGCGCCAGGTAGAGCCCCTCCGCCGCCGCGTTCCCGGCGAAGACGTTGAGCCCCAGCCGCTTGAATCCCGCCGCCAGGCACTCCCGCTCGGCGGCGAGCATGAGGGTGCGACCGTGGCCCTGTCCCCGGCGGCCTTCGGCGACGTGGACGTCGAAGACGAACCCCGTGGCCTCGTCCCTGCGCCCCACCCACAGCTCGCCGACCGCCTCTGCCTCCCCCGGCACAGCCCCTCCGGCCTCCAGCACCCTCAGCACCGTGCCCGGCGTCGCGAGCCCCTCGGGGAGCAGGGCCCGGTGGTCCGCCTCGGCCCTGGCGAGGGCGTCGGCCTCGGGCACACCGCGTGACGTCCAGGACCGCGCGTACCCGTCCCGTGCGCGGGCCTCCCACACCGAGTACTCCGCCGGCGTCATGGGCCGGGCGACGCTGCCCTCCGGGAGGGCAGGGGGCAGGTCGGGCAGCGCCTTGAGCATGGTCCGGTTGCGGACCGCGTACCCCAGCACGCCGGCGAGCCGGAGGGCGGCCGTGTCCTGGGCCCGCACCGAGACCTCGACGCGGCGGCAGCCCCAGCCCCGCAGGACCTCCTCCGCCGCCAGAGCCGCGACCGTGCCGCGGCCGCGCCGCCGCTGCCCGGGGTCGATGCGCAGCGCGACGACGCGGCCGGCCTCCGGCCCGAACCGGGCATCGGTGGAAAGAGTCGTCTCCCCCACCGGGCGGCCGTTGACGCAGACGTGGAAGCGGCGGGCGCGTACTCCGCCGGCCTGGCACTGCTCGGGCTCGGCCGGGCGCAGGGTGGTGGTCATGGTGTCGAGTTCTACCGGCTCGCCGCTCTCACGTCACGGGGTCGACCGACCGGTGGGGCGTCGCTCAGGGGTTCGGGTGGGCCGCGGACCGCTCCGCGAAGACCCGCATCGCCTTGGCCGTGACCGGGCCGGGTTGGGTCCCGGTGGCCAGTTCACGGTCGTCGACGCGGTGGACGCCCTGAACGTCGCGCAGCGAGGAGGTCACGAAGACCTCCTCCGCCTCCGCGAGCACCTCGAACGGCAGGTCGGCCTCCTCGGCTCCGGCCCACTCCACCACCAGTTCCCTGGTGATCCCGGCGAGGCACCCGGAGGCGAGGGGCGGGGTGAGCAGCTTGCCCCCGAGGACGACGAAGACGTTGGAGCCGGTGCCCTCGCAGAGTCGTCCTCGCGTGTTGGCGAACAGCGCCTCGGAGGCGCCGTGCTCGTGCGCGCGGGCCAGGGCCACGACGTTCTCCCCGTACGAGGTGGTCTTGAGCCCCGCGAGGGCGCCCTTCTCGTTGCGGGTCCACGGGACGGTGACGACGGCCGTCGTGTCGGGGCGGACGGTCGCGGCTCCGAGGGCGACGACCAGGGTGGGCCCGGTGGTGCCGCGCTCGGAGCCGAGCGGCGAGGTGCCTCCGGTGTAGGTGACGCGCAGCCGGCCGTGGGCCGCCGGGTTGGCGGCGAGGACGGCCTCACAGGCGTGGCGCACCTCGTCCAGGTCGGGTTCCGGCAGGCCGAGCCCTCGCGCGGAGCGGGCCAGCCGGCGCAGGTGGCGGTCCATCGCGAAGGCGGTGCCGCCGGTGGCCTTGAGCGTCTCGAAGACGCCGTCCCCCACGGTCAGGCCGTGGTCCATGACGGACACGGACGCCTCGCCGGTCTCACGCAGCGCGCCGTTGACCCAGATCGCGCCCGCTGTGGTCGTGTTCACGCTCTCACTTCGCCCCATGGTTCCGTTCGCCTTCGTTCGAGTCGTACACACCCGACGCTACCGCCAGCAGCCGGGAGGCCTTCAGTTCCGTCTCGTCCCACTCCCGCTCCGGATCGGAGCCCCACGTGATCCCGGCGCCGGTGCCGAAGCGCAGCACGGGGCCGCCGGGGGCGGCGCGATCGATCCAGAAGGTGCGGATGCCCACGGCGAGCTCACCGGTGCCGCGGTCGGCGTCGACCCAGCCGATGCCGCCGCAGTAGGGGCCGCGGGGGGCGGTCTCCAGTTCGGCGATGATGCGCAGGGCGCTGGACTTGGGTGCGCCGGTCACCGATCCCGGCGGGAACGCGGCGTCCAGCAGCGCGGCCCAGCCGGCGCCCTCGCGCAGTTCACCGCGCACGGTGGAGACGAGGTGCACCAGACCGGGGTGCTTCTCCACGACGCAGAGGTCGGGGACGGTCACCGTGCCGGTGGCGCAGACCTGTCCGAGGTCGTTGCGGACCAGGTCCACGATCATGACGTTCTCGGCGTGGTCCTTGGGCAGCAGGTCCGCCTCGGTGCGGCCGGTTCCCTTGATCGGCCCGGACTCGACCACGCCTCCGCGGCGGCGCAGGAAGAGTTCGGGGGAGGCGCTGGCCACCTCCACGCCCTGGGCGGGCAGCCGGACCGTCCCGGCGTACGGGGCGGGGTTGCCCCGGGCGAGAACGGCCGCCAGGGCGTCGACGTCGGCGTCCGGGTCGGGCAGCGGCGCGGTGAGCACCCGGCAGAGGTTGGCCTGGTAGACCTCGCCCGCCGCGATGTACTCACGCACGCGGCGCACTCCGGCGGTGTACCCGGCGCGGTCCAGTGAGGACGTCCAGTCGCCGCGGGCGGGGCCCTTCCAGATCCGGCGTGAAGGCGCCGCGGCGGGTTCCGGCCGTACGGTCCCGAAGCGCGCGCAGACCGTCCCGCCCTCGAAGCCGGCGACCACCGCCCAGAAGCCGCGGGAGTCCAGCGCGGCGGGGTCGGTGGTGACATCCAGCAGGTCGGAGGCGACCAGGCCGCCGAATCTGGCGAGGGGCTCGAGGTCGGGCACGCGGCTTCCCAGGTCGGTCCGGAGGGGCGGGTGCGAGTCTAAGTCGGCGGTGACGGGCGAGATGCGCTGGTCATCGACCGGCCACGCTGCGCAAACGCGTTTTGGTGGCGGAGCCGTCATCCGCTAGAGTTCAACTCGTCGCCGGGACGCGCAAGCGCCCCGGTGGAAGTCCCGCCCGGCCGCGAGCTCCGGGGGAGACACTGCGGACGTGGCTCAGTTGGTAGAGCATCACCTTGCCAAGGTGAGGGTCGCGAGTTCGAATCTCGTCGTCCGCTCGAAGTGGGGGTCACGCCCCCGCGTTGGTGGAGTGGCCGAGAGGCGAGGCAACGGCCTGCAAAGCCGTCTACACGGGTTCAAATCCCGTCTCCACCTCTGAGGACGATTAGCTCAGCGGGAGAGCGCTTCCCTGACACGGAAGAGGTCACTGGTTCAATCCCAGTATCGTCCACTGGGTCCGAAAGGGCCTTCCCCGGCCTTCCGGCACGGGACCCGAGCGCGATTAGCTCAGCGGGAGAGCGCTTCCCTGACACGGAAGAGGTCACTGGTTCAATCCCAGTATCGCGCACGCTGCACAGCACGAGCTGCGGTAGTAGCAGGACCACCGAGGACGATTAGCTCAGCGGGAGAGCGCTTCCCTGACACGGAAGAGGTCACTGGTTCAATCCCAGTATCGTCCACCACCAGCCGAGGGCCGGAGCATTCGCTCCGGCCCTCGGTCGTGTCACGACGAGAAGAGCATGTGCGCCCAGCTCTGCTGCTTGTGGTGACCGCGGTGGCCCCCGTGGTGCCCGCCGTGCGGGGCACCCCAGGCCGGGGCGGCGTGCTGCTGCGGGTACGCCTGCGGGTAGCCGGGCGGCGGCGGGGCGGGCTGGACGTACTGCGACTCCATGCGGGTCAGTGCCTCGAGCTCCCCGTAGTCCAGGAAGATCCCCCGGCAGTTGCCGCACTGCTCGATCTGGACGCCGCTGCGGGTGAACGTCTGCATCGGGCCATGACACTTGGGACAGAGCATCGTCGGCTCATCTCCTCGTTCGCGCCGGCCGGGGGGTCGTCCCCGGCGTGGAACTGCACCTTACTTCTCCGCGATTCGGCGGCACGCGTCGAGGACGGACTGTTCCGTCGGATCGAGCGCGCGCCGCAGACGCGCGGCCTTGGCGACGGCTGTCGCCGCGGTCTGGACCGCCAACGCCCGTGCCGGCACGTCGATCTGCGGCCACGGGTCGCCGTCCGCGGGGACGGCCGGGCCGCCGCCGGCGCGGTAGGCGCCGAGGAAGCGGCCCCAGTCGGCGGGGTCGAGCAGCCCGGCGGCGAACCACATCGCCGGCCGCGCCACGTCCCAGGCGGGCTCGCCCAGCCCGAGGTCGTCCACGTCGATGAGGCACCACGGGCCGTCGGGAGCGCGGTGGCGCACCAGTTGGCCCATGTGCAGGTCACCGTGGCACAGCAGTTGCCGCGGCTGCGGTGCCTCGCCGCGCGCCCAGGGCGGCAGGCCGTGCCAGGCGGCCAGCACCGCGCGGTCGGCGGCGCCGGCGGCGAGCATCCCGGCGACCGCGGCGGCCGCCTTGACCGGGCCGCGCATCCGCGGCACCTGGCCGGGCAGCCGGGCCGCCGGCACCCTGTGCAGCCGGGCCAGGAGGGCGCCGGCCTCCGCCCAGGGCGCGGAGTCCGGGTCGTCGCGGTCGACCGGTTCCCCGAGGGGCCACAGGCTCACCGTGCGGCCGAGGAGGACGGTACTCAGCGTGCCCCCGTGGTCGGGGAGCGGCACCGGAGGCAACAGGATGCCGCGCAGCAGCGGATGGGCTGCCACACGCAGCCGCGCGGCGAGCTCCGCGGGATCGGTGCCGGGGGCGTGCGCCTTGGCGACGAGGCGACCGCCGCGGACGACCGTGGCGTCGGGCCGTTCGGCGAGCACGGCGGGCCGTCCCTGGCCGGGCACCCGCGAGGCCGCTGCCGCGACAGCCCCCAGGGCGTGCGCCAGCGGTGCTCCGCTGCTGGTCACTTCCTCCCCCACTGCCCGTGCCACCGGCCCACTGTGCGGCACCGCGCCGCCTGCCGGCAATGCCGGCCGGGTGTGATGCCCGGGTACCGCCACGGTACCCGGGCATTCATGCCGTCCGCCGGACCCCCGTCCCCACGGGGTTGGTTCACCGGTCCTCGCGGACCCGGACCGCTCTTCCGGGGCCGCGGGGCGTCTGTCAGCGCCCCATCAGACCGGCTACGGACGACGCCTGTGTGACCACTGCGTCCCAGCCCCCGAAGGCCACCGCGAGCAGCACCGCGAGCGGCAGCACCATCGCCACCGCCACCAGCGGATGCCGGGTGCCCGACCGGCGTATGCCTGGGGCGGCGATCCTGCTGCCGCGCGCCGGCCGTACCGTACGGCTCACCGTGTTCGCCATGGCCCTCTCCCGGGTCGTGGTCCGTGATCGTGCACAGTTGTCAGGGCGGCGGGCGTTTGACCTCGGGGGACGAGTGCACCGCCCGCCGCTTGACCACAACACTAGGCGCGGCGCGGGCGGCGGTCGTCATGCCGTCGTACCGCTTCCCTGGCCTCCGCGAGGATGACTCGCGGACCGGCCGCGTACTCCCCTGGGTGGAGGAAGCAGGCCGCCCGCCCGGGACATCCCCTCCGGGATGTCCCGGGCGGGCGCGAACGGGGCCCGTCAGGCCCGCTCTTCGTCCTCGGCGTCACCGGTGGGCACGGGCTGCTCGACCAGGGCGAGCACCCGGGTGGCCATGAAGCGCGCGGTGCGCACCACGGAGCCGGACCGGGTGACTTCGCTCACTTCCACCACTCCCCGGCGGACCGCCGTCTCGACCCTGCGGCCCGCCCTGGTGGCGACCACTTCGTACGTCCTCGTCGTGTCGCCGGCGTCGACGACTATCTCGACGCGATCACCCTTCATGGCGTCAATCCCCCTTGCCTGATCGACCGTTGACGGAATGACGAAATTCCGGGCCGTCAGCTCGCCGGGAACTCCCCCACAGTTCAAGGATCCCATCCGGCACTGACAATCCGCCGCCCCGCACGGGCGCGGCCTCGCGGCGCGGCGGGCGGTCAGTCCGTAAGCTGTCGGCGTAAGACTGGCCAGGCAGGCAGCGGGGATGGACGACATGGCGATGATGCGGCTCCGGCGCGAGGACCCGCGTGTCGTCGGCTCGTTCAGGCTGCACCGGAGGCTGGGCGCGGGCGGCATGGGTGTCGTCTACCTGGGCGCCGACAAGCGCGGCCAGCGGGTCGCGCTGAAGGTCATCCGCCCCGAACTCGCCGAGGACCAGGAGTTCCGGTCCCGTTTCGCCCGCGAGGTGTCCGCGGCCAGACGCATCCGCGGCGGCTGCACGGCCCGGCTGGTCGCCGCCGACCTGGAGGCGGACCGCCCGTGGTTCGCCACGCAGTACGTGCCCGGGCCCTCGCTGCACGACAAAGTGGCCCGGGACGGCATGCTCACCGCGGCCGAGAACGCGTCCATCGGTGCCGCCCTGGCGGAGGGACTGGTCGCCGTCCACGAGGCCGGGGTCGTCCACCGCGACCTGAAGCCCTCCAACATCCTCCTGTCGCCCAAGGGCCCCCGGATCATCGACTTCGGCATCGCCTGGTCCACCGGCGCGAGCACCCTCACCCACGTGGGCACCGCCGTCGGCTCACCCGGCTTCCTCGCGCCGGAGCAGGTGCGCGGGGCGACGGTGACCCCGGCCACCGACGTCTTCGCCTTCGGCGCGACCCTGGCGTACGCGGCGATGGGCGACTCGCCCTTCGGGCAGGGCAGTTCCGAGGTCATGCTCTACCGGGTCGTCCATGAGGAGCCGGACCTCACCGGTGTGCCCGACTCGTTGGCCCCGCTGGTGTATGCGTGCCTCGCCAAGGACCCGGAGCAGCGGCCCAGCACGGTCCAGCTCTCCGAGCGACTGGCCGAGATCGCCGCCCGCGAGGCCCGCGGCCTGGGCGGGGCCTCGGGCCGACACGACATCGTCCCCAGAGCGTCCGGTCCGCGCCCCGAGCGGCCCACGGGTCCGCGGGCGCAGGCGTACGCGGAGCAGCAGACCGAGCGCCGGACGCCTCCCGGCACGCCGGTGCCGCGCACCCCCGCCTCTCCCCGTACGCCCACCGCGCCGCGCACCCCGGCGCGGACCCCGTCCGGGCGCACCCCCGTCCCGCGCACGCCCACCGGCCGCCGGCCGGTCGGCGGCGACCGCAGGCTGCTCCGGCAGCGGCTCATCGTCTTCGTCACCGTGACACTCCTCGTCGCGCTCGGCATCGCCGCCGCCCAGGGCTGCCAGGGCCCGAGCCGGGGCCTCGGCCTGCTGCCGGGGTCCGGCGCCGCAGTGGTGGCGCGGCCCGCGCCGTAGGGCCCCCACCGCGGCGGCGCCGTCGTGTGGTGCGGTTGCGGTTTCTCTCCTCCCGCGCGCCCCGCCCTCCCGCCAGCCTTCGGCCGGGGCGCCCCCACCTCCCTGACCTCTCCGCATCACGGCGCGCCCGACGGCCGGTGGTGGTCAGAGGGCGCCTCCGGCCACCCCGCACCGCTGCCCTGCCCCCCGCTGTTCCGCCGGAAGGCCGGCGGGGTCCGGGCCGGCAACCGGGGCACCCGGACCGCGTCTCCCTCCGCCGCCGCAGCCACCCCTGCGGCGTCACCGGGACAGCGGCCGGGGTGACATGGGCGACCGCGGCACGCCGGACCGCCTCTCCCCCACCGCCCCGATGTTCGCCGGGCGGCGGACTGCGCCGGAGTCGGTGGGCCCCCGGCCCACCCACGCAACGGGCGAGGCGGTGACCGACCGTGCCGGGCAGTCGGGGGCGGGAGGGCGGGAGAGGAACCGCAACCCCGCCACAAACGACCCGCACACGACAACCGGCCGCGCCACGGGGTGACGAACCCGCACCGCGTAAGCTACTTTCCAAGCGCTTGCTTAGACACCCGCACGGAGGGACGACGCATGCGCATCACGGTCACACCGGAGGAGCTGCGCGAGCGCGTGCGCGCGCTGCTGGCCTCCCACGATCCGGCGGCGACGGACCGCCTGGACTTCCTGCGGGCCCGGTTCGACGCCGGCCTGGGGTGGGTGCACTACCCGGAGGGCCTCGGCGGCCTGGGAGCGCCCCGCGCCCTGCAGGGGGTCGTGGACGCCGAACTGGCGGCCGCCGGGGCGCCGGACAACGCACCGCGCCGGATCGGCATCGGTCTCGGGATGGCGGCCCCCACCGTGCTCCGGTACGGCACCGAGGAGCAGAAGGCCCGCTTCCTGCGCCCCCTGTGGACCGGGGAGGAGGTCTGGTGCCAGCTGTTCAGCGAGCCCGGCGCCGGCTCGGACCTGGCGGGCCTGCGTACCAGGGCCGTACGCGACGGCGACGACTGGATCGTCACCGGCCAGAAGGTGTGGACGTCCAACGCCCACAACGCCCGCTGGGCGATCCTGATCGCCCGCACCGACCCGGACGTCCCCAAGCACCAGGGCATCACCTACTTCGTGTGCGACATGACGGCCCCTGGCGTCGAGGTGCGGCCGCTGCGGCAGATCACGGGTGAGGCCGAGTTCAACGAGGTCTTCCTCACGGACGTGCGGATCCCCGACGCCCACCGCCTCGGTGAGGTGGGCGACGGCTGGCGGGTCGCACGGACGACGCTGATGAACGAGCGGGTCGCCATCGGCGGCACCGCGCTCCCCCGCGAGGGCGGCATGATCGGCACCGTCGCCGCGACCTGGCGGGAACGGCCCGAACTGCGCACCCCCGACCTGCACGACCGGCTGCTGCGGCTGTGGGTGGACGCCGAGGTCACCCGGCTCACCGGCGAACGGCTGCGCCGGCAGCTCGCGGTGGGCGCCCCGGGCCCCGAGGGCTCGGGGATGAAGCTGGCGTTCGCCTCGCTCAACCAGCGCATCAGCGGTTTGGAGGTGGAGCTGCTGGGCGAGGACGGGCTGCGCTACGGCGACTGGACGATGACCCGTCCGGAGACCGTCGACTTCTACGGCCGCGACGCCGGCTACCGCTATCTGCGGGCCAAGGGCAACTCGATCGAGGGCGGCACGTCCGAGATCCTCCGCAACATCATCTCCGAGCGTGTCCTAGGCCTGCCCGCCGAGCCCCGTACGGACAAGGACGTCCCCTGGAAGGACCTGCCGCGATGAGCTCCGACCTGCTCTACTCCGACGTCGAGGACGACCTGCGCGCCGCGGTGCGCGGTCTGCTCACCGACCGGTGCGCGTCGGCGGACGTCCTGGCCCGCTGTGAGAGCGACGCACCCTACGACGCCGCGCTGTGGCGGACCCTGGCCGGGGAAGTGGGGGTCGCCGGGCTGCTGGTGCCGGAGAAACTCGGCGGCCAGGGCGCCTCCACGCGGGAGGCCGCGGTCGTGCTGGAGGAACTGGGGGCCTTCGTGGCGCCCGTGCCCTTCCTGGGAAGCGCCGTCCTGGCCACCACCGCGTTGCTGGCAGCCGGCGGCGCCGAGGCCGACGCCGTCCTGGCCCGGCTCGCGGAGGGCGAGCAGACGGCCGCCTTGGCCGTGCCGCTGCCCTCGGCGCCGGGCGGCCGGGTCTTCGAGGCCGTGCGGGCCGACGCGGACGGCGTCCTCGGCGGACGCGTGACCAGCGTCGCCGACGCGACCGCCGCGGACGTGCTGATCGTGCCGGCGACCGGTCCCGACGGGCCCGGGCTCTACGCGGTACGAACGGACGCTCCGGGGGTCGGCCTGTCCGTGCCGGTCCCGCTCGACCTGACCCGGCCGATCGCGGACGTTTCCTTCGCCGGCACGGCGGCCCGCAGGCTCGCCGCCGCCGAGACTGCCGCGGCGGCCGTGGAACGGGCTCTGCTGACGGGGGCGGGGCTACTGGCCTCGGAGCAAGTGGGCCTGGCCCAGTGGTGCCTGGACGAGACGGTGGCCTACCTGAAGGAACGCCACCAGTTCGGCCGGGCCGTGGGCTCCTTCCAGGCCCTCAAGCACCGGCTCGCGGACCTGTGGCTCGAGGTCGTCCAGGCCCGCGCCGCCGCGCGCAACGCCGCCGACGCGCTCGCGGGCGACGCGCTCGCGGGCGACGGAGGGGACGCCCCGGTCGCGGTCGCGGTCGCGCAGGCGTTCTGCGCGCCGGTCGCGGTGCGGGCCGCCGAGGAGTGCGTACAACTGCACGGCGGCATCGGCATGACCTGGGAGCACCCGGCACACCTGCGCCTGAAGCGCGCCAAGGCCGACGAGATCGCCCTGGGCACGCCCGGCCGCCACCGGGCGGCGCTCGCCGCGCTGGTGGACCTGCCGGCCGCGGCGGGCTGAGTCAGTCCCCGGGGCGGCCGGACGCCACCGCGTAGAACGCGACCGCGGCGGCCGCCCCCACGTTCAGGGAGTCCACCCCGTGCGCCATCGGGATGCGGACCCACTCGTCGGCCGCGGCCAGCGCCCGCTTCGACAGGCCGTCGCCCTCGGCGCCGAGCATCAGCGCCACGCGCTCCAGCCGGTGCGGGGCGGCCTTGTCGATGCCGGTGGCCTGCTCATGGGGGGTCAGCGCGAGCAGCTTGAAGCCCGCCTGCCGTACCGTCTCCAGATCCTGCGGCCAGCTCTCCAGCCGGGCGTAGGGGACGGAGAACACAGCGCCCATGGAGACCTTGACCGACCTGCGGTAGAGCGGGTCCGCGCAGTCCGGGGAGAGCAGGACGGCGTCCATGCCGAGGGCGGCGGCGCTGCGGAAGACGGCTCCGATGTTGGTGTGGTCGTTGACCGACTCCATGACGACGATCCGCCGCGCGTCACCCAGCAGGCTCGCCGCGTCGGGCAGTGGCTCGCGCCGCATCGAGGCGAGGGCGCCGCGGTGCACGTGGTAACCGGTCACCCGCTCGGCGAGCTCCGGGCTGACCGTGTAGACCGGCGCCGGGACCTCGTCGATGACGTCCCCCATGGCGTCGACCCACTTGGCGGACAGCAGCATGGAGCGCATGCGGTAACCGGCCTGCAGGGCGCGCCGGATGACCTTCTCGCCCTCCGCGATGTACAGCCCCTCGGCGGGCTCGCGGCGCCTGCGCAGTTCCACGTCGGTGAGGGACGTGTAGTCGCGCAGGCGCGGGTCGTCGGGATCGTCGATCGTGATGAGCTCAGCCACAGGTGGTACTGCCTTGTCCGAAGTGCGGTGCCGACGGCACCCGTGTCACTGGCCGCCGCCGGTCACGCGATCGCCCACGGCGACGACCTCGCCGACGACGATCACCGCCGGCGGCCGGATGCCCTCCGTCGCCACCCGCTCCCCCACCGTGGCGAGTGTCGCGTCGATCCGGCGCTGGGTCGCCGTCGTACCCTCCTGGATCACCGCGACGGGGGTGTCCGCCCCCCGGCCGTGCTCCACCAGCGCCGCCGCGATCGGGCCGATCCGTTCCACGGCCATCAGCAGGACCAGCGTGCCGCGCAGCCGGGCGAGGGCCGCCCAGTCCACCAGCGACCGCGGGTCGTCCGGGGCCACATGGCCGCTGACCACGGTGAACTCGTGCGCCACGCCCCGGTGCGTGACGGGGATGCCGGCGACGGCCGGGACGCTGATGGAACTGGAGATGCCGGGCACGACGGTGCACGCGATGCCCGCCTGCGCCAGCGCCTGCGCCTCCTCCATGCCGCGCCCGAACACGTACGGGTCCCCGCCCTTGAGCCGCACGACGGCCTTGCCGGCCTTCGCGTGCTCGATCAGCGCCGCGTTGATCGCCTCTTGGGCCATCGCCCGGCCGTACGGGATCTTCGCGGCGTCGATCACCTCGACGTGCGGCGGCAGTTCGTCGAGCAGGTCGCGCGGACCGAGGCGGTCGGCGATGACGACGTCCGCCTCCGCGAGCAGTCGGCGGCCGCGCACCGTGATCAGGTCCGGGTCGCCGGGGCCGCCGCCGACCAGCGCCACGCCCGCGGTCCTCCCCCGGTGCTGCGGCGCCGCGAGCGAGCCGTCGCGCAGGCCCTCCACGATCGCGTCCCGCACGGCCGCGGAACGCCGTGGGTCCCGGCCGGTCAGGACGGCGACGGTCACGCCCTCGGTGCGGCCGGTGGCCGGGGTCCACGCGGTCGCCGCGTCGGCGTCGTCGCTGCGGACGCACCACACGCGGCGCTCCTCCGCCTCCGCGGAGGCCGCGGCGTTCGCCTCGGGGTCGGTGGTGGCGATCAGCGCGTACCAGGCGCCGGCGAGGTCGCCGGGCCGGTAACGGCGGCGCTCCCAGCGGATCTCGCCCGCGGCGGCCATGGCGTCCACGGACGGCGTCGCGGACGGGGAGACGAGGACGATGTCGGCCCCGGCCGCCACCAGCGGCGGCAACCGGCGCTGCGCGACCTGGCCGCCGCCGAGGACGACCACGCGCCGGCCGGCGAGGCGCAGTCCGACGGGGTAGGCGGGTGGGTCGTTGCGGTCCTCGGCGGCAGTCATGGCGGTGCGGCTCCTAGGGGTGTGCCTCGCGGCGCGACGCGGTGGGGGTTGCGGGGCGACCCTGCCCCGCCCCAACCCTACGGTGCGGGGCGGCCGCGCCGCAGCGCCCAAGATCACACCTGCGGTGCCCTTGCCCGGGTTGTCGTGTGTGGGTGCGTCGCGCCTGCGGCGGGCGGTTTCCCCGCCCACCGCCCACCCGCCCTCCCGAGAGCGGGCGCCGAATGACGTGGGGGTGAACCGCGAGCCCCGAGGTGGGGGTCCCCCCGGGCCGAAGGCTGGGGGCGTATCCCGGCGCGGCACCGACCCCACAACGCACGCAGCGCGATGCGGTCACCGACCGCGTCCCGGCCGCTCGTCCCCTGCGGGGGCGCCCCGCCACACCCCCTCCGGTCGTGTGGGCGACTGACGGCCGGTGCGGGTCAGGTACTGACGTCGGCTCTTCGGGGTGTCGACAGGCCCGCACCGACCACACCGGGACGGGGGTCCCCCCGGCCGAAGGCTGGGGGAGGGAGGGCGGGCGGGGATACCCCCCGCCCGCCACGACCGTCCGGTCAGGACTTCTCGGTGACCCCGGCGGAGTCGAACGTCGCCACCTCGCGCATCGCGCGCGCGGCGCTCTGCACCAGCGGGAGCGCCAGCAGCGCGCCCGTGCCCTCACCGAGCCGCAGGTCGAGCTCGACCAACGGCCGCAGACCCAGCTTGGTCAGCGCCGCGCGGTGACCGGGCTCCGCGCTGCGGTGGCCGGCGATGCAGGCCGCGAGGACCTCCGGGGCGATGGCGCGGGCCACCAGTGCCGCCGCGCCCGCGCTGACGCCGTCGAGGATGACCGGGGTCCGCAGGGAGGCCGCGCCGAGCAGTAGGCCCACCATCGCCGCGTGCTCGAGGCCGCCGATCGCCGCGAGGACCTCGATCGGGTCGGAGGGGTCGGGCCGGTGGAGTTCGAGGGCGCGCCGGACGACGTCGATCTTGCGGGCGTGCATCTCGTCGTTGATGCCGGTGCCGCGCCCGGTGACCTCGGCCGGATCGACTCCGGTGTAGACGGAGATGAGGGCCGCGGAGACGGTGGTGTTGGCGACCCCCATCTCCCCGGTGAGCAGCACCTTGTTGCCCGCGGCGACGAGGTCGCGGGCGGCCTCGATGCCGACCTCGATCGCGCGCACCGCCTCCTCGCGGGACATGGCCGGTCCGGCGGTCATGTCGGCGGTGCCGGGGCGGACCTTGCGGGGCAGCAGACCCGGGGTGCTGGGCAGCTCCGAGGCGACGCCGACGTCCACCACGCACACCTCGGCGCCCACCTGGTTCGCGAAGGCGTTGCACACGGCCCCGCCGCCGAGGAAGTTGGCGACCATCTGGCCGGTGACCTCCTGGGGCCAGGCGGTGACGCCCTGGGCGTGCACGCCGTGGTCCCCGGCGAAGATCGCCACGGCCGCGGGCTCGGGGATCGGCGGCGGGCACTGCCGGGACAGCCCGCTGAGCTGCGCAGAGATGATCTCCAGCATGCCGAGCGCGCCCGCCGGCTTGGTCATCCGCTTCTGCCGCTCCCAGGCCTCGCCGAGCGCCTTCGCGTCCAGCGGGCGGATGCCGCGGAGGGTCTCCTCCAGGAGGTTGTGCGGCTCCTCGCCGGGCAGGGCCCGGTTGCCGTACTCCTCCTCGTGGACGACCCAGGCCAGCGGGCGCCGCTTGGACCAGCCGGACTGCACCAGTTCGGGGTCCTCCGGGAACTCGTCGACATAGCCGACGCAGAGGTACGCCACGACCTCGAGGTGTTCGGGGAGGCCGAGTTCGCGGACCATCTCGCGTTCGTCGAAGAAGCTGACCCAGCCGACGCCCAGGCCCTCGGCGCGCGCCGCGAGCCACAGGTTCTCCACGGCCAGCGCCGACGAGTACGGGGCCATCTGCGGCTGGGTGTAGCGGCCCAGCGTGTGGCGGCCGCCGCGGGTGGGGTCGGCGGTCACGACGATGTTGACCGGGGTGTCGAGGATGGCCTCGATCTTCAGCTCGCGGAACTGCTTGGCGCGGCCCTTGGGGAGGGACTTGGCGTACGCCTCGCGCTGCTGCATGGCGAGTTGGTGCATACGCTCCCGGGTCTCGGCGGAGCGGATGACCACGAAGTCCCAGGGCTGGGAGTGGCCGACGCTCGGCGCGGTGTGCGCCGCCTCCAGCACGCGGATCAGCACCTCGTGCGGGATCGGGTCCTTGCGGAAGCCGTTGCGGATGTCCCGGCGCTCGCGGATGACCCGGTGCACGGCGTCCCGTACGGCGGGCTCGTAGCCCTCGGCGGCGGGCAGCGCCGGCTCCTGCTCCGCCTCGTCGGCTGACGGCGCCTCGGGCAGCTCGGACTCCTCGGCTGCCGCGGGCATCTCGGCCTCGGTCTCGGCCTCGGTCTCGACCTCAGACTCGGCCTCGACCTCGGTATCGACCTCGATCTCGGTCTGCGGCCCGGCGGCGGACGGCTCCCCCTCCACGGCCACGGCCGGAGCGGGTTCGGAGACGGGTTCGGCGACGACAGGCGCCTCCGGCTCGGGTTCGGGCGCGGGCTCCTCGGCGGGCACGGGCACGGCCTCGGGCACGGCCTCGACGAGCGGTTCCGGCGCGGCGGTGACCGGCTCGGCCACCACGGCGGGCTCGGGCACCTCCACGACGACCGGCGCCGCGGGCACCTCCGGGGCCGGCTCCATGCCGAACGGCAGCGGCTCTTCCGGGTCTTCCAGCGACGGCCCGGGGGCGCTCACCGGCTCGGGCTCGGGCATGACGACCGCGGGCGCGGGCTCCTCGGCCTCGGCCTCGGCCTCGGCCTGAGCCTGGGCCATGGCCGGGACTTCGGCCGGGTTCTCGTCGTGGGGGATGTCCAGGTACTCCGGTCCTGTGGTGGGCGGCCCGGACTGACGCAGGGGCTCAGGGCCCGGCTGCGGCGCCGGGGCGGGTGCCGGGGTGGCCGGACCGCGGTCGGCCAGGGAGCGCACGATGCCGCCGCCGTTGGACGGGTCCGGGATCGGGGGGCCCATGTGGAGCGGGCGCCTCGGCGGTACGGGTGCGGCCGCGGCGGCCTCCTGCAGCTGTGCCTGCGCGGGCACCCGGAGCTGTGGGGCGGGCTCGGCCGCCCGCGCCCGGATGGGGACGGCGTCCTCGGCGGGCGCGGGCTGTACGACGGGCTCCGCCGGCATGGGGACGGGATCCGGCAGCATGTGCTCCGCCGCGAACTGCACGGCCTGCTCCCGAAGGGCCTGTTCCGCAACCGGCGTCCCCGGTACGCCCGGCGCCTCCATGCGGACGGCGGAGAAGTCGTGGGAGCCGGAGTCACGGCCGCCGCTCTCGTGGGCGTCGTGCCCGGTGCCCGCGTGCGACCCGGCGGTCCCGTACTCGATGTGCTCGGCAGGCAACGGGCCGGGGGCCTGCGCCGGGACCGGCTGCGGCTGCGGCTGCGGCGGTACGGGTTGGGGGTCGCCCCAGGAGCCCTGCAGACCCGGCATCAGCAGGATCTCCTCGTCCTCCTCGACCGGCACGGGGCCGGACGGCTGGTCGAGGTAGTGGTACTCCGGAGGAACCGGCGCGGTGAGCGGGTCGACGTCCCACGAGGGGACGGACTGCTGCTGCGCGCCACTGCCGGGAAGGTCGGCGTGCGGCTGCAGAACCGCTTCTTCGCCTGCGTTCTCCGGCAGTCCCTCACCCGGGACCTGGCCGGTGTCAGTCATGCGTGCCCCTCGCCCATCGGTTTCGCTCCTTCCATCGCTGCGCCGAGCACACTGCCCACTCAGAGAACGAGCGTGGGCGGCTACCGGCACGACGACTGCGATTGACCGGTACTGACCGTTGCTGATCAGCCCTCACGCGACGTCAATGCGCGACGACGGCGCAGCGGTCCGTCAGCCTACCGCGCGTGTGCCCGCGCGTGCGCAGGGGGGTTCACCTCAAACCGGTGCCAATGGGGGCGCAACCCACCGGCTCACCTGCGGTGTCCGAGGAGGGCGAAGACCACCGTGCGCTCTCGCTCGGACCACGCGTCGTTCAGCTCGACTGCCTGCAACAACGCGCGTTCCACGGTGTATCCGCCCTCGTCGAGGGCCCGGCTGACGGCTTCTGCCTCGTCCCGGTTCGCGGCGCTCGCGGCGATTCGCTCCGGCCGGCGTGCGGCGCAGGCCGCGACGACCTCCGGTCCGCCGCCTCCGATGCGCACGATGTCCGGTTCCGGAAGGTCCTCCAGGACCTGCGGTGCCTGGCCCTGGACCACCCGTACCCGTACGCCGAAGTCCCGTGCGGTGTCCTCGATCCGGTCGCACGCCGCGGCGTCGGCCTCCACCGCGATGACGGCCGCGCCGAAGCGCGCCGCCTCCACGGCGACGGCCCCGCCGCCGGCGCCGATGTCCCAGAGCAGGTCACCGGCCCGCGGCCCGAGCCGGGCCAGTTGCAGGGCCCTCAGGTGCGCCGGACCGTCGTCGGGCGTGTACCGCTCGCCGGGCAGTGCCCAGCCCCGTACCCGGTCGGCCACGGCGGGGTCGCCGCCCGCCAGCCAGCCGGACTGCGCGGTGGCCGGGGCGGGCACGGGGCCGGCGGCCGGGGCGGCGCCGACGACGAGGACGACGTTGGGATCCCGCCAGGTGTGGTCGGCCACCTTGTCGGAGGTGAGGACGGTGACCTGCTCGTGCTCGGTGCCGAGGGCCTCGCAGATCACGAAGGTGCGGTGCTCGTCGCCGAGCAGCAGAGCGAGTTCGGTCGGTCCGGCTCCGGGCGCGGTCAGTACGGCGACCTTGGGGTGGGCGCGGCAGACGTTGACGGCCCGCCGCAGCGTACGGGTGTGCGCCACGACCACCCGGGCGTCGTCCCAGGGCATCCCGGCCCGTGCGAAGGCCTGGGCGACCGAGGAGACGCCGGGGACGACCTCGACCTCCAGCCCGTACTCGGGTGCGCGCAGGGCGCGGACGACGCCGAAGAAGCCGGGGTCGCCGTCGGCCAGGACGACCGCCGTGCCGCGGTGCCGCGCGATGCGGCGGGCGGCCAGGTCGATGCTGCCCAGCACGATCCGCTCGGCGTCGCGCGGCACGAACGGCAGTGACAGGTGGTGCCGGGTCCCGGCCACCAGGGTGGCGGCCGACAGCGCGGAACGCGCTGCCTCGCCCGGTGGTGAGCCGTCCCACCCGATCACGGTGACACGGTCGGCCATCGTCGTCCTGCCTCCTGGGCGCGTCGCGGTGTGGTGCCCCGGAGGTGAGGTGACCCCGGGGTGTGCACAGTACCCCGGCCGGGATCTTGCGCCGGCGGGTGCTCACTGCCAGTCGGTGTACGCCGCGTACTCGGATCCGTCGGCGGACTCCTCCGTGAGGCCGTCGAGGTCCTCCGGGAGCAGGCTCCAGACGATCAGATCGGTGCGGATCTCCTCCCAGCGGCCGTTCGTCTCCCCGTCCGGCCGGGTGCGGACCAGACCGGCGCTGCGCAGCACGCCCTCGCTGATGCAGCCGATCTTCTGCGCGACCTGCTGCGAGGCGGCGTTGTCGGCGGCGGTGCGCAGTTCCAGCCGCTCGAACTTCTGGTCGTCGAAGAGCCACTGGGCGGCGGCCTGTACGGCCTCGGCCGCGTAGCCCTCGCCGCGCGCCCAGGGGGCGATCAGGTAGCCGGCCTCGCTGCTGCGGATGCGCCAGTCGGTGCGCTGCAGGTGGACGGTGCCGACCAGCCGCTGGGTCAGGAACTCGGTGACGGCGAGCACGATGCCGCGGCCTTCCGCCCGCTCGGCCGGGGCGAAGTCGACGATGAAGGAGCGGGCGTCGGCCTCGGTGTACGGATGCGGCACGGAGGTCCAGGCGATCACGGCCTCGTCGTTCATCATCTCCGCCAGGGCGGGGATGTCGGACTCCTCGTACAGGCGCAGCACCAGCCGCTCCGTACTGATGGAGATCTCCGGGAAGCTGGTCATTCGACGCTCCGTAGCCAGGGCATGTGTGAAGTGCACAGCATGCAGCATCCACTGGTTCACCCGCGGGACCGGGTCGCCACGGGGGCCTGCGCGGCAGCCGCCCCCAGGGTACGTCCAACCATGCTCGCGACGGGAGCGGTTGGTGTGCTGTTCTCCGGCCTTTCCGCAGGTCCGCTGCCCCTGTGGTCACAGGGTCCTGCTAGCGTCTGCGCGCGTGACGGTGCACCACGCAGCAGGAGTCGGATATCAGCGGGCCGCGGGTGTGTACGAGCGGTCGCGACCCTCGTACCCCATGGCGGCCCTGGCCGAGTTGGCGGACGCGCTGCCCCTCGAGGCCGGCCGCACGGTGGTCGACCTGGGCGCCGGCACCGGCAAGTTCACCCGCCTGCTGGCCCTGACCGGCGCCGAGGTGATCGCGGTCGAGCCGGTGGCGGAGATGCGCGAGCGGCTGGCGGAGCTGCTGCCGGGGGTGCGGGTGACGGCGGGCACGGCCGAGGCCACGGGCCTGCCGGACGGTTGCGCGGACGCGGTCGTGGCGGCGCAGTCCTGGCACTGGTTCCAGGAGGAGGAGGCCCTCGCGGAGGTCGAGCGCCTGCTGCGGCCGGGGGGGTCGCTGGCGCTCGTGTGGAACACCTACGACACCTCGGTCCCATGGGTGCGCGACTACCAGGACATCGTCTTCCGGCTGGCGCCGCGCGACCTGCCGAGCCCCTTGGACGGCGGCTGGCGCAAGGCCTTCACCGACCGTCCGGGCTGGTCGCGGATGCACGAACGGCACTGGCCGAACCCCCACTCGACGACGGTCTCGGACGTGGTGGAGCGCATGACGTCCTCGAGCCACATCACGGTGATGGGCCCGGCGGAGCAGGAGCGGGTGCGGGCCGAGGTGGAGGCGGTGCTGGCCGGGCACGACGCCACGCGCGGCAAGGACGCCGTCGAGATGCCGTACACGACGGACGTGTACTGGGTGCGGCGGCGCTGACCCCGGCGGGTCTGTCGGTGGCGCCCTGTTGAATGGGCGCATGGACGCGGATCGGCTCAGAGACTTCTGCCTCGGTTTCAACGGCGCGGTGGAGGAGAACCCCTTCCCGCGGGACACCGAGGTGACCGTCTTCAAGGTCGGCGGGAAAATCTTCGCCATCAGCGCGCTGGGGGGCGAGCCGCTGCAGGTGAGCCTGAAGTGCGATCCGGACCTGGCGGTGCGGCTGCGGGCGGAGCACGCGGCGATCGCGCCCGGATGGCATCTGAACAAGCGCCACTGGAACACGGTCACGCTGGACGGCTCGCTGCCCGACGCGATGGTGTGCGAGCTGGTGGAGGACTCCTACGACCTGATCGTGTCGAAGTTGCCGCGCGCCGAGCGGCTGCGGCTGGACTGGCCCGGAGCGGCGGGGGACGGGGCGCGGTGAGCGCGCTGCCCGTCCCCCGCCGGGGCCCGGTGGGTCAGAAGGAGGGGATGACGGAACCGGCGTACGTGTCCTCGATGAACTTCTTCACCTCGGGCGAGGTGAGGAGCTTCTTGAGCTTCAGCACACGCGGGTCCTTCTCCTCGCCCTCCTTGACGGCGAGGAAGTTGCCGTAGGGGTTGTTGTCGGCGGACTCCAGCACGAGGGCGTCGGCGGAGGGCTTGAGCCCCGCGGCGATGGCGTAGTTGCCGTTGATGACCGCGGCGTCGACGTCCTGCAGGGAGCGCGGCAGCTGCGCGGCCTCCAGTTCCTTGAACTTCAGGTTCCTCGGGTTGGCGGTGATGTCGGCGGGGGTCGCCTCGTTGCCGACGCCGTCCTTGAGGGTGATCAGGCCGTTCGAGGCGAGCAGCTTGAGGCCGCGGGCCTCGTTCACCGCGTCGTTGGCGACGGCTATCGTGGCACCGTTCTTGATCGCGTCGGCGGACTTCAACTTGTCGGAGTACAGGCCCAGCGGCTCCAGGTGGACGGTGACGACGGGCACGATGTGGGTGCCCTTCTTCTTGTTGAAGTCGTCCAGGTAGGGCTGGTTCTGGAAGTAGTTGGCGTCGACGGAGCCGTCCTCGGTGGCGGTGTTCGGCGTCACGTAGTCGCTGAACTCCTTCACCTCGAGCTTGAGCCCGGCCTTGGCCGCCAGGTTGTCCTTGACGAAGTTCAGGATCTCCGCGTGCGGGACGGGGCTCGCGGCGACGACGAGCGGGTCGCTCGCGCTGTCCTTCTTCGAGCCGGAGTCCCCTCCGCAGGCGGTCAGTCCGAGGGTGAGGCCCGCGGCGGCGAGGACAACGGTCGTGATCTTGACGGTGGTACGCACGAAAAGTGCCTTTCTGGAACGGTGTTGCTGTTGCGGTGTCAGGAGGCTTCGGGGGTCGCGGCCGGGCGCAGCAGGCGCAGCCGGGGCGCGGTGGAGGTGCGGCCGCGGTGCGAGGCGGCGCGGGCGGCGAGATCGCCGGCGAGCTGGACCAGCGTCACGATGACGATCAGCACGCCGATCGTGACCAGCATCAGCGAGGTCTCGAAACGCTGGTAGCCGTAGCGGATGGCGAGGTCGCCGAGGCCGCCGCCGCCGATGGTGCCCGCCATGGCGGAGTAGCCGACGAGCGCGATCACCGTGGTGGTGAGGCCGGCGATCAGCGAGGGCAGCGCCTCGGGCAGCAGGGCCTTGCGGACGACGGTCCAGGTGCTGCCGCCCATGGCCTGGACGGCCTCGACGAGTCCGCCGTCGACCTCGCGGACGGAGGTCTCCACCAGGCGTGCGAGGAACGGGATGGCCCCGATGGAGAGCGGGACGACCATGGCCTCGGCGCCGATGGTGGTGCCGATCACCCAGCGGGTGAACGGCAGCACGGAGATCATCAGGATGAGGAAGGGCAGCGAGCGGCCGAGGTTCACGACGACGCCGACGGCCTTGTTGACGGGGGCGTTGCGCAGCAGTCCGCCGCGGTCGGTCAGCACCAGCAGGACGCCCAGCGGCAGCCCCCCGGCCACCGCGATCAGCGTGGACCAGCCGACCATGATCAGCGTTTCCCAACAGGCCTGCGACAGCAGCGGCTGCATCTGCGACCAGCTCACTTCGCGCCCTCCGCGACCAGTTCGCCGCCGGCGACCGGGGCGACGTCGACCTGGAGGCCCTTCTCACGGAGAAAGCCGATCGGTACGACGTTCTCCTCGAAGGCACCGGGCAACTCGATCCGCATCCGCCCCACCTGGCGGCCGCCGACGGTCTCCAGCGCGGCGCCGAGCACCGAGATGTCGATGTTGTAGGTGCGGGAGAGCTGGGAGATGACGGGCTCGGTGGCGGCCTCGCCGTGAAAGGTGAGGTCGACCACGGTGCGGCCGTCCCCGGACGGTTCCCCGCCGACCGGGAACAGTTCGTGGGCCAGTTCGGAGCCGGGCGTGGCGAGCAGGTCGGTGACCTTGCCGGATTCCACGATGCGGCCTCCCTTCATCAGCGCGGCGGAGTCGCAGATGGTCTTGACCACGTCCATCTCGTGGGTGATGAGCAGAACGGTCAGACCGAGCTGCTGGTTGAGGTCGCGCAGCAACTGCAGGATCGAGCGGGTGGTCTCGGGGTCGAGCGCCGAGGTGGCCTCGTCGGAGAGCAGCACCTTGGGGTCGCCGGCCAGGGAGCGCGCGATGCCGACACGCTGCTTCTGGCCACCGGACAGCTGCGCGGGGTAGGCGCCGGCCTTGTCGGCCAGGCCCACCAGCTCGAGCAGGTCGAGGGCCTTGCGGCGGCGCTCGCGGCCGGAGACGCCGAGGATCTCCAGGGGCAGCTCGACGTTGTCGCGGACGGTGCGCGAGGACAGCAGGTTGAAGTGCTGGAAGACCATGCCGATGCCGGTCCGGGCGGTGCGCAGGGCGGAGCCCGCGCGGTCGGAGCGGCCGGCGAGCGCGGTGAGGTCCCGGCCGGCCACCTCGACGGTGCCGGACGTGGGTCGCTCCAGCAGGTTGACGCAGCGGATGAGCGTGCTCTTGCCCGCGCCGCTGCGTCCGACGACGCCGTACACCTCGCCCTCGCGGACGTGCAGGTCGACGCCGTCGAGGGCCACCGTCTCCCGGTCGCGGGAACGGTAGACCTTGGTCAGGCCCGTTGTGGTGATCACTGGATTTCCGTCACTGTCGAGTGTGCGGCGCGCGAAGGCCGCACACGGGGCGTATGGGCCGCGGACATGGCATGGCTGCGCCCGTCGAGGCGGGGAGGCAAGGAAGAAGGTCAGCAGAGGCTGCCGGGCGGCCGGGGGGCGTGCGCCGGCCGGCAGCGGCGGGAGGTCTGCCGCCGTTCCCTGTGCATGGGGGTGTGCGGTCCGTGGCAGGAAGGGCGGGTCTCGCTTCGGGGCGCGAGACTCAGATGGCGTGGGCCCTCAGCGCACACACATTCGACACATACGACGAACACCGGGCGTCATCGCCTCGGTCGCGCGGCAGCGGCGGTTCGTCGTGGTCATGGGCACCAGTAAAGCAGACCCCCGCGCGGCGTACCAATATCCGGTCCCGAAGTCCACCATGTGGACGGCAAGGGGCCCGGACCCGGTGGTGGTGCGCGTCCGTACTAAAGTCGCGCCATGCTCGACGCGCTCACGATCGTGGTCTCGGCCACGGCGCTGCTCCTGGCCGCCTGGTGCGGCTGGGCGGCCTTCCGCGACCAGCCGACCAAGGACTGGCACTTCATCGGCATGGCCCTGGTGGCGGTGCTGGCGCTGGTCCAGCTCGTGATAGCCGTGGTCAAGCTGACCGGCGGCGAGAAGCCGGTGGACGGTACGACGATCTTCGTCGCGTACCTGATCGGCGCCGCCTGCACCGTCCCCGCGGCGGGTTTCATGTCGCTGACCGAGCGCACGCGCTGGGGCTCGGCGATCGTGGCCGCGGGCGGGGTCGTCCTGGCCGTGCTGGAGGTACGGCTCTACGACATCTGGGGAGGCGTCAGTGCCTGAGACCGCGAAGGGCACCACCGCGTCGTCCGCACCGCAGAGCGGGATCGGCCGGGGGCCGGGCCGCCTGCTGCTCTCCCTGTACGGGGTCTTCACCGTCGCCGCGCTCTCCCGCGCGGTCGTGCAGATCAGCATGGAGTTCCACGAGGCGCCGCTGGCCTACCTGCTCTCCCTGCTGGCGGGCCTGGTCTACGCGGTGATCACGGTGGCCCTGTGGCGGGGCGGCGAGGGCGCGCGCAAGGTGGCGTTGGCCAGTTGCGCCCTCGAACTGTGCGGCGTGCTGACGGTGGGCACGCTGACGCTGGTCGACGCCGGAGCGTTCCCGGACCAGACCGTGTGGTCCGACTACGGCATGGGCTACCTGTTCCTGCCCGTCGTGGTGCCGGTGACCGGCCTGCTGTGGCTGCGCCGGAAGGCGCTGCCACAGCAGGCCGCTGCCACCTGACGCGGCTCAGGCGCTGGCGGCGTAGGTCTCGGGCCGGGCGGCGGCCGGCTTCTCCATGTGCACCAGGCTCAGGCGGCGGTTGACCGGCTCGACGTTGCCGACCTGCGCGTAGCCCAGCTTGCGGTACAGCCGCAGGTTGACGTCGCTGCGGTGCCCGGTGAAGAGCCGGTACCGCTTCGCCTCGCTCTCGGCGGCCAGGCGCTCCTCGATGGCCCGCAGCAGCCGGCCGCCGAGCCCGTGCCGCTGCATGCGGGGGTGGACGATCAGCTTGGCGATCCGCGCGGTGCCGTCCTCGTCCACGCGGCCGCGGACCGAACCCACCACCTCCTCGCCCAGTCGGGCCACCACCACGACCCCGCCCGCGAGTTCGGCGCGCAGCGCCTCGAGGGTCTGGGTCAGCGGTTCTATGCCGTAGTCCCCGTACAGTGCGGCTTCGTCCTGGTAGCAGAGGTACTGCAGTTTGAGGATCTTCTCGGCGTCGTCGCCGGTAGCCGCAGAGATGGTCACGCTCATGCCCATGTGCGCTGGCCTCTCCTTCGAGTTCGCCCGTGCCGCGGGGGGTGAGGGTGCGGCGCGGGACGTTGCCCTGAATGGTGTCCGGAAGGCGGCGCGGCCGTGCACAAGCGTCCGTACGCCGACTGTCTACGGTGCATTACCCCGTCGTACGGGTGCTGCAACCCCGGTAGCGAGGATCGTACGCAGGCAACTCAGGCACCGGGAACGCATCGGTCCTAGGCTGCCCTGTGAGATTCCCAACTCCCGGGAGATTTCCCGGTATGTGGGGTCCGAACGGGAGATCAGGGCGGATACCAGCTCCGGGCAACGCCCGGGCAGCCGGCGCGCGGCGGCCAGCAGGGTGCGCCGCTGCTCGGCGGCGAGCACCTGCTGCTCGATGCTCTGCGGGGCCTCGGCGGCGACGTGGCGGCCGGGGCCGTACGGCGTCTCCCGGCGGGCCCGGCGCACGGCCAGGCGGACTTCGGCCCGCACCGCCCGGCGCAGCCAGCGGGCCGGGTCGGCGGGCGGCTCGGGAAGCTCCAGCAGCCTCAGCCACACGGACTGCTCGAGGTCGGCCGCCTCGACACAGGCCGGCACGGACTCGGCCGCGGCCTCGGCGGCGAGCAGCGGCCGGATGGCGGTCAGTTCCTCACGGGGTTCGCTCGGGGTCATGCCCGCCGGGACACCGCCGTCGCGCCCGGTGGTTGCCCGCCGGCCGGGGAACCACCCGTGCGCGGGAGCGCGATCATGTGGCGTTGACGGTCACTTCCGCCCGCCGAAGTCCGCGCGGGCCGTCAGCGCGGTGTCGCAGTGGTCCGAGAAGACGCCGTCGACGCCCTGCTCGAAGTGGACCGTGAACGCGCCGAAGGCGTCACCGTAGGCGTCGGGGTCCGGGCCTACCCGGAAGTCCGCGGGCGGGAAGCTGTTCTCGTTGCGCATCGCGCCTCGTGTCGGCCGAAGGTCCGTCCGGTCCACGCCGAGCGACGCGCGCATCGTCAGGGGGGTCTGTGCCGCCCGCGGGAGGCTGGCGGGGGAACGCGGCGGAAACACACGTCGACAATGCGTACCGGTCGCGTGAACCCGGTGCGCGTGTCGCGACGTGGCGGAAGTATCGTCCTCACCGGGGAGGCGCACACTGGTGACCGAAGCCCCGCGGGCGTCCCGGCCGGACTCCCGCCGACCACGACCGGAGGACCCGTTGTTCCGCATCATCCTCAAGGCACTGCTCGGAGTACTGATGCGCGTACTGTTCCGCCCCAGGGTAGAGGGCGCGGAGCACATCCCGGGCGACGGCCCCGTGATCCTCGCCGGCAACCACGTCACCTTCATCGACTCGATGTTCCTGTCCCTGGTCGTCAAGCGCCAGGTCTTCTTCATCGGCAAGGACGAGTACGTCACCACCCCTGGGGTCAAGGGCCGCCTGATGGCTGCCTTCTTCACCTCCGTCGGCATGATCCCCGTGGACCGCGACGGCGGGCACGGCGGCGTCGCCGCGCTCATGACCGGGCGTCGCATCCTCGACGAGGGCCGGGTCTTCGGCATCTACCCCGAAGGCACCCGCTCCCCCGACGGCCGGCTCTACCGCGGCCGCACCGGTGTGTCGCGGCTGGCGCTGATGACGGGGGCACCGGTCGTCCCGTTCGCGATGGTCGGCACCGACCGCATCCAGCCCGGCGGCGCGGGCGTCCCCCACGTGCACCGCTTCACCGTCCGCTTCGGCGAGCCGCTGGAGTTCTCCCGCTACGAGGGCATGGACCGCGACCGCTACGTGCTGCGCGCCGTGACCGACGAGGTGATGAGCCATGTGATGCGGCTGTCCGGCCAGGAGTACGTCGACGTCTACGCCACCAAGGCGAAGGCCTCCCAGGCCGCGGATCACGCGACGGCGGCGTAGCCCCGGTCCCGAGTCCGCCGGTCGCGAGTCCCACGGTCCCGAGTCCCACGGTCCCGAGTCCCGCGGTCCGCTCACATCCGGGGCATCCGCCCGACCGGCCCGTTGCCCGCGGGCATCCGCGCCGGGGTGAGCGCCACCTCGCCGCGCGGGCCGCGGGAGATCTGGCCGATGCTCGCGGACAGGTCCGCCTCCATGCCTCCGGGGAGCTTGAGCCGGATCAGCACCGGCAGCAGGAATCCCACCGCGATGAGACCGGCCAGCACCGGGGTCAGCGTCGTGAGCATCACGGCGGTCACATGGTGCT
Source organism: Streptomyces sp. ME19-03-3 (assembly GCA_033793685.1). Taxonomy (GTDB): domain Bacteria; phylum Actinomycetota; class Actinomycetes; order Streptomycetales; family Streptomycetaceae; genus Actinacidiphila. Next base: position 42,126 of record JARAXD010000001.1, on the reverse strand, counting down.
TCCAGAGGAAGTCCACCCAGGCCGCCCCGAGCACCGCGGTCGCCACCAGCACCAGGACCGCGCTGCTCAGCCGGCTCCCGTGGGCGGCCCGGGCGTCCTCCTCCAGCAGCCGCAGGGCGCGCTCCGCGTCCTGGTGCGCCGGGTCGAGACGGCGGCAGCGGGTGAGGAACCGCTGCGCCCGGCGGCGGTGCAGCAGCTTCAGCCGGACATCGGCGGTCTGGGTGCCCAGACGCTGCTCCACGACGCCCGCCACGAAGTGGGCTTCCGCCTCGCGCTCGGCGAGCCGGATGGCGGCCCGGGCCTCCTCTCCGGCCTCGCGGTACCGGTCGGCGCTCTGCTCGGCGTCACCGGCCTGCACCAGCAGGCGCGCGAGCGCGAGCCGCAACTGCCACTGCGGCTGGTCCCGGACACCGGGCCGGCCCAGCACACGCCGCAGTTCCTCCTCGGCGCCGCCGAAGTCGCCCATGCCTTCCGCCAGCGCCACGGCCAGCCCTAGGGCCGCGCTGCCGCTGTCCGGGCCGACCGCCACGGCACGGCGGAACGCGCCGACCGCCTGCGCCGCGGTGGCGTCGCCCCCGCCCTCCCGGGCCCGGTGCAGCCCGAGGCTGCCCAGCTCCACGTGGGCCTGCACGTCGTACCAGTCGAGCTCCACGGCCCGTCTCAGCACGGCCTCGGCCTCCCCGTACCGGCCGAGCTGCACGTAGAGCGCGCCCAGGTCGGTGTGGCAGCGCCCGTACGGGTCGAGCTCCACGGCCCGTACGAAGTGCCGCTCGGCGGCAGCCGTCTCCCCACGGCGGTGGGCGATCAGCCCGAGGCAGGTGTGGGCGGCGGCGTCGCGGGGGTCCTCCCGGCTGACGGCGCGGCAGTGGGCGGCGGCCTCGGTGAGGAGATCGGCCGCCTCGGGGCTTTCGGGGGCGAGGTCCGCCAGGCGCACCAGCGACCAAGCGCGGCCCACCCGGTACTGGTGATCGTGCGGCCACTGCTCGAGGATCTCCTCGAAGGCCGCCGCCGCGTCCACCGGGCGCTGGTCCACCAGGGCCAGCCAACCGGCGGTGGCCCGGGCCTCGGCGCGGTCCACGGGGCCGGCGGCCGCCGCGAGCAGCTCGTCGAGAACCGCCTGAGCCGCACGGTGGTCGCCGCGTTCGGTGTGCACCGCGGCGAGCTGGTAGCGAACGGAGGTCAGGTGCGGCCGGGTCCGCGTGAACTCTTCGGCAGCGCCTTCCGCCTCGTCGAGGCTTCCGCTCTCCCGCAGGGTGTCCACCCGCTGGGTATGGGCGGCGACGCTGAACGGGGCGGTCGCCAAGGAGCGTTCGCACTGGTTCAGGGCCTCGGCGAACCGGCGCCGCTCGTGCAGGACGTGGGCGAGGCGGCAGCGGACCGAGACGGCGTCCGGCACCCGGTCGAGCAGGGTCCGCGCGGTCTGCTCGGCCTCGTCGAAGCGGCCGAGCGCGAGAAGGGTGTCGACCTGGAGCCTGCAGGCCCACTCGTGTTCCGGATCGAGCTGCAGTGCGCGTCGCAGGTGCGGCAGGGCCTCGTCGTGGCGGTGGCGTTCGCCGAGGACGTACGCCGTGGCGACGTGGCCGGCGGCGATCTCCGGATGGCGGGTCCGCGCCTGCCGCGTGGCCGCCTCCGCATCGGCCCACCGCCGCAGTCGGCTGAGCACCTCCGCCTTGAAGCTCAGGGTGCGGACACGGTTCGGATCCAGGGCCAGGGCGCTGTCGACACTCGCGAGGCATTCCTCGTCCCGGTCCTGGTCCCAGAGGCAGTAGGCGAGTTCCATGTGGGCGTGCACCGACCGCGGATGGCGCCCGAGATGGCGGCGCAGCACGTCCTCCGCATCGTCCCAGCGTCGCGAACGGCGCAGGAGCCAGGCCAGGAGGCCCACGGCGTCCGGAGCGCCTGAAGTCAGTTCGTCCGCGCGCCGGGCGAACGGCAGGCCGTCGTCCGGCCGTTCCAGCGCCGAGTACAGCCATCCCGCGGCGATCAGCACCTCCGGGTCGTCGGGCCGCAGGTGTGCGGCCTGCCGCGCGGCTCGCTCGGCCTCGTCCCAGTGCCCGAGCGTCCGTAGGACGCAGACCCGGCCGAGCAGGGCGTCCCGGTGGTCCGGTTCGCGCCGCAACGCCTCGTCGTACGCCTCGCGTTCCTCGGCCGGACGCCCCTGCTCACCGAAGCACCAGGCCAGCAGGCAGGGACCCGCCGCGGAACGGGGACGGGCGGTGGCGGCCCGGTCCGCGGCCGACTCGGCCGCGGGCCATTCCTCGCGGCCGGCGTGCGCGAAGACGAGCAGTTCCAGCGCCTCCGCGTCGTCCGGGCAGCGGCGCAGGCGTTCCTCGGCCATCGCCCGGGCCCCTTCGTGATCCCCCCTTCCGAGGGCCACAGCGGCCCGCTGGAGGGTCAGTTCCTCGGCGGGCACGCCGTGGCCGACCGCCTCCTCCACGGCGGCGGCGGCCTCGCTCCACCGCTCCGCCCCGCGCAGGCCGCGCAGCAGTGCCAGGTGGGCGTCCACCGATCGGCTGTCGATCCCGAGGGCGCGGTCGATCGCGGCCACCGCCTCGTCGGTGCGCTCCGCGGCGAACAGCACCGATGCCAGCGCCACATGAGCGTCGGGGTCGCCGGGGGCGTCCTCGACGTCGCGCCGGGCGGCGGCCTCCGCGTCGGCCAGGCGGCCGAGGATCTCCAGTGACCGTATCCGCACCCGGGAGGCGACCGGACGACCCGGCTCCACGCGCAATGACGCCTCGGCCTCCTGCAGCGCTTGTGTGTGCAGCTTCCGCGCGTAGGAGGTACGGCTCTGCTCCTCCAGAAGCAGCGCCTCCAGCGCTCCCCCGCTGTCGCCCGCGCGCAGCGTGGTGATCAGTCGATCCGCCTCGTCCCACCGGTGGATCGAACGCAGCAGTTGCAGCATGTCGTCGACGAGGGTCACGTCACCGGGCGCCAGTTCCCTGGCGCGCGTCAGGACGGCGAGCGCCTCTTCGTACCGGGCGGCCGTGCGCAGGGTGTCGGCGAGGACGGTCAGCGCGGCGGGTTCGGCGGGACGCAGCGCGGCGCAGCGCTCCGCCACAGCCACCGCTTCCGTCACATCGCCGGCGAGCAGCAGCAGTTCGAGCCGGGCGCCCAGTCCCCACGCGGAGCAGGGGTCGAGCGCCAGCGCCTCCTGCGCGCGGGCCGTCGCGAGGTCGACGGCCCCGGCGGCCAGTTCGGCGGCGGACAGTTCCAGCCGGACCGCCGGGGAGTACGGGCACGCCTCCGCCGCCCGGCGTCCCGTCGCGCGCGCCTCCGCCAGGTCGCCACGCCGGCGCAGAGCCTCGGCCTTGTACTGCCACGCGGCGGGCCAGCGCGGTTCGCGTGAGAGCGCGCGGTCGCAGGCGGCGATCGCCTCGTCCCAGCGTCCGAGGTCGAGGAGGCAGCGGGCGTGTTCGGTATGCGCGTCGGGTCGGCGGGCGTGCCGGACGACCAGGCGCTCGGCGGCCTCCAGGACGGCCGTACCGGCTCCGCGGCAGCTCTCGTAGCGAACCTGCGCCGTCAGCACGGCGATGTCGTCGTGATCAAGGGTGCGGGCGCGGACCAGCCCGGCGTGGGCGAGGTCGGTCTCGCCCACGCCCGCGGCGATCCGCACGGCCGCGCAGCAGACCTCGACGGGATCGGCCGAGGCGCGCTCGGCCTCCTCCAGGCCGCGCAGCGCGGCTGTGGTGTCGCCCAGCTCGACGCGGGTCCAGGCGGCACCGATCCAGCCCTCCGCGTGGCGCGGGCCGACGCCGGTGGCCCGCTCGAAGGCCGCCAGCGCCTCGTCCCAGCGGCATGCCCTGTGGTGCAGCCAGCCCAGCGCGGTGTGCACGTCCACGGCCTCCGGGAGCCGGGCCGCGGCAGCCGTGCCCTCGGCCAGGGCCTCGTCGTGGCGGCCCATGCGGTCCAAAGCCGCCACGTGCCACCCCGCCGCAGGCCCGCACGCGGGGTCGTGGCGCAGGGCGGCCGCGAACTCCTCGAGCGCCGCCGGGTGTTCCTGCTGCCGCAACCGCAGTCTGCCCCGTGCTACATGCAGTTGGGCCGTCCGGCCCGGGTCACCGGCGGCACGGGTGAGCTCGGCCTCAATGAGGTCCTCGGTCTCGTCGTAGCGGCACTCGAGGGTGTACTCCCTCAGAACGGACAGGACATCGGTGCCCTGACCGTGCTGGGCGTCTGTGCTCATCACGCTCCCTCCCGCGCGGCGGGTATCGGCAGGATACGCACCAACCCGGCCGGAAGCGGGAGCGGTTGCGATCGCCTCCGGTGTCCTGGCCGGTGCCGAAGCCGCGTCCGCGCCGCTCGCCTCGCCGCAACCTCCCGGGCCGCCTCCCGCGTCCTCGCCGGTGACGGATCCGCCGGGGGCGGGGGGACGTGTGCAGTACATAGAGGTCACGGAGCTGGCAGGGGTACGGTCGGCGCTCGTCCGTTTCCGCAGCCGCGGGACAGCGCTGGCCTTCGAGCTGTATCCGATGATCCATCTGGCGGAGCCGGCGTTCTACGAGCAGGTGACGGCCCGTCTGCGGGCCTCGTGCGACCTGGTGATCGCCGAGGGCGTCGAGGGCAGTACGGCGGCGCGTGCCCTCACCCGGTCGTACCGCGGCCTCGCGGGCCACGAGCGTCTGGGACTGGTCGTCCAGGACATCGACTTCGCCACACTGGGCGTGCCGGTGGTGTGCCCCGACATGACCGGCGAGGAGTTCGACGACCGGTGGCGGCGGCTGCCGCTCAGGGAGCGGGCGACGCTGGCCGCGCTCGTCCCCGCCTACGTCGCGGGCATGCGGCTGCTCGGCACGCGGCGGTTCCTCGCCCGGCACCTGCAACTGGAGGACCTGCCCGGTGACGCCGAGGAGGAGTCCGCGGACTTCTCACCGGAGGTGGAGGACCTGGTGGTGCACCGGCGCGACCGGCTGCTGATCGACGCCGTGACGCATGTGCACCGCGCCCGCGCCGGCCGTGCCGAGCCGTTCACGGTCGGGATCCTGTACGGCGCGGGGCACATGCGCGCGGTGACCACGGCGCTGATGGACCTCGGTTACCGGCCCGCCGGCTCGCAGTGGCTGACCGTCTTCACCCTCGACGATCCCGCGACCGGCTGATCGCACCCCGGCGGGAGCCGGTCCCGCGCCGTCAGACGGCCGTCGGCTCGATGCGGCTCCGCGCCGGCCGCCGGCCGCGCAGCAGGCGCCAGGCGACTGCGGCGGCCAGCAGCAGGACGGCGCCGCCGACGCCGGAGGCGGCGCGCAGGCCGTCGGTGAAGGCGGCGGGGTGGGTCGCCGGCGGGCCGCCGGCGATGCCGGTCACGACGGAGCCCAGCAGCGCGATGCCGAGTGCGGCGCCGAGCTCGTACGCGGTCTCGGAGACGCCGGAGGCGGCACCGGCCTGCCGCGGCGGGACGCTGGAGAGGATGACGTCGGCCGTGACGGTGAACGACATCCCCGCTCCCGCGCCGACGACGAGCAGGGCCGTACCGAGGAAGAGGTAGCCCGAGCCGGGGCGTAGGGCGAGGAGCGCGAGCAGGGCGAGCCCGGTGGCGCCGAGGCCGCCCGCGACGGCGACCCGGACCGACCAGCGGCGCGCGACGGCGCCGGCGGCCAGACCGGTGGCGGCGGCGCCGAGGGTCGCGGGGAGTTCGCACAGCCCCGCCTGGAGCGGGGAGCGGCCCTGGACGAGTTGGAGGAACTGGGAGAGGAAGAAGACGCTCCCGGCGAGTCCGAGCACGGTGAGCAGGTCCGCGAGCACCGCGCCGGAGAAGCCCCGGTGCCGGAAGAGCCGCATGTCCAGGAGCGGCTTGGGGAGGGTGAGCTGCCGGCGGACGAAGGCGTACAGGCATGCTGTGCCGAGCAGGCCGGCGACGGCGGCGCCGGGCCCTGGGCCGTGCACGGCGGACTGCTTGACGGCGTAGACGACGCCGAACATTCCGGCCAGCGAGAGCAGGACGCTCACCGGGTCCCACGGACCGGGGGCGGGGTCCCGGGACTCGGGCAGCAGGCGGGCTCCGACCACGAGCAGCACAGCCATGACGGGCAGGTTGATGAGGAACACCGAGCCCCACCAGAAGTGCTCGAGGAGGACGCCGCCGACGATCGGGCCGAGGGCGGCGCCCGCGGTGGAGACGGCGCCCCAGACGCCGATGGCGTAACTCCGCTCGCGCGGGTCGGGGAAGAGGGTGCGGATCAGTGCGAGCGTGGACGGCATGAGGGTGGCGCCCGCGACGCCCATGAGGGCGCGGGCGGTGATGAGCGTGCCCGGGCTCGTGGCGTACGCGGCGAGCGCGGACAGTGCGCCGAATGCGGCGGTGCCGGTGAGCAGCAGCCGCTTGCGGCCGACTCGGTCGCCGAGGCCGCCCATGGAGACGAGTAGTCCGGCGATGACGAAGGAGTAGCTGTCGCCGATCCACAGCAACTGGGTCGAAGTGGGCCGCAGGTCGGCGCTGAGGTAGGGCACGGCCAGGCCGAGCACGGTGGCGTCGACGGCGATCAGCAGCAGTGCGAGGGTGAGGACGCCGAGGGCGACCCATCGGGCGGGGTGGCCGCGGTCGTCGTGCCGGGGGATCGCGACGGGGGCGGCGGTGGTCATGAACCGCCCCCGGGTTCGCGCAGCATGCCGCCCAGCAGCAGTTCGGTGACCATGTGGGCGGGGTCGAGGCGGGCCATCCGGCCGTCCTGGACGGACCAGGCCGAGGCGGCGATGAGGGCGTACAGCGCCTCGACGAGCCAGGCGGGCGTCAGGTCGTAGCGGAAGGCGCCGGCCTCCTGCCCGCGCCGGAAGAGGGCGGCGACCCGGGCGTCGACGCGTGCCCAGCCCTCGTTGATCTCGGCGAGGTCGTAGAGCTGGTTCTCGCCGTAGAGGAAGGCGAGGAAGCCGGAGACGGGCACGGCCTCGGCGACGAGCCGGCGGACGGCATCGACGGGGTCGCCCTCCTCGATGCGTGCGGCATCCAGGCGCTCCTCGGTCAGCTCGGTGCCGAGCACGCCGAGGGCCCGGACCAGCGAGTCCCGGCTGGGAAAGTGCCTGTGGAGCGTGGCGCGGCTGATGCCGGCGGCCTCGGCGATCTCCCCCATGGACGCGGTGGCGCGCCGTGACAGCAGCCCGGCCGCGTCCCGCAGGACTTGCTCGCGAGCAATCCTCATAAGACAAGAATAGACCAATTGAGACACATATGTCTCATATGCGACGACGGTCGGCGACGCAAGGTCAGCGAAGCCGGGCTGGATCGACGGACCCGGCCGGATGGACGGACCCGGCCGGATCGACGGACCCGGCCGGCTCCCGCTGCCGGATCAGCCCTTGGCCTGCGCCCACGCCAGCTGGACGGCGAGGTCCCGTTTGAGCTCGGCGAGTTGGACGACCACCGCCGACGGCGCGGTCCCGCCGCGCCCGTCGCGGGCGGCCAGTGCGCCGGGGACGTCGAGCACGGTGCGCACCTCGGGGGTGAGGTGGGGCGAGATCTTGGCGAACTGCTCGTCGGTGAGCTGGTCCAGCTCGATCCCCTCGGCCTCGCAGACCTTGACGCACTCCCCCGCGACCTCGTGGGCGACGCGGAAGGGGACGCCCTGCTTCACCAGCCACTCGGCGATGTCCGTGGCGAGCGAGAAGCCGGCCGGGGCGAGCTCCTCCATGCGCTGTCGGTTGACGGTGAGCGTGGCCATCATCCCCGTGAAGGCGGGCAGCAGGACCTCGAGGGTGTCGCAGGAGTCGAAGACCGGCTCCTTGTCCTCCTGCAGGTCGCGGTTGTACGCCAGGGGCAGCGCCTTCAAGGTGGCGAGCAGTCCGGTCAGATTGCCGATGAGCCGACCGGACTTGCCGCGGGCGAGTTCGGCGATGTCCGGGTTCTTCTTCTGCGGCATGATCGACGAGCCGGTGGAGAAGGCGTCGTGGAGGGTGACGAAGGAGAACTCCTTGGTGTTCCAGATGATGACCTCCTCCGCGATCCGCGAGAGGTCGATGCCGATCATGGCGGTGATGAAGGCGAACTCGGCGACGAAGTCGCGCGAGGCCGTGCCGTCGATGGAGTTGGCCACCGAACCGTGCTCGAAGCCGAGGTCCTTGGCGACGGCCTCCGGGTCCAGTCCGAGCGAGGACCCGGCCAGCGCACCGGAACCGTACGGCGAGACGGCGGTGCGCACGTCCCACTGCCGCAGCCGCTCGGCGTCCCGCGACAGCGCCTGGACGTGGGCGAGCACGTGGTGCGCGAAGAGCACCGGCTGGGCGTGCTGCAGATGGGTGCGGCCCGGCATGGCCACGTCGAAATGGGTCTCGGCGAGCCGGACCAGGGCGTGCTGCAGTTCGGCGATCAGCCCGCCGATGATCCGGGCGTGGTCGCGCAGGTACATCCGGAAGAGCGTGGCAACCTGGTCGTTGCGGGACCGGCCGGCGCGCAGCTTGCCGCCGAGGTCGGGACCGAGCCGCTCCAGCAGGCCCCGCTCCAGGGCGGTGTGGACGTCCTCGTCGGCGATGGTCCCGGTGAAGGAGCCGTCGGCGACGTCGGACTCCAGCTGGTCGAGGCCGACGAGCATGCGGGTCAGTTCGACGTCGCTCAGCAGGCCCGCCTTGTGCAGCACCCGCGCGTGGGCGCGGGAGCCCGCGATGTCGTACGGCGCGAGCCGCCAGTCGAAGTGGACGGACGCGGAGAGCTTGGCCAGCGCCTCCGCGGGACCGTCGGCGAAACGGCCGCCCCAGAGCCGGACGTCGCCGCTGTTGGTGCTCACTGCTCTGCTCGCTTCCGTCGGGGGTGGAGTGCGCCCGCCTCCCCGCCGTGCGGCGGGGAGGCGGGCTAACGTGGTCGAGGCTACTGACTAGGCGAGGTCGCGCTTGGCCGCGATCTTCGACGACATGCCGAAGATCTCGATGAAGCCCTTGGAGAGGGACTGGTCGAACGTGTCGCCGGTGTCGTAGGTCGCCAGGTTGAAGTCGTACAGGGACTCGTCGGACTTCCGGCCGGTGACGACGGCGCGGCCGCCGTGCAGGGTCATCCGGATGTCGCCGGTGACGTGCTGGTTGGCCTCCTCGATGAAGCCGTCCAGGGCCCGCTTGAGGGGGGAGAACCACAGGCCGTCGTAGACCAGCTCGCCCCAGCGCTGCTCGACCTGCCGCTTGTAGCGGGCGAGTTCCCGCTCGACGGTGACGTTCTCCAGTTCCTGGTGGGCCGTGATCAGGGCGATCGCGCCCGGAGCCTCGTACACCTCGCGGGACTTGATGCCGACCAGACGGTCCTCGACCATGTCGATCCGGCCGACGCCCTGGGCGCCGGCGCGCTCGTTGAGCTGCTGGACGGCCTGCAGGACGGTGACCGGCTTGCCGTCGACGGCGACCGGGACGCCCTGCTTGAAGGTGATGACCACTTCGTCGGGCTCGCGGGAGGCGACCGGGTTCTGGGTGTACTCGTAGACGTCCTCGATGGGGGCGTTCCAGATGTCCTCGAGGAAGCCGGTCTCGACGGCGCGGCCGAAGACGTTCTGGTCGATCGAGTAGGGGGACTTCTTGGTGGTGGCGATCGGAAGGTTCTTCGCCTCGCAGAACGCGATCGCCTTGTCCCGGGTCATCGCGTAGTCGCGGACCGGTGCGATACAGGTCAGCTCGGGTGCGAGGGAGGAGATGCCGGCCTCGAAGCGGACCTGGTCGTTGCCCTTGCCGGTGCAGCCGTGGGCGACGGTCGAGGCGCCGTGCTTCTTGGCGGCGGCCACCAGGTGCTTGACGATGGTCGGCCGGGAGAGCGCGGAGACCAGCGGGTAGCGGTCCATGTAGAGGGCGTTGGCCTTGATCGCCGGAAGGCAGTACTCCTCGGCGAACTCGTCCCTGGCGTCGGCCACCTCGGCCTCCACCGCGCCGCAGGCGAGGGCCCGCTTGCGGATGACGTCCAGGTCCTCGCCGCCCTGGCCGACGTCCACGGCCACCGCGATGACCTCGGCGCCGGTCTCCTCGGCGATCCATCCGATGGCGACGGAGGTGTCCAGTCCGCCCGAGTAGGCGAGTACGACGCGCTCGGTCACGGGTCTCTCCTTTGGTGCGCGAGGTCGAGTGCGTATGGCGGCGGTGATGAGGCATACGCTGATGGGTATAAGTATGCACTCCTCCGTATGCTTCGTCAATCGGCCGTGTCGTCGCAGGTCAGGGGCGTGTCGTCGGCTCCCGACAGCCGCGGGGGCGCCCACGACCGCCTCGGCGGGGTCGGCAGCGGCGTTGCCCTGCGCCGCACCCCGGCCTCGCGAGCCCGGCCGGTTGGAGTCGCACGGTCGGGCACCCGTGCGGGCGCGTGCGTCCCTGCCGGCAGCCACCCGTGGGACCGTGACGGCCTTCATGCCCGTCGAGCGGTCACGAGGAGACAGAGGCGGCGTGAATCGCGGTGGCGTCCATGCCACCGACTCCGAGATCATCCGCCCATGTCGCATGACGATGCAGAACACGCCGAGGCTCCGCCCGAGGTCCGCGTCGGCGGATCCAGCGGTCTCGAAGAGCCTGCCCAGCGGCCGGGCGGGCTGATCATCTTCCTCAACGGGACTTCGAGTTCCGGTAAATCGAGTATCGCCCGGGAGCTTCTCCGGATCCTGGACGAATCCTTCTTTCACATGTCGATAGACGCCTTCCATGCAATGCGGTCCGACAGGGATATCCCAGACGAACGCTTGCAGGCCGAGATCGACCGAACCGCCAGGGGCTTCCACCGTGCCGTCGCCGGGATGTCCGCGGCAGGCAATCACGTCGTGGTGGACCACGTGCTGAGCCGCCGTTGGCGCCTCCTCGACTGCCTCGAACTGTTCCCCGCCGAGAACGTCGTCTTTGTCGGCGTTCACTGCCCGTTGCCGGAGCTGGAGCGACGGGAACGGATGCGCGGTGACCGAACGCCAGGTCTTGCCGCGCGGCAGTTCGAGCAGGTACACGCCCACGGCGTCTACGACATCGAGTGCGACACGAGCACGAACACCCCGGGGGAGATCGCCCAGCAGATCAAGTACGCCTTGGCGCGACGGCCGGCTCCGACCGCATTCACACGGCTGAAGCCGGCCCTGCGCATCGGCGATCCCGTCTGAGCCTCACCCCCTGTTGTGACGCTTGCGCGCAGGCGGGGACACCGGCTCCGGTCCGGTCCGGTCCGCAGACGGCGCCGGGCGGTCACTGCCGAGCAACCCCCCACACCGGCGGGCACCTCCCGTCAGGCCGCACCCTTGCCAGTCGGCCGTCGGCCCCGACGGCACGACCCGGCGGCCCACGGCACTTTGGCGTTCCGTCGCGAGGTTGAGCGCTTGACGATCGGCTGTTCACACCGGGAAGAATGCGTCCCATGGATCTGCAACTGAACGGCAAGGTCGTGCTGGTCACCGGAGGGTCCGACGGACTCGGCGCGGCCCTTGTACGGCGGCTGGCCGCCGAGGGCGCCCGGGTGGCGCTGTGCGGACGGGACCCCGAGCGCATCCAACACGTGGTGAAGGAGGTCGCTACCACCGGCGCCGACGTGCTGGGCGTGCCCGCCGACGTCACCCGCCTCGAGGACCTGGAGCGCTTCGTCGCCGCCGCCGAAGGACGTTGGGAACGGATCGACGCGGTGGTCAACAACGCCGGCCGCAGCGCGGCCGGGTCCTTCGAGCACCATGTCGACGCCGTGTGGGAGGAGGACCTGCAACTGAAGCTGCACGCCGCGGTCCGGCTGACCCGGCTTGCCCTCCCCCATCTGCGCGCCGCGGGCGGCGGCAGCGTCGTCAACACCCTCGCGATGTCGGCCAAGGCCCCCGGAGCGGGCAGCACCCCCACCTCGGTCTCCCGCGCGGCCGGTCTCGCCCTGACCAAGGCGCTGTCCAAGGAGCTCGGGCCCGACAACATCCGGGTCAACGCCGTCCTCGTGGGCCTGGTGGAGAGCGGCCAGTGGACCCGGCAGGCCGAGGAGCGCGGGATCGCCGTCGAGGAGCTGTACGCCACGATGGGCCGCGACTCCGGCATCCCCTTGGGCCGGGTGGGCCGTGCCGAGGAGTTCGCGGACCTGGTGGCCTTCCTGCTGTCCGACCGGGCCGGCTACGTGACCGGCACCGGCATCAACTTCGACGGCGGCCTGAGCCCCGTGGTCTGACCGGTCCACGGAGCCCGTGGCGACCGGCCCTAACCCCCCGCGGCCAGGCGCAGCAGGTGGTCGGCGACCGCCTGCCCGCCGGCCGGGTCGCGGCTGATCAGCATGACCGTGTCGTCGCCCGCGATGGTGCCGAGGATGTCGTACACCTCGGCCTGGTCGATCGCGGACGCGAAGAACTGCGCGGCGCCGGGCGGCGTGCGGACGACGACGAGGTTGGCCGAGGCCTCCGCTGAGATCAGCAGCTCACCGGCGAGGCGGCGCATGCGCTCCTCCTTCACCGACTCCCCGAGCGGCGCCATAGGGGTGCGGAAACCGCCCTCACTGGGCACGGCGTAGATGAGTTCGCCGTTGTTGGTGCGGATCTTCACCGCGCCCAGTTCGTCGAGGTCGCGGGAGAGCGTCGCCTGGGTGACGCTCAGCCCGTCGTCGGCGAGCAGCTTGGCGAGCTGGCTCTGGGACCGCACCGGCTGCCGGTTCAGGATGTCCACGATCCGCCGGTGGCGTGCCATCCGGGTCTGCGGTACGGCGGAGGCTCCCCCACCGGCCTGCTGCTGCGCCTCGCTCATCGTCGTGTCATTCTCCGGATCGCGGTTCCCTTGCGGCATGTACGGCGTCGAGGACACCAGGCAGCGCCCCCAGGAACGCGTCCACCTCGGCGTCACCGAGGATCAGCGGCGGGGCGAGCCGCACCGTGTCGGGTACGGCGGCGTTCACCAGGAGTCCGGCGTCCTGAGCCGCCTTCTGCACCTGCGCGGAGAGCGGCTCGGTGAGCACGATACCCAGGAGCAGGCCCGCACCGCGCACGTGATCGACCAGAGGGTGGCCCAGCGCCTCGACGCCCTGGCGCAGTCTCTCGCCCTGGCGCTTGACGTGCTGCAGCACGCCCTCCTGGGCGATGGTGTCCAGCACGGCGAGCGCCGCGGCGCAGGCCACCGGGTTGCCGCCGAAGGTGGTGCCGTGCTGACCGGGGGTCATCAGGTCGGCGGCCGGGCCGAAGGCGAGGGTGGCGCCAATGGGCAGTCCGCCGCCGAGCGCCTTGGCGAGGGTGACGACGTCCGGCTCGACGCCGTGGGCCTGGTGCTCGAACCAGTGGCCGGTGCGGCCGATGCCGGTCTGCACCTCGTCCAGCACCAGCAGGGTGCCGGTGGCGCGGGTGATCTCGCGCGCCGCGGCAAGGTACCCGGCGGGCGGCACGATGACGCCGTTCTCGCCCTGGATGGGCTCGATGACGACGAGCGCGGTGTCCTTGGTGACGGCGGCACGCAAGGCGTCGGCGTCGCCGTACGGCACATGGGTGACGTCGCCGGGCAGCGGTCGGAAGGACTCCTGCTTCCCGGGCTGCCCGGTGAGCGCGAGCGCGCCCATGGTGCGGCCGTGGAAGGCACCGTCGGTGGCGACCATGTGGGTACGGCCCGTCAGCCGGCCGATCTTGAAGGCCGCTTCGTTGGCCTCGGCGCCGGAGTTGCAGAACAGCACGCGGCCGGGGCGGCCGGACAGCTGCAGCAGCCGCTCGGCGAGGGCGACCGTGGGCTCGGCGACGAAGAAGTTGGAGACATGGCCGAGGGTCGCGATCTGCTCGCTGACGGCGCGGACGACCGCGGGGTGGGCGGTGCCGAGGGCGTTGACGGCGATACCGCCGAGGAAGTCCAGGTACTCGTTGCCGTCCGCGTCCCAGTACCGCGCGCCCTCGCCGCGGACCAGAGGCAGCCGCGGGGTGCCGTAGTTGTCCATCAGGGAGCTCTGCCAGCGTCGTGTGAGCGCCTCGTTCCCCTGGCCGCCGGTGCCGGTCATGCCCGTTCCCCTTCGTTCTGCGAGGTGGTGCCGCCGCCCGGCGCGTCGTCGCCGTCGGGCAGCACCATGGTGCCGATTCCCTCGTCGGTGAAGATCTCCAGCAGGATGGAGTGCTGGACCCGCCCGTCGATGACCCGCGCGGTGCGGACGCCGTTGCGCACCGCGTACAGGCATCCCTCCATCTTTGGCACCATGCCGCTGGACAGATCGGGCAGCAGCTTCTCCAGCTCGCTCGCGGTGAGCCGGCTGATCACCTCGTCGCTGCGCGGCCAGTCCTCGTAGAGCCCCTCGACGTCGGTGAGGACCATCAGCGTCTCCGCGCCGAGCGCGGCCGCCAGCGCCGCGGCGGCGGTGTCGGCGTTGACGTTGTAGACCCCTGCCGCGTCGGCGGTGTCGGCGCTGCGGGCGATGGAGGAGACGACCGGGATGCGGCCGTCGTCCAGCAGGGCTTGGACGGCGCCGGTGTCGATGTCGGTGATCTGCCCGACCCGGCCGATGTCGACGGCCTCACCGTCGATCACCGGCCGGTGCCGGGTGGCGCTGATGGTGTGCGCGTCCTCGCCGGTCATACCGACGGCGAGCGGCCCGTGCTGGTTGAGCAGGTTGACCAGCTCGCGCTGCACCTGCCCGGCGAGCACCATGCGGACGACGTCCATGGCCTCCGGGGTGGTGACCCGCAGCCCGGCCTTGAACTCGCTGACCAGGCCCTGCTTGTCGAGCTGTGCGCTGATCTGCGGGCCGCCGCCGTGCACGACGACCGGCTTGAGTCCGGCGTGCCGCAGGAAGACGACGTCCTGGGCGAAGGCCGCCTTCAGGTCCTCGTCGACCATGGCGTTGCCGCCGAACTTGATGACCACGGTCCTCCCGTGGTGCCGGGTCAGCCACGGCAGCGCCTCGATCAGGGTCTGCGCCTTCGGCAGAGCGGTGTGCTTGCGGGTGCTCATGAGCTGTAGGCGCTGTTCTCGTGGACGTACTCGGCGGTCAGGTCGTTGGTCCAGACGGTCGCGGACTCGGTGCCGGCGGCGAGGTCGGCGGTGATACGGACCTCGCGGTAGCGCATGTCGACCAGCTCGCGGTCCTCACCGACGGAACCGGACGTGCAGACCCAGACGCCGTTGATGGCCACGTTGAGGCGGTCGGGCTCGAAGGCGGCGGAGGTGGTG
Source organism: Streptomyces sp. ME19-03-3 (assembly GCA_033793685.1). Classification (GTDB taxonomy): domain Bacteria; phylum Actinomycetota; class Actinomycetes; order Streptomycetales; family Streptomycetaceae; genus Actinacidiphila. Next base: position 27,111 of record JARAXD010000001.1, on the reverse strand, counting down.
CCGATCGCCGACAGCACCCGGCCCCAGTTGGGGTCCTCACCGTGGATCGCGCACTTGAGGAGGTTGTTGCGCGCGATGGAGCGGCCCACCTCGACGGCGTCGTCCTCGGTCGCGGCGTTGATCACCTCGATCTTGATGTCTTTGGAGGCGCCCTCGGCGTCGCCGACCAGTTGGCGGGCGAGGTCGGCGCAGACCTCCTCGACGGCGGCGGCGAAGGAATCCGCGTCGGGGGTGACCCCCGAGGCGCCGGAGGCGAGCAGCAGCACCGTGTCGTTGGTCGACATGCAGCCGTCGGAGTCGACCCGGTCGAACGTGGTGCGGGTGGCCGCGCGCAGTGCCTCGTCGAGGGCCGCGGAGTCCAGGTCGGCGTCGGTGGTGAGGACGACCAGCATGGTGGCCAGACCCGGGGCGAGCATGCCCGCGCCCTTGGCCATGCCGCCGACGGTCCAGCCCGCGCCCTCGTACACGGCCGTCTTGTGGACGGTGTCGGTGGTCTTGATGGCGAGGGCGGCCTTCTCGCCACCGTGCGGGGAGAGCTCGGCCGCCGCCTTGGCGACGCCCGGCAGCAGCTTGTCCATGGGCAGCCGGACGCCGATCAGCCCGGTGGAGCAGACCGCCACCTCTCCCGCGCTCTGCCCGAGGGCGTCGGCGACCGCTTCGGCGGTGGCGTGGGTGTCCTGGAAGCCCAGCGGCCCCGTACAGGCGTTGGCGCCACCGGAGTTGAGGACGACGGCGGAGACCTGGCCGCCCTTCAGGACCTGCTCGGACCACAGGACGGGAGCGGCCTTGACGCGGTTGGAGGTGAAGACGCCGGCGGCGGCGAGCCGCGGCCCGTTGTTCACCACCAGGGCGAGGTCCGGATTGCCGTTCTCCTTGATCCCGGCGGCGATACCCGCCGCCGTGAACCCTTGTGCTGCCGTGACGCTCACTGAGTCGTCTCCTTGTCCGCTTGCGGGGCGGCGCACCGCTGGTGCGCGGTCGTGGCCGTGATGTCGGTGTACGGCCCGGTCACCGGGCCCGTGCGGTCCGCGCCCGTGCCACAGGGTGCGGCCCGGGTGAGGAGCTCGGCGACGGCACGGCGGGCGCGGGCGGTGGCGCGGGGGGTCACGGCGCGACGCCCGCGGTGCTCAGGCCCAGCCCCTCCGACAGGCCGAGCGCGATGTTCATGCCCTGTACGGCGCCGCCGGCGGTCCCCTTGGTGAGGTTGTCGATGGCGCTGACGGCGACGACCCGGCCGGCGGCCTCGTCGTACGCCACCTGGATCAGCGCGGCGTTCGAGCCGTACACGGCTGCGGTGGCGGGCCACCTGCCCTCCGGCAGCAGGTGCGCGAACGGCTCGTCGGCCAGCGCCTTCTCGTACGCGGCCCGTACGGCCTCGGCGGTGGTCCCGGGCCTGGCCTTGGCGCTGCAGGTGGCCAGGATGCCGCGGGGCATGGGCGCCAGCGTCGGGGTGAAGGACACGCGGACCCGCTCGCCGGCCACGGCGGAGAGGTTCTGGATCATCTCGGGGGTGTGCCGGTGCGTGCCGCCGACCCCGTACGGGGTCATGTTGCCCATGACCTCGCTGCCCAGCAGGTGCGGTTTGGCGGTCTTGCCCGCGCCGGAGGTGCCGGACGCGGCGACGATCACGGCCTCGGGCTCCACCAGACCCGCCATGTACGCGGGGAAGAGCGCGAGCGAGACGGCCGTGGGGTAGCAACCGGGCACCGCGATGCGCTTGGAGCCCTCCAGCGCGGCACGGGCACCCGGCAGTTCCGGGAGGCCGTACGGCCACGTACCGGCGTGCGGGGAGCCGTAGAACAGCTCCCAGTCGGAGGCGTCCTTCAGCCGGAAGTCGGCGCCGCAGTCCACGACGAGCGCCGTGTCGCCGAGCTGCTCGGCGACGGCGGCGGACTGCCCGTGCGGCAGCGCGAGGAAGACGACGTCGTGCCCGGCCAGCACCTGCGCGCTCGTGGCCTCCAGGACGCGGTCCGCCAGCGGCAGCAGATGCGGCTGCAGGCCGCCGAGGCGCTGCCCGGCGTTGCTGTTCCCGGTGAGCGCGCCGATCTCGACCTCGGGGTGGTTCAACAACAGGCGCAGGATCTCCCCGCCCGCGTACCCGCTCGCTCCCGCCACCGCTGCCCGGAATGCCATGGACCCTCCTCCTCGATGGCATGACTATACGAGTCACGGAACTTTTATGCAAAGCCGAGTCCGTGCCGGCCCGCCGCCCGGCTGCGAGGTGGCCCTCCAGTCGACCACTGAGCGCTTGAGTCGGCCACTGTGCGCGCCGAGGCGCCTGCCGAGCCGACGCCGCCCAGCACGAGATCACCGCGCGGGCCTCCGCATCGGTGTCGCCGGCGAGACGATCGGCAGACGCCGCACGGACTTCCCGGAAGCACGCAGTAGTGATATCCGGAGACGAGGCACCCCAGGTGTAGGCGACCTCACGCGTGCGGCCAGGACCCGGAAGCGCGGTTCGGCGCCATGACGGCCGCTACCCCGCTGCCCCACCTGCCATGGACAACCCGTACCGAACGTGCTCCGAGGTCCGGACCGTGGTGCCCTGGCGAAGCAGGGCACCACGGTGGCCAGGCCTGATCCCCTGGCCGACGCGGCAGCCCCCGGCTGGTCACTGGCTCGGCGAGCGCCGTCACCACCCGCCCTGTCGGCTCCGGGTGAGACGGACGGGGGTCGCGGAGGGTGCGCCAAGGCGCGCAGTCACCGCATGGACTTCAGCTGCGTACCGGTTCGCCGGCAGGCCCCGGCACGGCGCGGGTCGTCCGCCGGCGCCGGACGCGCCGTGCTCCGATCAGCCGGCACACGACGTAGAGGAGGAACGAGATCGTGGTGACGTAGGGGCTGATGGGGATGCCGCTGCCGAGGGCGAGGAGGATGCCGCCCTCCATGGCGAGTACCGCGAAGAGCACGCTGACCAGGGGCAGCAGCACCGGCGAAGCCGTCACCCGCCAGGCCGCCGCGGCGGGGGTGACCACCAGGCTGAGCACCAGGAGTGCCCCGACGACCTGCACCGACAAGGCGATCGCGAGGCCCAGGAGGAGCATGAAGGCCACCGACAGACCCCGCACGGGCAGGCCCCGCGCCTCGGCGACCTGCGCGTCGGCGCTCGCGAAGGCCAGGGGACGCCAGATGGCGGCGAGGACGACCAGCACCAGCGCGGAGACCACCAGCATCCATCCGGTCTGCGGGTTGTCGACGGCCACGATCTGGCCGGTCAGCAGGCCGAACTTGTTGGCGGAGCGACCCTTGTACAGCCACACGCTCATGAGCAGCCTAGATGAAAATGAATGTCAGTATCAATACGGGTGGGCGAAGAGCAGCCCGAAGGTCGCCGCACGGCCGATTCGCGAGCGGCGCGAGGCCAGCCGGACCGGCACCGTGGACGACTCGCGACTGGCGGTCCCCCGCCACCCGTTGCCCGGCGCACGGGGACAACTGCCGCCGTCCCCTCACCCGTCCACCCTCATCCGGTCAGGCGCCTACCGCCGTCCACGCGGGAAGCGGCAGGAGAGCCGCAACCCCCGGACCCCACACCACCGATCAAGTGCGGGACGCACGCCCAGGCCCTGCGCCGTTACCCGGAGGACGTCCAGGCCTGGGGGCACCGCCGTGCGACGCCCCCAGAAAGCGCCGGCCGACGACGAGCCCGCCGCCTGCCGATCCGGGTACCGGCAGGGAGCCCCCGTGGCCGTACCGCCCGGCGGCAACAGGCGCATCGAGCGGTCGCTCAACGCACTGCCTCCCCCTGCGGGGCGGCGAGATGGCGGGGGAGCAGGCCCGACCTCCTCGGCGAAGAGCCACGACGCCCCCGCACAAGGAGCGCCACCCCCACTCATTTATTGTTTGACGTAGCAACTACATGCGGGACGGCCCGGCCGGCCCACCGAGAGGAGAACAAAGATGGCGCAGCGACTGGTAGGCAAGAACGCTCTGGTCACCGGGGCTTCGCGGGGGCTTGGAGCGGGAATCGTGCGCCGGCTGGCGAGCGATGGCGCGCGGGTGGCCTTCACCTACCACAAGTCCCAGGACAAGGCCGAGGCCCTCGTCGCGGAGATCAAAGCGTCCGGTGGCCGCGCCCTGGCCCTCCAGGCCGACAGTGCCGACCGGGCGGCGGTCCGTGCCTCCGTGGAGACCACCGTCGCCTCATTGGGAGGTCTTGACATCCTCGTCAACAACGCCGGGGGCGCCCACGTGGCGCCGCTCGACGACTTCCCGCAGGAGGAGTACGACTGGATGGTCGAGGTCAACGTCACCGCTGTCTTCACCGCCATCCAGGCAGCCATCCCGCACCTCGGCAGGGGCGGGCGGATCATCAACATCGGCAGCATCACCGGTGACCGCATCCAGATGACCGGGCTCGCTCCCTACGCCATGGTCAAGTCGGCGGTGGCGGGCCTCACGCGAGCGGCCGCCTTCGAACTCGGCCCGCGGGGCATCACCGTGAACAACCTCCAGCCAGGCCCGACCAACACCGACGCCAACTCGGAGTCCGGCCCCTACGCGGACATCGTGACGGCCATGATTCCGGTCGGGAAGTACGCCCAGCCCTCGGACATCGCAAGTGCGGTGGCCTACCTCGCCAGTCCCGAGGCCTGGTTCGTCAACGGCGCGAGCTGGAAGGTCGACGGCGGCCACGCCCTCTGACCGCCGTACCGGCCGGCGCGGGACGCGGCCTCCCGACGCCCACCGCGGTCGTCGTACGCCTCGTCCGGCACACAGGCGTCGCCCCTGGGCCCACCCTCGCCGGGCCCCGGCGAGCCCCGCGGGGCGACCGTCCGGCTACTAGATGAATGAGTCCAAGGGGTGTCGTCGCGGTCAGTGATCGTAGGCGATCAGGGATCGCTTGACGGGTTGCCCGGTCTTGTCGTTGTGCCAGATCGCGGCGGTTAACGCGAGAAGGCGGGACAGGACCCGGACAGTGACCCCTGCTGGGGTCTTGCCCCCGTGTCGTTCCAGGTCAAGTTGACCTTTGAGGGTCTGGTTGATCGACTCGATGACTTGCCGAAGTGGCTTGAACAGGTGTGCGCCGGCCCGCTCGGGCTCGCCTTTGCGGGCCGGACGCAGCAGCTTCAGGTCACGTTCGGTGAGGTCGTTCTCGAACTCCCGGCCGTAGTAGTTCTTGTCGCCGATGATCGTCTGTTGTGGATGGGTGGCCTGGACATCGGGCGCGGAGTCGAGCATGTCGCGCAGGGTCTCGCGTTCGTCGGCCTTGGCGCCGGTGAGTGCGAACAGGATCGGCAGGCCGCCGAGGGTGCAGACCAGGTGCAGGCGCAGGCCCCAGAAGTACCGTGAGTGGGACGCGCAGTAGCCGTACTCGGCCCAGCCGGCCAGGTCCGAGCGCTTGGCCGTTTCCCGCGAGCAGCCGCAGCCGACCGGCGTGGAGTCGACCAGCCAGACATCGTCGGTCCACAGTGAGGTGTCCTGGGCCAGCATTCGGATCATGCTGGTGAGCAGGGGTGATGCGGCGCGCAGCCGTTTGCCGTAGCCGGACTGCTGGGGCACGTAGGGGAACAGGCCGCGGAAATCCCGGTCGACGCGGCGAAGCCAGCGCCGCTCGGAGGTGTAGCCGAGCAACGCTGACATGACCGCGAGAGTGAGCAACTCCGCGTCACTGAGCGTGGGCGTGATCCCGACTTTCGGACGCCACGGGGCCAACCAGGGTGAAGCCTTCAACTCAGCGTCGATCCGGGCGTAGAGTGCCGTTGCGAGGGTGTCCAGGTCTGTCTTCACACACTGACATTGGACGCCCTCGTGCCATGTCCGCAGGCGATCCCTTGGACTCACTCATCTAGGACCGGCGCCGGGGCTTGCCGCGCTTCGCGGGGCCGGGCTTCGCGGACGTCCGGCCGGCGGACCTGCCGGACGCGGACCTGCCGGACACGGGCTTTCCGGCGGCGGGCTTTCCGGCGGCGGGCTTGCGGCGGGCGGCGCCCTGGTCGGCCTTCTTCTCCGGCTCCGCCTGGGTCGGGGTCCGGCCGCGGGTGCTGTTGACGGTGCGCCCGCGCACGATGCCGATGAAGTCCTCGACGCGGTCGGTCGTGGTGTCCTCCCGCCACGACAGGGCCACCCGCGACTGCGGAGCGTCGGCGACCGGGCGGTAGGTGAGGTCCCGGCGGTGGTGCAGACGCGCCAGCGACTGCGGCACGACGAGCAGCCCCACACCCGCCGCGACGAGTTCGACGGCGGCCGCGGTCGTGGCCGGGCGCTCGATCGCGGGCCGCCCCGGCAACTCCTCCCACTCCAGGGTGTCGTCGAGGGGGTGGAACACCACGTCGTCGGCGAGGTCCGCCACGGACACCTCCTCGGCGGCCGCCACGAGGTGGTCCTTGGGGACGATGACGACCGTCGTCTCCGTGTAGAGCGGAATGGCGCTGAGGTCCGTCCGGTCGATCGGCAGCCGTACGAAGCCCGCGTCCGCGTCGAGGCCGCGGAGTACGCCCGGAGCGTCGGCGGGCGGGACCATGATCAGTTCCAGCGGGACGTCCGGCAGCCGCTCCTGCCAGATCCGCACCCACTTGGCGGGGGTCACCCCGGGAACGTAGGCGAGGCGGAACGAGGGGGGAGCATCCGAGCCGGTCATCCGGCCAGGCTACCCCGGCGCCGGTCGGGAGCCGGGCCCGCGATCGATATCCTGGTGGCATGACGTCGCACCACTCCACCCAGACCATGAAGCCCGCCACGGCGGCGAAGAAGCTGGGTGTGTACCTCGAGGCCACCCCCGCCGAGTTCCGGGAGGGCGTCGTCTCGCGCGACGAGCTGAACGCGCTCCAGGCCGACCCTCCGCAGTGGCTGCAGGATCTGCGCCGCAACGGCCCCCACCCGCGCCCGGTCGTCGCGGCGAAACTGGGCGTCTCCATCTCGGGCCTCGCCCGCGGCGGGGTCACCGAGGCACTCACCACCGAGCAGATCGAGGCGCTGAAGCAGGAGGCGCCCGAGTGGCTGCGCAAGGAGCGCGCCACCCAGGCCGAGGTCCGCAAGGAGACCGCCCGCCTGAAGGAGCGCGACGCCGAGCGCTCCCGTGCCGCCGAGGCCTGACGCCCCTCTCCGGTACCTGGAGCCGGTTCCCGCCCCGCAGCGCGGCGGCTGCGGGCAAGCCCCGCCGGGAAGGCGGCACGGGCCGGGCCACGGGCCCCGGCCGCCTTTGCCTCGCCTCGCGCCCCGGAGGCGAGGGGAGCGCACCGTCAGCCGCGCACGGCCGAGCGGCGCCCCGCCGCACGGTGCCCGGCGGCAGCTCAGGTCCCCGAGGCTCGTCCCGGCCCGCTGAGCGAGCCGGGCACCGAGCGCCCCATGGGCGTCGACGCCGCGTACCGCACCCGGCGCTGGGGTAGGCGGCCGCCCGCCCAGCGGCACCGGGCACTTCGGCCGCTCGGCGGCCGACCGACCGTCGGGCACGTCCGGCGGCTTCGTCGGCCACGCTTCGGCGGCCCCCGCGGCCGCGAGGCCCTTCCCGGAAACCACCGCCCCCTCGGGAGCCGCGCGCGTAGGGTCCCCGTATGGACGATCCTCTCGGCGCGGCCCGCACACTTCTCGCTGAACGCTTCCCCGACGCCCTCGCCGGCTTCCTGGGCGGGTCCACCGCCCGCGGCGAGGGGACGGCGACGTCCGACCTGGACGTGGTCGTCGTCCTCGATCCGCCCGCGGCGTGCCACGCGCAATCGCTCACCTGGGGCCCCTGGCCGGTGGAGCTCTTCGTGCACACGCCCCAGTCGGCGGCCGCCTTCATGGGCTGGGACCGCGACCGCGGCACCGGCACGATGGCGTTCATGTGCGCGCGGGGCGTCGTCCTGCTCGACCGGGACGGCACCGCCGCCCGGCTGCGCGACGCCGCGGAGAGCGTCCTCGCGTCCGGACCACCGGCGGTCCCGGACGCGGTGCGCGACCACCACCGCTACAGAGTCACCGACCTGCGTGACGACCTGCTCGGCGCACGGGACGAGGACGAGCTGCTCGCCGTGGCCGCCACCCTGCTGGACGGTGCCGCCGAACTCCTGCTCGGGACGCGCGGCCACTGGCGCGGTGGCGGCAAGTGGCTCCCCCGCCGACTGCGCGAGGCCGACCCGGAACTCGCCGGGCTGCTGCTCGGCGGATACCGCGAGCTCGTCCGCGGCGGCCCGCGCGAGCCCTTCGCCGCGGCGGTGGACGCGGTGCTGCATGCCTGCGGCGGCCCGCTGTGGGCGGGCTACCGGCGCACCCCGAGCCCACGCATCCTGGCGGAGCTCGGCCTGCCAACGGACTGAGCCCCGGCCCCGTTCCCGGGGATGCGGGGCAGGCACCCGTACCTACACTGGAGGGGCAAGGGCTGCGGGCCGCCGAGTTCTCAGGAGGTCTACCGATGCACGCGAACAAGGGTGACCGGGTCAGGCAGCACGGGCGGGTCGTCGGCCAGCACGACAAGGTGGCCGAGATCGTCGAAGTCATGGGGCAGGGCGGCGAGCCGCCGTACCGCGTCCGCTACGACGACGGGCACGAGTGCATCCTGTCCCCCGGCCCCGACTCGACGGTGGAGAGCGGGCGGCGGGGCACGCCCCCGACGCGCTGAGCCGTCATCGCCGCGCCGCGGCCGTCGCGCAGCGCGGCCGCGGTCGTACGCGTGCGCCTACGCGCCCCGTCCCCGGCCGGGCACCCGCACGCGCGTCGGGTAGTGGTCGGCGACGACCCGGGACATCGCGCCGATGGGGTCGGCGGCGACCTCCTTGGCCGAGAAGAAAACGTTGCCGAGCACCTGGGGGTGGTTCCGGTCCAGGTCCAGGTGGCGGGAGAGCTCGGCGGGGTCCCGCCAGGCCGCCGCCTCGCCGGCGGACCCCGCCCGGTACAGGGCCTCGCCGATGTAGAGGTGGACGCCCGTGCCGTCGACGACGTCGGCCCACCAGGGCACCAGCGTGGCGTAGTCGGCGACGTCGAAACCGATGTGCCAGTACACCTGCGGCACGATGTAGTCGATCCAGCCCTTGCGAACCCAGCCGCGAGTGTCGGCGTAGAGGTCGTCGTACGTCTGGACGCCGCCGCGGGTCGCGGAGCCGCGCGGGTCCGTGCCGCGGTTGCGCCAGACGGCGAAGGGGCTGATGCCGAAGCGGGTGGCGGGGCGCAGGGCCCGGATGCGGGCGGCGGTCTCGCTGACGAGCAGGTCGATGTTGCCGCGCCGCCAGGAGGCGCGGTCGCCGAAGCCCTCCCCGTACCGGGCGAAGGCGTCGTCGTCGCCGAAGGGCCGGCCGGCGACCGGATAGGGGTAGAAGTAGTCGTCCCAGTGGACGCCGTCGACGGGGTAGCGGCGGACGGCGTCGAGCATGGCGTCCTGCACGAAGCGGCGGACCTGGGGAAGCCCCGGGTTGTAGTACAGCTTCCCGCCGTACGCGACGGTCCAGTCGGGGTTGACCCGGGCCGGGTGGTCCTGGGTCAGCCGTCGCGGGTCGTCGTGGGTGGCGACGCGGAACGGGTTGAACCAGGCGTGCAGTTCCAGCCCACGGGCGTGCGCCTCCGCCACGGCGGTGCCGAGCGGGTCCCAGCCGGGGTCCCGCCCCTGGACCCCGGTCAGATACACGGACCAGGGCTCGTAGGGGCTCGGCCACAGCGCGTCGGCGGTCGGCCGGACCTGCATGACGACCGCGTTGAGGCGCCGCTCGACGGCGAGGTCGAGGTAGCCGAGGAGTTCGTCGCGCTGCCGGCGCGCCGACAGCCCGCTCGCGGAGGGCCAGTCGCGGTTGGCGACCGTCGCCAGCCACATGCCGCGGAACTGCCCCGGCGCGCCGGCCCCGTCCGCCGCCCCGGACGCTCGCCTCGCGCCCGCCGGCAGGGCCCCGGTCGTCCGGGCCGTGTCCTGCGCCGCCCTCGCCGCCTGACCCGCGGCGAGAACGGTGCCGACGGCCCCGGCGGCACCCGCGGCGAAGGTCCTTCGTGCGAGTCGGCGCATGCTTTCCCCTGATTGCCCGTCATATGCGTATGGCGCTGATCCTGGGCGGAATCGGTCCGTCCGGCAACCTGCCCGGAGCCGGACGGGGTCCGGGATGCCGCCGGACCGGGTCACCGGGACGGCCCTGCCCGGCCGGACGGTCCCTGCGCGGACCGGGGGCGGTGAATCGGCCGGGTGTAGTGTCGGGCGGGCTGGTCCGGACCCCACGACGGTCCGGGTCTCCATCTCGCGATCAGGGAGAGGCTGGGCGTTGAACGACGACATCCGTTGTGTCGGTGTGGTGGGCTGTGGCCAGATGGGCGCGGGTATCGCCGAGGTGTGCGCCCGGGCCGGACTGGACGTGCGGGTGGCGGAGACCACCGGCGAGGCCCTGGAACTGGGCCGTACCCGGCTGACGAACTCGCTGCGCAAGGCGGCGGAGCGCGGCAAGATCACCGAGGGGGAGCGCGACGCGGCGCTGGAGCGCCTCACCTTCACCACCGACCTCGGCGACTTCGCCGACCGCGACCTCGTCATCGAGGCCGTCGTCGAGAACGAGCAGGTCAAGACGGAGATCTTCCAGGTCCTCGACCAGGTGGTGACCCGCCGCGACGCGATCCTGGCCTCGAACACCTCCTCCATCCCGCTGGTGAAGCTCGCCGTGGCGACCTCCCGCCCGGAGCAGGTGATCGGCATCCACTTCTTCAACCCGGCGCCGGTGCAGGGGCTCGTCGAGCTGATCCCTGCCCTCACGACGGACGATCAGACGCTGGTCCGCGCCGAGAAGCTCGTCACCGACGTCCTGGGCAAGCACCCGATCCGGGCCCAGGACCGGGCGGGCTTCGTGGTCAACGCGCTGCTCATCCCGTACCTGCTGTCGTCGATCCGGATGTTCGAGGCCGGCATCGCCAGCCGGGAGGACATCGACAACGGCATGGAGATGGGCTGCGCCCACCCGATGGGCCCGCTCAAGCTCTCCGACCTGATCGGCCTGGACACCGTGGCCTCGGTCGCGGAGTCGATGTACGACGAGTTCAAGGAGCCGCTGTACGCCGCTCCCCCGCTGCTGCAGCGCATGGTCGACGCGGGGCGGCTGGGCCGCAAGAGCGGCCACGGCTTCTACGACTACGCGTAGTCCGGCGCGGTACTGCCGCCCACGACGGCCTGCCTCACCCCACCCCGTCGGGGTGGGGCAGAAGCACCACGCGGTGTGCTTGCGCGTCCACCGCCACCACGCTGTCGCACGCCGCCACGACCGTGGTCCCCGCCGCCGCCACCCGCCGCAGCTCGCTCCACGCGCCGCGGCTGATGACGGTCGTCGTGACGGCAGGACCCCCCCTCCAGGGCGCGTTGGTGAGGGCGAGCTGGAGTGCGGACCGCTGCGGTCCCGGCGGCCCGACCACGGCGATCAGTTCTCCCGTGGGCGTGGCCAGATCGGCTCCGGTGACGGTGGGGGTTGCCATGCGCCTGCCCCTCTCCTCGTTCTGGCCGGCGTGCGAGCGATGGGTGTTCTGCTCGAGGGTCGACCCAGGTTTACCAAGGATCGGGCGGGATCAAGGGCGCGGCGCTCCGGGAACCACCCGCGGGCACGCACAGCGCCCCCAACGACGCCTTCCCAAAGGGAGACCGCCTGCGGCATCCCCGCGGACACCGGACAGGGCCACGCTGCCCCCGGCCCCGCGGGTGCCGCGGAAGCGACGGGTATTCCGCTCGAGAGCCGACCCAGGGTCATCAAGGATCAGGCCAGATCAAGGGCGCGGCGCTCCGGGAACCACCCGCGGGCACGCACAGCGCCCCCAACGACGCCTTCCCAAAGGGAGACCGCCTGCGGCATCCCCGCGGACACCG
>JARAXD010000001.1:0-15281 GCA_033793685.1 Streptomyces sp. ME19-03-3 | reverse complement strand
ACCGGACAGGGCCACGCTGCCCCCGGCCCCGCGGGTGCCGCGGAAGCGACGGGTATTCCGCTCGAGAGCCGACCCAGGGTCACCAAGGATCAGGCCAGATCAAGGGCGCGGCGCTCCGGGAACCACCCGCGGGCACGCACAGCGCCCCCAACGGCGCCTTCCCGAAGGGGAACCGCCTGCGGCATCCCCGCGGACACCGGACAGGGCCACGCTGCCCCCGGCCCCGCGGGTGCCGCGGAGGCCCGGTTCGCAGGGCGCCGACCAGGTCCATGCGGACGACGCACCGCCGTGGTCGCGGTGTGCGGGAAAGCCTGGCCGGCCGGTTCGCCCTCCTCCAGCGGTCAGGTCCCCGGAGCCGAGGTGACGACGTGCCACGCGGGGCCGGCGCGGTCGCGCGGAAAGGCGGAGAAGCACTCAGCCAGGTGCCGGCTCGACGTAAACGGCCTCGCGGACGCTGCCGGGCGGCGCGGCGACGGTACCGGCGGCCGCAAGGCGGTTTCCGCGTACCTCGCCGACGGCCGCGCGCACCGTCGAAGGGCCGCCGCCTCGACGGCTGACCGGCGGCTCGGGTGGGCCCTGGCTCCGGCCGGCCGCAGCTGCGCGATGCGGGCGCACCGGCTCTCGGGCGGAGTCGTCTCATCGACCCGGGCAAGGTGACCAAAGGTGAGCGGCGGAAACGCCCGTGGGGCGCCCCGGCGAACCAGGGCGCCCCACGGGGAACGCGATGCCGCGGGCGTCAGGCGCCGCGCAGGACCGCTCCGGTGCGCTGCGCCGCCGCGACGACGGCCGCGTCGCGGGCCGCGGAGGCCTCTTCCGCGGTGAGCGTACGGTCCGAGGCGCGGAAGCGCAGGCTGTAGGCGAGCGACTTCTTGCCGGAGCCGATCTGCTCACCGGTGAAGATGTCGAACAGCCGCAGCGATTCGAGCAGTTCCCCGGCGCCGGAGCGCAGGGCGCCCGCCACCTCGGCGGCCGGGACGGAGGCGTCCACGACCAGGGCGACGTCCTGGGTGGCCACCGGGAAGGCGGAGACCCGGGGTGCGACGACCGGGCCGCCGGAGGCACGCTCCAGGCGGTCGAGGTCGAGTTCCATGGCGGAGGTGCGCTCCGGCAGGTGCAGTGCCTTGATCACCCGCGGGTGCAGCTCGCCGGCGTTGCCGACCAGCACCTCCTCGCCGTCGACGACCGCGAGGAGCGCGGCGCAGCGGCCCGGGTGGAAGGGGGCCTGCTGGTCCTGCCGGACGATCAGCTCCACCCCGGCCTCGCCGGCGACGACCCGCCCCGCCTCGATGGCGTCGGCCCACTGCGTCGGACGGCCCTGGCCCCACCAGCCGGCCTGCTCACGGGCGCCGGCCAGGACGACCGCGACGCGCCGCGGCTGCCGCGGGAGGGCCGCGTCGAGCGCGGCGATCTCGGCGTCGGTCGGGCGCCGGTCGACGGGCAGCCGCGGCGGCGCGGGCTCCTCGCCGCTGGGGCGGAAGACCAGGCCGGTCTCGAAGAGCGCGAGGTCGTGCGCGCCGCGCCCGATGTTGCGGCGCAGGGCGCCGAGCAGGCCGGGGAGCAGGGACGTGCGGAGCGCGGGCTCCTCGTCCGACAGCGGGTTGGCCAGCTTGACGGTGATGCGGCGCGAGTCGTCCGCGGCGAAGCCGAGCTGGTCGAAGACGGCCTCGCTGAGGAACGGGTAGTTCTGCACCTCGACGTAGCCGGCCCCCGCCAGCGCCCGGCCGACCCGGCGGCGCAGCTTCTGCGACTCGGTCAGACCGCGGCCCGAGGGCAGCCTCGGCAGGGTGGAGGGCAGGTTCTCGTAGCCCTCCAGCCGGATGACCTCCTCGGCGAGGTCGTTGGGGTCGCGCAGGTCGGGCCGCCACGACGGCACGGTGACGATCAGCTCGTCGGTGCCGTAGACGTCGCAGCCGACCTGCTGCAGGCGCCGCACCACGGTCTCGCGGCCGTACGCCATGCCCGCCACCGTGTCCGGGTGGTCGGCGGGGACGGTGATGGTGTGCGGCGCCGAGGGCGCGATGAACTCGGTGACGCCGGCCTCGGCGGTACCGCCCGCGAGCAGCACCAGCAGGTCGACGGTGCGCTGCGCGGCGGCGGCCGCGGCCTGCGGGTCCACGCCGCGCTCGAAGCGCTTGGAGGCCTCGGAGGACAGCTTGTGCCGGCGCGCGGTGCGTGCGATGGCGACCGGGTCGAAGTGGGCCGCCTCGATGACGACGTCCGTCGTCGTGGCACCCGTCTCGTCGATCTCTGTGGTGGCGCCGCCCATGACACCGGCCAGGCCGATCGGCCCGCGGTTGTCGGTGATCACCAGGTCCTCGGGGTCGAGGACGCGGACCTGGCCGTCGAGCGTGGTCAGCTTCTCGCCCGGACGGGCCCGGCGGACGCCGATGGCGCCCTCGACGCGGTGCCGGTCGTAGGCGTGCAGGGGCTGGCCCAGCTCGAGCATCACGTAGTTGGTGACGTCCACGGCGAGCGAGATCGGACGCATGCCGGCCTTCTGCAGCCTGCGCTGCAGCCAGATCGGGGAGTGCGCCTCCGGGTCCAGGCCGGTGACGGTGCGCGCGGTGAAGCGGTCGCAGCCGACCGGGTCGGCGACCTGCACCTCGTAGCCGTAGGAGTTCGGGCCGGGGACGTCGAGCAGCGCCGGGTCGCGCAGCGGCAGACCGTAGGCGATGGCGGTCTCGCGGGCGACGCCGCGCATCGACAGGCAGTAGCCGCGGTCGGGGGTGACCGCGATGTCGAGCACCTCGTCGACGAGCTCCAGCAGCTCGACGGCGTCCGTGCCGGCCTCGTGCTCCGGCGGCAGGACGATGATGCCGTCGTGGTCGTCGCCCATGCCGAGCTCGCGGGCGGAGCAGATCATGCCGTGCGAATTGCGGCCGTAGGTCTTGCGCGCGGAGATCTCGAAGTTCCCGGGCAGGACGCCGCCGGGGAGGATGACGACGACCTTGTCGCCGACGGCGAAGTTGGTCGCGCCGCAGACGATCTCCTGCGGCTCGCCGGTGCCGTTCGCGGTGCCGACGTCGACCGTGCAGAAGCGGATCGGCTTCTTGAAGCCGGACAGCTCCTCGATGGTGAGCACCTTGCCGACGACCAGCGGGCCCTTGAGCCCGGCGCCGAGCTGCTCGACGGTCTCGACCTCGAGGCCGGCGGAAATGAGCTTGGCCTGGACGTCGCGGCCGGACTCGCCGGCGGGCAGGTCGACGTACTCCCGCAGCCAAGAAAGCGGGACCCGCATCAGATCTCCATCCCGAACGGAAGGGTGAAGCGCACGTCACCCTCGACGATGTCTCGCATGTCCTCGACGTTGTGACGGAACATCAGCATGCGCTCGATGCCGAAGCCGAAGGCGAAACCGCTGTACTTCTCCGGGTCGACGCCGCAGGCGGTCAGCACCCGGGGGTTGACCATGCCGCAGCCGCCGAGCTCGATCCAGCCCTCGCTGCCGCAGGTGCGGCAGGGGCGGTCCGGGTTGCCGACGGACTCGCCGCGGCAGACGTAGCAGACCATGTCCATCTCGGCGGACGGCTCGGTGAAGGGGAAGTAGTTCGGGCGGAGCCGGGTGGTGATGTCCGCGCCGAAGAGCGACTGGACCATGTGGTCCAGGGTGCCCTTGAGGTCGGCCATGGTCAGGCCCTCGTCGACGGCGAGCAGCTCGACCTGGCTGAAGACCGGGGTGTGGGTGGCGTCCAGCTCGTCCGAGCGGTAGACCCGGCCGGGACAGATCACATACACCGGCGGCTCGCGGTCGAGCAAGGTGCGGATCTGCACCGGGGAGGTGTGCGTGCGCAGCACGACGCCGCTCTCCTCGGGACCCGTGCCGGCGGGCTTGTCGCCCTCGACGAAGAACGTGTCCTGCATGGTGCGGGCCGGGTGGTCGGCCCAGATGTTGAGGGCGTCGAAGTTGAACCACTCCGCCTCGACCTCGGGGCCCTCGGCCACCTCGTAGCCCATGGCCACGAAGACGTCCTCGATCCGCTCGGAGAGCGTGGTCAGCGGGTGCCGGGCGCCGCGCGGGACGCGGTCGTACGGCAGGGTGACGTCCACCGCCTCCTCGACCAGCACCCGCTCGTCGCGCTCGTTCTCCAGCACCTCCTGCCGGGCCTTGAGCGCCTGGTTGACCACGCCGCGGGCCTGGCCGACGCGCTTGCCGGCGTCCGCCTTGGCGTGCGGCGGCAGCGCGCCGATCTCGCGGTTGGCGAGCGCGAGCGGCGAGCGGTCGCCGGTGTGGGCCACCTTGACCTCGCGCAGCGCGTCGAGGTCGGCGGCCTCGGCGATCGCGGCGAGCGCCTCGTCGCGCCGGCGCTCGATCTCTTCCGGTTTCAGTGCCTCGACCTCGACAGGGTCGTACGACTTGTTCGGTGCCGACATTTCTTCCCGTTCCGATGTGGGTGGTGGCGTGGCCGACCTGCCTGCCCGACCGCTGAATGCCAAGGGTCGAGTCTATCCGGGCCACGGGGAAAGGCTGGTCACGCCCGTCGGGGCCGGTGGATCACCACGCGATGCTCAGGCCGTGAAGGCCGGCGCCCCGACGGGCAGGGTAAATCGGAACTGGGCGCCCTTGCCGGGCGCGCGGCCCACCGTGATCGTGCCGCCGTGGGCCTCGACGATGCCCTTGACGATGTAGAGCCCGAGGCCCGTGCCGCCGCGTTTGCTGCCCCGCCAGAAGCGGGTGAAGACGCGGTTCATGGATTCCTCCGGGATGCCGGGTCCCTCATCGCTCACGGTCACGGCCGTTCCGGACCAGCCGCGCTCGTGCGGCGACGACGAGGGTGCCACGTCAATGGTGACAGTTCCCTCGCCGTGGCGCACCGCGTTTTCCAGCAGGTTCCCCAGGATCTGGTCGACCTTGTCGGGGTCGGCCCACAGCGCCGGCAGGGATTCCGCGACCCGTACCGCGAAGCGGTCCGCGGGCTGTCCGGCGGCGACGAGCGCGTCCACGTGGCGTCGCACGGCCGCGGCGATGTCGACCGGCTGGCGGCGCACCTCCAGGCGGCCGGAGTCGATGCGGGAGATGTCGAGCAGTTCGGCGATCAGCCGGGTGACCCGGCCCGCGTCGGCGTGCACGGTCTCCAGCATGAGCTTCCTCTGGTCCTCCGTGAAGCGTTCCCACTTGGCCAGCAGGGTGGCGGTGAAGCCCTTGACCGAGGTGAGGGGGGAGCGCAGCTCGTGGGCGACGGTGGCGATCAGTTCGGCGTGGCTGCGCTCGGTGCGCCGCCGCGCCTCGGTGCCGCGCAGTGCGACGACCAGCCGGCGCACCGGGCCGGTCGGGTGGTCGCGGACGTACCTGGCGCAGACCAGCACCTCGCGGCCGCCGGGCAGCAGCAGGTTGCGCTCGGGCTGCCCGCTGCGGGTGGCCAGGCCCTCGTACGGGTCGGTGAGCTGCCACCAGCGGCGACCGTCCAGGTCCTCCAGGGGCAGCGCCTGCTCGATGGGGCGGCCGAGCACGTCGGCGGGGTCGAGCGCGGTGATCCTGGCGGCGGCGGCGTTGAAGCAGAGCACCAGCCCGTGCTCGTCGGCGACGACGAGGCCGTCGGGGAGTTCGTCGTGGGTGATGTCCAGTCCGGTCAGGATGGTCGGCCGGCCCTGCGGCGCGCGCGGCGGCGTGCCGCCGGTCGTCCTGACGTCCATCCCCGCACCCCCTCTCCAGGGCGGTCCCCGAAGGCGTCACATTACTAGCTCACGGTTACCGTGCGGCACCCTCCGGGAGCACGCTGCGCGCGAGCGGACGCGTAGAGGCACACAGCGGCGGCCGTGGCGAGGTTCAGGCTCTCCGCGCGACCGTGGATGGGAACGCGCACCACCTCGTCCGCGAGTGCGCGGGTCGCCTCCGGCAGGCCCCAGGCCTCGTTCCCGAAGATCCAGGCGGTGGGGCCGCCCATCGTGCCCTCGTCGAGTTCGGCGTCCAGGTCGCGCTCTCCCGCGCCGTCGGCGGCCAGCAGCCGTACGCCGGCTCCGCGCAGGCCGTCCACCACGGTCTCCATGGGGACGCCGACGGCGACCGGCAGGTGGAAGAGGCTGCCGACGGAGGCACGTACGGCCTTGGGGTTGTACAGGTCGACGGACGCGTCGGTGAGGACGACCGCCTCCGCCCCGGCGGCGTCCGCGCAGCGCAGCACCGTGCCGGCGTTGCCGGGGTCGCGCACGTGGGCGAGGACGGCGACGAGCTTCGGCCGGCCGCGCAGCACCTCCTCGAACGGGGTGTCGAGGAAGCGGCACAGACCGATGATCCCCTGCGGGGTGACGGTGTCCGACATCTCGGCGACGACCTCGTCGGTCGCGGTGAGCACGGGCACCCGGGCGGCGCGGGCGGCGGCGACGATCCCCTCGTGCCGGGCGGCGGCCTCGGGGGTGACGTAGACCTCGACCAGGTGGGCCATGGCCTCGCGCACGGCCTGCGGTCCCTCGGCGAGGAAGCGCCGCTCCTTGCCGCGGAAGCTGCGCTTGGCCAGCCGCCGCGCGGCGACGACGCGGGGGGATCGCAGGGAGGTCAGCTCGGGGCCGGGCATGGCGGTGCACTCACTTCGGTCGGGGTCCTGCCGGAGGCGCGGCGCGGCGCTCCGGAACACGACACGGACCCGCAGGCGCAACCGCCTGCGGGTCCGGAAGAGCGGTGGGTCAGGCCGCCTTGGGGGCGTTGACGTCGCTCGGCAGGGCCTTCTGGGCCACCTCGACCAGCGCGGCGAACGCGTTGGCGTCGTTCACGGCCAGCTCGGCGAGGATCTTGCGGTCCACCTCGACGTTGGCGGCCTTCAGACCCTGGATGAAGCGGTTGTAGGTGATGCCGTTGGCGCGGGCAGCGGCGTTGATGCGCTGGATCCACAGCTGACGGAAGTCGCCCTTGCGCTTCTTGCGGTCGTTGTAGTTGTAGACGAGGGAGTGGGTGACCTGCTCCTTCGCCTTGCGGTACAGGCGGGAACGCTGGCCGCGGTAGCCGCTGGCCTGCTCGAGGATCGCCCGGCGCTTCTTCTGGGCGTTGACTGCCCGCTTGACGCGTGCCACTAGATAACTCCTTCTAAGGGACCGTGGGGGTGCTCACACGGCCCGAAAACGAATGGGTCCCGGTCCAGCATCGCGCCCCCTGGTGGAAGGGGGCGTGCCGTCACTTGCCGAGAAGCTTCTTGATCTTCTTGGCGTCGGGCTTGGCCAGGACGACAGTGCCGGTGAGGGCACGAGTCTTCGTCGACGGCTTGTGCTCAAGCAGGTGGCGCTTGCCGGCGCGCTCGCGGACCACCTTGCCGGAGCCGGTGATCTTGAATCGCTTGCTCGCACCGCTGTGAGTCTTGTTCTTCGGCATGCGCCGTAGTCTCCTCGTCGCTGGCCCTCCCGTCCGCCCGGGGGCGGACGGAGAGCGTCAGTCCTTCATTGCGTTGCCCGGAGCCGGACTCCGGGTTCTGGCGACGCCGTCGAACGGCGTCAGGTGGCGTCGGCGGGAGCGTCCTGCTCGTGCTCGAGCTGCTGCTCCTGCTCCTGCTCGTCGTGCTCGTCGGGGTCCTTCGGCAGGCGACCGGCCTTGCGGGCGGCCTGCGCCTCGCGGGCCTCGGCCATCGCCTCGGTCTTCTTCTTGTGCGGACCGAGGACCATGATCATGTTGCGGCCGTCCTGCTTCGGCGAGGACTCCACGAAGCCCAGGTCCTGGACGTCGTCGGCGAGCCGCTGCAGCAGCCGGAAACCCAGTTCCGGGCGCGACTGCTCACGACCGCGGAACATGATCGTGATCTTGACCTTGTCGCCCTGCTTGAGGAACCGGACGACATGACCCTTCTTGGTGTCATAGTCGTGCGGGTCGATCTTCGGCCGGAGCTTCATCTCCTTGATGACCGTGTGCGCCTGGTTCTTGCGCGCCTCACGGGCCTTCATGGCCGACTCGTACTTGAACTTGCCGTAGTCCATGAGCTTGCACACCGGCGGACGTGCGGTCGCCGCCACCTCGACCAGGTCGAGGTCGTACTCCTGCGCAAGCTCCAGTGCCTTGGCAAGCGGCACGATGCCGACCTGCTCGCCACTGGGACCGACGAGTCGCACCTCGGGGACGCGAATCCGGTCGTTGATGCGGGGCTCGGCGCTGATGGGGCCTCCTCGGTAGCACCACGCGACTGACTGGATTGACAGGCGCGTAACGTCTGAAACGTGGTCCGGCCCGTAAGGAGGCGTGAAAAACGCCCCATACGGGTCACAGGCGGATGCTCCTCACAACCGGGAGCACCGCCGCGGCATTCCCGCGGGGCGCGTCGGGTACCGCATCCTCGTCCGGGGACACGGCACCTGACCGGTGACCCGCCGCCCTCGGGGGCCGGCAAGGTGGGAGATCGGAGCCTCCACTTGTGGGCTGGAGCGCTCCGTTTCCATGACGTCCACGGGGTGTCCAGCCGGTCGATCGTCAAGCATACCAGTCCCGGCCCGCAGACCGTAATCGGCCGACGTGGCCCTATCGTGTGAGGTATGAGTGACGCCAGCCCCCAGCCCGAGTCCCCGTCCGCGGACCGCCCCGACTTCGACACGATGACCCGCGACATCGCGGACGTCCCGGCGGTCGAGGTGATCACCACGGTCGCGGTGCACCTGATGAGCGCGGCGGCGGTGAACCTCGGCCTCGCGGAGGACGGCGACCGGCACAAGGACCTCGACGAGGCGCGCAAGCTGATCACCGCGCTGGCCGGCCTGGTCACCGCCGGCGCCACCGAGATCGGCTCCTACCACGCCGCCCCGCTGCGGGACGGCCTGAAGTCGCTGCAGCTCGCCTTCCGTGAGGAGTCCGTCGTCCCCGACGCCCCGGGCGAGGGCCCGGGCGAGAAGTTCACCGGCCCGGTCCACGGCTAGGAACCTGCCCGGGGGCGGGTGGTGACCCGGTCGCCGCACCCGCTCGCACGCGATGCACACGACACGACGGCGCCGCCCCGGTGGGCGGCGCCGTCAGCGTGTGAAGAGCGGTTCGCCGGGCAGCCGGGTGTCCGCGGGAAGCAGGGCCAGTTCGATGCCGCGCACCAGTGCGCCGCGCAGGACCTGGTCCGCCGCCAGCGTCGCCGAGACGCGCTGCGCGACCTGGCGCACGTCGGCGCCCGGGTCGAGGACCAGTCCCAGTGTGCCGTCGGCGTCGGCGGAGGGGACGAGGTGCGCGCGGGCCACTTCCGGCGCCGTCTCCACCGCGGCCCGCAGGGCCTGGCGGACCGCGGGGTCGGCCAGCGGGTCCGCGTCCGCCCGGCCCGACGCGACGGCGCGCAGCGCTGCGCCGGTCAGCGCGTACGGCACCGGCCCCGCCATGTCGATCAGCAGGGTGTCGGCCTTCTCGTGCGCCAGTGCCTGCAGCGCCTGCCCCAGGGGAACGGCCACCGGGCGGGCGTCCGGCCGCCAGCGCGCGAGGGCCTGCGTGGAGGTGAACGCCGGCAGCGCCTTGCGCCCGTCGGCCGCCTGGATGGTGGGCACCGCCATGTCGCTGGTCTTCTCGCGGCGCAGCCCGCCCGGTCCCTCCTCGACCTCGCCGAGCACCGCCACGACCGGCACCAGGAAGCGCGCGCCCGCAAGGGCCGCCAGCACCTCGGGTTCGGCCGACGGATCTGCGTCGTACGCGGCGAGCGCCGCCGCGAGCCGGGGGTCGGCGGTGCCGTCGTCGTCGGAGAAGCCGGAGTCGGGGATGTTCTTGAGAGCCACCTCCCGAGGGTATCGGGGGTGGCCGGCGGTGCCCGCTCACGCCCCCGTCATCCGGCGCACCGTCCCGCCGGTACGCGCCTCCCCCGGCGGTCCGGCGACGCACGGGGGCCTGCGCCAGGGGAGCGGGCGGCCGCAGTGGTGCGGACCACGCGTCGCCGCGGCGGCCCGCCGAGGGCGATTCCCTCTCCTCCCTCTCCGCCGCACCGTGGGCCGCTGCGGCGGCGTCATCGGCACCGAGGTGCCGTGGACGCGACGTCACGCTCGTCCGCGGCGGCCGACGGGACGCCTCCTTTGCGGCGGGCCGCAGCGGCACCGGACCGGGCTGCGGGAACGGCGACGGAACGGTGCGGGCCCCGGTCGTGGCGGAGGACCGGACGGCAGGCTCTCCCGGGGTTCGGGGCAGGCCGAGCGCGGGACGCCGCGCGGCCGGTGGTGGCCGGGTTCAGCCGCGCCGCCAGCCGTCACCGGCACCGGTCCGCCCCGGCCGGAGCCACAACCGGGCCGCCACGGCGAGCAGTGCGGCGCGCGGGACGCCGCGCGGCCGGTGGTGGCCGGGTTCAGCCGCGCCGCCGGCCGTCACGGGGGCCGGTGCGCCGGGGCCGGAGCCACAACAGGGCCGCCACGGCGAGCAGTGCGGCGCCGGCCACCGCGCAGGCCACGGCGATGCCATCACCCAGGGCGTTCCCGTCGGCGGCCGCGGCCGCCCTCGCCGCGTCGGGGCCGGCGCCGAAGTACGCGCGCGGGTAGGGCGCGGCGCTCGGCACGGCGCCCTCGGGCGTGAGCTTCGCCGCCGCCTTCAGCGCTGCAGCCGGGTCCACCAGGCCGTGGCCGACGGCGTCGTCGCGGCCGCCCGCGGGGGTGCTGCGGGCGGTGTCCGCCAGCAGTCGCTTCACCTGCGCGGGGCTGAGCCGCGGGTGGGCGGAGCGGACGAGCGCGGCCACGCCGGAGACGTACGCGCAAGCCGTGCTGGTGCCCCAGCCCTCGTAGTAGCGGCGATTGGGGTCGGCGACGACGACGTCGACGCCGGGCGCGGCGACCGTCGCGTACCAGCGGCGGGTGGAGAAGGCGGCGCGGGAGCCGTAGCGGTCCACGGCGGCCACCGCGATGACCCCCGGGTACGCCGCGGGGTAGGAGGCCCGGTTGCCCTGCTCGCCGCCGTTGCCGGCGGAGGCGACGACGACCACGCCCTTGCGCAGGGCGTACTGGATCGCGTCGTCCTCCTGCGCCTCGGGGTGTGCGGTGCGGCTGTCGTCGCCGAGGGAGAGGTTGATGACGTCGGCGCCGTGGTCGGCGGCCCAGCGGATGCCGTCGGCGAGTGCGCTGCCGCGCTGGGTGCGGGCCTTCTTCCGTTGCGGGTCCTTCTCCTCCAGGATCACCCGCACGGGCAGGATCCTGGCCTCCGGTGCGATGCCCAGTACTCCGTCGGAACCACCGGCGCCGTGGCCGTGGCCGGCGATGATCCCGGCCATGCCGGTGCCGTGCTTGGCCCAGGTGGCGTCGCCGCGGCGGGCGCCGAAGCCGACCATGTCCCTGCCCTCGAGGACCTGCCCGGACAGGTCCGGGTGCGTGCCGTCCACGCCCGTGTCCAGCACGGCGACGGTGACGCCCGCGCCCTTCGTCCGCTGCCACGCCTCGCGCGCGTGCAGGGCGTCCAGCGCCCAGTCCGCGTCGCGCACGGCGTCGGCGTGGGCCGGGACGACCGGGAGCAGCAGGGCCAGGGCCACGGCGGCCAGCCCGGCGGCCGGTCTCCTCATCCGGAACCTCCGGTCGGGGTCAGTGCGCGCGCGGCGCCGCGGGCCCGTCCGCCGACGGCGTCGGCCAGCGCCTCGGCCTCGTGGCCCAGTCCGGCCTGGGCGGGCGCGCTGGTGGCGCCCTCGGTGACGGCCGAGGCGGCGGGCTGGGGGACGTCGATCTCGCGGCCGTCGGCGAAGCCGCTCACCGCGTACACGACGACGGGCAGGTCGGCGGCGATCACGACCGTCCAGCTGGCGCGCTGGCGGTCGCCGAAGCCGTGCGAGACCGTGGCGGGGAAGGCGACCGGACGGGGCATCAGATCCGTGCGGCTGCCGAGGTGTTCGGTGGCCCAGCGCTCGTGCAGCCTGCGCATCGTGGGGGCGTCGGCCTTGGTGACGAGCAGTCCGACGGTGGTCACGGCGCTCGACGTGAGATCGGTGTAGGTGGCACGCAGCAGTTTCACGCAGCCCGCGGGGCGCAGCACCTTCGCCAGCAGCGGGTCGAAGGCCTCCTGGCAGTCTCCGGCGGGTGCCACGCCGATCCGCGTCCAGGTGCGTTCGGCGCCGCCCGGGCCGAGGCCCTTGCCGTGCAGGGTGGGCGGGAAGAGGGTGTCGACGGGCGCGCTGTGCCACAGGCCGCGGGCGGCGGCGAAGTCGCGTCTGCTCACCTCCGCCGCTGTGGGGGTGGGTGCGGCCGGGCCGTGGTCGAGCCACACGCCGGCGCCGGCTCCGCCGAGCAGGCCGAGGCCCAGGACCAGGCACAGGGCCGCGGCGGCCGTCCGGGGCCGCGCCGGGACGGCGGGCGGCGGCCCGGGAGGGTACGGCGGCGGAGCCGAGGGCGGTACCGGCGAGACCCAGGCCACGGCCGGTGGGTCGACGGGTACGGGCGGCGCTCCGGGAACGGCGGCGGGTGGCGGGAGCGGTACGGAACCGGAAGGGTGGGCGTCGCCGACGGGGCGCGGGTGCGGGGGCGCGGGGGCCGTGCCGTACCGCGCCGGGGGCGGCCCGCCGTCGGGCTCGCCGGTGCGGGCGGAGCCCGCGGCGGTCCAGGTCGCGGCTGACCGGCCGGGGCCGGCGGGTCCGGACCGGTCGACCGGCGCGGGCGTGTGCGGCGCGGGCGTGTGCGGCGCGGGCGTGTGCGGCGCGGAGCCGTCGGGCGGCGGTATCGGGCGCGGAGGGGACCAGCTCGGCCGGGGGCTCTCTCCCCCGCTCTCGAAACCGGCGCTCACCCGGTGCCCCCTCACGGCCGCACGGCGGACGGCCTGTTCACGCGATGGACTGCGGCGTCACTCTACTGGGCGGGGCGACCTCACGACGCGTCAGTACGCCTCACCCCGCCCCTACCGCTCGGTAGCACCGTTCTGGCAAGCTGCGCGCATGTCTGAACGCGGAGCAGCTCGCGCACGGTACGACCGGGCCACCGCCCATCTCGACGCTCCGGTGGCGATCGTGGACCTGGAGGCCTTCGACGCCAACGCGGACGACCTGGTCCGCAGGGCGGGCGGCAAGCCGGTTCGGGTGGCGTCCAAGTCGGTCCGCTGCCGCGCGCTGCTGGAGCGGGTGCTGGAGCGGGACGGCTTCGCGGGGATCATGTCGTTCACGCTCGCCGAGTCCCTGTGGCTGGCGCGCTCGGGCTTCGGCGACGTCCTGCTGGCCTACCCGTCGGCGGATCGCGGCGGCTACGCGGAGCTGGCCGCGGACCCGAAACTGGCGGGCGCGGTGACCGTCATGGTCGACGACGTGGCCCAACTCGACCTCATCGACTCCGCCCGGGCGGGCGGCTCCGAGATCGTCCGCGTGTGCCTGGAACTGGACACCTCGCTGCGGATGCTGGGGGGCCGGATCCGCATCGGCGCGCTGCGCTCGCCACTCCACCAGCCCGAGCAGATGGCGGCGCTGGCCCGCGCGGTGTCCCGGCGTCCCGGCTTCCGGCTCGTGGGGATCATGGCGTACGAGGGCCATGTGGCCGGCGTCGGCGACACGGTGGCCGGCCGGCCGCTGCGCTCGCGCGCGGTGCGGCTGATGCAGGCGACGGCGCGCCGGGAGCTGGCGGCGCGGCGCGCGCAGGTCGTGCGGGCCGTGCGGGAGGTGGCGCCCGGGCTGGAGTTCGTCAACGGCGGCGGGACGGGCAGCGTGCAGAGCACGGCCGCCGAGGAGGCGGTGACCGAGATCGCGGCCGGGTCGGGCCTGTACGTGCCGCGGCTGTTCGACAACTACACCTCCTTCCGGGGCCGTCCGGCGGCGCTGTTCGCGCTGCCCGTGGTGCGGCGCCCGGGTGTGGGCGTCGTCACCGTCCTCGGCGGCGGCTACCCGGCCTCGGGCGCCGCGGGCCGGGACCGGCTGCCCGTGCCCTACCTGCCGGAGGGGCTGCGCTACGACTCCCAGGAGGGACCGGGTGAGGTGCAGACGCCGCTGCTGGGTACGGCCGCCGACGACCTGCTGATCGGCGACAAGGTGTGGTTCCGGCACGCCAAGGCGGGCGAGCTGTGCGAGCGCTTCGACACGCTGCACCTGGTCGAGGGCGACCGGGTGGTGCGGTCGGTGCCGACGTACCGCGGCGAGGGCAGGACGTTCCTGTGACCCGCGCACGCCCCGGCCGGACGGGCCGGACCGGGGCGTGCGCGGGAGCCGCGGTCACACGCCGGTGCCGCCGCCGGAGCCGGAGGCCTTGATGCCCTTGGTGATCTGGTCCATCACGGGCAGGCCGGGCGCCTTGGGGTGGATGTCGAAGCCGTAGCGGACCAGCACGAGCCGGTCGGGGTCCTTGGGCGAGGGGAAGACCAGCGACTGCACATGGCCGTCGTCGCCGTTCTTGGTCACGACCTTCCAGCGCACGTAGTAGCCCTTCTGCCCGGCGACGGTGACCGCGCCGGAGCCGGCCACCTCGTGCGAGCTGATGGCGCCGTAGATCTCGTCGCCGTAGGACTCCGCGGCGTTCTTGGCGATGTCCTCGGTCGCGGCGGCCTTCGGGGTGGTCGCCTTGATGCCCGCGACCTCGGCCGGCTCCGTGGTGACGCCGCCGCGCACACAGGTGTGGGCGGAGTCGCCGGGGCACGGGTAGGGGCTCACGGTCAGCGCGGCGCGGCCGTAGCGGTCCGTCTGTCCCTTCCAGCCGTCGGGCACCGGGACGCTGATGCCGTCGAGGACGTCCACGACGAAGCCCGGTTCGCTGCCGGCCGGCCCACCGCCGGGACCGCCGTCCGGACCGCCGTCCGGGCCACCGTCACCTGAGTCGGGGCGGGGGGCGGACGCCGAGGGGCCGGGGGCCGCCGCGGGCGCGTCGTCGCCGCCGCCCAGGGCGACGACGCCGCCGATCACCGCGCCCGCCACCACCAGTGCGGCGACGACGGCGGTGGCGATCACACCGCCGCGCCGTCCGCCGCCCCCGCCGGACAGCACGTCGGCGGGGTACGGCGGAGCACCCGGCGTGCCGGGCGCTGCGAAGCCCTGGGCGGGCGGCTGGGCGGTGCGGGTGTACTCGGTCCACTCGGTCCCGTCCCACCAGCGCTCGAGAGCGGGGCCGTCGCCTGTCTGCCCGGGTTCTGGGTACCAGCCGGGCGGGGTCGTCATGGTCACGGCGTCACCCTAAGGCCCGAACCTTAAGATTCCTGTCAGTCGGCTGTTCACCTGCTTTCTCCCAGGATGCCCCGGCCTTCAGGCCGGGGAGGAATGGGTCCTTGAGCCGGAGCCGCGAAGCGGCGGAGTTCTCTGCAGATCCGTCCTGACCGGCACTCTCCTTCGTTGTCCGTGGGGGCTGTTAGGTTTCGGAGCGTGACGACGACAGCGTTGATCGAGCAGGGGCCGGGCATGCCCGGTACACCTACCGGCTTCGTGTGTCGTCGACCGCCCGCGCCGGCCTGGTGGCGGAGTGGGCGCGGTGCCGGTGGGTGTGGAACGAGT